>NZ_LNQB01000060.1 GCF_001651875.1 Sinorhizobium saheli
AATCAGTCCCTCTGTTGCAGCCGTAGGGAATCACGGCAAAAACCCAAAAGCCAGAGGGCTTTTTCAGCAGCCTGCTAAAGCGAAATGGAGGTGGAAGCGCGACAGTGCCTATTACACCGATTTGCGCGGCAATCCATCGCCGGCCTTGCCGCGGCGTCGTCTATTTGGCCTTGCTGGTTTTCGCCTCGCTAATCTGTGCCGTATTGGCAACAGGCCGCGGGCCGGCAAGCAAACGGGCACAAAAATGCCTGCGACAATCTGGCAACGGCGCGCGAATAGGGGTAAAGCTCAAGCCTCTTCAACGCGAACCGAAGGAGGCATGCATGACAGTGCTGATGTTGACACGCCTCCCATGGGCAGCCTGGCCCGCCGTAGCCTGACCGGTTCCGCGTCTTCTCCTTCTGCCGATCGAATGACGCGTGCTCCGGTTCTCCGGAGGGTATAGCCGCCTTTTGCGGCGCCGTTTCCGGAATTCGCATTTTTTCAAAGATAAAGAATGCGGGGAGACCCGCCTTCCTTCAAACTATCTGAAGGAGCTAGACAATGTTCGGCTGGTTTGAATCCCGCCTCAATCCTTATCCGATGGAAGAACCCACGCTTCCGCCGAAGGGCCTCTTTGCCTTCTGCTGGCACTATACGCGGCCGGCGGCGCCGTGGCTTCTGGTCATGTCCGTCTGCACCATGCTGATCGCCGTCGGCGAGGTGGCGCTGTTCCAGTTTCTCGGCAACGTCGTCGACTGGCTGTCCAATGCGGATCGCGAGAGCTTTCTCTCGGTCGAGGGCGGCAGGCTGGCGTGGATGGCGGCGCTGATCCTCATCGGCCTGCCCGGTCTGGTCGCGCTCGACTCGTTCGTGATGCACCAGGTGCTGCTCGGCAATTACCCGATGATCGCGCGCTGGCAGATGCACCGTTACCTGCTCAGGCAGAGCATGACCTTTTTCGCCAATGAATTCGCCGGGCGCGTGGCGACGAAAGTCATGCAGACGTCGCTGGCCGTGCGCGAAACGGTGATGAAGATCCTCGACGTCTTCGTCTATGTGGTGAGTTATTTCACGACCATGCTGGTCGTGGTGGCGACCGCCGACTGGCGCCTCGTCGTGCCGCTTGCCATATGGCTCGCCGTCTATGTTGCGATCGTCGCCTATTTCGTGCCGCGGCTGCAGAAGATCTCCAAGGAGCAGGCGGATGCGCGGTCGATGATGACCGGGCGCATCGTCGACAGCTACACCAACATCGCGACGGTGAAGCTGTTTTCGCATGCGGGGCGCGAGGAGACCTATGCGCGCGCCGGCATGGAGGAGTTCCTCGAGACCGTCTACCGGCAGATGCGCCGGGTCACGCTGTTCCACGTATTCGTCTATACGAACAACTGCCTGGCGCTCTTCGCCGTCGGCGCGCTCGGGATCTATCTCTGGCTGACGAGCGCGATCTCGGTCGGTGCCATCGCCGTCGCCATCGGCCTTGCGATGCGCATCAACGGCATGTCGCAATGGATCATGTGGGAAGTCTCGGCGTTGTTCGAGAATATCGGCACGGTCTATGACGGCATGGGCATGATGACCAAGGCGCACGATATCGTCGACCGGCCGAGTGCAGCCGTGCTGAAGGCGGAGAAGGGGGCGATCAGCTTCGAGAATGTCCGCTTCCATTACGGCAAGGCCAACGGCGTCATCGACCGCCTGTCGCTCGACATCCGCCCCGGCGAGAAGATCGGCCTCGTCGGCCGTTCCGGTGCCGGCAAGACGACGCTGATGAACCTGCTCCTGCGTTTCTACGACCTCGAGGAGGGCGTGATCCGGATAGACGACAAGGACATTTCCGCCGTCACCCAGGACAGCCTGCGCTCGCAGATCGGTGTCGTCACGCAAGACACCTCGCTCCTGCATCGTTCCATTCGCGACAACATCGCCTACGGGCATCCGGAAGGGGGCGACGCGGATGTCATCGCCGCCGCGAAGAAGGCGAATGCCTGGGACTTCATCCAGTCGCTCGAAGACCATCTCGGCAGGCGAGGACTCGACGCCCAGGTCGGCGAGCGCGGCGTCAAGCTTTCCGGCGGCCAGCGCCAGCGGATCGCGATCGCCCGTGTCTTCCTGAAGGACGCGCCGATCCTGATTCTCGACGAGGCGACCTCGGCGCTCGATTCGGAAGTGGAGGCGGCGATCCAGGAGAACCTCTTCGCCCTTATGGCCGGCAAGACGGTGATCGCCATCGCCCATCGGCTGTCGACGCTGACGGAGATGGATCGCCTGGTCGTCCTCGAGGCCGGCCGGATCGTCGAAACCGGCTCGCATGCCGAACTCGTCGCCAAAGGCGGCCTCTATGCCGACCTGTGGTCGCGCCAGTCCGGCGGCTTCATCGCCGACGATGTCGAAAAGGAAGAGGCGGCGGAATAGTCCGCCGTCTCGATACTTCCGTCAGAGGCCGGGACAAGACCTTACGCATTTGTAATCGCCGTCCCGGCGAAAACCCATTGCCGTCGTCCGCCACCCACCTATTATCGGAACAATGCTCATCGCCATCGTCAAGATTTTCGAGAACTGGATCGACCCCTTCGCGCCGCGCGACCGGCTGCAGCCGCCGAGGTCGCTCTGGGGCTTCGCCTGGTTCTATGCCAGCCAGGCGAAGGGTCCGTTTTTCGCGATGGCGGTGCTTGGCGGTCTGGTCGCGATGCTGGAGGCCGGGCTCTTCTATTTCGTCGGCCGGCTCGTCGACGTGCTCGATTCGGTAAGGCCCGAGGACGGCTGGAACGGGCTGATTTCGGCCCACGGTCCGGAACTCGTCTTCATGCTGCTGACGGTGCTGGTGTTCCGCTTCCTTGCCGTGGCGCTCGCGGCGCTCGTCGAGGAGCAGGCGATCATCACCGGCTTCCTCAATCTCTGCCGCTGGCAGGCCTATGTTCACGTGGCGCGCCAGTCGCTCACCTTCTTCCAGAACGACTTTTCCGGCCGCATCGTCACCAAGGTATGGTCCGGTGCCCAGGCGACGAGCGACCTCATCGTTTCGCTACTGCAGGTCGTGTGGTTCATCGTCATCTACACCGCCTCGACCATGGCGCTGATCGCCCAGCTCGACTGGCGGCTCGCGGCGATGGTGGCATTCTGGATCGCGGTTTTCCTCTCGCTCGCCCGTTATTTCGTGCCGCGTGTGCGCAGGCATGCCCGTGAGACCGCGGAAATGGCCTCGATGCTCAACGGCCGCATGGTCGACGCCTATTCGAACATCCAGACGCTCAAGCTTTTCGGCAGCGACGAGGAGAATGACCGCTATATCCGCGCCGGCTTCGATCGCTTCCAGGGGGCGGTGATCCCGTTCACGCGGCTGTTGACGGCTGTCAGGGCATCGCTGGCCTTGCTCTCCGGCCTGATGATGACGGTGATCGCCGTCTACTCGGTTCACCTGTGGCTTGCCGGGGCGGTCACGTCCGGTGCCGTCGCCTTCACCCTGGCGCTGGTGCTGCGTCTCAACATGCTGCTCGGCCGCATGATGTCGCAGTTCAACGCGATCATGCGCAACATCGGTACGATCCAGAACTCGGCCGAGCTGGTGTCGCAGCCGATCGGGCTCGTCGATCGGCCGGCCGCGTCTGGTCTCAAGGTCAATCGGCCGGAAATCCGCTTCGAGCACGTGACGTTCCACTACGGCCGGGGCGGCGGCGTCATCGACGATTTTTCCCTCACGATCCGCCCGGGCGAGAAGGTCGGCATCGTCGGCCGATCCGGTGCCGGCAAGTCGACGCTCGTCAACCTGCTCTTGCGCTTCTACGACCTCGAAGGCGGGCGGATCCTGATCGACGGACAGGATATCGCCGCGGTCCGGCAGGAATCGCTGAGGGCGCAGATCGGCATGGTCAGCCAGGATACGTCGCTGCTGCATCGCTCGATCCGCGACAACATCCTCTTCGGCCGACCCAGCGCGACGGAAGAACAACTGATCGAAGCGGCCCGCCGGGCGGAAGCCTATGACTTCATCGTCAACCTCGAGGACCAGCGCGGCCGCCGGGGCTTCGATGCGCATGTCGGCGAGCGCGGCGTGAAGCTTTCCGGCGGCCAACGCCAAAGGATCGCGATCGCGCGCGTCATGCTCAAGGATGCGCCGATCCTCGTCCTGGACGAGGCGACCTCGGCGCTCGATTCGGAGGTCGAGGCGGCGATCCAGTCCAACCTCGAGCGCCTGATGCAGGGCAAGACAGTGCTTGCTATCGCCCACAGGCTCTCGACCATCGCCGCGCTCGATCGGCTCGTGGTCATGGACAGCGGACGCATCGTCGAGGACGGCACCCATGCCGAACTGATCGCACGCGGCGGTCTCTACGCCGATCTCTGGGCGCGCCAGTCGGGCGGCTTCATCGCGCGTGAAGAGGCGGCGGAATAGGACTGCCGAAAAGGCCCCGGGATCGCGTCAAGCCCTTGTGCCAATTGGCCGCGCCTTTCCCCCGCGACAATCTGCCCGTCACCCCTTGTCAAGGCTGGACATAATTTGCGATCAAGCATAGAACGCGCCGGATTGACGGGGAATCTGTGTGCAGAATTTCCCGGATTCTGACGCCCGATCCGGAGCTTGCCTCGGCAGGCCGGGCAGGGTGCCAGCGTGTTGACAAGGCGTGATTCCATGGCTCGGGGACGGGGCAGGAGGCGCGCCGGGGGCGGATGCGGTTTCCGCGACATTGCGTGAGAGGATGTTTTAGCCGTGAGCGAACACGAGACTTCAAGCGAGACCATGGGCGAGCCCACTCGCCGCGACTTCCTATACCTGGCCACCGGCATGGCCGGCGTTGTCGGCGCCGGCGCGGCAGCCTGGCCGTTCATCGACCAGATGCGCCCGGACGCCTCGACGCTCGCGCTCGCTTCGATCGAGGTCGACGTCTCGAGCCTGCAGCCTGGCATGTCGCTGACGGCGAAGTGGCGCGGCAAGCCGATCTTCATCCGCAACCGCACGGACAAGGAAGTCGAAGAGGCCAAGGCCGTACCGCTCGACGACCTCAAGGATCCGGTCGCGCGCAATGCCAACCTCGCCACCGATGCGCAGGCGACCGACCTCGATCGCTCCGCCGGCGAGGGCAAGGAGAACTGGATCGTGATGATCGGCTCCTGCACCCATCTCGGCTGCGTTCCGCTCGGCCAGGCCGGTGATTTCGGTGGCTGGTTCTGTCCCTGCCACGGATCGCACTACGATACGGCGGGCCGCATCCGCAAAGGTCCGGCACCGGAAAACCTCGCCGTGCCGACCTTCACGTTCGTTTCCGACACAGTTATCAAGATCGGTTGAGGGGACTACTGATAATGAGTGCTGAACATTCAACCTACACGCCAACGACAGGCATAGAGAAGTGGGTTGATTCCCGTCTTCCGCTGCCGCGCCTCGTTCACGACTCGTTCGTCTCCTATCCGGTGCCGCGCAACCTGAACTACGCCTACACCTTCGGCGCCATGCTCTCAGTGATGCTGATCGTGCAGATCCTCACCGGGATCGTGCTCGCGATGCATTATGCCGCCGACACCAGCGTTGCGTTCAACTCGGTCGAAAAGATCATGCGCGACGTCAACCACGGCTGGCTGCTGCGCTACCTGCACGCCAATGGTGCGTCGTTCTTCTTCATCGCCGTTTACCTGCATATCGCCCGCGGTCTCTACTACGGCTCCTACAAGGCGCCGCGCGAAATTCTCTGGATTCTCGGCGTCGTCATCTACCTGCTGATGATGGCGACCGGCTTCATGGGCTACGTGCTGCCCTGGGGGCAGATGTCCTTCTGGGGCGCGACGGTTATCACCGGCTTCTTCTCCGCCTTCCCGCTGGTGGGTGAGTGGATCCAGCTGTTCCTGCTCGGCGGCTTTGCCGTCGACCAGCCGACGCTGAACCGCTTCTTCTCGCTGCACTACCTGCTGCCGTTCATGATCGCCGGCGTCGTCGTGCTCCACATCTGGGCGCTGCACGTCACCGGCCAGACCAATCCGACCGGCGTCGAAGTGAAGTCCAAGACCGACACCGTGGCCTTCACGCCCTATGCGACCCTGAAGGATGCGCTCGGCGTTTCCGTCTTCCTCATCGTCTATGCCTGGTTCGTCTTCTACATGCCGAACTATCTCGGCCATCCGGACAACTACATTCCGGCCGATGCGTTGAAGACCCCCGCCCATATCGTTCCGGAATGGTACTACCTGCCGTTCTACGCGATGCTGCGCGCCATCACCTTCAATATCGGCCCGATCGACTCCAAGCTCGGCGGCGTCCTGGTGATGTTCGGCTCGATCATCATCCTGTTCTTCCTGCCCTGGCTCGATACGTCCAAGGTCCGCTCCGCCGTCTATCGCCCGTGGTACAAGCTGTTCTTCTGGGTCTTCGTGGCGAACGCCATCATGCTCGGGTGGCTCGGTTCGCGTCCGGCGGAAGGCCTCTACGTCGTCATGTCGCAGCTTGGGACGCTCTACTACTTCGCGTTCTTCCTCGTCATCATGCCGCTCCTCGGCCTGATCGAGACGCCGAAGCGCATTCCGAACTCCATCACCGAAGCGGTTTTGGAAAAGCAGAATGCCAAGGTCGAGACGAAGCCCGTAAGCGCCTGACCGGAACAGCGATTGATAAGGAAAGCACAACAATGAAAAAGCTTGTTACAGGCATTCTGTCACTCGCTGTCGTCGCCGGTCTCGGTTTCGGAGCGGCGGTCGCCGAAGAGGCGCCGGCCGGGGAGGAGCACGCCGCCGGCGGCACGCCTCACTACCCGATCCACAAGCCCGAGCAGCAGGAATGGACCTTTGCGGGTCCCTTCGGCCACTACGACAAGGGGCAATTGCAGCGCGGCCTGAAGGTCTACACCGAAGTCTGTTCTGCCTGCCACTCGATGAACCTCGTCGCATTCCGCACGCTTGAAGATCTCGGTTACTCCGAGGCCCAGGTGAAGGCATTCGCGGCCAACTACGAAGTTCAGGATGGTCCCAACGCCGATGGCGAGATGTTCAGCCGCAAGGCCGTTCCGTCCGACCACTTCCCGTCGCCCTTCCCGAACAAGGAAGCGGCTGCGGCGGCCAACAATGGTGCCGCACCGCCGGACTTCTCGCTGATCGCGAAGGCGCGCGGTATCGAGCGCGGCTTCCCGCAGTTCGTCTTCGACATTTTCTGGCCCTACCAGGAAGGCGGCCCGGATTACATCCACGCGCTTCTGACCGGCTACCAGGAACCGCCGGAAGGCACCCAGGTGGCCGAAGGCACGCATTACAATCCCTTTTTCGCAAGCGCCGCGGCGCTGGCGATGGCGCCGCCGCTCTCCGATGACCAGGTCACCTATGACGACGGTGCGCCTCAGACCGTCGACCAGTATGCCAAGGACGTTTCAGCGTTCCTGATGTGGGCCGCCGAGCCGCACCTCGAGGACCGCAAGCGCACCGGCTTCATGGTGATGGTGTTCCTGTTCATCTTCACCGGCCTCATCTATCTGACGAAGAAGTCGGTCTACGCGAACAAGGAACATTGATCGGAGGCGGTAACGCCCGCAGATCGGTTATGAAGAGGGGTCCCGGCTCTTGCCGGGGCCCTTTTTTTGTGCGTAGCCACGTGGAGTCCAGGTCGCGTAGAAGGACACAATGGATGGGGCATAGGGCGCCGCCCTACGTGCTGATCTGCGGCCTGCGCCGCTCCGGTCTCGCCCTGACCCCGGCTTGCCCATGCCACCTGCGGCACGATCCGCCTGAAGCTCCTGAAGATCGGCGCGCAGGTCCGCGTCTCGGTCCGGCGCATCAAGGTGGCGAAGGCCTCGGCGGCACCGGCAGCGCGCGTCCTCGCCTGCGAGCTCCACGAGACCTCGACCGCAGCGCCAATCCAAGACCAGAGCCGCTGTGAGAAAAGCGGGCTAGGTGCCGCTGTGCCGCAGTCCGAATGCCTCAATCGGGAACCGTCCATTGCGGGTTCCAGGCGATTTCCCAAAGATGGCCGTCCGGGTCATGGAAGTAGCCGGAATAGCCGCCCCAGAAGCGCTCGCACGCCGGATCGGTGACGACCGCGCCGCCATCCGCCGCCTGCTTCATGACTGCATCGACCTCCTCTTTCGAATTGACGACGTGCCCGATCGACACGGCGCCGAGGCGCTGCTGCGTCACGCCCACCCTTGCGTCCTTGGCGAGCGAGGCCGCCGGATAGAGCGCCAATATCAACGCGTCGTTCATATGGATGAAGACGACGGCGCCGTCTTCGAATTCCTGTCCGATGATCCCTTTCGTCGGCAGGCCCATGCCGTCGCGATAAAAGGCGAGGGACCGCTCGAGGTCATCCACCGCCAGAGTGAGCACTTTCAGTCGCGGTCTCATCGCCGCCTCCTGTGCACATTGTTCCGAAACGCACGGGCCGCCTCAGCGGCCCGGCGTCACGAGGTCATGGAGAACAGATTACCGCGGACGGCCTCACTTTTCAGCTTGTAGCCGAGCCGATTTCGCAGCGATGAGGGAGCGCGCTTCCACCTCCAGCGCGTCGGATGATTGACCGGCAAAAGGCAACGGCCCCGTCTTGCGACGAGGCCGTTCGGGGCATCTTGTGCGACCTCAGGTGATTCCACCTGACTGCAAAATGCTCTAGCTGAAGCGCCCGGCCGCGTGGGCGAGCATCGTGTAGACCTTGCCCGTATCGGACGTCAGGTAGGTCTGCGTGATGCGCTTGTCGGGATCATTGCGGGCGACATCGGCGAGCAGCTTTTCGAAATCGGCGATGTAGCGGTCGACGGCGGTGCGGAATTCCGGTTCGCGGTCGTACTTGCGCTTGATCTCGTCGAACGTCTGCTGGCCCTTGAGGGTGTAGAGCCGGCGGGTGAAGACGTCGCGCTCGCCGCGCTGGTAGCGGCGCCACAGTTCCACAGAGGCGTCGTGGTCGATCGCCCGGGCGATGTCGACGGAGAGCGAGTTCAGCGACTCGACCACGTGACGGGGATTGCGGCTGTCCCCGGTCCGCGCGACGGGCTGGCTTTCCGCCGGACGCGGGCGTGCGGCCGAAGGCTCTTCCTCGCGCGAGGCCGCGCGCAGCAGGTCGCGCATCCAGCCGCCGCCTTCCTCGGGGCGTTCTTCCGTCGCCGGCGGCCGGGCGGGCTGCAGCGGACGCGTCGCCTGTTCGATGCCGAGGCTACCGCGCAAGGCGGCCGTAGGAGTTGGCTGCGGCGCGACGGGCTGCGGCGCAGCCGGTTGTGCCGGGGCGGGCTGTTGAACGGCCTGAGCCTGGGGAGCCGGGGGTGCCGGGGCTGCAGGGGCCGCGGCGGGGGCCGCCTGCTGGCGAACCGGCTGGGCGATCTCCAGCTGCGTCGAGGACTTGCCGATGATCTCGGACAGCTCCTGCAGCGCCTTGATCTGTTCGCCGACGGCGCGGCGCATCAGCGCGGCGTTCTCCTTCGCCTCTTCCGGAAGGTCGAAGGCGCCCCGCTTCAACTCCTCGCGGGTCATGTCGAGTTCCTTGCGGATCTCGCCGGCGGAGCGGCGGATGTCGTCGGTCGCGCCGCTGAACCGGCCGATCGCCTCGTCGATCGCCTGACGGACGGCTTCGCGCAGCTGCGTTGCGACGCCGTCGGATTTCTTGCCGCTTTCGGCCAGCAGGCGCTCGACATCGGAGACGGAGGCGCCGATGCTGCCGCGAAGCCGCGATGCGGCGTCCTTGGCCCGCTCTTCCGCGCTGGCGAAGGCGCCTTCGAGCGACTGGCCGGCTTCCTCGCCGGCCTTGGCAATCGCCTGGCGCAGCGCTTCGGAGGCGCTGAGAGCGCGACCCTCGACCTGCGACAGCGTCTGGTTGACGTCGGCGAAGGAGGTCTCGACGCCGGAGCGCAGCGTGTCGGCGATCTGGCGCGACCGTTCCTCGGCACGCGAGAAGACGCCCTCGACCGAGTTGGCGGCCTCGTCGCCCGCCTTCGCGAGCGCGGTGCGCATGGCCTCCGCCGCTTCCGACGCACGCTGCTCGGTGCTCGAAAGCAGGCGGCCGACATCGGCGAAGGAGGATTGGATGCCGCTGCGCAGGTTGCCGGCGACCTGGCCTGAGCGCTCCTCGGCGCGCTGGAACGCGCCGTCGACGAAGCCTTCGAGCGCCCGCATCGTCTTTTCGATTTCCTCCGAGCGCTGGACGAGGCCGACGGAAAGCGTCCTCAGAGCATCCTGGCGCTCCTCGAGCGTGCTGACGAGGTTCGACTGTGCGGCCGCCAGGAGGTTCGAGGCTTGCCCAAGAACCTTTGAATGATCCTCGAAGCGGCCGACGATTCCTCCGATCTGGGAGAGCGTCGAGCCGGCGATGTCGGAGAGCTTGTCGACCTTGCCCTCGATGAGGCGGGTGGAGGAGGAGAGCATGTCGGAGGCATGGCGCGCGGTTTCGGAGACCTTGGCCGCCGTCGCTTCGAGGCGCTGGTCCATGTCGCCGAGGTTGCCGCTCGCCTGATCGATGACGTTGGCGATCGCCGAGTTGCTTGCGGCGAGCTGGTCGATCAGGCCCATCGCGGTCGACTGCAGCCTGTTCTCGACCATCTTCATGGCCTTGGCCGTTTCCTCCGCCCGCAGCGAGATGGCGTTCAGCGTCTCGCCCGTCCGCTCCGTGATGGCGTTGACGAGCGCGGCGTTTTCGGCACGCAGGCGGTCGGCGCTTTCCTGCGTGAGGGCGGCGATGCGCTCGGCCGCTTCCTTGCCGGTGGCCGCATATTGCTCGATGACCGGGCGTGCCTGCTCGTCGATGAGACGCGACAGCTCAAGGGAACGCCCGGCGAGCATCGAGTTGAGCTCGCGCGTGCTTTCATCGAGCACGCTGCGGATCGACTGGCCGCGCGCGTCGAGCGCCTTTTCCGCATCCGTCAGGCTCTGCTGGATGCTCTCGGTATGGGTGGCGATCCGGCTGTGTGTCGAGGCGAGGCGGGCGGTCGCCGTGTCCGTTGCGTCGGCGACCGAGCGGGCGAGATCGGCATGGCGCGCGGCCGCCGCCGATGCCGTCTCTTCGATCGAGGCCGCGAATTCGGCATTGCGGGCGGCAAGCGCATCGGCGAATTCGGTGCCCGCCTTGGAGAGGAGGTCCGCCGATTTCGCCGCTTCCGCATCGATCTCCTGGGCGGCATCGCTGACGGCACCGCGCAGGCTGGTGACGAGCGCCGCTGCCTTGCCCTCGATCGTCCGGTTGACGTTGTCGAGGCCGATATTGAGGGCGCGGTCCATCGTGCCGAGGCGCTCTTCGATGCGGCCGGCGCCAGCCTCGAGGGCGGTCGAGATGCGGGCGGCTGCCGTTTCGCTCAGCCGGTCGATCTCGCCCACGCGCTCGCCAAGGCTGTCGGCGATCCGCTGGCCGGCATTGTCGACGATGGCGTTGACGCTGCCGACGCTGCCGCGGATGCGGTCCTCCAGCGAGCCGAGCGTCGTCTCGATCCGGGCGCTGGTATCATCGATGACGGTGCTGACCGTGCCGACGCTGCCGCGGACACGGTCCTCGAGCGAACCGAGGCTCGATTCGATCCGGGCACCGGTTTCGTCGAGGCGGCTGTTGATGCTGTTGACCGACAGGTCGACGCGGTTGGTGAGCGTGTCGGCCGCGAGGCTGATCTGGTCGGCCGTCTCGGCGAGTTGCTCGGCAATGTTGCCCGTCGTCGAGCGCATGCGCGCATCGAGCGCCTCCGCACCCCGGTCGATCGCGGCTGCGATCGACGCCTGGCGCTCATCGAGCGACATTTCCAGCATGCTTGCACTGGTCACAACGCTCGTCGCGATGGCCATCGACTGGTCGGACAGGAGCTCCTCCAGCCGTTCCCGGCCGTCGCCGACGGCGAGGTTGATCGCCTGGATCCGGTCGTCGATGGTCGAGCGGAACTGCTCGTGCGTCGCGGCCAGCGTTTCACGCAGGTGCT
The DNA here is from genome assembly GCF_001651875.1 of Sinorhizobium saheli. Lineage (GTDB taxonomy): Bacteria > Pseudomonadota > Alphaproteobacteria > Rhizobiales > Rhizobiaceae > Sinorhizobium > Sinorhizobium saheli. The sequence goes on from NZ_LNQB01000060.1 coordinate 11,835, forward strand.
CGGCCCGGCCGGAGAGCGTCTTCTCGATCTCGGCGGCCTTGTCGGCAAGCGATGCGGTCGCCTCGGAGGTGCGCGCGGTCAGCGCATCGAACGCGCTGGCGCTGCGGTCGACGATGCCGGCGATCGATGCCTGGCGCTCTTCGAGCGACATTTCCAGCATGCTTGCGCTGGTGGCGAGGGTCGTCGCGATGGCCATCGACTGGTCGGACAGCAGCTCTTCCAGTTGCTCCCGGCCCTGGCCGACGGCGAGGTTGATCGCGTTGATGCGGTCGTCGAGCGTCGAGCGGATCTGCTCGTGGGTCGAGGTCAGCGTTTCGCGCAGGTGGTCGGCCCTGCCGGACAGCGTCTGTTCGATTTCGGCCGCCTTGCCGGCGAGGGAAGCGGTTGCTTCGGAGGTGCGGGCGGTGAGCGCCTCGGCGATTTCCGCGCTGGTGCCCGTCAGGGCGTCGGAAATCTTGCCGACGCGCGTGCTCAGGTCCTCGGCGATGCGGGCGCTCGTGTCGGTCAGGGTATCGGCGATCTGGCTGACGCGGCCGCCGAGGTTCTCGGCAACCTCCGACACGCTTTGCGAGAGCCGGTTCTCGATCTCGCCGACGCGATCGGTCATGGTCTCGGCAACGGCCATGGCGCGGAACGTCAGGTTGTCGGCGACATCCTCGGCATGGCGGCTGAGCGTGTCCGCCATTTCGTTGGCGCGCGCCGACATGGTCGAGTTGATCTCGGCGGCGCGCTCGGAAAGCACGCCGTCGAGTGCCGACGTCTGGCCGGCGAGCGCATCGGTAATCGCCTGGCCGCGCTGCGACAGAACGCCGTCAAGCGCCGAGGTCTGGCTGGAGAGCGCGTCGGAGATCGCCTGGCCGCGCTCGGAAAGGACGCGCTCCAGCCGCTCCGTGGTGCCGCCGAGGGTGTCTTCGATCAGGCTCGTGCCGGTGGCAAGGGCCGTCGAGATCGCGGCGGTACGCTCCGAAAGCGTGTTGTCGAGGCGATGCTGGCTCGCGGCGATGGCGCTGGTGATCTCGTCGGTCGAGCCGGTGAGCGTCTGCTCGATGCGCTCATGGGCCGATTGCAGGCCGTCGATGAAGGCGGATGTACGCGAATCCAGCCCCTCGGTCAGGCGCTGCTCGCTGGTCGCAAGGGCAGTGGCGAGCTGATCGGCGCGCTGGCCGAAACCGTTCTCGATCCGATCCTGCGCCTGCGTCAGGGCCCCCATCAGGGACGTTGTCTTCTCCGTGAGCACGTCATCGATTCGGCTGTGGGCACTGCCGATGAGGTTGCCGAGCTCGCTCGTGCGGCTGCCGATCGTTTCCTCGATGAAGTCCTGGGTTGCGCCGAGGGCGGTTGCCAGGGTCAGCGACTGATCGGAAAGCGCCGAGCCGATCTTTTCGACGCTGCTGTCGAGCGCGCTGCCGATCGCCTCGGAGCCGCCGGACACGGTCTCGTTGATCCGATGGAGGCTCTCCATCAGTTTGGTGTCGAGCTGGCTTGCCCGCTTGTCGAAGGCGCTTGCGAATTCCTGGAAGCGCTCGTCGAAAGCCGTCGCCAGCTGGCCGACGGTCGTCTGCAGCTTCTCTTCGAAGAAGCCGCCGCGCAGATCGAGATCCATGATCGCGTCGTCCGCACTCGACTTGAGGCTCTGGCGGAAGCTCGCGCCCTTCTCGTCGAGAGCGGCGTTGAGCGTTGCGAGCATCTCGTCGAGGCCGCCGGTGATCGCCTGCTGGCCGACATGCAGGCTCTCGTTGAGGTCACGCGTGCGGGCGATCAGTGTCTCGTTGAGCTGGCGTGCGCGCTCGTTGAGAGCGGCGTTGAGTTTCTCGGTGTTGGCGTCGAGCGTCGAGGCGCGGGTCTCGAACTGGCTGAGCAATTGCTCACCGCGCTTCGTCAGGTTCTCGCTGACTGCGTCGAGGCGCGCATCGAATTCGTTGCTGAGGGCCGTGCTTGCGCTCGACAGGCCGGAAAGCAGCGCGTCGGTCCGCGTGGACAGCATCGTGCCCAGCGTCTCAAGCGCATGGCCGGATTTCTCCGAAAGCGCAGCCGCGCGCGTATCGATCAGCGACGCGAAGGCTTCGCCGGAGAGCGCGATGCGCGAAGCGATGTCTTCGCTGGCGAGCTCCAGATCATCCTTCAGCTTGCCGTGCGCTCCGGCGATTGCCGAGCGGATTCGTTCCGAATGGCCGATGATCGCCTCGCGCTCGAGCCCGAGTTCCTGGACGAGCGTGCGGACGCGCAATTCGTTTTCGCTGTAGCTGCGTTCAAGCGCGCTGACTTCGGAATGAACGAGCGCTTCGAGCTCCGTTGCCCGGGCGATGGTGCGTTCGATGCCCTCGTTCATCGCCGAGACTTCGCGCCGGACCGCCTGGCCGACCGTCATCACCCGGTCCGCGGCGGTCGTTTCCGGTTCCGCCAGCCGCAAGGCGACCTCAGCCATCGAGCGCGCCGCATTGCGCAATTCCTGCGCCCTCGCGATCATGATGGCGAAGGAGAAGAAGAGCATGACGGGCAGGGCGATGCCGATCAGGATGCCGATGGCGCCAGGCATGGCCGCGAGGTCACCGAGAGAGCGGATCTGCCAGAGCTGCGGCGCGTAGAGGAGATGGGCGACACCGATGCCGGCTGCCGTCCAGGCCAGCGACACGAGCGCGGCGACGCGGATCGCCGCCCGGCTGGAGCGGACTTCGAGCGCGCGAAGCATGGCGGCAGGCGATCTGCGCGTATCGTCGTTGGCAGGCGCAAGCGGGGGCTGCTTCGGCGCGGGTTCCGGGGCGAGGTTGCGCGGCGCTTCCACCGTCCGCGCCGGCCTTGGCGCTTCTTGCGGCGCTTTCGTGGCGCGCGCCTGATCCGCTGCGCCGGTCTGCCTCTTCGGCGCCGACGCCTTTTCCTCGGGCTCGTCCAGAGAAGTCTTGTCGTCCAGGGCCGACTTCAAGTCGTCAAAGTCGATCTTCAGGGCTGCTTCCAGCGCCTGAAATGCCTTTTCGTCTATCGACTCGTTGCTCTTCTTCGTCGCCATAAGGATACGCCTCACTACTATTGCCGGCCGATGGCTGCCTTGCCGGCACCGCAAAGCGCCGCGAGACATCCTAGACGGGTCGGTGGCCGCAGGGTGCGCGCATGAAAATCGCGCCAACCCGACCGGTCACCCATTGTATCGCCTCGATGGATAGCCCTTGCCTGCACCTTGCGACACCGTGCGCGCAGCTTATCCACCAGAACAGTTGCCATTTTCATATGCAGGCCTGCTCCTAATCGTATCGTAGTGACACATTAGCCAGGTTCTTACAATTAAGAGCAATCCGCATTCGCTAAAATCCTAACGAATTCTTAACGGCAGCAGCGCCTTCCGGCCCGAAAAGGCAAGGAAATCAGCCCGTTTAATGACCGTTAACCATTTCTCCAAATTTCTGTCGTCATTGCGTGGCGCTTTAAGCGGATGCGAAGCGCCATCCGCCGATGATGCCTGTCTGAAAACGGTGCGATCGGACGATCGACACGGGATCACAGGAGCGAGCCCATGGCGGCACTCATGATGGCCTTCGAGGCACCCGATAGCCCTGGAAGCGTTTCGGCTCAGTCACGGAAGCCGATCGATCTCGCGCATCTCGCCAACCAGACGATGGGAGACCAAAGCCTCGAGGCGGAGGTGCTCCGGCTCTTCGCGCGGCAGGCGCGTCTGGCGATGGCCGAGATGACGAATGGCGATACCGACCGCCGTGGCCAGGCGGCGCACCGGCTGAAGGGCGCCGCTCTCGCGGTCGGTGCGACTTGCGTCGCCGATGCTGCGGCCGCGGTCGAAGAGCAGCCGGGAGATGCGATGCGGCTGAACGGACTGGCCGCAGCCGTTCTGGAGGCCGAACTCTTCATCCTCAAGCTTTGCCGTTGACTTCAGCTTCGTCGGGCAGGGCCCTACTGGCACACGGCTGCCAGCTCGGGCGGTGGGCCTTCATGTTGACTGGTCGGCGGATTTGTTGGAAGAACGGTGCCTGAATTCAACGCCGCGGCGCGCCTCTCCAGCAGGATCCTGCGCCGGCCGGCCGTTCCCATCAATTCGTTCCGGAAAGAAAAATGACAAAACTTACGATCGTCGCCTTTGACGGCACGCGCCACGAACTCGACGTCGAGGATGGCACCACGGTCATGGAGAACGCGATCCGCAATTCGGTCCCCGGGATCGAGGCGGAATGCGGCGGCGCCTGCGCTTGTGCGACCTGTCATGTCTATGTCGACGAGGCCTGGGCGGCCCAGGTCGGCGCTCCGGAGGCGATGGAAGAGGACATGCTGGATTTCGCCTATGACGTGCGACCGACCTCGCGGCTGTCCTGCCAGATCAAGATGAGCGAAGCCCTGGACGGGCTGGTCGTTCACGTTCCCGAACGCCAGGCCTGAACCTCGCGGGTCACGTTCCGACTTTCCTAGCGCTCGCCTGCCTGACAAAAAAAGCCTCGCCGGTCGGTCGACGAGCGAGGCTAGGAGGGCGCATCGCACACAGATGAGGGAGGGAACATCTGCTGCACCAGGACACGCCAGGAGAACCCATGCTGCTTCATCATCCGGTTATTGCTTCAGTATCCGGAAAGCAATGAAGCCAAACTCAAGCAGGCCGACCTCAAAACGCAAGGTCTCAGTCTTGTTCCGCAATTCAACGTCGACTGCATCGAGCAGTTGAACTTTTATTCCTCTGCTCGTTTCATGATTTCAATATAGCTGAGTCGCACACCGGCCGCTATCATAAGATTCAGCCAATAAAATACTGTGGGTTTCCGAGTTTTTCTTGGAAGGCGAAGGTGTGAACCACGCACTTCTTGAGGCGACGCTGTCGGCCGCGCTCGTGATGCGCACGCGCCGCCGACGGCGTTCTGCGTGAGGAATGGGCAGGGGCCATAATGGGCAGGGGCTATGTGGCGCGGTTCAGCGAGCGCCCTTCTTCAGGCCATCGAGGCGGTATTGGAGCAATCGGATCATGCGACGGTCGAAGTTCGCGGCTTCCGTGCGGTCGAAACGCGCCTGATCCTTGTCGTGGCTTGCGACCTCCGCGGCGCTCACCTCCGCGACCCGGGCCTGCATGCGATCGCAATCATTTTCGGGCCGCAAATCGAGAAGCGCTTTTTCCATCTGGCGCGCATGGATGCGGGCGATCTCCGCGTGACGTTCCTCGTGACGCTTTATGTCGCTTGCGAGCGTGTCCCAGACCAGGGCGAGGTCGCGCCCCGCCTGCTTGCGGTACTTCCAGCGCGGCAGGATGATGCGGGTATTGAGCGTGACGCGCGCCGAGCCGACCGCACATTGTCCACTGCGGCTGACATAGGTGACCGTGCCGCCGAACTTGATCCGCGTCGCGCCGGGATGGCGCGCTCCCGTGCTCTTCATCAAGGGGCCAGCGGTCGACAGCGCCTTGTCGAGTTCAGCGGCGGTGCGTCCGCCGACGGAAAAATAGGATACGCTCTTGCTGATAAGGGTTTCGCCCGAGGCGCCGCCGAGCGGGACGCCGACCAGCAAGGCAACCAGGGCGGCTCTTAGCGAAGCGTGTACTCGGCACATGGAGGCATGTTCTCGTCGATTGAACTTTGTTCAAGCTTGGGGCATAGCCGACGCCAGCGCAACACAAATCGGCCGCGGCCATGCCGACAATTTGCGGGATACAAAAGGAAGATGCGCTAACACGTTATTTTGAAACGTGATTGCCGGCGCCTTCTGGACACTCACGGATCGGAAGACCATGACATACACTCCATTTCAGCCCTTCCGTTGGCAATTGGGACACGGGCGCAGTCTCGAACTCGGCCCGCGTGGCCTTTTGATGGCGATCATCAACGTCACGCCGGATTCCTTCTCCGACGGAGGACGTTTCGCCGATGCGGATGCGGCCGTCGCTGCGGCCTTGGGTGCGATCGAGGAAGGGGCCGACATCCTCGATATCGGCGGCGAATCCACGCGGCCGGACGCCGAGCCGGTGAACGCGGAGGAAGAACAGGCTCGCATCCTCCCCGTCATCGCGGCGCTCGCGCGGCAGACGCAGGCGATCATCTCCGTCGATACCTATCGCGCCGAGACCGCCCGGCTTGCGGTGAACGCCGGCGCCCATATCGTCAATGACGTGCATGGGCTGCAGCGCGAGCCGGCAATTGCGGCCGTGGCGGCCGAGACCGGGGCCGGCCTCTGCATCATGCATACGGGGCGCGATCGCCAGAAAGTCGAGGACGTCGTCGAGGACCAGTTTCATTTCCTCGGCCGCTCGCTGCAGATCGCCGCGGAGGCGGGCGTCAGGCGGGAGCAGATCGTGCTCGATCCCGGCTTCGGCTTCGCCAAGGACACCGACGAGAACCTGGCATTGGTTGCCCGCTTCGAGGAATTGCATCGCCTGGCGCGGCCGTTCCTCGTCGGGACGTCGCGCAAGCGCTTCGTCGGCGCCGTGACGGGGCGCGAACCGCAGGCGCGCGACGTCGCCACGGCCGCGACGACCGCACTCCTGAGGGTCGCCGGCGCTGCGATATTTCGCGTACACGATGTCGCAATCAACAGGGATGCGTTGGCGATGGCCGATGCTATGCTGGCCGCGAAGAACAGCCGACGGGACACGAAGCCATGACTGCGACCTATATCATCACCCTGAAAAACTGCGCGTTCTTTGCCCGCCACGGCGTGCTCGACGAGGAGGAGTTCCTCGGCCAGCGCTTCTTCGTCGATGCGGAACTCGAGGTGGAGCAGGGGACGGCACTCGTCGGGGACTGCATTGACGACACCGTGCACTACGGCATCGCCTTCGCCGAGATCGAGAGGATCATCACCGGACGGCGGCGGTATCTGATCGAGGCGCTGGCGCTGGAGGTCGCAAAAACGCTTTGCGCGCGCTTCCGCCAGGTCCGGCGGGCGAAAGTCTCGATCCGCAAGCCGAATGCGCCGGTGCCCGGCGTCCTCGATTACGTGGAAGTCACGGTCGAGCATGTCGTCGAATAAAGGCCCCCGGCGCGCGACGCTCGGTCTCGGCGGCAATCTCGGCGATCCGCGCCGGGCGATGGCCGAAGCCCTGCAGGCGCTTGACGCACGTCCGGATTGCCGGGTCGTTGCGGTTTCGCGGCTTTACCGCACGCCGCCCTGGGGCAAGACGGACCAGGACTGGTTCTTCAATGCCTGCGCCGAAGTCGAGACGACGCTCGATCCGGAGGCACTTCTCGATACCTGTCTCGACATCGAGCAAGCCATGAAGCGCATTCGGAAGGAGCGCTGGGGACCACGGACCATCGACATCGATGTCCTGACCTTCGACGGCTTGCACAGGGTGAGCGAAAAGCTGGAATTGCCGCATCCGCGGATGACGGAGCGCGGCTTCGTGCTGATGCCGCTTGCCGATTTCGCGCCGGATCTGCGTGTCGAGGGCAGGACGGTGAGCGAATGGCTGCGGGACGCAGACCGCACCGGAATCGAGGTCGCCGACGAAGACGTCGGCTGGTGGCGCGCGCGGCACTGAAAGGCGGTCGTTCTTCCAGACACAAAAGCCCGGCATTCGGCCGGGCTTCTATTCGGTTGGCTTACAAAGGCCTTTACTTGATCGAGCCGACCGTGATGCTGTCCGTCTGCCGGTTGAGGCTGACGCCGATGACCGGAACCATGGTTTCCTCGACCTTCACCGAGATCGTGATGTTCATGGTTCCCTCGTCCTGAAGGCGGGCGATCATTGCGCCGTTGAGCTGCTTGCGGTTGATGCCGACGACCACCTTGTCCTTGGCGACATTGCCGGACACGACGTTGAGCCCTTTGCCGTCGGCACCATCGAGAAACTTTCCGGTATAGCTGTTGCCCTTCTGCGTGATCGTTGCGGACATCGGCTGCTTGAACACGCCGACCCGGCAGAAGCCGTCGAGCTTCAGCCCGGCGCCGTCGCCCGGCGTCGGCACGCCGGTGAGGTCGCAGGTGAACTTCGTGCCCTTGTACTTGCCGGCGACGATTTCGCCCGGACCCTTCCATTGGCCTGCTACCCTTTCGAAGAAGGCCTTGTCGCGCGCCCCCGAGGATGCCGGCGTCGCAAGGCCGGCGGTGGCGACGAGCGCGACAGCGGCAAGGCCGCGAGCGATCAAAGATGGGCGCGAGAACATGAACGATCCTCGATGGGTCTATGTGCAAATCTGGTAATCACATTTGCGCGAAAATGGTTAATGGAGGGTTTCATCATCGCTCATATACGGCCCGGCGGAAAGCACCGTTCAGCCCTCGCGCGACGTTTCCGCTCGCGCTGCGCCCGGCGCCAGATCGGCAAGGAAATCGCCGATGCCGGGGCGCTTCAGCGCCCGGAACGGCATGGGCCGGCAGAGATCCATCGCCGCGATTCCGATGCGCGCGGTCATCAGGCCGTTGATCACGCCTTCGCCAAGCCGGGCCGAAAGCTTGGACGCGAGACCGTGGCCGAGGATCTGCTGGACGAGGCTGTCGCCGACGGCGATGGAGCCGGTGACCGCCAGATGCGCGATGACGTCCCGCATCAGCCGCAGGAGGCCGAGCGTGCCGGGGCGGCCGCCGTAAAGTTCGGCCATCGCCCGGATCATGCGCGCAGACTCGTAAAGGACGTAGCCGAGATCGACGAGCGCGCGCGGGCTGACGGCGGTGACGACGGATACGCGCTTGGATGCGGCAAGGATGATCCGGCGCGCCTCGCGGTCGAGCGGCATCAGCAGTTCACGCTCGGCCAACTCGACGAGATGCGGAGCATCGATGATCTCCTCCTCCGTTTCGGCAAGACGCGCGCGGCCCCTGGCGGTGCGGGGATTGGCGGCGAGCAGGTGCACGAGCCTCGCCGTCGCGGCGCGTGCGGCCTTGGTCTTTCCCGTACCGGCGGCTAAGGCGACATCGGCCTTGAGCTCTTGTATCGCCGTCAGTTGCATGAGCCCGGAGAGTTCACGGGCGACCACGACGAGGAAGGCGAGGGCCCCGATCGCCACGACCCCGATCGCCGCGTAGCCGAGCCAATCGGCGCGCGAAAAGAGGTCGCGAACGAGGCGATCGATCCAGAGCCCGATCGCCAGCGACAACAGGATCCCGAATGCGCCCGCGGCCACCTTGCCGAAGGAGAGGCGCCGGCGCCGTGGGTGGGCCTCCGGCGCCTTGAGCGCGTCGATCGCCGCTGTCGTCTCGATGAACGGGTCGTCCGCATCGGCCGTCATCACCACCCTGTCGCCGAAGCTTGCCGGTGCGCGTCGCGGCTGTTGCTCGGGCCGTTCGGTGCGCGCTTCGGGTTCGACGGGAAAGGCGGCCGGCTTGCGCCGGCGGTCCTTGAACTCATCATTCATGCCAGGCGATCTCCGAGCAGGAACTGCATGGCCCGGTCGAGCCGGATATGCGGGACGGAAAGCTTCAGGCCGCCGCGCGTCTCTTCGAGGTGCGGTGGCCGGAAGCGGACGAAGTTGATGTCCGGCATTGCCGCAGTTCCTGCGGCGATCGCCCGGGTATCTGTGTCGACAGGCTCAAAAAGCACTTCAGGTTCTTCCGGCAAGTCACCGGGGAATATCGCTGTTTTCCGTTCGCCATCGAAGACCTCGCCATTGATCTTCTCGCCGGTGATCGGCGTGCCGACAATCACCGGCAGGCGATGGCCGTCATGATTGACCGTCGCCTCTCGCGTCGCCCTCACCGAGGCGAGCGCCATGACTTCGAGGCCGGCGCCGCTCATCCCGATCCGTTCGGTCGCGCGGCCGACGAGGCGTGCGGCGATGCGCTCGAGCCGATCATGGCTTTCGTGATGCAGGTGATCGGCCTTCGTGGCGGCGATGAGCACCTTGTCGATGCGGCGCGTGAGCAGGGAGGAGAGCCAGGAATTGACGCCGGGGCGAAAGCAGGCGAGCACGTCGGCGAGCGCCTGCTCCAGATCCTTCAGCGCCTCTGGCCCGCGATTGATCGCCTGGAGCGCGTCGACGAGGACGATCTGGCGGTCGAGGCGGGCGAAATGCTCGCGGAAGAACGGCTTCACCACATGCGTCTTATAGGCCTCGTATCGCCGCTCCATCATCGCCCAGAGCGACCCCTTCGGCGCCCGCCCGGCGGGCAGGCCCGGCAGCGGCGAGAAGGTGAGCGCCGGCGAACCTTCGAGGTCGCCCGGCATCAGAAATCGGCCCGGCGGCAGCGTCGACAGCGAGCGGTGGTCCTCCTTGCAGGCCTTGAGATAGGCGGTGAAGCTCTCGGCGAGGCGGCGTGCGCTGCCTTCATCCGCCACCGCCTCCGCTCCGATCGAGGCGGCCAGGTCAAGCCAGTCGCGCGAGAGCGCGGCCCGGGTCCCTTCACGCGCACGCCGAACGGTCGCGTCGCTGAACTGGTGGAAATCCTGGGCGAGCAGCGGCAGGTCGAGCAGCCATTCGCCCGGATAGTCGACGATGTCGACCGACAAGCGCCCGGAGGAGAACAACCTGCCCCAGCCGCTCGCACTTTCGTAGTCGAGCGTGATGCGCAACTGCGAAATCGCCCGGGTAGACTCCGGCCAGGCGCGGTCGCGGACGAGGGCGGCGATATGATCTTCGTACTGGAAGCGCGGCACGGCATCGTCGGGCTGCGGTTCGAGCCGGATCCTGGAAACGCGGCCGGAGCGAACCGGCTCGAACAATGGCAGGCGGCCGCCGTTCATAAGATTGTGCACGAGCGAGGAGATGAACACGGTCTTGCCGGCGCGGGAAAGGCCGGTGACGCCGAGCCTGATGGTGGGATTGACGAGCCCGGCGGCGCGATCGGCGAGATTGTCCAGCGCGATCAGCGCGTCGTCTTTGAGGCTGGTCAGAATGGGCGCCAAGTGTTCTCGTTCCTTCGGGAATGATTCAGCGGTGTAGCGTCATTGCCGACCCTCGGCGTCCGAAAAGACGTGTCTTTAGGAGCTATGCCATCCACATTGCTTGAGCGCGATATAGGGATTGTTTCCGTCGACGCAACGATGCGATGCGCTCCGGACCGGATTCGACGCAGACGGAACAAGGATTCATCGGCTCTCGGTCGCTTCGGAGGCCGGCACCAGCAATCGCGACAGCGTTGCGGTCCAGATCGCGCCGGTCGTGGGGCGGGTGGAGAAGTCGACGGCCGCCAGGCAGGCCGGAGGATAGCCGTCACGGAGGACTGCCGCGGCGCGTTCCTCGCCGAGCGCCTGATGGAAGAACTCCTCGATCATCGGATTGTGTCCGATCAGCATCAGCGAGGACCGATCGGAATGCGCTTCGACAAGCTCGGCGTAGATGCTCGTCGGGCCGGTATAGAGCGGATCGAGATAGCGGATATCGACGTCGGCCTCGAGCGAACGAAGGAGCGGTTCGGCAGTCTGGCGGCACCGCGTCGCGGTTGAGCACAGGATCAGGTCCGGCCTGATGCCGTGATCGGCGGCAGCATTCGCGATGAGTTCCGCCTCGCTGCGACCGGTCTCGTTGAGGGCGCGGTCGAAATCCCGTTGACCAGGCATCGCCCAGCCCGAGCGGGCGTGGCGGAGAAGAAAGAGGCGGAAGGCCGGGACTGCGCTGTCTTGCATCTATCTATCCGGTGCTCGAATGCGCTCGATCGGAATGATCTGCCCGCGGCGGCAGCTCAAACATCCCGGTGGCGTCGCTAACCTTGTCCCGCCGGTTGGCGCAAAGATCAAGCCGTGCCTCGCGTTTTCCCGAGCGGATGCGTCTGGAAGCGACACGGGGCGGGACCCATGTCGCAAACGGAATGCCGCCGGGTTCCGCGCGCCTGCTCCTCCATCGGTTCCGGCGGCAGGACCGTGATCAAGTATTTGTGTGTAATTTTGATGAAATATTAGCCGGTTAGCCTGAAAGGGGAGCAACGTTGATATGCCCTAAAGCGGCGGCTTGAATCAGAGCTTCCATAGGTCTATACACCGCCGCAATGAGATGTTCTTCAGGAGAATCGCGTTGAGTGAGAAGATCGATCTTAGTACCTATGTCCTCTCCGAGGACGAGGAATTCATGAATGCAAACCACCGGGCATATTTTCGAGCAAAGCTGAATGCCTGGAAAAACGACATCCTTCGCGAAGCCCGCGAGACCTTGGATCACTTGGCAGAGGAGAGCGCCAATCATCCTGATCTCGCGGATCGTGCCTCCTCCGAAACCGACCGGGCCATCGAATTGCGTGCCCGGGATCGCCAGCGCAAGCTGATCGCCAAGATCGATGCCGCGTTGCAGCGGCTCGACGAGGGGACCTACGGGTACTGCGAGGAGACCGGCGAACCTATCGGCCTGAAGCGCCTCGACGCCCGGCCGATCGCCACTCTCTCGATCGAGGCGCAGGAGCGTCACGAGCGTCGCGAGAAGGTTTATCGGGACGAATAAGCACCGGACATTTGCCGGCGCTCCAAATCAAACGGCGCGGTCCTGACCGCGCCGTTTCTTTTTGCCCCGAGCCGCCAATGGAAACGGATGTGCCGGTCGCGGCCGCAGCCCTCCCTCTTTTAGAGCGGGATGCACGCACATGCGTTCGCGCCACCGCTCTATCTGCCTGTTCTTGCCGAATTTGTGCGAGGTCAGGTGATTCCACCTGACTGCAAATGCTCTAGGGGCGACGGCCTGCGGAGATATCGGCCAGCATACGGGTCATCTCTTCCTCGATCGTCGGTTCCTTGCGCGTGTCTTCCGGCCGCGCGCCTCCCGGCGCGGCTCCGAGCACCGGCTCCTGGCGGGCGGCCGGCGCCGGCCGGCTCTCCGGCCGCGGTGCGACCACGGGCGTGAGGCGCTGGAGATCGCCGCTGATCTCCGCATCGAGCATCCGCTCGAAATCGTCCGCGGTGTCGGGTGCGGCGGCGCGGACCGGAATAGGCTGCGCTTGGAGCGGCTGCGGTTGCGGCTGTGCCGGCCTGAAGGGCTCGGCGGCCGGCGGCGGCGCCGGTCGCTCGGCTGCAACAGGTTGCGCCATCGGCAGCACGCGGTCGTGCGCGGTAGCGAAAACATCGGTGGAGACGGGCGAAACGGCGGATGGCGGCGGCGTGGGCCGGGCGGGCGCCGGTTGCGGTGCCGCTGCGACGGGCGTTTGGGGTCGTTGCTCGACCGCAGGGCGTGGCGCCACGGGCTCGGCGCGCTGCACCGGCTCGCTCGGCTGCACCGGTTGGCGAACGGGCTCGACGGTTTCGACACGGGCCGGGGTGGGCGGCGGAACGGGGAGCGGTTTCGGTTCCGGCGGCGCCGCCGCGATCGGTGTTTCGGCGACCTTCGGTTCCGGCGCAGGACGGATGTCGGCCTGAGCGGCGTCGGCCGCCTCCTCAGCCACGATGCGGCTTTCAATGACGATGTCGGTCGGGCCGCCGATCATGATCAGATGCTCGACATCGTCGCGGCGCACGAGAACGAGCCGCCGGCGCGTGTCCACGGCAGCGGCATCGAGCACCGCCAGCCGCGGCTGCCGGTTCTTGCCGCCGCGCACGAAGGGCGAAGAAGGCCGGCTGCGCATGATCCAGAGCACGGCCAGGAGGCACAAGAGGCCGACGGCAACCGCTCCGGCGGCGATCATGAACCTGCTGCCATTGTCTGCCAGGATCGTTTCTATCATCGGCTGAACTCCTTACTGCCGTCCGGATGGCAGCATTTGACGGCTTTTTTCGGGCTGGAACAAGCTTCGGGCCGACATTCCCTGTGAATTGACCGCGGCGCTTCCTCCGGGACGCTTTTTGCTGTTATCTCTGATTGTTAAAGATGATTCCAGTCCGATTGGCCGGAGCAGGGAGGGCGGCTACTCGTTCCGCTACGATGCCGTCGGACACCGGCCGCCGCAGAGTTTCCTTAAATCGGGATCGTTTTGGGGGTAAATTATGCGGCAATTCAAGGTATTACAGCGGCCTGTGTGCGTCCGCAGGGATGCGCGGCGCTGCAAGCATGCGGGATCTCGCCGGTGCGGCGGCATGACCCGGCAGCAGGTGAGGACCCGATGACGAAATTGCGACAGGCAGGTGACTACCAGATGCCGGTCGTCGACCGGGGCGTGCGGCCGGGCACCGTCCTCAGGATCATCCTGCTCGCGATCGTCCTCAGCGCCTCGGCGGCGGCCTTCGTCGTCTTCAAGAACCAGCTCGAAAACGAGATCGTGCTCGGCATTCTCGGCGTGCTGGCGATGGTCGGCATATTCTTCCTCGTTTCGTCCGTCATCGGCTTCATCGAAGTGATGCCGCAGTCGCGGCCGGACGAACTGGCGCGCGCCTTCCTCGATGCGCATGAAGACGGAACGATCGTGACGGACCGCAAAGGGCGCATCATCTATGCGAACGCCGCTTATGGGGCGTTGACCGGCGCCAAGGGCGCGGTCGGCGTCCAGTCGCTCGAAACGATCCTTTCGCGCAACCGCGAAGCGACCGAGGCGATCTATCGGCTGACCAACGGCCTGCACGAGGGCAAGCAGGGGCACGAGGAATTCCGCCTGTTGAAGCCGCTCGCAAACAGCAAGCTCACCGGCTCGGGCGCCCATTGGTATCGCCTGAAGGCGCGCGTCTTGCCGCTCGAGGACGCCGACAGCAATCCGCTTTATCTCTGGCAGATCGCCGACATCACCGCCGAGCGCGACGACCAGGAGCGCTTCTTCAAGGAATTGCAGAACGCCATCGACTATCTCGACCATGCTCCCGCCGGCTTCTTCTCGGCCGGGCGCAAGGGCGAAATCTTCTATATCAATGCGACGCTCGCGGACTGGCTGGGGATGGACCTCACCAAGTTCCAGCCGGGCTCGATCACGATTGCCGACGTCGTCGCGGGCGAGGGCCTTGCGCTCATCCAGGCGGTGCAGGCCGAACCGGGACTGAAGAAGACCAAGGTGCTCGACCTCGACCTGCGCAAGCTCAACGGTCAGAGCCTGCCGGTCCGGTTGATCCATCGTGTCTCGTCCACACGCGACGGCGCGCCCGGCGAGAGCCGGACGATCGTGATGTCGCGCGAAGGCGAAGACGGCGATCAATCGGCATCGAATGCGGCGATGAGGTTCACCCGCTTCTTCAACAACACGCCGATGGCGATCGCCTCGGTGGACGGGGAGGGGCGGATTCTCAGGACCAACGCGCCCTTCCTGAATCTGTTCGCCGGGCTGGTTTCACAGGACGACGTCGAGCGCGGCGCCGAGATCGAGGCGGTCGTGCACGAGTCCGAAAGGGGCCGGCTCCAGGAAGCGCTGGCAGCGGCCAAGGACCGGCAGAGCGACATCGCGCCGATCGATGCGCGGCACCCGACGGATGACGGGCGTCACTTCCGCTTCTACATCAACGCGGTGATCGACCAGAGCGATCAGGCGCCCGAGGAAGCAGCGATCATCTATGCGCTGGAAATCACCGAGCAAAAGGCGCTCGAGAACCAGATGGCGCAGACGCAGAAGATGAATGCCGTCGGAACGCTCGCCGGCGGCATCGCCCATGATTTCAACAACGTGCTGACCGCGATCCTGCTGTCCGCCGATCACCTCCTGCTGTCGGCGCGGCCGGCGGATGCGACATTCGCCGATCTCATGGAAATCAAACGCAACGCCAACCGCGCCGCGGTCCTCGTGCGGCAATTGCTGGCGTTTTCGCGCAAGCAGACGATGCGCCCGACGGTGCTGAACCTCACCGACGTCATCGGCGACCTGAGGATGCTCGTCGACCGCATGACCGGCACCAACGTCAAGGTCGAGGTGGATTACGGCCGCGATCTCTGGCCGGTGAAGACCGATCTCGGCCAGTTCGAACAGGTTCTCCTGAACCTCGCCGTCAATGCCCGCGACGCGATGTCCGAAGGCGGAACCATCACGCTCCGGACGCGGAACCTGCCGGCGAGCGAAGTGGCGGCACTTGGACGGCGCGAACTGCCGGAGGACGACTACGTCGTCGTCGAGGTGTCCGACCAGGGCACGGGTATCCCGCCGGAGATCATGGACAAGATCTTCGAACCCTTCTTCACGACGAAAGAGGTGGGCAAGGGCACCGGCCTCGGCCTTTCGATGGTCTATGGCATCGTCAAGCAGTCGGGCGGCTATATCTATCCGGAATCGGAGGTCGGCAACGGGACCACCTTCCGCATTCTCCTGCCGCGGCACGTCGAGGTGGTCGAGACGCGCGAGGAAGGCGCCGCGAACGAGGCGCTTGCCGAGGCTTTGGCGGCGGCGAGCGAGGCGGTTGCGGCCGCGGCAGCGCCGGCGGAACCGGCGGACCTCACCGGCGATTCCGCCGTCGTGCTTCTCGTCGAGGACGAGGAGGCTGTGCGGCGCGGCGGCAAGCGCATGCTGGAGACGCGCGGCTACACGGTTCACGAAGCCGGATCGGGTATCGAAGCGCTCGATATCATGGACGAGCTCGACGGTGCCGTCGATATCGTCGTCTCCGACGTGGTGATGCCGGAGATGGACGGGCCGACGCTCTTGCGCGAGCTGCGCAAGAAATATCCGGACCTGAAGTTCATCTTCGTCTCCGGCTATGCGGAAGACGCCTTTGCCCGCAACCTGCCGGCCGACGCCAAGTTCGGCTTCCTGCCGAAGCCGTTCTCCCTCAAGCAACTGGCCGTCGCGGTTCGCGAGATGCTCGACTCCTGAGCCGGCTTCTGACGGGCAGGAGGCAGAAAACCCGGCACGCTCGGCGCCGGCTCCGCCACCCGCTTGCCGCTGCTGCTTATATCGCCCGCAACGCGACGGCGATCTCGGCAGCGAGGCGGGCGTTGTTCTCGACGAGCGCGATATTGGTTTCGAGGCTGCGGCCCTCGGTCATGTGATAAAGGTTGTCGAGCAGGTAGGGTGTGACCGCCTTGCCGGAAATGCCGTCGCTTGCGGCATTGTCGAGCGCCCGGGTGATGTAGATCTCCATTTCCTCGCGCGGGATTTCGTTTTCCTCGGGAACCGGGTTGGCGACGAGCATGCCTCCGTCGATGCCGAGAAGATCGCGCATCCGCTGGAAATTGGCGATCGCCGCCGGGCTGTTGAGCATCAGCGGGCTCTTGATGCCGGAGTGACGCGACCAGAAGGCGGGGAAATCCTCGCTGTCATAGGTGACGACCGGCACGCCGCGGGTTTCGAGCACTTCAAGCGTTTTCGGAATGTCGAGAATGGCCTTGGCGCCGGCGCAGACGACGATGACGCCGGTGCGGGCGAGTTCGTCGAGATCGGCCGAGATGTCGAAGCTTTCTTCCGCGCCGCGGTGAACGCCGCCGATGCCGCCGGTCGCAAAGACGCTGATGCCGGCACGGGCCGCGGCGATCATCGTCGCGGCGACGGTGGTGGCGCCGGTGCGGCGCTCGGCAATGGCGAAGGCGAGGTCGGCGCGCGAAAGCTTCATTGCGCCTTTCGTCTTCGCGAGCGCCTCGAGCTTCGCCTCGTCGAGGCCGATATGGAGGACGCCGTGAATGACCGCGATGGTCGCCGGCACCGCACCCTCTTCACGGATGATCGCCTCGACGCTGCGGGCCATGTCGAGATTGCCGGGATAGGGCATGCCATGGGTGATGATCGTCGACTCCAATGCGACGATCGGCGCGTTGCGCGCCCTGGCGGCCGCGACTTCATCGGAGAATTCCATCGGCAGGGATGGGGAGGCGGGTTTGGTCATGATCATTCCCTTGGGTCACGACGAATGGGCTTCGATTCGATCAAGCCATCGTGCTTGCTTCTGAAAAGACTGGAACGGTGCACTGGCGCAAAACCCGAGAGCTTCTCGCCTCGCCCCGCCTTCGGCTGCCCATCTCATGACAGCATTTCCGCCGCCGGCACAAGGGCGAGCGTCTGCTCGATCGCCTCCGCCGACATCTCCTCCGCGGCGGCGAAGGGAGAACCGAGCGTCAAGACGGCGGCGGCGATGCCGTGCCGCAGACATGCGGCGAGGTCGCTGCCTGCAAGCCGAGCGGCGAGGAAGCCAGAGGCCAGCGCGTCTCCGGCGCCGGTGACGTCGGCAAGTGCGGAAAGAGCGGGCGGTGCGGCGATACAGGCGCTGTGGCGATCGAAGGCGACCGCGGTCCGCCCGCCGCGGGTGACGACGCCGCCGCGAAGCCCCTTGGCATGCAGCAGCGATGGCCATTCCTCGACCGCGGCAGCCTCGGCGCCGGTGATCGCCCTTGCCTCCGCCTCGTTCATGAACAGGAAATCGAGACCGGCGAGGCACTCGCGATAGCGCACCACCTTCGCGGGGGAAACGGCGATACCGGCGACGAGCCGGCCGTCCCCGGACGCCGCCTCGACGAGCGCCGTCAGCGTCTCCTGCGGCAGGTTCGCGTCCATCAGCACCAGGTCGCTCACCGCCAGGATCTCGCGCGTCGCGCGCTGCTGCAGACGGCGCGGCGTGAACAGCGCATAGAGATCCATGTCTGCGAGTGCTATGACGAGATTGCCGTCGTTCTCGAGGATCGCCGTGTAGCTCGGCGTCTTGCGATCGAGAAAGACGAAGGGGCGATCGATCACGCCGGCAGCGGCGGCAGCCGCGGCCACCATGTCGCCGGCCGCGTCGCCGCCGCGCGGGCCGATCATCCGAACGCGATGGCCGAGGCGCGCGAGGTTTCGCGCGGCATTGAAACCGCCGCCCCCGGCCTCCTCGAACCACCTGCCGGGATTGCTCGCGCCCGGCGCCGTCGCGCCGCTGATCCGGCCACGGCGGTCGATGTGAGCGCCGCCGAAAACGACGATATTCCGTGCTTTCATGTCCGTTCCGATGTGATCATTGCGAAGGGTAATTAGAACTTGCGGGTCGTTCTTCTGCCCGCATTTCATCCCATCATTCCGGAATTGGGTCCAGCTTGGTCGCAGCCGATCCGTTGCGATTCTCGAGGCGAATCGGGCGATGGGGCAAAGCCTCACGGGTCCACGCGCCGCCCGGCGAAGCGGCGTATGACGCGCCCGTGAACATGAATCGAACAGATGAAGAATAATTTATATTATTCAAGTGTTTGACGCGCCATTGCCAAACCGGAACAAAACATGTACAAAAACTCCTGCGGCGGCTTCATTGCCTCGATAGCTCCAATAACCTAAAGGTGGACCAATGGCACAAAACTCTTTGCGGCTCGTAGAGGACAAATCGGTGGACAAAAGCAAGGCACTTGAAGCGGCTCTTTCCCAGATCGAACGTTCGTTCGGCAAGGGATCGATCATGAAGCTCGGATCGAAGGACAGCGTCGTCGAGATCGAAACCGTCTCTACCGGCTCGCTCGGCCTCGACATCGCGCTCGGAATCGGCGGCCTGCCGAAGGGCCGCATCATCGAAATCTACGGTCCGGAAAGCTCGGGCAAGACGACGCTGGCGCTGCAGACCGTTGCCGAAGCGCAGAAGAAGGGCGGCATCTGCGCTTTCGTCGACGCCGAGCATGCGCTCGATCCGGTCTATGCGCGCAAGCTCGGGGTCGATCTCGAGAACCTGCTGATCTCGCAGCCCGATACCGGTGAGCAGGCGCTGGAAATCACCGACACGCTGGTCCGCTCCGGCGCGATCGACGTGCTCGTCGTCGATTCGGTCGCCGCGCTCGTGCCGCGCGCCGAAATCGAAGGCGAAATGGGCGACAACCTGCCGGGCATGCAGGCGCGGCTGATGAGCCAGGCGCTGCGCAAGCTGACGGCCTCGATCTCCAAGTCCAACTGCATGGTGATCTTCATCAACCAGATCCGCATGAAGATCGGCGTGATGTTCGGTTCGCCGGAGACGACCACGGGCGGCAATGCGTTGAAGTTCTACGCGTCGGTCCGCCTCGACATCCGCCGCATCGGCTCGGTCAAGGAGCGCGAGGAGGTCGTCGGCAACCAGACCCGCGTCAAGGTCGTCAAGAACAAGATGGCGCCGCCCTTCAAGCAGGTGGAATTCGACATCATGTATGGCGAGGGCGTTTCCAAGACCGGCGAGCTCATCGATCTCGGCGTCAAGGCGGGCATCGTCGAGAAGTCCGGCGCCTGGTTCTCCTATAACAGCCAGCGGCTCGGGCAGGGCCGCGAGAACGCCAAGCTGTTCCTGCGTGATAATCCCGATCTGGCGCGCGAGGTCGAGATGGCTCTCAGGCAGAACGCCGGCCTGATCGCCGACCGCTTCCTCGAGAATGGCGGACCGGAGAGCGAAGGCGACGACGCTGCCGAGATCTAGGGCATTTTGCAGTCAGGTGGAATCACCCTGACGTCGCACAAATGCGTACAAGAAGCGGGTAGAGCGGAGGCGCGAACGCTGTGCGCGCGTTCTGCTCTTGCGCATCGGCCGGAAAATCGAAATTCCGATTTGCGGAAAGCACGATGCGTAGTTTCAAAGTGTTACAGCGTCCTCTGCGCTTCTGAAAAGACGCGCGGCGCTGTAAGAGGCCGAAATGGCGGAAATCATGGGACCGGCTGCCTTCGCGGACAGCCGGTTTTTGCTGCAGTCTGGACAGCTTGATACGCGAAAGATAAAAGCCTGTGGTTCCGATGGCCGAGGTCGTCGGAGGGTGCGGCTATAAGCATAGGCGCGGGGTCGAGGAATGCGGCGGGCGGCTCGGATAAAGTCGGGTCGCCGTCGGGAATGGTGCACAGATAGGACGCAAGATGAGCGGCGTGAATGAAATCCGGTCGATGTTTCTCGACTATTTCCGCAAGAACGGCCACGAGATCGTGCCGTCGAGCCCCCTGGTGCCGCGCAACGACCCGACATTGATGTTCACCAATGCCGGCATGGTGCAGTTCAAGAACGTCTTCACCGGCCTCGAGCAGCGGCCCTATTCGACCGCCGCGACGGCGCAGAAATGCGTGCGCGCCGGCGGCAAGCACAACGACCTCGACAATGTCGGCTACACCGCCCGCCACCACACCTTCTTCGAGATGCTCGGCAACTTCTCGTTCGGCGACTATTTCAAGGAGCGCGCGATCGAGCTTGCCTGGAACCTGATCACCAAGGAATACGGACTCGACGCGAAGCGCCTGCTCGTCACCGTCTATCATACCGACGAAGAGGCTTTCGGCCTCTGGAAGAAGATCGCCGGCTTCAGCGACGACCGCATCATCCGCATTCCGACCAGCGACAATTTCTGGGCGATGGGCGATACCGGCCCCTGCGGCCCGTGCTCGGAAATCTTTTATGACCACGGCGAGCAGATCTGGGGCGGCCCGCCCGGCTCGGCCGAGGAGGACGGCGACCGCTTCATCGAGATCTGGAACCTCGTCTTCATGCAGTACGAGCAGGTCACGAAGGAAGAGCGCATCGACCTGCCGCGGCCGTCGATCGACACCGGCATGGGGCTGGAGCGCATCGCCGCCGTGCTGCAGGGCCAGCACGACAACTACGACATCGACCTCTTCCGCGCGCTGATCGCGGCCTCCGAGGATGCAACCGGCGTCAAGGCCGAAGGGGACCGCCGCGCGAGCCATCGCGTCATCGCCGATCACCTGCGTTCCTCCGCCTTCCTCATCGCCGACGGTGTGCTGCCGTCGAACGAAGGCCGCGGCTATGTGCTGCGCCGCATCATGCGCCGCGCCATGCGCCACGCACAGTTGCTCGGCGCTGAGGAGCCGCTGATGTGGAAGCTCCTGCCGGCGCTCGTCGGGCAGATGGGCCGCGCCTATCCGGAACTGGTCCGCGCCGAAGCGCTGATCTCGGAAACGCTGAAGCTCGAGGAGACCCGCTTCCGCAAAACGCTGGAGCGCGGTCTCAACCTGCTTGCGGAGGCGTCGGCCGGCCTCGGCGAAGGCGACCAGTTCAACGGCGAAACCGCCTTCAAGCTCTATGACACCTATGGCTTCCCGCTCGACCTGACCCAGGACGCGCTGCGCGCCAAGGGGATCACCGTCGACACGGACGCCTTTTCAGCGGCAATGGAACGGCAGAAGGCCGAAGCGCGCGCCAATTGGGCGGGCTCCGGCGAAGCGGCGACCGAGACGATCTGGTTCGAGCTCAAGGAGAAGCACGGCGCGACCGATTTCCTCGGCTACGACACCGAATCTGCCGAAGGGGTGATCCAGGCGATCGTCCGCGACGGTGCCGTCGTCGAGACTGCCACCAAGGGCGAGAAAATTCAGGTGATCCTGAACCAGACGCCGTTCTACGGCGAGTCCGGCGGCCAGGTCGGCGACACAGGCATCATCACCACGGAGACGGGCAAGCTCACGGTCACGGACACGCAGAAGCGCGGCGAGGGGCTCTTCGTCCACTATTGCGCCGTTGCCGAAGGCAGCGTGAAGATCGGCGAGGCGGCCGCGCTCACCGTCGACCATGCACGCCGCACCCGCCTGCGCGCCAACCACTCCGCGACCCATCTGCTGCACGAGGCGCTGCGCGAGGTGCTCGGCACGCATGTGGCGCAGAAGGGCTCGCTCGTCGCGCCGGAACGGCTGCGCTTCGACGTGTCCCATCCGAAGCCGATGACGGCCGAGGAGTTGAAGGAAGTCGAGGAGATGGCGAACGAGATCGTCGTCCAGAACACGCCTGTCACCACCCGCCTGATGAGCGTCGACGATGCGATCGCGGAAGGTGCGATGGCGCTCTTCGGCGAGAAATATGGCGACGAGGTCCGCGTCGTTTCCATGGGGCAGGGCATTCGCGGGTCGAAGGCCGGCAAGCCTTATTCGGTCGAGCTTTGCGGCGGCACACATGTTTCCGCCACCGGCGATATCGGCCTCGTCCGCGTCGTCTCGGAAAGCGCCGTCGGTGCCGGCGTGCGCCGCATCGAGGCGCTGACGGGCGAGGCGGCCCGGGCCTACCTCAACGAGCAGGACGAGCGTGTGAAGACGCTTGCCGCGGCGCTCAAGGTGCAGCCGAGCGAAGTCCTCGGCCGCGTCGAAGCTCTGATCGACGAGCGGCGCAAGCTGGAGCGGGAACTCACCGAGGCGAAGAAGAAGCTGGCGCTCGCCGGCGATGGCCAGAACGGTTCGGGCGATGCGGCCCGCGAGATCGGCGGTGTGCGCTTCCTCGGCAGGGTCGTGTCCGGCGTCGAGCCGAAGGACCTTAAGAGCCTTGCCGATGACGGCAAAAAGACACTGGGGTCCGGCGTCGTCGCCTTCGTCGGCGTCACGGGTGACGGCAAGGCGAGCGCCGTGGTTGGCGTCACCGACGATCTCACCTCCAGGGTCAGCGCCGTCGATCTGGTGCGCGTCGCCTCGGCGGCGCTCGGCGGCAAGGGCGGTGGCGGGCGCCCCGACATGGCCCAGGCCGGCGGTCCGGACGGCGGACGGGCGGCCGAGGCGATCGAGGCGGTTGCCGTGGCTCTGGCCGGTTGAACGGCAGGAAAAGTGAACGAGAAGAGGGCGCTGCGGCGCCCTTTTTCATTCAGCCCTTTCGCTCTTGATCGTCGCGAGTGCCGCCTGGACCGAGCCGCGCATCAGCACGCGTGGCGGCCGGACCTCATGCCGATAGAGCGTGCGGCGGACCTGTGGCCGGGCGCCGGTGATGATGAAACGCACGCCCGTGCGCTCCGCCTTGCGCAACGTCCCCTCGATGACGTTGGCGGCGGTGGAATCCATGAACGGCACCTCCGAACAGTCCAGAATGAAGTTGCGGCGCTGGTCTGCGATGCGGTCGAGAACCGTGCCGACCGTTGCCGCCGAGCCGAAGAAGAAGATGCCGGAAATCCGGTAGATCACCGTATCCGGGTCGTCCGCGATGACCGGATGTTCTTCCTCGCCGTTCTCCGATCGCAGCACCGCGAGCGGTTGCGTTTCGCCGACTGAGATGCTCTTCGCCATGCGGTCGATGAAGAGGACTGCGCCGAGAGCGAAGCCGATGACGATGCCTTCGGTCAACTCCCGGAAGACGACGATGAGGAACGTCGCGAGCAGCACGACGGCGTCGCCATAGGACGAGCGCATGAGCGCCATGAAGGCCGGTTTTTCGATCATGTTCCAGGCGACGACGGCGAGCACGCCGGCGAGGGCGGCAAGCGGGATATAGCTCGCAAGCGGTGCGGCAAGGAGCATGAACAGCAGGAGAAAGAGGGAGTGCAGCATGCCGGAGACCGGGCTCGTGCCGCCGGCGCGTACATTCGTCGCTGTCCGCGCGATCGTACCGGTCACGCAGATGCCGCCGAAAAGGGCCGAGCAGAAATTCGCGATCCCCTGGGCGATGAGTTCCATGCTGGAGCGATGCCTGCGCCCGGTCATGCCATCGGCAACGACGGCCGACAGCAGCGATTCGATCGCGCCGAGAAGCGCGAACGAGACGGCATCCGGAAACACGGCGGCCGCCTTCTCGAGTGAAAACGGCGGCAGCGTGGGGGCGGGCAGGCCGCGTGGAATGCCGCCGAAGCGCGTACCGATCGTTTCTGCCGGAAGCTGCAGCAGCGCGACGACGGTCGAAGCGGCAGCGACCGCGATCAGCATGCCGGGCCAGTGCGGCCTCACCCGGCGCAATCCGAGGATGATGCCGGCGGTCAGGCCCGCCGTCAGCACCGCCGCCCCGTTGACAGTGTCGGCCACCGAAGCGAGCGCCGCGATCTTCTCGACGATCGGCCCCGGTTCGGGCGCCGTGAGGCGCAGGCCGAAAAGATCGCGCAACTGGCTAGCGAAGATGATGACGGCGATCCCGGCGGTGAAGCCGACCGTGACCGGGTAGGGGATGAACTTGATATATTGACCCAACCGCAGATAGCCGGCGGCGACGAGCATGATGCCGCCCATGGCGGTGGCGAGCAGCAGCCCGTCGAGGCCGTGCCGTGTACCGGTTGCGGCGACGAGAACGATGAAGGCTCCCGCCGGCCCGCCGATCTGCACGCGGCTGCCGCCGAGGAGCGAAACGAGGAGACCGCCGATGATCGCTGTGTAAAGTCCGCGGTCGGGCGTGACCCCCGAGGCGATCGCGATGGCCATGGAGAGCGGCAGCGCGACGATCGCGACGGTCAGGCCGGCGAATGCATCCGCCTTGAGGCGGGCGAGGTCATATCCTTCGGAAAGGACACTGACCGTTTTCGGAACGAGGGAATCGGGCATTGGCAGACTTTCCAGGGTCCGGCACGTTGGCGGAATTGAACGTCCGGCGCATGTTTAGCCTAGCTGAGTCGTGACGGCGCACAAGCGGCTTGGCGAGCCGCGAAAGGTCAGCAGGATTGTAAAACCGACGCGTGGTTTGAATGGGCCGAGCGAAACGCGAAAGGATCAGTATGGGCGATGCGGCATGGGCAATCTATGAAAGGCGGCTCCACCGCGTTTCGGCCTATATCCACGCACATCTCGACGAGGAGCTCGATCTCGATCGGCTCGCCGAGATCGCCTGCCTGTCACCGCACCATTGGCATCGCATCTATCGGGCGGTGCATGGCGAGACCCTGGCGGCGACAGTGAAAAGGCTGCGGCTGCAAAGGGCCGCGGCGGATCTCGTGGGGACCGATCTTGCGATCGAGGCGATCGCGCGGCGCTCCGGCTACCCGAATATTCAATCCTTCACCCGCACCTTCGGGGCCGTCTACGGCCTTCCACCGGCGCGCTACAGGAAAGAAGGGAGCCACAAGGCATTTGAAATCGCATCGATAGAAAGGAATTCTGAAATGTATGACGTCACCCTACGGCAAATCGATCCGCTGGCGCTCGTCGGCGTAGCCCATTCGGGCTCCTATATGGCGATCGGCCAGGCTTTCGAAACGCTCTACGGCACGCTCTTTGCGCGCAACTTGTTCCGGCCGGATATGGAAATGATCGGCATCTACCTCGATGATCCGGAACTGGTGGAGGCGGAGAAGCTCCGTTCCTTCGCATGCGTGACGACGACAGGGGATTTCCAAGTCGATCCGCCGCTGGCGCCGCGGCGGATCGACGGTGGCCGATATGCGGTCCTGCGGCACAAGGGGCCTTATTCCGATATGTCGAAGGCCTACCGCTGGCTCTACGCGACCTGGCTGCCGCAGTCCGGCCACGCAATCCGCGATAGCGTCATGTTCGAGAAATATCTCAACAATCCGCGCGAGGTCGCGCCGACGGAGTTGCTGACGGAAATTCTTCCGCTGGAATAGAGCCTCGCCCGGCAATCCGTTTCAACGAAGGCCGAGCCTCAGGCCGTGCGGGCATCGCCCCGTAAAATGCAAGAAACCCGGCGCAAGGGCCGGGTTTCCAGGGGCATCGCAAAAGGCGCGGCTCAGGCGGCCATGGCCTTCTTGAGATTCTCGTCGATCTTGTCGAGGAAGCCGGTGGTCGAGAGCCACGGCTGGTCGGGGCCGATCAGCAGCGCCAGGTCCTTGGTCATGAAGCCGGCTTCGACGGTCTCGACGCAGACGCGCTCGAGCGTTTCGGCGAACTTCGCGAGCTCGGCGTTGCCGTCGAGCTTGGCGCGGTGGGCAAGGCCGCGGGTCCAGGCGAAGATCGAGGCGATCGAGTTGGTCGAGGTCTCCTCGCCCTTCTGGTGCTGGCGGTAGTGGCGCGTCACCGTTCCGTGCGCGGCTTCCGCCTCGACCGTCTTGCCGTCCGGCGTCATCAGCACCGAGGTCATCAGGCCGAGCGAGCCGAAGCCCTGGGCGACGATGTCGGACTGGACGTCGCCGTCGTAGTTCTTGCAGGCCCAGACATAGCCGCCGGACCACTTCAGCGCCGAGGCGACCATGTCGTCGATCAGGCGGTGTTCGTACCAGAGCTTCTCGGCCTTGAACTGCTCGGCGAATTCCTCTTCGAAGACCTTCTGGAAGATGTCCTTGAAGCGGCCGTCATAGGCCTTGAGGATGGTGTTCTTGGTCGAGAGATAGACCGGAACCTTGCGCTGCAGGCCGTAGTTGAACGAGGCGCGGGCGAATTCGGTGATCGATTCGTCGAGGTTGTACATGGCCATCGCAACGCCGGCGCCCGGCGCGTCGTAGACCTCGTGCTCGATCGTCTCACCGTTGTCGCCGACGAACTTGATCGAGAGCTTGCCCTTGCCCGGGAACTTGAAGTCGGTGGCGCGGTACTGGTCGCCGAAGGCGTGGCGGCCGACGATGATCGGCTTGGTCCAGCCGGGCACGAGGCGCGGCACGTTCTTGCAGATGATCGGCTCGCGGAAGATGACGCCGCCCAGAATGTTGCGGATCGTGCCGTTCGGCGACTTCCACATCTTCTTGAGGCTGAACTCCTCGACGCGGGCCTCGTCCGGCGTGATCGTCGCGCATTTGACGCCGACGCCATGCTTCTTGATGGCATTGGCGGCATCGATCGTCACCTGGTCTTCGGTCGCATCGCGGTTCTCGACGCTGAGATCATAATATTCGAGATCGACGTCGAGATAGGGATGGATCAGCTTATCCTTGATGAACTGCCAGATGATGCGGGTCATCTCGTCGCCGTCGAGTTCGACGACCGGATTGGCGACCTTGATCTTTGCCATGAATATGCCTCGTGCTCTATGGGACACCGGACGCGATGTCCCCCGGTGGGAAAAATCCAGAGCCCTATAGCATTGTGGGCCGGCAAGGCAAAGCATGCCTGGGCGAAACTTTGGGTTAAAGAAACGGGCTTGCCGGCGCCCGCCCGCCGGTTCGCGGACTTTAATTCCTCAGCCATTTGTGCGAGGGAAGCGCCGAACAGAAGGCGACGGCAGGCAATGGCAGGCACCAACAGCGAACGCGAACTCTTGACGGGCGGACCGGCGATCATTCTCGCCTATCCGCAGCTTGGCGAAAACATCGGCATGGTGGCGCGCGCCATGGCGAATTTCGGCCTGTCGGAGCTGCGCCTGGTCAATCCGCGCGACGGCTGGCCGAACGAGAAAGCGCGCTCTGCCGCGAGCAACGCCGATCACGTCATCGACGGTGCCAAGCTCTACGGATCGCTCGAGGAGGCGATCGCGGATCTGAATTTCGTCTACGCGACCACCGCCCGCGACCGCGAC
The DNA here is from genome assembly GCF_001651875.1 of Sinorhizobium saheli. Taxonomy (GTDB): domain Bacteria; phylum Pseudomonadota; class Alphaproteobacteria; order Rhizobiales; family Rhizobiaceae; genus Sinorhizobium; species Sinorhizobium saheli. The sequence continues at coordinate 39,484 of NZ_LNQB01000060.1, forward strand.
GGCTTCAAGCCGGTGCGCTCGCCGATCGTCGCCGCGCGGGAACTCCGGCGACGCTTCGGACGGGGGCAGGGCGTCGGCATCCTGTTCGGCCGCGAGCGCACGGGACTGACCAACGAGGAGGTGGCGCTCGCAGACGAGATCGTCACCTTCCCCGTCAATCCCGCCTTTGCCTCGCTGAACCTCGCCCAGGCCGTGCTGCTCATGTCCTATGAATGGATGAAGACGGGCATGGCATCCGAAGATGAGACCTCATTCCAGGCGATCGAGCAGCGGCCGGCCACCAAGGAGCAGTTGCAAGGGCTGGTCGAGCATCTCGAGGAGGCGCTCACTGCACGCAACTATTTCCGCCCCGCCGACAAAAAGCCGAAATTGATGGAAAATCTACGCGCCGTTCTGACGAGGCCATCATTTACAGAATCGGAAATCCAGGTGCTGCGCGGCGTCGTATCTTCGCTCGACCGGTTCACGCGCGAGAATCCGCGTGGCTCCGCGGCACCAGCGGGGCACAGCAGGAAAGTCAAGGGCGGCGGTGACAACGACTGACGTAAAACCCATTCTCGTCTTCGACAGCGGGATCGGCGGGCTGACCGTGCTTCGCGAGGCGCGCGTGCTGATGCCGGAGCGGCATTTCATCTATGTCGCCGACGATGCCGGCTTTCCCTATGGCGGCTGGGAGGAGGGTGCGCTCAAGGAGCGGGTGATCGGCCTTTTCGGCGACCTCATTGCCAGCCACGACCCGGAAATCTGCATCATCGCCTGCAACACGGCCTTCACCCTCGTCGGCGCGGACTTGCGCGCCGCCTATCCCGAGATGACCTTTGTCGGCACGGTGCCGGCCATCAAGCCGGCCGCGGAGCGCACGCGGTCGGGTCTCGTCTCCGTCTTGGCGACACCGGGGACGGTGAAGCGGGCCTATACGCGCGACCTCATCCAGTCCTTCGCGGCGCAGTGCCATGTCCGGCTCGTCGGTTCGGAAAATCTGGCGCGCATGGCAGAGGTCTATATTCGCGGCGAGGTCCTCGACGACGAGGCGGTGCTCACGGAAATCAGCCCGTGCTTCATCGAGATGGACGGGAAGAAGACCGACATCGTCGTGCTCGCCTGCACGCACTATCCCTTCATGGCCAACGTCTTTCGGCGGCTCGCGCCCTGGCCGGTGGACTGGCTGGATCCGGCCGAGGCGATCGCCAGGCGGGCGCGCTCGCTGGTGCCGCTGCCGAGCGGCTTCGTGCCGCTGAACGGCGAGGACCCGGCGATCTTCACGAGCGGGAGGCCGGACTTCGCCACGCGCAGGTTGATGCAAGGCTTCGGGCTGACCGTTCGCCGAGCATGATGGTCAGAAGGCCGTCGGCAGGATGAAGGCCGCCACGGCGAGGACAATGGCGATTGCAAGGGCGAGACTGATCCACGAGCGCCTCGATTCGGCTCGCGAGATGACGCGGTAAGCATCCTTGCCAGCTTCGCGCATTTGCTTGTCGAATTGAAAGTGATGTTCGGTTTCGCGCTGCGACATGAGATTGGTCAGGTTCCTGTTCCGGACGATCCAAAAGACATAAGAGCGGGTCGGCGCATTTTCAACTTTTGCGCGTTGTTCAACGCAAGGACGCTTGCCGTCCGGCAACCGCGTATTCCTGTGGGTTGTCGGATCGATGCTCCTTAACCTTGTGCAAAACCGTGCTAGGTGTCGCCCGTTCGGCGGTCCTTCGGCTGCGACTCGCTCGGTTTTGATGAGGTTGGAATGAAAGTCGGCATCGACATGGGAACGACGTCCGAAGGGACTTCGGCCTCGCTCGATATCGAAGAGCTGCTGGCGACGCGTCTTCTGGTTCAGGGCAATTCCGGCTCCGGCAAGTCGCATCTCCTGCGCCGCCTGCTCGAACAGTCCGCGCCCTGGGTGCAGCAGTGCATCATCGACCCGGAAGGGGATTTCGTCACGCTCGCCGACAAGTTCGGGCACGTCGTCATCGAGGGCGAGCGCACCGATGCGGAACTGGTCGGCATCGCCACCCGCATCCGTCAGCACCGGGTTTCCTGCGTGCTTTCGCTCGAAGGGCTGGATATCGAACAGCAGATGCGCAGCGCCGGCGTGTTTCTGAATGCCATGTTCGATGCGGACCGGGAATATTGGTATCCCGTTCTCGTCGTCGTCGACGAGGCGCAGATGTTCGCGCCGTCGGTCGGCGGCGACGTTTCGGAAGAGGCGCGCAAGATCTCGCTCGGTGCCATGACCAATCTGATGTGCCGCGGCCGCAAGCGCGGCCTTGCCGGCGTCATCGCGACGCAGCGCCTCGCAAAGCTCGCGAAGAACGTCGCGGCGGAAGCGTCCAACTTCCTGATGGGGCGTACCTTCCTCGACATCGACATGCTGCGCGCCGCCGACCTGCTCGGCATGGACCGGCGCACGGCGGAGATGTTCCGCGACCTGAAGCGCGGCTCCTTCGTGGCGCTCGGCCCGGCGCTCTCGCGTCGCCCGCTGAAGGTGACGATCGGTGCGGTCGAGACCTCGGCGCGATCGACCAGCCCGAAGCTGATGCCGCTGCCGGAGGCGCCGCAGGATGTCGAAGACCTGATCCTCACGCCCGATCCGGACGAGTTGAGCCGCCCGATCATTCGCCGTCCGGCGCCGCCGCCGCGGCCTGCGAACGACATTCTCGCCGAACTGTCGCGGCCACGTCCCGAACCGGCGGCCGCGGTCGAAGTGAAGCCGGCCCAGCCGGAAATGCTTCCGGAGGAGCGGGAGGCGATCGTCGATGGCCTCCTCGCCGAAATCCTGGCAAGCCCCGAGGCGGCATTCCGGCCGGATGCCGAACTCTTCCAGGACTTCCTCGTCCGCTGCCGCATCCGCCGCGTGCCCGGCGCGGCGCTCTCCTTGAGCGCCTTCCGCCGCAAGATGGCGATCGCCCGCTCCGGCGTCGATGCCGAGACGGCTGCAAGCGAGACCTGGGCATCCGCGCTTCAGCTTGCCGATCGGGTGACGGAGGATCTGCAAGGCGTCTTCCTGATGATCGCCCAGGCGGCCGCGCGTGGGCTCCCGTGCCCATCGGATGCGATGATCGCGCGCGCCTACGGCACCCATTCCGCGCGTCGCGCCCGGCGGTTGCTTGGCTATTTCGAGGAGCAGGGGCTGATCGTCGTGCACGCCGACTTCTCCGGCAAGCGCATCGTCGCGTTCCCGGATCTCGGCAGGGAGACGGCGCCGGGCGATGCGAATGGCCCGGATATCGGGAACGCCGAACGTGCAGCGGCTGAATAAGCCCTCTCGCAATACCGTAATTCGGGAAAACCTCCGCTTTTACGTTGACAAATCAGCGATCGGTGCGTAAAGACCCGCCCAACGCCGGGCAGCGATGCCCGGTGTTTCATTTGACATGTCCCGTGGCTTCCCCGCGTCCGCGTGATCGCGAGAGGCCTGTCAGAACTCCCAAAATGAGTTCAGAGGAGGGCGTGTTTCCTTGACCGGTTTGGCAGCAAACCGGCGTAACGCTTTGAAAGGAAATGCGATGAGCAAGCGCGAATCGTCCAAGTACAAAATTGACCGCCGCATGGGCGAAAACATCTGGGGCCGCCCGAAGTCCCCGGTCAACCGTCGTGAATACGGCCCGGGCCAGCACGGCCAGCGCCGCAAGTCCAAGCTCTCCGACTTCGGCGTGCAGCTGCGCGCCAAGCAGAAGCTGAAGGGCTACTACGGCGACATCCGTGAAAAGCAGTTCCGCGCGATCTTCGCCGAAGCTTCGCGCCGCAAGGGCGACACCCCGGAGAACCTGATCGGCCTGCTCGAGTCGCGCCTCGACGCGATCGTCTACCGCGCCAAGTTCGTGCCGACCGTCTTCGCCGCCCGCCAGTTCGTCAACCATGGCCACGTCAAGGTCAACGGCGTCCGCGTCAACATCGGTTCCTACCGTTGCAAGCCGGGCGACGTCATCGAAATCCGTGAAAAGTCCAAGCAGCTCGTTTCGGTTCTCGAAGCCGTACAGCTCGCCGAGCGCGATGTTCCGGATTACGTCGAAGCCGATCACAACAAGATGGTCGCGACCTATGTTCGCGTTCCCTCGCTCTCCGACGTACCGTACCCGGTCGTCATGGAGCCGCACCTGGTCGTCGAATTCTATTCGCGTTAATCGGGCTTGGCCTTGTGAACTTGAAAAAACCGCCCGAACGGGCGGTTTTTTTGTACGGAATGCCGGATTTTCCCGTTCGATAGCGAGGAGTGCCGTATGCTTGAGCAGAAAGCGCCGCAGGATCTTCAGGCGATCATCGACGGCATCTATCAAGAGTTGACGCCGCGCCTCGGCGAGGGCAAGGTCGCCGATTACATCCCGCAGCTTGCCCGCGTCGATGCGCGTCATTTCGGAATGACGGTCGTCACGACCGGGGGTGAGGTCTATCGCGTCGGCGACGCGGAAGTGCCATTCTCGATCCAGAGCATTTCCAAGGTGATCACGCTGACGCTGGCGCTCGGCAAGCACGGCGAGAACATCTGGCATCGGGTCGGGCGCGAGCCGTCGGGTTCGCCCTTCAATTCGATCGTGCAGTTGGAGCATGAGGGCGGAAAGCCGCGCAATCCGTTCATCAATGCCGGTGCAATCACGATCAGCGACCTCATCCTCGCCGGCCATACGCCGAGGGAACTGATCGGCGAGATCGTGCGTTTCGTGCGCTATCTCGCCGATGACGAGACGATCGTGATCGATCACGAGGTCGCCCGCTCGGAAACGGCGACCGGCTTCCGCAATGTGGCGCTTGCCAATTTCATGCGCTCCTTCGGCCGGCTCGATCATCCGGTCGAGCATGTTCTCGGCGTCTATTTCCATCATTGCGCCTTGGCCATGACCTGCAGCCAGCTTGCCAAGGCGGGACTGTTTCTGGCGGCCGGCGGCACAAATCCGCTGACCGGCCATTCCGTCGTCTCGCGCCAGCGCGCCCGACGCATCAATGCGCTGATGCTCACCTGCGGCCACTATGACGGTTCCGGCGATTTTGCCTACCGCGTCGGCCTGCCCGGCAAGAGCGGCGTCGGCGGTGGCATCCTGGCGGTAGCGCCGGGGAAGGCCTCCGTTGCCGTCTGGTCGCCAGGGCTCAACGAATACGGCAATTCGCTGCTCGGCTCGCTGGCGCTCGAGATGCTCGCCGCGCGCACCGGCTGGTCGGTGTTCGGGCCGTGATCGCCTGGGGGCCGACCGAGACCATTTTCCCTTGATCTTCGGCGCTTTCCGGGGCAAGTGCTCGTCAATGCACATCCGAGGTCAGCAATCCGAGACTGCCATGGAACTCGCACATACGCACGACACGGCGGAGACCGCCGTCGAAGCAGATGAAATTGGTCCTAATGCCGATACCCATCCGCTTTTCGCGCGGATGCCGTCCTCTGTCTCCTTCAACAAGCTCAGGAAACGCCTGCTGAGACAGGTGCGGCAGGCGCTCGACGAGTTCGGCATGCTGAACGGGGCCAAGCGCTGGCTTGTCGGCCTCTCCGGCGGCAAGGACAGTTACAGCCTGCTGGCGCTGTTGCTGGATCTGAAATGGCGGGGGCTTCTGCCGGTCGAGCTCGTCGCCTGCAACCTCGATCAGGGGCAGCCGAATTTTCCGAAGCACATTCTTCCGGACTATCTTTCGTCGATCGGTGTCGAGCACCGCATCGAATACCGCGACACCTATTCGATCGTGAAGGAGAAGGTTCCGACGGGGGCGACCTACTGCTCGCTCTGTTCGCGGCTCCGGCGCGGCAATCTCTATCGCATCGCACGCGAGGAGGGTTGCGATGCGCTGGTGCTCGGACATCATCGCGAGGACATCCTCGAGACCTTCTTCATGAACCTTTTCCATGGCGGACGACTGGCGTCGATGCCGGCCAAGCTCCTCAACGACGAGGGCGACCTGATGGTGCTCAGGCCGCTCGCCTATGCGGCGGAAGAGGATCTCGCCAGGTTCGCCGCGGCGATGGAATTTCCGATCATCCCCTGCGACCTTTGCGGTTCGCAGGACGGTCTCGAGCGCAACGCGATGAAGGCAATGCTCGCCGATATCGAGCGGCGCATGCCGGGCCGCAAGGATACGATGCTGCGCGCGCTCGCCCATGTGAACCCGTCGCACCTGCTCGATCCGAAGCTGTTCGATTTCCGTTCTCTCTCCCCGGAGCCCAAGGAATGAGCCATTCCATCGACATCGCCGCGCTCGCCAACCTTCTGCAGGAGGCGGCGGTGAAGGAAATCCTGCCGCGCTTCCGCAATCTCGGCTCGGGCGACGTGCGGATGAAGACGGAGGCGATCGACCTCGTCACCGAGGGCGACGAGGCGGCCGAGCGGCTGATCAAAGCGAGGGTCGATGCGATCGCGCCGGGGGCCGTCTTCATCGGCGAGGAATCGGTCGCGGCCGACCCGGCGCTCCTCGACAAGCTGGCCGGTGCCGATCTCGCAATCGTCGTCGATCCGATCGACGGAACCTTCAATTTCGCCTGCCGCTCTTCGGCGTGATGGCGAGCATTGTCGCTCGTGGCGAGACGGTGGCAGGCATCATCTACGATCCGCTTGGCAACGACTGGGTCATCGCGGAGAAGGGTTCCGGTGCCTGGATGTGCCGTTCCGACGGCTCGCAGGAAAAGTTGTCGGTGACCGCCGGCGTGCCGCTCGAAAACATGGTCGGCATCGCCTCGACCGCCTTCTACAAGGAAGATGACCGCCGGGTTGTCATGGGCAATCTGGTGAAGGTGAGGGTCGCCACCAGCTATCGCTGCGCCGCGCACGAGTACCGCATCTTTGCCGGCGGCCATCTGCATTTCCTGATGTATCAGAAGCTGATGCCCTGGGATCATCTCGCCGGCACGCTGATTGCCGAGGAGGCCGGCGCCTATGCCGCCCGCTTCGACGGCTCCCGCTATCTGCCGGCGCACACCAATGGCGGGCTGCTTCTGGCGACGGACAGGGAGAGCTGGGAAGCGCTGCGGCGCAAGGTCTTCACCATCTGAGACAAGGTCGCATACGCTAGGAGAAGAGCCCGCCCGGGACAGCCGAGCGGGCTTTTTCGTCACATATGGCCGCCGCCATGTTCGTGCGCTCCATCCTTGTCGCCCGGGTGGGTGAAGAGCTTTCCTTGTTCGGCCCACAAGGTCGCGAGCGTCGTGAACAGGCCGAACAGGGCGAAGCCACCGAACAGGGGCTGCAGCGTGCCATTGAAAAGCTGGCCGATGCCGGCGCCGAGCAGCGTTCCGCCGGTCGTCGACACAAAGCCGGTGATCGCGGTCGCCGTGCCGGCCAGATGCCCCATTGGCTCGAGGCTGATGGCGGTGAAGTTCGTGGCGATGACGGCGAAGAACATCAGGAGGATCGTGAAGAGCAGATAGCTGATCGCGAAGGCCGGCGTGCCGGCGAGCGACAGGGCGTAGCCAATCGCTGCAAGCAGGGTGAAGAGAAGCATCGCGGCGTGCGAGATACGGCGCATGCCGAAACGGCGGACGAAGAAGCCGTTGGCGAAATTGGCGACCGCAATGCCGCCCGCCGTGCCCGCAAAGGCGATCGGCAGCCACTCGCCGAGGCCGTAGATTTCTCCGAAGATCTGCTGGACGGTGACGATATAGCCGCAGATAACGGCCGAGAAGAGCGTCAACCCGATCATGTAGCCGCAGGTTATGCGGTTCGTGAGAACGGTGCGGAATCCGGAGAGCACGGCGCCGACGGAAAGCGACAAACGTTCCTCGTGCGGCAGGGACTCCCTCATCCGGGTCAGCGCCCAGGTGAACAGGACGGCGCCGATGACGCCGATCAGGATGAAGATCCAGTGCCAGCTGGCATGGACGACGACAAGCTGGCCAAGCGAGGGAGCGACGATCGGAACGATCATGAAGACGATCATGACGTAGGACATGACCCGCGCCATTTCGCGGCCGCCGAAACAGTCGCGGACGATCGCCATAGTCGTGATGCGGATGGCGGCGGCACCGATTCCCTGGACGAAGCGCAAGGCGAGCAGCGCTTCAAAGCTTGCCGACCGGGAGGCGGCGAACGAGGCGAGCGTGAAGAAGGCGAGGCCGCCGAGCAGCACCATGCGCCGGCCGAAGGCGTCCGAAAGGCTGCCGAAGAAAATCTGCGAGAGGCCGAAGCCGAGCAGGAAGACGCCGATGACGAGCTGGGCGTCGTTCGCATTTGCAATGTCGAACGACTTGCCGATGCTCTGAAGGGCGGGCAGCATGCTGTCGATCGCCAGCGCGACGCTGGCGGTCATCACGGCAATGGTGAAGATGAACTCGGCGAGCCCCATCTTGATGCGTGCCGCGCCGGAAACCGCGTCGACATGTTCGGCCCGGTGGGCGATTGAAGATTCTTGCGAGACGGAAGACATTGTCGAATATCCCTGGAAAGGCGAAATGGCAGGATAAAAAAGGCGGTCCGGTCAGGCGGCCGGGTTCTGCGGTTTGAAAAGCCTGCCGCCCTCGGCGACGAGGACGAAAGCGAGGGCGAGCACCGCCACGGTGAGAAACCCGATCGCGAGCGGCGTCACGGTGCCGTCGAAGGCCTGGCCGATCAACGCGCCGATGAGCGTGCCGCCGACCGTCTGCATGAAGCCGAGCACGGAGGAGGCGGTTCCGGCCACATGGCCGAGCGGCTCCATCGCCATGGCGTTGAAATTCGCCGCGATCAGGCCGAACTGGAACATTGCCACCGCCTGAAGGAGGACGAAGAGCACCAGCGGCAGCGGGCCGATCAACGACAGTACCGACCAGACGAAGCTTGCCAAGGCGAAACCGAGAAGCGCCGCATGGGACAGCGCGCGCATGCCGAACCGTTGGACGAGACGCGAATTGATGAAGGAGGCAACCGCCATCATGCCGGCGAAAGTCGCGAAGACCGCCGGAAACCAGATCCCGAGGCCGTAGACGCCGACGAGTACCTGCTGCGCCGAGTTGACGAAGCCGAACAGGCTGCCGAAGATCACCGACGTCGCCAGCGTGTAGAGCAGGGCCAGGCGATTGGTGAGAACGATCCTGAAGCCATCGAGGATTGCCGTAGCGGTGAAAGCGCGCCGGTTGTCCGGCGCGAGCGTTTCGCGAAGCCCAAGGGCAACGAGGGCTGCGACGACGACCGCAAACAGTGCGATCACGACGAAGATCATGTGCCACTCGGAGAAGAGCATGATCAATTGTCCGACGCTCGGCGCGACGACGGGAACGATCATGAACACCATCATCACCAGCGACATGATCTCGGCCATCTGACGACCGCCATAGACGTCGCGGACGATCGAAACGGTGACGACGCGGGTCGCCGCAGCGCCGACGCCCTGGACGAAACGGAAGGCGAGCAGTGCCGAGAAGGTGGGTACGAACACGATCGCGAGTGCGCAGGCCCCATAAAGCGCCAGTCCGCCCAGGAGCGGTGCCTTGCGGCCGAACCGGTCGGACACGGGGCCGAAGAAGAGTTGAGCGGAGCCCATGCCGATCAGATAGGCGCTGAGGACATATTGCCGATGGTTCTCATCGGCAACGCCGAGGCTCGCGCCGATTTCCTGCAGTCCCGGCAGCATGATGTCGATCGACAGCGCATTGATCGACATCAGCATGGCCATCAGCGCAATGAACCGGACCTTCGTCAGTCCCGAGGTCGCGGCGGTGTGGTCTAGTGGCTTTGTCATTTCAATATATCCTGCCGGCTGCCGGTCGCATGCAGCCGGTCTCGATCGCCGCGCTGAGCCGACGCGCGGCATGGGTTCCTGAATTGTTGAATTCCGCTGAATAAATTCAGTCTTTTATGAGTCGGGCAGGACGCGGTTGAGCGACGCTGCGGTATTGCAAAAGGCAGCTACGGCCCGCCGGCCGGACGCAAAAACCTTCAATTGCACTTCAGGCAGGCGCTCACCTTGTAACCGGCTTGAACTTCGCCGCCTGCTCATGAAGTGCGCGGAAAATTAGAAACCTGGAATGTATCTCCGGAATCGAAAAAGGCGGTCATCCCGCCTTTTTTGGAGTTTGCGAGGTGCCGGACCGGGAAGTGTCAGGCGGCACCCTTTACGGAGATACCCTTTTCCTGGAGATGCTGCTGCAGTTCGCCTGCCTGGAACATCTCGCGCACGATGTCGCAGCCGCCGATGAACTCGCCCTTCACGTAAAGCTGCGGAATGGTGGGCCAGTTGGAATAATCCTTGATGCCCTGGCGCAGATCCGCGTCGGCGAGCACGTCGATGCCCTTGTAGTCGACACCGACGTAATCGAGGATCTGCACGACCTGGCCGGAGAAACCACACTGCGGAAACTGCGGCGTGCCCTTCATGAAGAGAACGACGTCGTTCGTCTTGACTTCGTTGTCGATGAAATCGTGGATTCCGCTCATGATGTCTTCCTTCCTGCGCCGGCTTCAAGGACCGGTGATATCGATTGCCGCTTAGATAGCACGCATGGACGCGCTTTTCATCACCCAATCGCAAAAATGTTGATGGTCCTCAAAGTTCGCCTTCCGCACGACTCTGCAGCAACTGCGCCAATCGATCAGGCGGACCGGCGGCGCAGTTTGCTGCGGGCGGCGGCCGTGCGGCGGCGGCTCACCTGCTTTCTTGCCGGCTTGCGGATCGCGGCTTCGACGATTTCCGCGAGGAGGCCGCCGGCGGGCTTGGACTTCCCGGTCCGGCGCTTCGTCCGCTTCGTCGCCGTTCTCGTTGCGCCGGTCTTCTTGAGAACTTCCCTCAGCGCGCTTTCGACGACGCCGCTGACAAGCTCCTTTATCAGGTCGGCCATTCCGGCTTACTCCGGGGCGCTGGTCTGAAGGGCAAGCGCGTGAAGTATGCCGCCCATATTGCCCTTGAGGGCGTTGTAGACCATCTGGTGCTGCTGGACGCGGGTCTTGCCGCGGAACTGCTCGGCCACGACTTCGGCGGCATAGTGGTCGCCGTCACCGGCCAGATCGCGGATCGTGACCTTAGCGCCGGGAATCCCGGCCTTGATCATGTCTTCGATGTCGCCTGGTGTCATGGGCATGATACGCGAACTCCTTGTCATTCTGCCGGGCGGCCGGCATCCGGCCGTCATCGATGACATCAAGGGAACCACGATTCAGGGGCGGAAAGCAAATGCTGATTTGCCTCTTGGCCCGCCCCTTTCGGGCCGGTGTGCGGGGTCAATTATCCGGCGCGAGATCGCCGCCCATGTAGTTGGGGAACCAGGATTCGTGCGCCGAACGCAATTCCTTGACCGGGACCGGTTTGGCGTCACCGAGCTTCACCGCATCCCCGCCCGTCCTGCCGATGACCGGCAGGTCGACGCCGGCCGCGTCCGCCCGCGCTGCAACGGCATCGAGCTTGTCGGCGGCGACCGTCACGACATAACGGCCCTGGTCCTCGCCGTAGAAGGCTACGATCGGATCGCGCCCGGCGGGGGCGGCGATCGTCGCGCCGATACGGGACGCCATCGCCATTTCCGCGACGGCCAGCGCGAGGCCGCCGGAAGAGCAGTCGTGCACGGCCGTCACCAGGCCTTCCTCGATGAGACCGCGGACGAAATCGCCAACCTTCTTCTCATGCGCCAGGTCCACCTGCGGCGCCGGTCCGTCGGTGCGTCCATGGATGTCGCGCATATAGACCGATTGCGCGATGTGGGTGCCCCAACCTTCCGGTGCGCCGGCGAGAAGGATCGTTTCGCCGGCCGCGGCGAAGCGGATGCGCGCCATCTTCGACCAGTCCCTGATGAGGCCGACGCCGCCGATGGTGGGTGTCGGCAGGATCGCCTGGCCGTTGGTCTCGTTGTAGAGCGAGACGTTGCCGGAAACGATCGGGAAATCGAGGACGCGGCAGGCTTCGCCGATGCCTTTGATCGCATGCACGAACTGGCTCATGATCTCCGGCCGTTCGGGATTGCCGAAGTTCAGATTGTCCGTTGCGGCAAGCGGCAGTGCACCGGTCGCCGTCAGGTTGCGCCAGCACTCGGCCACCGCCTGCTTGCCGCCCTCGAAGGGGTCGGCCTCGACATAGCGCGGGGTGACGTCGGAGGAGAAGGCGAGCGCCTTGGTCTTATGGCCGTCGACGCGGACGACACCGGCATCGCCGCCCGGCAGCTGCAGCGAATTGCCCTGGATCAGGGTGTCGTACTGTTCGTAGACCCAGCGACGCGAGGAATTGTTGGCGGAGCCGACCAGTTTCAGGAGCGCATCGGCGACATCGGCTGCGGGGATATCGTTGGTGGCGAGCGGCGAGGGCGCCTTTGCAGGCGTCCAGGGACGGTCGTATTCCGGCGCCTCGTCGCCGAGTTCCTTGATCGGCAGGTTCGCGACTTCCTCGCCCTGGTGCAGGATGCGGAAGCGCAGGTCGTCGGTCGTCTTGCCGACCACCGCGAAGTCGAGACCCCACTTGACGAAGATCGCCTTGGCTTCCTCTTCCTTTTCCGGGCGCAGCACCATCAGCATGCGCTCCTGGCTTTCCGAAAGCATCATCTCGTAAGCCGTCATGCGCTCTTCGCGCACCGGCACCTTGTCGAGGTCGAGCTCGATACCGAGGTCGCCCTTGGCGCCCATCTCGACGGCGGAGCAGGTGAGGCCGGCGGCACCCATGTCCTGGATGGCAATGACGGCGCCCGTCTGCATCAGCTCAAGGCAGGCCTCGAGCAGGCATTTTTCCGTGAAGGGATCGCCGACCTGCACGGTCGGGCGCTTCTCCTCGATCGACTCGTCGAACTCGGCCGACGCCATGGTCGCGCCGCCGACGCCGTCGCGGCCGGTCTTGGCGCCGAGGTAGACGACGGGAAGGCCGACGCCTTCCGCCTTCGAATAGAAGATCGCGTCGGTCCTGGCGAGACCGGCCGCAAAGGCGTTGACGAGGATGTTGCCGTTGTAGCGGGCGTCGAACTCGACCTCGCCGCCGACCGTCGGAACGCCGAAGGAGTTGCCGTAGCCGCCGACGCCGGCGACGACGCCGGAGACGAGGTGACGGGTCTTCGGATGATCCGGCGCGCCGAAGCGCAGCGCGTTCATTGCCGCGACCGGGCGGGCACCCATGGTGAAGACGTCGCGCAGGATGCCGCCGACGCCGGTCGCCGCGCCCTGGTAGGGCTCGATATAGGAGGGATGGTTGTGGCTCTCCATCTTGAAGACGACGCAGTCGCCGTCCTCGATGTCAACGACACCGGCGTTCTCGCCCGGTCCCTGGATCACCCGCGGCCCCTTGGTCGGCAGCGTCCGAAGCCACTTCTTCGAGGACTTGTAGGAGCAATGCTCGTTCCACATGGCCGAGAAGATGCCGAGCTCCGTGAAGGTCGGCTCCCGCCCGATGAGACTGAGGATGCGCTCGTACTCGTCGGGCTTCAGCCCGTGCGAGGCGATCAGCTCCGGGGTGATGGGGCGGGTGTTGGAAATCGTCATCGTCGACCGTCAATCCTTCGGGCGGCGCGCACCCCTTCCGGGAGGGACACGGCGCGTGCGAACCGCAAATAGACATTATGGGGCGCTTCGCGGCTTCTTTAGCCTATGCTGCTGCGCGGCGCGACAGAAAAATACGGTCGATCAACAGCCCCCGCGGGCGGCTAGAATTTATAGCCGAGCATCAGCCCTGCGCGGGTGAGACCGCCATTAGGGCCGTCGCAAAGGTTGGCGTGCGAGTTATGTTCGATCGTCGCCGACAGGTTCCAGTTGGCGTCGAAGCGATAGCCTGCCGCGGCGTATTCGCGAAAGAGCAGCCGGCAGCCGAGTTCGGGGCCGTCGGAATCGCCGCCGTCCAGGTCCCCGTCATGAAGGGTGGCGCCGACACCGGCCTCGACAAAGAACCGTTCGGTCAGGTCGGCGTCCCAGCTGAAGCCGCCATAGACCTGGTTGACGCCGTTCGACGAGGTTGCAACCGACGCACCGGCGTGGACCCGCGGCAGCAGAATCTTCTCCGCGAGGGTGCCGGCATTGTCGGCGCCGAACGGATCGAAGAAGACGATGAAAGACGGAAAGAGGCCGCTCTCCTGGTGTTTCCCTTCCGCGACCGGGACCGTGGCGCCGAAGCGCATCTCGTCGAAGATCCCTTCCGCGGCACGGGCTGCAGGTGCGCAGGCGGCGAACCCCGTCGCGGCGAGCAGGGCTGCCGCAAGCGGCGAAAGCGTGGCCTGACCCACGGAAGAGCGGAGATGCCTCATGCCGATATCCTTCGACTCGAATCAACTTACACGGAAGACAGCAATAGATTGCCGAGCCTTGCGCGAAAGTCACCGCCAAAAGGTGCAGGTCAGTCGAAGCTGTCGTAGCCGGCTCGGCCACTGTCGAGCAGTCGGCGCAGGATCTCGAACCCTCGCCGCACGTCCGATCGCTCCACGGGGGAGGAGAAGCCGATGCGGATGCGGTGAAAAACGCGATCGGCGCGCCCCGCCTTGAACTCGTCCTCATCGTCGACGAGCACGCCTTCCTGCAGCGCTGCCTGCTTGAAGGTTCCGGAAAGCCAGGGTTCCGGCAGCTTCAGCCAGAGGAACGGTATTCTCGGATGCGAGTTGAACTCGAAACCCGAGAAGATTTCGCGCGCCATTGCTTCGCGCGCGCCGATTTCCTCGACGCCGCGGTTGCGCAGGACCGCGGCCGATCCGGAGAGGACGAGCCGGGAACAGAGTTCGGCAAGGAGGAAGGGGAGTCCGCCGCTCACCATTTTGTGGGCGACGCGGATGCGCTGAGCGAAATGCGGCGGGCACCCCACCCAGCCGCCGCGCACGCCGGCGGCGACCGACTTCGAAAGGCCGCCGACAAGAAAGGTGCGCTCCGGCGCGAGTTCGGTCAACAGCGGCAACGGATCGCCGGTCATCGAGCCGTAGAGATTGTCTTCCACCAGCCAGACTCCGTATTTGCGGGCGATCTCCGCGATCGCCTGGCGCCGGTCGAGCGGCATGACCGTGACGGTGGGGTTCTGGGCGCCGGGCATGAGGAAGGCCAGCTTCGGATGCTGCTGGGCGCAGACACGCTCGAAATCGTCCGGCAGCAGCCCGAATTCGTCGCTCTCCATCAGCGCGATCCGCCGTCCGATCAGGCCGGCGCTGCGGCTGATCTGCGAATAGGTCAGCGTTTCGAAGGCGAGGCGGTCGCCGGGCGAGGTGACGGCCGAAATCACCGCGACGACCGCGGCATGGGCCCCGAGCGTCGGCACGATGCTTTCCGGCGTCGGCTGGAAATTGCCCCGGCCCAGCCATTGGCATCCTGCCTCGAACCAGTGATCCGGAAAGTTCCGGGCATAGCTCGCAATGTCCTGATGGTGCTCGCGGCTGATGTCGCCCAGCAAGCGCGCCAGAATGTCCCCTTGGCCGATATCCGGCGCCGCCGTGCTGTCGAAGCGCAGCTTGCCCGGCGGCGCGATCAGCGGCCGCGTTCCCGCAAGCGAGGTGGTCAGCGGGTCGGACTGCTCCGGCGGCCTGCTTTCGGGATGATCGAGGACATAGGTGCCGCGCCCGACCTCGCCGCTGACGAGCCCGCGCTCGCGCACCATGCCGTAGGCGCGGCCGATCGTGCCGATCGTCACGCCGATGTCGAAGGCCAGATTGCGCTGCGGCGGCAACTTGGTGCCGGCGGGCAGGGTGCCGTTGCCGATCGCCTGTTCGATCTGGTCGGCGATCCGCGCATAGAGCGGCCCGTGCCCCTGCTGTATGTCGGGAAGCCAAGTTGTCATAGGGACAATTCTTTATATTGCTTCCCAGGGCGCGTCAATTATCTCTGAGTCAATCACATCAAGCGATGCAATGGTGCTGGCGATGCGTACAATTGATACAATTTCTCCTCCGCCCCGGCGAGATGTCATGCTTCGGAAGGCGGACGCGGCCCGTGATTTCCCACCTGCGGAGGGAGCGGGCGGAAATGTGCTTTCGCGGCTCTGGCGGCTCTACTGCGCACTTGCCGCGAAAAGGCGGAGCCGCCTGGCGCTCGACGAGTTGAGCGCGCATCTCCTCAAGGATATCGGTCTAACGGAGGCGGAGGCGCGGCAAGAGGCAACCGTGCCGTTCTGGCGATAACGATCGCCGGATCCTGGCAACCCGGCAGAACGGATTGTTATAGCCTTGCTGCCGCCGGGACGCAGCGTCAGCTGCAGCCTTGGCCGCCGGCGGCCCAGCGCCGTACGTCGGTGGCGATGCGCGTGCCGACCGGTTCGCTCAGGAGCGGGCCGAAGGCCTGCAGGCGCGCCGGGTGGCCCTCGGCCTCAATGACGGCGAGGGGACGTGCCTCGGGCGACTTGCGCGGCACCAGCAGGATGCGCGGGCGCCCGGAGAAGGAGTTGAGTTCCGGCGCGAGGCGGTAGGCCTTGAAGGCCGGGTCGCCGGACTTGAACCAGCAGCCGCTGGCGCCGAGCGCGACGCGTTCCATCGTCGGCAGCGCGGCCGTACTCGCCGCCGGCGCGGGCGGCTTCGATTGGCAGGCTGCCACGAGTGCCAGGCCTGCGGCAGCGCAGGCGAGCGCGATGAAACGTCGGTGGATCATGGATGACATTGGCGGTCCGCTCGGCTGACGATCGACGCCGCCGCTGTAGCAGGGATAAGGTTAAGCGGCGATTACCTCGAGCGCCGATGCGAAAATCCCGCGACCGTCGGAGCCGCCATGGGCCGCCTCGATCAGGTTTTCCGGATGCGGCATCATGCCGAGCACGGTTCCCTTGGCGTTCATGACGCCGGCGATGTCGTTGATCGAGCCGTTCGGATTCGTGCCTTCGGCATAGCGGAACACCACCTGACCGTTGCCCTCGATCGTCTGCAGCGTTTCCGCATCCGCGAAATAGTTGCCGTCGTGGTGGGCGACAGGACTGCGAATGATCGCGCCCTTGGAATAGGCGCGGGTGAAGGGGGTGTCGGCATTGGCGACTTCCAGCTTCACTTCGCGGCAGACGAATTTCAGCGAGGCGTTGCGCATCAGCGCGCCGGGCAGAAGCCCGGCCTCGAGCAGGATCTGGAAGCCGTTGCAGACGCCGAGGACGCGCACGCCTTGCTCGGCCTTGGCCCTGATTGCCTGCATCACCGGCATGCGCGCCGCGATCGCGCCGCAGCGCAGGTAGTCGCCATAGGAGAAGCCGCCGGGTATGACGATCAGGTCGACATCCGGGATCTGCGTTTCGGTCTGCCAGACGGTGACCGGGGCCTTGCCGGAAATCTTCGTGAGCGCCGCAATCATGTCGCGGTCACGGTTGAGGCCTGGAAGTTGAACGACGGCGGACTTCATTTCTCTGTCTCCGTTAGCGGCAAAATGTACCCTGGCTGGAGTGAATCGGTGAGCCAGACACCGTTTTCCGACAGGAAGAACCGTCCGCCATCGGAATGCATGCGCCTGGCGTCGATTTGCAAGATCACGATGTCGCCTTTGCGGCGGCGTGCGACAATCTCGGCCGTCGCCCTGTCGGCCGAAAGATGGACGTGCTGACGGGCCATCTTGTTCAGGCCGCCCTCCAGTATCGCCGCCAGCTTCGCGGCGGAGGTGCCGTGGTAGAGTACGGCCGGCGGAACGGCGGGAGCAAGTGCGATGTCAACAGCAACGCTGTGCCCCTGCGCTGCCCGAATGCGAGAGCCGTCCAGCGTGAAGCGCCGCTTCGGGTTCTCCTCGATGATCCTCAGAAGATCATTGTCGGTTATGCCGAAGCGGGCCGTGACGGCTGTCTTGAGGTCGGCAAAGGATGTCCAGCCTTCGCTGTCCAACGCCAGGCCGGCCTCATGCGGCGCGTGGCGCAAGACGTAGCTCATAAACTTCGATACGTCGGTATCCAGGTTCCGGGAAGACATCGTCCCTGTGCCGCCTTGCCGCGCCTGCTTACGCGAGGGAGATGCTGTAGTTTTCGATCACGGTGTTTGCCAGAAGCTTCTCGCACATGGCCTTGAGGTCGGCCTCGGCCTTTGCCTTGTCCGCCGTCTCGATCACGAGGTCGAAAACCTTGCCCTGGCGAACCTGGCCGATGCCGTCGAAGCCGAGCGCGCCGAGCGCGCCCTCGATAGCCTTGCCCTGCGGGTCGAGAACGCCGTTCTTCAGCGTCACGGTTACGCGTGCCTTGATCACTTTGCTTTTCCCTAAGATTACTTGACCAGCACCGGACCGGTGCCGCGCGGCGGCTCGTTCTCGTTGATGATGCCGAGACGGCGAGCGACCTCCTGATAGGCCTCGACCAGCCCGCCCATGTCGCGGCGGAACCGGTCCTTGTCCATCTTCTCCTTCGTCTCCGTGTCCCAGAGACGGCAGCTGTCGGGCGAGATCTCGTCGGCGAGCACGATGCGCATCATGTCGCCTTCATAGAGGCGGCCGCACTCGATCTTGAAGTCGACGAGCTGGATGCCGACGCCGAGGAACAGGCCGGACAGGAAGTCGTTGATGCGGATGGCGAGCGCCATGATGTCGTCGAGTTCCTGCGGGCTCGCCCAGCCGAAGGCGGTGATGTGCTCTTCCGAGACCATCGGGTCGTCGAGCGCGTCGGCCTTGTAGTAGAATTCGATGATCGACCGCGGCAGCACGGTGCCTTCCTCGATGCCGAGGCGCTTGGCGAGCGAACCGGCGGCAACGTTGCGCACGACGATCTCGAGCGGGATGATCTCCACTTCCTTGATCAACTGCTCACGCATGTTGAGGCGGCGGATGAAATGCGTCGGAATGCCGATCTTGTTGAGATGGGTGAAGATGTACTCGGAAATGCGGTTGTTGAGCACGCCCTTGCCGTCGATGACGTCATGTTTCTTCTTGTTGAAGGCGGTCGCATCATCCTTGAAGAACTGGATCAGCGTGCCCGGTTCCGGACCCTCGTAAAGGATCTTGGCCTTGCCCTCGTAGATACGGCGGCGACGATTCATGGATTTGTCTCTGTGGTTGCTGGCGCTCTTCGGTCGCGCATTGGGAATTTTCTCAGCGGGTCCATAACCGAAAAGAACGCATTTCACAATCGGCGTATCTTCCCTTCCCCCGATTTAGATTAGGGTATCATGAAAGTCACTAAAGACGAAAAGGCGCATTGCGCTTTCACAAGCGTTTTTGTTTATGGCGATGACTGCTTGCGGCAGGGATTTTTCAGGGAGATCGATTGATGACCACGATGCACGATCGCGAGAAGGCCTTCGAGGCGAAGTTTGCGCTGGACGAAGAACTGCGGTTCAAGGCCATCGCGCGCCGCAACAAGATGCTCGGCCTGTGGGCTGCCGGTCTTCTCAAGATGGCCGACCCGGAAACCTATGCCCGCGAGGTCGTCACCGCCGACCTCGCGGAGGCCGGCCATGAGGACGTGGTGCGCAAGATCAAGGCCGACTTCGACGCGGCCGGCGTTGTCCAGTCCGAGGACGATATTCGTGCCCGGATGCTCGAATTCCTGGCGGAAGCCGTCGAGCAGCTTCAAAGCTGAGACGCGCTCGATTATTTGGTGAGCTTGGCGCCGTCCGACCTCAAGTCGGGCGGTTTTCCTTTGCCTGCGGCAGGCTCACAGCAAGCGGGATGCGCTCACATGCGTTCGCGCCACAGCTCTATCTGTTTGTTTTTCCGCATTTGTGCGACGTCAGGTTATTCCACCTCTGACGGCAAAATGCTCTTAGGCCTGCAGGCGGCTCAGGAACTGGGCGAAGACCATCGTGCCTTCGGGCCAGGGGCCGTGGCCGGATTCGGTGTTGATGTGGCCGGCCTCGCCGGCATCGACGAGCAGCGAGCCCCAGGCATTGGCGATGTCGCCGGCATGCTCGTAGGAGCCGAACGGATCGTTGCGGCTGGCGATCATGATCGACGGAAAGGGCAGGGGATCGCGCGGGTAGGGGCCGAAGGTCATGAGATGCTTCGGCCTGATCTTCGGATTGGCCACATCGGGCGGCGCAACCAGGAACGCGCCGGCGATCTTCCGCCGGCAATGCGGCAGGGCGTGGATCGCCGTGGCGACGCCGAGCGAATGGGCGATGATGACGACGGGCTTTGCCGCGGCGTTGACCTCTTCGACCATGCGCGCCACCCAGTCCTCGCGCACCGGTTTCGACCACGCGGCCTGCTCGACCCGACGCGCCGTCGACAGCTTGCGCTCCCAGCGGGTCTGCCAATGGCCGGGACCCGAGTTGGTATAGCCGGGAACGATCAGGATATGCGCTTCGGAAACCTTCATGATCGCCGCGATTTGGCGGCGAAAATGGCCGAAGTCAAGGCGGAGGCGACAGAGGCCGCATTTTCTGTATAATCGAAAGCGCCGGTCGCGGTTTTGACAGCGGCCCATTTTTTCGCCGTTGTCGCGTCTCCGTGGCCGCTCTGGTTCGTTGAGGAGTGTGAGCCATGACAACCTTCCATATTCTGTCGGGAGCGAATCCGTCTGTCGCCCAACCCGGCATACGAAAGATTGGCATTGCAGATGTGTTCGATGCGTTGCGTCTAGGCTTTGACGACTTCCGCGAGAAGCCGTCCCATTATGTATTTCTATGCCTCATCTATCCCATCGCCGGCGTCGTGCTGATGACCTGGAGCGCGGGCGCGAATATGCTGCCTCTGCTCTATCCGCTCGCCTCCGGCTTCGCCCTCATCGGGCCGGTTGCGGCAATCGCCCTCTACGAGGTCAGCCGGCGCCGCGAGCTGGGTATGGACGCCCGATGGCCGCATGCAATGCGGCGGCTGCGTCGTCATCCGGCTATTCCGTCGATCCTGGCGGCGGCGGCCACATTGTTCGTCATCTTCATCGTCTGGCTGCTGGTTGCCCAGGGCCTTTACGTCACCATGTTCGGGCCGACCCCGCCGGCCACCATCTCCGAGTTCTGGAACAACATCGTCAGCACGGAGCAGGGCTGGAACCTGATCGTCGTCGGCAACCTGGTCGGCTTCGTCTTCGCGGTGGTCGTGCTTTCGATCAGCGTCGTCACGTTCCCGCTTCTGCTCGACCGCGATGTCGGGGCGCTCACGGCGATCGAGACCTCGGTCAGGGCGACGCTCGCCAATCCGGTACCGGTTGCCCTCTGGGGCCTGATCATCGCCGCCGGCCTGGTGATCGGCTCAATCCCGGTCTTCGTCGGGCTGGCCGTGATCATGCCGATCTTCGGCCATGCGACCTGGCACCTCTATCGCAAGATCGTGGAACCGGCCGGAACGGCAGGCTGACACATCTCGGCGGCCAGCCTGGTTGACTGGGCTGGCCGTCCTCCCGATCAGCGGAAATACTTGTAATAGGACGCGATCTGGGCCTTCGTGTTCGACGAGAGGTTCAGCTTGATGCCGATCTTGTCGCCGCGGCACCAGCGCACCATTCCGGTGAGGAAGCCGAGCTCCTCGCTGCGGATGGTCACTTCCTGGCCCATGCGGGCACCGATATCGAAGAACAGCTGGAAACAGATACCCTCGTCGGACAGGTCCTTGACGACGCCGTTGCTCGATCCGGTCTTGCACGTCACCGTGCCGGTTATTCTCGTATCGGTGCGCGCGGAGGCGCGCTGAATGCTCTCCTTGAATGCCATGGCTTCCCTCGAAACCCGTTTTGACAGGCCCTAAATTTTCCATGCCATGGCTGAAGGGCATTCTAAGAAAATCGCCCGCATTTGACGCAAGTGGTCGAATGCGGGCAATTCTTCTATCAGAACTTGAGCTTGGCCGCTTACGCCGTGCCGAACACCCGTCCGAAGATCGTGTCGACGTGCTTGGTGTGGTAGCCGAGGTCGAACTTCTCGCGGATATTTTCCTCCGAGAGTGCGGCGCGGACCTCCTGGTCGGCGAGCAGCTCTTCGAGGAAGTCCTTGCCCTGTTCCCACACTTTCATGGCGTTGCGCTGGACGAGACGGTAGGCGTCCTCGCGCGACACGCCGGCCTGGGTGAGGGCGAGAAGAACGCGCTGCGAATGCACGAGCCCGCGGAACTTGTTCAGGTTCTTCATCATGTTCTCGGGATAGACGACCAGCTTGTCGATGACGCCGGTCAGCCGCGCCAGCGCGAAGTCGAGCGTGATCGTCGCATCCGGTCCGATCATCCGCTCGACCGAGGAATGCGAGATGTCCCGTTCATGCCAGAGCGCAACGTTCTCCATGGCCGGCACGACGAAAGCGCGGACCATGCGCGAAAGCCCGGTCAGGTTTTCCGTCAGCACCGGATTGCGCTTGTGCGGCATCGCCGAGGAGCCCTTCTGGCCCGGCGAGAAATATTCCTCCGCCTCCAGCACTTCGGTGCGCTGCAAATGGCGGATTTCGGTCGCCAGGCGCTCGATCGAGGAGGCGATGACGCCGAGTGTTGCGAAGTACATCGCATGGCGGTCGCGCGGAATGACCTGCGTCGACACTGGTTCCGGCTTCAGGCCGAGCGCCTTCGCCACGTGCTCCTCGACGCGCGGATCGATATTGGCGAAGGTTCCGACGGCGCCCGAGATCGCGCAAGTGGCGATCTCCTCGCGGGCGGCGAGGAGGCGCTCCCGGCAGCGGTCGAACTCGGCATAGGCAAGCGCCAGCTTGACGCCGAACGTGGTCGGCTCCGCATGAATGCCGTGCGAGCGGCCGATCGTCACCGTGTCCTTATGCTCGAAGGCACGACGCTTCAGCGCCGCCAGCAGCTTGTCCATGTCGGCGAGCAGGATGTCGGTCGCGCGAACGAGCTGCACGTTGAAACAGGTGTCGAGCACGTCCGACGACGTCATGCCCTGATGCACGAAGCGGCTGTCGGGGCCGACGAACTCGGCAAGATGGGTCAGGAAGGCGATGACGTCATGCTTGGTGACGGCTTCGATCTCGTCGATGCGGGCGACGTCGAACTCAGCCGCACCGCCTTTCTCCCAGATGGTCTTTGCCGCTTCCTTCGGGATCACGCCGATCTCGGCCAGGGCATCGCAGGCGTGCGCCTCGATCTCGAACCAGATGCGGAACTTGGTTTCCGGCGACCAGATGGCCACCATTTCCGGCCGGGAGTAACGGGGGATCATGGGCTTTACGCTTTCGTCGTCAGTGGAGGATGGCTGTGCCTCTATCAAAGATGGCGGTGAAGCTCAACGCCGTTGCCGCGCATCCGATCGCGCGAGCACCAGGCTGGCAAAGGCGAGGGCGACGGCGCCGAGCGGCAGGTAGAGCCGGACCCCGAGGACCAGAAACTGGTAGAACGCGGCAAGCGAGGTGAACAGGAACTGGAAGAACCAGATGCGCGTGCCGGCCGTGGCGTGCCATTGCGCATAGAAGGCCCGGTAGTCGAGGGCAAAGAGAAATGCCGTTGTGCCGATGGTGCCGGCGATAAGGCACAGCAGGAAGGCCGCAAGCCGCGTCTCGGTCGCGCGCCCCCGTGCCAGGCAGCGCGCTGCGAAGAGCGACAACGGCCAGCCGAGGAAACCTCCCACGGCGTAGAGTGCGAGGATGCCTTTGAGATGAAAGGTTGCATCATTCTCGCGCAGCCAGAGCGCAAGCCAGGCCGAAAGCGCCATTGCAAGACCCCAGCAGGGGGCGCCGATCAGAACCTCCCGCGCACTCGGAAGGGAACGTGCGAGACGGGAGCGCATCGGCGGGTCCATCACCGCGCCGGGCACTCCGCCTCGAAACGCCGCCCCTTCGTCCATCAGCCGGGAATCCGCACCGGTACCGCTATCCAGCGGCCATCGGTCGTGCCCTCGAAGCCGAGGGACTCGACCAGGATCATCACCACATGCACCTCGGACCCGTCGTCGTTGACGCGGGTCACGACACCGCCGATGCGGTAGCCCGTCGGGCAGCGGCGGCTTTGCGGAATGCGCTGATCGTCCTGAAGAATATCCGACGCCGGCTTGCCGGCCTTCCCGGTCATCGTCAGGCGAAAGCCCTTCACCTCCTTGAGGAAATCCCGGCAGGCGCCCTCCGGCTCGAAGGTCTTTTCCTCGAGTGTCAGCCGGTAGGTCTTGCGAAAGGGCGCGTCGGCGGGGAAAGCGTCGTAGGTCAGTGTATGCGGCGGCGCCTCCGCTTCGGTCACCGGATTGTAGGCCGCAAATATGCCCGGCGTATCGACCAGCCGATAGGCGTCGAGGAGCGGCGCGGCGCGCCTGCGGGCCTCGCGGCGGGCCTCGTGCAACGCGCCCTTGTCGTCCTCGACGACCGCGCGCACCGGGGCGCCGGGCAGGAAACTGTCGTTGCGTGTGTCGAGGACGTAGACCGTCGAATAGGGAAAGCCTGAACCGTCCTGGACGCCATATTCCTCGAAGGCGAAGACATTGCCGTCGGACGAAAAACCGATCGGCTGAAGTGCGGCATAGTCGCCCGCGACGGCAACCGGTGCGGCGAATGCCGCTGCGGCCAAGGCCAGCCCCGCGACTGCCGCGCGGCCGGTCATCCGCGCGCCTTCTCCGCCTCGGCGCGGATCGCCTCGATGGCGCTGCGATAGGCCTCGACGGAATCGCCCTTGAACACGGCCGAACCGGCGACGAGCACATTGGCGCCGGCCTTTGCGACGATGCCCGCCGTTTCCGGCGCCACGCCGCCATCGACCTCGATCTCGATCGGCCTGTCACCGACCATGGCCTTGATGCGCCGGATCTTCTCTTCCATGGCAGCGATGAACTTCTGGCCGCCGAAGCCCGGATTGACCGTCATCACCAGGATCAGGTCGACCGTGTCGAGGATATATTCAATGGCGCTTTCCGGGGTTGCCGGATTGAGCGAGACGCCCGCCTTCTTGCCGAGCGACCTCACCGTCTGGAGCGAGCGGTGCAGATGCGGGCCGGCCTCGGCATGGACGGTGACGATGTCGCAGCCGGCCTTGGCAAAAGCCTCGAGGAAGGGATCGGCCGGGGCGATCATCAGGTGGCAGTCGAAGGTCGCCTGCGTGTGGGGGCGCAGCGATTTGATGACGTCGGGGCCGAAGGTGATGTTGGGCACGAAATGGCCGTCCATGACGTCGAGATGGATCCAATCGGCGCCGGCATCGACGACGTCGCGAACCTCCTGGCCGAGTTTGGAGAAGTTGGCCGCCAGGATCGACGGGGCAATGCGAATGGGGTGTGTCATCATCAGGCTCCGGCTTTTCTGGCGCCATACCATTACGCGCCGGCCCAAACAACCGCCTACAGCGCGGCGCGTCTTATCGGACGCGCGAAGGTCGCCGTAGCACCTTTCATTGCTGCGTGTCCTTGTCCTCAAATCGATCAGGCGAGATCGAGCCGGCCCACGCTCAGGGGCGCGATGACCAGGCGGGTATCAGATCGTCGCCGGTGTCGCGCGCAGCGTGAACCCCGCGTGCGATCGCGCGCGCCATGGTGGCAGCCGCCGCGGCGCCTAGGTCGATGAAGTCTTCGAGGAGCAGCGCCTTGCCGCTGGCACCGGTCGAAAGCGCGAAGACGAGGTCGCCGTCGAGCGGCGTATGGGAGGGCCACAGCGCGCGCGAAAAGCCGTCATGCGCGGCAATCGCCAGCCGCTTCGCCTCGGCCCTGGTCAGAACGGCATCGGTGGCGATGACGGCGATGGTCGTGTTGGCGGCGCGCGCGCGCAGTTCGCGGTACTTGTAGCGGGGGACGCGTGCATCCTGCGGCCATGGCGCCGGCAGGCCCAATCCGCCGAACTCGCCATCGAGCTCGAAGGGGGCGGCCCAGAAATGGCGCGTGTCGCCGACCGTTGCGGAACCCACCGCGTTGACGGCAACGAGTGCGCCTATGGTGACGCCGTTGTCGAGCACCGTCGATGCCGAGCCAAGGCCGCCCTTGAAGGTCGCCGTGAGGGCGCCGGTGCCGGCACCGGCAGTGCCGGTCGCAAAAGTCGGAGCCGCGGCACGGGCGGCCTCGTAGCCGAGATCACGATAGGGCGAATAGCGCACCCAATCCTTCTCGCCGCCATTGGCGAGATCGAAGAGGATCGCGGCCGGCACGATCGGGACGCGGTGCGGTCCGACGGCGAAGCCGCGCCCCATCTCGCGAAGCGCCGCCTGGACGCCCGATGCGGAGTCGAGGCCGAAAGCCGAGCCGCCGGACAGCACCACCGCGTCGACCGACTGCACCGTGTTGTGCGGAGCGAGCAGGTCCGTCTCACGCGTGCCGGGTGCGCCGCCAAGCACCTGGACCGCGGCAGTCGCCGGCGGATCGCAAAGAACGGCGGTAACACCAGACTTCAGGCGATGGTCCTCGGCATTGCCGACCAGCAGGCCGGCCACGTCGGTGATCAGATTGTTCGGCCCCTGGCGCATCATTCCGCCTTGCCTGCAGTCGAGGGCGCGACGAAACGGCCATCCTGCCACTGCATCAGCCGATAGGGCGTCTCGATCCGCTCATGGGCACTGTTGAAGCCGACCGGCCCGAGCACCGTCTGATACGGTCCTTTCGACAGCGCCTCGATGAGGGCGCCGTCATCCTTTGCCGCCTGGTCCTTCGCCTGCTCGAGGAGCGACATGGCGGCGAAGGCGGGAAGCACATAACCGTCAGGCTCGATCCCGGCGGCACGCATCGCCTTGACCACTGCCGCGGCTTCATTCGAGCGTGCGGGATCCGGTATCGTCACGGCAAGCACGCCGTTCTCGAGAGGCACGTCGAGGTCGGCGGCGTTCAGCGTGTCGCCGCCAAGGAGCGTTATGGGGACGTTTTCCGCCTTGGCGTCGCGTGCGATGACGGCGGTGTCGTTCCGGTCGCCGCCGGTGAAGACATGGGTTGCGCCGCTCTTGGCCAGGCGCCGCACGAGGCTCACCTGCTGCTCCTGTGCGGGTCGGTAGACGTCGGTGAAAACGGGCGTCACTCCGATCTCGGCGAGCGCGCTTCGGACGCCCTCCACCAGTTCGCGGCTGTGGATCGTGCCGTCGTCGATGAGGGCGAGCGGTTTGCCCCGCCACTTGGCGACGATGACATCGGTGATCGCCGCCGCTTCGGCCTTGCCGTTCGGGGCGAGGCGGTAAAGCGGCCATTTCTTCTTGAGGGCATCCTCCATGAGGATATCGGAGCGGACGCTGACCGTGATCGCGGGCATGCCGGCCTCCGCCAGCGCCGGCAAGGCCGCCTCCAGGCTTTCGGTGCAGAGGAAGCCGATCGCGGCTTCCGCGCCGCTTGCGAGCAGCGCCTTCGTCAGCGCTTCGCCGCCGGCCGCATCGCAGCTCTCGTTGATGAGGATCACCTCGCTTCCGCGGTCGGCGGCCTGGAATGCGGCTCCATCGGCGATCTGCTTGCCGAGCAGCGCGAAGGGCCCGTCGGCGGGCGCGACGACGGCGACCTTCAATCCGGCGGCGAAAGCAGGACCGCTCAGCGTCAGCGCAGCGACGAAAAGGCTCGTAACGATCGATTTAAGCATGTTTTTTCCCGCTATCGACCGCCATGTTTTAAGGATGTCGTCCGGCTCGTCAAAGGAAAAGATGGAGCCGATCACCCGGCCTTGTCGCGGGCGTGATCGCATTGGCCGCGGATCCGCAAGAATCTGGCAGCGCCGGGTTTCATATTTTCCACGAGAGTCTATGTATGTGCGAGACAGCGTTCCGGAGCGAGATGTGTTGGAGAAGACCCGGCTGGACCCGATAGTTTACCGTGACGCGATGAGTCGCATGTCGTCGCACGTGCAACTGATCACCGCGGTCGACGGAGCCGAGCGGCGCGGCGTCACCATCACCGCCTCCTGCTCCGTGTCGGACGATCCGCCGACGGTGCTCGCCTGCCTCAACGCTGCCAATCGGCGCAACGACATCTTCACGCGCGGAGGCGGCTTTGCCTTGAACCTTCTCGGCAGCAGGCACCTTGGGCTGGCGCATGCCTTCTCCGGCCGCGACCAGCTCGACATGGATCGCCGGTTTGCACTCGGACGGTGGACGCAATTGACCACCGGTGCCCCCATTCTCACCGATGCGCTCGTCGCCCTCGATTGCCGCCTGGTCGAGGCCAGGGTCATGGCGACCCATCTCATCCTCTTCGGCGAGGTGGTTGACGTGCAGATCGGCGAGAGGCAGCAGCCGCTCATTTATGTGGACCGAGGATACCGCACGCTATAAGTTTCCCTGGGCGCGGAGGAAACATGGCGAGACACGAGACAGGAAAGCTGCCCCGCTCCATCGACGAGACGATGGCGATGCTGGAGGCGCAGAATTACCTCGCCGGAACCGCGCTCGCGACCGTGCTTTTCCTGTCACTCAGAATGAAGCGGCCGCTCTTCCTCGAGGGCGAGGCTGGCGTCGGCAAGACGGAGATCGCCAAGGTTCTCGCCGACGCGCTCGATCGCCCGCTGATTCGGCTGCAATGTTACGAGGGCCTCGACGTCGCCTCCGCCGTCTATGAATGGAACTATCCGGCGCAGATGCTGGAAATCCGCCTTTCCGAGGCGACCGGCATGGTCGACCGGCAAAGGATCGAGAGCGATATCTTTTCCGAGCGCTTCCTCATCCGCCGCCCGGTCCTGCAGGCGATCTCGACGACTGTCGGACGCGCGCCGGTCTTCCTGATCGACGAGCTCGACCGTGCCGACGAGGCTTTCGAGGCCTTTCTCCTGGAGGTGCTTTCGGACTTTCAGGTCACCATTCCGGAACTCGGGACCATCAAGGCCCGCGAACCGCCGATCGTCATCATCACGACGAACCGGACCCGCGAGATCCATGACGCGCTTAAGAGGCGCTGCCTCTATCATTGGGTCGACTATCCGAAGGCGGCGCAGGAACTCAAGATCATCCGCCGCAAGGTGCCGGGCTGCAACGCGACGCTCTCGCGCGAGATCGTGGCCTATGTTCAGAAGCTCAGATCCGTCGATCTCTTCAAGAACCCGGGCGTGGCGGAGACGATCGACTGGGCGACGGCGCTGACGGAGCTCGATGCGCTGGCGCTCGATCCGGAAACGGTCGCCGATACGCTGGGCACGCTTCTCAAATACCAGGACGACATTTCGAGGATCGAAGGCGAGGAGGGCCGGCGACTGCTCGCCGAGGCCAAGGCGGAGCTGCTGGCTGAGGGTTGACGATGACCGGCAAGCCGCGCACCGATGCCATCGACCTTGCGCCGCCAGGCGAAGGGCGCTTCGCCGACAACATCGTCTTTTTCGCCCGCGCGCTCAGGCGTGCGGGAATGAGGATCGGACCGGCGGCGGTCGCCGATGCGATCGACGCCGTCGGCCTGATCGGGATCGGCTCGCGCAGCGAGTTCTACGCGGCGCTGCAATGCACCTTCGTCAAGCGCCATGAAGACCAGGCCGTGTTCGACGAGGCATTTCGACTCTTCTGGCGGTCGCGCGATCTCGTCAACAGGATGATCGCCCTCCTTTCGCCCGTCGCGCCTCAACGGCCTGGAGAAGATCGGCGCCGCGCCGGCGAGGCCCGCGTCAGCGACGCGCTCCTTTCAGGGCGGGACGATGCCCGGCCACCGCGGGAAACGCCGGAAATCGAGATCGATGCGCGTCATACGGTCTCGGGCCGCGAACTCTTTCGCAAGGCGGACTTCGCGCAGATGACCGCCGCGGAAATCGCCGAGGCAAGAAAGGCGCTGTCATCGCTCCTGCTGCCACTCGATCTTGTCAGGACGCGCCGCCATCGTGCCTCGCAGAGGCCGGTGCGGATCGATCCCAGGGCCACCATGCGCGACGCCATGCGCCTTGGCGGCGAGTTCATCCTGCCGCGTTTTCGCGAGCCGAGACGCGTCCACCCGCCGCTCGTCGTGCTTGCGGATATTTCCGGCTCGATGAGCCAGTACACGCGCATTTTCCTGCATTTCCTGCACGCATTGACGGAGCAGCGCCAGCGGGTCCACACGTTTCTTTTCGGCACGCGGCTGACGAACGTCACCCGGCAGATGCGCAACCGCGACCCCGACGAGGCGCTCGACCAATGCGTGGCGGCGGTCAAGGATTGGTCCGGCGGCACGCGCATCGGCGAGACGCTTCGCGCGTTCAATCGCCGCTGGTCGCGCCGGGTCCTCGGGCAGGGGGCTGTCGTCCTGCTGATAACCGACGGGCTCGAGCGCGACGACACTGCGGAGCTGGAGCTCGAGATGGACCGCCTGCATCGCTCCTGCCGTCGCCTCATATGGCTCAACCCGCTGCTGCGCTTCGATGGCTTCGAGGCACGCGCTCGCGGCGTCAGGGCGATGCTGCCGCATGTCGACGAATTTCGCGCGGTGCACAATCTCGAGTCCGTCGCCGAACTGGTGCAGTCCCTCTCGGGCCGCAGGACCCGTGACGCCGATCCGCGGCGTTTCCTGAATGGAGCGCGGGGCGAGCGGTAGGGTGATCACGATCATGTGGGTTGCTTCGAACGAGAATCGTCGCGATCTAAAGCTATGAACCGGAGTGCATCCGATGCCGAGTGAAACAGACGTTCTCGAACCGCTCAAGGTTGCGGAAGAATGGTGCGGCGAGGGCCGTGCCGTGGCGCTCGCCACCGTGATCGAAACCTGGGGGTCTGCCCCGCGGCCGGCCGGCAGCCATCTGGTCGTCGATAGCGAGGGCAACTTCCAGGGCTCGGTCTCGGGGGGCTGCGTCGAGGGGGCGGTGATCGCCGAGGCGGCGGACGTGATCGCATCGGGCAAGCCGAAAATGCTCGAATTCGGCGTTGCCGACGAAACGGCCTGGCGCGTCGGCCTCTCCTGCGGCGGCCGAATCCGCGTCTATGTCGAACCTATTGACGGCTGAACGATGGAACTCTCCGCTCTCCAGGCACTGAATGCGGCACGCGCAGCGCGACGGGCGGCCGTCGTCGTCAGCGACCTCTCCGACGGGACTGCCCGGGTCTTTCTCGAGGGGACAAGTTTTCCGGCAGAATTGGCAAAGGCGATCTCCGCAGCGTTCCTGACGGGTCGGCCGGGGCCGTTGACGATTGAGGGACGGTCGCTGTTCTTCAACGTTCACCTGCCGCCGCCGCGCCTCGTCGCGATCGGCGCCGTCCACATCTCGCAGGCCCTGGCCCGCTTCGCTCCCGTCGCCGGGTTCGACATGGCGATCATCGATCCTCGCACCGCCTTTGCGACTGCCGAGCGCTTTCAAGGCGTCGAACTTCTGGCGGACTGGCCGGAGGACGTCCTCGCCGCCCGGCCGCTCGACCGCTATACGGCGCTTGCTGCTTTGACCCACGATCCGAAGATCGACGACTATCCGATCCGCGCCGCGCTGCAGGCTCAATGCTTCTATGTCGGCGCGCTCGGCAGCCGCAGAACCCATGCCGCCCGCGTCGAGCGGCTGCGGCAGGCCGGCGTTGCCGCCGAGGCGATCGAGCGGATCAGGGCACCGATCGGCCTTGACATCGGCGCATCGAGCCCGGCGGAGATCGCCGTCGCCGTCCTGGCGGAAATCATCGAGGCTCTGCGCCGCCGCGATCTCGGTGGAGAGGGAGGGAAGGCATGAGGTTCGGCCGTGTGCCGCTTGCCGATGCGGAAGGGACACTCCTGGCGCATTCGGTGAGAGCCGGGACGCTGAAGTTCTCGAAGGGCCACCGTCTCCGCGCCGCCGATATCGCCGCGCTTGCCGAAGCGGAGGTGGCGGAGGTCGTCGTCGCCCGGCTTGATGCGGGCGATCTTGCCGAGGACGAGGCGGCCGCGCGGATTGCCGGCGCGATCGCCCCGGACCACCTGCGTTTTTCGCCGGCAGCGACGGGTCGCGTCAACGTCTATGCCACCGCCGCCGGCCTTTTCGTCGCCAGCCGCGCGGTCGTCGACAGGCTGAACCGGATCGATCCGGGGATCACGCTCGCCTGTCTCGCCGACCACGTGTCGGTCGAGGCCGGTGACATGGTCGCGACGATCAAGATCATTCCGCTCGCCGTGCCGGGGGTTTTCGTGGAGCGCGCCGCGGCCATCCTCCGCGCCGAGCGGGCCTTCGAGGTCAAACCGTTCACGCCGCGCCGTGCCGCCCTGATCGCAACGGAGTTGCCGTCGCTCAAGCCCCAGGTGATGGACAAGACGCGCGCCGTCCTCGCCGCGCGGCTCCTGCAGTCGGGAAGCCGCCTCGTTACCGAACGTCGCGTGGCGCATTGGGAGGCGGCGGTCGCCGCGGCCATTGCCGAGCTCAAGGTTGCGCATGACCTGATCGTCGTCTTCGGCGCTTCGGCGGTCGCCGATCCGGATGACGTGGTGCCGGCGGCGATCCGCAGCGCCGGCGGCGTCGTCGAGCATGTCGGAATGCCGGTCGATCCCGGCAATCTGCTCGTCATCGGCCGGCTCGGTGACATTCCCGTGCTCGGCGCGCCGGGTTGTGCCCGGAGCCCGAGAGAGAACGGCTTCGATTGGGTTCTCGACCGGCTGCTCGCAGGCGAATGGCCGAGCCCCGCGGATATAACCGGACTCGGCGTCGGCGGCCTGCTCAAGGAAATCCCGACACGGCCGCAACCGCGCGAGATGGCCGCCCGCGATCGGCCCGGGCCCGTCACGATCGTCGTGCTGGCAGCCGGACGGGCGAGCCGCATGGGACCCGCGGGCCACCACAAGCTTCTCGCCGAATTTGACGGCATTCCGCTCGTCCGCCGTTCCGCCGAGACGGCGCTTGCCGCCGCAGGCAGGGTCGTCGTCGTCACCGGCCATCGGGAAGCGGAGGTGAGGGCGGCACTCGCCGGGCTGCCGGTGACGCTCGTTTCAAACCCCGACTACGCGAGCGGGATGGCCACGTCGCTGGTGGCGGGTCTTTCCGCCCTCGACGCCGGGGCCGGCGGCATGCTCGTGATGCTCGCGGATATGCCGGGCATCACGTCGGAACACCTCGTGAAGCTGGTCCGGGCTTTCGAGGCCGAATCGGGCCATGCGGTGGTGCGCGCCGTCGCCGAGGGCCAGCGCGGCAATCCGGTCATCCTGCCGAGGGAAACCTTCGCCGCGGTGCGCCAGCTTGTCGGGGATGTAGGAGCGAGGCACATCGTCGAGCGTTCGGGATTGCCGGTCCTCGATGTCGAACTCGGTGCTGCCGCGCGCCTTGACCTCGATACGCCCGAGGAGATAGTGGCGGCCGGCGGGGTGTTGAGGGAGTGAGGCGATGGACAATGCGGCGATCGAGGAGATGTTCGAGAGCCTTGGCCCGGTCAAGATCCGCCGCATGTTCGGCGGCAAGGGCATCTATTTCGACGGCATTATCCTTGCGGTCGAAGTGAACGGCGAAATCCTGCTGAAAGGCGACGCCGAATCGGCGCCGGAGCTCGAAGAGGCCGGCGGCCGCCAATGGAGCTACGATGGCAAGGGCAAGCCTGTGAAGATGCCCTACTGGAGCATTCCGGAACCCGCTTTCGACGATCCGGACGAGATGGCCCGATGGGTGCGAATCGCCTATGGGGCGGCGCTGCGGGCGAAAAAATAGTTCGGGCGTCTGTCCAGCTTCTGCCCCTCATCCGCCTGCCGGCACCTTCTCCCCGCAGGCGGGGCGAAGGGGACTCGCGGCGCTGACTTCGCGCCTTATCCCCGCGAGCGGGGAGAGGGCCGGGGTGAGGGGAAAATCCTATTATAGCCGATGGTGCTCCACGCATGGCTCAAGGCACATCGATCCGCCAATGGTCGTGCCACGCTCTGGCTTGTATCAGCCAAGCGCGCGCACCGCGTCCGCAGCAAAGCGCGACAGGGGCTGGGGCAGGGCGGCGAGATCGAACCAGCCGATATCGCAAAGCTTGTCCGGTTCGGTGAGCTGCGGCTCGCCGGAGAAATCCTCGGTCACATAGATCAGCGAGATCCAATGTTGTCGGTCGGCTTCGATCATCTGTTCGCTGAGGCAGAGGAAGCGCGTCGAATGGATGGAGAGGCCGCTTTCCTCTTCCGCCTCGCGCCGCGCGGCGTCCTCGGAGCGCTCCATGTGATCGACCTTGCCGCCGACGATGCTCCAGTGTCCGGCCTCCGGCGCCTTCATGCGGCGGCAGAGGAGGATCTTGCCGTCGCGCAGGATCGCCAGACCGCAACCGAGACCGGGAAAGTCGATACCGGGGGCTGCCATGTCTCGGCGGTCAGGCCTTGCCGGCGATCAGCATGAAGGCCGGGATTTCGTCGCCGAAGCCGACGGGGGTCGGGCCATCGTCATAATCGCGGCGGTTGCGGTTGCGGCGATCGCGATTGTCGTCGTTGGCGGCATTCTGGGCGCGGCCGGGACGGCCCTGCTTGCTGTCGGCATTGCGTTCCGTCTTCACCGCATCGGTCCTTTCCGCAACGGGCTCGAGTTCAGCCGCAGCGTCGATTCGCGCGGTTTCGGATTTATGATCGCCGCGCGCCCTGCCGGGGCGTTCCGCGTCTTTCCTCCGATCCTTGCGGCCGTCGCGGCCGCGATCGCGCCGGCCTTCATGGCTCTCCATCGGTTCGGGCAATTCGGAAAGATCGCCCTTCAGCCATTCGACCTTCTGGCCGATGAGCTTTTCGATGGCGTCGGAAAACTTGGTGTCACGCTTGGTGACGATCGTGAAGGAAGCGCCGGAGCGGCCGGCACGACCCGTGCGGCCGATGCGATGGACATAGTCTTCCGCATGGATCGGCACGTCGAAATTGAAGACGTGGCTGACATCCGGGATGTCCAGCCCGCGCGCCGCGACGTCGGAGGCGACGAGCAGCTTGATGTTGCCATCCTTGAAGTTGGCCAGCATCGTCATGCGCGAGCGCTGGTCCATGTCGCCATGCAGCGCGCCGACGGAAAAGCCATGGCGGTCGAGCGAACGGAAGAGCTCGGCGACGTCCTTCTTGCGATTGCAGAAGATGATCGCGTTCTTCAGCTCTTCCTGAGCGCGAATGAGGTCGCGGAGCACCGCACGTTTTTCGTAATCCTTGGCATGCGCGGCGACGAAACGTTGCGTCACCGTCGCCGCGGTCGAGGCGGGCCGGGCCACCTCGATGCGCTCGGGGTTCTGGAGGAACCGGTCGGCGAGCTTCTGGATCTCCGGCGGCATCGTCGCCGAGAAGAACAGCGTCTGCCGGGTGAAGGGGATGAGCTTGGCGATGCGCTCGATATCCGGGATGAAGCCCATGTCGAGCATGCGGTCGGCCTCATCGATCACCAGGATCTCGACGCCCGTCATCAGGAGCTTGCCGCGCTCGAAATGGTCGAGCAGGCGACCGGGGGTGCAGATCAGGACGTCCGCGCCGCGTTCCAGCTTGCGATCCTGCTCGTCGAAGGAAACGCCGCCGATCAGCAGCGCGATGTTGAGCTTGTGGTTCTTGCCGTACTTGTCGAAGTTCTCCGCGACCTGTGCGGCAAGCTCGCGCGTCGGCTCGAGAATCAGCGTGCGCGGCATGCGGGCACGGGCGCGGCCCTTCTCCAGAAGGGTCAGCATCGGCAGCACGAAGGACGCGGTCTTTCCGGTTCCGGTCTGCGCGATGCCGAGAATATCGCGCCGCTGCAGCGCCGGCGGGATGGCACCAGCCTGAATGGGCGTCGGCGTTGCATAGCCCGCATCGGTAACTGCGGAGAGAACTTTTTGGCTCAGGCCAAGGTCAGCAAAATTGGTCAAAGGGGAAACTGTTTCCGTTCCGGTTCAATAGAACACTGATCGATAGATGGGAAATGCACCACCACGTGGCCGGGCTCTTAAGACGAAAGGCGTCGAAAGTCAAGAAATCCAGCACGTTGACGTGTCGGAAGGTAAATGGCTGCGAATCTGTTGCTTTTCTTGTCAAGCGCGGGAACGGTGACGGCCGGCCCCGGCGGCCGTCAGTCGAGGTAGGCGGCGAGCTTCTCGCCGGCCCGCAGGAACCGTATCGGATCAACGGCCTCGCCGTTCAGCCGGACCTCGTAATGCAGATGCGGCCCGGTCGACCGGCCGGTGCTTCCCGACTTGGCGACGACCTGATCGGCCTCAACATGGTCGCCTACGTTGACAAGGACGACCGCCAGATGCGCATAGCGGGTCGACACGCCGTTGCCGTGATCGATCTCGACCATGTTGCCGTATCCGCCCGCCGGTCCCGCCGCGGTCACAACCCCCGCTGCGGTCGAGCGGATGCGCGTCCCGCTCGGCGCGCGAAAATCGATTCCGGCGTGGAGCGCCAGGCGGCCGAGGAAGGGATCCTGGCGATTTCCGAAACTGCTGGTGACGTCGCTTGCCGGAAGCGGATTGGCGAGGGGAAGCTTTCGGGCCGCGTCGCGCGTCCGCTCGAGTTCGACGAGGGCGCCGTCGAGGGCGACCAGCGACTGCTCGAACCGGTTCTCCTCCTGCGGCTCCACGAAGGGGCCGCCGATTCCCGTTTCCGTCGAGGCGACGCTGGACGCTTCGGCAGCCGCCGGGAAGCTGAAGCCTGTGCGTTCGACGATCGTCCTGATGGCCTCGGACGTCTTGCGGGCGCTGCTCGTCATCTGCCGCACATGCGCCATCTGGTCACGTTCGATGCCCTTCAGCGACAGCGTCACCTTCGAGAATAGCCGATCCGTCCGGTCCGAAACGCTCTCGCCGCTGCCCGGCGCGGCGGCGGCGGGTGCATAGCCGAGGACCGCGGGACCGCCGGACGCTGCGCCATCCTCGCCCGTGATGCCCATGATCTTCTCGATCGCCCCGATGCCTTCATGCGTGCTGGTGCGTTCTTCGTAGGCCAAGGGCTCCGTTGCGGGCAGGGCCGCCTCCTGGCCGATGGCTTCGCCGTTCTCCGCCGGCAGGCCGAGCCTGCCGCTGCGCGAGGTCAGCGCCAGTTGCCGTTGCAGCAGCTTCTCGACTTTTTCCTCGACGACTTGCTGATCGAGCAACTGTCGGCTCGTCACGCGGTCGACCTGCGCCCGAAGGGCCGTGATTCGGTCTTCGTAATCGTGCTGCATGCGCGCCTGACGGGCGATCGTGCCGCCGATGAGGTCGTCGCGGAGCACGAGGTAGGTGGTGGCCGCCAGATAGCCGATGGCAAAGACGCCGGCGAAGGACGCGGCAAGCGCCACCGTCCAGGGGCGCACCGTCATATGCCTCACCTTGTCGCCGCTCGCCAGGATCAGGACATGGCTCTGCCTGCGCATGCCGAAGGCGCCGTTTGCTGAACGTACAGACACCACATCACCCCCGCCGATGCGAACCCACTCGCGTTGCCCGAGGCTGATTACACTTTATTAGGGTTAATAAAGGCTTGCGCGGGCGCCAGGTCAGATGTTGGTGGACGCGGTCATCGACCGGTAGAACGAGGGCGTCAGGCCCGCCTCCGCCCGCGCAATGTCGTTGAACGGCGCCTTGAGCGGTCCGCGGAAGTTCGCCCGCACCAGCGCCTGGAAGGTTGCGGCGGGGTCCTTCTTCTGCCGGGCGCACAGAAAGCGGAACCACTTCGCCCCGACGGCGACGTGACCCTTTTCGTCCTCGTAGATCACGTCGAGCACCGCGGCGCTTTCCTCGTCGCCGGTCTCCCGCATCTTCGCCCTCAGCGGCGGCGTCACGTCGAGGCCGCGCGCCTCGAGGATCAGGGGGACGACGGCGAGGCGGGCGGTGAGGTCGTTGCGCGTGTCGTGTGCCGCCTGCCAGAGGCCGTCATGCGCCGGCAGGTCGCCATAGTCCGCCCCGAGATCGTTCAGCCTCTGCCGCACCATGCGAAAATGCTTGGCCTCCTCGAAGGCGACCTGCATCCATCCGTCGAAGAAGGAATTGGGCACGGGCTCGGAGGCGAAGCGGGCGACGATGTCGAGGGCCAGATCGACGGCATTCAATTCGATATGGGCGATGGCGTGGAGGAGCGCGATCCGCCCCTTGAGCGAACCGAGCGATCGCCGCTTGACCTGGGTGGGCGGCGTCAGGACCGGCCTTTCCGGGCGGCCGGGCCGCTCCGGAAGGGGGCGATCGAGCGGCGAGCGCAGCGACAGCTTTCGCGCCTGCCAGCGCCGCGCGGCCTCCTGCGCAAGCTCCGTCTTGACGGCAAGGTCGGCCGCGCGGACGGCTTCGACGGCCGCCCCGCGCAGGCTGTGGAATGGCGGAAGCCTGGTCATCGCCAAACCCCGTCAAAGGGCCTTGGCGGCGGCCAGCACCTCATCGGCATGGCCGGCGACGCGGACCTTCGCCCAGACGCGGGCGACCACACCCGCCGGATCGATGAGGAAGGTCGTGCGCTCGACGCCCATGTATTTGCGCCCATACATGCTCTTCTCGACCCAGACGCCATAGGCATTGACCACGTCCTTCGCCTCGTCCGCCGCAAGAGCGACCGCGAGGTTGTGCTTCTTGGCAAAGCGGTCATGTCTCCGGACCGAATCGGGCGATATGCCGACGAGGGCAATGCCTGCGCTTTCGAATTCCGCCGCAAGGGCCGAGAAGGCGATGGCTTCTTCGGTGCAGCCCTTGGTGTCGTCCTTGGGATAGAAGAACAGCACCACCGGCCTGCCGCGCAGCGCGGCGAGCGAGATCGAACCGCCGCCGTCGCGGGGAAGCTCGAAATCCGGGGCGACATCACCCGGTCCCAATCCTGCCATGATTAAACCTTTCTTACGCCAAGTTTTGTGGACATTCCGCAGATAGGGCATATCGAAGATCGTCGGAGCCCGTCCAGCGCATTTGTGATAGTTTCGACAGGTGCCGGACGGCTTTCGTGGCTACGAGCCATTGCCGATGCTTCGCACAAGAAGAAACAGAACTGTCCCAGCGCTTTCCACAGCATGAGAGGCGAGGCGTGGTGACTCGGTTCGGCGAATTGTGATCTACATGGGGCAAACAGCACATGCAGCAATTCAAAGTGCTACAGCGACCTTTGCGCGTCTGATAAGACGCGCGGCGCTGTAGCGGGCTGACAGGAAACATGCAAATGCGGCACCAGGTCGAGGACGCCGGCGCAGATGAGTGATATCCGTGGCGAAAGGGTCTGCTTTCGCAAGGAAGACATCGTCGCGCTGGATGCGCTGCCCTCGGCGCAGGCCCATGACCCGGTCATCGTGCACACGCCGCGGCCGGGCGGCGCGCTGCGGCTTTGCGGCAGAATCCTCCTTTGCTGCTCGCTCCTCGTCTTCGTCATCGCCGCGTCGCTCGTCGCGGTGATCGAAAGCGGGCTCGTCGACCGGCCGTTGAACGATCGGGCGCGGGCGGCGCTGAACGGGGCACTCGGCGGCAATTACAGCGCCGATGTCGACGACACCGTCCTTCGGGTGACGGCCAGCGGCGCGCTGGCGCTCAAGGCGCGCGGCGTGACCCTGAACGAGGCCGACTCGGGCCGTCCGATCGCCAAGCTCGGTGCCGTTTCCATTGCCCTCGATCCGCTGGCGCTGATCACGGGACGCATTGCAGTATCGAGGCTCGAAGCGGAAGGCGGTGAACTCGATACCGGCCTGCTGCCACGCGGCGATCCCATCGACCTGACGGCAATCCGCATTGCCGACGTCGGCATGGCGCTCGAACGCCTGTTCGAGCATGTCGACAGGATGTCGCGGCTGACGGCGAGCGGCAGGACGCAAACCGTAGAGCTTTCCGACTTCTCTCTGTCGGTCACCGGAACGCGGGGGCGAACCGTCCCGGTCGACATAAGAACGCTGGCGTTCAGCCGCGATCCGGCTGGAGCCATACATGTCGACGGCACCGTCGCGGTCGACGGCCTGGAGGCCCATCTTTCGGCGCGCGCCTTCGGCGACAAAGGGCGCGTTAGCGGCATGGAGGCGACGCTCGGTGCCGTGCCGCTTTCGCCGTTTCTTCACCATGGCAAGTCGGGGAACGAAGAGGCTTTCGGCATAGATGCAACCGCCGATGTCTCTCTGAAAGCGATGCGGGCGCGGGACAGCGAGAAACCGGCGCTCGCGGTCGCCGTCAGGACTTCCCAAGGTTCGTTCCACGCCGGCGGGCTCGTCTCCGCCCTCAGTCCGTCGGAGCTCAACGTCTCCTATGATTTCGAGCGCGCCTCGGTGGAGATCCTGCCGTCGGAGGTCCGGATCGGGCATTCGACCTTTCCCTTCACCGGTGCCTTGATCGACCTCGACAGGATCGCCAGGCCCGGCGGCAAGGGATTTGCGATCGATCTCCTGTTCAAGGATGCAAATTCCGCCCCGGTGGACGTGCAGGAGCGTCCGCTCACCTTCGACGCCAAGGCGAACGGGCGCTTCGAATCCGATTCGCATCGGCTGATCTTCGACCAGCTCGCAATATCGAGCCCGCTCGGCTCCATGGCCGGCTCGCTTTCGGTCGCCTTCGGCAAGACGTCGCCGCAGATCAGTTTCGCCGCGCTCAGCGACAGAATGCATGCGACGGCCGTCAAGCAATTGTGGCCCTGGTGGCTTGCCAAGGGCGCGCGCCGCTGGGCGATCGGCAATCTCTTCGGCGGCACGGTAAGCGACGCGAGCATCGAGGTCTCGATCCCCGAGGGGCGCATCGCCAACAGCGGAGGCCAGCTCAAGCTCAACGAAGACGAGCTCAACATCAACTTCGCCATCGACGATACGCGCATCAACATCGCCGGCGAAATTCCGCCGCTGCGCGACACATCCGGCCGTTTCACGCTGAGCGGCGAGCGGATGTCCGTGGCCGTCGGAAAGGGCGCCGCCTTTTTCCCGTCGGGGCGCTCGGTTTCGTTGAACGGCGGCGATTTCATCATTCCCGACGTCTACACCAAGCCGCTCATGGCGGAGATGAAGATCGAGGTCGCGGGCGAGGCCGACGCCATAGCGGAGCTCGTGCGCTACAGGCCCATTCAGGCGCTGCAGAAAACGCCTTTCGTCCCGGAGGATTTCACCGGACCGATGACCGCCCTGGTCGGCGCACGCTTCGGCCTCATAGCGGACCAGAAGCCGCCGGCGCCCTTGTGGCAGGTGGAAATGCAGCTCGAGGATGTCACGGTCAACCGGCCGATCGCCGGGCGTTCGATCGCCGATCTCGCCGGAACGATGCGGATCGACAATGCGCGGGCCGTGCTCGAGGCAGACGCCCTGATCGACGGCGCGAAGATGCGCATCGCGCTCACCGAACCGGTGGATGCCAAGGCGGATGTGAAGAGGACGCGCGAAATCTCGGGGACGCTCGACGACGCCGCGCGCGCGAAGATCGCCCCTGCGCTATCGGGAATCGTCAGCGGGCCCGTCGGCGTCGACGTATCGCTCGCCGAGGACGGCAGCCAGTCCGTCAAGGCGAATCTCGGCAAGGCCTCGCTGTCGCTGCCATGGATCGGTTGGAGCAAAGGAGCCGGCATTGCCGCCGAGGCCGAGTTCACCGTAAAGGCTGCGGAGGGCATCACGGAGATCAGCGACTTCAACCTCTCCGGAGAGGGGTTCGGCGCCGCCGGTGAGCTGCGGGTCGATGATGCAGGGCTCGCATCGGCCCGTTTGGACGGGGTTCGCCTGGCGAGCGGCGACGATTTCGCCGTCACCGTCGATCGCAGGAAGGGCGGCTACGCGGTGGTGCTGAACGGTGCGGCGGCGGATATCAGGCCGGCGCTTGCCCGGGTGAAGGACCAGTCCGGCTCTGCGGACGGCGGTGACGTGAAGATTAATGCCCGGCTCGATCGCGTCACCGGATTTAACGGCGAGATCCTCTCGAATGTGAGCTTCACCTATTCGAGACGCGGCCAGCAGATCGATGACATCGATCTTTCGGCCCTTACGGCGAGCGGGCAGGCAGTGGTCGCCCGGCTCGTGAAGGCCGGAGCCGACAATACGCTCGAGGTGACGGCAAGCGATGCGGGTGCCTTCGCGCGCTTCACCGACATTTACCGCAACATGCGCGGCGGTCTCCTCAATCTGCGGCTGCGCGATCGCGGCGCCAACTCCTGGCGCGGTACGGTGGACATCAGGAAGTTCTCCCTTGTCGGCGAACAGAAGCTGCAATCGATGGTCTCGACCCCGGCGGGGCAGGACGGACGCAGCCTCAATCAGGCGGTGCGGCGCAATATCGACGTCAGCACCGCCCAGTTTGAACGCGGTTACGCGCAGCTGCTTCTCGACCGTGGCACGATCCACGTCGGCAGCGGCGTGCTTCGCGGTGTCGACGTCGGCGCGACTTTCCAGGGGACGGTTCGCGACGGCAATGGGCGGATGGACATGACGGGCACGTTCATGCCGGCCTACGGGCTGAACCGGCTCTTCGGCGAACTGCCGCTGATCGGCGTGCTGCTCGGCAATGGCCGCGACCGTGGCCTGCTCGGCATCACGTTCAAGCTGACGGG
This sequence comes from Sinorhizobium saheli, assembly GCF_001651875.1. GTDB lineage: Bacteria > Pseudomonadota > Alphaproteobacteria > Rhizobiales > Rhizobiaceae > Sinorhizobium > Sinorhizobium saheli. The sequence goes on from NZ_LNQB01000060.1 coordinate 81,211, forward strand.
GCCGTTCAACCAACCGCACCTGACGATCAACCCCCTGTCGATCATAGCGCCCGGGGTCTTCCGCAACATTTTCGAGTTTCAATGAAAAAGGCCGGCGCTCGGCCGGCCGTTAGAGCGGGATACGCTCACATGCGTTCGCGCCGCCGCTCTATTCATTGTTTCGACGTCAGGTGATTCCACCTGACTTGCAAAATGCTGTGGCTGTTGCGGTTGGCGCGTCCGTCAGACGGGCCGAACGAGCATGTGCTTCTTCTTGCCGAGCGACAGCTTGATGACCCCATCGCGGGTGAGGTCGCTGCTTGCGACAATCCGACGTTCGTCGCTGATCTGGTCGTCGTTGATGCGGACGGCGCCGCCCTGGACGTGCCGGCGCGCTTCGCCGTTCGAGGCGGCAAGGCCGGCGCGCACCAGGAGCGTCAGCAGGCCGAGGCCCGACTCGAGCTCAGGGGCAGGGACTTCGACCGACGGCAGGTTTTCGGCCAGCGCGCCTTCCTCGAAGGTCTTGCGCGCCGTTTCGGCCGCTTGCTCTGCTGCCGCCCGACCATGCAGCATGGCGGTGATCTCGGTTGCGAGGACCTTCTTCACCTCGTTGATTTCGGAGCCGCCGAGCTTCGACAGTCGGTCTATCTCCGACATCGGCAGCGTGGTGTAGAGTTTGAGGAAGCGCGTGACGTCGGCATCCTCGGTGTTTCGCCAGTACTGCCAGAACTCGTAGGGTCCGAGCATATCCGGATTGAGCCAGATCGCGCCGTTGACCGATTTACCCATCTTCGCGCCCGAAGCCGTCGTCAGCAGCGGCGAGGTGAGGGCGTAGAGCTGCGGCGTCCCCATGCGATGGCCGAGATCGATGCCGTTGACGATATTGCCCCACTGGTCCGATCCGCCCATCTGCAAGCGGCATCCGGTGCGCTTGTGGAGTTCGACGAAGTCGTAGGCCTGCAGGATCATGTAGTTGAATTCGAGGAAGGACAGCGACTGCTCGCGATCGAGCCGCGTCTTGACGCTGTCGAACGACAGCATGCGGTTCACCGAGAAGTGGCGGCCGACGTCGCGCAGGAATTCGAGATAGTTGATGCCCAGAAGCCAGTCGGCATTATTGATCATCAAGGCGTCGGTGGGACCGTCGCCATAGCGCAGGTAATTCGAGAAGACCGTCTTGATGCTCGCAATGTTGGCGTCGATCGTTTCCGGCGTCATCAGTTGGCGCGCCTCGTCCTTGAAGGACGGATCGCCAACCATGCCGGTTCCGCCTCCCATCAGCGAGATCGGGCGATGCCCGGTCGCCTGCAGCCAGTAGAGCATCATGATCTGGATGAGCCCGCCGGCATGCAGGCTCGGCGCCGTCGGGTCGAATCCGATATAGGCAGTCACGGTTTCCGTACGGAACAGCTTATCGAGGCCGGCATCATCCGAGGTCTGATGGATGAAACCGCGTTCGCTGAGGGTATGGAGGAAGTCGGACTTGAACTCGGACATAACCTGTTTCTTTCGGCTGGGTAGAACGTCTGCGGCCGGCCTTTATCACTGTTTCTTTGAAAGTGCACGTTTTTGCTTGGCCGCCGTTTTGCTATGAACGCTGAAGCGAAAAGGCAGGGCCTTCGGGCTTCTGCCAGTTCCGTTCAGATCATCCGCGGAGGAGTTGCATGGCGAAGCTGTTGACGGCGATCGGGCTGATGAGCGGTACCAGCATGGACGGCATCGACGTCGCGCTTTTGCGGACGGATGGCGAGACCATCGTTCAACGCGGCCCGTCGGCCGGATATGCCTATGACGCGCGCTTCCGTGATCGGCTGAAGCAAGGTCTCGACGATGCCAGGTCGATTGGCAGGCGCGAGGAACGGCCGGGAACGCTTTCCGATCTGGAGCGCGACCTGACGCTCAGCCACGTGGATGCAGTCCGCGATTTCCTGCGTGAAAACAAAATATTGCCGGAGAACGTTGATGTAATAGGTTTTCACGGCCAGACCGTGCTGCATCGCCCCGACGAGGGGCTGACGGTGCAGATCGGCGACGGCCGGCTGCTGGCACGGGAAACCGGAATCGACGTCGTCCACGACATGCGGGCCAACGACATGGCGCATGGCGGCCAGGGGGCGCCGCTGATCCCGGCCTATCACGCGGCGCTCGCGCGCGGCCTGTCCGGCAGGCGAGAGATCGCCGCGCCCGTCGCCTTCGTGAATATCGGCGGCATTTCAAATCTCACCTTCATCGGCGCCGGCGATGCGCTCGTCGCCTATGACAGCGGCCCGGGCAACACCCTGATCGACCAATGGGTCGAGGCCCATGCCGGCATTCCCTATGACCAGGGCGGCATGATCGCGAGCGAGGGCAGCGTCCTGCCGGAACTCGCCGATCGCTATCTCTCGCATCCGTTCTTTGCTGCGGAGAAACGCCGCTCGCTCGACCGCAACGACTTTGCGCCGCCCACGGGCAACGAGGCCAGCCTCGACGATGGCGCGCGCACGCTCGCTTATGTGACCGCGGCCGCGATCATGCGCTCCGCCCGCCATCTTCCTGTGGCGCCGAAGACTTTCGTCATCTGCGGCGGCGGCCGGCTCAACCCGGTCATCATGCGCGACCTGAGCACGCTCGCAGAGGCGGAAGGCTCCCGCGTGCTTGCGGCTGAAGCGCTCGGCCTCAACGGCGATTCGATGGAGGCGGAAGCCTGGGCCTATCTCGCCGTCAGATCGCTCAACGGCCTGCCCCTGACCTATCCCGGCACGACAGGCGTCAGCCGGCCGGTCAGCGGCGGCCGCCTTGCGCCCAGGCCGGCAGACGGCTTGCATGCGCATGGCGGATCGAAATAAAGGTCGGTTAATGGTTTCTTCGCGCGCCGTCCTTAACCTGGACTGGCCGGCGGAGGGGCTTCCGCGGCTTCAATGATCTCAGGCGAGGGTTTCGGATCGCGATGGGTGGTGCGATTTCACTTCTGGCGGTGAATTTCATCATTGCCCAGATCTTCGTGGCGGCCTTTCTCGTCATCGCAATGAAGAGCCGCTCCGGCCGACCGGCGTTGTGGTGTGCCGCGGGCTTCGCGGTGGCGTCACTCTCGGCGATTTGCGAGACAGTCCTGCCGTTCACGCCGGTGCCGCGGCTTTTCGCCATCGGCGCCTTTGCGAGCGTTCTTGGCGGCTTCAGTCTGCTTCGCTTCGGTCTCGGGCTTTTCTACGGCGTGCCGGCGAAGCCGTCCGCCCTCGCGGCCTTCTTCATAGGCTCCGTGATCGTCGATCTCCTGATCTACGACCTTCCGCGCGGAACCCTGCAGCACGCCTTTTTCTACCAGATGCCGTTCTTCCTCATCCAGGCCTGGTCCGCCTCGGTGATCATCCGCTCGCGGCGTCGATCCTTTGCCGACAGGGTCCTCTTCTGCCTGCTCGCACTCACCGCGATCTATTTCCTCGTGAAGATCTATGCGGCGATCGCCGCCGGCTCCGGCGCCACGGCGGCAGATTACCTTCAAAGCCCCTTCGCACTCATTTCCCAGGCGCTCGGGGCGATGCTGATCGTCGCCGCGGGCCTGGCGATTCTCGGCGTCATGGTCAAGGACATAGTAGACGAGGCCCGCGCCAGTTCCGAAATCGATGCGCTCTCCGGTCTCTGCAATCGTCGCGGCTTCATGGAGCGTGTCGCGCCACTCCTGCAAAGCGGCGGCGCTGCCGGGCCCGGTTCATTGATCATGACCGATCTCGACCGCTTTAAGACGGTCAACGACACCTATGGCCATCACACCGGCGACGAGGTGATCCGGCAGTTTTCGTGCGTGCTTCTCGATCTCATGCCGAGTCACGCCACCGCGGGGCGCCTTGGAGGCGAAGAGTTCGCGGTGTTCCTTCCGCGCGTCGGCCTGGCGGACGCGCGCGTGCTTGCTCAAGGGATGCGCGCGGCGATCGCCTCGACCCGCATTGCCGGCCTTCCAGAGACGGCCGCGATCACGGCAAGCTTCGGCGTTGCCATGATCGCGCCGGCCGAGCCATTGGAGGTGGCGATGCAACGGGCCGACAAGGCGCTCTACGCCGCCAAAGCGGCCGGGCGAAACCGGGTGGAGTGCGCGGAGCCCCCGGCGCAGGTCGTCACGCCCGCCGTTTCCCAATGGGCCGGCAGACTTTGAGCAAAATGCGCCCCCTGCGTTCGCGCCATCACGCGAAAAGAGAAAGCCCGAAAACCGGTAGCGATTTTCGGGCTTTTCGATGGGGTGGACCCGCTACTCAGCGGATGCGCTTGGCGGCGGGCTCGGGCACCAGTTCGCCGTTCAGGCGGCGGTCGAGATAGTCCTCGCATTCCGCCATCAGCGTCTCGAGTTGCCCGTTGAAGAAGTGGTTCGCCCCCGGCACCGTCTTGTGGGTGATGAGGATGCCCTTCTGCGCCTTGAGCTTTTCGACGAGGCCATTGACGTCCTTCTCCGGCGCGACCTTGTCGGCATCGCCGTTGATGATCAGGCCGGACGAGGGGCAGGGCGCCAGGAACGAGAAGTCGTAGATGTTCGGCTGCGGTGCTACGGCCATGAAGCCCTCGATCTCCGGACGGCGCATCAGGAGCTGCATGCCGATCCAGGCGCCGAACGAATAGCCGGCGACCCAGCAGCTCTTCGAATCGGGATGAAGGCTTTGCACCCAGTCGAGCGCGGAAGCCGCATCGGAAAGCTCGCCGGCGCCGTGATCGAACTCGCCCTGGCTGCGCCCGATGCCCCGGAAATTGAAGCGCAAGGTGGTGAAGCCGCGCTTCTGGAACATATAGAAGAGCTGGTACACGATCTGGTTGTTCATCGTGCCGCCGAACTGCGGGTGCGGATGCAGGATGATCGCAATCGGTGCGCTCTTCTGCTTCGAAGGCTGATAACGGCCCTCGAGGCGACCGGCCGGTCCGTTGAAGATGATTTCGGGCATTGGCTCTCCGGGAATGTTTCTGGTTCAAAATCTTGGTTCTTAGCGCCGAGCTGTCTTGACTAAAGCAGTCAGCTTTTCTAAAACCTACTTTAGAACCGTTCAAAACTTCGGTGCGGACATTCCGCATGCGCTTCGTCTCATAAGGCAAGCGGCGCGGAGAATTCAAGGAAAATGCAACGGCGTAGCTCATAGGGATGAGCCGTTCGCGCGGGCGAAGGAAGCAATGTCGGGACAGCGGATCTATATGGACTGGAACGCGACGGCGCCGCTTCTGCCGGAAGCGCGCGAGGCCCTTCTGTCCGCGCTCGACCATATCGGCAACCCGTCGTCGGTGCACGGCGAAGGGCGCGCGACACGCGCTCTCATCGAAAGCGCCCGGCGCGATGTCGCCGCGCTCTGCGGTGCGCAGCCCGCCGCGGTCACCTTCACCAGCGGCGCGACCGAGGCGGCCAACATGGTGCTGACTCCGGATTTCCGCATGGGGCGCACGCCGCTCAGGATCGGCAAGCTCTATGTTTCCGCGATCGAGCACCCGGCCGTGCGCGAGGGCGGGCGTTTCCGACGTGAGGACGTCAGCGAGATACCGGTCACCTCGGCCGGCGTCCTCGATTGCGCGGCACTCAAGACATTGCTTGAGGCGCACGATCGCCAGTGCGGTTTGCCGATGGTCGCGGTCATGCTTGCCAATAACGAGACCGGCATCATCCAGCCTGTTGCCGAAGTCGCGGCCATGGTGCGCGCGCATGGTGGCCTGCTGGTCGTCGATGCGGTGCAGGCAGCCGGTCGCCTGCCGCTCTCGATCGAGGCGCTCGGCGCCGATTTCCTCATCGTCTCGTCGCATAAGATCGGCGGACCGAAGGGGGCAGGCGCACTCGTCGCCCGCGGTGAGGTCATGATGCCGGCGCCCCTGATCCGCGGCGGCGGCCAGGAAAAGGGTCATCGCTCCGGCACGGAGAATGCTCCGGCGCTCGCAGGCTTCGCGGCCGCTGCCCGGGTGGCCGCCGATAACCTCGACACTCGCACGGCCGCAATTGCCGCGCTGCGCGATCGGCTCGAGGTGCAGATGCTGGAATGCGCGCCGGACGTGGTGATCCATGGTCGCGACGCGCCGCGCATCGCCAATACCACCTTCTTCACGCTTCCCGGCTTGAAGGCGGAGACGGGCCAGATTGCGTTCGATCTGGAAGGTGTGGCCCTTTCGGCAGGGTCTGCATGCTCTTCCGGCAAGGTTGGACAGAGTCATGTGCTGACGGCGATGGGCTATGATCCGCGACAGGGCGCCCTGCGTCTTTCGATCGGTGCGTCCACCACGCAAGCGGAGATCGATCGTTGTGCTGCCGTGTTCGCCAAGGTGGCTGCGCGGCGGCGCTCGACCGGGCAGGCCGCTTGAGTGCGCGGGGATTGAACGAAATTGCGGAAAAGCAATTTTCCGCTTGGCAAACGGGGTGAAAACCGCCTTTTAGCCATTACATAAGCGGTGCGCGAACCCGCATCGTGTTGACAAGCTGCCGGACCTTGGATCCGGCGAGATTGGAGAGCGACATGCCTGCCGTGCAGGAGACCATTGATCAGGTCCGCCAGATCGACGTGGACCAGTACAAATACGGCTTCGAGACGAAGATCGAGATGGACAAGGCCCCGAAGGGCCTCAACGAGGATATTATCCGTCTGATCTCGTCGAAGAAGAACGAACCGGAATGGATGCTCGAATGGCGCCTCCAGGCCTATCGCCGCTGGCTGACCATGGAAGAGCCGAGTTGGGCGCGTGTCCGCTATCCGAAGATCGACTTCAACGACATTCACTACTACGCCGCGCCGAAGAGCATGTCGGGGCCGAAGTCGCTCGACGAGGTCGATCCGGAACTGCTCAAGGTCTATGAGAAGCTCGGCATCCCGCTGAGGGAGCAGGAAATTCTCGCGGGCGTCGAGAAGTCGAAGATCGCCGTCGACGCGGTGTTCGATTCGGTATCCGTCGTCACCACCTTCAAGGAAGAACTGAAGAAGGCCGGCGTGATCTTCATGTCGATCTCGGAGGCGATGCGGGAGCATCCGGATCTGGTCCGGAAATATCTCGGTACCGTCGTGCCGCAGTCTGACAACTTCTATGCGACGCTGAACTCCGCCGTCTTCACCGACGGTTCCTTCGTCTACGTGCCGAAGGGTGTGCGCTGCCCGATGGAGCTCTCGACCTATTTCCGCATCAACGAGAAGAACACCGGCCAGTTCGAGCGCACGCTGATCATTGCCGACGAAGGCGCCTACGTCTCCTATCTCGAAGGCTGCACGGCGCCGCAGCGTGACGAAAACCAGCTTCATGCCGCAGTCGTCGAGCTGATCGCGCTCGATGACGCCGAAATCAAGTATTCGACGGTGCAGAACTGGTATCCGGGCGACAAGCACGGCAAGGGCGGCGTCTACAACTTCGTCACCAAGCGCGGCGATTGCCGCGGCAAGAACTCGAAGATCTCCTGGACGCAGGTCGAGACCGGTTCGGCGATCACCTGGAAATACCCGTCCTGCATCCTGCGCGGCGACGGCTCGCGCGGCGAGTTCTACTCGATCGCGGTTTCCAATGGCCATCAGCAGGTCGACTCCGGCACGAAGATGATCCATCTCGGCAAGAACACGTCGAGCCGCATCATCTCGAAGGGCATCGCCGCCGGCGTTTCGGACAACACCTATCGCGGTCAGGTTTCGGCCCACCGCAAGGCGGAGAACGCCCGAAACTTCACCCAGTGCGACTCGCTCCTGATCGGCGACAAGTGCGGTGCCCACACGGTGCCCTATATCGAGGCGAAGAATTCGACGGCGCAGTTCGAGCACGAGGCGACGACGTCGAAGATCTCCGAGGACCAGCTGTTCTACTGCCTGCAGCGCGGCATTCCGGAAGAGGCGGCGATCGCGCTGATCGTCAACGGCTTCGTCAAGGAAGTCATCCAGGAACTGCCGATGGAATTCGCCGTCGAGGCGCAGAAGCTGATCGGCATCTCGCTGGAAGGCTCGGTGGGCTAAATCCAGGCCCGATTATTGAAACGGCGCGCGACGGGATCAGCGCGCGATAACTGTTCGCCCAAGAGGACGATTTGAAATGCTTGAAATCAAGAACCTGCATGCACGCATTGCCGAAGACGGCACCGAGATCATCCGCGGCCTGGACCTGACCGTGAAGGCCGGCGAAGTTGCCGCCATCATGGGACCGAACGGCTCCGGCAAGTCGACGCTCTCCTACATTCTCTCGGGGCGCGAAGACTACGAAGTCACCGAGGGCGACATTCTCTACAACGGCGAAAGCATCCTCGAGCTCGACCCGTCCGAGCGCGCGGCCAAGGGCATTTTCCTCGCCTTCCAGTACCCGGTCGAAATCCCCGGCGTCGCCACCATGCAGTTCCTCAAGGTGGCGATGAACGAACAGCGCAAGTATCGCGGCGAAGACGAGCTGACGACGCCGGAATTCATGCGCCGCGTCAAGGAAGCCGCCGCCGAGCTGAAGATCGCGCCGGAAATGCTGCGCCGTCCGCTGAACGTCGGTTTCTCCGGCGGCGAGAAGAAGCGCGCCGAAATCCTGCAAATGGCGCTGCTCGAGCCGAAGCTTTGCGTTCTCGACGAAACCGATTCCGGTCTTGACATCGACGCGCTGAAGGTCGTCGCCGACGGCGTCAATGCGCTGCGTTCGCCGGATCGCGCCGTCGTCGTGATCACGCACTACCAGCGCCTGCTCGACTATATCGTCCCGGATACGGTTCACGTTCTTTACAAGGGCCAGATCATCAAGTCGGGCGACAAGACGCTGGCGCATGAACTGGAAGCCAAGGGCTATGCCGATATCATCGAGGCGGCGGCCTGACGCCTGTTGAAGGAGTGTTCGAATGAATATGCAACAGGCGATCAAGATGACGGCGGCCGAAACGGCGCTGGTCGATGCCTATGGCGCGCAGATCGGCGACCTGCCGGGCGACGGAGCCGTATTGTCGCTGCGCGACACGCTCGTCCATGAACTGAGGACCGCCGGCCTGCCGACGCGGCGCATCGAGTCCTGGCACTACACGGATCTGCGTACGCTGCTGCGGGACGTCCCTGCCGCCGATCCCTCCGCCTTCGCCGATCGCGTCGAGGCAATCGTTCCGGGTTCGTCGGTGCTTTCGGTGCGCAACGGCCAGGCCGATCTCAAGAGCGTTCCCGAGGGCATCAAGGCCCGATCCTACACCGACAGCCTGGTCGACGGATCGGCAGCGGCCGGCCTCGCCATACTCGGCGCGGACGATGCGATCGGACGGATCAACGGCGGCCTCGTGCGCGGCGGCCTCGAAATCGCGATTGCCGAGGGTGCCGAATTCGCGGCCCCGATCGAAATCCAGGTGGTGCAGAGCCACGGGCAGGCGCATACGCGCTTTCCGGTCTCGTTCGGCGCCGGCTCCAAGGCAACGGTGATCGAGCGCCATGTGTCGACGAGCGCGGAGGCGAGCTTCGTTTCCACGGTCAGCGACGTGACGCTTGGCGAAGGCGCCGATGTGATCTGGATCGTCGTGCAGCAGCAGGGCCCGGCCGACACCCATCTCGGCCAGATCCGCTTTGATCTCGCTAAGGATGCCAAGCTGCACATCTTCGTGATCAACGCGGGCGGCAAGCTGGTGCGCCAGGAACTGCATGGCCGGGCGAGCGGCGAGGGCGCCGACCTGACGCTGCGCGGCATCAATCTGCTCGGCGGCGAGAGCCACACGGACGTGACCTTCACGCTCACCCACGCGGTGCCGCATACGACCTCCAGCGAGATCATCCGCAACGTCATCTTCGATCGCGCGCGGGGCGTGTTCCAGGGCAAGATCCTGGTTGCGAAGGACGCGCAGAAGACCGATGCGAAGATGGCCTGCAACACGTTGCTGCTCTCGGACGAAGCCGACATGTCGGCAAAGCCGGAGCTGGAAATCTTCGCCGACGACGTTCAGTGCGGCCATGGCGCGACCGTCGCCGACATCGATCATACGCAGCTCTTCTACATGCTCGCCCGCGGCATTCCGGAGAAGAAGGCGCGGGCGATGCTCGTCAACGCCTTTGTTGCCGAGATCGTCGAGGAGCTGGAAGACGACGAGGCGCTGGTCGAGGCGCTGGAAGGCGTAATCTCGGCCTGGCTCGAAAAACACGCCTGATTGGACAAGGACATGGAACACACTGTGCCGGTGCCGGCCTATGACGTCGAAGAGATCAGAAAGGATTTCCCGATCCTTTCGCGGACGGTCTACGGCAAGCCGCTTGTTTATCTCGACAACGGCGCATCGGCGCAGAAGCCGCAAGCCGTCATCGACGCGGTTACCCATGCCTATGCCAATGAATACGCCAACGTCCATCGCGGCCTGCATTTCCTGTCGAACGCCGCGACGGAAGCCTATGAAGGTGCGCGCGAAAAGGTCCGACGCTTCCTGAATGCGCCGTCGGCCGAGAATATCGTCTTCACCAAGTCCTCGACCGAGGCGATCAACACGGTCGCCTATGGCTACGGAATGCCGAAGCTCGGCGAGGGCGACGAGATCGTGCTGTCGATCATGGAGCACCATTCGAACATCGTGCCCTGGCACTTCATCCGTGAACGCCAGGGCGCGAAGCTCGTCTGGGCACCGGTCGACGACGACGGCGCATTCCACATCGAGGACTTCGTCAAGTGCCTGACGGAGCGGACGAAGCTCATCGCCATCACCCACATGTCGAATGCGCTCGGCACCGTGGTTCCGGTCAAGGAGATTTGCCGTATTGCCCGCGAGCGCGGCATCCCGGTGCTCGTCGACGGCAGCCAGGGCGCGGTGCACATGCCGGTCGACGTACAGGACATCGACTGCGACTGGTATGTCATGACCGGGCACAAGCTCTATGGTCCGTCCGGCGTCGGCGTGCTCTACGGCAAGACGGAGCGGTTGAAGGAGATGCGTCCCTTCATGGGCGGCGGCGAGATGATCGAGGAGGTGACCGAGGACCGCGTCACCTACAACGATCCGCCGCACCGCTTCGAGGCGGGCACGCCGCCGATCGTCCAGGCGATCGGGCTCGGCTATGCGCTCGACTACATGGAAGAGATCGGCCGCGAGGCGATCCGGGCGCATGAGGCGGACCTGACCGCTTACGCGCGCGAACGGCTGTCATCGGTCAACTCGCTCCGGGTCTTCGGCGACGCGCCCGGCAAGGGCAGCATCTTCTCCTTCGAGATCGCCGGGATCCACGCGCATGACGTCTCGATGGTGATCGACCGCGCCGGCATCGCCGTCAGGGCCGGCACCCATTGCGCGCAGCCGCTCTTGAGACGCTTCGGCGTCACCTCCACATGCCGGGCGTCCTTCGGCCTTTACAATACCCGGGCCGAGGTCGACGCGCTGGCGGACGCGCTGGACCACGCGCGCAAGTTCTTCGCCTAGAGCGGGATGCGCTCGCGCCACCGCTCTATCTGTTTGTTTGCCGCATTTGTGCGACGTCAGGTGAATCCGCCTGGCTGCAAAATGCTCTAAGGAGGCCGACATGAGTCTCGGTGCAACGGAAGAAAAGGTCGATGTCCGCGAAGGCATCGTGCATTCGGCCATTCCCGCGGAGGAACTGGCGCGCCTCAGCGACGACATCATCGCGGCCCTGAAGACGGTCTACGACCCGGAGATTCCGGCCGACATCTTCGAACTCGGTCTCATCTACAAGATCGACATCGAGGACGACCGGATGGTGAAGATCGAGATGACGCTGACCGCTCCCGGTTGCCCGGTCGCCGGCGAAATGCCGGGCTGGGTCGAGAATGCAGTCGGCGCCGTCGAGGGCGTTTCGGGCGTCGAGGTGACGATGACCTTCGACCCGCCGTGGACGCCGGACCGCATGTCGGAAGAGGCGCAGGTGGCGCTCGGCTGGTACTGAGCGCGGCCGGCCCCATATTGATCCGTTAACTTGCGGGCACTACATTCATATCTGGAAAGCGCCGGGCCTTGAACCCGGCGGCGTGAAGGAGACCAAGCCTATGGGCTTTGCCGTAATGAGCCTGACCGATGCCGCTGCCGGCCGCGTGCGGTCGATCGTCGAGAATGCCGGCGGCGAGGCCAAGGGAATTCGCCTGAGCATCAAGAGGGGCGGCTGCGCCGGCATGGAATATGCCGTCGACCTCGTGACCGAGCCCAATGCCAAGGACGACCTCATCGAACATCAGGGCGCCAAGGTCTGGGTCGCGCCGGAAGCGGTGCTCTACCTGCTCGGCACCCAGATGGATTTCGAGGTCACGCCGCTGCGCTCCGGCTTCACCTTCAAGAATCCCAATCAGACATCGGCCTGCGGCTGCGGCGAATCGGTCGAGCTGAAGCCCGCCGACCTGGCCGCGCTCGCGGCCGAGGGCAATCCGGTCGTTCGCGCGAACTGACGGGTCCTCGCGAGCAGGAAAGTGAAAAGCCCGGATCGCTCCGGGCTTTTGTCGTTGTAGGCGCCGGGCCTCTCACGTCGGCCGTGAACAATAAGCGGACTTAAACGGCGCGGGCTTTTGCGCCGCTATTGAGCCAGGCCAGCAGCAGCCACAAAA
>NZ_LNQB01000061.1 GCF_001651875.1 Sinorhizobium saheli
CACCGTCCTGTGGACAATGCTCCGAACCAGGCAAACCTTCGATCCAACTCAAAAAGCTGCTTGACTTGCGCATTACTCAGCCGCTTCCGCGTAGCTTTCGATCGGCGGGCAGGTGCAGACGAGATGGCGGTCGCCGTAGACATTGTCGACGCGGTTGACGGGCGACCAGTATTTGTCGACCCGGAAGGCACCGGGCGGGAAGCAGGCCTGCTCGCGCGAATAGGGGCGGTTCCAGTCGCCGACGAGATCCTCGACCGTATGCGGGGCATTCTTCAGCGGGTTGTTGACCTTGTCCATCCGGCCTTCCTCGATGGCGCGGGCCTCCTCGCGGATCGCCAGCATCGCATCGCAGAAGCGGTCGAGTTCGGCCTTTGTTTCCGATTCCGTCGGCTCGATCATCAGCGTCCCGGCGGCCGGCCAGCTCATGGTCGGAGCGTGGAAGCCGCAGTCGATCAGGCGCTTGGCGATATCGTCAACCGTTACGCCGGCGCTTTCGGCGAGTGGACGCGTGTCGATGATGCATTCGTGCGCGACCCGACCCTTGGCCGACTTGTAGAGCACGCCGTATGCGCCCTCAAGGCGGGCGGCGACGTAGTTGGCGTTCAGGATCGCCACCTTGGTCGCCTGGGTGAGGCCTTCGCCGCCCATCATCAGGCAGTAGCTCCAGGAGATCGGCAGGACCGAGGCGGAACCGAAGGGAGCGGCGGACACCGCGCCTTCATGCCGGTCCGCCTCCGGATGGCCTGGAAGGAAGGGGGCGAGATGCGCCTTGACGCCGATCGGGCCCATGCCGGGACCGCCGCCGCCATGCGGGATGCAGAAGGTCTTGTGCAGGTTCAGGTGGCTGACGTCCGAGCCGATGTCGCCGGGACGGGCAAGCCCGACCATGGCGTTCATGTTGGCGCCGTCCATGTAGACCTGGCCGCCATGCCTGTGGACGATCTCGCAGAGCTCGCGCACATTTTCCTCGAACACGCCATGGGTCGAGGGATAGGTGATCATGCAGCAGGAAAGCGTGTCCGCATGCTGCTCGGCCTTGGCACGGAAATCGTCCATGTCGATTTCGCCGAGATCGCTCACCTTGACCACCACGACCTTCATGCCGGCCATTTGCGCCGAAGCCGGGTTGGTGCCGTGCGCCGAGGTCGGGATGAGGCAGACATCGCGATGGCCGTTGCCGTTGGCGATGTGATAGGCGCGAATGGCGAGCAGCCCGGCATATTCGCCCTGCGCACCGGAGTTCGGCTGCATCGAGATCGCGTCATAGCCGGTGATCGCGCAGAGCTTCTGCGACAGATCCTCGATCATGTGCCGATAGCCGAGCGCCTGGTCGGCGGGCGCGAAGGGGTGAATCTCCGAGAATTCCGGCCAGGTGATCGGCAGCATCTCCGCCGTGGCGTTGAGCTTCATCGTGCAGGAACCGAGCGGGATCATGGCGCGGTCGAGCGCCAGGTCGCGGTCGGCGAGGCGGCGCATGTAGCGCGTCATCTCGCTTTCGGCGCGGTTCATGTGGAAGATCGGATGGGTGAGATAGTCGCTGGTCCTGAGCAGCGTCTCCGGCAGCCGGTAGCCCGGCTCGAATTCCTCCACCTTGAAATCGCCGCCGAAGGCCCGCCAGACGGCTTCGAGCGTGACGGGGCGGGAGCGCTCGTCCAGGCTGATGCCGATCTTGGTCGAGCCGATCTTGCGAAGGTTGACCTCTTCGGCGACCGCCGCCTTGAGGATGATGCCCTGCAGCTTGCCGACTTCGACGGTGATCGTGTCGAAGAAAACGTCCGGCTCGACCGTATAGCCGAGTTGTTCGAGGCCCATGGCGAGACGCACCGTCTTCTGGTGCACGCTCTGGGCGATCGCCTTGATGCCCTGCGGCCCGTGGAAGACCGCATACATCGACGCCATCACCGCGAGCAGCACCTGCGCGGTGCAGATGTTGGAGGTCGCCTTCTCGCGGCGGATGTGCTGTTCGCGCGTCTGCAGCGAAAGGCGATAGGCGCGGTTGCCGCGCGCATCGACCGATACGCCGACGAGGCGCCCCGGCATCGAGCGCTTGTAGGCATCCTTCACGGCCATGTAGGCGGCATGCGGGCCGCCATAGCCGACCGGCACGCCGAAGCGCTGGGTCGAGCCGACGGCGATGTCGGCGCCCATTTCGCCGGGCGATTTGAGGAGCGCCAACGCCAGCGGATCGGCGGCGACGGCGGCGATCGCGCCCTGTTCGTGCAGCTTGGCGATCACGCCCGAGAAGTCGCGAACATGGCCGTAGGTGCCGGGATACTGGAAGATCGCCCCGAAGACGCCTGCCGCATCCAGATCCTCGAAGGGATCGCCGACGACAACCTGCCAGTCGAGCGGTGCTGCGCGGGTCTTCAGGAGCGCGATCGTCTGGGGATGGCAGTTCTCGTCGACGAAGAAGGTCCTTGCCTTGGATTTCGCGACGCGCTCGGCCATGGCCATGGCTTCCGCCGCTGCCGTCGCCTCGTCGAGCAGCGAGGCGTTCGCGACGTCGAGGCCGGTCAGATCGCAGACCATCGTCTGGTAGTTGAGCAGCGCTTCGAGCCGGCCCTGGCTGATTTCCGGCTGATAGGGCGTATAGGCCGTGTACCAGGCGGGATTTTCCAGGATGTTGCGCTGGATGACGGGCGGCGTGATGGTTCCGTAATAGCCCTGGCCGATCAGCGAGACGAGCTTCTGGTTACGGTTCGCCGTCTCGCGCAGCTTGTCGAGGGCTTCGCGTTCCGTCATCGGCACGCCCCAGGCAAGCGGCGTCCTCTGCCGGATCGATGGCGGCACGGTGTCGTCGATCAGCGCGTCGAGGCTCGGATAGCCGACGACCTTCAGCATCTCCTCCATCTCGGACGGCGAGGGGCCGATATGCCTTCGATTGGCGAAGTCGTAAGGTTTGTAGTCGGTGAAGGTGAAATCCTTGGGCATGCTCATCAGCCGATAAGCTCCTTGTAGGCCGCTTCGTCGAGAAGCGCGTTGGCGGCGCTGGGATCGGCGAGCTTGAGCTTGAAGAACCAGGCGGCGCCCTGCGGATCGCTGTTGACGAGGGCGGGATCGTCGACGATCGCCTGGTTGACCTCGACCACCTCGCCGTCGAGCGGACAATAGACGTCGGAAGCCGCCTTGACCGATTCGACGGTCGCGGCCGAGTCGCCCTTGGAGAAGGTGGCGCCGGCTTCCGGCAGTTCCACGAAGACGAGATCGCCGAGTTGGCCCGCCGCATGTCCGGTAATACCGACGGTGGCGATGTCGCCCTCGATCTTCAGCCACTCGTGTTCTTCGGTGAATTTCAGCATACGCGCTTCTCCTGGTCAGCGTTTGTAGGTTTGTTTGACGAAGGGCAGGGTGGAGGCGGCGACCGGCAGGTATTTGCCGCGCACCTCCGCAAAAAGACGGGTGCCGTTTTCCGCATGCGCGGCGTCGACATAGCCCATGGCGATGGGGCCATCGACGCTCGGCCCGAAACCGCCGGAAGTAACGGTGCCAGCAGGCGTCTTGCCTTCCGCATCGGCAAAGAGCCTGGCGCCGCCGCGCACCGGCGCGCGGCCCTCCGGCCTCAGCCCGACACGACGTCGCGCGACGCCATTGGCGAGCTCGGCGAGGATCCGATCGGCGCCCGGAAAGCCGCCGGCGCGATCGCCGCCGGCGCGGCGGCTCTTCTGGATTGCCCATTCGAGCGAGGCTTCGATCGGCGTCGTGCCCGTATCGATGTCGTTGCCGTAGAGACAAAGCCCAGCCTCGAGGCGCAGCGAATCGCGTGCGCCGAGCCCGATCGGCATCACGTCCGGGTGCTCCAGAAGCCGTTCCGCCACATCGACGGCCGAATCGGCGGGAACGGAAATCTCGAAGCCGTCCTCGCCGGTGTAGCCGGAGCGCGAGATGATGCAGGTCACGTCGTGGAGATCGGCTTCGGCCACGTCCATGAAGCGCATCGAGGCGACATCGGCCCAAAGCTCGCAAAGCACGGCTTCGGCGCGGGGCCCCTGCAGCGCGATCAGGGCGCGGTCGGGGAGCATCATGACGTCGCAGCTCTCGCCGAGACCGTTCCTCAAATGCGCGAAATCGGCATCCTTGCAGGCGGCGTTGACGACGAGGAACAGGTGGTCGCCGCGATTGGCGATCATCAGGTCGTCGAGGATGCCGCCTTCGGCGTTGGTGAACAGCCCATAGCGCTGACGGCCTTCCTGAAGGCCGAGCACGTCGACCGGCACCAGCCGCTCGAGCGCCAGCGCCGCGTCCGCAACGCTTCCGGATTTCGGGCGAATGACGATCTGCCCCATGTGCGAGACGTCGAAAAGACCGGCCGCGTTGCGGGTATGCAGGTGTTCCTTCAGCACGCCTTCGGGATATTGGACCGGCATTTCATAGCCCGCGAAGGGCACCATGCGCGCACCGAGCGAAAGGTGCAGCGCGTGCAGCGGCGTGTGCTTCAGATGGGAAAGGTCTTCCAAGTCCGGCCTCCAGGTCTGGCGCATTCTCGCGCCGGCTCACACTACCGGCGTGAGAACGCCGACAAATTCGAGCCCCCTCTGTCCGTTTGCCTGAGATTGTTATCCCTTCGGCGAGCGCGAGCGCTTCTCTCCAGAGTCCTACCGGCACCTTGCTGGTCCTTTGGCCTGAGAGTTTCCGGGGCGGTTGCTCCTTCGGCACCGGATCGAACCGGTTTCTCCCAACAAGGTCGATTCCAGATAACGGCGAAGCCCCGATTTTGGCAAGGGGCTATGTCGCGGCCAAACATATTTTTGTCGCCGTCGCTTCATCATCGGCGACCGCCGGCTGCGGCAATTAGGCCTTTGCAATTGCCGCCGGTTGTGGGTAACCAGGATGAGGCAACGAGGCGACGATGATCGGGCGTGGGAAAAAATGGACTATTGCGGTGCGGCTGCTCGCAGCCTTTGCACTCGTTTTGCTGTCCTTCGCTCATAAGCCGGTTCTTGCCAAATCGCCAAATCCGGCGATTGCCGCCGATTACCGTCTTCCCGACGGGACGTTTGCCGACATCTGCTTCGGTACCGACGGGGTCGACCATGATAGGGGTCGCGACAAGGCACCTCTCGCACCCGTCTGCGAAGCCTGCCGGCTGGCCGCCTCGATCCTCCTGCCGACACCGCCCGACGCGAGCCTGCCTGTCGGCAACGGCCGCTGGCTGGCAAAGGCGCCGATCGTCGAGGCCGCGGCAACGCTTCAGCCGCCACGTCTGTTGCCGCCTTCGCGCGGTCCCCCGCTCCTGTCGTAACTCTCTGACATCACCCAATTTTCATCCGCCGCCGAGGCGGCATTGACCACGATAGCCCAAGGTGCTGACCAAAGGCACGTGGTCCGGAGATTACGATATGACCAAGATCAGACGACCCCTCATCACCGCAGGTTTCGCGCTCGCCGCCGCCGGCATCGCCCATGCGCATGCGACGTTCGAAAGCGATCGCGCCCCGGCGGAAACGACCTTCAAGGCCGTCCTGCAGGTGCCGCACGGCTGCGACGGCAAGGCGACGACGGAGGTGCGGATGAAGCTGCCGGAAGGCTTCGTCTTTGCCAAGCCGCAGCCGAAGCCCGGCTGGGAACTCGAAATCATCGAGGGCGCGTACCAGAAAACCTACGACAATCATGGAACGAAGGTCTCGTCCGGCCCGGTGGAGATCCGCTGGAAAGGCGGCAATCTGCCGGACGAACACTACGACACCTTCGTCGTCCGCGGCAAACTCTCCGGCTTCGAAAAGGAAACGGTTCTCGCCTTCCCGACGACGCAGCTTTGCGGCACCGATGGCTTCGTCGTCTGGGACCAGGTGCCGGCCGATGGCGAGGATCCCCATTCGCTGGAAAACCCGGCGCCCACCATCACCGTCACGCCCGCAACGAGCGGCGGCGCCCATGCCGGCCTTGGCGGGCCGGTTGAGCAGGCGACCGGCCCGGTGAAACTCGGCGACCTGGAAATCTCCGGAGGAGCGGTCAAGGCCATGCTTCCGGGCGCCGAGGTCGGCGGCGGAGGCTTCGTCGTCAGAAACGGCGGCAGCGCCGACGACCGGCTGCTTGCGGTCGAAAGCCCGGCTGCCGGCCGCGTCGAGTTGCATGACATGATCATGGAAAACGACGTCATGAAGATGCGCAAGATCGAGGGCGGAATCGCGATTCCCGCCGGCGAAACCGTTGAATTGACGAGCGGCGGCCTGCACCTGATGTTCATGGAGGTGGAGAAGCCCTTTGCCGAGGGCGATGCCGTGCCGGTGACGCTGACTTTCGAGAAGGCCGGAAAGGTCGATTACGTGTTGCCGGTCGGCGCCGCCGCCGGCCACGAGCACAAGTAAGCAGCCGGCACTCTAACGCAGCGGCAGCGGAGCCGATCATCGCCTGGAACCGCCTCGACCGGCTCACTCTCCCCGAATGAACCGGTCGAGCATCGCGGCGATCTCGCCGCTTTCTTCGTGGCCACCTTCGGCGGGCTGCTCCTCCTGCTGTTCTTCCCTTTGCCCGTCGCTCTCCTCGTCGCGCATATATTCAAGATAGCGGCGCAGGGTCTCGATCTCGGTCTCCTGCGGCAGGCGAAGGTCGGCGCTGATGAGCATCAGGGAGGCCGGCAGGGTGCCGCTTCTTGTTTTCGGGATCGCTGCCGGAGCGGCCACAGCCTCCCCTTGCCGGCGGACCGACAGCAGCGTGATCGCCTCGTCGGCCGGGCCGACGCCGCTCACGCGGGCAGATGGCTTCAACGCCTCCGCCGCATAGGCCGCCGTCGTGGCGGAAATGGTAACGACCTGGGTCATCCGTTTTGCCCTGGATCACGATACCCCTTCCTGTGCCAGATTTCGCTTGCGGCCGGGTGAAACCGGGAGCTCGGATTTTAGGCAAATACTAACCATTTGGGCCGGGCCATACTGCGAAAGCGGTACAAATCGCTGACCTAAAGAAGTAGATCGAAAACAACCTGCAGTGTAAACGGATGGTCGCGCGGCATTTTCGCGCAATCACAAGTAATTTTGTATGCCGACGGTTGAGCGCCATGTACAATTGCCGAGGCAATGAAGGGGAATGACGCAGTCCTCTGCCGATACAAGTGCATCGGGGAACCTCAGTCAGGGAAAGGACGAAGGTCTATGCGCGCGTTCGTATTGTTGCTGGCGATCTCTGCTCTTTGCGCCTGCTCGCAAACGGCGACGCCCATCTCGCAAACGAGCCGGTCCGTAGCCGATCGCTACTATGCCGGCCAGGGGGAATATTATACGGGCATCGTGCCACCGACGCCGTTCTGAGAATACCGCCCGGTCGCGCCCGAGGCAGATGAGCCGCAACGGATATCGCTGGGGCAGGCCCCGCTCAAATGAAAATGGAACTCGTGGCTTGGGGGCGATCGCTTCCGAACTCTGACGGGTGCAATCGCCGTCAGAGGAATTGATCCTGCGCGAATGGCGGAATATCAATGATCGTCAATCCGCTACAGCGCCGCGCGTCTTATCGGACGCGCACAGGTCGCTGTAACACTTTGAATTGCCGCATGCCTTTTGCCTTAAAATCGAGGTCGATTCAAGGCGACAGGTAGCAGGAACAGGTACGAGGCCCATGCGCAAAATCATATTGTTGCTCGCACTCGCAACGCTTGCGGCGTGCTCGCAAACGGGACCCCGCTATGTCGGCGGGGACGGGGACTACTACCGGGGCATCGTCGCCCCACATTGATTCTCCGTCGCTTGGAGCGGCGCCATTCCTTGCGATCTTAAGCGCTGCAACAGGTCGCCTTTAACAAGCTGATCCGGCCCCGGCTTTACCCACGGCGCGCCCCTATGCGTCAAGGCTCCCTATTCCTGTGCTCGCACAGGAATCCAGCAAGCCCAAGTCCTTGGGCGAAAAAGGGCCCTCCGCGCCATAGACACGGCGCTGCTGGCTCCCTGTGACGAGCACAGGGACGAGGGCGAGAAAAGCGTCCGCAACGACAATTTGGGGCGCAAAGTTTAATTGCCGTTCTTAATTGCTGCCTGTCTTTACCCTTAAAATCAAGGCCGGTCCGGAAGACATGCTGCAGAGCGAAACCCGGCCTTGATGCGCTCAGTAGCTGACGCGCACCCCGCCGGGGCTCGACGCGCCGAAATCGGGAACGGGGTTCGGGCCGTACCATTGCGCATAGGTCGTGTTGTTGGCACCGGTGCTGGTGCATCCCGACAGAACGGCAACCGCCAAGGCGGCGGCGATCAGGCATTTGAGGGGCATGGGCTCTCCGATTCGACTTTCTCACATCGCCGCAACTTGCGATATCGGAAGCCGCCAGTCTATCCGTTTTCACGACCGCCTGCTTCGTTTTTCTCTGACCCGCCGGAGCGCGAAGCAAGCGCGGGTGTTGCCGCGATTTTGAACTTCTGGAGCCGTGGAGCGTTTCCTTTCTGCCCGCAAAAGCGTGGAGGAAGTAACCATGCGTCGCGATATTCAGCGTTTCCTGATGATCGAACTGATCGCGCTCGTCGCTGCACTGGCAGTCGTCTCGACGATAATGATCGTGACGCTGCTTCCCGGCTGATCGGAGCTCGCGGACGCGGAAGCGATGACCAGGTTGGAAAGAGAGTTCGTCCCAGGAACGCAATACGACGCCGAGCGACTGCCCTTCGCCAAGCGCCTGGAAGAACTTTTACCCGGCGAGTGCATCTGGCCGATCAACAGCGGCGGACCCTACCTTTTCTGCGCGGCCAAGACGAAAGGGAAATATTGCCCCCACCACAAGGCGCGGCTGCTGCAGAAAAAAGGCGGCCACGAGGATGGCTGAGCCTGCCGCGAGCGCGACCCATCGGATCGGCGCAGCCACGCGCCCCCGTCAAAAACGTTTCTTTAGAAAATAGCGCGGGATAGCGCCGGGCCCGCCCTCCAGTTCGCCGAAGAGCTCGAAACCGAGCTTTTCATAGAAGGGCCGCGCCTGGAATTCGAAGGTGTCGAGCCACATGCCGATATAGCCGCGCGCCCTGGCGACCTTCTCCGCCTCTTCCATGAGCCGCCGGCCGAGCCCGAGCCCGCGATACTGTCCAGGGATTGCCAGATAGCGGACGAAGGCCCAGCCATAGCCATCGACGGCATAAAGCCCGCCGACCGCCACCAGCGTTTCCGGATCGCGGATGACGATCGCAAAGCCGGGCTGGTCGGCCATGCCGCTGTTGGCATCGTTGTAGACGTTCAGGGATGCCACGATCGCACGGAGGTCGTCGGCGGATGGTTCGTTCGGGATGATGTCGAGAACAGGGGTGGGCACGGGCACTCCAAATCTGCGGGAACATGGCGGGACCTGCGTGCCCGCCATCACCTCGGCTTTGGTATTTCCGGGAGCTTCGAACCTTATCCTCATTACTGAGGACGACGAAAGCCCAAGGTGTGACCCTTGGGCTTTCGAAAATTCCACAGCGTCGTTATCAACGGCGGCGGCAGCAATAATTGTGCCGCGCCACTAGGTTTTACATTGATATTTCCTAATAAATAAACGAATCCAGCGCCGCAGAATCTCAGTCGCGCCATTGGAAATGTCACTGCGCCACTGGGAATGTCACCAGTTGATAGGAAGGAGAAAGAAGTACCCCAAACGCGGAGTGGCTGATTATGCCCACGGACGCTGAGGAGGATTTTGTGATGCGCCTTAGTTCCCATTCCGGTCATGCGAGCGGATTAACTTTGTGTTGCAACTATAGCGATATATCTTGCCCAAGTGGGTGGTGGGATCATCGAGTCGGATGCTGGCAATTGCCTTTTGGAATGTTCATCAAGCGCGCGGCGCAGATGTTATGCAAGGCGTCGTGGCGCTCGCGGCGGCTCTCGCTGGGGACCAGAATCTATCAGGTCCCGACGGCGACGTCCTTCTTTGCCTGGGTGAGCCGGGTCCCCTTGATAGAAATCAGTTGGAGCAGCAACTAAACCTTCAGGCCCCGGGGCACCAATGGTGGTGTGAAAAGTCCCTGTCCGGGCGGTTTATAACCTTGGGCACCATCAATAAGGGAACGCTTTCATTCTCAGGCGAGACCTGCGGGTGCCTCCCTACGACAGTGAGCAGGGTAAACGGTCAGAATGAGATCTCGCCCTACGAGTTGTGGTTTGTCCATTTGATGTCGCCCGTCAATTCAGACAACGCATCGATGCTACAGGCGGGGGTGGCACGTGAGCTTCGCGAGGCTGTCAAGGATCGGGAGATTCTGCGATCCAACTCGGCCACGATCGCTATCGGAGATTTCAACATGCCGCCCTATAGTCCGGGCATGATCGATCCCACTACGCTCAATGCTGCTGCCTGTAGAACTGCGGCGCGAGGGACACGCACAGTGCGTGCCAAAAAGCACAATTACTTTTTCAATCCGATGTGGGAGATACTCGGAAGCCGACGTACGGATCAGCAGCCTGGCTCGTTCTACAGACGTTACGACAACAGCGCGATCTTCTGGCATCTGTATGATCAGGTGTTGGTCCGACCTGAGCTTATCGATCGTGTCGTTTCGGGGTCGGCACGGGTAATGACGATGGCAGGTGCCTCCAACCTGCTCACATCTCGCGGGGGAATCGACGCTCGCTTCTCAGACCACCTGCCTATAACTATCTCACTCGCAATCTAGGAGGCGGGAAAAATGGAAAATCTCTGGCCCAACGATCTCTTGGCGGGGATGCCGGGTTCAACTCCAAACGCGATCGAAACGATCCTGGAAATTCAAGCCCTCGGGCTTGCCGCGATCACGGGCGGATTGGTTGTCGGACGAGTGCGCGATCGGTCATTTCGACCCGCTCGCGCCTGGTCGCTCTATATTGAACCCGTGGATCAGCCGAGCAAGGCCTACGAGTTCCTTATCATACGCTCGGCTGACGGAGGCTATCCGGTAGCCGTGGAGGCGTATCACCTTGGGGACATGCGGCTGAAGCGCTGTGAATCCAAAGCCACTCTGACGAAAGCGTTGCAGAAGATTTTTGCCGAGCCTTCGTCGAAGTCAGTGATTAGGACACTCGCCGAAGAGGCCATAGCAGCAGGCGCCGTTGCTCGTCCAGAAGGCGAAACACAGGTGCAGCCCGCCAGACCGATAGAAATTGGTCCCGTCTTCGATACTCCGGACGGACAGGTTTCGAGCGTCTCCATGTTTGGGATAAGCGGTCACATAAGCGATACCACGCTCGAGAATCTGCGTGATCGGAACAGGCGCGTGGTCGAGCCGCTGAATGAACGCTTTGTAGTGACGATGCCGTTCGTTGGGACCGTGAAAGCTACCGTTTCCAAGGAAGAACTCGACGTTTTGGTGGCCCAGGCAACCAGAAGCCTGAAGGGAAACTAGCGAGTCGCCGCAATCGTCCTCTCCAGCCGCCCCTTGTCTGCGTCGGTCACGATGAGGCCTCGGGAGAACCGAAGACGACACTGCTACCGGGGATCCAGTCCTCGTCCGTGATAGCGGCATGCGGGTCGCCGTCGGCTACGCCGCGGGTGCGGTCAGGATCATTGCCGAGCGTCAGCTTTCAATGACCTTGGGATAGCGCACCTTCGCTCCGATTCCACTCGGGCACGGCACCGCTCAGAGCCAGCTCTGCCTCCACCCTCAGGTAGAAGACCTCCCTTAGTTCTTCCCGAGGGAAGGCCCGTTCCAATCCGGCTGCCATGCAAATGTGCCTGACGGCGGCGGAGTGGAGTCCCGAGCGGCGGCAACATTCAGCTAGACTGACGTACCGCTTCTGAAACGCGCCGGCCACCTCTGGCGCGATCACTCGCTGGGGAATGTTCGTCACGGCATTCCGAATGGTTCCGGTCTCAATCAGCCCCCTGGCGATGAACTTGTAGATCGAGTTTGGAGAGGCTTGAAGCAGCGTACTCAGGTCTATCACCGTGAGGTGATCCTCTTCGGGTTCTGTCGATCTCGCTGGCGTGAGCGCTGTCTCAACCTCGTCGACGGCAAGCAGCAACGACATGATCCCTGACTTGGTGCTGTCGATCCCGACGGATTTCAGGTCTCCTCGGATGAGAGCGTGGAGGATGGAGATCAGTGTCGCACGCAGCGAACGGCTGACGGCCTTGATAGACATGAGACCGTTGACATCTGTGGTGTTCGCCTTCGCCAGCAGCGAGTCTCGGAACTCATCTAAAGCACGTCGGGAATATCTCTCCGACATCTCGGCGTCTTCATCCTTGGGGACGGCTACTGAGACGAGTCCATTGCCGACGAGAAGGTTGAACGCGGAGATGGTGACACCGAGCATCTTTGCAGCCTCGGTGGCGCGGACAAGGTCGTTCAGGAGGGCGACAAGCCTTTCGACATCCGCTGCCGCGATTGCGGGAACGTCGGTGCCGGGGAGGGTGCTGATGCCTCCGGTTGTCATCAGATACTTCCTGAGAAGCCGATCCGGAACGCCATATCGCTTGTGGATCGAATTCAAGCTGATGAACTTGGCATCGCCGCCTTTGCCGAAAAGGATGGTGGTGTCGGTCAGCGGTAGGTTCTCGAATGCATAGGATCTGACCGCATCCTTCACAGGCTCGTAGGCGGGGTCAGCTTTCTTGTTCGCCAGGATCTCATGGAACTTGCCGAACAGCTCGTTGCCGCCGTGACTGGCTCGCACGCTGTCGTGCTGACGATAGAGATCATCGATGAAGCGGTGCAGTCCGGCGGTTCCGACCTTGAAGATTTCGAAACCCTTCGCTCCCGCTTCCCAGCGTTGGCGGTCGGATTTGTCCGAGATCGTCACGTCTTTGCCGTGGAGCGCGACCATACCCGCAAGCTCGCATACGTCCCCGGCAACGAACAAAGGTAGCGGGTCGAGAAAGTCGTTTCCCGGTTTGCCGCCACGCAGCCTTCCTATCACGTACTCCTCGAATTCGGTGAATGACTGCTCCACGACTTCCCGGCTCGCCACTGCGACCTCGCGCCTGAGATAGTCGAGCGACCAGCACAGATCATGAATATGGTCCGGCTGACCGTGCGTTCCCGCAGATGCCAGAGACAGGCAATGAACAGGGCAGGTCCTAATGAAACGCGAATACCACGACTTCCTGATATACTTCCTCGACCGGGGCTTGATGTCGTGGCGCAGCTCGTCCTCGGCAAAGCACGCCGGGCAGAACTTTAGCACCCCGCGCATGTAGAACATGAAAGGGGTCTCTTCGCCCGCGACCCATACTGTCTTCTCGCCGCAGCGCTTCACCGCGGCGGCACCGAGCGATCCAAGCTCGATGCCCGAAAGCTCGGACAGTCTCGTGATCGCGTCGTCGTTCCCTGCGATAACCGACCTGAAGGAAAAACCGAAGTCCTGGCAGAACTCCATCGCCGTCCTGGCATTTGCCCAGGCGAACCGAGAGGTGAAGCTTGTCAGGCTCTCGTCCTCCATCAACGGCACGTTAAAGAGCCGCATCACTTCCGTCCCTTTTTTGGCGATTTGATGGGCGCAACTGGACCGAGACTGCCATCTCGGTTGACCGGACGAATGATGCTGCGCCAAGCGGGTTCCGCGAAGACGTTGTCATCGGTTCCTTTGCTTTTTGCCAAGCGCGCGTAGGCCTCGATCCAGTTCTCGGTAGAGACTTCGTCGTGTCCCGCCTCGAGGGCATCTTCGATCGCGTAGGTAATGAGATGCATGATGAGGCCGAAGCGGCTCCGCGCCCCATGCATGAGCCGTTCGACGAATTCGTGAGGCTGATCGGACGACATCCGCAATCCCGCCCGATCCTCGACGAGCGTATTCACGATCCACTCCACGTATTCGCCATCTTCCTTGAAGCTGAGATTTGCCAACGTTAAGGGGTCCGTTCGTCGCTCCATCTGCTCTGCGGGATCCCGATCAACTACGGCTTCGATTTCCGGCAAGCCAACCAGCACGAGGTGGACCGGCCATGATTTGTCCTGCAGCATGTTCTTCATGGTATTGGTGACGTAGGCGGGTCCCTTGATCTTTGGGGCCTCCAGGACATGCTGGAACTCATCGATGACAAGCAGGCGAACGCCGTAGTTCTTCAGGCTACGCTGGAGCTTGTGGTAGACCGATGCACCTCGACCGATGGAGGCGCTCTCATATCCGAGGCGCTCCAGGATTTCCGCGGCGAGGTCAGTCATGGTGCACGAAGGCGGGGCGATCACGTAGAGGATCGGACGCATCTCATTGCCGTAGCCGTCGTCATAGTCCTTGAGAGTGGCAAGCGATTTGAGCGCCTTCTCCACGATCGTGCTCTTGCCGGCGCCGGATTCGCCCATGACGATGAGTGCGTGGCCGGGCTCGCGGCCATCCTGGATGCCGCGTTCGATGCGCCGCAGCTTCACTAGCAGTTCGTCGTCGTTCTTCGTCTTGAAGTAGGTGCTGCGCACTCGCGCCATGAGGTCGAAGATGCGCTGGTTCTTCGGATCCAGCGCCTTTGCCCCTTTCGGGCCGCTGTTGGCGAAGTCATCCATGCCGAGGTCCCTCATTTCTCGTCCACCTTCCAGTCCGGATTGAACAACCGCTTGCGTTGCGCTGGCTTGAACTCGGCGGGCGCGTCCTGCTCGCCAGCTTCGGGCTTATGCGGACGCGAAACTCGCTTCCGGGCAGGCCGCTGTCTGCCGCCGTCCCCGTTGTCCTCTCGACGCGCCTTCGCAAATCGATCAGGATCGAGAGGGGCTGTCGTGCTGGGGCCGAGAATGTTCTGCGGGCTCCGCGGGATCGGCATGGGCAGAACATCGGAGGGGGTGTCATCGACTTCGGCCGGAACGTAGCCTCCCCAGTCCTGGTTGGCCTTCGGTTGAAAGAGGTGGTTTTTGAACAAGGTCCGGTTCGCCTGCAGAAGATCCTCCTCTGTGACGTTGTGGGAGGCGACGTTGTTCCTCTCCTCGGCAACCTTGATGTCGTGCTCAGTCTCCCGGAGGGCTCTCCTGACAATCGCGAGGTCATTCTGCCTCTCCGCAGAGAACCTCGCATCCATCCACCGCTTGGCCGTCTGCCAGTGCGTGACCGACACGCCCGTGAACCCGGGAATCGGGGTTTTCAAAGTGAAGTAGCCGCCGCCGTCTGCAGTCTCGATACGGATGTAGCTCAGATCCCAAGGGTTGACCCGAAAGTTGACCCTGCCGTTCCTGTAGTTGCCGACGATCTTTTGAAGCTTTCTGTCGAAATAGGGGATCCCAAGAAATTTCACCCCGTGACGTCCGATCTTTTGGTTTCTGACAGTCACATCGAAGATCCGTTCCTGCTCCTCCGAAATCTGAAGGACCTCGTACTTCCTGGTCATTACTGTCCATGCTTGCAAGGGAGTCATATTGTTGAGACCCTCGTGCGGCGTATTGTGGTAGGCATCCACGATGAGCCTGACGAGCAGGCGGGCGAACTCCTCAAAATTCAGGGCGGCGTTCCCTTCAGAATCGTAGGCGCCGCGCGCGATCGGGTTCCCAAAGGTCCGGCCGCTGAAGAGATGCATGTATCTCTGGTTCTGTGTTCGGAAGTATCGCTCGACCGTTCCGCGAAGCCGGGCATTTCTGACTGGAGGGATCAGATGAGTGCCACAAAGAGCAACCACCGCCATATGGAAGTCGCGCTGGTTGAAGGCAGCTCCGGAGTCCGTTGCTACGGTTTCGGGCACGCCCGCCTGTGGCCATGGGGACTCACTTCCCGCGAATAGTGCGACCCCATCTTTCGGAGACACCGCCATGGCGAGGGTGGCGAGGCCGGAGCGACCGCCGGGATCAGAGTCCAGGAGCCGCAGCGCGAGGATACTCTTCGTGCCCACGTCGATGGCCACAGATGCCCAGAATCGCATGGCCCTGATCTTTTTCTTGGTTCCCTCGTCCAGCATGCCATCGAGCCGCGTGCCTTCGAGTAGCTTCATCACATCGAGTTTAGTCTCATCGATTTCGATGCGCTCAAGCGGCTTGTATCGCCGTTGGCCCGCGCCCGTCATCTGGAACTCGTCCTTGGCGACGTCCAATCCCTTGTGGGCAATTGCCAGATGCAGGTCCGCAAGGCGCTTCTCCGCCCACCGCTGGAATGTGCGCAGAGACGGCACCTTTTCTGGGGGGAGCGGAGAGATGCGTGGATCCTGGACGAATTTTTCGTAGTAGTCCGACGCCTCCGGCCGCTTCGCGCTGGGAATCTGGGCCATGTAGTCGTAGGCGATCTGGCGGACGTCCTCGTCGAACGTGGGCTTGTGAAGCGATTTGCCTCTGTAGTTCCGGACCAGTGAGAATGGGTTTTTGCTGCACAGCTCGAAGCGCTCCACGTGACGGAGGAACTGGCGCGGTGTGACCCGCACCAGAGGATCCCAATCGTCCTTGGGCGTGCCGCCACGTTTCTTCTTCCACATTGCATCCCAGGCCTTGTAGAATTCTGCGGCGCTATCCTCTGTCTTCTTCCATGTCCCGCCGCGGTAACCCTCCAAGAACTTCGTGACCATCAGATACCGATTGGCGGCATAGGGTGGCAGGTCCTCCTTGTCGGCGGCTTCTGCTCGCTTGAGGGAGTTATCGTCAGCGAACCAGTCCCGGTCGACCTTCAGCGTGCGCTCGTGCACCATCCGGGAAATCTGGAGGTGCTCGGGTTGGAATACATCCGCCTCCTGACCGACGTTTTCCTTCCCGCCGACTGCAGTGAAGATGTAGCCGAGGCCATCGGGCCTCGGCTTCACGCGGTAAGGTTTGCCGTAAATGCGAACCCGATCGTCCTCACTGAACCCGAAGGTCGTGTAATGGACTTCATCTTCGCTCATGCATCGTACTCCACATGCCTGATCCACGACGTGTGGGTCAGTGTGCTGTTGTCGTCGGGCGCAAGGTGTTCGATCCGACCGTCGCCAATGAGGTTCCACATTGCGTTCCAGCCGGCGCCTTCATCGCCGAATTCTTCAAGGAGGCGGAAGACCCGGACGGGATTTCCGATATCTTTCAGGAGCTTGAAGATCCGCGTGCAGTTGGCGCTGTTGCAGAACTTCCGTGCGCGGAGAATTTCACGCGCCCGGTAAACAAGTGCTTCAGGGATCGTCTCCTCCGTGAGCATTTCGCAACGATCCGCATGGAAACGCAGAGTTTGGTTACGAATGTTCTGCAGGGTGCGGTCAAGTTCTCCCGAACGGTCGCGATCCTTCGGTCGGCACGCGAACAGGACGATCTCTCCGTTCGCGAACACAACACGAAGATCGAAGAAATGCTCTTGTGCGCCGTTTTCATCGACGTAGGTGACCCTGTACTGCGTCTGCACATCCACGACGTCGAGGCGAGACCAGAAGTACTGAGCGCACTCGAATTCAAACAGGCTCTCGAAGTAGAGGTACGTGTTGCGCCCCGGATAGGCGGCAACCAAACGACAGGAGCTGGTCGACTTCATGGAGAAGGCGCGGTCCGCGGGGGACGGCATCATGCACCATGTCACTTCGAAGCCGGCTGCCTCCTCAGGCGACAGATATTTCCGCGTCTCTTTCCGAAGTTGTGATGATGCCTCCGATATAGACGTCGTCCACCTCGGCGTAGGTCGTCACGACATCCGACCCCTTGAAGGGGTCGAAGCCGTGGCGGAGGGAGTGGTACGTTTCGATCAGCATGCGTGCGTTCATCGTTGCTCTCCCTTAGTGTTTGACGGAGCTGCCGAAGACGAACGAGCCGAATTCGGTTTCCCACGGGGCCATGGTTTCATCGGCGGCCGATGCTTCCTCGTCCTCGGACAACAAGCCGAACGCAGGGAGCGGAAGCAGCTTGTCCAGGTCGAGGCCATCATCCGGATCGCCTTCATCGAAGACGAGTGTCATGGCAATGAGCTCGTCGAGGCGGGCCGAGAACTTGTAATTCGGGATGGACGCTGCCGCCGTGCAGTCGGCCACGAATTCCTCGAACGTGGGATACGGGATCAGGCTTTCACCCTGGTAGACGCGGAGGGCATTCGCCGCATCGATCTCCTCAAGGTATGCCTTGTAGGCGCCGCACAGGTCCACGAGTTTGGCGGACAGGCTGATGGTGGTGGACGGAAGGTAGTTCATTGCAGGCCCCTTTCTGTCGGGCAAGAGTTGACAACGGTGCGCATGCGCGTGCCGTAAAGAAGGCTGGAGTGAAGGGAGATCAGCGAGAACCGCTGGAAAGGCCGACAAGATGGCTCGCGGGGCGGGATGCCCTGGCGGAGATCGTGTCGGCCGCGCCGTCATGACGCCTGCAGGAGGGAGGAAGGGAGGAGGAGGTGGAAGTCATTGATGTCCCCGGTTTCGTTTCAGTTACGAAGAGGGACGGCCGCGCCACGTGGGCAGCGGCAAACCATGCCGATGCCCTAGATGGCTATGAGGCGGCCGTCCCGCCTGGCTATCGATATGGCTGAAAAGGCCATGACTTCTTTCCTTGGTGATGACGGCACCATGCCATCAACGCGCTGAACATATAAAAGAGGCTGCATCGGTTGACAATACAATAAAGCTAGCAAAATCAGATGGTTACATGGTTATCGCCCAAGTTAATCCGATCCCTAAGATTTTATCCAATCCCGGAACTCATCCGGAACATTCACGTTGTTTTATCGACTTCAAGTAGTTTTGCTGCGGTATGATGAGTCCGTTGTATAAATATTATTTTATACATAGATATGCGGCATTTCCGTGTTATCAATACAGAAGT
Organism: Sinorhizobium saheli; assembly: GCF_001651875.1. GTDB lineage: Bacteria > Pseudomonadota > Alphaproteobacteria > Rhizobiales > Rhizobiaceae > Sinorhizobium > Sinorhizobium saheli. The sequence continues at coordinate 18,525 of NZ_LNQB01000061.1, forward strand.
TATTGTTCGTAAGCACGACGAATTTAGGATAATCTAAGTATATATTCGGTGTATTAGCTGAGCGTGCAATGCGCGTTTCTTGTGGTGTTCTCTGGTTTCTCGCGGCGACTAAGCGCTCCTTGTCGCTTGCACCGCCTGCACCGAACCTCCTGTCGGAGGATCGAGGCATGGACAACAAAACAATCAGTCAATGGCTGCTCGCCCGTGGATTCAATATGGTCAGTAGCGGCACCTATGAAAGTGGCTACGGCGGATACAAGGTGCGAGTGGCTTTGCTCGTGGGGAGAGGCTGCACCTCGGCGCACAAGTTCAGCCGCAAGCGCGATCTCGCCAGCTTCAGTTTCGACCAGGTGCGGACGGATCGCCATGGGATGCTCAGAGGCGCGGGTCTTGATGACTTCTTCATTTGTGCGATGAAGTCGGGCAGCCCCGCGCCGAAATGGTTCCCGGACAACTTTCGCCGCGCGGTCTACCGTCATGCCGTGAGCGTCCCCATCCCTGTCGAGAAGCCATCGACAGCGGCGCTTGCAATGCGGTGGGCAAGGGACAATGGTTTCACGAGAGTGGGGCCTGTCACGTTCCACGCCGACTACGCGGACAGCACCGTCGAATTCCACGTGGGAACGAAGGGGGTGGTCACCCACATGACAACCGGATTCCACAGAGATCTTCTGATGCGAACGCCTCTGCGCTCGGTCTGGTTCGATTCCACCGGCATGATCCGCGGAGCCGGACTGGACGAATGGTTTGTGAAGGAAATGGAGACCGGCGGTGAACCCCCGATCTGGTTCAACGAAAAATTCACGGAGAAGCTTGGGACCCGCCGCGACAGACCTTCCTTTAGATGAGACTGTCTTACAGCGTCGGTAGCAGTTCATCGTCATGGCAATCCTCAATCTCGTCGATCCGAGGGAGAAAGAAATCTGTCTCGGCAGGCACGTGCCACTGTGATTCTATCGGTTGATAAACTCCGGGCAGGGGGAACAATTGATGGATCTTCAGATAGTCCCGGACATTTCCAGTCACAATCGGCATGCCGTGGGTGATTGCGACCGAAGCGATCATAAGGTCATGGCCCATACGCGTCGCCCTTTCGCCGCGTTGGACTGTCCACATCTCTCTGAGGCATGGCACCGACGTCATCTGAGCATAGACGTAGGCAACCTCAGTGTTCATCTCCGGCATAGGAAAGTCGGTGGTCAGGATGTCGTTGACCCACGCCATGATGCGGGAGGCTCGCACGGGGTCATCGCGCTGCTTTAAATGGGCGCCACGCATCAATTCTGTTATGACGGGATAGCAGATGTTGAGGCGGTGAATCCCAACCTGGAGGAGCCAGGATCTTAGGCCCGGTGGGGGACGCGTTCTTCCCGAAAGGCTGACAATGTCGGTGTCTAGCAAAAGCGGAGGTTCGGTCATTGCGGGTCCTGCTTGCTCGAGCTTGCTTCAAATGTTTGATGTGAAGGCAGCGTCGCGCCGAGCGGCTTTGTTCACATCCGACAGACATCCCGAGAGAGATTGCAAATGACGAAAACCTGGCAGCGAGACGAAGCCGAGGCGCGCATCCGGGAAGTGCTGGACGCTGCCAAGACCCATGGCTCCCAGACGGTCATCGACCGGGACGGTACCTACGCGATCGTCTTCACACGGCGAAAGCAAGGCCTGGAGAAGCTGTTCTCCAAACCAGGTCCTCTCCGCGAAGGCGACCTCTAATGCTGAAATGTATGTTTGACTGGTCCGGACCGTAGCCGGTGATTGCATGCGCAACAAGATGGGTTGCAGAAAAATCTGTAGCTGTTGTAGCTACGGTCTTGACGAATCAGATCATATTTTTTCCTGAAGCGCGACAAAATCACGTTTTGCGGTCACTCATCCTCCGGCGGCCACTCGCCAGGGAGGCCGATCAGGTCGGCCAGCAAACTGCCTTCGATGTGCCCGTATTCGCCGTTGTTATCGAGCGGGCCGAAGCCGGGAAGCGGCAAGACACCGGGGTAACGGGTTAGCGGCGAACGGATTGTATGCGATGATTGGGTGCCAACGCTCGTCGCGGAGCTTCCACAGGTTCGGTTCGGGCAGCAGGGCGACGGCGCTGACGTTGGTGTTGCGGGCGTCGCCGTACCTCCCCCAGAAGCCGTCAGCCGTCCGATCGTCGTAGGTCTCCATGCTGCCCATCGGCAAGTCGCCGGAACCTGACGCTAGGGCTGCCGAAAAGGCCATCGATCAGGGCATCCTCCACATGGTCGCCAACTGGGATGGACCCCTTGCAGTCGGCGACGACGATAAGATACGGGGTCTCCTGAATTCCATATTTTCGGCCCTTGTTCTCCAGCGCGACGCGCAGATCGAGATGTGGAGACACCGACCGGAGGCCAGTCATCGCGGCCCCGATCTTCCGCTCGTAGCTTTTTTCCTTGTTGAAGCCGCCGAGAAGCGTGAGGTCGAACTCCCAATCCTGAGCCCCGAATGTCCGTCTGGGCGACACTCTCGGATCGTCGCCACATTCATTGCGCGCCCATTGCTCAACCTCGGATTTCAGCTTGGCCACGCTCGGCGCGGACTGGCCATGCGTCCGCACCTCGTAACCCAGGAGCCACCCCGGCGGTAGGTTCACTGTTTCCAACCCATTGTAGATCGCGGCCTCGCGGTTGTCGCGGGCGACCGTCCGCACATCCGGTCCGAAGGACGTCACTTCGACGAAGGCGAGGATTTCACCAGAGCCGCTCCTCACCAAGAAGTCCGGCCTGTTCGTCGGATGGGGGCAGGCAGGATGGATTTCCACTTCATGGCCAAGGCGCCTCAACGCGACGTATGTCACGATCTCCGCAAGAGCCTGCTCGTACTGGGCGTCGTTGCGGTTCTTCATGCGGCTCACCAGATCGAGCTGCTCGCCCGAAGGGAACTCCCCAATCCAACCGTTCACCAGGTCGCGGTACACAATGTAAGGATCCCGGCCGGAGCTGTCATAGAAGTCGAAGCATGGCTCTCCAGCGCGGCGGGGCGTCCTTCGTGTGCGGTCCTTCTCCTCGAACAGCGTCATCGAGCAATCACTCGGTTTCGGTGCTAGGCCGCTCGAAGCGCGCAAGTGCCTGGATGACCCGAGATTTGTTCCCGTCCAATGGTACCCTGCGAGTGGACATTTGGACCAGCTCGTTTTCGAGCTTCTTCAGGCGATCGATCTTTTCGCGGATCTCTGCGAGTTGCTCGGACGCGATGCGGTCCGCCTCTGTGTCAGGCATGTCCGGACGGTGGCTCAAGTCGATTAAATCCCGGATTGCATCGACGCTCAGGCCGAGATCACGGGCATGCCGGATGAAGGCGAGACGATCCTGCTCGTCTTCGGTGTAGCGCCGCTGGTTTCCTTCCGATCTTCCGGAAGGGGCGAGCAATCCTGTCTGTTCCCAATATCGGATGGTTGAGACGTTCGTTCCCGTTGCCTTGGCAAGTTCTCCGATCGTAAGCATCGAATCCTCCGGCTGTGCCACGTCAAGCCACACGCTGCTGGTCGCCAAATTCAGGGAATTTTATCTGCAAATCAAGTCGCAGAATCAGACGAGCCGCTACAACAGCCGTAGGATTCAACGTGGCTAGTCCACGCTCTGCCCGCTGCGGAAATAGCGCTCATGCCGCCATGGACCCTGTATGTACGACCATACATCGAAGCCTTTCACCCGGAGGGTCCTTCTGGCAAATTCCGACGACAACATGTCATAGAGGGCATCCGCCTTCTGCCAGTGCACTTTGTTCTGCACGGTGACATGCGGCCGCCAGGGCTGGCGATCCTGCGGTCCGAGCCACGACTTGAACGCCGTTTTCAAATTCTCCCTCACGCGGGCAAGATTTTCACTTTCGAGAACGAAGGAAACGCCGTTGCCCATATTACGGACGCCGGTGACTTCAACCTCGACCGTTCCCGTCATCTGCGCTGCCTGTCGGAGGACATCATCTATATGTAGACGATGCTCCGGCGGGAGCTTGTGGAACATGGTGACATGCGCGCGCAGGAAATTGAGCTCCGGCGGAAAGAAGCGCGTTCGGAGCGCGTCGAAAAATTGCAGATCGTCGTTGTCGACATGCGCGGTCACGATCAGGGGAGGCTGCGACATCTACTCAATCTAGGTTATGCAAAATGCGAATTAAACCGCTTGACGTCGGAAAAAGCGTTCTCTACTTGTTCTGTCATGAGCAACTTCAGCGCCCTTATTTTCCGAATAGGTTGACCGATCCCGGGACGGATCCCGGATCGCCGTATCATCCTGTTAATCGGAGGGTAGGTCATGACGACCTTTACTGCTCATGCCGCAGGCGATGAAGCTTGCGATCTCCCTGATTTCTACAATTCCCGCTTTCCGAGCGCCACGTTGAAATGCCTCGGACGCACGCTGTACCGCTCACAGGAAGCAAGCGATTACGCCTGCCTTCTCGAACTTGACCCCGATGTGATCTCATGGCGCTGCATCACGCAGCCGTTTGTCAACCACTCGCCCGCGCGCAAGCCCCGTCACCGCTACGTCGATTTTGCGGTGCAGAAGGGGGACGAAACGCTCCTGGTGGACATCTGGCGCGGAACTCCCGAAATCATCACGTGGCTGCCGGGCGTCGCCGAGCGTCTCGGCTACACGTACCACCCGATCTCGATCTTCGACCTCAACCCGACCCGAATTCAGAATGCGCGCGATCTTGTCCGCTATGGCGGACGTGAGGCGGCGCTTGGGGATCGCATCCGCATCCTCGCCGGTCTCGACGAGATGGGATCCCTCACACTCGCCGAATGCCTCGGAGCCGTGAGGGATGGCGCTCCGATGGGCTCAGTCGCAAACCTGATCCTTCGGGGAATGCTCGAGGTCGATCTCGACGAGAAGCTGCTCGATCCGGACACCATCGTCCGCCGCGCCCGGTCATAGGAGCGAACTATGAAGTGGCCAAAATCGGACGAGCGCAAGGATGTGCTCGAAGTGACGACCTATGCCAACTCACTTCGGGTTCCCTTGCGTCGTTGTGGGATCTTCCTGAAGAAGGGCGACAGAGCGGTGGGGCTTCTGCTTCCACCTGGCGCCGACATGGAGAAGTACCAGCGGGCGGTGAAGATGGTCCTCGTGGCCGCCGGGATTTCCCACTATTCGGTGCAGAGCATCCTCGCGGCGCTCCCGGATGATCTCCTCCGCACGCGCCAGTTCCTCGGAAAGCAGTCGCTCCACGCGCCTTCTTAGAACGGGATCGCCGGCGCGAAGCTGGTCGAGATCTCGGGAACGGGAGATGCGGGTGTATCCAAGGCCGTACACGCCGTGGCCGCCAACCAGGACGGTAGCGATGTCGGCTGCTCGATGAAGGTCGGATCCTTCCGCTCCTCCGGAACCATCATAGGTCTCGCACAGGATCACCTGTTCCGCCGCCCTTCCGGCCAGGACCATTGCGATTTCATTGCGGTACATCTGGAGGGTCCTTTTGCGCACCACCGCCCTGCGCCACTTGACGTACCCGAAGTTCTCATCACGATGTCCTGCCTGTCTGGCAACGACGATGGCCTCGATCTCGCCTGTCCCAAGGGTGAGCCCGACAATTGCGTGCCCTGCCTCGTGCACGCAGATCGGCCACCGCTCGTTGTCTTCGAGCGCGGCCACAGGCGGCACGATCGAAAGGAAATCCGCACCACAGACGGGTCTTCTGCTCTTTCGCGCAATGCGGCGCGCGCCACGGGCAAGCTGCTGGATTGCAGCGCCGGAATAGCCACTGGTCGCAAGCGCAATCGTTCGCATCTCGTCCGAGGGAAGAGGCAGACCGACATGTGCCGACAGGATCTGCTCGCGCGCCTCCAGATCCGGCAATTCAATCTGGATATGGCGGTCGAGCCTTCCCGGTCTTCGCAGCGCCTCATCGATGTCGTCCGGCCTGTTCGTCGCGGCGATGACCACGACCCCTTCTCGTCCGGATGCACCATCGAGGTGCTCAAGTAGCGCGTTGATCACTTGCAGTCCGTAGGCGGCGCTGTCGCCCCTGAGGTTTTGCCGGGAGCCGAAGGAATCAAACTCGTCGAGGAAGAGGATGGAGGGAGCTGCCTTGATCGCCTCCCTGAAGGTCTTTCGCATTGCTCCCAGCATGTCGCCGAGGTGGCCCCGCGACTGCCACTGTGCGCTTGAAGCGGCCACGAAGTTCGCGCCGCAAGTCCGGGCGAGCGCGCTTGCGAACAGGGTCTTGCCGCAGCCGGGAGGTCCGCTCAGGAGCAAGCCAGCATCAACATCGCTCCAGGCAATGGTTCCGTTGCGCCATGCCTCGAGGTCATCCACCAGATCCAGCGCCCATCGCGTGGCGGCCCCGTAACCCGCAAGTTGCTCGATCCGCGGCTCCCAGATGACGGGCTTCCTGACCCGCGACGACGCGGCGAGCTTTTCAAGCGAGACTTCGATGGGTCGAGACCTCCTGATCGCGGAGAACACGAGTGGCAGGGAATACGAGGCAAGCGCTGTCGCCTGCTCCCTGCTGACCACAATGCCCATCGCAGCTTTCGCGGCAAGGATCAGGTGATAAGGTTTGACGGCGCTGACTTCCTCAATGCGCTCGACGGCGACCTTCACCTCATCGGGCACGTCCGCATCACTCGCTACGAGTACGATGACGGCCGTCGAATTCGAGAGGGCCTTCAGTGCGTCGTCTGAATTGACTTCCTTCTTGAAGCCGGAAGTGGTGAGGCGCGCAAGCTCTTCAGCTTCATCAGCGCTCACCTTTCCGGAAAACATCGGGGTTTCCCTGAGTTGCGCAATGATGTCTCTGATCGATTGCGCCGTATGGGGGCTCGGTTGCGAAGCCATGAACATTGCGGTCATGCCTTCGAGGCTGCTCAGTATCTGGTTCATTTAGCTCGATTTGCCTCGACGATGGCGTCTATGATTCGTTGGGTGTCAGACCATGCGGTCCGAAATGGATCGACCTCTTTCATCAAGGCGACGATATCCTTGAGTTGTTTCTTCGCTGCGAGAAGGACGGAGAGGGTCGCCTGCACAGCTTGAGTGAGTGTGTCCTCATCCACGCGGTCTGGCACGATGTCCTCGGCGACAGCCGCCATATCCGCATGTAAGGTCTCGACTGGCAGCGAAGCGCCAACGAGACTGATGCAATTGAAGAAACCTCGGCGAAGGTGTTCCGGGAGTTCTTCGGCATACTCTGCGAAGATTGGATGGTCGGTGTTCGGCCTGTAGCGGATCTGTCCATCAGACTGAATTCTGTGCCACAGAGGCAATCGGTTGTGATCGACGAGCTTCTGCCCACGTTTCCGGTAGGTGCGTTTGGAACCTTCCTGAATGCGTTCAATCACCTTCTTCAATCGGTCGCGAACCGCCGAAGGAAGCTGAGCCGAAGACTTTTTGACATCGATTTTCCAGTCACTGTCCATGCTGTTGGAAATGTCGATCCTTACTCGCGACAACTTCGTGAGTTCGGACTGGCGGCAAAGACCGAACCAGGTGCCATGCAATATCAGTCGTTCGCCTCGGTACAGGTAAAAGCCCTGAGATTTCAGATGCCCCTCAGGTCCGCCGAGGTCATCCCAGTCCGAAGTGCTCATTTGTTTGTGGTGAGGAATTGTGAAGCTCTGGATTTCCACGTCGCCCTGCGGAAGGGTGATGATTTCCTCAGGATCGGCAATGGTAGCCGAGTTCTTGCGTGCGAATGGATCCAGTGGGCGAAGCTGCCGACCGTTCAGAAGGATCCTGATTGGCTTTGGATCTTCCAAGAAACGGTGGAATACCAATCGCAGGTGACGCTCGGTTTCCGCCAGGCGCTGGTTTATTACCTCCGCTCGTTTCGCGACGTTCAGCTTGTAGCCGCCGCTCAAGCGGTCAAGCTTTTCCCATAGCACCAAGGTTCCGCTCTTGCCGAGCTGGTCAGCACATGGGATTGCCGCGATATCGTCCAGAAGCTGAACGGACCAATCGTTGCGGCGAGCGACATCATCCAGGTCCCAGACGGCTGCAGACGTGATCCCGTTTGTGCGCGTAACAACCGTCAACCTGCGGCATTGCGAGAAACTTGCGCTTTTCAGGCCAAGGCCAAAGCGTCCAAGATCGAGTTTTTCCCGCGTATCGAGAGGATTCCGGCTACCGGGACGCATGGCCGCCACCAGCTCGTCCTCGGTCATTCCCATGCCGTCATCAGCGATCGCGATGAACGGCTCTTCCGAAAATGTTTCCGTCAGTATCTGGATCCGGCGGGCGCTTGCGGTGATTGAGTTGTCAACAATATCCGAGATCGCGGTTTCAAGCGAATAGCCGATGTCTCGCAAGCCTTCGATCAATGCTGCAGCATGCGGTGTCGCGTCTGCCCTTCTAGCCACGAGTCCTTGCCGCATTCACGAATCCCAACGAGTCCTTGAACCACCATCGCGCGAAACGTTGACGACGGCAATATAGACTTAGGGTAATACTATGAGTTCGTGTAAGTAAGCGATGCGTAAACAAGATGTGCGATTTGTCGGGCAAGGAAGGGCGGCACGGCATTCCCGACTTGGACGTATTGCTGGGTGCGATTTCCCATGAAAAAGTAGTCGTCCGGAAAGGTCTGAAGGCGAGCTGCTTCCCGCACAGTCAGACTGCGGCACTGAGCTGGATCGGGATGGATGAAATAGTGGCCGTCTTTCGAAATATGGCTTGTCACAGTCGTCGATGCTTCGTTGGAGAGCTGGACTCGGAAACGGTCGGCGAAGATTCCGCTTTCCCAATTGCGGTGGTTTGGCCGAAGGACCTCAGGGAATTTCGAGGCCTTCGGGCTGTAACCATGCACCTTTCCGAATACGGCGGCAAACAGGTATCGACAAAGATCCGATGCCATGTGACCGCGCGTGGCATGCTGAGCAACAGAAAGAAGTTCCGGACGCTCAAGCCATCGGAGCAATTCGTCGTTGGATCTTCCGTAGCCGCTTGGGAGAGTGGCCGACGAGCGAGCCAACGGCAACATCTGCTGGAATTGGTCCATCAGACCACGGAGGGGTTGTTCCAGGGCAACGTCAGAACTGGAGGCCAACATCTTGGCGGAGTCGAATAAGTAGTCGCTCCATCTCTCGAAGCTGTCTCCGGACTCGCTGATCCCACTGCGAAGGCGCCCCAGGGTGCTGATGGCGTCCTCGACCGTTCTGCGTTTTTCGCTGACTGGAACGCTCGCGGCTGAAGCGCGGGAAGCCAGGTCAGCTCGGATGCCGATGATGATCACTCGATGCCGTCGCTGCGGTACGCCAAACTCCTCTGCTTTCACTACAAAGTCGGACGGTTTCCTCGCTTGACGAAGAGTTGCTTGACCGTTCTCCACACGTACGGCGAAGAGCTCGTAGATATGGCCGTGCCTTGTACCCAACGAGGACAGGTCTTCCATCAGCATTTCGAAAACGCGGCGACTCTCTACGGTGGACGACAGCATGCCCTTCACGTTTTCCATCACGAACGCCGATGGTCTCAGGCGTTCCAGGACCCGTATGTATTCCCGGAAAAGGTAATGACGCTCGTCTTGTTCCGGTACATAGTCGCGTTTGCCGTTCGCTCGAGCTCGTCCAACCAGCGAATATGCTTGGCAAGGCGGCCCACCAATGAGAATGGTGTCATCAAACTTCTGAAGTCCGGCGATCGCCTCATCTATCGCTTCGGACGCGGCGGTCGTTCCAAGTTCGAGCTGTCTGGCTTCTCTCGATGCGTGATCCCAGGCGCCGTTGCCAACCAGGGCCCAATCCGGCTCTCCCACCGCGCCCGCATGAAAGTTGACGAACTCGGCCGGGAGTTTCCCATGCTCGGCGCGAAATGCTCTCAAGAAGGCGCGCAGCCGCAAGGTTTTATGCGCGGACGCATCCTTTTCTACGGAAATGCCGATACTAAATGGATCATGTTGGTCAACCGACAGAGATGAGAACCCTTCACCTAATCCACCCGGCCCAGCGAAGAGATCAATGATACCGAAAGTGGCAGGCAAGAACGACTCCTGATCGAATATGTTTTTGTCGGTGTATACTATGTGTAGCTGCAATTGCCAGGATACAAATGACTGATATTGTCGACCCTACGACACGATCGCGAATGATGGCGGGAATCAGGGGAAAGAACACGAAACCCGAGCTTGTGCTTCGCCGTGCGCTCCATGCACAAGGGCTGCGTTTCCGCTTGCACAGCACGAAAATCACGGGTGCGCCTGACATCGTCCTTCCAAAATACAAGGCGGCAGTATTCGTACATGGCTGTTTCTGGCACCGGCACTTTCGCTGCCGTTATGCGACAACGCCGTCTACCCGACCGGAGTTTTGGCAAGCCAAGTTTGCCGCCAACCTTGCCCGCGACGACGCCGTCAAGCGCGCGTTGCTCGATATAGGCTGGCGGGTAGCGACGGTTTGGGAATGTGCGTTGCGAAAGCAGAACCTAATTGAAGCGGCGGCTAGGCAGTTGTCGGAATGGCTGCCGACCGCTTCAAAAGAGATAGAAATCGGAGAGGGTGAGGTTTAGTCGATCCCAGATCGATGGGAAGGCACTCGCGGAACAGGGCTTTGTTGCCATCTTTGTCGGCGCAGACCACGATGGAATTAATGCCGTCTCTGCGCCGATCAATCGCGCGTTCGCTTGTGAACGCGCATTCCAGTTCAATAACACACCCGAGCATGGTTGCTTGCCGCTATGAGGATGTACCGGGAGGGCTACCGTTCGGTCGACGATGTCGCGATGGTGCTCATCGCCACATACGTCGGGGTGCTGGCGACATCGGTGAACGCGCCATCCTCGGTCGCACTCCACTAGAATACCTACGCCGAGAAGAAAATCACCGAAGCCCGGACATCAAAAAGGTGAAGGTGACGGCTGCGAGCCGTCGGGATGACGCCCCTCGACCGCGAGCCCTTGAAGTTCGTCGAACGTTCTTGCCTCAGGAAGCAGACGCCTTCCCTGGAAGAACGCAGGATAAAGCTTCACTTCCTTCGACTTCATGATGATCATGAGCGTGAAGGCGGCGGGGATTTCCACGATCTCAAGTTCGTATATGTCCTGGGTGCTTGAGGCTTCGGCTTCTGCGGCTTCGAGTGCATCGTTGTAGGCAAGCGCGAAGCTGCCTCGTCGAAACGAACTATAGGATCCATTTTCACGACTGCTGATGTCCAGAACACCAAATCCATCGTCATCACGGACAAGGTATTGCCACCCCATAGTGTAGGGGGAGGCGAGGTCGGCTTCTGAGCGCGGTACGGCTCCAAGCACCCTCTTGGGGAATGGACCGACGTGGCGATACTCGGTGTTCGCACGGTTTCGCCCAGGCATGGCGGCCAGGATGCCCATTGCCCGATTGAATTTCTCGCCGACGGAACTCGGTGCTCCAAGCATCGCGATTGTCATTCTATCTCTCCATGCCTCAGATCCTGTATATCATTTTCACGGCGCACGAACATGGTAGGTCTGAACCCAGCGCCCCCCGTACTCCAGGTAATCGTTTCGAAGCTCGCTCCCCGGTACCGGGAAAGAATAATCAAAACACGGATCCCCTATCAGGTAGTGATCCTCTCCATTCTCGTCGAGCCAGCAGCCGTGGATCACAACTGCATGTCCTCCCTTCGATGGCCATTTGATCTGAACGCAAATGGGATTTCTCCTGTCCAGTTGCCGCATGGCTTGTCGAAGTTCGGCAGATCCAGGATAAGTCGAGCTGTCGCAACCCACGATCCGAAGCCCCGTTAGCATCGTTTCCTCTCGGTTCCACGACTCTTCGGACACCCATGGCGGCGGAAGGCCAAGTGCTCGCCCGACGATCTCGTCCTGAGAAACATAGTTCTCGCAGTCGTAGTATTGCGAAATGCTCGAGGCCGTTGCCGCCCAGCACCAGTTGCTCCATTTCTGCGTTTGCATTTCGAAGGTCAGGTGCAATTGATTTGGATATCTGACGCGCTCTGGAAGTCGATAGAGGCTGCTGATCCAATCGAATACCGAGCTGACGAACCTGAATCCCTCACGCATTCTTCGCGAACCCACCGTGCAGGTGGCCAGCTACCTGCCCGCCGCCCAGATCCAGAAACCCGCCATCGATCACCTGACCGCGCCCTGTAGAGGAGCGACCGCCTGAAGAACCTTCTCGCTGCCGCGAGGGGGAATGTGAAGGGCAGAGAGTATGCTCCTGTCGTGTGCACCCGTGTCGATCGCTATCCGGCGGTGAAAACGCTCCACCATCAACGACGATGTCGGTGTGTGTCCGTGGACGACGGCCTTTCCGAAGGATTCTGAGAAGCTCAGGAAGGGCTCCCGGATCCACATGAGCTTGTACGGATCCTGCCGAGTGAGCGGAACACCCGGCTCGACGCCGGCGTGGACGAGAATGTGGTCATCAAGTTCAACGTACTTCTCGGCTCCACGCAGGATGGCAACGTGGTCGACATCAACTACATCAACTACGTCGAGGATCCGATCCAGGTCGGCATTAGAAAAATCGAAACCGTAGGAGGCAAGGGTGGCTCGTCCTCCCATCTTGGCGATCCAGTGAAGAAGAAGCGCCTGTTTCCGGCCCGAATCCTGTTCATCGAGAATGCGGAGGATGAATGAATCGTGGTTTCCGAGAACCAGCCGGGAATCGGGGATCTCCTTGAGTGTCGACGAGACGAGGTTCATCGCTTCGCGGCTGTTGGGACCACGGTCGATGATGTCGCCAAGGAATACAATACGGTGCGCGCACCCAATCCGTCCGGCCCGGTCCGAAATACCGTCGAGAAGGCTGCGAAGGAGATCGGCGCGGCCGTGAACGTCGCCGATCGCGAAGGTATGGGTGCTGGTCAAGATCGTGAGGTCTCCTGTTGCGGGTAAGACCTCGCATGCAGGTTCTTGGCGAAACCTTTACGGAAATCCGTCGGGCCTCAGGACGGTTGACGGGAGGTGAATCCTTCCGGATGCATTTGCGGGCTCCGTTTTGGCGTCCATTAGTTCTTGCGGGATAGGTAGGAGAAAACAGGTGGAGCGGACATGAAGATCAAGACGGGCGAGCACGCGCGGCACACGGAAGAGAAGTTCGGGGTCACGGTACTCCGCAGCGTGCACGGGTGGTACTGGGTCGTCGCCGGCAGCGACGCCGACACGACCGAAGAGTTGAGGGAACTGGTGAGCGAGATCAGCAGACGAGACGATGCCTGGTGGTTTTTCGACCGGAAGCCGTGGACTGCGATCTGGACTCTCGAGCTTCCCCAGGCAGGCACTCGCCGCTGTGCAATGGTGTCGGGCATGGTCAGTTACGCGCTGTCCACCCGGTTCGCACAGAACGAGCACTACGTCTTTCGCGCGCCCGAAAATGACGGCGATCTCCATGCGGTCCTTGAGGCGCATTTGCCTCACATTCAGCACGTGGCTGAGACCGGAGAGTGGCCTGCCCAAGTCGTTGTGCCGGGCGAGCCGCTCGGAGGGTGGTTCGATGGGCCACAGGAAAAACTCCCGGCTCTGCAAGGGCCACGGCGGTGGGAGATCAACTGCGGGCCGGACTATCGCTGGAGGTTTGTCTCCGACACCGAATGTGGATACGACCTGCCGGAGAGGGAGCTCCATCTCTTTCAGGCAGACGATGTCGGCGAATGGATCGTGCGGATCTCGGAAATGACCGTGCAGCCCTGGTCGAATCTCGCCAGGGTCAGACGCTTCGACACCGCCGTCGATCTCGGACATGGTCTGGGTCTCTCATATGACCAAGCCCGCGAGATCGGGAAGCTCTGGATGGACGGGACAGAGCCGGAAGCGCTCGGCGTTCCCTACGAGCCCAGGCCCGAGTACACGATGCGAGCATCCTACGAGCGCGATGCCATGCTCCAGCCCGTCGGGCGCGTAACTGGTGCTGGCTGAACGTCGACAGGTGGATCGACGACCGGACCGCCAGCTTGCCGGGTAAGGTGGTGACCATCTTCCACAGCAACCAATAACCTTGGTTAGCGGAAAATACGCGCTCGCGAGAGGTTTCCGGACGCCGCGGCGAGAGGACGTTACTGCAATCGCCATGCATCCCCATTTCGAGGATATGGAATACAAACATTCGGTCGCTATCGCCGTGACCGCCGCCATCGGGGTGATGTGCGTGCTGTTGGTCACCGTTTCGATTCTCGGCCATACCATCTCGATCCCGCCCATTTAGGCGCGCGCCAGCTAGACCAATGTCGGTTCGGGATCGTCTATTCCTCGACAAGGGCCTGGAGGGGGAGAAGGACGGCGTCCAGTTGCTCAAGCCGATTCCCGATTTCGATCCCTTGCTAGCGCGAGCGGCAGAAAAGGGAATCTTTGGAACCAAGATGCGATTGATGATCGCCAACGCCGACCCCGTCGGCATTGCGGCTGTCGTAAAGCAGCAGTTCGCGATCGGACGGCAGATCCTGCAGCGCGGCCTCGTCCCGATCATCGATCCCGAAGTTCTGATCAAGAGCCAGACGAAGGAGAGAGCTGAGGCAATCCTTCTCGAGGAATCCTTGGGGAGCTTGCAGGACTCGATCACGATCAGAAGGTGATGATCAAGGTCTCCATCCTCGAAGTCGCGGATTTCTACGAGCCGCTGGTCAAGCACCCATCAGTCCTTCGCGTCGTCGCTCTTTCAGGCGGCTACACCAGGGACGAGGCCTGCCGCAAGCTGGAGCATAATCACGGTATGATCGCCAGCTTCTCTCTCCACTCGCGGAAGACCTGAGGGTGAGCATGAACGACACTGAGTTCGACTCGGCGCTTGCGAAAACGATAGGCCAGATATTCGAAGCCAGCGCTATCAAGACCTCCTGACCACACCGCTATCCGTCTCGACTGTCGAGCGCGTCGAGCGGTGACAACGCGTCGGCGACGAGGCGTTCCGAGGACTGGCACATGCTGCGGACTAGCGCGTGGAGGCTACGTATGCGCCCTCTCGACATGACATCATTTGGTGAGTACCGGTGTGATCCAAATTCGAGGGGATGGCGCAGATGTCGTATGCAGTGAAGAAATGGATGGTCGACCGACGAGAGAACAGGTTTCCGAACACTGTCGCCATGGCCCACTTCTCGCCGCAGACGCAGATGGTGACGCTGGATCAATACGAGAAGGACGACCTGCCGAAAGCATTGGTGGCTGAGGATCACGGCAAAGTCGCCGAAATCATGGCAACCATAAGCCACGAGATGGCGCATTGGGCGGATGTCGTGGGAACGATCTGGGGACGCGCGTACCTGAAGCGCATATATAAGGGATTCAGGCAACTGCCGACAAAGGACAGTCCTCCAAAAGAGAGCGACTTCGCCTCATTCATCGACCTTCATGACGAAACACGTCGCCTGACCTTTCCGAAGTACTACCAGACCGTCTTCGAATCCAAGGAGACGCACAGTGCCAGGCACCCGTGGCAGATATCGTTTTCCGCAGGCCAGGAGATAGACGCGTACGGCAGACTGGATCCCAGCAGGCCAATCCTCTTCGTCTGCTTTCACGACAACAGGACTGGCGACCGCCTCATCCGCCAGCCGATGACGGTCGGTGCTCTCCTCGAGACCATCGCAGTTGCGTCCGAATACGACACTTTGCGCGCGATCCTGTTAGGCAAGGTGCCTGCACCCAAACAGAAGGAGGTCGGTGAGGGAATTCACGCTGGCCTTCTATCCCGGCTTTATGAACCGTCGCTCACGCTATATTCCGCTCCGGTGCATCTCCTCGCGCACTTCGCCCGGATCAGCGACGCAGCGCTGGCCTACGACCTGGCGGCTACCATAGCACACGTGTGTCTCAACCTTTGCGAACGTCAGTTCAGAGACATTTTACTTCCTGATATAATGGCTCCGTGGTCAGCACTCTTCCCATCCTTCAAAGAACGGGAGAACCGTGCCTTCGCGTTCGCAGTTATCTGTTCAAATCTCGGCCATTGGCAGGACGGGAACAATAAAGACACGTGGATCGACGCTGCTTTGAAGCAAAGCGGACTGCCCGGGCGACGATCGATCCTGGACCGGGCACTCGAGGCAATCGCAATGCAGAAGCCCGGCAGTCGGGCAACCCATCTCGACGATGCTGAAAACTACATGCTCGAGCTCGGCCTTGGAGTTGCCATGGGAAGAAAAAAGGGTCCGACGTTTGGCCCCCTGCAGGCGCAGTCCTACGTGGGTGTCATCCCGCCAATGTTCGATTCGAACGGAGAGATCTACTTGCTTCCCAACAGCCGTTTTGACTTCACACGGTTCGACCCTGAAACCATGATCAGACTGGACGAGGGCCTTTACGAATACACACGGAATCTTCTGACCGGCTGCCGCTGATGTGTACGATCGCCACGTCTCCTGAGCATGCCGACGGTACGGTTATCGAACATACTCGATCGGCCCCAGACCGAAAGGCACGGTTTCCGTGACTCGGTACCCGCCATCGAATTCCTCGATGGCCTTCCAGGCCTTCAGCGAGGTCAACAGAGCAGAAATCTCGTTGCCGTTCTGCCCTTTGACGTATCCATACACCTCCACCAAGACGCGGCCGGCTTCGGTAAGGTCATCTTGCATTACCTTGCCTTTCACAGCTTCTATCTGGTTCATGTGGTGCAAGAGTGCCGCCTCGCCGTAGCCGATGGGTTGCGCGAATACCCGGAGCCATGACAGGGCGATAGCAAGTAGGAAGCTGGGAAATGTCACTGGCGGTGCCGCGACGAGGCTTGGAAGGGCGCTTCCGCCTGCAACGCTTAAGAGTACGGGGGGAATGGATTGAAATGGATCGCGCGCAAGATTCGAAAGTTTCAGGGAATACGCGAGCTGTCGGCGCTTTCGCACCAGCACCATTCCGAGCACGCCCTCGCGCTGTGGCCCTATGACCTGGTCAGGAAGCTGCTTCCACTCGCTGTCGGCGTTCCTGGAAAGCTCTTCCGCCGCCTCGACGATCTGGGCGTCGGTAACTTCCGCCAGCCGGCACGTGGCTGGAAGATGAGCAATCACCTCCCTCATCATCGCAATCTGATCTTGCAACGGGGAATTCGTGTCCTGCATCTTGCTCTCTGACGATCTGCCCTGATCTGGGCGCTGAATCACATGTTTTGGTATCGCTAGCACAATGGCCAGAGACGCTGAAGATTAGACGGCGAAGACTTCCACATTTTCGGTTTGTGGATGCTAGTCGGCGGCTGATCCTTAGGTTTACGACCTCGTCTCGAGGGAGTCTTCACTGCTGCCGGCACCACCAAGACTGAGGCCTTCGAAAGGCTGAGGATGTTTTCCACAACAAGCGAGATGGCCGGCTCTTCGTTCGCGATGTAAGAAGGGCTCCTGTCTTCAATCCTGGGGACCGGTTTCCTCTCGGCCCGTTGGATCGCCTTACCGTCAAAGCCCTTGCGCTTCCTCTTCTCGAAGATGTCGCGGTAACGACGAGGGGAGATGCCGATGAACGGCTCGAAGAGCACCTTTGTATATTGCTCGGACGGCGAGAAGGTTATCGAATCCTCGTGGAGGTCCTTCGCAGGCAAAAACCTCGGCATCCTGACGCCCATGGAACCTTCTTTTCGCCGCTTGCCTCATATTGATGTGTGCGATCACGCCAGGCAGGTTCCTCTTGTCGTAGCATCGTCCGAGGTTGAAGACCACGCTGATGGGCTGGACGAGTGCAGAGGCACACGGGAGCTAGCTTGAGAGTAGTCCTAGGCATTGACGCTGCGTGGACACAGCAGGAGCCCAGCGGCGTCGCGCTGATTGCAGACAAGGGATCCTGCTGGGTGCTTATCGAAGCCGCGGCCTCGTATGCCGCCTTCCTTGGGGCAGGGGGAGATGCCGCCCCGATCTTGCGCCATCGAGGATCGGTTCCGGATGCCGGATCCCTAACAGCCACAGCAAAGGAAAAGGCCGGCGCAATAGTCGATGTCGTCGCTGTCGACATGCCTCTTTCGCTGACCCCGATTGTCGGCCGAAGGGTCTCCGACAACATGATCTCGTCTATGTATGGTGCTCGACACGCAAGCACGCATACGCCAAGCGCAACGCGTCCGGGCAAGTTGAGCGACGAACTCCGGGTAGCCTTTGAAGGCGAGGGATATCCGCTTGCTGTCTCGGAACTTTATCCGCCGGCGCTTCTGGAGGTCTATCCGCATCCCGCTCTCATCGAACTCGCGGCAGCGGATCGGCGACTGCCTTACAAGCAATCGAAGATCAGGAAGTATTGGCCAGACGAGAGCCCTGTTGCTCGACGGGCGAACCTGCTGCGGACCTGGAGCGATATTGTGGGGCTGTTAAATGCCGAAATTTGCGGTGTGAAGGACGCGCTGCCGTTGCCGCCAATGGATGCGCGAGGGTACGAGTTGAAGGCCTTCGAAGATGCACTCGATGCCGTGGTCTGCGCATGGGTCGGAGCCTGCGCATTGACCGGGCGGGCGAGGGCGTACGGCGACAAAGACTCAGCAATCTGGGTTCCTGTTTCTTCTTCGACCTTACAGCCATCCCGCGCGGTGGGCATCATGGAATCCCGTCGTCGGGACCACCGGTGCGCAGCAGTTCGCGATAGTCCCTGCCAATAGTATCGATTGCACTGGATCGTCGTCGCAGCGCCTCCTGCCAAACCGCTACCCAACCATCGGACTCGAAGAGCAGACGACCAGTTTCCGTGATCCTCTTGTGAGTGCGACATAGAGGTTCTTCGTGTTGCGGGTTCGGTTGCTGTCGAACTGCTCGGCATCCAGAATGACGGCAACATCTGCTTCGAGCCCCTTCAGGAGGAGCGGGCTGCCGACGGCTCTTCTCGGGACGCGCCTTCCGATCATCCTGCTTTGCTCGCGGATCCGGACCGCCGCATTGAGGAACGCGTCAGGGATGCCGGGAGTACAGGATCGAAGCGCCTGCACGCATGCGCCGAGGATTTCGGGGCGGAAGGTTCTTGCACCTTGATTGTTCTCAAGGGCGAGGAGCAGCCTGACGAGGTTTTCGGCAGATCCGTCCGCCTTGTAGTCGAGGGCCGCCAGTTCGACGGCGGTGGCGTCCTTCCGTGAGGATCCTCGCTCGATGATCGCGATCCGCGAACGCAGGCCGCGCTTGTCCACGTTCGTCGTCACTTCGGACGCGAACTCCAGGACGGTGTCCAGATCGCCCGGCTGGTCGAGATCGACGCTTCCTGCGAACGTGATGACATCGGTGAGATCCACGGCCTCGACCGTGACTGCTCCCGGGGTTTGCTTTGCTACCCTGCGCTGGAGTGCCCGGTTCATGCCCGCCGCCATTATAAGAACCTTGCCGTCGGGGTTCGGAGGGCGGACGTTGCAGGCCTTGCGCTGGCGGGTTTCATCGTCGCTGCCGTCCAGTTCGACCCATTCGACCTCGGGCGGCGCTGTTCGGAGATCGATCCGGCCACCCGCGACAAGGATCGCGCGGGCTTCCAGAAGCCACTCGCCGAAAGCCGGCGCGCCCGCTCGGATCCAGCGCCACGGCTTCGTCAGTTCTCCCGCCGACGAGAATGTTGAGCAGACATCATGGTCCCAATGCGGGTGCGGGCCCTGCCAACTGAATATCTCCTGCATGGGATCGCCGAGGACAACAGTTGGAATTACGGTCGAGAGATGGCTGACCATGCGATGCTGTTCATGGCCGCAGTCCTGATACTCGTCGACGATCACGCGGCTGTAGCTCGCATCCATGATGTCATCGAGATGCTTTCCCTCGAAGAGCGCCGCGGCGGCCAGCTTGATCGCGGGGTAGTCGTTGCGGGGGTCATCCAGGGCGAGATGTCTGATATCGATGCCCGAGCGGGTCGGAAAGGTGTTGAGAGTTCGAAGCGCCCACCCGTCGAGCGTCGCCAATCGATACGAACGGCTCGGAACTCCCGCACGCTCCAGCCGCGACCGCAGAACCGATACGCCCGCGTTAGTGTGGGTGAGGATCAGTATCGGCTTCCTGTCCGAGTGCCTGATGAGAGAATCCACAATGAGCTGGGTCTTTCCGCACCCGGCGGGAGCCGTGACCGATCCTCGCCGGATAGCCAGAAGATCGATGTCCCCTTCAGCCATTCAGGCACCATTTTCTGAGAGAGGCGAGGACCAATTTGAACTCCTTGTCCGTTTCGATGAACGAAGGCATCACGAAGTCGCGGGCGACTTCCTCCATCTCTCCAACGGATTTGAACCAAGCCTTCTTGTTGTCCTTGTTGCCACCGGCGGCATTTCCCAACGCCACCCGCGCCTCCGTCGACAGAGCTCCCTTGGCCAATTCGTCTCGCACCCGCGCGAGCGTCACGGCGTTCGTCGAATGGCTCCTGAGCTGGGAATCCGCCTCCTCCTCGGAACGATCTTCAAGGGCACGGTCCAGGAGCGCGCCAACAGCATCCGCCGGCAGCGTCACGAACAGCTCGACTTCAAGCTTGTGGCCCTTGCGCCACTTGAAGATGGAGCCGCCGCCCAGCTCGAAGCTGGTCTCTTCGGCTATTGGTGGTTGATAGTCGTCGTCGCGGAATGTGGCCGTTCGGTAGCCCATCGATCGGAACGCCTCTGCACGCGACATGATGTTCGTGTACCCATTGGCACTGACAAGCGCGGTTCCGGCCGCGAAGAGCGACTTGCCGTTTCCCTTGTCGGAGAGGTACTGGTCCACGCCGCGCATGAAGCCGACCTCGCTTGCTCCCTCGCAGACAAGGACGGAATGGGCGAGGAATGCTTCCGGATAGAGACGTATCGTTCCCTGAAGGTCAGGATGATCGCCAACCCATCTCACTTCGTGTCGATTTCCGACCCGTCGCACAATGGAGATCTGCTCCGCGGCAAGCTCTCGGACGGCCACAGGAGAATGGCTGGTCAGGAACACCTGCAGGGACGGTTCCTTCTGCTTGGCGCCCAGGTTGTCGAGGAAACGTACAATGCGATGAGGCTCAAGCCCGTGCTCGAGTTCGTCGACAAGCAGGATTGCGGTCTCCGCTGCGTTCTTCTGCTGGAGCCCCGATATCATGAGGCGTGTCGAGCCGATCCCGAGCCGACGGAGAGGGATGCCATTCTCGTCGTGTAGAGAGATTGTACCAGCAGTCACTGAGACGGAGTGGGCCTCGAGCTCGGCTTTGGCTTTTGCCCCGACATCTATGCCGAGGCTGCCCGCGACTTCGGTCACGATCTCGAGTGCGTCGCCCAGCATTGCGTCTGCATCCTTGCCGAAGGACTTCCTCGCCTCCCGTGCCGCCGCCAGGAGCGCGGTCGAAGCGTCGGCGGTCTCGTCCGAAAGGCGGTTGAGGACAGAGCCTCGCTTCCAGGACAGATTATGGTCCGAAAGAGCGCCGATCCGCACGGGAGCCAGCCTCTCGCGATCCGACCATGACAGGTTGCGCGTCTGACCTGCGGCGCGCGCGCGATCGGAGATGAGCGACCAAGTCGGCTCCAGATCACTCTCCACGGCGAGGTTGAGACAGAGCACGGTCTCCAGGCCGCTGCCGGGTTCGTCTTCGATCTTCTTCGCCGCTGCGTCGTATCCACGGAGATACAGGCCGTAGGTCTCGATGGACTTCAATTCTGGCCCGAGGTTTCCAAGGGTGAGAGTGATCTGGATCGGATCTTTGATGTCGAGGTTGTGGAAGTCGGCATCGGTGAACTGAGCAGTCCTTCGCGCACCCAGCGCCAGATCGATGGCATCAAGGATCGTGGATTTGCCGCTGTCTCCCGGTCCGATCAGGCAGTTGATACCGGGCGTCGGATACCATTGGAGGTGCCTAATGCAGCGGAAGTTCTCAATCTCGACCAATCGTATAGTTGCCATTCATATGCCTCGGGAATCACATGCACTCGAAGAGAGTAATTCACGGCTGCCCGAGGGTCGGCAAGCAAGGGTATGTCTCCGCCCACAACGCAGAGTGGCTTCTTCTGAGGAAATATCCGGCACGTGCACCGGGCTCCTCGGGAAGCTTGAAAGCGCCGTCTAGTCATCGATCGACGAATACAGCCGTTACTACAGATCGACGCTTTTCCAGAATAGCTGCGAGGATTGCTTCAGGCGCGCTGTCGATCCGGACCCTACGGAATGGGGTAAGCAGGCGGATCTTGCTAGATTCCTCCTGCATCGCCTTCTTCTCCTTCGTGCCGTGCTGGACCGAACCAGATGTTGCTCACCCTCCAGGCTTCGTACCAGTACAGCCACGTGCTTGCCCGTCTCGTTCTGATAAGCTTTCAAACCAGGTCATCCGACCATCCCGCTGCCTGTACTTCAGCAGAGACGGAAAACGCGACCTGATTTGTGTATGGACGCTTGTCGTTCCATGTATGGAGCAGATACCGCCAAATGCCAGACAATTCCCGATGCAAGTATCAGGGCGCCAAACAACGCCCGGATCTGAACCTTGTTCATTCCGTCCTCTCACGTCCTGACGATCGAAGGTGCCGCAACGCCGGCAACGGGCATGCGGACGCCCCAGGGAAACTTCTTCGCGCCGTTCGCCTCGTACTGATAGACGACGACGCCGGGCAGATTGCGCTTGTCGTATCGCCGACCGAGATTGAATGCGACGCTGTTCTGGCAGGCCAGAAGGAGATGGATGGTGGTGACCCCCTTCGCCTCGAGAAGCTTCGCTGTGTCGAGAAGTTGCTGCGCGAGTGCGCTCTGCTTCGCCTGGGACCAGTGGGATGAGTTCAGGGCCGGAAGCGACATACGGACGACCGGCAGGTCGAATGTGGTGCCGATGTTCTCGTCCCTGACCTGATAGGATACCGAAACAGCGAGCACGACCTCTGGCGAACCCTGCACGGCGTCGAGGCCTTCAACGATGAAACGCTGACCGTCGTCGTGGCTGTCGAGAGCTCGCCAGGACTCGCGTGTCCTGTCCCAGTCCATCACGACAATGCTGCCTTCGTCATCGAAGGCGACGCCCGTCAGAAAAGTCATCGGGACTGGCGTCAGGCCGCCGTAGACCATTGTGACGTCTTGCCGATCGTTCTGTCGTGCGTACTGCTGGACCGTCCGGCGCGCGGCGTCGACCTCAGGCAGAAGCGCTTCTGGGTCGATGATGAAGCCATCTCTCTTCTGGCGGAGATCCAACGAGACGCCGAGGCGGTGACCGACGATGTCAGCCGGCACTGCGGCCGTAAGCGGCGAGCCATCGTCCTCGCGGAGACCGCGGCCTTCTATGACGATGACCTTCTTCCGATTCCGGAGCTCGTTCTCACGGGTGAAACGCTTCCATCCGACCACGAAGCAGAGGATGATCATCACGCTGAAGATCGTTACCAACGACCACTGAGCCCACTCGGGAATGATGTTGGTCGAGCCGATCTCTAAGGAGTATTCGCCGCGAAGTGTCGCCTTCACAAGCCAGTTTCCACCGAGCAAGGCCACGAGAACAGCAGAGCAAAAGCCGGCAAATCTGACCTCGAATCCATTCGGCCTGAAGAGGTATCTTATGAATTCGCGCAAGGCCCAATCCGCAGTCTCTCGGTACATGCTTTTCAGTCCTCCGCTCTGATCTTTACGGGTTCGGGAGCGCACCCGCGCTGATGGAAGGTAGACGTTGCGACAAACTCCATCGGCGAATCCGAGCGCACGACCAGGAGGACCGCGAAGGAAATATCGCGCTCGCCATTTACGAGTTCCTCCATCGATTCCAGATCGGTGATGCTGGGAAGGATTGGAAGACGCGGATGCGAATGCCATTCGCCGACGTAGTTGTAGGTCTCGTAGTCACGTCCTGTTCGCTCGAAGAACGCCTGCAGGAACGCGTTGTGATATGTGTGATCACGAACGAAATGCGCCCGCTCTCCTGAGACCTCGTCGATCGAGAAATCAACAACCTTGAAGATCCCCGGTTCGATCTGGCGAGCCATCAGGACTCCGCCGATTTCGCGCTGTTCCGCTCGGGCGAGAGCGCTCATCATCCTGAGCCGGATGGGTTTAGGAAGAACCAGTTGTACAGTCACCGGACGTCCTCGCCCGCGAGCTCCGCCATGAGTCCGCCGATGACGTCGCTCGATGCCGAGCCTGTGTCGACTTCCCACGGGCCCAGGGTGCGAAGGTGGATTGGCCATGTGTCGAACGGCGCTTCGAATATCCAGGCCTTCTTCAAACCGATGACGTAGGCGGAGAAAGGAAACGCGGTTTCCCCGCCTTCGAGAATATCGATCGCGAAGCGAGTCGCATGAGCCGCGATTACGGCCACGTCGGCGTCGTCCGCGACGAAGGGCGGCCCTTCGTCCGGGTTTGCCTCATACCGACCTTTTGGAGCGGCTTCCCAAGGCTTGTTGTGATCCTCGCACCACGTCGAAATCTGGTTTCGAGCTTCCAATGGTGGCGGATCGGTTTCGGGTCTAACCCGTGCCACGATCCCGCCGATGCCTCCGCCGAACACCTCGGCCCAAACCATCGGCTTGCGATTTCGCTTCGACGCGCCGGCGCAAAGATTGAACGACGTAGGATCCGCAGTGGCATCGATGATAAGATCGCAGTCTCCGATCAGCTCGATGGTGGCGTCCATGGCTATGGCGGAAGTCTGGCCACCGAGGGCCACCTTGCGAGTCACGACGTCGGCATCCGCTACGATCTGCTGGATCCTGTCGGAGAGCGCATCGACCTTATGCCATCCGATGGCCAGGGCGTCGAGTTCGTTGCGCACGAGGTTGCCCGTGAGGAACACGTCTTCGTCGACGAGCAAAAACCTTCGTACGCCTGATCGGGCGAGCGACGCGCCGATCTTGGACCCGATCGATCCACACCCGACGATCGCCACGCTTTTGGTGGAGATCTCGTCCCTACTCGAGGCAGACCGCTTTGCGAGCTCGCCTTCTTCGATAATCCGATAAGGGACCAGAAGCGGCAATCCGTTTCTGCTCCATTGAATGTCGTAGGCCGTGTGCCGCCCACCTTCTTCCAAGACAATCAGGAAAGGAAGTTCCTGATTCCCGATCAGCGGCGCCAGGTCCGGAAGCAACTTCGACAGGTCGTCGATCTCGCCTCCGCCATGTTGTGCCAGCGCGCTCATGTCCTGGCGGGTGCGCAGGAGATATCCCGTCCGCGTTCCTGCGTTTTTAAGTACTGGTTGCGGCGAGACCCACAGTTCGTTGCCAGGCGCACCGATCGTCGTAAGATGTGCAACTCGGTTGGTATGCCGTGCGGTCATCGCCAGAGAGATCTTGACCACCATTTCGGAAAGGTGCCCCTCAAGCGAGGCCCAGGCGCCTTTCGGCACCATAAGACGCCAGGTTTCAAACCTTAGTTCGGCTGCAAGAGAAGTCCGGTGATCCGACGGCACGGCACCCGTCCTGCCATCCGGTGGGCGCTCGGCGGCGATGAGTCCGTAAGCACTCTCCACCATCATCGCACCGGTGACCGCCGCGTCCCAATTGTCAGGCCGCCACTGGAGGCAAAGCTCCCCGCCTGCGCCATATTGGTGGTCCGATAGCCGACGTTCGTCGTGGGGCATGACGATCGGAGGGGTGTCCGGGAAGTTGATCGGATAGATGACGGCAAGCGGGAACTTCTCCCCACGGTGCGCCACCTCGACGTCGACGCAGAGCTGCAGGTTGTCGAGAAAGCGAACGCGCACGCTTGTAAGCCAGTCGTTCTCCTCCTGGAGAGCGACAAGCGAAGCCTTTTCCAGTCGGGCGCGTGCCTCGTCGATCAGCCACCAGATCATGCGTACCCCTGAGGCTTCGTCGGCTGCCGGGCTGCATTCGCGAAGCTTGGCGCCGTTGTCCCCGCCGCGCCGGCCGAAGCCCCGCTTGCAGCGCGGAGAAGACGATTACCGCCCGTCAGGCGATCCACCGCCTTTGTCGAAAGCCGGTAGCCCATTCGAGGAGTTAGAGCATCCGCCATTTCCTGGAAGGAAACCGCCTGAGCTGCTGCGTTGAAGTCGGCTCGGGCGGTGTGGAGCCACCTGAAAAATGCCTCCGCCTTTTCGGGTTCCGCCTGCCACTTGTCGGCAAAGTTTTCATAGGGGTCGGTAGGATTGGCGATGACGTATTTCTGTCCGTCATGCCGGATGAACTGATCCATGCGCTGGAGGATCGCAAACAGCGCGCCGGAAATCGTTTCCTGACCTTCGTAAGCATGTGCGGCCAGTGTGGTGATGATGACGGAGATCGGACGGGTGTCAGGCTCGCGTGCGAACATGTTGTCCCTGTGCCGCTTCAGGATCATGATCGCCGATTGCAGAGGTGTCTTCACCTTGAAGTCGGGGATGTCTTCCACGCTCGCTCGGAAACCCTGACGATTGAGGGCTTCGGCTTTCGCCCGCTTACGGCGAACGAGAACCTCGGCCTGTCGAGACGCGAACCAGTTCGAGTAGCCCTTCGGGTTCGATCGTGGCCAGAAATCCGTCCTCTCCTTATAGTTCGGGAGACGGCGGTCGGT
This sequence comes from Sinorhizobium saheli, assembly GCF_001651875.1. GTDB lineage: Bacteria > Pseudomonadota > Alphaproteobacteria > Rhizobiales > Rhizobiaceae > Sinorhizobium > Sinorhizobium saheli. The sequence continues at coordinate 44,764 of NZ_LNQB01000061.1, forward strand.
AATCGAGATGGCCGTCTCGGACCAGCGAGCGTCGTGCATGATGGCGTTGAGCAGGCGTTTCTGCTCGGCGGCATTTGGCAGAGCTGGGACGATGTCCATGTGAAATTGCGCGCCGTCCGCATAGTCGAGGATCCAGCAGCGGTTTCCCTCGCGCACCGGCTTCGTCATGCCCTTGGCGTCATGATAGGACCTTACCTCAGCGTCTAGCATTTGCTTTAGCGCGAACTGCGATAGGTGTTCCTTGGTGAGAAGGCGGAACTCGCAAACCGAATCGACGTCGTATTCCTCGTCTTCAGTGAGTGGGCGAATGGCCGTTCCGAGCCTGAAGGATCCTTGGCAATAGACTTGAGGGTCGAAGAGACGAACCGAACTCTCCTCGCGATGCAGCCATTCGCCGAAAGACTTGAAGCTTCGGTCCGCCTGTTCGTAGCGGTGCTCGGGTATCTCGAGCTCGGCGATCACCGCTTCGAGAAATGCTTCGATCGTATTGACATGCACGTTCATGACTTCGACCTCGCTACTACGCGTGAACTGTTCGGGTGATTCCAACCCATGCGCTTGTTTCGTGTTTTGTTCCACTTACCACTTTCAGGCGGGCAAGCCGCCTGAAAGTCATTTCTTCTGCTATCATCGAAGGTTTCTCAGCAGGCAGATGCGCCTTTAAGACCTTCGTTTCTTGCCTCGTGGGCGGCTATTGGCCGGAAGAATCCAACCAATAACTGCCTGTCGATATTCAGACCGGACGCGATAACCGAAGCTGCCGGGAGACTTCTTGATCAGCGGTCTAAATCGCTGATTTAATGACATTCCAATGGCGCAGTGACAAACCTAGTGGCGCGGCACAATAATAGCCGGTTCTCCTACTCAGCTGCACCCGCTCGTAGCACCGCAAGTATCGCACTTCTCGCACGTACCGTTCCGCACCATCGTGAAATTCTGGCACTCGGAGCACATGTTGCCGGTGTAGCCCTGCATGATCGAGCGGGCGCGGCGTTCGGCTTCGACCTTCTTGGCCTCCGACTTGGCGGAAGCCGCTTCGGCCGCCGCCTTGTCGGAGAAGAGGGCGGTGACCTCCTGTTCGACTTCGCCGGCGATCTCCTCGGCAAGCTCGGCGGCGCGCTCCTCATAGTCGCGCTTGAAGGCGACGACTTCCGAGGTGGCGGTTGCCGGTTCCAGCTTGCGCACGGCATTGCCGGCGATCGAGGTGACCGTGGCGCCGCCGGAGGCGCGGGCCGGGGCGGCGGTTGCGGCACCCTTCGGCTCCGAGCGCTCGCCCGCACCGCCGACGATGGTCGGCTTGTAGCCGCGGGTCCAGCCGGTCGAGACGAGGTTGGTCTTGCCTTCCTGGATGCCGCGGCCGAGCGCGGTGTTGCTGAAGTCGGACGTGTCGACATGGGCGAGGTCGTGACGGCCGAGATAGGAGACGGCGAGCTCGCGGAAGACATAGTCGAGGATCGACGTCGCGTTCTTGATCGCGTCGTTGCCCTGGACCATGCCGGCCGGCTCGAACTTGGTGAAGGTGAAGGCCTCCACATATTCCTCGAGCGGCACGCCATATTGCAGGCCGAGCGAAATGGCGATGGCGAAGTTGTTCATCATCGCCCGGAAGGCGGCGCCTTCCTTGTGCATGTCGATGAATATCTCGCCGAGACGGCCGTCGCCGAATTCGCCGGTGCGCAAGTAGACCTTGTGCCCGCCGACGATCGCCTTCTGGGTATAGCCCTGGCGGCGGTTCGGCAGCTTCTCGCGGGCGCGCACCACCTTCTCGATGACGCGCTCGACGATTTTTTCGGTGACGGCAACGGCCTGGGCTGCGGCCGGCGCCTGCATCAGCTCCTCGATCGCCTCCTCTTCCTCCTCGTCCTCGATCAGCGAGGCGTTGAGCGGCTGCGACAGCTTGGAACCGTCGCGATAGAGGGCGTTCGCCTTCAGTGCCAGCTTCCAGGAGAGCATATAGGCGTTCTTGCAGTCCTCGACCGTCGCCTCGTTCGGCATGTTGATCGTCTTCGAGATGGCACCCGAGATGAAGGGCTGGGCGGCCGCCATCATGCGGATGTGGCTTTCGACCGAGAGATAGCGCTTGCCGATCTTGCCGCAGGGATTGGCGCAATCGAAGACCGGCAGGTGCTCCGCCTTCAGGAAGGGCGCGCCTTCGAGCGTCATCGCGCCGCAGACATGGATGTTCGCCGCTTCGATGTCCTTCCTGGAGAAGCCCAGGTGCTCGAGCAGGTTGAAGTCCATCGAGGCGAGCTGCTCGTCGCTGACCTTCAGCGTGTTCTTGAGGAAGTCCGCGCCGAGCGTCCACTGGTTGAAGACGAACTTGATGTCGAAGGCGGACTTCAGCGCCGCATTGACCGCGTCGATCTTCTCGTCGGTGAAGCCCTTGGCCTTGAGCGTCGACGGGTTGATGGCCGGCGCCTGGTTGAGGTTGCCGTGGCCGACCGCATAGGCCTCGATCTCGGCAATCTGGCTTTCGGAATAGCCGAGCGTGCGCAGCGCCTCCGGCACGGCGCGGTTGATGATCTTGAAGTAGCCGCCGCCGGCGAGCTTCTTGAACTTGACCAGAGCGAAATCGGGCTCGATGCCGGTGGTGTCGCAGTCCATGACGAGGCCGATCGTGCCGGTCGGCGCGATCACGGTCGCCTGGGCGTTGCGATAGCCGTGCTTCTCGCCGAGCTCGACCGCCTTGTCCCAGGCGCTCTTGGCGTGGACGACCAGATCCTGGTCGGGGCAATCGGCATGGACGAGCGCGACGGGGTTGACCGACAGGCCCTCATAGCCCGTGGTCTCGCCATACGCCGCGCGGCGATGGTTGCGCATGACGCGCAGCATGTTGTCGCGGTTCGGCGCGAAGCCGGGGAAGGGGCCGAGCTTGGCGGCGACCTCGGCCGAGGTGGCATAGGCGACGCCGGTCATGATCGCGGTCAGCGCGCCGGCGATGGCGCGGCCTTCCGGCGAATCATAGGGAATGCCGGACGACATCAGGAGGCCGCCGATATTGGCGTAACCGAGGCCGAGCGTGCGGTATTCATAGGAGAGCTCGGCGATCTCGCGCGACGGGAACTGCGCCATCATCACCGAGACCTCGAGGACGACCGTCCACAGGCGAACGGCGTGCTCGTAGTCGCCGATATTGATCCGCTTGGTCGCCGCGTCCTTGAACTGCATCAGGTTGAGCGAGGCGAGATTGCAGGCCGTGTCATCGAGGAACATGTATTCCGAGCACGGGTTCGACGCACGGATCGGACCCGCGGCCGGGCAGGTGTGCCAGTCGTTCATCGTCGTGTTGAAGTGCAGGCCGGGATCGGCGGAAGCCCAGGCGGCATAGGAGATCGACTCCCAGAGGTCGCGGGCCTTGAGCGTCTTCATCACCCGGCCATCCTTGCGGGCGGTCAGGCGCCATTCGCCATCCGCTTCGACGGCGCGCAGGAAGTCGTCCTTGATCGAGACTGAATTGTTGGAGTTCTGGCCGGAGACGGTGAGGTAGGCTTCCGAATCCCAGTCCGTGTCATAGGTCTTGAACTCGATGTCCTTGTAGCCCTGGCGCGCGAACTGGATGACGCGCTTGACGTAGTTTTCCGGAACCAGCGCCTGCTTGGCGGCGCGGATCTCGCGCTTCAGCGCCGGGTTCTGCTTGGGGTCGAAGCAGGCATCGTCGCTGCCTTCGCAATTGATGCAGGCCTTCATGATCGCCTTCAGGTGCTTGGCGACGATCTTGGAGCCGGTGACGAGAGCGGCAACCTTCTGCTCTTCCTTGACCTTCCAGTTGATGTATTCCTCGATGTCCGGATGGTCGATGTCGACGACGACCATCTTGGCGGCGCGCCGCGTCGTGCCTCCGGACTTGATGGCGCCGGCGGCGCGGTCGCCGATCTTCAGGAAGCTCATCAGGCCGGAGGACTTGCCGCCGCCCGAGAGCTTTTCGCCTTCGGCGCGCAGGTGCGAGAAGTTGGAGCCGGTGCCCGAGCCGTATTTGAACAGGCGCGCCTCGCGCACCCACAGGTCCATGATGCCGCCCTCGTTGACGAGGTCGTCGCCGACCGACTGGATAAAGCAGGCATGCGGCTGCGGATGCTCGTAGGCGGACTTCGACTTCGTCAGCTTGCCGGTGAAGGGGTCGACATAGAAGTGGCCCTGGCCGGGGCCGTCGATGCCATAGGCCCAGTGGAGCCCGGTGTTGAACCATTGCGGCGAGTTCGGCGCGACGCGCTGGGTGGCGAGCATGTAGGCGAGTTCGTCACGGAAGGCGGACGCATCTTCCTCGGTGTCGAAATAGCCGCCCTTCCAGCCCCAGTAGGTCCAGGTGCCGGCCAGGCGATCGAAGACCTGGCGGGCATCGGTTTCGGAGCCGTACTGCTCTTCCTTCGGCAGCGCCTTCAGCGCCTCCGTGTCGGGAACGGAGCGCCAGAGGAAGGAGGGGACGTCATTCTCTTCGACGCGCTTCAGCTTCGCCGGCACGCCCGCCTTGCGGAAATATTTCTGCGCGAGAATATCGGCGGCAACCTGCGAAAACTGCGCCGGCACGTCGATGTTCTCCAGGCGGAAGACGATCGACCCATCCGGATTCTTGATCTCACTCGTCGCCTTGCGGAATTCTATCTCGGCATAGGCGGATTGCCCTGCCTTCGTGAAACGACGCTCGATCTTCATTGTCCCGTCCTTTGTTGCCATGCGCCAGGGCGCAGTTAACCCAACCGGCCGCGAGGATCCCGCAGCCAGCTTCGGCTTCATCGATGTGAGGAAACCCAGTTCTGGGTCGCCCTTTATCTTGTGGTGATGCTGGCTGCAAACACTAAATATAGTATTAACAAGTTCTTTATGCCAGCCCTGAATGCCACTCCGGCAGCCCAAAATTCGCACAAAATTCCGCCATTGCAGCCGATCGGGATCATCCGCCTTGGCCGCTTGTCAGAACCGACGATTTGGGGGTGTGAACCGGCCTCTCAACTTTCCGGTCCGCCGCCGTCGCAACGTGAAATCCATTAACCGTGAATCGCCTTGGGGCGTCAAGGGGTGGTTTGTGACCGAAGTTCGAGCGCTATATCTTGTGTCCGCGGACTGTGGAAAACGGGGACATCGAGCAAGCCCTTGAAAATCAGGGACTTCGAGCGCTTGCCTCGAAAGGCGCCGTAGCGGCAGGCCGAAAATCAAAATTTTTATGGATGAAAAAGCGGGTACAAATCGTGCCGCGAGGCTACTCGCGATTGCGAACGGCACAGCGATGTGACGTCCTCGCCGTGATTCGGCCGCGGTACGGGCCGGGAGTCGGGAGGAGGCGGCGTGACCCCCTCTGGCCTGCCGGCCATCTCCCCCACAAGGGGTCCACAAGGGGTGAGAATACGCGCGGGGGCCACTCGCTCCACCGAATCGTTTTTGCAAGCAGAACGGTCGCATCGAGGTAAAGCGTGTCACATCTGTTTCCCCCCTTGTGGGCCTTGGTGGGGGAGATGGCCGGCAGCCCAGAGGGCGATCAGCGGCGCTTTCGAAGTGGCTTCAGCGCCGCCGCAAGACCCCGCACCGCTAATCCACGCGCTTCTGCAATTCCCGCGCGCCGTTCGGCGCATTGACCTTGCCAGAGGTGATGAAGAAGGCGAAGACGTCGCGCGGGGCTTTTTCGGGCTTGCGCTCGGGCGCGCTTTTCTCGAGGTCGTCCGGCTCGCCGCCGGCGGCAAGGGTCTTCAGTCGCTCGGCCCAGTGATCGAGTTCCTTCGGCGGATAGCAGGTCTTCACCTCGTCGCTGCCCTTCTGCAGCCGCGTATAGACGAAATCGGCGGTGATATCGGCGATCATCGGATAATCCGCGTGCTCGGCCAGAACGACGGCCACCTTGTATTTGTCGAGCAGCGTCACGAACTCCGGGGTCTGGAAGGAAGGATTGCGGACCTCGACCACGTGACGCAGTTTCACACCGTCCTGCTTTTCAGGCAGCAGCTTCAGAAAACCCTCGAAATCCTCCGGATCGAATTTCTTGGTCGGCGCAAACTGCCAGAGAATGGGGCCGAGCCGGTCGCCCAACTCCGTCAGTCCCTGGGTCAAGAAGCGCTCCATGGATTCACCGGCTTCGGAAAGGACCCTGCGGTTGGTCACGAAGCGGCTGGCTTTCAGCGAGAAGACGAAACCGTCCGGCACCTCCGCCGCCCATTTGGCGAAGGTTTCCGGCTTCTGCGAGCTGTAATAGGTGCCGTTGACCTCGATCGTGCGCAGTTCTTTGCCGGCAAATTCGAGCTGCCGCTTTTTCGCGAGGTCGGCAGGGTAGAAGCTGCCCTCCCACGGCTCGAAGCTCCAGCCGCCGATGCCGACGCGGATTTTTCCGGATGCTGCCATCATCTCCTCCTTGATGTCCCTACGCATGGGTCGTGCCGGTTCGTTTGCTCTGCGGACCGGAGAGCCGCCACCCGCTTTCGACAGAAGCCGCTGCGCTGGTAGCAGTGGTCAGCGCTACAACACGGGAACCAGGTGGCCGCGATTCCATCCTGCGCAGCCCCTCATCCCGCTGCCGCGACCTTCTCCCCGTCATGACGGGGAGAAGGGGCAAGTCGCGCGCGCCGCATGATTATTCCGCAGCCTCAATCTTCTTGACCGGGCGGCGCTCCAGCAGCTCCTTCAGGAACTGGCCGGTATAGGAGCGCGGTTCCTTGACCACGTCTTCCGGCGTTCCTTTCGCGATCACCTCGCCGCCGCCGTCGCCGCCCTCCGGGCCGAAATCGAGGATCCAGTCGGCCGTCTTGATGACTTCGAGATTGTGCTCGATGACGACCACCGAATTGCCCTGGTGGACGAGCTCATGCAGTACTTCAAGAAGCTTGGCTACGTCATGGAAATGCAAGCCGGTCGTCGGCTCGTCCAGGATGTAGAGCGTGCGTCCGGTGGAGCGCTTCGACAGTTCCTTGGCAAGCTTCACGCGCTGGGCCTCGCCGCCCGAAAGCGTGTTCGCCTGCTGGCCGATCTTGATGTAGCCGAGGCCCACCTGGTTCAGCGTCACCAGCTTGTCGCGCACTGCCGGCACGGCGGAGAAGAAGTCGACGCCTTCCTCCACGGTCATGTCGAGCACGTCGGCGATCGACTTGCCCTTGAAATGCACGTCGAGCGTTTCGCGATTGTAGCGCTTGCCGTGGCAGACGTCGCAGGTGACGTAGACGTCCGGCAGGAAGTGCATCTCGATCTTGATGACGCCGTCGCCCTGGCAGGCCTCGCAGCGCCCGCCCTTGACGTTGAAGGAGAAGCGGCCCGGCTGGTAACCACGCGCCTTCGCCTCCGGCAGGCCGGCGAACCAGTCGCGGATCGGCGTGAAGGCGCCGGTATAGGTCGCCGGGTTCGAGCGCGGCGTGCGGCCGATCGGCGACTGGTCGATGTCGATCACCTTGTCGATGTGCTCGAAGCCGTCGATGCGGTCGTGATCGGCCGGATTCTCCCGCGCACCCATGATGCGGCGCGCGGCAGCCTTGTAGAGCGTTTCGATGAGGAAGGTGGACTTGCCGCCGCCCGAGACGCCGGTAACCGCGGTGAAGATGCCGAGCGGGATCGACGCGGTGACATTCTTCAGATTGTTAGCCCGCGCCCCTACGACGGTGATTTCCTTCTTCTTTTTTGGCTTCCGCCGCTCGCTCGGGACGGCCACGGAGAGTTCGCCCGAGAGATACCGCCCGGTCAGCGATTTCGGATTGGACATGATGTCCGACGGCGTGCCTTCGGCGACGATCTCGCCGCCATGAATGCCGGCGGCCGGGCCTATGTCGACAACGTGGTCGGCCGTCAGGATCGCATCCTCGTCATGCTCGACGACGATGACCGTGTTGCCGATGTCGCGCAGGTGCCTCAGCGTGTCGAGCAGGCGGGCATTGTCGCGCTGGTGCAGCCCGATCGACGGCTCGTCGAGGACATAGAGCACGCCGGTGAGTCCCGAGCCGATCTGCGAGGCGAGCCGGATGCGCTGGCTTTCGCCGCCGGAAAGCGTGCCGGAATTGCGCGACAGGCTCAGATATTCGAGGCCGACGTCGTTCAGGAAGCGCAGCCGCTCACGGATCTCCTTGAGGATGCGAACGGCGATCTCGTTCTGCTTGACGGAGAGATGCCCGGGCAGCGCCTCGAACCAGTCCCGGGCGGCGCGGATCGACATCTCGGTGACTTCGCCGATATGCAGCCGGTTGATCTTGACCGCGAGCGCCTCCGGCTTCAGCCGGTAGCCGGCGCAGGCCGGGCAGGGCGCCGCCGACATGAAGCGCTCGATCTCCTCACGCGCCCAGGCGCTGTCGGTCTCCTTCCAGCGGCGCTCCAGATTGGGCACGATGCCCTCGAAGGTCTTCGTCGTATTATAGGAGCGGGCGCCGTCCTGATAGTGGAAGGTGATCTTCTCCTCCGTGCCGTGGAGGATCGCCCTCTGCGCTTCATCGGAAAGCTCGCTCCAGCGGCTGCCGAGCTTGAAGCCGAAGACCTTGCCCAGCGCCTCGAGGGTCTGGTTGTAATAGGGTGAGGTAGACTTCGCCCAGGGCGCAATCGCACCGTCGCGGAGCGTCCGGTTGGGCTCCGGGACAATCAGCGCCTCGTCGATCTTCTGCTGGCTGCCGAGACCGTCGCAGGTCGTGCATGCGCCGAACGGGTTGTTGAAGGAGAAAAGCCGCGGCTCGATTTCTGGAATGGTGAAGCCCGAGACCGGGCACGCGAACTTCTCGGAGAACAGCACGCGCTCATGCGTCTCGTTCAACGACTTGTTGGCCGAACCGCCGGCCGCCGTTTCTTCCGGCGGCAGCGGCTTGTCGGCGAATTCGGCAACCGCCAGACCGTCGGCAAGCGTCAGGCAGGTCTCGAGGCTGTCGGCCAGCCGCGTGGCGAGGTCCGGCCTGACGACCACACGGTCGACGACGACATCGATGTCGTGCTTGTACTTCTTGTCGAGCGTCGGCACGTCGGCGATCTCATAGAACTGGCCGTCGACCTTGACGCGCTGGAAACCCCTCTTCATCAGCTCGGCGAGTTCCTTCTTGTACTCGCCCTTGCGGCCGCGAACGAGCGGAGCAAGGATGTAGAGCCGTGTGCCTTCGCCGAATTCCAGCACCCGGTCGACCATCTGGCTGACGGTCTGGCTTTCAATCGGCAGCCCGGTCGCCGGCGAATAGGGTACGCCGACGCGGGCGAAGAGCAGGCGCAGGTAATCGTAGATCTCCGTGACCGTACCGACCGTCGAGCGCGGGTTGCGCGAGGTCGTCTTCTGCTCGATCGAGATCGCCGGCGACAGCCCGTCGATCTGGTCGACATCCGGCTTCTGCATCATCTCCAGGAACTGGCGGGCATAGGCCGAGAGGCTCTCGACATAGCGGCGCTGGCCCTCGGCATAGATCGTGTCGAAGGCGAGCGAGGATTTGCCCGAGCCCGAAAGACCGGTCATCACGATCAGCTTGTTGCGCGGCAGTTCAAGATCGATGCCCTTGAGATTGTGCTCGCGCGCGCCGCGAATGGAGATGGTCTTGAGTTCGCTCATCGGAAGGCCAGCTTTTGCATGTCGGTTTGAAAGCCTCCTATGTAATGACGACAACGCCCATGTCGAGGCGCAATCGCCAAAGAGGCGGATCAATTGCGATTCGGTTGACAGGATAATAGGGCAATACTAGAACAAAGAAAGAACAAACATGAGCGGCGGTTCGCCAAATGAGCTGTGGATTATGTGTAACGCAGGGCGTAACGTCGATGGCGGGTCGTTAAGATGCGCGCTCTTGAGAGATTGGAAAGTCGGACCGGCGGTCCGGCGGCAAACATGGGAAAAGCGATATGGCTGGTAGCGTCAACAAGGTAATCTTGATCGGAAATGTCGGGGCGGACCCGGAAATCCGGCGCACGCAGGACGGCCGGCCGATCGCAAATCTGAGGATAGCCACTTCGGAGACATGGCGCGACCGCAACAGCGGCGAGCGCCGCGAGAAGACCGAATGGCACAATGTCGTCGTCTTCAACGAAGGCCTCTGCAAGGTCGTCGAGCAATATGTGAAGAAGGGCGCCAAGCTTTATGTCGAAGGACAGTTGCAGACCCGCAAATGGCAGGATCAGAACGGCAATGACCGCTACACGACCGAGGTCGTCCTGCAGGGCTTCAACTCGACGCTGACCATGCTCGACGGCCGCGGCGAAGGCGGTGGGGCAGGGCGTGGCAGCAGCGACTTCGGCGGTGGCGGTGGCTACGACGATTACGATCAGCCGCGGCAATCTTCCGGCGGACGCTCCGGTGGCCAGTCGAACCAGGGCGGCGGCAACTTCTCGCGCGATCTCGACGACGACATCCCGTTCTGATTTCCGGTGGGAAGCGACGGTTGATGGACGGGGGAACCGCCTCACCCCCTCTGCCTTGCCGGGCGTCTCCCGCACGAAGGGGGCGCGCTCGGCGCGAGATCCCGCCCGACACAAATGCCGGCATTGCGAAGCCTAAGCGTAATAAACGACTCAAGACTTAGAGCGAGATGCACTCACATGCGCTCGCGCCACCGCTCTATCTTTTTGTTTTTGCCGCATTTGTGCGACTTCAGGTGATTCCACCTGACTGCAAAATGCTCTATCGGCGCGAGCGATACGCCGCTGCTGCCGATCTCCCCCCCCCTTGTGGGACCTCATGGGGGAGATGCCCGGCAGGGCAGAGGGGGTGGCAGCCGGCACGAACAAACAGCAGAACTAAACCTGAAAGGCCGAGCGCACGCCGTCCACGACGAATTGCACGGCAAGCGCCGCGAGGATGACGCCCAGGAGACGGGTGAGGATCGCTCGCCCGGTGGCGCCGAGGAAACGATCGATCCGCTCGGCGATCATCAACGCCAGGAACAGCAGGGCCATCGAGACCGCGATGACGGCGAGAAGCTGCGCCCGGTCGATGACCGCGGGAAAGGAACTGCCGAGGAGGATGGTGGCGGAAATCGCCCCTGGGCCGGCGATCAGCGGCAGGGCGAGCGGGAAGACGGCGATGTTGTGGAGATGGTCCCTGGTGATCGCGGTTTCGCCGGTCTTCTCCTTCCGCTCCTGGCGCTTCTCGAAGATCATCTCGAAGGAAATCCAGAACAGAAGCAGGCCGCCGGCGATGCGGAAGGCGCCGATCGAGATGCCGAGCAGGCCGAGAATGCCGTCGCCGAAGAGCGCGAAGGCGGCGAGGATGAAGAAGGCGATCAGCGAGCCGCGGGTCGCGACCTGAAGACGGTCCTGTCGGCTCATGCCCACGGTCAGGCTCAGAAAGATCGGCGCCAGACCGGGCGGATCAAGCGTGACGAGCAGCGTCGTCAGCGCGTTGACCAAGAGATCGAGGTTGAACATCCCTAGTCCCCTTGCGGATTTTGTCCGGTATTCCCGGTTGTGTCGCGTCATTGTTAGGCAAGTGATGCGGGCTTGGAAAGGGGCGGGTAGCCAAGCGCCGCGCGATGGCTTAAACCGGGTCAGCCCGAGGCCTGATCGAGCCTTGCGAAGACGTCGCGATACCGCGGGCAGCCGCCCACTGCATGTCTCCTTAAATCGACCTCGATTTGCGGACAAAGACATGCCGTAGTTCAAAGTGCTGCAGCGACCTTCGCGCGTTTGATGGGACGCGCGGCGCTGTAGTAAAGGCCCGCTCCGGCGGCAAAAGACTGTTCAAAACCACCGGCCGAAATTGGCGCACCAAGCGGCATTCGGCTATAAAAAACCGACTGATTCTTAACAAAGATCGTGATCGACATTGACTGAGCAAAGCACTCCAGGCGGCGGAAAAACTCCGCCAGGCATCGAGCCGATTTCCATCATCGAGGAAATGCAGCGGTCCTATCTCGATTACGCCATGAGCGTGATCGTCTCCCGCGCGCTTCCCGATGTGCGCGACGGCCTGAAACCGGTTCACCGGCGCATCCTCTACGGGATGAGCGAGCTCGGCATCGACTGGAACAAGAAATACGTCAAGTGCGCCCGCGTCACCGGTGACGTGATGGGTAAATACCATCCGCACGGCAACATGGCGATTTACGATGCGCTGGCGCGCATGGCTCAGGACTGGTCGCTGCGGCTTCCGCTCATTGACGGCCAGGGCAATTTCGGCTCCGTCGACGGCGACCCGCCGGCGGCCGAACGCTACACCGAGTGCCGGCTGCAGAAGGCGGCGCATTCGCTGCTCGACGACCTCGACAAGGAAACCGTCGACTTCCGCGACAACTACGACGGCACCCTGCAGGAGCCGGTCGTCGTACCTGCGAAGTTTCCCAACCTCCTGGTCAACGGCGCCGGCGGCATCGCCGTCGGCATGGCGACCAATATCCCGCCGCACAATCTCGGCGAGGTCATCGACGGCTGCATCGCGCTAATCGACAATCCGGCGATCGAACTGCCGGAGCTGATGCAAGTCATTCCGGGGCCGGATTTCCCGACCGGCGCGCTGATCCTCGGCCGCTCCGGCATCCGCCAGGCCTACGAGACCGGCCGCGGCTCGATCATCATGCGCGGGCGCGCCCATATCGAGCCGATGCGCGGCGACCGCGAGCAGATCATCATCACCGAAATTCCCTACCAGGTGAACAAGGCGACGATGATCGAGAAGATGGCCGAGCTCGTGCGCGAGAAGCGCATCGAGGGCATCTCGGACCTGCGCGACGAATCCGACCGCCAGGGCTATCGCGTCGTCATCGAGCTGAAGCGCGACGCCAATGCCGAGGTCATCCTCAACCAGCTCTACCGCTACACGCCGCTGCAGACCTCCTTCGGCTGCAACATGGTGGCGCTGAACGGCGGCAAGCCGGAGCAGATGACGCTGCTCGACATGCTGCGCGCCTTCGTCTCGTTCCGCGAGGAAGTCGTTAGCCGGAGAACGAAATACCTCCTGCGCAAGGCGCGCGAGCGGGCGCATGTCTTGGTCGGCCTTGCCATCGCCGTCGCCAATATCGACGAGGTGATCAAGCTGATCCGCCAGGCGCCGGACCCGCAGACGGCGCGCGAGCAGCTCATGGAGCGCCGCTGGCCGGCCCACGACGTCGATGCGCTGATCCGTCTGATCGACGATCCGCGTCACCGGATCAACGACGACGGCACCTACAACCTCTCGGAGGAACAGGCCCGCGCCATCCTCGACCTGCGCCTGCAGCGCCTGACGGCACTCGGCCGCGACGAAATCGGCGACGAGCTCAACAAGATCGGCGAGGAGATCAAGGATTATCTCGACATCCTCTCGTCGCGGCTCAGGATCATGCAGATCGTCAAGGACGAGCTCGGGGCGGTCCGCGACGAGTTCGGCACGCCGCGCCGCACCGAGATCGCCGAGGGCGGCCCGGATATGGACGACGAGGACCTGATCGCCCAGGAGGACATGGTCGTCACCGTATCGCACCTCGGCTATATCAAGCGCGTGCCGCTCACGACCTATCGGGCGCAGCGCCGCGGCGGCAAGGGCCGCTCCGGCATGGCGACGCGCGACGAGGATTTCGTTAACCGGCTCTTCGTTGCCAACACCCATACGCCGGTCCTGTTCTTCTCTTCGCGCGGCATCGTCTACAAGGAGAAGGTCTGGCGGCTGCCGATCGGCACGCCCCAGTCGCGCGGCAAGGCGCTGATCAACATGCTGCCGCTGGAGTCCGGCGAACGCATCACCACGATCATGCCGCTGCCCGAGGACGAGACGACCTGGGAAAACCTCGACGTCATGTTCTCGACGACGCGCGGCACCGTTCGCCGCAACAAGCTCTCGGACTTCGTCCAGGTCAACCGCAACGGCAAAATCGCGATGAAGCTCGAGGAGGAGGGCGACGAAATCCTCTCGGTAGACACCTGCACCGAGTTCGACGACGTGGTGCTGACGACGGCGCTCGGCCAGTGCATCCGCTTCCCCGTCTCGGACGTGCGCGTCTTTGCCGGCCGCAACTCGATCGGCGTGCGCGGCATTTCGCTCGGCGACGGCGACCGGATCATCTCGATGGCGATCGTCGCTCACGTCGAAGCCGAGCCGTGGGAACGCGCCGCCTATCTCCGGCGGTCCGCGGCCGAACGCCGGGCGGCGACCGGCGAGGACGAAGAGATCGTGCTTGTCGGCGAGGAAGTCACCAATGGCGGCGAGCTCTCGAACGAGCGCTATGAGGAACTGAAGGCGCGCGAGCAATTCATCCTCACGGTCTCCGAGAAGGGCTTCGGCAAGCGCTCGTCCTCCTATGATTTCCGCACCTCCGGCCGCGGCGGCAAGGGCATTCGCGCCACCGACACCTCGAAGACGGCGGAGATCGGCGAACTCGTCGCGGCATTTCCGGTCGAGCACAACGACCAGATCATGCTCGTTTCCGATGGCGGCCAGCTCATCCGCGTGCCGGTGGACGGCATCCGGCTGGCAAGCCGCGCGACCAAGGGCGTCACCATTTTCTCGACCGCCAAGGACGAGAAGGTCGTCTCGGTCGAGCGGATCAGCGAGCCGGAGAGCGAGGACGAGGTCGATGCGGCCCTGGCCGCGGAAGGCGTCGTCACCGATGCGGAGACCCCGTCGGACGATTCATCCGCGGCGTCGGAGGATTGATCGGACGTTATCCGGCATTTTTGCAGTCAGGTGGTATCACCTGACGTCGCGCAAATGCGGCAAAAAACGAGCGGATAGGGCCGGCGGCGCGAATGCATGTCTGCGCATGCCGCTCCAAGCATCTCAGGCCCGCCTTCACCGGCGGGCTTTTTCCTGTCGATCGTTACGGCGACCCCGAGCGACGCGCCGGTCAATTCCGGAAGACGACGCAGGCGCCGCCGCTCTTACGGATGGCGGCGCAGAGCTTATCCGCCTCGGCACGCGTCTGCCGGCCGATGCGGGCTGCATAACGGCGCCTTGCTCCAAAGCTGCCATTGCGTTCGCGCACGAGAACGGCCTTTTCGCTGTTGATCGGCGCCGGCAAGCGCTTGATGGCGTTCAGGTAAAGGCGTTGTGCCCGCGACTTCTGATAGTGGGCAGCGATCTGCACGCCCCAGGGGGCCCAGGCCGCCTCGTCGGCGACGACGATCTCGCGCAGGCGCCGCGTATTGGCCAGCGCCACGCAACCATCGAGAAAGCTCTTGTCCTTGTCGAGCGCGATGTCGAGCGCCTTCGGCGGGTTGTCCTTCCAGTCCTCGACCGTATGAGCCGTGATCGCCAGCACGTAATCGCGGGTCTCGTAGGGCAGCCAATCGTTCTCCAGAAAGCGCTCGAGCCCGGCCTCGCCGGCATTGTAGGCGGCGGCGGCGAAACCGAGATTTCCGTAGCGGCTCTTGAGCTCGCTCAGATATTCGGCCGATTTGCCGAGCGATGCCACGGCGTCGAAACTGTTGGAAAGGCCGCGCAGTTTTGCCGTCCCCGGCATGAACTGGGCGATCCCTTCGGCGCCCTTCGGGCTGATGGCGTCCGGCTGGAACAGGCTCTCGCGCCAGATCAACCGGGCGAAGAAGGGGGCGGGAAGGTCATGCGCCACGGCATAATGCTCGATGATCGTGCAGACGTCCCGGGCAAAATGCTCCTTGCTGATGCAGAGCCGGACGGCCGGGTCGGCCGCGGAAACGCCGGAGTACAGGCATTTCGGAGAGACAGGCGCGTCGGTGCGCGCATGGGCGACACCGGCGAGATCAGCGATGCACAAGGCGCAGGCCAGCAGGGCGGCCGCTGCGGCGCGCGCCAGACGTCCCATTCGGTTACCCCAGATGCGGCATCTGCCCGCTCTGCCTTGCTCGACCATAGGGCTCCTCAGCGACGAAGGCGAGCACCATAGATAGCACCTTCGCGAGCGATGAAAAACCGCCGGCCGGCGACTTCATTCGGGCGACCCCGTGCGCAGGATCAGTTGCATGAACGTCAGGTCGAGCCAGCGGCCGAATTTCGTGCCGACTTCCTTCATGACGCCGGTCTCACGAAAACCCAATCGCTCATGCAGGCGGATCGAGCCCAGGTTGCCCGACTCGATACCAGCGACCATGACATGCTTGCCCAAAGCTTCTGCGCGCTCGATCAGCGCCAGCATCAGCGCCCGCCCGACCCCGGCGCCGCGCTGGTCGGCCCGCACGTAGACCGAGTGCTCCACCGTGTGCCTATAGCCATCGAAGGCGCGCCACTCTCCAAAGGAAGCATAGCCGACGACCTCTGCCGTGTCTGACACGGCGACGAGGACCGGAAAGCCGGCGGCATTGCGCGCCTTCAGCCAGGCGGCGCGATTGGCGACGTCGACAAGAGTCTCGTTCCAGATCGCCGTCGTGTTCGCCACCGCGTCATTGTAGATATCGCGAATGGCTTCGAGATCCGCTTCGACTGCATCCCTGATCATATGCTCCTCCATACGGCCCGGCTTAGCCTGACAACTCGCTCGCGGCAATCGCCGCCAGAGTCAAGTTGCTCTGCGCGCTTTCACCGGACTGCAGAAACCAGGCGGCGGAAAGCCCGGCATAGGCGAGCACCCAGCGAAGCATCCGGCGTGGTTCGAGCTGCGCTTCCCGCGCGACGATCGCCAGCTGTCTCTGCAGCCGGCCGGGTGCGGTGACCACGGCCAGTTCCGGGTTGCAGAGGAGATTGGCGTAGTCGAAGCCGCGTTCTCCGTAGAGCCCCTTCGGATCGATGGCGAGCCAGCCGCGGTCGCCGAAGTCGAGAATATTCCCGTGATGAATGTCGCCATGGAGCACGGCAGGCGGATGCGGTTCGGCAAGAAGGAACCGCGCCGCGTTCCGGCATGCCTCGAAAACCCCGCCCTGGGCATTGGCGGCCGGCTCCAGCGCCTCGAACCATCGCTCGAGCGGAACGAGCGCCGGCAGCGGCTTCGTCCGTGCCGCATGAAGGGTGGCGACGGTGCGACAGACTATTCGCGTCGCCCGGTCGTCGCTGCCGGTCATTGCCATGTGAAAAAGCGAGCAACGGCTTTCCGCCCGTTCGAGCAGGATGGCATCGCCGGCATGGGCATAGACGCGTGCGGCGCCGCAGCCGTCCCACCAGCGCATCAGGACGCCGCCGGCTCTTTCCTCGGCCTCCTCAGCCACTTTGAGCATCGCCGGCTGCCCGCGCCAGCGGACCGGCAAAAGGCGGCTCGATCGTGTAGCGATCGGCTCTCCCTCGGGCTCAAGCGACCATCGTGCAATCTGAGACGTGAACATCGGGGTCAGTCGGGCGATCTGTCCTGTCGATGGGTAAAAAAAGAGGGCCGCAAGAGAACTTGGGCCCTTCAGTTATGAAGGTTTTCAAACCTCCAGAGGGGAACAGCTGGTGCAGCGGCTGGGGAGGAGAAAGCCGCTAGGTGCATCAGCCGAATTCAATATGGGAAGCGCCATTCCGGCTTTCAATGGGTCTGCCACAGAATTTCGCAACTGCGGGCTGCAGGCGGCGGCGCCAGGGCAAAAAAAGAGGGCCGCAAGAAGACTTGGGCCCTTGTAGTTGTGAAGGTAATTAGAACCTCCAGAGGGGAACAGCTGCTGCGGTGGCACTGGGAGGAGAAGCCACCAAAGATGCATCAGCTGGGTTCTGTATGCTGCTTTTTTGGGCTCGCAGCAATCATTTAATATGCATGTCAGCCATGCCATGTGCGCATCCCTGCCCATTTTTGCATCGCACACGAACGCAGCCCCGCGAAAAGGCCCGATCGACCCGCAGCGCCGCGAGCCTTGTCAGACGCGCAAGGCCGGTGGAACTTCAAAGGCCGCATGTCTTTGAAAAACAAAAGCCCAGGCCGATGAATGGCGTGTGCCACAAAATCGGGCAGACCGAAATCGCGCGTCAGAAATTCCAGTTCCGGGCCTTGGCGACAATATAGTCGCGGAAGACCTTCAGCTTGGCGGCGTTCTTCATTTCGTCCGGATAGCAGAAATAAGTGTCGAAGGAGGGGATTTCCGCGCTGATCGGCAGCTGGATCAGCCCGGGGTCGCGGCCGACGATATAGTCGGGCAGCATGGCGATGCCGATGCCGAGGAGGCAGGCGCGCTTGATCGAGGTCTGGCTGTTGATCTGCAGATGGGAGATCCGCGGATTGTCCGGATCCCGCCCGGCGATTTCCAACCAATTGACGTCGAGCAGGTAGTTCGGCGCCGGTTCTCCGAAGGTGATGATGCGGTGATTGTCGAGGTCATCGAGCGATTGCGGTTCGCCATACCTGTTGATGTAGGACGGCGCCGCATAGACATGCATGTGGACGGTGAAGAGCTTGCGCTGGATGAGATCCGACTGCTGCGGCTGGCGCAGCCTTATGGCGCAGTCGGCATGACGCATGTTCACGTCAAGCTCCTCATTGTCGAGGATGAGCTGCACCTGGATGTCCGGATAGAGCGACATGAACTCCTGTATCTTGTCGGTCAGCCAGCCCTGGCCAAGCCCCACCGTGGTCGTGATGCGCAGCTTGCCGCTCGGCTTGTCCGTCGTCTCGCTGAGCTGCGCCTTGACGCTTTCGAGCTTCATCAGCACTTCATGGGCGGTGCGGTAAAGCATTTCGCCCTGCTCGGTGAGGATCAGGCCGCGCGCGTGGCGGTGAAACAGCTTGATGCCCACGTCCTGCTCGAGCGCGCTGACCTGCCGGCTGATCGCCGATTGCGAGAGGTGGAGCTTGTCTGCCGCGTGCGTGAACGAGCCGGCCTCGGCCGCCGCATGAAATATGCGCAGTTTGTCCCAGTCCAGCGACATAAAAGCCCCCATAAAGAATCACTCGGAGAATTCGGCTGTCCGTCCTCCCGAGGTGACCGATGCATCTGTTCCCATGCGGGACGTCACGCCTTCAAGCGCGCGCCCCGTTTCGCAGCTTCTATTCGGCTGCAATTGCGACGGGCATGTGACCCGCCAGATATTTCTCCGCCTCGAGCGCCGCCATGCAGCCCATGCCGGCCGCGGTGACCGCCTGGCGGTAGATGTCGTCGGTGACATCGCCGGCGGCAAAGACGCCTGCGACATCGGTGGCGGTCGAATCCGGCGCGGTCCAGAGATAGCCGTTCGGCTTCTGGCGCAGCTTGCCCTTGAACAGTTCGACGGCCGGCGCATGGCCGATGGCGACGAAGACGCCGTCGATCGCCATCTCCGAGGTCTCACCCGTCTTGGTGTTGCGAAGCTTCACGCCGGTGACGGAGGCCGGCATCGGCGGCTTGGCGGCCGTGCCGAGATATTCGACGACCTCGTGGTCCCAGATGACCTTGACGTTCGGCTTCGCGAACAAACGTTCCTGCAGGATCTTCTCGGCCCGGAAAGCATCGCGGCGGTGCACGACCGTAACCGTCTTCGCCAGGTTGGAGAGATAAAGCGCTTCCTCGACCGCCGAGTTGCCGCCACCGACGACGATGACGTCCTTGTTGCGATAGAAGAAGCCGTCGCAGGTGGCGCAGGCGGAAACGCCGAAGCCCATGAAAGTCGGCTCGGTTTCGATGCCGAGCCACTTCGCCTTGGCGCCGGTCGCGATGATCAGTGCATCCGTCGTCCATTCCGTGCCGCTGTCCGTCCGGATGCGAAAGGGGCGGATGGAGAGGTCGACATCGGTTACGAGATCGTTGACGATCTCCGCGCCGACATGGGTCGCCTGTTTCAGCATCTGCTCCATCATCCACGGTCCCTGGACCGGATCGGCATAGCCCGGATAATTCTCCACATCCGTGGTGATCATCAACTGCCCGCCCTGTTCCATGCCCGCGATGAGAACCGGCGAAAGCATCGCCCGCGCCGTGTAAATCGCGGCGGTGTAGCCGGCGGGGCCGGAACCGATGATCAGCACTTTGGTGTGGCGGGCGGTCATGCTCTTGTCCTTCATTCGCCGGAGAGCCGGAGGCGGCATCACCCGGTGCGGTTCAATAATGGCAAAATATTGCCTTACTTTAGGTATTCACAGCGCGCACTTTCAAGGGCACGCCGCCTGATACACACAAGTGGTTGCGTCACCAACCTCAATTTGACACCAGATCGGGCATTTTTGCATCGTTTTCACGCAAGATCGCCAATGAGGACGGACCGTCGGACAACGGTGGCGGCGGCCGGATCCAGGCAGCCGGCTGCTCAAGGTTTTTGTGCATGCAACCGCAAGTGCTCTCGTTTCGACATTCGGTTACGTGCTACCCACATAGGAACAAGGGACGCAGTCCGCTGCAGCGGCAGAGTATTGGCGGGCAATAAGGCCTCATCCGCCAGGCCGACGAAAAATGGGGATGTTGGGCAATGGTGGTACGCGTCGAGCTCGATGCCATCGATATGAAGATCCTGCGTGAACTGCAGGCCAACGGCCGGATGACGAATGTGGAACTGGCCGAGCGGGTGGGAATTTCCGCCCCGCCTTGCCTGCGCCGTGTTCGCAAACTCGAAGAAGCGGGCGTCATCCGCGGCTATCGGGCGCTTCTGAACGCGTCCGCCCTCGGTTATGACCTGGTCGCCTTCTGCATGGTCGGCCTCAAACACCAGTCGGACGCCAATCTCAAGGCCTTCGCCGCCCGCACGGCGTCGTGGCCGCTTGTGCGCGAGGCCTGGATGGTCTCGGGAGAGTCCGACTTTCTGCTTCAATGCGTGGCCGAGAACCTTGCGAGCTTTCAGGATTTCGTTATTGAGGAACTGACCGCAACCGAAAACGTCGATACGGTCCGGACCATGTTGACGATCCGTCAAGTCAAGGACGCATGTCAGGTGGAAATCTAAGATGCGTGGCCCTCTCGCTGCCGCGCATCCAACCCGAGGCTTCGCCAGGCGGAAAGAATTGAGACATTTCGAGGACGAAAGCGCGCATGCCCCGCGCAGGCGGCGAATTGGGGCGGCCGCATGAACCCGAGGCTGCCGCTTTCCGCTTTCATCATCTGCTTGAACGAAGAGGCCTATCTCGGCAATTGCATCGAGAGCCTGGCGCAATGCGCGGAGATCGTGATCGTCGATTCCGGCTCGACGGACGGGACGGTCGCCCTGGTGCAATCCTATATCGATGCGGGTTGGCCGATCCGCTTCATGCATGAGGCATGGCGCGGCTATGCCGGGCAAAAGCAATTCGCCCTCGAGCAGTGCACCCAGCCCTGGTGCTTCAACATCGATGCGGACGAGAGGCTCGACGCGGCGCTCCGCAGGCTGCTGCCGGATCTCCTCGCCGCCCCGGACGACATCGTTGGATGGCGCGTGGCGCGCCGCCCCTATCTGATCGGCTACGGATACACGCCCGAGAATGTTCACGAGCGACGAAACCTGCGGCTGATCCGCCGGGAGAGGGGACATTACGATCTCACCCAGAAGGTCCATGAGGGCATCGTGCCCGACGGCAGGGTCGGCAATGCGGCAACAGGCAGTCTCCTGCATTTTCGTCCTCTGCAGATGGACGAGCAGATCCTGAAGGAAAACAAGTATTCGACCCTGAAGGCCGACCAGCAGGTCGAGGCCGGCAAACCGCCGCGCTTCTACAAGCTCGTCTTCGGGCCGCCGCTCTATTTTCTCAGGCTCTACTTTCGCAACGGCCTCTGGCGATGCGGCCTGTCCGGCTTCATCGAGGCCATGACGGGCGCGGTCTACGCCTTCCTGACGGCTGCCAAGATCTATCAGCGGCATGCGCTCAAGGCACGCCCGAACGTGGACGATGCGCTTTCGCGCTGATGGGTGCAGGGGGATTCGGCGTGAAGGTCATGCACATTCATTTCGGCCAGGAGGGCGGAGCCGAGCGCTTCTTCGTCAACCTCGTCAATGCGCTGCACAAGCGAGGCGTCGAGCAGCGCGTGCTGATCCGCCCGGGCCGGAGCTGGCGCAAGGACATAGAGGCAAGCGCGACGATCTACGAGGGCGTTTTCCGGCGCATTTCGCTGTCGCGCTTCCTTTTGAAGTGGAGGATGAACCGCATCCTTCGTGAGTTCGAACCGGACGTGATCATGGCCTGGCAACTGCGCGCCAGCCGCTTCATGCCGGCGCACGCCAACGCGTTTCGCATTTCCCGCCTCGGCGACTACCCTCAACATCTCGGCTACTACACGAACGTCGAAACGCTCGTCTGCATCACCCCCGACATGGCCGCGAAGGTCCGGGCGCTCGGCTGGAAACGCGACGTCGAGGTCATCGCCAACTTCACGCGGGCCGCCCCCGTGCCGCCGGTCGACCGTGCCGAGATGCAAACGCCCGCGGACGCCTTCGTCGTCGTCGGTATGGGCCGCTTCGTCAAGCGGAAGGGTTTCGACGGGCTCATCCGCGCCGTCAGGAAGGTGGAAGGAGCCTATCTCTGGCTTGTCGGCGATGGTCCGGAGCGGGCGCAACTGGAACAATTGACAGATGAACTCGGCATTCGTGACCGCGTCCGCTTTGCCGGCTGGCGGACAGACGCCTACGGCTTCCTCGCGGCGGGCGATGTCTTTGCGATAAACTCGTCGCATGAACCGCTCGGCAATGTCTGCTTCGAGGGCTGGGGTGCGGGAAAGCCGACGATTGCCGCCCGCGCCGAGGGGCCGTCCTGGGTGATGACGCATGAAACCGACGCGCTGATGGTGGACTGCGGCGAAGACGAGGGCCTTGCAAGCGCCATCCGCCGGCTGCGCGACGATCCCATGCTGCGCGAGCGACTCAGCGCCGGCGGCCGCGAAACGCTCACCACGCGGTTTTCCGAACAGGCGATCACCGACGCCTATCTCGACCTATTCGCCAGGGGCACCGCGAAGCGATGAAGGTCATTCACTTCCATTTCGGCAAGGATGGCGGCGCCGAGCGCTTTTTCGTCCATCTCGTCAATGCGCTTTCGGAACGCGGCGTCGAGCAGGCGGCAATCATCCGGCCCGGACGCGGCTGGCGGCGTGACATCGACGCCGTCGCGAAAATCAGGGAAAGCCACTTTCGCAACCTCTCGCTCGATCGCATCCTGCTGCCGTTGAGGGTGAAGCACATGGCCCGGCGGGAGAAGCCCGACGTGTTGATGGCCTGGGCGCCACGGGCGAGCGAACTGATGCCGAACTACAAAGGCGCGCTCAAGATCTCCCGTCTCGGCGACTACCCCACGCGGCTCAGCTATTTCAGGAACACGGATTGCATCGTGTGCAATACCCCCGGCATTGCCGAGCGCGTCCGCGATCTCGGTTGGACGCGGGAAACGAAGGTGATCTCGAATTTCACCAGCACCGAGCGCGTCCGGGCTGCGGAGCGGACAATGCTCGACACGCCCAGCGATGCGCCGGTCGTGATGTCGATGGGGCGCTTCGTCGAGCGCAAGGGATTCCATACCTTGATCGAGGCGCTCGCCAGACTTCCGGGCGCCTATCTCTGGCTGCTCGGCGACGGCGAGGAGCGCGACAAGCTGCAAAAGCTCGCAGATGATCTCGGCGTTTCCAACCGCGTCCGCTTCGCCGGCTGGCAGAAAGACACGCGACCCTTCCTCGCGGCCGCGGACGTCTTTGTGATGGCGTCGAGCCATGAACCGCTCGGCAACGTGATCCTGGAAGCCTGGGCGCAGGGAACGCCGGTCGTCTCGAGCCGATCCGAAGGACCGCAGTGGTTCATGCGCGACGGAGAAAACGGTCTGATGGTCGACATCGGCGACGCCAATGGTTTTGCAGGCGCCATCGAGCGGCTCATCAACTCGCCGGAACTGGCGCAGCAGCTTGCCGCGCGCGGGCACGAGACGCTCGTCAGCCAGTTCTCCAAGGACGCGATTGCCGACGCCTATCTGAAGTTGTTTGCCTCCAGGCGATAGCCGCCTGCAGGGGAGGGTCAACGCATCAGGCTCTCGTAGACCGCGCCGATCGCCCGCGCTTCCGCTTCTATCGCGAATCCGTTCCAGGTCCGCGCCAGGCCGTTGGCACCTGCGGCCGCAAGTCGCGACGGGTCGTCCATGAAGGCTGCGGTGGCGTCGATCATCGCCTTGAGATCGTCGGCCGCGATGACGAGCCCCGTCTCCGCCTCGCCCTCGGCCACCAATTCCGAAAAGGCGCCCACGTCCGTCGCCACCACGGGAACGCCGGTCGCCATGGCTTCGAGCGGCGTCAGGCCGAAGCCTTCCCAACGCTGCGGCGCGACAAAGAGGTCGAGCGCCCTGTACCAATCGGGAATGTTGGTGTGCTCGCCGACGAAGAGAATGCGATCCGCAAGCCCGGACTTGGCGACGCGTTCCTTGAGTTCGGCTTCGAAGCCGCGATGCGGCCCGGTGGCCCGGCCGGCGACGACCGCGCACCAGTCCGGCCGATCGGGCAGGAGGCTGATCATGCTGTCGACGAAAAGGTCGGTTCCCTTCTGACGGCGCACGCGGCCGAAACATCCGACGACCTTCATCGAAGGATCGAGCCCGAGAACGGTCTTCGCCTCGGCCTTGTCGGTGGGAGGCTGAAAGCGCTTGGTGTCGATCCCGTGCAGGATCACCGTGTTCGGCACTTCGAGGTAGGCAGCTGTCTTGCCGCTCGTGGCGATCACCGCGTCCATCCGGCGGATGAGAAACTTGCTCCACCCGCTGTGACGGCGCTGCGAAGCGGACGTGAAGACGATCCGGATCTTCATGCGCAACAGGTCGCGCAGCAGGATCGCGGGAAGCATCTCGACGTTGCGGCGCGCATGCCAGACGCGGCAGGGCCGGCCTTTCGGCTTCGTCCATAGCTGGATCAGGTCGCGAAACCGGACCGACGGCAAGCTCCTCGGAAGCCCCGGCCCGAGAACCGCAATCTTCTGCCCGAGGGCGTGCTGAACCGGAACGAGCTGGATGATCGTCGAGGTGACGCCCGAAAGGCGGCGCTTGAAATTGGGCGCGATCACCTCGACGTCGCGGATATCGACCACGTGTGCGCTCTCCTCGCGCAAGCGACAATCATGTCAGAAAGGGGGCATGTGAGGGAAGGGCCATGTCGGCGGAACGGGGGCAGGGCGCCCCCGAAGGCGCTCAACCCCAGTGAACGGCCAGGATTTCGTAGGCCTTGGAGCCACCAGGTGCGTTGACTTCGATGGAATCGCCTACTTCCTTGCCGATCAGCGCGCGGGCGATGGGGGAGGAGATGGAGATGCGTCCGGCTTTGACGTCGGCTTCCTGATCGCCAACGATCTGGTAGGTCTTTTCCTCTTCGGTGTCCTCGTCGACGAGCTTCACCCTCGCTCCGAACTTGATCTTCGATCCGGACATCTTCGACAGATCGATCACTTCGGCGCGCGCAATCAGATCCTCGAGCTCGCCGATGCGGCCTTCGTTATGGCTCTGCGCTTCCTTGGCGGCATGGTATTCGGCATTCTCCGACAAATCGCCATGGGCGCGGGCCTCCGCGATAGCTTCGATGATTCGCGGGCGTTCTTCCTGCTGGCGCCAGCGCAGCTCCTCCTGCAGATTGGCAAATCCACCCTGGGTCATCGGAACTTTGTCGACCATTTCACTATCCTTCATCAAGCACTCGGCGCCACCTTTCAGCAGCGCCGACGCAAAAGAAAACGGTCCCCGGAGCGAAAGCGCCGGAACCGTCCGAAACATCCGAACCGTCCTTATAGCAGAAACGGCAGCGCGAAAGCCAGATTTTTCGCCGTCGTCAAAGCACCGGCAATGGCATACCACAGGTTGAAGCGGCCGCGAACAAAACCGGCGACCGAGAAAAAAGCCTCTTTACCTCAACAGCACTTGAGGTTGTATCAGTGCTGGTTCCATGAACGAAAGAAACGGAACCGGATCCATGAGTTTAGCCGAACGGAATTTAGAGCCTGCCGACGTGACGCAGGAGGCGGAGGGACGCTGGCGCGAGCTCTTGCAGCCCGACGCCCTGGTCGCGACGGTGACATTATGCCTCGGCGTGGCGCTCTTTGCCTTCAACGAATTCTTCGTCTCGACGGCCTTGCCGACGGCGGTCGCGGAATTCGGCGGTGCGGCCTTGCTGTCCTGGGCGTTCACGCTCTACCTCGTTTTCGCCATCGTCGGCGGCGCCCTGGCGGCAAATCTGAAGGCCCGGTTCGGCGCACGCAGCACGCTGATCGCCGCGGCACTTGTCTTCGTCACGGGCACCGTCATCGCCACGGCGGCAAGCGGCATGCCGGAGGTGCTCGCCGGCAGGTTGCTGCAGGGGCTGGGCGAGGGGGTCATCGCGGCGGTCTGCTACGCGCTGATCCCGGAACTCTTCCCGCCGCGGCTCGTGCCCAAGGTCTTCGGCGCCGAAGCGATCGTCTGGGCCACCGCCGCCTTTGCCGGCCCGCTCATCTCCGGGCTGCTGACGGAATACTGGTCGTGGCGCGCCGCCTTCTTCGTCAACGTACCGGCGGCGGCGATCTTCATCGCGCTCGTCGTCGCGATCGTTCCAAAGCCGCAGCAAGGCGGGAGTGCGGCGGGCTCTATTCCGCTGCTGCGGATCATTGCCTTCGGCTTCGGCATCCTGTTGATCTCGCTCTCGAACACGGCTGGCAGCGTCTACGCCACGACGGCCCTGCTGGTGGCAGCGCTCGCGATTTTCGTCAGCACGATCAAATTGGATCGGCGGTCGCCCGACGCCATTCTGCCGTTCAATGCCTTTGCGATCGGCCGCCCGCTCGGCACGGGTCTCTGGGTCGTCCTGCTGATGCCGCTCGCCCAAGCCTCGGGCTCCGTCTACCTGGTCTATGCGCTCCAGCGCCTGTGGGGGTTCGGTCCGACCGCCGCCGGCTTTTCCAGCGCCCTGATGGCGATGTCCTGGAGCGCAACGGCGATACTCGTTGCGAGCCTGCGTTCGCATGATTTCCGCGTACAGTTGATCTGGACGGGGCCGTTGCTTCTGTGGCTTGGCCTCATCGGGCTGACACTCGCCGTCGGCACCGGCGAGCACCGCTTGGTCTTCATCGGCCAGATCGCGATCGGAACCGGCTTCGGCGTCTCATGGGGTACACTCAGCCAATTGCTGATGGACGTGTCGAGCATCGACGAACGCGACAGGACCTCCACGCTGCTGCCGACGCTGCAATCGGCCGGCTACGCGATCGGCGCCGCCGTTTTCGGCGTGACCGCCAATGCCCGCGGCTTTGACGAAGGCGCCGGCGATCGCGTGATGTCGGCGGCGTTGTTCGGCGTCTTCGCGCTCGGCTGCGTCGTTGCCGCCGCCGCGCTGTTCTTCGGCATCAGAACCCTGCGGCTGATGCGACGCCGGGAGCGCGCCTTGTAAGCGAAGAACGGCGCAGAGGTCGGCATGTGCCTGCCGCTCAGAGGATGGCGGCCGGCATACCCGCGCCGTCCGCCGCATGGCGGAAAGGGCCTGGATGACGGCCGATGAGGGCGACCTGCTCGCGGCGACGGCCTTCCGACGGCAGAATGGTCGCCAGAAGGCGGCCGTCGCTCGTGCGCACCTCGACCTTCAGCGATCGGTAATCGGAGTCGCGGCCGATCTTGTCGGCGATGCGCTGCGCATAGTAGAGCGCCGACCCTTCGTCGAAATGGGCAACGCCCTCCTCGTCGACGAAGCGTTCGTCGCCCCAATGAAGATCGAAGAAATAAAGCTGCATCTCATTGCCCCAGCCCTGCGCTTTACCGGCCGCTGCCGGCGCTCGATGCGCATGGCGGCAATGAACAACGGTGAGCTCGAACGCAGCCTGAACCGGGCGTTCAGGCTGCGTTCAGGAGATGCGCAGGCGGGGAGCGTCACGCGTCGAAGTAGCTCTGCAGCGGACGCACTTCGAGATTGCCTGCCTTCAGCGCCTTGATGGCATGGGCCGCTGCCTCGGCGCCCGCCATCGTGGTGTAGTAGGGAACCTTCTGCATCAGGGTCGCGCGCCGAAGCGACTTCGAATCCGAGATCGCCTTGTTGCCGTCGGTCGTGTTGATCACGAGCTGGACCTGCCGGTTGCGGATCGCGTCCTCGACATGCGGCCGGCCTTCCAGGACCTTGTTGATCTTGGTGGCGGTGATGCCGTGCTCAGCCAGGAAGCGGGCCGTGCCCCCGGTCGCCATGACCTTGAAGCCGATATCGGCGAGAACGCGGATCGCCGGCAGGACGCCCGGCTTGTCCTCGTCGCGCACCGAGACGAAAACCGTTCCGTCGCGCGGCAGGTCGACGCCGGCGCCGAGCTGCGACTTGGCGAAGGCGAGCGCGTAATCGGTATCGAGGCCGATGACCTCGCCGGTCGAACGCATCTCCGGTCCGAGCAGGGTGTCGACGCCGGGGAAGCGGGCGAAGGGGAAGACCGCTTCCTTGACCGCGATGTGCTTCAGGTTGCGCGGGTCCGGCTTCCTGCCATAGGCCGCGATCGCATCGCCGAGCGTCTCGCCGGCCATGACGCGTGCGGCGATCTTGGCGATCGGCGCGCCGATCGTCTTGGCGACGAAGGGGACCGTGCGCGATGCGCGCGGATTGACTTCGAGCACGTAGATCGTGCCGTCCTTGATGGCGAACTGCACGTTCATCAGGCCGCCGACGTTCAGTGCCTTGGCAAGCGCCGTCGTCTGGCGCTCGAGTTCGTCGACGAGATCAGGGGAGAGGGTGTGGACAGGCAGCGAGCAGGCGGAGTCGCCCGAATGAATGCCCGCCTCTTCGATATGCTCCATGATGCCGGAGACGAAAACCTCCTTGCCGTCGCACAGGCAGTCGACGTCCACTTCGGTGGCATTGGTGAGATAGCTGTCGAAGAGCAGCGGGTTCTTACCAAGTAGCGTGTTGATCTGGCCCGTCTTGTCGTTCGGGTAGCGCTGCTTGATGTCCTCCGGCACGAGGCCCGGGACGGTGTCGAGCAGGTAGCTCTGCAGCATGCTTTCCGAATGGATGATCTGCATCGCGCGGCCGCCGAGGACATAGGAGGGGCGCACGACCAGCGGGAAGCCGATCTCGGCGGCGACGAGGCGGGCCTGCTCGACCGAGTAGGCGATGCCGTTGTTCGGCTGGTTGAGGTCGAGCTTCATCAGCAGCTTCTGGAAGCGGTCGCGGTCCTCGGCGAGGTCGATCGCATCCGGCGCGGTGCCGAGAATCGGAATGCCGTTCTTTTCCAAGGCCTCCGCGAGCTTCAGCGGCGTCTGGCCGCCGAACTGCACGATGACCCCGTGGAGCGTGCCGTTTTCCTGCTCGGCGCGCATGATCTCGATCACGTCTTCGGCCGTCAGCGGCTCGAAATAGAGCCGGTCGGAGGTGTCGTAGTCGGTCGAAACCGTTTCCGGGTTGCAGTTGACCATGATCGCCTCGAAGCCGGCGTCCTTCAGCGCGAAGGCGGCATGGCAGCAGCAGTAGTCGAACTCGATGCCCTGGCCGATCCGGTTCGGGCCGCCGCCGAGGATGACGACCTTCTTGCGATCGGAAACCTGCGCCTCGGAACGAGCGGCGCCGACGAAGGGCGTTTCATAGGTCGAGTACATATAGGCGGTCGGCGAGGCGAATTCGGCCGCGCAGGTGTCGATGCGCTTGTAGACCGGGCGGACGTTGAGCGCATTCCTGAGTTCTGCCACCTCCTTCGGGCGCTTGCCGGTCAGCGTCGCGAGCCGGGCGTCGGAGAAGCCCATGGCCTTCAGCATGCGCAGGTTCTCGGCATCCTGGGGCAGTCCGTGCTCGCGGATGCGCGCCTCCATGTCGACGATCGCCTTGAACTGGGCGATGAACCACGGATCGATCTTGCAGGCCTCGTGCACCTCCGCCTCGCTCATGCCGAGGCGCAGCGCCTGGGCGACCATGCGCAGGCGGTCCGGCGTCGGCGTTCCGAGCGCCGCCCGAATGGCGTTGCGGCCGTCGCCGTTATCGTCGAGGTCCGGGATCTCGATCTCGTCGAGGCCGGTGAGGCCGATTTCAAGGCCGCGAAGCGCCTTCTGCAGCGATTCGGCAAAGGTGCGGCCGATCGCCATGACCTCGCCGACCGACTTCATCGCGGTCGTCAGAGTCGGCTCGGCGCCCGGGAACTTCTCGAAGGCGAAGCGCGGGATCTTGGTGACGACATAGTCGATCGACGGTTCGAAGGAGGCAGGCGTCGCGCCGCCGGTGATGTCGTTCTCGAGTTCGTCGAGCGTATAGCCGACCGCGAGCTTGGCGGCGATCTTGGCGATCGGGAAGCCGGTCGCCTTGGAAGCCAGCGCCGACGAGCGCGACACGCGCGGGTTCATCTCGATGACGACGAGGCGGCCGGTCTCCGGATTGACGGCGAACTGCACGTTCGATCCGCCGGTCTCGACGCCGATCTCGCGCAGGACCGCGATAGAGGCGTTGCGCATGATCTGGTATTCCTTGTCGGTCAAGGTCAGCGCCGGCGCGACGGTGATCGAATCCCCCGTGTGCACGCCCATCGGGTCGATGTTCTCGATCGAGCAGATGATGATGCAGTTGTCCGCCTTGTCGCGGACGACCTCCATTTCATATTCCTTCCAGCCGAGCACCGACTCCTCGATCAGCACTTCCGTGGTCGGCGACGCATCGAGGCCGCTGCCGACGATCTCGAAGAATTCCGAACGGTTGTAGGCGATGCCGCCGCCGGTGCCGCCGAGGGTGAAGGACGGGCGGATGATCGCCGGCAGGCCGACCTCGTCGAGCGCCTGGGCGGCGATCGCCATGGCATGGTTGACATAACGCTGCTTGCGGTCGCCTTCGCCGAGGTTCCACTGGTTCTCCAGTTCGTCCAGCGCCTTGTCGAGTTCGTCGCCCGAAAGCCTCGCCTTGAGCGCGGCGCGCTCGGCCTCGTGCGCCTTGCGGTCATGATCCTTGATGTCGGTGGCGTTCGCCAGGCGCGACTTCGGGGTCTCGAGGCCGATCCGCGCCATCGCCTCGCGGAAGAGTGCGCGATCCTCCGCCTTGTCGATCGCCTCCGGCTTGGCGCCGATCATCTCGACATTGTAGCGGTCGAGCACGCCCATGCGGCGCAGTGATAGGGCGGTGTTGAGCGCCGTCTGACCGCCCATGGTCGGCAGCAGCGCGTCGGGGCGTTCCTTGGCGATGATCTTGGCGACGACCTCGGGCGTGATCGGCTCGACATAGGTCGCGTCGGCGAGATTGGGATCGGTCATGATCGTCGCCGGGTTGGAGTTGACCAGGATGACCCGGTAGCCCTCCTCCTTCAGCGCCTTGCACGCCTGGGTACCGGAATAGTCGAATTCGCATGCCTGACCGATGACGATCGGCCCCGCGCCGATAATGAGGATCGATTTGATATCTTGGCGCTTCGGCATGGGCAATCATCCGTTTCTGGCTGCGCGAAAAACCGGCCAGGGTGGGAGGTCACCGGCCGGGTCGCGCAATGATGGTCTTTTCAGGCTAGAAGCGGCTTATAGGCAAATGTCTGGGCAAGCGGAACCCCGAAAATTCCGGAATCGACAATAAAGCGAAGATAGTTGCGCTTGCGCGATATGAGGGGCTCCCCCGGTCGAACCTGCCGGCGCAAACCGCTTACGCTCTTCCGCCCGCGCCCGGAAATGAGCACCGTCGTGAAACCGTGGGGTCTCGATTGCGTTTTACAAGAATCGCGGCCGGGGCGTATATCATTCTTCGACCACAGAGCGGTCGAAGCGTTTGTCGTCGGCGTGGTCGCTCTGAGATAACCGGGAGGATTCGGTCATGGAATGGAAGGGCCGCCGCCAATCCAGCAATGTCGAGGATCAGCGCGGGGCGAGCCCCGGCGGCAGTCCTTTCGGCCGCGGCGGCGGGTTCCGCATTCCGACCGGGGGCGGGATGCGCCGGGCCGGCGGCGGCATGAGCTTCGGCACGCTGATCTTTCTCGTCATTCTCTATTTCGTGCTCAAGGCCATGGGCATAGACATGCTGCAGATCCTCGAGGGCGGGCCGGCGAACATGCCAGGCTTCGAGCAGAGCGACGGCTCGCAAGTGCCGCGCGGTTCGGCCGAGGAAGAGGAGATGAAGGCCTTCATGGCGACCGTGCTCGCCGAGACGGAGGACACCTGGAACGGCATTTTCCAGGCAAGCGGCGAGCAATATGAGGAGCCGAAGCTCGTGCTCTTCAGCGGCGCGGTTCGCTCGGCCTGCGGCTTCGCCTCGGCCGCGTCAGGTCCCTTCTATTGCCCCGGCGACCGCAAGGTCTATCTCGACATGAGCTTCTTCGAGGAACTCGCGCAGAAGTTCGATGCGTCCGGCGATTTCGCCCAGGCCTATGTGCTCGCGCACGAGGTCGGTCACCACGTGCAGAACCAGATCGGCGTGCTGCCGAAGTTCAACGAGATGCGCCAGCGCATGAGCGAGGCCGAGGCAAACCAGATGTCGATCCGCGTCGAGTTGCAGGCCGACTGCTTCGCCGGCATCTGGGGCAGATATACCGAGCAGAAGGGCCTGCTCGAGCGCGGTGACGTCGAGGAGGCACTGAACGCGGCCACGCAGATCGGCGACGACACGCTGCAGAAGCGCACGCAGGGCTACGTGGTGCCGGAGAGCTTCAACCACGGCACCTCCGAACAGCGGATGAACTGGTTCAAGCGCGGCTTCGACAGCGGCAAGATGTCGGCCTGCGACACCTTCTCGGGCGCCGTCTGACCGCGCGCCTCGAGCGAGGTTGAGCGGTCAGGCCTGCCTTTCGCTGTCCATGTGCACGAGTTGGGCCTCTGGATAGCGCGCACCGGCGGCGGCGCCCTTCGGGACGGCGCGTTCGATCGCCGCCAGGTCATCCGCATCGAGGCGGACGGCCTGCGCCCCGAGAGCCTCGGAAAGCCGGTCCCGCCGGCGTGCGCCGATGAGCGGCACGATGTCGTCGCCCTGTGCCGCGACCCAGGCGATGGCGATCTGCGCGACCGTCACTCCCTTGGCATCGGCGATGCTTCTGAGCGCCTCGACCAAGGCGAGGTTCCGGTCGATGTTGCCTTCCTGGAAACGCGGACTGACCGCACGGAAGTCGCCGCTCTTGGCTGCGCCTTTCTGCCAGTGCCCGCTGATCAGGCCGCGCGACAATACGCCGTAAGCGGTGATGGCAATGCCGAGTTCACGGCAGGTCGGGAGGATATCCCCCTCTATTCCGCGGGAAATCAGCGAGTATTCGATCTGCAGGTCGCAGATCGGATGGACGGCGGCCGCGCGCCGGATCGTCTCGGGGCCGACCTCGGAAAGCCCGATATGCCGCACGTAACCCGCCTTTACCAGGTCGGCGATCGCCCCGATCGTGTCCTCGATCGGCACGTCGGCGTCGAGACGGGCAGGGCGGTAGATATCGATATGATCCACGCCGAGGCGCTGCAGCGTATAGGCGAGGAAATTGCGCACCGCCTTCGGCCGCCCGTCATAGCCGAGCCAGCCGCCGGCGGCATCGCGCAGCGCGCCGAACTTGACGCTGAGTTGCACCTGATCGCGAGCGCGTCCTTTGAGCGCTTCGCCGATCAGCATCTCGTTGTGTCCCATGCCGTAGAAGTCGCCGGTGTCGAGCAAGGTGATGCCGGCATCGAGCGCGGCATGGATGGTAGCTATGCTTTCCGCGCGGTCGGCAGGGCCATACATGCCCGACATAGCCCGATCGCGGCGACCTGCGGACCGGAATTTCCAAGTGAAACCATGCGCATCTCGTTCTCCTTCAGTTAAGGCCGTTCGTTCGACGCAATGTTTACTTCAGGCTGCGCTGTGCGATAATCCTGCACGAACCAAACAACCTGTGCAGATTTTCGTACAATGAATGAACTCCCGCTCGCCGATCTCGATGCCTTTGCCGCGGTTGCGCGCGAGCGCAGCTTCCGGACGGCTGCCCGCAAGCGCGGTGTCTCGGCTTCGGCACTCAGCGAGGCCGTGCGACGGTTGGAGGCGAGGCTTGGCGTCAGGCTGCTCAACCGGACGACCCGCAGCGTCACGCCGACGGAGGCGGGCGGGCGGTTGCTCGATCGGCTGTCGCCGGCGCTGGGCGAGATCGCCGGGGCGCTCGACCAGGTCGGCAGCCTGCGCGACAGTCCGGCGGCACCTTGAGACTGAACGTGCCGACCGTCGTCGCACGCGCGGTCCTGCCGCCGCTCGTCGGCCGCTTCCTCAAGATGCATCCGGCCATCAACATCGAGGTCGCCGCGGAAGACGGTTTCATCGATGTTCTCGCCGCGGGTTTCGATGCCGGCGTGCGCTACGAGGAACGCGTGGAAAAGGACATGATCGCCATTCCGATCGGCCCCCGCGTGCAGCGCTACATCACGGCCGCAGCTCCGGACTATCTCGCGCGGCACGGCGTGCCTGAGCATCCGCGCGACCTTCTGGAACACGCGAACATCCGCCACCGCTTCCAGAACGGCATCGCACTTGCTTGGGAGTTCGGCGAAGACGACTCGGCCATAAATCTGGCGCCGCCCGCGACCGTGGTCGCAAACAGCATCGATCTCGAAATCGCCGCGGCCGTTGACGGCCTGGGGGTGATCCGCACCTTCGAAGAGTTCCTCATGCCGGAGATCGAGGCTGGCCGACTGGTGCCCATTCTCGAGCCCTGGACCACGAGCTTTCCCGGACCATTCCTCTATTATGCCGGCCGCAGGCATCTTCCGGCGCCGCTTCGCGCCTTCGTCAACTTCCTGAAGGCGGAACAGCGGCAGCACGCAGAGCGGTAGCTGGGCTTGCTCACGCCATCAGCGGATGCGATGGTTTCGATCAGAAACTTTGAAATGTTCACGTATTGTTTCCGTCCGGCGGACGCGTTACACCTTAATTGGTGACGTCGTTCACGTTCTGTCTCCGCTTCGGCGCGAGGAGGAGAGGCATGCTCGACAGCAAATTCGTGAAGCGCGGGCTTTTCCTCGTCTTCCTCATCCTCCTTCTCGATATCATGGGCATCGCCATCATCGTCCCGGTGCTGCCGAGCTACCTTCAGGAACTGACCGGCGCGGACGTCGGGGAGGCGGCTATCGACGGCGGATGGCTGCTGCTCGTCTATTCGGCGATGCTGTTCCTTTTCGCCCCGCTGATCGGCAATCTCAGCGATCGCTTCGGGCGCCGGCCGATCCTGCTTGCTTCGGTGCTCACCTTCGCGATCGACAACCTCATCTGTGCCCTTGCGACGAGCTATTGGATGCTCTTCTTCGGGCGCATCCTCGCCGGCATCAGCGGCGCCAGCTACGGGACGGCATCCGCCTATATCGCCGACATCAGCGACGACGGAAACCGTGCCAAGAATTTCGGCCTGATCGGGATCGCCTTCGGCACCGGCTTCGCCCTCGGTCCCGTCATTGGCGGCTTCCTCGGCGAATTGGGGCCGAGGGTGCCCTTTTACGGGGCGGCCGCGCTTTCCTTTTTCAACTTCATCATAGGGCTCTTCCTGCTGCCTGAGACGCTTGCCCGGCGGCACCGGCGCCGCTTCGAGTGGCATCGGTCCAATCCGCTCGGCGCGCTCAAGCAGATGCGCAACTACCCCGGCATCGGCTGGGTCTGCCTCGTCTTCTTCCTCTACTGGCTGGCGCATGCCGTCTACCCGGCGGTCTGGTCGTTCGTTTCCTCCTACCGCTACGGCTGGAGCGAAGGTCAGATCGGGCTGTCGCTCGGCATCTTCGGCGTGGGCGGCGCCGTGGTGATGGCGGTGGTCCTGCCGCGCGTCGTGCCAAGGCTGGGGGAGCGGCGGACGGCAACGCTCGGACTGGTCTTCACGGCGCTCGGGATGGCAGGCTACGCGGCCGCCTGGCAGGGCTGGATGGTCTATGCGGTGATCGTCGCGACCGCGCTCGAAAGCCTCGCCGATCCGCCGCTGCGCAGCATCGCATCGGTCCACGTACCGCCGTCCGCGCAGGGTGAACTGCAGGGCGCGCTCACCAGTATCTCAAGCATAACGACGATCCTCGGACCGGTCATCTTCACGCAGATCTTCAGCTATTTCACGAGCCCGGCGGCGTCCTATCCCTTCGCCGGCGCGCCTTATGCGCTGGCGGGCTGCCTGATCGTCGCCGCGCTGGTGGTTTTCCTTTCCAGGGTGCGCACCGTTCGCGGCAATGCGTTCCAGGAGGCGAATCCGAGGCCGACGCAAGCATAGAGCGCGACGATCGGGCCAATTACAATCGATCAATTTTCTTGATCCATCGATGAAAAATTGAGCGGCTTACCCTTTATTGCTGGCGCTCGCCGTAGTGGTGCTTTAATTCGAACACTCTCCTGCATTTTCGACTGTGCCCCATTGCCGCTGCAGGCGAGGATTTTTAGATGCTCACCGCGACCAAAGACCTCGTGCTTCCGCAAACCGACAATTCGTGGGGCACGCATTTTCGCGCCAGCATCTCGCTGGGCATCCCGTTCATCGGTGCGCAGCTCGCCCAGCTTGCGATCAATACGACCGACGTGCTCATGGTCGGCAAACTCGGAGCCGTCCAGCTCGCCGCCATCATCCTTGCGACGCAGTTCTTCTTCACGGTCTTCATCTTTGGGAGCGGCTTTGCCAATGCGGTTGTTCCCATGGTCGCGCAGGCGCAGGGTCGGGGCGATAAGTCGTCCGTGCGCCGCTCGGTCCGCATGGGCCTGTGGGTGGTGCTGCTCTACGGCATCCTGACGGCGCCGATCCTGTGGATGGCCGAGCCGATCCTGCTTCTTGCCGGACAGAAGCCCGAGGTGGCGGCGCTCGCCGGGGAATATCTGCACATCGCGCAATGGGCCATTTTCCCGAGCCTCGCCTTCATGGTGCTCAGAGCTTTCCTGAGCGGTCTCGAGCGGGCAGGGGTGATCCTCTACGTGACGCTTGCGACCCTGGTTCTCAACGTCGCGCTTTGCTATGTCCTGATCTTCGGGCATTTCGGGTTCCCGGCGCTCGGCATATTCGGCGCCGCCGTCGCGGCCCTCGGCGTCGCCGCCCTTGGCGCCGCGCTGACGATCGGGTACATCCGCCGCCGTCCGGAGCTCCACCGCTATGAATTGTTTGTGCGCTTCTGGCGGCCGGACTGGCCGGCATTCCGGGAGGTCATCCATCTCGGCATCCCGATCTCGCTGACGATTCTCGCCGAAGTCAGCCTGTTCACCGTCGCCTCGCTGCTGATGGGCACGATCGGCACCATCGAACTCGCGGCGCATGGCATCGCGCTCCAGTTCGCGTCGATCGCCTTCATGATTCCGCTTGGCCTGGCGCAAGCCGGCACGGTGCGCGTGGGGCTCGCCTATGGCGGCGGCGACATGCTCGGGGTCAAGCGCGCGGCAATTGCAGTGCTTGCGCTCGGCTGCGGCTTCGCGGCAGTCGGCAGCACGATCTTCGCGCTCTATCCCCACGACCTCGCCGCGCTCTATCTCGATACGAGCCGGCCGGACGCGAGCGAAGTTCTCGCCTTCGCCGGGCCGCTGATCGTCATTGCCGGCGCCTTCCAGCTCGTCGATGGACTGCAGGCGATCGCCGCCGGCATGCTGCGCGGATTGAAGGACACGACGGTGCCGATGATCCTCGCCATGATCGCCTATTGGCCGATCGGCTTCCTTTGCGCCTGGGCGTTTGCCTTCCCGCTGAAATTCGGTGGCGTCGGCGTCTGGTTCGGCTTCGTGCTCGGGCTTGCAGCGGCGGCGGTCCTGCTCAACTGGCGCTTCTTCCGCCTGCTTCGCCTGATCCGTACTGCACGTTAAGGCGCGTCGCGATTGAATGCATTCATGCGATGCGCTTCACGTCCTTGTTTTGTGCATGTCGTTGTCCCAGAACCCTGCACACTTTTCGCCGACATGCGTTAGATGCGCTCATATGCGTTCGCGCCGCCGCTCGATCCATTTGTTTTTGCCGCGTTTGTGCGACGTCAGGTGATTCCACCTGACCCCAAAATGCTCCAGGACAATTCCCAGATTGATGGCTGATTGCACCGGACAAAGAAAAGCCGGACGGGCAGGGGAGACCGTCCGGCTCATAAAAGCGACCACGTCAGGGGAAGAAAACGGGGCCGCTTAGACTTCCGGGGAGGAAGCTCTGGAGGCATTCACATCAACACAATCACTCGGTCATCGCCCACTCGGTCATCGCCGCGCGCGTCATCTTTTCCTCGACCTGACGGTCACCGTCGCGCTTTCACGCGCCTCGTCACGAAGGGCATGGATCGTCGCAACGACCATTGCGAAAAACATCACCATCGAAAACAGAGCAAGTCCCATGGGCGTCTCCCTTTCCGTGATTAAACGGCATGACCCGAAAAAGGTTCCCGTTACGCTGCCTTTCACGCTACAACCTTAGGTATGAAATCAGCTTGAACGTCGCGTTCATCTAGCATTCATTCGCGCCACGGCGCTGTTTCTAAAGGAACAGGGGGCAAGGAAGGCGCAACCCTTGCGGTTCGCAGCCGTCCGTGACAAAAGGCTTCACCAAACGGAAACTGGTGCGATGACAACGGCTTTCTATCCCGGCTCCTTCGATCCGATCACCAACGGACATATGGATGTCCTCGTCCAGGCGTTGAACGTCGCAACGAAAGTGATCGTGGCGATCGGCCTGCATCCGGGCAAGACGCCGCTTTTCTCCTTCGAGGAGCGGGCGGATCTCATCCGCCGGGCCCTCGACGAGACCCTGCCGGAGAGAGCCGCGGACATCGCCGTCGTGTCGTTCGACAATCTGGTGGTCGATGCGGCCCGAAAGCACGGCGCGACCCTGCTCGTCAGGGGCCTTCGCGACGGAACAGACCTCGATTACGAGATGCAGATGGCCGGCATGAACCGGCAAATGGCGCCGGACATCCAGACGCTGTTTCTGCCGGCGGGCACGGCCTCGCGGCCCATTACGGCCACATTGGTTCGGCAGATCGCGGCTATGGGCGGTGACGTGAGCGCCTTCGTCCCCAAGGCGGTTTACGAGGCGCTCGAAGCGAAGCGCAAGTAAGCTTACACCACGCAAGGAGACCCCATGAAAATCCTCCAACTCGCTTTTGCAGGCGCCCTGGCGTTCGCCGCCTTCACGGGCGGCGCCCTGGCACAGTCAGGCGACAACATCCTCACGATCCAGCTCAAGGACGGCCCTGTCGTCGTCGAGTTGCGGCCGGACATCGCGCCGAAGCATGTCGAGCGGATCAAGGAACTCGCTGCTGCAGGCGAATACGACAATGTCGCCTTCCATCGCGTCATCAAGGGCTTCATGGCCCAGACCGGCGATGTGCAATATGGCGACATGAAGGATGGCTACAAGGCCGAACTTGCGGGAACGGGCGGCTCCTCCAAACCCGACCTGCCGGCCGAGTTCTCCGATGTTCCCTTCGAGCGCGGCACGCTCGGCATGGCGCGCGCCCAGGATCCCAACAGCGCCAACTCGCAGTTCTTCATCATGTTCGCGCCCGGCGACTTCCTCAACGGGCAGTACACCGTGGTCGGCAAAGTCGTCGAAGGCATGGAGAATGTCGACAAGATCAAGCTCGGCGACGACGCCAACAACGGCGCCGTCGCAGATCCTGATCGGATGATCAGCGTCAAGGTCGGCAAGTAAGACTGAAAACAGAAGGAGAAGCATCATGGCCGAGATCAAGGATCCGGAAAACACGATCATCATGGAAACCACGAAGGGCAGGGTGGTGATCGAGCTGCTGCCGGACGTGGCTCCGGGCCATGTCGCCCGCATCAAGGAGCTGTCGCGCGAAGGCGCCTATGACGGCGTCGTTTTCCACCGCGTGATCGAGGACTTCATGGCCCAGACCGGTGACGTGCAATACGGCAAGAGCGGCAGCGAAAGCTTCAACCCGGCGCGCGCCGGCATGGGCGGTTCGTCCAAGCCCGACCTCAAGGCCGAGTTCTCCGAGGCCGCGCACGTCCGTGGCACCTGCTCGATGGCACGCAGCCAGATGCCGAACTCGGCCAACTCGCAGTTCTTCATCTGCTTCACCGACGCGCCCTGGCTCAACAAGCAGTACTCCGTCTGGGGCAAGGTCATCGAAGGCATGGAGAATATCGACAAGATCAAGCGCGGCGAGCCGGTGCGCGATCCTGACTCCATCGTGTCGATGCGGGTTGCCGCAGACGCCTGATATGCGCTAATGCACAGACCCGCCCCGGACGCGCTCAGAGCCGCCGGGGCGGGTTTGCTTTGTTGTGATACGTTCGATGCGCGTAGACCTGTTCGATTTCGACCTGCCGGAAACATCCATTGCGCTGAGGCCCGCGAGCCCGCGCGACAGCGCCCGCATGCTCGTCGTCAGGCCGCAAGGCGAGCCGGTCCTCAGCGACCACGGCGTTCTCGACTTGCCTTCGTTCCTGCGACCGGGCGACGCGCTGATCTTCAACGACACCAAGGTCATCCCGGCGCAGCTCGAGGGCATCCGTCGGCGCGGTGAAGACATAAGCACACCGGTGTCGCTGACGCTGCACATGCGTGTCGCGCCCGACCGCTGGAAGGCCTTCGCGCGTCCGGCGCGGCGGCTCAAGCCCGGCGACCGGATCGGTTTCGGTCACGGCGGCAATGCCTGCCTTCTCGGTTCGCTCGACTCCACCGTTGAAGAGAAGGGCGACGCCGGCGAAGTCACGCTTCGCTTCGATCTTTCCGGCCCGGTGCTCGACGAAGCGATCATGGCCGTCGGCCATGTCCCGCTGCCGCCCTATATTGCCTCCAAGCGCGCCGACGACGCTCGTGATCGAGCGGACTATCAGACGATCTATGCGCGGGAAGAGGGCGCGGTAGCGGCGCCAACCGCCGGCCTGCATTTTACCGAGCGGCTGTTCGCCAGGCTCGATGAGGCCGGCGTCGAGCGCCACTTCGTGACGCTGCATGTCGGAGCCGGAACCTTCCTGCCGGTCAAGGCGGACGACACCGACGATCACGTGATGCACGAGGAGATCGGCCATGTGGATGCGGCGACGGCCGAGAAGCTGAACGCGGTTCGGGCGCGCGGGGGCCGCATCGTCTGCGTCGGCACGACATCGCTGAGGCTGATCGAAAGCGCGGCAACGAAGGAAGGCAAGATACTCCCCTGGTCGGGGCCGACGGGCATCTTCATCACGCCGGGCCATCGCTTCCGCGCCGTCGACATGCTGATGACGAATTTCCATCTGCCGCGGTCGACATTGTTCATGCTGGTCTCGGCCTTCGCGGGGCTCGATACGATGCGCGCGGCCTATGCGCATGCCATTGCGACCGGCTACCGCTTCTATTCCTATGGCGATTCAAGCCTGCTGTTTCGGAAAGACTAGATGAACGAGACGTTCCAATTCAAGCTCCTGGCGACCGATGGCAAGGCGCGTTGTGGCGAGATTTCGACGCCGCGCGGGATGATCAGGACGCCCGCCTTCATGCCGGTCGGGACCGTCGGCACGGTCAAGGCCATGTATCTCGATCAGGTGCGCGAGCTCGGCGCCGACATCATTCTCGGCAATACCTATCACCTGATGCTGCGCCCCGGCGCCGAACGCGTGGCACGGCTGGGCGGCCTGCACAACCTCATTCGCTGGCAGGGGCCGATCCTGACGGACAGCGGCGGTTTCCAGGTGATGTCGCTCTCCGCGCTGCGCAAGCTCGATGAGCGGGGCGTGACCTTCAAGAGCCATGTCGACGGGGCGATCCATCACATGTCGCCCGAACGCTCGATAGAGATCCAGGGGCTACTCGACAGCGACATCCAGATGCAGCTCGACGAATGCATCGCGCTGCCGGCCGAGCCCAACGAGATCGAGCGGGCGATGGAGATGTCGCTGCGCTGGGCGGAACGCTGCAAGCTCGCCTTCGGCGACCAGCCGGGCAAGGCGATGTTCGGTATCGTACAGGGTGGCGACATTCCGAAGCTGCGCGAGCGCTCGGCGCTGGTGCTCAAGGAACTGGACCTCAAGGGCTACGCCATCGGCGGCCTCGCGGTCGGCGAGCCGCAGGAGGTCATGCTCGACATGCTTGACGTGACTTGCCCGGCGCTGCCGGCGGAAAAGCCGCGCTACCTGATGGGCGTCGGCACGCCGGACGATATCCTGAAGTCGGTCGCCCACGGCGTCGACATGTTCGACTGCGTGATGCCGACCCGTTCCGGCCGCCATGGCCTCGCCTTCACCCGCTACGGCCGCATCAACCTGCGCAACGCCCGGCATGCGGAAGATCTGCGTCCGCTCGACGAGCAATCCTCCTGCCCGGCGACGCGGGATTATTCGCGTGCCTACCTGCACCACCTGATCCGCTCGAATGAATCGCTCGGCGGCATGCTCCTGAGCTGGAGCAATCTCGCCTATTACCAGGAGTTGATGGCCGACATCCGCAAGGCGATCGAAGAAGGGCGTTTTGCCGATTTCATGGCCGAGACTATCGAAGGCTGGCAGCGCGGTGATCTCCCGCCGGTGTGACGGGAGACGGGAATAAAATGACGGCTCAGAGCTCCGGGCCGGGTGCGGTCTGCACCATGATGACGCCGTTGACCTTGTAGCTGCCGTCCGGGTCCCGGACGAGATCATAGATCGCCGTCCAGTCCTTGCCGTCCCATCCGGAGATCAGAACCTCCTGGATCACTTCCTCGCCGACGACCTTTGATCGACCGAAGGCGAAGTGACCGGGCCGATAAAGGTGCTGATAGCTGCGCTTGACCATCTCCAGGAATATCTGTTTATCCGGAAACTTCGCCCGGATCGCCGGCGAAGCGAAGGAATAGGCCGTATCCGCATCGTCCTCGAGAAAGGCCTCGATCTGGGCACGGATGATGGACTTTGCGGTGTCAACGGGTTCATCCGCGAAAGCGGCGCTGGCAAGTGCGACATAGAGTGCGACAGCGACCGCCCTCACGTCCGGGCCTCCATCGGGACTACTTTCGCAAGGATAGCCCTGCCGATTGCCCTGATAAGCGCAACTTTGCCCCGAAAGCGGCACGTTTCAAGCAACGAGCGCTCAGATGCTTAATGATTTCAAGGCAATCTCTGAATTTCTTGATTATCTAATGCAGCAATCATAATTGCGTGATTGTGCCGATAGAGGCGAAGCGGAGGGTTTTCGGTCCCGCCGGCGATGTCATCCGCTGCCGGGAACCATCCTTCGCGCGCCACGGCGGGCGCCGCAACACGCCGTGAAGCTCTTGCCCGAACCACAGGGGCACGGATCCTTGCTCCTGCGCTGCAGGCGACCGATCAGCGGCAGCATGATCGCGGAGGGCATCAGCGTCGCCAGGAGAATCGTCAGCTTGGAAGCGACCCCCGGTATGACGAGACGGCGGCCCGATTTGAAACCGCGCCACGCCTTTTCGGCGACATAAGCGGCATCCAGCTTCGGCAGGACCTTGAAGAGGGCGGCGCGATTGGCGCCAGAGGTCGCGAGGAACTCCGTCGATACCGGTCCCGGAGCGACGCAGGTGACAGTCACTCCGGTGCGGCGCAGTTCCTGGTGCAGGGCCGCCGAAAAGGAGCGCACGAAACCCTTGCTGGCATAATAGAGCGCCATGTAGGGGCCGGGGGTGAAGCTGGCGACGGAGCCGAGATTGATCACGCCGCCGCGGCCGCGCGCGACCATTCCCGGCAGAAGGCGCAGCGTGAGATCGGTCAGAGCGCGGATGTTCAGATCGACGATGCCAAGCTGGTCCCCGAGCGGCAGCAGCGTTGCGCCGCCGCGCATGCCGTAACCGGCGCTGTTGACCAGCACCTCGCAGTATAGGCCGCTTGCGGACAGGAAATCCTCGAGGCGGCTCCCCGCATCCCGGGCCAACAGATCCAACGCAACCGTGAACGCCTCACCGCCCGCCTTCCCGATGTCGGCAGCCGCCGCGG
The DNA here is from genome assembly GCF_001651875.1 of Sinorhizobium saheli. Classification (GTDB taxonomy): domain Bacteria; phylum Pseudomonadota; class Alphaproteobacteria; order Rhizobiales; family Rhizobiaceae; genus Sinorhizobium; species Sinorhizobium saheli. The sequence goes on from NZ_LNQB01000061.1 coordinate 88,045, forward strand.
CGAGATCCTCGGCGGAACGCGCCACCAGCACGACCACGGCACCGTCCCTCGCGGCGACTTCAGCGATCGCTTTCCCGATGCCGCGGGACGCGCCCACGACGACCACGGAAGGCCGGGCCCCGCCGCGCAGCGTCATGGCCTTGCTCCCGAAACAGCAGCTGCGGGAACAAGCCTGTCGTCCGCAAGACCCTGCACCTCCGCGGTGACTTCGCCGTTCAAGATCTGCTCGAACCGCTCCAGTGCGCGTGCGACATTGGCGCCGTCCATGACCCGGTGATCGTAAAGGATGCGGACGGTAACCGAACCATTCTCGTCGATCGGGCCGTAGTTGAGGAGGGTGGTCAGGGGGGTGAGAGGATTGAGCGATTCCGCGCCGAGCCCGGAATAGACCGAAAGCTGGAAGGTGCCGAAATGCCGCGCCCGCTGCCGGCCGATGTTCAGCCCGAGCCACATGAGCAGCCATCTGATCGGCGCGGGAAGGCGGGCAATCTTAAGGGCACGCCGGAACTCCTTGACCTCGAGCAGGGGCCGTGTCCGCGCCGCCCGGATCGACGATGTCAGCTCCGCAATCGAACGGCGCTCGGGCTCTTTGATGGGACTCAACAGCACCACGCGCTCGCCCTCATGCTCACGCTCGTAGGCGATCGACGCGACGCTTCCGGGATATTCGTAGAGCTGCGGTCTCGGCAACTTCACATAGGCGCGTCTGAGCTCGGGGGTCTCGAGCGCGAGCAGCGCGTATCCCTTCAAAAAGAGTGCGGTCCAGGAGGGTCTGGTCTGCTGCGCCATTCTCGCCTTGAGGAGCGGCCCGAGATCCATCCGCCGCTGAACGGTGACCCGCGGAACGCGGATCGAGAACCTCATGAGATCTCCGACGAGGCGCCTTGGCGCCGAAAGCTTGAGGGCTCGGCCTCGCATTATGCCACCTCCAGGTTCAGGACCTGCTGCACGTTTCCTTCAATCTCTCCTTTAAAGATAACCTGCGGCTATTCAAAGTGCTGCGGAGTCGCCTGCGCATCGGAAGCGCGGCCGTCTGACGGATGCGCGTCAGTAAATGTAAGGAATGATTCGCTTGGTTCTCTCCATGTAATCGCGATACTGGGAGCCGAACATTTCCAGCATCATCCGCTCCTCCTCGTCCACCCTTAGAAGGAAGAGGACGGCAAAGCCGATCAGGCCCGCCAGTCCCGCAACCCAGTTCGACAACAGAAACGCCTGGCCGACGCCCATGAGCATGAAGGACGTATACATGGGATGGCGAACGAGCGCGTAGGGGCCGCCCCGAATCAGCTCATGCTTGTCGCGAATCTCCAATGTGATGGACCAATTGCGGCCAAGCTCCTTGTGGGTTCTGCGAAACACCCACATCGCCAGGAGGAAAGTAAGCGCCCCGATGGCTACCGCCCAGGCGCGGGCCGGGTAGTCGGCCGCTTCCGGTATGCCGGTCGCGACGTAAAAGCCGGGAATGATCGCAAGGCCGAGGAGGGCGGCGCCAAGCCCGACAATCTCGGAGCGCGAGCGGCGGTGGCTGACGACACGCACCCGTTTCGCCCGGCGTTCATACGGCCGTCGGATGAAGTACCAGGCGACGATCCCGAGGACCCAGGCGATCTCGCCAATGGAGGATACCGACATGTTTAGTTCCCAAGTCCTTTACCATCCACGACCGCGGTCATTCGCATCGAAGATGGAGGGGAAACCCACTTCAGCCGATGTCTCGAAGCACGATGTCGTTTGATCGATTCGGTCTAGGCGGCGAGCCGGATAACCGACCGCTCTCACCCGCCGTTCATCTCCCGAAGCCTTGTAACGAATTCTTGCGGCCTGAGCCAGATACTCGGGGTCTTGTATCCCATGGAGCGCGCGATGTCCGCCACGAAGGCATTGCAGTTGTACATCGACGCATGCCAGAAGCGCGACTTCTCCTTCAGTTTCCGGATGAAGGCCACGACCTGCCGATATTCCGCCTCCGTCAGCATGACGCGCCAGCTTGCGGAGCGATATTCTTCCTCGAGGTCGCCGTCGCTCGCGCCGGTCTCGGCCGGGACCGGCACGAAATGGCCAAGGACGTAGGGCGTTGGATCGAGGGTTGCCGGAGCGAGCCCGGCGACCTCGCGTTCGACGACCGCGCCAGCCTTGTTCGTACGCCCGAAGATCACGTAGGTGTGGCCATAGCTGAGCGCATAGCGGGAACGAAATTCGATGAAATACCCTTGCTCTCGCGTTTGCGACGCCAATTTAGCCGGCCCGTGCGGGCTGGTCGACACGTAAGCGGGTAGGGGGGCTTTATCTTGCGTCTGGCATGCTGCTGCCGCGGATGCGAGCAAGACGACAAGCGATATACGGGCTCGTACAAGCGTCATCTTATTACTTCAGCTCTGTTTTGCCGAGTTCTGAAAGTCAGACTTCGGGCCGGCCTCGGGAGCTATAGGCGTCCCTGCGCCGTCAATCTCGCGGCCGATCCAGCCTTGAAACGTGCCGTGGGGGGAGAACCCCCACGGCACAAAGTCACCTGTTACTTATAAACCGGCGCAGGCTCTGCTGCTACTGGCTCTGCAGGCGGCGGGGCCTTGCCTTTGCCCTTGCCGATCGTATCGCACGCGGTGAGACCGGCAATCGAAAGCAACGCAATCATCACGACTAGAATTCTGCTCATCAAGAAGTCCTTTCCTCAATATTCGGAATGGGTTATCGAAGGCAACACTCCAAGTAATAGTGGCGATTTGCGCCCGGGCCTAGTGCAGAAAGGACACACTTGATATCCGCTTTATGGTTACCGGGTTATCAACCGCGCCTGAAAACACAAGGCTTAGTTATTTATACCGAAAAATTAGGGGAAACACCATCAGATCAGCAGCACAGAGGTCCCCACGGGGACACGGCTGTAGAGATCGACGATGTCTTCGTTCGTCAGGCGCACGCATCCGCTCGATACCGCCTGGCCGATTGTCCAGGGTTCGTTCGTTCCGTGCAAGCGGAACATAGTGTCGTTTCCGCCGCGGTAAAGGTAGAGGGCGGCCGCTCCCAGCGGATTATGAAGCCCGCCGTCGACCCCGCCTGCATACTGCGCGAGCCATGGCTTGCGCCGAATCATGTTCGACGTAGGTGTCCAGGACGGCCACTCCGCCTTGCGGCCGATCTTCGCCCTTCCCTTGAGCGTAAGCCCTTGTTCGCCGACGCCGATTCCGTACCGAAGCGCTGAACCGCCGTTCTGAACGAGATAGAGATATCGCTGCTCAGTATCGACGACGATCGTCCCCGGTGGCTCGCCGCCATTATAGGCCACTTCCTGTCGCCGGAACTGCGGGGCTATACGCGTTCTGGCTTCGCGAGGGCTCCTTGCCGGTTGCCACGAGCTACATCCAGAGGCCAAGAGAGCCAGACCGCCCACCAAGAGGGCCCGGCGCGCAATACGGTCGTTCTCCATTCTCACCTGCTGAGCTAATTGTGAGTCCCTACCGGAATCGTGTTTAACACCCAAGCGCGCGCCGGCCAAGTCTTGCCGGGCCTGTCCCGCTGGTGCGGGCGAGCGCGCCCGGTGCCAGATTGTGTCGTTCCGGGACGAAGCCGATCGGCCGCGGGGAACGAAATCGCTTGCGACAATCATCCCCGTCTGCTCGACTGGGCTGGGGCAGGGAGGAAGGAGACACGATGAAGCTCGGCTTCGAAGGGAAAGTCGCGATCGTCACCGGAGGCGGTTCCGGAATAGGCGCGGCCATTTCCCGGCAACTCGGCGGCGAGGGCGCCGAAATCGTCGTCGCCGACCTCGACGCCAATGCAGCTCAGAGCGTGGCGGCCGAGATTCGCGCGAACGGGGGAAATGCCCGCGACTACTGCGTCGATGTTGCCGATGCCGCCGCCGTCGCGGAACTGGTCGCGTTCGCCACCCGCGAGTGCGGCGGCTTGCACCTTGCGGTCAACAATGCGGGGATCGAAGGGCCGCGAAGAGCGACGGCGGACTATCCGCTCGAACAGTGGCACAGGCTGATCGACGTCAACCTCAACGGCGTCTTCTACTGCATGAAACACGAGATCACCGCCATGCTGAAAAGCGGCGGCGGCGCCATCGTCAACATGTCGTCGATTCTCGGGTCTGTCGGCTTGCCGACCGCTTCGGCCTACACGGCGACCAAGCATGCCGTCGTCGGACTGACGAAGGCGGCTGCAATCGAATATGCAAGGCTCGGTGTCCGCATCAATGCCGTCGGGCCGGGCTGGATCGAAACACCGCTTCTGTCGGAACATTCAGAACTCGCGACCAGCCGACGCCTGGAGTCGCTTCAACCGATGGGCCGGCGCGGGAGACCGGAAGAGGTCGCGGCCCTCGTGTGCTTCCTTCTGTCCGAGCAGGCGAGCTTCATCACCGGCAGCTATCACGCGGTCGACGGCGCCTATACCGCGCATTGATGGGCATGGAATTCAGCCTGACGCTCGGCGTTTCTCGTGCGGGCTCGATCAGACCCGCCGCTTTCCGCGATCAAAAATACCACCAATACAGAGCACAGCAGGCCGAGGGACCACGGCAGCCCCTGATGTCCGATCAGTTGCATCGAAAGGCCCGTCGCGGGCGAGCCCACGATGCCGCCGACGCCCCATACCAGAGCGAAGGCGGCGTTGCCGGCGATCAGGGCCTGGCCGCTGAAACGCTCCCCGAGCTGGATCAGCGACACGGTGTAGATGCCGAACGACACCCCGCCCCAGACGAAAACGAGCGGCCAGACGAGCCACGAACTGAAGGTCGACGTCAGCAGGAGGCAGCCGGCGAGCGATGCCAGGGCGCAGAACAACATGGTCCGCGCCGAGCCGAACCGTTCGGCCATGTGCCCGAGCAGAATCTGCAGCGCGGCATTGCCTGCAATGAAACAGGAGCTGGCCAGGGTTGCGCAGCCGGTCGGCGGCGGATGATTCTAGTGGTGACATTCTGACGCTTGGTGGCCGTCTTTCGGGCGAAAGGTAGCTATTTGCGCTGCTGAGCAATTGCTAGAGCTGCTACGATTAGGTCTGCTTCGACTTCTCGCGCGAAGGTGTTGACCATAGTGGGACCAAGCTCGGGCACGCTGATGTCGAATAGCGTTTCGCCATTCTCGGCGAGCACTTCCAACCGAATACCATCGAACTCGACGTCTGAGGCCCACTGGTACTCAAACAGGCTATCATTAAGCGCAAGCGTTCCCATGCAGGCGCTTTAGCATGTCGGGATTATATCCGCTACGTCGGACGTCGACCGCCTTCAGTCTTGCCAGCGACCGCTGCCGCCGCGCGATGACCACCGGATCCTTCGCTCTGAAAGCGCACGCCCGAACTGGGTCATGCCCTGGCCGCCCTTGGCGTCTTTCTTCGCCACCCGGAACACCGAATGCCTGTCGGAATAGAAGGCGACCGGAGCACCATGCGCCTTCAGATAGAGTTCCAGCGCCTCGAAATAGCTGAATGCACTTTCCGAGCGTACGAAGCGCAACTGCATCAGCTTGCCGGTCGCATCGTCGATGAACACCAGAAGCGAACAGGGATCACCGCGATCTTCGAACCAGCGATGCTCGGAACCGTCGATCTGCACCAACTCGCCATAGGCCTCGCGCCGCAGCCGCGGCTGATGAAACGTGCGGCGCTGCTTGCGCGACAGCCACAGGCCGGCCTCCGCCATCCATTGGCGCAAGGTCTCGCGCGACACCGTCAGACCATCAAGCTCCGCAAGCTTCTCGGCCGCCAGCGTCGGACCAAAATCCGCATAGCGCTCGCGCACGATCGCCATGGCATAATCGCGCACGCCGTCGCTGATCCGATTGTTCGATGGGCGACCGATCGCCTTGTGCCGGATCGACGCCGCGCCGCTCGTCTCAATCCGCTCCAGCAACCGGCGAACCTGGCGGGTGCTCAGCTCAAGCACATGCGCCGCCGAAACCAACGTCATGCGTCCGGCGATCACTTTCGACAAAACCTCAATCCGCTGCAGATCGCGCTCGCTCATCGCAATCAATCCCATCCGCAATCTCCCACATCATCAAAACGCGGAGAGAGTGACATTCTTACTTTGCAGGAACAGGACACTTTAACTTTGCGGCTACAAACGATGTCACAGCTATTTAAAGATGAGACAAAGTAGTCAACTTAGAAATGCGACATCATCCTATTCCTGATTACTGCGTTTGCAA
>NZ_LNQB01000062.1 GCF_001651875.1 Sinorhizobium saheli
ACCCATGACTGCCTCCAAAAGACAGTCTTGAATCTGATTTGCTCAGCCTTGGGAATCCCCAAGAGTCCACACGACCTAGGGGTTACAATCGTGGTAAGGTCAATCGAAGAAATGGACAAGATTAACCTTGCTGCCGTTTCAGTCGGAACCGGTGCTCGTGGGTCTTCTTCTGTCCGGAGAGTTCTCCACCGCTGAACTTGTCGCTGTCGCGAGCGTCGGAATTATTCTCGGCGCTGTTTGCAATTGGGTTCTCGGACTTTTCATCGACCGCTTCCACGACCGGGCTTGGTTCCCGGTCAAAGCTTCCTCCCTTGAAAGGGCCAGCGTATGGTATCGACGCTATGGCCGCTGGTCGCTGCTTCTTTCCTGGATGCCGCTGTTCGGCGACGCCATGACCGTGCTTGCCGGTGTGCTGCGGGAACCGCTGTGGTCCTTTCTCATTCTGGTGACGGTCGCAAAGACGGGACGCTATCTTGTGCTGGCGGCCGCAAACTCGGAACGAAAGCGGCGATTGGATTCTGATCCTGTTTTCGCACAGCCTCTACGGGAACTTTCGTCGACAAGGCGGGTTTGGCCGGTAAAGGGAATCCGGTCCGATGCCCCTCCTGACAACAATAATCCGCTTCATCCGGATCGTCGTCCTATGCTTCGCCATCGTGAACCTCCATGGTTTTGCGGCGGCGGCCAATTTCCAGGCCGACCACCAGTGCCCATCAGTAGCCGCGTCGGATCACGAAGGCTCCCAGAAGGCGGTCCACCCAGGATCCCGTTGTCCAAAGCTTCACTGCTGCCCGATCCTGCAGGTGCCGCCATCGGAAACCATGCACGAAGTTTCGCGGACCTCGCCGCCGTTTCTTGCCATAGAGCAGCCGTTCCTGCTGGTGCGGGCGCTTTATCCTCCGCCCAAACCCCAGTTCTCCTGAGCAGGCACAATAAAATTCAATCGTGACATGACAGGAGAATGAAATGTACAGGATTCTCAGGACCGCGGCTGCGGCTGCGGGCGTAGCGACCGTCAGTCTTACTGCTGCGACGGCGGCTTTCGCCCAGATGACGATGCCGGAGGCGTGCAAATCCGATTCTTCTGCCAGCGGCATGATGCAGATGCCGGGTGGCGGCATGGGCCAAATGGCCGAACACCAGAAAGCAATGATGGAAGGAATGCGGGAGACGGAACCCGCCATGATGCAGGGCATGATGGCGAAGGATCCGGACGTAGCCTTCGTCTGCGGCATGATCGCCCACCACACTGCCGCGATCAACATGTCCGAGGTCGAGTTGACGTATGGCGACGACCAGGAGGCGAAGTTGATGGCCGAGAAGATTATCGCAGCCCAGAAGAAGGAAATCGAAGAGATGACCGACTGGGTCAAGGAACACGCCAAGTGAGCCTTCTGGTTCCTCGAAAGGAGGTTTGCCATGCATCATCATCAATCGCCGGAAATGAAAGCCTGCATTGCCGAGTGCCTGGCCTGCTTTCAGGAATGTCTCTCTACGGCGATGCAGCACTGCCTGGAGACCGGTGGCGAACATACCGATCCCAAGCACTTCAGGTTGATTTCGGCTTGCGCGGAGATCTGCCGGACGGCGGCCCATTTCATGTTGATCGGCTCGGAACATCACAAGCATGTCTGCCGTGAATGTGCCGAAATCTGCACCGAGTGCGCGGCGGACTGCGAGCGGATCGGCGATATGCAGAGCTGCGTCGATACCTGCCGCCGTTGCGCCGAGAGCTGCCGCAAGATGGCGGCCTAGTTCGGATCGACAGCCGAACCGTACCCCGCGTTGCGCCCCGAGCTGAGCTGCACCTCAGACCGGGGGGCGCACCGCCAGGAACATCCGGCAGTGCGCTGCCGGATGCCTTTCGCGGCCGCCCCCGCGACGTAGCATATCAAATCCATCTGTAGCAGCAGCACGACCGCGGTCAGCAGGGTCAGCAGCAATTTCGCGAGCACCCAGTAGTGTCGGAACAGATCCCAAGTGGTGCCGAGCGCCTGCACGAGGCCCGTAAGGAGCGACGCGAAAACCAACGGGACTATGACGAGCCGTGCGAAGGCGTCCATCGCGACATACGGGCTTTGCGCCGTCTCAGCTCCCGTGCTGACCAGCCCGAATAGGCCGAGTGCCAGGAAGCACGCAACCGCACCAAGTGAACTCACCGATGAGATGACATGAAGAACGAGGGTGAATTTGCGAGGGCAACAGGTATTGTCATGGGCGGTCATTCGCGGGCGGCGTTTCGCTTGCGGGAGACATGTGGCGGCCCGGCCCGTGGGGACCGCCGATGTCAAACGCGATGACAATCGCCGCCAGCAATACGAACACAGCGGCAACGACCCCCGAGACTTTCACCCAGCGCGGCATGCCAGGATAGTCGTTTTCGTCGGCCATCTCGCTTTCTCCGTTATTTAAGCTGCCGTCCCGTCTAACACCCGAAATGGACATCGTGTCTGATAACGGTCAGAGTGCATGGTTCGGGAACGGCAGCAACCCAAATGAGCCGATCCTGACAGTCAGCCGCATTTGGCCAGAAAAATGGATCGAGAGAGAATCGATAGCCGTGTTGTCAGAACCAGAAGGTCGCTGCACCGCGCCCGATTTCGCTCATCCTTGAGAAGGGCTATGACGCGGTCAGATCCGCCCGAATCCTGGTCCCGACTGGGTCACGACTTCAGGGTCATCGTTCATGTGGCCATCTGGGAAACGCACGACGCCATGACCATACCCGTGAGCGCGCTGTTCCGACGGGGAGACGACGGGGCCGTTTTCGCGGTGAAGGACGGTCGTGCCCGGACCGCGGTCGTGCGCACCGGGCAGCGGAACAGCAAGCTGGTGGAGGTCTTATCCGGGCTTTCGCCCGGGGGACCGGGTCGTGCTGCATCCGAGCGACCGTGTGGCCGAAGGCACGACAGTGGCAGAGCGGCAAACGCGCTTGACGCCGCAGTACCCTTGACCAGACCACCGCGCCATGGGGACCGTCGGGCGGTCCGCGGCTAAGTCCTTGTCTCGAGATCGCTCGGTCCAGGCGTGAGGAGGTACAGTTCAATTTGCCGAGTAGCCCGGAAGGCGCTGGCGGCGAGACAAGCGGAATAGCGACATGCCGACCAGCATGGCCGCAACGAACAGAACGGCCTCCCACCGCCCCGTCGACAATGCACCAATGGCGGGGCCGGGACAGAACCCCACCAGCCCCCAGCCGAGTCCGAACAAGCCCGAGCCAGTCACCAGTTTCCAATCGATCGATCTGTTCGCCGGCACATAGAAGCGGCTGTCGAGCAAAGGCGCCGAGCGGCGATCGCGGATGATGTAAGCCACGGCAGAAGGGATCAGCGCACCACCCATAACAAAGGCCAGCGACGGGTCCCAGCTACCCGCGACATCGAGGAAGGCCAGCACACGCCCGGGATTGATCATGTCGGAGATTAGCAGACCCGCCCCGAAGATGAGCCCGCAAACGATCGATGCTAATAGCCGGGCCGTCATGGCTGGACTCCAAGGAGATGGCGCGTGACGAAGACCGTCGCGGCCGCAACCGTCATGAAGATTGCTGTGGCGGCCAGCGAACGCGACGAAAGCCGTGCAAGGCCGCAAATGCCGTGGCCACTCGTGCAGCCCGATCCGAGTCGGGTGCCATAGCCGACGATGAGTCCGGCAGCAATCAGAAGTGCTGGCGAAGACGTGATAACGATCTCGGATTGTCGGATGAGGGCCGCCGCCAGCCAAGCGCCTGCGATGATGCCGGCGAGGAAACCCAGTCCCAACTTGCTGTCGCCGTCATCAGCCAAGCCTGCTGCTGCGGCCGCGAGACCGGAAATCCCGGCTATCCTTCCGTTCAGTAGAAGGTAGAGGCCTGCCGACAGGCCGATCAGAAGACCGCCGGTCAGCGGCCAGAGATAACCTAGTTCAGTCATTGCGTTCACACTGCGTTCTCGGTTCGGGCGTCGGTCTCCGCGCACGGATCGTCTAAGGTTGTTTCGACTTTATGTACGCGACGAGATCAGCGATCTCGGTACGTGTGAGGGACAGATTGGGCATCCGGGAGTGGTGAGGTGCAGCCAGGAAGGCCGAAAGGCTCGCCTCGTCAAATCGCTCCGATTCAGCAATCTGAGCGAACGTCGGGACAGTATCAGAGCCGTGCAGTTGTCCAGGTGCAACGACGTGACACTCGCTGCACCAGCGCTGGGCGATGCCGCGGCCGCGGAGTCGATCGGCCGCGGCGCTCTCGCCGATGACCATCAAAGCGAGAGCAATGGTGACAGCGCATTGGAGACCGCATGTTCGCTTCATTGCAGCCGGATCCTATTGGGTTCACCAGCAACCCGCGCTCGTGTCACCGGCTAGGGTTGCAATCGATACGTCTCAAGCCGCGTCGGGGCGATGAGCTTTCCAAGCAGACACATCAGTGGAGGTTACTGCCACGCGACCATCGGACGTGAGCTCCTTGCCATCGAATTTGTGGGACGCGATGTCGCTGAAGACTGAGACATATTCCTGCAGGCGGCACTCGTTGCAAAGCGGCGGATCGGCGATGTCGAGCAGAGCCTCCTTCGTAACGAGAACGATTTCGTCGCCCCCGACGTCTCTTTCCATAATCAGAAGCGTCTCGTTACCCGATGCCTTCATCATTCCACTGACCAACTTCAAGGGCATTTTCATCCTCCCGGCAATTCGAGCCACCAAAGAGTGTTCACTCAAGCATTATGCTTCGCGCGCATGGAAACGCCTTGATCGAGCTCAAAGTCGCAATCCGTTGGAGGTTAAAATCAGCGGGCCCGTCTGCCGTAATCGCGCATCTCATCGATCCAGCGACGGCGCTTCTTCTCGTCGGCAAACGAGAGGCCGTAGAAGCTCTCGCGGATAGGCTTGATTCCGGCGAAGCCCAACATGCTGCGCTCGAAGCTGCGCACGCCGTATGCGCCGAAATACCATCGGTAGAGAAGCACCGGCATTCCCATGGTGACGATTATGCGGGCGGAGCGCCCGGCAAGCAGCCGCTTCGGAAAGCCGCCCTTCTTGTATTCCATCGCAAAGCCTGGCCTGAAGATGTGCTCGAGAAAGCCCTTGAGCAGGGCCGGCATCGTTCCATGCCAAAGAGGGAACAGAAAGACCCAGTGCTCTGCCCAGCGCATGTCCTCCCGCGACTGCTCCAGCCCCGGTGGTAATGCCCCAGTCTCGAAATCCTCCTGGGTTCGCAACAGCGGGTACTCGAGCTTCGCCACCTCTATGCGGCGCACCTGGTGTCCCGCTGCCGTGGCGGCATCGGCATAAGCGTCGGCCATGGCGTGCAGGAGGTGCTGCCCGGCTGGGTCCGGATGGCCCTGGACAATTGTGATGCGCCTGGTCATATGCTGCGCTCCGTAAAATCTTAAGGCATGCCATTGCATGCCTTGTTAGCTGTTTCCCTCATGACCGCGTCGACGACGGTGCCGGCGAATTTGGCCAAACAACGGCCCGCCACGGGATCCGGAAGGTTGCTTTGTGCCTGTCTGAGCAAGGAAATCGCCGACCGCCTTCTTAACGTCCTCCCCATGGCCAACGAGCAGATGCCCGCCGGTGTCGTAGACGACCAACTTCGCGCCCGGAATGCTTTCGGCTGCGAACTTGGCTGCGGGGAGCGTGTTGAACAGATCATCCTCGGCCGAGACGACCAGGGTGGGAGCGGCGATCTTCTCGAGCGGCAGCCGGTGGAGATCGGGCGCACTGTCGATGTTTATGCCGGGGAAGCGCCGCGAAAGCGGTTCGACGCTGCGGATAATGGCCATCACGTGATTTCGGTCCTTTTCCGGGGCCGCTTCAACAACTTCAGGGGGCACCCCGAGGAAGCGGATGAGAATCGACGGAGCAATCTTTTCGGTCGCCCACCAGGCGAAGTCGGCGCCCGTATTGACCAGCCAGAAGACGAACGCGCTGCCACGACTCCCCTCAACCATCACAGGGCTCTCGGGTGCGTAGGTTCCAGGAACAATCAGAATGAGCGCAGTGACCTTATCCGGATGGCGAAGCGCCAGCTCGATTGCCGAGCGCGCGCCAGCCGAGACACCGACGACGACGGCCGCTTCGATCTGAAGCTCGGAGAGCAGCGCCACATGGGCATCGGCCTGGGCGGCGGGTGACGTATCGGCCGGAATCGGTGTCTCCAGATACCCGAAGCGCGACGGAGCGATGACGCGAAAGCCGTTTCCGACGAGATCGGCAACGTTGGTCAGACCCTGATCCCATCCGCCACCTGCACCATGGATGGACAGGAGCGGAATGCCGTCGCCTCTCTCGGCATACTCAATGGGACCCGCGGCCGTATTGGCAATTCGCGCGCCACTGGCGACCGCGGAACGCGCTCGGTCGATGCCATTGCTGTAGGACAGGAAAACCAGCCCGCCTGCGACTACGACAGCGATAGAGACCGCTGATAACACCCACCCGATCCGACCCATGGCCGCCATCCTTGGAGTTCAAACCTTGCGGATCCTAGTCGGGATGAGCCCGGAGGACTTTGATGTCCCTCAAACGGAGCGATGAGATGCACAGCGATCGGCCGATTTCGATCCGCTCTTTCTACTGCTCGTCCTCGAGCAAGCGATAGATTTCCAGCTCCTGGGCAAAGTGCAGGCGGGTGATCGCTTCGAGCCCGTGGAGCAGCCGCTGGATCTCGTAGCGCTGCGCCGGGCTCGGCCCGTGCGCGCCGAGGGCCTTTCGAAGGGAAGTCAGGCTGTGGACCTGACGCTGAATCTCCATGTGAGCTCTACTCATGCCGGCAAAGGCATCCGGCGTGGCCGCCCGACTGCGCAGTCTCGGATAGAGTTCCTCATCGTCCTGCCGCTCGTGCGGTAGAAGACGTCGACGGAGCAGGGCGTCCAGGTGCGCAAGCTGATTGCGGACTTCCTCTTCCGGGAGGTGCTGGATGCGCGCGCTTGTATGGCGTATCTCGTCCACAACGTCCATCAGTGCACGATGCTCCGCTTCGAGCTTCAGGAGCTCCGCGTGCGGCAAATGTGTTGGTTTCCGCCAGCCGCGGTTAGGGTTTCCAAGAGCGCGCAGCGCGTTCAAGATGGCAACGACGTCGATCGCTTCTTGCAGCAGTGCACCCTGAACCGGTGTCAGGTGGCCGAAGGCAGCGGCAAACATGCCAGCCATGGACAGGCCCATGCCCACATAGACGCTCTGGAGGGCTATGCTGCGCGACCGGTGTGCGATGCGGATGGCGCTGACGAGCCGATCGAGCCGGTCCATCAGGATCACCACGTCCGCCGCTTCCGAGGAGGCGGCAGCCCCGCGCGCGCCCATGGCGACGCCAACGTCGGCGGCTGCGAGCGCCGGTGCGTCGTTGACGCCATCGCCGACCATCATGACCGGTCCTGCCGATCTTTCCGCTTCGACAATCCTGGTTTTATCTTCCGGCTTCAATTCGGCGGCAACATTGTCCAACCCCAGGAAGGACTGGAGGCTCTCCGCGAGCTCGGTGCGATCGCCGGTCGCAAGCACGATCCGCTCGACGCCGGCCTCCCGCAATTGGCTGAGCACGTGGCCGACCTCCGGCCTGACCTCGTCGGCCAGGAGAAACGCGCCCGCCAGAACTCCGTCCATGGCAGCGAGCACCGAGACGACGCCATCCCTCCGGATCCACTCCCGTATGTCTCGCGAGAAGGCGGTCTCATCGATCCTTTCGCTGATGAAGTCCCAGCCGCCCACCGCTATTTCGTGGCCATCGATGTTGCCGCTCACGCCGGAACCCGCCGCTTCACGGAGCTCGGATGGTGCAGCAAGTTCCAAGCCCCGCTCTCTTGCGGCTGCGACTAGCGCACGGGCGATCACGTGATGTGAGCCCTGGTCGAGCGATGCCGCGAGACGTAGCACTTCGAGAGGGTCGAGATCGGTGCGGGACTTGACCTCGATCAGACGTGCCCGGCCGTCGGTAATCGTCCCGGTCTTGTCAAGGATCACCGTCTTCATGCGCGCCAGCATCTCGAGTGCGCCGCCGCCCTTCACGAGCACGCCTTTGCCGGCGCAGCGGGAGACGCCGGCGATGATTGCAACCGGGACCGCGAGAATGAGCGGGCAGGGGGTCGCAATGACCAGCACGGCGAGCGCGCGGACCGGCTCCCCGCTTGTGGCCCAGGCGCCGCCGGCGAGGAGCAGCGTGACTGCAAGAAACACCAGCGCATAACGGTCGGCAAGCCGAACGATAGGCGCCTTAGCAGCTTTTGTTGCCGCCACCAGCCTGACGATTGCCGCATAGGTGCTGTCGCTCGCCGCGCTTGAGGCGACCATTTCGAAGGCGTCCCCGGCGTTCGTCGTTCCGCTCGTCACGGGCTCGCCGGAGCGGCGCCGGACGGGCAGAGCTTCCCCCGTGAGGGCCGACTCGTCCAGCACCGCGATGCCATCCATCACGATTCCGTCGACGGGCACCACCTCGCCACGGCGTATCAGGATGCGGTCGCCGGGGTTCAGCTCTTCGATGGAAACCTCCTGCAACTGCCCATCCGCGTAGCGAGCGGCGGTGCGTGGTACGCGATTGAGCAGCGCTGTCAGTTCCCGGCGTGCGCGCCTTTGAGCGAAGTCCTCGAGCGCCTCGCCACCAGTGTACATCAGTGCGACGATGCTGCCGGTCAGGTATTCGCCGAGGAAAAGGGCGCCAGCCATAGCGAGCGCCGCGATAAGATCCAGCCCGAATTCCTTCCTTCCGAGACTGATCGCGATCTCAATAAGAAGGCTCGCAAGGATTATCGCGGTGCCGGCAGCCCAGGACGCGGCGCTGAGGTCGGGCTGGCCCGCGAGCCAGGCGACTGTGCCAGCGAGCAAGGCGAGAGCGATGAGGGCAAGGAGAAGGCGTTTGCCCAGGTCCCCTCCTTGCCAAAATCCATCGAAAACTCGGTTCTTGGTCAAGGTGTCCTCCGACAGATCTCGCGAAGATATTAGATAACAGGATCGTTGCCTTGATTCCGCGCAAATGCCTTGCGGGAACGCCGCCAGCGGCCGAGGTGAAGAGTGCATGACACGAGGAAACGGCGCC
This sequence comes from Sinorhizobium saheli, assembly GCF_001651875.1. Taxonomy (GTDB): domain Bacteria; phylum Pseudomonadota; class Alphaproteobacteria; order Rhizobiales; family Rhizobiaceae; genus Sinorhizobium; species Sinorhizobium saheli. The sequence goes on from NZ_LNQB01000062.1 coordinate 9,008, forward strand.
TTTCTGTGCCTATCGCACATTTGCAACAGGGGGCGGCGTTGCTTTGCTGGGGCCAGGCGTGTCACGATTTAAGCTTTGATCAGTCGCGGACCTCGTGCACGGGGAGGACGACGAAAGCGAATGGAATCTCTTATTCTCCGTCTTGGGCTGGCCCTTGCCATAGGCCTGCTCGTGGGGCTTGAGCGTGGGTGGCGGGAAAGGGAAGCGCCGGCAGGCAGCCGTACGGCAGGCATCCGCACCTACGGTATTTCCGGTCTGCTTGGAGGGACATTGGCGGCACTGTCCGATGCACAGCGGAGTGACCTTATCTTTGCCGCCGGCTTTATGAGCTTCGCGCTGAGTTTCACCTGGTTCAAGCTGCGCGAGGCGCGGCACGATGAGGATTTCAGCGTCACCGGCGTCATTGCCGGATTGGCGGTTTTTGCGCTCGGCGGATTGGCGGTGACTGGCGATTACAGGGTGGCGGCGGCGGGCGCGGCTGCACTCGCTGGCGTGCTCGCCAGCCGCGAGCTAATGCACAATCTTCTCAAGAAGCTGTCATGGATCGAGCTGCGTTCGGCTCTCGTGCTGGCGGCGATGACCGCCATCGGGCTGCCTCTTCTTCCAAACCATGCCATTGATCCGTGGGGCGGTTTCAATCCACGTGAAATCTGGCTCTTCACGGTCCTGAGCGCCACCATTTCGTTTGTCGGCTACGTCGCGGTTCGTTTGCTTGGCTCGTCACGAGGACTGTTGGTGGGCGGCCTCGTCGGCGCCGTCGTTTCATCGACTGCCGTGACAGCCAGTTTTGGCCAGAAGGCGCGCTCTGGCGAGGAGCCAGGCCTGCTGGCGGGAGCGGCAAGCATCGCCGCCGTCGTCTCGCTACTGCGAGTGCTGACGGTAATTCTTTTCGTCTCCCCGCCGGTCTTCCCCGAAGTTGTCCTGCCAATCATCGCGGCAGCGTTGGTATTTGCCGCCGTCGGTGCCGCTTTGATGACTAAAACTACACCTCCCGCCGCCGTAACGATCACTGCACGGAATCCGTTTGAACTCTTATCGCTTCTTGTTTTTGCGGGTCTGTTTGCCTTGACTGCCACGACTGGAGCAGCCTTGATGACCGTCCTGGGCAACAGCGGCCTGATTGGCATCTCGGCCTTGTCAGGATTATTCGACGTCGACGTTGCGGTACTGACGGCGCTGCGCGCTGGAGGCGGAGCCGCACCGCTGCAGATCGTCGGGGCCGCAGTGCTGGTCGCGGTACTCGCAAACGCAGGCGGGCGGGTGTTGGTGGCGATGGCGTCTGGAACAATACGCTATTGGGCATCGCTCTCCGTTGTGTCGCTTCTTGCCGCAGGGACCGGAGTCGCGGTCTACTTCCTCATTGTCCGTTAACGAGTGCCCAGTCCTCACCGCCGCCGTCGCCGTGAGCGAGATCGGAAGGTCCGGGGTCTCACTCATTTTCGGTGTCTCCAGCTTCTATACAGTCGCTGCGGCCGCAGGGTATTCGCCACGTCGCACAACACCGCCGCAGCTCATTGGCGAGGGTCAATATCGGTCTGGTGGGGTTGTGCTTACCGCCATCGCTTCATGGTTCCTTGACACTGATCAATGAGGCGTATGCTTGTAGTGTTGATCATGATTTCGTGCCGTGGCGCGCCACGAGAGTTCGCGCTCGGTGAACTGCGGATCGACGAGATAGTCCCAGCCGGACAGAAAGGCATTTTATGATTGCCCAGGATCAGGCGGAGGTCGTCGCCTTTTTGAGCGCGCCCCACGCGCGTGGCGCGGATAAGGTCGAGATCATCGAGACCCACATCTCCTGCATCTTCCTTTCCGGCGAACGCGCTTACAAGATGAAGCGAGCGGTGAAGCTGCCGTATGTGGATTTCTCGACGGCGGAACTGAGGCTTGCCGCTTGTGAAAAGGAGGTGGCGCTGAACAGCGCCACTGCACCGGGCCTGTACGTCGGCGTACGACGGATCATGCGCGGCCGCGATGGCCGCCTTGTTTATGATCAGGGCGAGGAGCTTGTCGATGCGGTCATCGAAATGATCCGGTTCGACCAGGAGGCGTTGTTCGATCGCATGGCCGTTGGAGGCAAGCTCGATGCCGAACTGATGGCGCGGACAGCACACATGATCGCCCGCTTTCACGAGGGCGCCCAGCTCGTTCATCAGGGACCCGGCTCCGCCAACATCGCGGCCGTGCTGCGTGTCAATGTGGCCGGTTTTGCCACGAGCACGCTCTTCGACTCCGTCAAGCTTGCCGACTTCGAACACGCTTTCGAGCGCAATCTGGCGGCTTATGCACCGCTGCTCGATGCACGTGAAGTCGCCGGCAAGGTCAGGCGATGCCACGGTGACCTGCATCTGCGCAATATCTGCCTGTTGCAAGGCGAACCGCGGCTGTTCGACTGCATTGAGTTCAACGACCAGATTGCGACTATCGATACGCTCTACGATCTCGCGTTTCTGCTCATGGATCTTTGGCATCGCGGCTTTCCGCAATTTGCCAACCTGGTCATGAACCGGTATCTCGACGAATCGGACGACGAGGATGGTTTTGTTTTGCTGCCTTACTTCATGGCGATCCGGGCTGCCGTGAGGGCGCACGTCACAGCTACACAGATCGAAGAGAGTGGCGAGCGGTCGGACGCGCTCGCGGCCGAGGCTCGATCCTATTTCGACCTGGCTCTATACCTCCTTCAAGCGAGGCCACCCCGATTGATCGTGATTGGCGGATTGAGTGGTTCCGGCAAATCGACCGTGTCAGAAATTCTGGCTGCGCAGTTCGGTTCGCCTCCGGGCGCGAGAATCATTGAAAGCGATCGGGTCCGCAAGGCGATGTACGGCGTTGCAGCGGATACGCGACTTCCGGCGGACGCCTATCGTTCGGAAATTTCTGAGAAGGTCTACGACGAGATGGCCTGCCGCTCATTTTCCATACTGCGTGCGGGAGGGTCCGTGGTCGTGGAAGCCGTCTTCGACAAGGTCGCCAACCGTCAGCGCATCGAGGCGGCCGCGCGCGAGGCGCATGTGCCATATGCGGCCTTCTGGCTGGACGCGAGCCCGTCGGTCCTTCGCGGCCGTGTTGCCGAAAGGACGGTAGGGCCCTCAGATGCGGATCTCAATGTCCTTTCGCGGCAACTGACTTACGATCTCGGGGGCATCGATTGGCAGCGAATGGATGCCGATCGTCCAGCGAATGACATCGCCGCGGACATCCTGAAGCATAGCCGTGATTCACGACGGTGCTGAACTCACAGTGCGCGAAGGTCGATCGGCTTGCTGCGGACCCGCCATTTGTCGATTTCCACGACCAGGAGGGCAGAAGACGCTGTAACGAGCAGGAGCGCCCACTCGGAAAATGATATCGGGGAAACTTGTAGCGTCTCCCTCAGGATCGGAATGTACATGGCAGCGATATGAAGGCCCTGAGCCGCAGCGATGGAGAGTAGCAGCAGCGGGTTGGCGAGAAAGCCGAGCTGGAAGAGGGATTTGCGCTCGGAGCGGCTCGCCAAGGTCTGGAAGTTCTCGAAAAGCACGAACAACAGCAGCAGCAGATTGCGGGCTTCGCTCTCGCCATAGCCCTGTTCGAGCAGAACGTAGAACATCGCGAAGCCTCCGGCTCCCATGACGAGCGTGGACTGCCATATGCGCCGGATCATAAGCCGGTCGAAGATCGGTTCGGACGGTCTGCGTGGCGCGCGGCTAAGTTCGTCGCCTTCCGGACTTTCGCCGGCAAGGGCAATGTCCTGAATGCCATTGGTCACGAGGTTGAGCCAAAGCAACTGCACGGGAAGAAGAGGCATTGGCAAGCCGAGGGGGACTGCCAGTAGAAAGAGCAGCAATTCCGCGGCCCCTGTCGACATCAGCATGAAAATGACCTTGCGGATATTCGCATAGGCGACCCGGCCCTCCCGAATTCCGCTGACGATCGAAGCGAAGTTGTCATCGGTGATGACGATGTCGGCGCTTTCCTTGGCCACCTCCGTCCCCTTGCGCCCCATCGCCACGCCGATATGCGCGTGCTTCAGCGCCGGCGCATCGTTGACGCCGTCGCCTGTGACGGCGACGAAGTGGCCGTTGCGCGCTAGCGAGAGGACAAGTGCCAGTTTCTGCGAAGGAGCCACACGCGCGTAGACGCGGCCATTGCGAGTCAGTCTGTCGAGACTTTCCTGTCCATCTTCCTCAGCCCTGCGCACATCTTCGCCGGTGACTACCTGATCTTCGGTGAAGATCAGCCCGGCCGCGGAGCCGATGGCCGCTGCGGTCTTAGGATCGTCGCCAGTGACCATCGCCACGTCCAGGCCTGCAGAGTGGCAATCGCGAATTGCTTGCGGTACCTCAGGCCGTACCGGATCCTGCATTCCTGCAAGCCCTAGAAAGACGAGGTCGACCAGGAGATGCCGCCCAAAGCCGCCATCTGTTTCGATTGCCGTCTCGCCCTCCGCAAAGGCAAGGACTCGTAGCCCACACGCGGCCATCTCTTCCTTCTGATGGAGGAGGATATCCCGATCGATCGGCTCGCCGCGACCGGCCACGTCCATGCGGTCGGCCATGTCGATCAGGGTTTCCGCGGCGCCCTTGACGAAGATGCGAACGCTGTCGCCGTGGCGGTGAAACGAGGCCGCGTATTTGAGGTCCGGCTCGTAGGGGATTCGGGCGACAAGCGGATAGTCGTTCTCGATAGCCTCCCGCGGCAAGCCCGCCTTGTGGGCGGCCGCGAGCAATGCAATGTCGACCGTATCGCCGACGGCGGTCCAGCCATGCGCTTCCTTGACCAGGGATCCTTCGTTGGGCAGCGACGCGGCCTTGAACAAGGCAAGGGCACGTTCCCGTGCCTCCGCGGGAGGAGTTCCATCGCCCCGCATGGTGCAGGCGTCGAGATCAACACCCGTATCGCAAACGATTTCGGTGCCGTCCGGCAGGCGGATATCCGTCACAGTCAACTCGTTGAGCGTCAATGTGCCGGTCTTGTCGGTGGCGATCATCGTGCAGGAGCCAAGCGCTTCCACGGCCGGCATCCGCCGCACAATGACGTGCGCTTTCGCCATACGGCGCATGCTGATTGCCAGCGCGACCGAGATCGCTATCGGCAGGCCTTCAGGGATCGCGCTCACCGCGAGGCCGACGGACATCATGAACAATTCGTTGAGCGTCATCGCGCGGGCGACGCCGACGAGAATGAGGAGAGCCACGGCAGCCGCAACAACCAAGGCAATGAGTTGTGAGAAGCGTTCAAGTCTGATGAGCAATGGAGGCTTGGTGAGGGAAGCCTTGCCGATTTCGGCGGCGATTTTGCCGATTTCGGTCGCGCCTCCCGTCGCTGCGACTACGCCCCGTCCGCGGCCGCGTGTGACAAGTGTCCCGGCGAAAGCCATCGTGTGGGCCTCCTCCCGCGGACCTGCCGCGGCGGACAGGCCAGCCTTGTGAACTGGTGCAGATTCTCCCGTCAGCAGGGATTCGTCGCAGAGAAGATCGTTCGCGCATGTCAGCCGGACGTCAGCGGGCACGCGTCCTCCCGCCTCTAGCGTGACCAGATCGCCTGGCACCAATCGCCTTGCGTCGATCTCCTGCAAGCGCCCGTCGCGGATGACGTTCGCCTTCGGTTGTTCGAGCTTGCGCAACGCGAGTGCCGCCTTGCCGGCGGAGTGCTCCTGCACAGAGCCGACGATACCGTTTACGACGAGGACAATGCCGATGAAAAGAGCGTCCCTCACGTCGCCAAGCGCGAACGATACAAGCGTCGCGGCCAACAGGATGTAGATGAGCGGACTGCGGAACTGGCGCAAGAAGGTTGCAAGCAACGAGGGCGTTCGCGGTTCAGGAAGGGAATTCGGTCCGATTTGCGTCAGCCGCGCGTCTGCCTCTTCTTGCTTCAGTCCCGTTGGCGAGTCATCGTTTCTCTCGCGAGAAGCGGCTTCATTTAGCATTGCTGATATCACCAATTGCGCCTCTGTTGCGTGAGCCGTCAGCTCGCAGCACCTCGCGGACCGAGCAACGGCTACATGGCTGTTTGCGCCGCCAGGTCCTCGACCACCAGCTTTTCCCCTTGGCGGACGCGTTTCGCCGCCTTGGCCGCAACACTCGAGCCGAGTTCGGCCATACGGGCCACTTCCTCAGAATAGTCGAGGACTGCATTTTGCCAGAAGTTGCAGCACAAATCGAAGGCGTCGGTCACGTGTCCGGGCGACGAGATATTCTCTAGCAAGCGAAGGTTCTGTTCGCAGCGGTTCTTTCCGAATCTCAATATCTCGATCTGGTAGCGAAGAGCTGCCTTGAGCGCCTCGGCTTGAAGACGTCCGAGCGAGAATAGGGCGCTCGGACCATCAATGCGCGTCGAGTTGGGCCAGAAAAACTGCGTCATCGGATTCATACTGGTTTCCAGCATAGATCAAACTCCTTGAGGCGAGGCTTAAGTTCAGGCCAGTCGGCACAAGACTTGTTCGCGCCGACGCGGGCTAGTCGAGCATGTGGCAAAGACACTCTCGGGCGCTGCCCTCAGAGAGCAAGGCGGTGGCCTTGAGCGTCCTGGATCGTCAAGAGGTCCTCAACAGCAGTCACGCCTCGAGCCGACCAGGCCGCTCGCTCGGCCACGGCTCTCTCGCGCCGGCTTTGAACCTTCCCACGCAAGGTGACATGACTGCCGGATACTTCTACGTCGATGTTTTCGGCTTCTATCTCAGCATTGCGTTTCAGCGCCTCTCTGATGCCATGCCTGATGTCGAGCACATCCATCATGGGACGAATCCTCAGTCGGTTGTCGACACCCGTGATGCCCGTCAAGCGACGCACCAAGCTCTCTGCCGCATTACGCTGAAAATAGAAATCGACCGTTCCCTCCAGGGTCACGTAACCGTTTTCAACCTTGACCTGGATGTCCTTGAGCTCGGCAATTGCGGCTCCCCAGGTGAGAATTTTTACCACGCGGCTGGCGATTTCGTCATCGGCGGTCTTCTTGTTCTCCGGTAGCCGCACTTCGATTTCTCGGCGATTGCGCGCACGCCCTTCACCCGTTGCGCAACCCGTTCCGCAGTGTGTTTTTCCGCAAAGCTGTGAACATGGCCCGTTAAAGTGACAACGCCATCCTCGACCGTTACTCCGATGTTCGCGGCGTCTATGCTGGGTTCATATTCGAGCTCAGCCAGGATGTCCTGGCGCAGGCGAATGTCGCTCACGATCGTCTCCTTCCTCAAAACCGGCAAACACTGACTCAAGTATTGGCCATTCCCGGCTATCGGTCTTTGAGGGACATCAAAGCGCAACCGCCCTCTGGAGATTTAACTTAAACTTGGAGGTCAACCTCTTAAGGAGGGAAGATTATGCTCATCAAGGAATTGTCCCGTCGCGAATGCAGCAGCGTCATTCAGGCCGGTCATTTGGCTCGTCTTGCCTGCTGTAACGAAGGCCGGCCGTATGTCGTGCCCATCACCTATGCTTTTACGGGCAACTGCATCTACTGCTTTTCGATGCCCGGTCAGAAGATCGACTGGCTGCGCGCCAACCCGAATGTGTGCCTTCAAGTCGATGAGTTTTCAAGCGAGCGCCAGTGGAAAAGCGTGCTTGTATTCGGCCGCTATCAGGAACTGTCGCCGGAAGGGCAATGGCGGAGAGAATGCATGCATGCCTGGTCGCTTCTCGAAGCGCGGCCAAACTGGTGGGAGCCGGGCGGGCTGAAGCCCGCACCACAAGGGGTCGCCGCCTCTTCGCCGCATGTCTTCTTCTGTGTCGATATCGAAGGCATGACCGGCCGCGCCGCATACGAGGGTGAGGCATGAGGACAAATGACAAAGGCGCCGTTCGATGCGGCGCCTTTCTTCGACGTGATAGGGAAATGTTCAGTGCACCATCAACACCGGAACAACAGGTGCTTCAATCATCGCCTTGGTAACACCGCCGAATATTCTTTCGCGAAGACGAGTATGTCCGTACGCCCCCATCACGATCAGATCGGCGGAGGTATCGATGGCATGCTGGATTAGAACCTCCTCGACGCGGCGACCGGCGCTCGGAAGCCGATCGATGGTCACCATGATGCCGTGGCGAGCGAGGTAGGTGGCAACATCAGCACCCGGTTCTTCACCGTTTTTGGTCGAAGCTGCGTCCGGATCAATCAGCACGACATTCACTTCCTCGGCGCTCTCCATCAATTCCAAGGCTTCGCGGGCCGCTCGCGCCGATTCCATTGTCGAATTCCATGCGAGAAGAATCTTCTTGGGCCGCAAGGTGACGGATTGGCGATTGGTTGCGAGCAGAACCGGTCGCGCCGAATAGAAGAGCGCGCCGTCAATGGCTCGCGCGCGCAACGGAGAATCGGTCCTCAGGCCCGTGCCGATCAACGTGATGTCGGCATAGCGTGCGCGGCTGCCGACATCGTTGTCGGCCCATGCGATCTCGCAGTAGATGCCATTTGCATCGAATGAGATCTCCAGGCCCTTCAGCGTCGCCCTGGCCCTCTCCACAGCCTCGTCCAGTTGCTGTATATCCTCGGCCCGTTCGTCCAGCCAGGCGACCGACATGGCCGCATATTCTCCAAGCGGAGGCGGAGCGGCGAGCTTGACCAGGAGAACCGAAAGATGGGCATTTGCGGCCGCGCAGAGATCTGCTGCCGCTGTCAGATCATTTTCGTGCTCGTTGGCATCGGTCACCAAAAGAATTGTCTTGTAGGTCATTGCTTTCTCCTCCGATATCGATTGGCTGCTTCTTAAGCAATGTATCTCCCCGCAGCGTGGCCACATTGATCGCTGTCAAGAAGCTTCCACGGTGCGAGTCTTACGTTCCTTGGGGCTGAATTGGCCGAGCGCGGCGCGATCGCATACCCGAACTGAGCGCCGAAAAAGCGGCGCCCCATGTTTTCCGTCTGGCCTGAGTGATGTCAGCGGACCATCAACACTGGCACGATCGGGGCCTCGATCATGGCCTTCGTGACACCGCCGAAAATCATCTCGCGAAGACGTGTATGTCCGTATGCGCCGATTACGATCAGGTCGGCGGTAGTATCAATTGCATGCTCGTTGAGGACATCGTCGACCGGGCGTCCGGCGCTGGGAAGCCGATCGACAGTCACCTTAACGCCGTGGCGGGCAAGATAAGCCGCGACATCTGCGCCAGGTTCATGGCCGTTCCAGCGAGAGGCCACAGGGTCGACCAACACCACGTTTACGCCTTCGGCATTTTTCATCATGTCGAGCGCTTCGCGAGCCGCCCTTGTGGATTCGAGGCTTGAATTCCACGCCAGGAGAACCCTTTTCGGAAGCAAGGTTACCGATTGGCGACGGGGCGCAAGCAGGACCGGGCGCGCCGAATAGAAAAGGGCGCCTTCGATGGCGCGCGCCCGAAACGAGGGGTCCATGCTGGTCCCGATCAATGCAACGTCAGCGTAGCGCGCCCTCTCCCCGACCAGGTCGTCGACCCGTGCAGGCTCGGTGTATTCGCCGGCGACGTCGAACGATAATCCCACGTCCTTGAGCGTCGTTCGCACCGCCTCGACGGCCTTTTCGAGCTGTTCGAACTCCGCCGCCTGTATGTCGAGCCATGCGGCCGAGGGGCCCGCATAGTTCCCGAACCGGGGTGGAGCCGCGACCTTCACCAGCAAGACCGAGAGATGGGCATTGGCGGCGTCGCAGAGATCTGCCGCCGCTGTGAGGTCCGCTTCATATTGGCTTGCATCGAGTACGAGAAGAACTGTCTTGTAGGTCATGGCTCCGGTCTCCCCAAGCGGGTTGCATTCTGAAAAGCCAATCTACGCCAGATGGGAGCCGCGACATTGATCTTCGTCAAGAAGCCCCCGCCTAAGGCTGCAGCGGCAGTGCCGCAATCCTCAGGGTTGAATCTGTCGGATGCGGCGAAATCCCAAATCCAAACTCGCGGCACATTCTGAGCATTTTCGAATTGCCACTCAGAACGAGGCCTTCGATGCGCTGCAGACCATCGGCCGCAGCATAGTCCCTGAGATGGGTGAGGAGAGCCCAGCCAAGACCATGTCCCTGCAGGTCGGTTCTGACCAGCAAGCCAAATTCCGCGACCTCGTGATCGGGATCCGCGTAGAGCCTTGCGATGCCGGCAAGCGCGCCGCTTTCATTGTCGAGAGCGACGAAGGCCATCTCGCGTTCATAGTCGACCTGCGTGAGCCTCACCAGCATCTGGTCCCGGAAGTGCTTGCGCGATGACAGGAACCGAAATCGGATGTCCGTCGAGGACGTCTTTGCCAAAAAATCAGGGTAGAGTGCCGCGTCTGCCGGTCTGATCGGCCGCAGATGGTAAAGCCGGCCGGCGAGCGCGATTTGCTTCTCCCAATCGCTCGGATAGGGGCGGATCGCGAGATCGCGATTAGGGCCGGGGAGGTCGACGGCATGTAGGTCGATTTCGATGCGCGCGTCGAGCGCGATGACGCCCTCGGCGCTGGCGACCAGCGGATTGATATCCATCGAGAGCACGCAGGGGAAATCGACGATCATCTGGGAGAGAGCCGCGAGCGCTTTGCGGACCGCCTCTCTATCTGCGGCCGGCTGGTTGCGGAAGCCAGCGAGGAGCTTTCCGACCCGCGTCTGGTCAATCAGGTCGCCTGCGAGCACGGCGTCAAGCGGGGGAAGCGCCACCGCTGTGTCTGCGACCACTTCCACGGAAACACCGCCCGAGCCGAATAGAACGACCGGTCCGAAGATCGGATCTCGGGTGAGGCCCAGAAGCAGTTCCCACGCATGTTTTCGTTCGATCATCGGTTGCACGGCAAAACCGTCGACAGCTGCAGTCGGGTCATGCGCCTTCAGCCGCGCGACTATCGCCTCGGCAGCTTCACGAGCGGCGACGGGGGTCAGGATGTCGAGAACGACACCGCCCACATCGGATTTGTGCGTAACCGACTTCGAGATCAATTTGACCACTACCTTCGCCGCGCCTGCAAGAAGCGATCCGGCCACCGCTTCCGCCTCCTTCGGCGACGTTGCAATCACCGTTTGAGGGACGGGGATGCCGTAGGCTGCGATCACCGCCTTTGCTTCCGGTTCGTTCAGCATCCGGCGGCCTTCGGCCGCCACTTTCCGGAAAATAGATTGCACCAAGCCCCGCTCACGAGGCACTTGGCCGCTTTCGCTCGGTGGTACACGGACCAGCGTCCGCTGAGCCTTCGACCATCTGGCGAGATAGGAAGCCGCCAGGGCCACATCAAAGGGCGTATCGTAGCTCGCCAGCCCCGCCTGCTGCAACACATCGCGACCATCTCGAGCGGTTCGACCGCCCAACCAGCATGTCAGGACGGGCTTGCCAGAGATCGTCCCCGACCGCGCAAGGGAGGCGACCGCATGGGCGGCATCAAGGGGTGAGGCGAGGCCAGTCGGGCAATTCATGACGATCAGGATGTCCACGCCCGCGTCCTGAGCGACGATCTCGACCGTCGTCCTGTAGCGATCGGGCGGAGCGTCTCCGACGATATCGACGGGATTGGCGCGCGACCAATTGGTTGGCAAAATCCGATCGAGTGCGCGATCGGTTTCGGGAGAAAACTCCGCGAGCTCGCACCCGAAGTCGATCAGTCGGTCCACTGCGAGCACTCCGGCGCCGCCGCCATTGGTGACGATTGCGACACGGCTGCGCTCAAGAGGCGGAAAACGCGCGATGGTCTCGGTCGCGTCAAACAGTTCGCTGAGGCCGTCAATTCTCAAGATACCGGCACGACGAAGAGCGGCGTCGACCACCCGATCGGCCCCTGAAAGCGCGCCAGTATGCGTGGCGGCCGCCTTGGCTCCCTCAACATGCCGACCCGCCTTGATTGCGATGATCGGCTTTACCCGCGCCGCTGCTCGCGCTGCCGAGAGGAATTTCCGGGGATTGGGAATCGTCTCGAGATACATGACGATCGCCCGCGTTTCGGAATCTCCGGCAAGCAGGTCGAGAAAATCGCCAGCGTCGGCGTCGGCCATGTCACCGAGAGAGATAATCTTCGAGAAGCCCACATTGTTCTCTGCCGCCCAGTCGATCAACGAAGTCGCGATCGCGCCGGATTGCGAAAGCAGTGCTATCCCGCCTGGCTGAGGTTGCAAATGCGCGAAACTCGCATTCAGCTTCGCGGAAGGAACGATGAGGCCTACTGTGTTTGGCCCGATGATGCGAAAGAGAAAGGGTTTCGCGGCATCGAGCATCGCCTGTCTCAATCCTTGACCAGCGTTGAGACCCGCCGTGATGACCACCGCGGCGCGCGTTCCCTTAGTGCCCAGTTCATGGATCAGAGCCGGTACAGTCTGTGGTGGAGTGACAATGATGGCTAGATCTGGAACACCCGGAACGTCTGCGACTCGGCGATAGCAGTAAAGGCCCGCCACCTGGTCATGTTTCGGATTTACCGGCCAGATTTCACCCTCAAATCCAGCCGCGAGCACGTTTTCGATGATCACCCGGCCAAGCGATCCCGCGCGATTTGAGGCACCGACGATAACAACCGACTTCGGATCGATAGCGTGATGAAGGTTGCGAATGCTCATGATCTCGAGCTCCAATCTTCGTTGATCGAAGATTTCGACGCATTCCGGCCGCGCGTTGATCGCGCTCAAACAAAAAGTCCCGTTCGGGCAAGGAGCTATTCCGTGCAGCTATCTCGCCATGACATCTGGCACATCAATCCAGCAGGTCTCGGAGCCGCAACGCCAAGTCTCTGGCGGTGTAGGGTTTTTGCAGCCAGCTTCCTGCCGCCCGGCCGGCCGCACCCGGCTCGGCGTAGCCCGACGTGAACAGCATCTTTACGTCGGGTCTGAGTGCGCGAACATGCTCGGCCAATTCGCCGCCATCCATTCCGCCCGGCATTATCATGTCCGTGAAGACGAGGGAGATTTCTGGACGTTCTGAAAGCAGTTGAAGGGCCTGCGTGCCGGCCTCTGCTTCGATGACGGAATATCCAGCGTCGCGCAGTCGCGAGACCACGACGCGGCGCACCCGTGCGTCGTCCTCCACGACGAGAATCGTTTCATGACCTCTTGGCATAGGCTCAAGGGCCGCTTCTTCTCCTACGCCCGCCTCGGCAAGTTGGCTTTCTCCTTGCGCCGAAGGCAGGAAGAGACGCACGCTCGTTCCCCGATCGGGTTCACTATAAAGCTGAATATGTCCGCCGGATTGCTTGACAAAGCCGTAGACCATGCTGAGACCGAGGCCGGTCCCCGCACCGGTGCCCTTCGTTGTGTAAAACGGCTCAAAGGCATGACGCTTGACCTCTTCGGTCATCCCTACGCCCGTATCCGTGACGGCGACCAGAACGTAGTATCCCATTCGGACTTCGGGGTACATCAGGGCGTAATCGCGGTCGAGAACCGTCGTCGAAATCTCGATTGTCAGGTGGCCACCGTTCGGCATTGCGTCGCGTGCGTTCAGCCCCAAGTTCAGGAGAGTGTTCTGAAGCTGCGAGATGTCGATCAAGGCGAGGTTCGCGCTGCCGTTTACGACGGTGGACAGTTCTATGGTCTCGCCCAGGGTTCTGGTGAGCAGCTTCGAAAAATTCGAGACGAGTTCGCCAACATCCACCAGCTTCGGATTGAGCGGCTGCCGCCGACCGAATGCGAGCAATTGTGCCGTAAGCTTTGCCCCGTCGTCGGCAGCGGCCTGGGCTTCTCGCAAGAGAGCCCTCAGCTTCTTGTCCTCGAGCCGAGCTTCGATCATTTCCAGATTGCCGGCAATCACCGTCAGCAGATTGTTGAAATCATGCGCCAACCCGCCGGTGAGTTGCCCGACCGCTTCCATCTTCTGCGCTTGCCTGAGTTCTTCCTCAACACGCTGGCGGCTGGTCAAATCCCGAATGAAGCCGGTGAATATCCGCCGACCATCCGACGTCGCTTCTCCGACCGAAAGCTCCATAGGAAATGTTGTGCCGTCCTTTCGTTGGCCCGTAACGACCCGTCCAATTCCGATAATGCGCCGTTCGCCGGTGCGCAGATAGTTGTCCAGATACCGGTCATGCGCCTCTCGGTGGGGAGAGGGCATCAAGATCTTGACGTTGGATCCAACGACCTCGCTTTCAGCATATCCGAACAGGCGTTCTGCGGCTGCGCTGAAAGAGGAGATCACGCCTCTTTCATCGATCACCACCATTGCTTCGGGAACCGTATCGAGAATCGAGCGAAGATGTGCCTCGCGCGCCGCCAGATCGGCCTTAGCGCGTCTAAGATTGGTGATGTCGCTGTCGGTCTGATCGACCATATAGCGGTTCCTCTCTCCATTCGGCTCGGCGGGCTTCAAGCACTGGCGGCTGCATAACGCGCGGGCGCTATACGCGAGGGCACCCATTGCCCGCTTTCGTCGCCGTCCGCGAGTGATCGAAGGGTCTCCATCTTCAATACCGTGATCGAGCGCCGTTCCGGTGCCGCGATGACGCCGCTTGTTGCAAACTTCGTTATAGTGCGGGATACCGTTTCGATTGTCATGCCGAGATAATCGGCGATGTCGAGTCGCGTCATGGGAAGGTCGACGACCGAAGTCCGCTGGGAATTCTCAGTCCGCCTCATCATCAGGAAGAAGTTTGCAAGCTTTTCCTCGGCGCTCCGGCGGGAAAGAAGGACGGCCTGATCCTGCGCGGCAGTCATTTCGTCACGCAATCTTGCGAAGAGTTGCTGCTGCAAGTTTGAATGCCGCGCCACTTCGTCTTCGAAACGGCGGCGAGGGAAGCGGCGAAGCTGCACTAGGGAGATCGCCTCGACCGTGTAGAGATAACGCTCCTTAAGCGACACCCCGAGCAGATCTCCGGGGCGCAAGAAGCCTACGATAATTCGCCGACCGTCGCCGAGCAGCCGCAACGCGCGCAGCATTCCATCCGCGACCTCGAAGACATCAGCGGCCTCATCGCCCTCCCAGAAGATGGCCCGACCGGGCTCAAACCTTTCGATTGGCTGCCGATGAAATAGGGAAGATAGGTCCGTTACTGGCACTGTCAGGCCGCATATCGCTGCAGTGCGATGATCCTGCATTGCGACGACTTGAACGCTCATGACCTCTCTCCTCATCCTTTCGTGATGGGAAGAGTCTGAAGGTCAAGCCGTAATCTCATGACGACACGCGTGCAAAAATCGGTGCGATAATGTAACAAAGTGTAACGGCGCATGGAGGGAAACGGCGCGGTTCGGAGTTGATGAATGGCGAACGCACGGACCTTGCCCGAGCACATTCTCGTGGTCGATGACGACGCGAGAATCCGGCAGATGCTCGCGCGGTACTTCGAAGAGGAAGGATACCGCGTCAGCCTGGCCGGCGACGGTTTCGAGATGCGCGAGTGCCTCGACAAAGAGACAATCGACATCATTCTGCTCGACCTTGTGCTGCCTGGCGAGGATGGATTGGCACTTGCGCGCGGCATACGCGCGCGCTCGGACGTGCCTTTGATAATGTTGACTGGTCGCAATGACGTTGTCGACCGGGTGGTCGGGCTGGAGGTGGGTGCCGACGACTACATTGCCAAACCCTTCCACCTGCGGGAGGTATTGGCACGCATCCGGGGCGTCCTTCGTCGCCGCCAGCCGCAGCAATCGCAGAGCGTTCGCGAAACGCCGTCAGCGGAAGTGTACTGTTTCGAAGGACTGCGCCTTGACATTGATCGACGCCAATTGGTCGCCGCCGACGACGGGAGGGAAGTCCCTCTGACGACCGGTGAGTTCGACATGCTATGCGTACTTGTGAAGCATGCGGGCCGCGTGCTGCAACGCGAATTGTTGATGGATTTAACGAGAGGTCGAAACTTTGAGGCTTTCGATCGTACCATCGACGCGCAGATTGCTCGCCTAAGGCGCAAAATTGAGCGTGATGCTACCCGCCCCGCTCTCATCAAGTCGGTTAGGGGCGTTGGATACGTCTTTAGCGCGAGGGTGACTCGCCATCGCTCCTAGCTCCCCCGGTTCGCAGTGGCACACGGACGAGCTCGGGTCTCAGCCTAAGTCAGGACTATTGAACAGGTATGAGGATGCCGCGGCCCTCTCGGCGCGAGGTGGCGATGGAACTTGGCCAGTCTGTTGGGTCGAGTGCAGCAACGCGAATGAACCCGCAATTGTATTTGCGGGCGACCACTGTGAAATACGCGAGAAGCGCGTTGGCCACGCCACGCGTGTCCGCCGCGCTTGTAATGATAAAGACCGGCACGTCGAGCATTCTCCCGTATGTTTCGTTCTGCACTGGGCGCATGATGCAGATCCCGGCGATATAACCAAGCGGGTTCTCTGCGGTCACTATTCCTTCTGGTGAGCACACTCGGGTGACGGTGGCTGCGCAGAATTCGCGCCATCCCTGCAAGTCGAAGTGACAGCCGGCTGCGTCGACCAGCCGGTACGCTTTGTCGAATTGATGCCGTTTGATCGGACCCACGGCGTAGGTAACAGCCATGTTGCTCTCCATCAGAAATGCATCTCAGCGAAAAACCGTCGCCCCATTAGAGGACAGGCTCCGCCGCCGGCCACGCGTAACTGTCGCAAACCTGCGATCGTCGCATTGAGAGGCATTTTCCGGGAGCCGAGGTGGGCCGTCATTGATGCTCATCAAAGCCGGCGCGTCGTATTTGTCGTTCAATTCCTAACGCACTGCTGCGCAAAGGTCGCAGTTCCTGCGCAACTCAAAGTGACGGGGCATGCCATGTCCACCAGTCTCCGGGGCCGCAGCGTCCTGACGCTCGACGAATTCACTTCAAGGGAGATCGGGTTCCTGTTGCAACTCGCCGCCGAGTTGAAGGCCGACAAGCGAAGTGGCATTGAAATCCCACGGCTCAATGGCAAGAATATCGCGCTTGTCAGCGAGGACGATTCTATCGGGACTCTCCTCGGATCAGAAATTGCAGCCTATGATCAAGGCGCGCGCGTCGTCAGTCTCACGCTCCCCGCGAGCCATCCGGGGCGTTGCGGATCGATCAAGGACACGGCCCGCGTGCTCGGCAGGATCTATGACGCTATCGAATATTGCGGCCACGCTCGGACCCTGAAGGAGCTGGCGGCACATGCCCACGTGCCTGTCTGCAATGGCTTTACCGATGAATCCCTGCCAATACAGGCATTGGCAGATTTGCTGACGATGCAGGAAGTGGCGGACAAGGCGCTGCCGGAAGTCACGACCGCATTCCTGGGCGACGGCCGCTGTGCTATTGCCGGGTCACTGGCCATCGGAGCGGCCAAGCTCGGCATGGACTTCCGCATTGTCTCGCCGCCAATCTTCTGGCCCGCTTCGTCCTTCATCGACGAACTGGCGTCGGAAGCGCACAAGAACGGCGGCAAGTTCACGGTCCTGGAACACGTCGGCGCCGGAGTGTTGGGCGCCGATTTCGTCTACACGGCTTCGTGGCTGGGAGAGCAGGAGGCGGGTTGGGCCGAGCGCATCAGGCTGCTGGCGCCTTTCGGCGTCAAGGCCAATGTCATGGATGCGACCGACAATCCAAATTGCAAGTTCATGCATTGCTTGCCTGCCTTCCACGATAGCAGCTCGAAGGCCGGCGCCCGTGTTGCGAAGCAGTTCGGCCTCGACTGCATGGAAGTCTCGGATGCGATCTTTGAATCGAAAGCGTCCGTGGTGTTCGACCAAGCGGAAAACCGGATGCATACGGTCAAGGCCATTTTTGTCGCGACCATTGGGGGCCCGAGACCAGTGGGCGAGATAGAGGCCGACGACGACTAGCCGAGACGATCCCTTAGTTTGCGGCTAAGGGCCCGTTGAGGGCCTCTAACCAGTGTTGCGGATCCATAGGCTTGAAGCCAACGAGCGGCTTGACGAGAGGCAGGCACTTCTCACAGATATCAGCGTAGGTTGCTACGGGCGCAAGTTCGGTTTGACCACTGGCGCGCGATACCCTCGTGGAACCAGTTTACCGCCCCGAAGGCGAGGACCACGAGGAATGCGGCCACCAGGCCGTAGTCCTGCGGCACGCCGAGCAGAAGCGCAGCGCTGCCGCCGATGATTGCCCAAAGCGCAGGGATCAAGAGGAGCCATCGCGCGACGCGCCAAGATCCCAGCAGCAGGATTCCGATCGTGAAGATCGTGGTCGGGCAGGGTGCGACGCCGAACACAGGCACCGCTGGGTAGATGTGGCCGAATAGCCACCCGAGAGCCTGATAGAGCAGGATCGCGTAAGCGGCGAGTGCAAGTCCGGCGACCGTGCGAACATCATTCGAGGGCGCCAATCGGAAAATGGGCGAGACAAGTGGAGCGGCAGCGAGGAGCAGCGCTTGGAGGACGAACACCGCGCCGAAGAGCCGAGCAGCGGGATTGATGCTGGTGAAGAATGACCAATGGTAGCCCACGCCGTTGACAAGCCACATAAGCGCCAGGATCGCCATAATCAGCACGGTGGAGGTCCGGGACCGCCAGAATAGGAGACCGAGCGCTGTAAGGCCGAGAACGTAAGCGACCGCGGGCAGCGGTGAGATCGCGGCATTATAGGCGGCGAAGACCTGGAAGAACTGCTCCTCAGTGAACGGCATGGCATGCCCTCCGATGCGGAAACACCTCAGCATCGCCCACATTGCGGTCACCAACATTGAGCCAGGTCATGTGAATGGAGAAGTTTTCCTGAAGCAAGTCGCGTCCACTCCTCAGCGCAGATCGGGGCGACTTTCCGCAAAACGCAGATCGGCGGCAAGAAGCTAAAGGCCTGCACGACGTGGCGGCCTACTCGGTGCATGGCGAAATCGAACGTCAAAGGCCCGACGAAGCGACCAAGAGATTGTCCGACCGAGCCGAAAGGCGGTTGACCAACATTAGAAGTTGGGAGGTTCTAGCCGCGTCGACGTATCTTTGATCCGCATCAAGTCGCCCGCCTGCGCAAATGTGCATGCTTAGCCATGCCATCTTTTCAAATCAGGTCTGTGACCATGGCGATTGAACCGACCATCCGCTTTCATGGGGCAGCCGGGACCGTTACGGGTTCCTGCCAACTCGTCGAATTCGGTGCGACGAAGATCCTGGTCGACTGCGGCCTGTTTCAAGGGTCAAAGACGGAGAAGGAACTGAACTACCGTCCCTTTCCCTTCAACCCTAAGGCGATCGACGCCGTCATCCTGACGCATGCGCATATCGACCATTCCGGCCTGCTGCCGAAGCTTGTCAGGCTTGGCTACGACGGCCCGATCTTCGCGACGCCCGCGACCACCGACCTATGCTCCGTCATGCTGGCGGACTCCGCCCACATTCAGGAGAGCGAAGTCGATCAGCTTAATCGCCGCAATTTGCGCCGCGGCCGGGATCCTGTGACGCCGATTTACATCGCGCGCGACGCCGCTGCCGCGATCACACTATTTCGGCAGGTGCGTCTTGGCTCTTGGGAGAAGGCTGGCGAGGGAGTTCGCTTCCGTTTCTGGAATGCCGGCCACCTGCTCGGATCTGCCTCGGTCGAGATGGAGATCGGTACCGGGCCGTCGCCGTTGCGCCTGCTGTTTTCCGGCGACATCGGGCCGCGGCACAAGCTCCTGCAGTTTGATGCGAAAGCACCTAGCGGCTGGGACTATGTCATCTGCGAGAGCACCTATGGCAATGTCGAGCGCGAGGAAGCGGACGATGCCGCTCGACGTCACATCCTGCGTTCCGAGGTGTTGACTGCAGTGCATCCGAATGGCGCTCTTCTCATCCCCTCTTTCGCCGTGGAACGGACGCAGGAACTGCTAACCGATCTCGTCTATCTAATGGAGACGGGTGCCGTCCCGAAATGCCCAATCATCATTGACTCTCCGCTCGCGACCCGTGCGAGCGAGATATTCCACAGACACGCCCGCGAGCTTGAGAACGGGGATGCTCTAATTCGGGGATTAGAGTCGAAGAACGTTCGCTTTACCGAAACGGCGGAGCAATCCAAGGCGGTCGACCTCATCAGGGGCTTCCATATTATCATCGCTGCGAGCGGAATGTGCGAGGCCGGGCGCATTCGGCATCGCTTGAAAAATTGGCTCTGGAGAGATGAGGCGACCGTCCTGTTGGTCGGGTACCAGGCGAACGGCACCCTGGGGCGCCTCCTTGAAGACGGTGCCTCGGTCGTGCGCATTCAGGGGGAAGATATCAGCGTCCGAGCTCGGATCAGGAAGCTCGACATCTATAGTGGCCATGCCGACGGCGCAGAGCTTGCCGACTGGGTAGGGGCGCGGCAGCCGATCAGCGCTGGTGTCTTTCTCGTCCACGGAGAAGACGAGGCACTTCAAGGCCTCAGGGAACGTCTGTCCACCTCCCTACCAGAAGATCGCCTGATCCGGCCTAGATTGGACAGCGCATTCCGTCTTGGCTGGCAGGGCGCAGTTGAGATTTCCGGAGCGGTCGCCCCGCCTCGCATCGATCCCGTACGGGCAGGAAGGACGGATTGGCACAACGATTTCCAGAAGCTCGTCCTCGATCTTCAGGACGAATTGGCCAAAGCCGCGGACGATAAGGCACGCGGTGTCGTGATCCGACGGTTGCGCCGTGCCCTGCAGGAAGAAGCATGAGACGCCGAGCCGGACTATAAGCCGAGAGCAGGGGAGCACGGGTTTGGCATCATGCCGGCCTGACGAGTGCTCCACGATCCTGATCCGCGTCGATCGACTGACAGGCAGTCATGAATGCCGCGAATTGATGCGCGTCAATGCATCGGCGGGCAAAACCGGCTGAAGTTCCGCCATCAACCCATGGAGCGCGACGATGCTCAAGATCTCGAGCCTGCTGGTTCTAGCTGCTCTTTTCGATGCCTTCGGAGGGACCGCCGAAGCGACTGGCATCGGCGCGGATGTGTCCGAGATATTAGAGCGGGTGCGACCGGCGGTCGTCAGCATCCGAACCGTCAGCAGTGGGATCTTCAGAAGCGAGCTGCTCGAAGATCCGAATGTACGGAAGGTCCTCGGTCTTCCCGATGAGGTATTCATCGTTCAAACTGGGGCGATCGCGACAGGGTCCGGCGTGATTATCGATCCGGGCGGCTACATCGTTACCAGCCGCCACCTGGTTGCCGATGCCGATGATGTGTCCGTGACGCTCGCGGATGGACGGATTTTCCAGGCCGATAGGGTAGGGGAGGATGCGCCGACCGACCTCGCCGTGGTTAAGATCGATGCCTCAAAACTCGCTGCGCTCAAGTGGGGAAATTCATCCGAACTAAAGGTCGGTGATTTTGTGGTCGCGGTAGGCAGTCCTTTCGGGCTGACGCAGACGGCGACCTTCGGCATCGTGAGCGGCTTGGGCCGCTCGGGGCTGGGTGCCGATGAATACCAGGATTACATCCAGACCGACGCGGCCATCAATCCGGGGAATTCCGGCGGAGCGCTCGTCAATGTCTCTGGCGAGTTGATCGGCATCGCCCGCGGGGTCGCCGCTCCAGATCAAGCGAGCACCGGCATCGGCTTTGCAATTCCGTCGAATATCGTGGCGCAGATCGTCCGCGAGCTGATCGCCTACGGAGAATACAAGCGTGGCTGGCTCGGCCTTTCGGTAACGGCCGCCCCGGATGCGCAAGACGGGAGTGCCACTCAGCCGCAAGGGCTTATCGTGACCGAGCTCGCCTGCAATTCGCCGGCGGAGCGGCAAGGCGTACGCCTTGGAGATGTGATCATGGCCCTGGACGACCGGGCATTGCCGACGGAGTCAGCCTTCAGGAATGCGATCAGCCTGCTTCCAGCGAACGCCCGCATCACACTCGATATCCGTCGGGGAGAAGCGTCGCAGAAGCTGAGCGTGACGCTCTCTGATCCGGCCGCTGATCGCGACGCCTCTGACCAAGGCTCAGTCGTCGTTGAGTTTCCATACGCGAGCGGCTCAACGGCTTGTGCGCCGTCGGGACCGGTCCTCGTCGATGTTGCGCCCGGCAGCACCGCCTATTCGGTCGGGCTGAGGACCGGCGACTACCTGACGGCCATCAACGGCAAACCGCCCGTGTCAGCCGATCAAATCGGAAGCGTCCTGGAGGGCACGGAAGGCGGTGCTTCCATCGACATCCTGCGCGCAGGAACCGCATACCGCGTCGATGTTCAATAGCGGCAAGCAGGCCGTTCACATCCGGCAAGTTGCCTTTGCCCGGAGCTAGGGGAATGCCAGGAATGATCGCTGATAGTTGGAACAATTGCCGGCGAATTCCGGCATACACATGACGTTTGTCTGCTGCTCGTCTGGATCTGGTTCACGGATCACCGATCAATAGAGCGTCCGCACCTCGGGAAGGTGATGGCCTCTACGCCGCGCGGCGATCGAGACTGGGACCACGCAGCTGAGACAGCCATTGAAAGCGACGCTGCAGCACCAGCGGCTAGCGCTCGGTGATAGCGACCCCATCCTTAATCCGATCGCTCGGGTAAAGAATGACGCGATCTCCAGGTAAAAGACCTTCTCGGATTTCGACTGCGAGGCTGTTCCTCTGACCGACGCCGACGGGGCGCAGTTGCGCGCGTCCCTCTGCGGCGACGAAGACGGCCCAATCTTCGCGTTGCCGGAACAAGGCGCCAAGCGGCAGCCTGAGGACTTCGCCTTCGAACAGGATGACCCGCACGTCGACGCGATAACCGTGCCCGAGCGAACGCCATCGTTCCGGTGGATCGGCAAAATCCAGGACGACATCGACCCGCTGCTCCTCGATGCCGAGGGCCGATATCTTGGTTTGACCGAAAGGCTCGATGCGTTGCACGACAGCCTTGAGATCTTCTCCGCCCCAGCCGGTGACAAGCGCTTGCTGGCGTGGCTTGATCCGGACCGCATCCTCCGAGAGGAGATTGGCCACGATTTCCAGATCCGTAGGATCACCGATGTCGAGCAATGGCGTTCCTGCCTCAACGACGCCTTCGCTGCGGCGCATGACATGCAGGACGACGCCGCTGACCGGCGCCGTCACGGCGACGCATTCGCACGCACCGCTGCGACTCCTGATCTCCTGGCGCGACAAGAGCCGCGACCGGGCTTGATGAAGCTCGTGCTCGCGCACTTTCAGACCAGCTTCGGCCGTAGCGAGATTAGCTTGTGCGACGCTATAGGCACGCTCCGCATCTTCCAGGGAGCGCTGCGAGATCGTCCTGCGCTCGATCAGCATGCGGGCGCGCGCGCGCTCTCCCTCGGCAAAGGTCAGGTCGGCCTTGGCCTTGTTGAGTTCGGCGGCGGCGAGATTATGCGCGGCCCGAGCTGCCTCGACCGCCGCCTGCAGCTCCGCCTCCGTGCGCGCGTCGAGAAACGCGGGCGCAGCGGGCTCGATCTGCGCGAGCAAGGTTTCGCCGGCCTTGATGACGTCGCCGGGCTCGGCGGTGATGCGTTGCAACTGACCACGCAACGGCGCGTGAAGTGTGTAGACGTCGCGCACCCGCGTCTCGCCCTCCTCGTCGATCGTCACGCGCAACGTTCCGGTCTCAGCAACGGCGAGGTCGACCTGAAAAGGCTGCGGGCGCAGCGCATAGGCGACGCCGACCACGAGCAGGATCAGTAAGCTGCCCCAGATGGCCAATCTGCGCTTCGCGACGCTCACGGCTACTCCCTTGTCTTCAGCACGGCGATCAGATCCAGGCGATCGAGCCGCCGGCGCACGACTGCAGCGCAAATCAGCGTGGCCGTCAGCGCGATCAGGCCTGCCTCGCCGTAGGTCGCATCCCGCAGCACCAGCGGCACGCGGTAGAGTTCCGTCTCGAAGGCACTCGTCATGTACCACGCGAGGCCGTAGCCGATCGCCGCGCCAAGCGGAATCGCAATCCAGGTGAGAATGCCGACTTCTCCGAGGAGAATGTAGGAGATCTCCCAGCGGCTGAAGCCGAGGACACGCAGTGTCGCGAGTTCGCGGGCCCGTTCAGAAAGCGCAATGCGGATCGAGTTATAAGTGACGCCGACGGAGAGCGTCACCGAGAAGGCGACGAAGAAACCGATGAAAATGAAGATCGTCTCGCCCATGGTCTTGTAGAAGGTGTCGATTGCAGCCTGGCGGAAAAGAACGGAGGCGATGTTCGGGATGTCCTTCAGTCTCTTCAGTAGGTTCTCGCGGCTTCGGGCATCGACACGGATGTGCAGGCCGCTCACGACGCGGCCATCGTCGGCGATGCGATTGAGCGCGGCCATGTCCATGTAGGCCGGCGTGCCGAGATAGGTTTCGAAAATCTGCGTCACCGGCAGGCTTACTCGGGCCTGGCGGTCTTCCAGGAGTTCGACGGCGACGGTGTCGCCGGCCCTGACGTTCAGAAGTTCGGCGAGCTTGCGCGAGATCATGACCCCGCCCGGAGGAACCTCAACGCGGCCGCGCTCGACGTCGAAGACGGGACTGAGGACGGCGCCGGCCGGAACGCCGATGATTCCCTGACGCTCGACGATATGCCCGTGGCTGATGCGCGCCGATGCATGGCGATAAGGTTCCGCCGACAGGACGCCAGGCAGATTCTCGAAGTCTGTCACTGTGTCGACGGGCTGCAGGTCGTTGAAGGCAATAGTAGCGTCCTGGTGCTGCCCACGCTCGAAAGCCGTTTCGGCGAGGGAGTCGATAGCGTCTACCCATTGCAGTGCCATGATCAAGACAGCCATAGACATTGCAAGTCCCAGGCTGGCGAGGAAAGCCCTGACTGGCCACCTGATGATGCGCCGTAAGATCATGCGCGACGGTTCGTCGAGCGCGCCGGCAAGAGCCGTTCGTGAAGCCCAGCTACGGCGATAGATCGGCGGGGAAGGTGGGAGCATTGCTTCCGCAGGCGGAAGGCTGACAGCGCGATGCACGGCGGCGAGGCTGCCGGCAAGCGCCGCACCGAGGCTGATCGCACCGGCGATGACGAAGCCGGCAGGCCCTGGACGATAGAGCAGAAACGGAAAGCGATAGAACTTGGTGTAGAGTTCCGTATTCCAGTGGCCGAGCCAGGCACCGAGCAACGATCCGATCAGGACGCCAATCGTGCCGATGACGAGCACCATCTTGGCGTAATGCCAGCCGATTGCCAGATTGCCGTAGCCAAAAGCCTTCAGGAGCCCGATCTCGCGGCGCTCCGTCTCGATCAGCCGTGCCATCACCATGTTGGTCAGGAACGCCGCGACTGCCAGGAAGATCGTCGGCATGATCCGGGACATATTCTTCTGCTGGGCGATTTCGCTTTCCAGAAACCAGTTCGAGGTCTGGTCGGCGCGATCATAGGCACCGATGCCGCCGAATGGAGCCAGGATGCCGTCGAGCCGCTGAATGACGTCCTTTTCGTCTGTGCCGGGCAGGAGGCTGAGGCTCACGCTGTTGAATGAGGCTTTAAGGTCGAATGCGGCGGCCAGCGCATCATGGCCCATCCACAGGATCCCGAAACGCTCGTCGTCCGGCATCAAGCCGCCGGGAGCGATCGCATAGACGAATTCAGGGCTAAGGGCGGTACCGACGACGTGCAACGTGCGTTTGCGCCCCCTCAAGACTGCTTCGAACGTGTCGCCGGGCTTCAAGCGGTGGGCTTCCGCGAAGGGCTCGCTTACGACCACCTCGTTCGGGCGCGTCGGGTCAATCAGGCGACCTCTCCGGATTACCAGCGCGTTCAGTAGCTCAGGGCCCCGCTCGGGCAGCGACAGCAATTGGGCAACGACCGGCTCGGCAAAGCCCGGCATGTCGAGAATAGCGCCTTCGACGATGCGCGTTTCGGCGAGGCGCACACCTGGGATTTCCGCGATGTCGCGGCCAAGATGTTCGGGCACACGCTTTGCCTGAGCAAACACATCAGCAAAGCGCGTCCTCTCGTAGTAGGCGGCGGTCGTTTCCTCGAGCGCCTCGATTGTCGTCAGCGCCATGATGAGCAGGGCGGTGCCGGAGGCGATCACCAGCGCGATGGCAAGAACCTGGGCCTTCAGCCTCCAGAGTTCACGAAGCAGCTTTCGATCGAGACTGCTCATCATGCTCACCAGGCGAGTTCGCCGGGGGCGCGCTGGACGGCGTTCTGCCGCATTTCGACGATGCGCCCATCGGCAAAGTAGAGCACGCGATTGGCGATCTCGGCAATAACGGCGTTGTGGGTGATGAGCGCCGTGGTTGTGCCAAGCTCGCGATTGATCTTGAGGATTGCCTCGAGCACCAGGATTCCCGTCTTGCTGTCGAGTGCGCCCGTTGGCTCGTCGCAGAGAAGCAGATCGGGGCGCTTGGCGATGGCGCGGGCGATGGCGACGCGCTGCTGTTCGCCACCGGAAAGTTGCGCCGGGAAATGATCGAGCCTGTCGCCGAGGCCGACGATCGAAAGTGCTTCAACCGGTGACATCGGATTTCTAGCGATCTCCGTCACCAGGGAGACGTTTTCGCGCGCGGTCAAGCTGGGGATCAGATTGTAGAATTGGAAAACGAAGCCAACATGATCTCGGCGGTAGAGGTTGAGGGCGCGTTCACTATCCATCCTGAGGGGCTGGCCGCGAAACATGACGGTGCCCCGCGTGGGTGTATCGAGTCCGCCCAATATATTGAGCAATGTCGATTTGCCGCTGCCGGATGGCCCCAGAAGAACCACCAGTTCGCTCTCACGAAACTCCACGTCCACCCCGCGCAGGGCGTGAACTTCTACCGCACCCATCCGATAAATCTTGGTGAGCTCGTGTGCCTCAAGGGCAATGGCCGATGCCTCGTTCTCCACGACAAGCTCCTCGGAATGCCGACCCGCCGTTGTGCCGTTGTGTTGCTGTTCCTCGCTCAATCCAGTGGATTCCGAAATGCACCGCGAGATCTCAGGAGCGTGAACTTTAACAGATCCTTTGCCATTCGGGGGTGACGTGGGCGCGCTGCGGCCGAGCTGCCTGGGAAACAGCCTCCGGTGCGCATCTCTAGTCAATCGCTGTGAGAAGCCTCCCGCCCGCAAAACGAGTCAAAACTATTGCGAACGGGGAAGGCGGGGATGGTCAAGCGGACTTGATCTGGATCTTGCGCTCGTTCTGCTGCGCTTCCTGGGTCTTCGGCAGGGTTACCGACAGAACGCCCTTCGAGAAATTTGCAACAATCTTTTCTGCATCGACTCCATCTGGCATCCGGAACGTCCGCTGGAACGAGCCATAGCGGCGCTCAGAGTGGACATATTCCTTCTTCTTCTCCTCTTTCTCCTCCTGTTTCTCGCCTCGGATGGTCAGGATCCCGTTGGAGATGGTGACCTCTATGTCCTTTTCTTCCATCCCCGGCAGTTCACAGGTGATCTCGTAGCTATTTTCTGTCTCCGCCAGATCAACGGCCGGCGCCACGTCCAGGTCTGACAGCCGCGGCACCCGACGCATGAGAGCGGAAGCCAACGGGCGATGCCACAGGTTTGGAGCGAAGTCGTCGAACAGCCGGTCGATTTCGGATCTGAGGCTCTCGAAGGGGGGCCACGACTCCGCACGACGCTCGACGCCTTTTTCTTCCGACTTGATGGGCAGTTTGGTTGCAGGTTCAGCCATGGCTGGTTTCCTCCTTCAAAGCGGTGGCTCCAGGCTCGTCTCACCGCTGGTTGCTCGATGGGCGCGGCCGCAAGCCAGTCTGGCCGACTTCTCCCGGCGCTTCTCCGCCGGTCGCCACCCCAGATGAGATCATTAAACCGCTGTGCTGCGGCAGCCTCATTGATCGGCGTCAAAGACCGGGGTGATCTGTAGAAGCCGGAAGCACCGAGGTTTCCGGCCTTCCTCATTCTTTCCCAGTCAGCACAACACTCGAAAGCCGCCTCGGCCCTATCTGGATGGGTGATTTGCCGGGCCCATGTTGACGTCATTCCTTAAAACCTGATCGTGGGGCATCGCCAAATCCGTGTCGACGATCTGCTGAATGTCGGTAGTCCAACCAGAGGAGAGCCGCGACATCAGGCATGTTGTGGCTCATACGCGCTGTCGATCTATGAGCGCACGCTGCCTGCAAAAGCGTCCGCTGCGTCCTTGGCCATCCGGTTTACGCTCCAGCGTGCGTATATCGAGCCAAGCAGCGGGCCGAGAAACTTTGCCGCAAACGTCGCCGGATAATCATAGTCGATGAACACCCGGAGCCGCGAGGCTTTGCCCAGAGTGCTGATCTCGAATCCCATCCGGTAGGCACCGATGACGCGGAGGTTCGGGCGGCCCCGCGTCTCCCATACCTTGCGACGGGGTGGCTGCCGCTCGATTATCACTTCTTCGATCGAAAGCACGAGACCAAGTATGGTGCCCCGCATCTTGATAACGGAGCCGACAGCATGGCCTTTGCCGTCGTCGAACTCGTACGAGATGCTCCCGCCGAGCATCATTATCGAAGGCTTCTGCATGTGCGAGCCGAGACTCGCCGGGTCATCGAGATGGTCAAAAGGACTTCCGCGGGCGTCCCGACATCGACAATGGCCTGTGCCGCGTATCCGTAAGTCATGTGAGACCGCCCGTCTTCGCCCCGTGTTCCCCAGCGCCATGGCGATGTCCGCCGTGGCCATGGAAGAGGTGCATCAGCGGGCAGGCAAGCAGCAGCAGGTAGGGTGCGAGGCCCAATGCGTGTTGCCAGTGCTCGCGAAGAACGAAGAATGCGGCGATCACAGCGAGCGAGGCGGCGAACAGTATCCATCTGCGGTCTAAGGTCATATCCGAGCACTCCTCAATCTGAGCGAATTGCCGATCACGCTGACCGACGAGAGCGCCATGGCGGCGGCTGCGATGATCGGCGACAGCAGAAGGCCGAGGGCGGGGTAGAGCACGCCAGCCGCAACCGGGACGCCAGCGGCGTTGTAGATGAAGGCGAAGAACAGGTTCTGCCGGATGTTCCGCATCGTCGCGTGGCTGAGCTGCCGCGCCCGTACAATGCCTTGCAGGTCCCCCTTGAGCAGCGTCACACCCGCGCTCTCGATGGCCACATCCGTCCCAGTTCCCATCGCAATGCCGACGTCGGCGGCGGCGAGCGCCGGGGCATCGTTGACACCGTCGCCCGCCATGGCGACGATCCTGCCTTCGTTACGCAGACGGGCGACGATCTCGCTTTTATGCTCTGGCAGGATTTCCGCCTCGACCTCAGTGATGCCAAGCTTGCGAGCGACGGCATTGGCTGTGGTCTTGTTATCCCCGGTGAGCATCACAACGCGCACGCCGTCCTTAAGCAGTGCCTCGACGGCGGCGGGTGTCGTCCCCTTGATCGGGTCGGAGATCGCAAACAATCCGCTTAAACGACCATCAATGGCGGCGAAGATGACGGTCGCTCCTTCGCCGCGCAGCTCCTCCGCCTTTTGCGAAAGGGCAGAGACGTCCACCCCTTCCTCGGACATGATCCGGTGGCTGCCGATAATCAGCCTGCGGCCTTCCACATTACCCGTCACCCCCTTGCCAACCGGGCTGTCGAAGTCTTCCGCCTTTCCGAGTGCCATCCCGCGCTCGTTGGCGGCCTCGACGGTTGCCGCCGCAAGTGGATGCTCGCTCGACCGCTCCAGCGTGGCTGCTAGTCGCAGCAGCTCATCCTCGGATATCCCGCTTACGGCCACGACTGATGTAACCTTCGGTCTGCCCTCGGTCAGGGTGCCCGTCTTGTCGACGACGAGCGTGTCGACCTTTTCGAAGCGTTCGAGCGCCTCGGCGTTCTTGATCAACACACCGACACTTGCACCCTTGCCGACGCCGACCATGATCGACATCGGCGTGGCGAGGCCGAGCGCACAGGGGCAGGCGATGATCAGCACCGCCACTGCGGCGACCAGCCCATGGGTGAAGCGGGGTTCCGGCCCGACAGCCATCCAGGTGGCGAAGGCGATAATAGCGATCAGAATGACAGCAGGAACGAACCAGCCAGAGACTTCGTCGGCCAGGCGTTGGATGGGAGCGCGAGACCGTTGGGCCTCGGCGACCATGCGGACGATCTGCGACAGCATGGTGTCGCGGCCGACCTTGCCCGCTTCCATGACGAAGCCGCCCGTCTTGTTCATCGTGCCACCGATCAGCTTCGCGCCAACCTCCTTGGTGACCGGCATCGACTCTCCGGTGATCATCGATTCATCGACCGAACTGCGGCCCTCCAGGAGTGCCCCGTCAACGGGGACCTTCTCACCGGGACGGACGCGCAGCCGGTCACCGACCACGACGGCTTCGAGCGGCACGTCCTCGTCGCTGCCATCGCCGCGGATGCGGCGGGCGGTTTTTGGCGCAAGGTCGAGCAGTGCGCGGATCGCGCCGCCCGTTTGCTCACGCGCCTGCAGCTCCAGAACCTGTCCGAGCAGGACGAGAACGGTGATGACGGCGGCCGCCTCGAAGTAGATCGCAACCGAACCTTCCTCGGCACGGAACGTCGCCGGAAACAGACCGGGGAAGACGGTGGCGACCACGCTGTAAACCCAGGCCACGCCCGTGCCCATGGCGATCAGGGTGAACATGTTCAGGTGTCGGGTGACGAGGGACCGCCAAGCCCGCTCGAAGAAGGGAGCACCTCCCCAAAGCACGACAGGCGTTGCAAAGACGAGTTGCAGCCAGTTCGAAGTCTGGGGGCTGACCATCATATGCAGATCGAAAAGGTGGCCTCCCATTTCCAGGATCAGGACGGGAATGGTGAGCGTCAGTCCGATCCAGAACCGCCGCCGCATTTCGACAAGTTCCGGACTGGGACCCGTTTCGGCGGTGACTACTTCGGGTTCGAGGGCCATACCGCAGATTGGGCAGTTGCCGGGACCGATCTGACGCACCTGGGGATGCATCGGGCAGGTGTAGATCACGCCTTCCGTCAGCGCGACACGCGAACCCTCCGCTTGAGCGGTCGGGACGTGCTCATTTGTCCGACTGTGACGATGGCTCGGATCAATACCCATCCCGGCATGGTATTCATTTCAGCAGTCAATTGTTTGACCAACATCAATCTCCTGCTCCACGGTTCCGCGTATGCTGCGGGCTCTAATCGGAGGGCAGTAGGATGCTGGCCAGAGATGCTATGAACAGAAAGGTGCTGTCGATCAGCCCCGATCACAGCGTAAGTCACGCAGCGCGCACGATGCTCGAGGCCGGAATAAGCGGCCTGCCTGTATGCGACGACCAGGGTAGGCTCATTGGCATATTGTCGGAGGGCGACTTGTTGCGGCGTGCGGAGCTGGGGCTGGTTGCGTGGGACGGCACTGGGCGCGCCGGAGCGAAGCCGGAAGCGTTCATCAAGGGGCATAGCTGGCGTGTGGGCGACGTGATGACGCAGCCTGTTGTCACGGTTGATGAAGATGTGCCCCTCGGCCGCGTCGCTGAACTCATGGCTGCCAAAAGGATCAAGCGAATTCCGGTCATGCGAGGGGAAGAGATGGTGGGCATCATCACGCGCCGCGATGTCCTTCGCACCATTGCCGCCTCTGGGCCTGATGTTATCGCTGTCGGTAATGAGGCGGTGCGGCGGGCGGTCCTGTCGCGGCTTTGTTCCGACCTCGGCCTCGACAGGGGGGCGATAGACGTGACGATCGAGAACGGAAACGTCAGTTTGTGGGGAGTGGTCGAAAGCGAGGTATTGCGGGAAGCGGCCCGCGTCGCTGCCGAAACGATCAGCGGTGCCGGCGGCGTGCGGAACAGGCTGCGAATTGTTGCGAACTGAGCGCCCTTCCATGCGATGCCGGGTCCCGAATTAGATTATGTCCGAGGGCACTTCTGTCGAGTCTGCACGATATCGCTGAAGCGGACCGTTGCACTCCGCCCGTACATTGTCGGGGATCATATTCGATCGCCGCCCGTTGTGCTTCCGGATGTCTCCATCGTCTGGACGAAGGACGGAAGGAAATGCAGAACGGTCGTCTCATTCTGATTTTGAACGGCGGCTCCTCCAGCCTGAAGTTTGCCGTTTGCGAAAGTGCGGGTTGTGGATCTTGGATCTTGCGCGGCCGGTTCGAGCGCATAGGCACGTCAGGCACGCTCTTCGTCGTGACGGAAGGCCGGACGGAGACTTGCCACGACGCCGGATCGATCAATCATGGTACCGCTACAAGCTTCCTGCTTGGCTGGCTGGAGAAACGTCTTGGGCTCCTATCGATTGCGGCGGTGGGCCACCGCGTTGTGCATGGCGGGATGAAATATCAGGCACCTGACGAGATCGATGATGCCATGATCGCCGAACTTCGTCGGCTGCGGCCTTTTGCACCCGAACATCTACCGACGGAACTCGACATCATCTCCGCATGTACCGAGCGCCTTGAGGGCGTTCTCCAGGTCGCCTGTTTCGATACCGCCTTCCACCGGGACATGCCGGCCGTCGCGCGAATGCTTCCAATTCCAAGACGGTTCAATGCGGAAGGGGTAGTGCGATACGGCTTCCACGGCATCTCCTACACACACATTCTGGAAAGTGTACGCCGTGACGCCCCGGAACGGGCGACAACGGGCCGCTTGATTTTCGCCCATCTCGGAAACGGGGCGAGCCTCGCCGCGGTCAAGGACGGCAAAAGCATCGATACGACGATGGGGTTCACGCCGGCGGCGGGCATTCCGATGAGCACGCGGTCCGGCGATCTTGACCCCGGCATCTTTCTCTACCTCGTCAGGAACTCAGGCGTCGACGCGGATAGTTTCGACCGAATGATGAATCATCGGGCGGGACTTCTTGGCGTCTCGGAAACCAGTGGCGACCTGCGCGATCTTCTCGACCGCGAGGAAAGCGATGGCAGGGCAGCCGAGGCAGTGGGCCTCTTTTGCTACAGCGTCAAGAAGCAGATTGGCGCCTATGCGGCTGCGTTGGGAGGACTCGATGTCCTGGTTTTCACCGGAGGTATCGGACAGCATTCCCCAGTGATCCGCCAACGGATCTGCGACGGCCTTGGGTTTCTAGGCATCGAGCTCGACCCGACACGCAATGCCTCCGCCAAGCCCGTCATTTCTGCTGCCGGCGCAGACGTCGAGGTTCGCGTGATCGCCGCCGACGAGGAAGCCGTCATTGCAGCAGCAGTCAAAGATATCCTCACCAGAAAGGAGCCTTCCCGATGACCGCCCCCCTGTCGAACGACCTTCTGGAGCGGATGGATGCCTATTGGCGAGCCGCCAACTACCTTTCCGTCGGCCAAATCTATCTTCGTGACAATCCGCTCCTGAAGCAGAAGCTGACGCTGGCACATGTAAAGCCGCGCTTGCTCGGCCACTGGGGCACCACGCCAGGCTTGAATTTTCTCTATGTCCACCTGAACCGGCTGATCCAGGCACATGACCTGAACATGATCTATGTCACAGGGCCGGGTCACGGCGGCCCCAGTCTTGTTGCGAATACCTATCTTGAAGGAACCTATTCCGAGATTTATCCCGAGGTCGGCCAGGATGAAGCGGGCCTCATGAAACTCTTTACGCAGTTCTCCTATCCGGGGGGCGTCCCGAGCCACGTGGCGGCAGAAGTGCCGGGATCGATCAATGAAGGCGGCGAGCTTGGCTACTGCCTGATGCATGCCTATGGCGCCGTCTTCGACAATCCTGACCTGATCGCCGCCTGCGTCGTCGGCGATGGAGAGGCAGAGACGGGAGCGCTCGCGACGAGCTGGCATTCCAACAAGTTCCTCAACCCGGCTCGAGACGGCGCGGTTCTGCCGATCCTGCATCTCAACGGCTACAAGATCGCCAATCCCACCGTTCTTGCCCGCATCAGCCATGAAGAGCTGGAGGCTCTGTTCCGCGGCTATGGCTACGGGCCGCTGTTCGTCGAGGGATCCGATCCGCGGCAAATGCACCAGCTTATGGCGGCAGCGCTCGACGAGGCCCATGGGCGGATCGTCGAAATCCAGCGCCAGGCGCGCAACGCGGGATTCTCCGGTCGCCCTGCCTGGCCGATGATCGTCTTCCGCTCGCCGAAGGGCTGGACGGGGCCGCGGGAAGTCGACGGCAAGCAGACCGAGGGCTCCTGGCGCTCGCATCAGGTGCCGCTTGCGAAAATTGCGGAAGTGCCGGAACACCTCGGGCTTCTCGAAGACTGGCTCAAGAGCTATCGCCCCTGGGAACTGTTTGACGAGAGCGGCCGACTGCGCGCCGATTTGAGGAGCCTCGCGCCGCAGGGCGAGCGTCGAATGGGAGCAAATCCCCATGCCAACGGCGGTGTTCTTCTAAGAGATCTCAACTTGCCGGATTTCCGCCACTACGCGGTGGAGGTCAATAATCCGGGTTCCCAGACAGCGGAATCAACCCGCGTCGCGGGTCTTTATCTTCGTGACGTCATAAAGCTCAATGTGGAAGAGCGGAATTTCCGGATCTTCGGGCCGGACGAAACGGAGTCAAACCGCCTGTCGCCGGTTTTCGAGGTAACAAGTCGCGCCTTCACCGGCGAGATTTTGGAGACCGATACTCAGCTATCTCCTAACGGCAGGGTGATGGAAGTGCTGAGCGAACATCTCTGCCAGGGTTGGCTGGAAGGCTATCTGCTGACAGGCCGGCACGGCTTTTTCTCATGCTACGAAGCCTTTATCCACATCGTCGACTCAATGTTCAATCAGCACGCAAAATGGTTGAAGGTGTGCCAAGACATTCCCTGGCGGAGGCCGATCGCGTCTCTCACCTACCTGCTGACCTCCCATGTCTGGCGTCAGGACCATAACGGCTTTTCGCATCAGGATCCCGGTTTCATCGACCATGTTGCGAACAAGAAAGCCGACATCATCCGCGTCTACCTTCCGCCGGATGCGAACTCGCTTCTATCGGTCGTCGACCATTGCCTGAGGAGCCGCGACTACATCAACGTGATCGTCGCCGGCAAACAACCTCAGTTGCAGTGGATGGACATGGGCTCGGCCGTGGCGCACTGCCGAACCGGTCTCGGCATCTGGGAATGGGCGTCCAATGACGATGGCGATCCGGATGCGGTCGTCGCCTGCGCCGGCGACGTGCCGACAATGGAGTCGCTCGCCGCCGTCATGGTCCTGCGGGAGGCGTTTCCGGCGCTCAGGCTGCGGGTCGTCAACGTCGTCGACATCATGGCGCTGCAGGCCCCCAGCCAGCATCCGCACGGCGTAGCCGATGATCTTTTCGACCGGATGTTCACGACCGACAGGCCGGTGATCTTCGCCTATCACGGCTATCCCGCTCTTATTCACCGGCTGACCTACCGCCGCGCCAACCATGCCAACTTCCATGTCCATGGCTACCAGGAGGAAGGGACGACGACGACGCCATTCGACATGACCGTTCTCAACGGACTTGACCGTTTCCATCTCGCCAGGGCGGTGGTCGATCGGGTCCCCTCGCTAGCCGCGTCGCGCGAGGAGTTCGCGCGTTTCGTCGAAGACAAGCTCGCTGAACACGACGCCTACATCCGCGAGAATGGAGAGGACTTGCCGGAGATCCGGAACTGGCGATGGCTTATTCGGGAGGTTGATGCATAGGGCGACGTCTGCCTTAGCCAGCAGCTTCCAGCTGCCAACCCGAGCGCCACGATGCCGAGCGGCATGATGTGCGGTGACATGATGGGCGGCATGATCCGCATGATGACCGGCGGACAAAATCCCATGGGCATGATGGCCGGTCAGGCACCTGTGGGGCAGACCGGCATGAGCGCGATGGCGCAGATGACGGCCCCTGAACACATCGAGGGGCGTATCGCCTTCCTGAAAACGGAGCTCAAGATAACCTCTGAGCAGGAGGCCTTGTGGAGCGCCTTCGCTGAGGTGCTGCGATCGAACGCTCGCGGCGCACAGGATGGGATGATGCAGATGCCTGGCGGAATGGAAGGGGCGAGCCGAGCCGTTGAAAGCCCATTGCAGCTTATTGAACAGCGGCACCTTAGCCAACAGGCTCGAAAGCATACGCAAGTTGAAAGGCGCCCTCGCTCCTCTCTATCAGTCGCTCAACAAAGCGCAGAACCAGATGGCCGACAGGCTGCTTGTGCCTCCAATGATGGGATTTATGTAAGATTTTGCGCAAGCGGCTGCTCTCGGGCAGTCTGCGAGCGTTGCGGGCGCTATCGGCGAGCGGCAGCTTCGGGTCGAACTTTGCCATTCCTCATCGTCGCGAATGGGTCCACTACGCCGAAAGCGCGAGCAAACCCCAGTGGCCGAGTGTCGCCTACCTCCACAAACCGTTGGGCGCGCGGTGCGCAATGGAGGCGTTCTCGTTCTGTGCTTCGAAAAAATCGCATAATGGGGCAGAGGACTGCAATGAGGTCCCGCGCGATCCTTTGATCGAGCACGCGGATGAAGTGATCATCACGGATATTTCATTGTGCGGTGCAGCAACAAATCTGGTCCAGCCACGTTGTTACCCGGTCGCGCCACCCCGCCGCTGACGCAAGGAGATATCCACTCATGAGAACCCTATCCGATACACTTGCAAGGATCACCCGGCTGAGGACAGGCAAAGCCGAGCATCTGCACGCCCGCAACAGGCTTTCCACGCTGACGAATTTCGGTCCGAACCCAGGTGCATTGAAGGCCAAATATTATCTGCCGAAGAACCTGGCGAAGAGACCGGCCCTTGTCGTGGTCCTGCACGGATGCACGCAGATGCCGACCGACTATGATGCCTGCTCGGGCTGGTCGAAACTGGCCGACAAACACGGTTTCGCACTGCTCTACCCGCAACAGGTACGCGACAATAACGGCAATCTCTGCTTCAACTGGTTCTTGCCCGACGATATCAGGCGCGAAGAGGGCGAGGCTCTTTCCATTCGGCAAATGATCCAGACAATGTGCTCGAGGCACAAGGTCTCCAGTGAAAGGATATACGTCACGGGACTGTCCGCCGGCGGCGCAATGGCGAATGTCTTGCTTTCGACCTATCCCGAGGTCTTTGCCGGCGGGGCGATCATCGCCGGCCTCCCATACGCAACCGCGCGGACGGTTTCGGAGGCGTTCGAACGCATGCGGGGGCAGGGCGTCCCGAAACCGCGAGAACTGCGCGCCAAAGTGCGGGCGGCATCCGGCCATTCGGGACCATGGCCGACAATCTCCGTCTGGCACGGAACAAGGGACAGCACGGTTGCCGAAGTGAACGCGCGCGCAATCGTCGAACAGTGGCGCGGAGTGCATGACTTGGGCGCGGCGCCGACGGTCACCGAAACGATCGACGGGCAGATGCGTAAGGTCTGGAAGGACAATGACGGACGGGAGCTCGTCAGCTTCTACAGCATCGAAGGCATGGGGCACGGGCTGCCGCTCGACGTGGCGAGTGGCTATGGAAAGAGCGGTCCCTACATGCTCGACGTTGGTATATCGTCGACCGCCCATATTGCCCATTCATGGGGACTGACGCGAAAACGGGACAAAGCGAAGCCGCCTTCCGCATCCTCTTCAAATGCGGATCGTTCATGCTCGGCTCAGAACAAAGTCCGGAACGTCATCGAGAATGCACTTCGATCGGCCGGACTGATGCGCTGAGGGGGCTTCGCTCGAGGCGACAGGAACGGCCTTAATCCCCGTATTTAAGCCTGACGACGGGACGCTTCCAAGAAGGACGATCATCGCTATCCGTTCAAATCGGACAAAGACAACTACCCGTCGAGGTGTCGCCATCCTCACACTTCTATCAGCTCTCTGGCGGGTCGACACCGTGGAGGTGGATTCGCTTTCCCTGGATTTCCAGGGTGTCGCCGTCGATGACGGACGCGCGCCCGGTTATCGGATCGGCGGCAGCGACAGGCATGCATAATGAAGCGCCGAGCGCGAAAGCGACGGCTAGCAACGGGAAAAGCTTCATAGAACAGGTTCGGTCGGATCAAGAATGTCGGCGGTGTCGTTCCTTGGCGAGCCGACCTTGCGGTCGATTGGCCACATGGTCATCAACTCGGCTGGGAACGGCCGCATCAGATTGTGCGGGTCCGGCTCGGGCGACAGCCAGCGCTCATAGTCCTCCCGGTGCAGGATGCCCGGCATACGGTCATGGATCGTCGCCATCATCTCGTTCGGCGGGCAGGTGATGACGCAGAAGGTGCAAATATCTTCGCCGGTCTCCGGATTGCGCCAGCTCTCCCAGATGCCGGCGAGCGCGAACGGCTCGCCCGACTTCATGGCGATCGCATAGGGCTGCTTGTTCTTTCCCGTCCCGAAGATGTCCTTCCACTCGAAAAAGCCGTCGGCCGGGCTTCTGCTCCTTGATCCAGCCTGGGATCAAGCCCCAGCGGGCACTGACGAAGGTGGGGCCGAAGACGTCCGGGTCGCGGACCACGTCGCGGATGATGATGGGGTAATAGAGCGACGGCGCGCCGTTATAGCGCGGGAACTGGTTCGCCAGCCCCTCGACACGTTCGCGCTGCGCGAAAGAGAAGTTGCGCAGCAGCTCGCCAAGCGTGCTCTTGATGTAGATGCGTCCGCACATCGGCTTTCCTCTCCAGACCGCAAGGGTATCGTGGCTGCCTGCTGCGTCAACTCGCAGATCAGCGCGTAACCTTTCCGACCTTGATCACATTGCCATTCCTGTTCCTGCACTTCGAGCAGCGCAGCTTCCGCGCCAACGGCAGGATTGGTTGCTTCGCCCCGAATTTCTTTACCAAGGCGCACCGATCCAATCTGCTTTCGCGGCCGCACGCGCGGCACTCGCAAAAGAGCTCGTACCACCGTAGATTTGCGAAGGTGATTTCTTCTGGAGAGCCGGCCGGCGCCGCCGCACCGTCGCCCGGCTCGATCGAGAGAGCAATCCCTCCTTGGCAAGCATGGTGCTTCCGTAATTCAACTTGCAGCGGTCGTAGAACTTGTTCGTCGTCCTCTTACAGCCGTTCGCCAGTGCAAGTTCCGTCAGCAAGCCCGGCATGCTTCGCTCACCGATCCGCTCCAGCATTGTCTTTGAATCGTAGATTCTGCTGATACCGCCTTCGCATTCAATCCGGATCTTTTCACCGGTGAATTCCGAAAGCCACCAGGATCCCGATCTAGGCATGGCGCGGCTTCCATTCCGGCCGGTGCTCGAAGCAGAACCAGGTCGGCGCGGACTTGCCGACGGCAAAGCCGAAGCCACCCCATTTCTCACAGCCGGGGTGTTCACAATAGTGCTCGTAGAGTGCGGTGTCGTTGCGCCGATCTGCGGCACTTTCGTCGCTCATCATGAGCTCCTTGCCGTCTCTCTGTCGTGTGCCGGTTTCCAGCCACGGGTGAAACCCAGACTCATCGCTATTTCGGCGAGCGCGAGTTGTTCGCGGAGGTACTTGCAGTCGGCGAGGAGAGTGCGGATCGTCGCCTCCGCATCGCCGCCATGCCAAGCCAGCGCGGCGGCGACATCATCCAGCCAATCGTCGTACTTCTCGATGTCGGATCGACCCTTTACGGCAGACATGGCTTTTCCTCCCCCGCGGACACGAGGTTGTGGCTCTTTAAAAATTGTCAGATGGCGGCGCCAGCGCCGACGGAATGTTCCTATTATGTTCTAATTCCGGCGGGAGTCAATGCGGCTTCTGCGGCATTGAAATTACGAGGAGCTGCCTAGGGCGGAGCGGGGAGGGAGGCGTACGGAGTTCGCCTCTATGACTTCTTGCGGCTCGACTTTTTCTCCAGACTCTCCTTGAGAGCCGACATAAGATCGATGACGTTGCCAGTGTAGGTCGGCTCGTCGCCCTTGCCTATCGGCTTGGCCCCCTTCTTTGCCGACTTGCGCTTGCTCTCGATGATTTCCTTGAGCTTTTCCTGCACCGGGTCGCGCACCATGTTCGGATTCCACGGTTTGCTGCGCTCCTCGATCAGCGTGGTGACGAGGCTCATCAGTTTGGGATCGTTGTCCCCATCGCCGATTTCGTCGAAGTAGTGCTCCGGCTTTCTGACCTCGTCGCCATAGCGCAGCGTCCAGACGACGATCCCCTTTCCGCACGGCTCCAGCATAACGGCGCGCTCTCGGCGGCCGATCACGAGCCTCGATATGCCGGCGACCTTCTCGGCCTCCATGGCGTCGCGGATGACGCTGAACGCTTCATGCCCGACCTCGTCCGACGGCGACAGATAGTGCGGCTTCTCGAGCCAGACCCACTCGATCGTGTTACGCGGCACGAACATTTCGATGTCGATGGTCCTCGCACTTTCGAGGGCGACGCTCTCCAGTTCCTCGTCCTCGATCACGAGGAAGTCGTTTTCGCCGCGCTCATAGCCCTTCGCCTCGTCTTCTTCCCTGACTTCCTTGCCAGTCTCCGCGTCGACATATCTCGAGACGACGCGATTGTTCGTCTTGCGGTTCAGGGTATGGAAGCGGACCTTCTCCGATTCGCTGGTCGCCGGCATCATCGAAACAGGGCAGGTGACGAGCGAGAGCTTGAGGTAGCCTTTCCAGTATGGACGTGGGGGCGCCATCGTTCACCTCCCTTAGCTTGCTCGACGCCGCTGGGCGGGCGCGCTCTTTGCGGTTGCCTTCGACTTGGCCTTCGCAGCGGTCGAGCGTGTCGCCTTCTCCCTGCCTTTAGCCGAGCTTGCCTTGCTTTCGCGCTTCTTCGACGGTGCAGGGGGCTTCATGCCGGAGGCGCTCTGACGGAGAGCCTCAAGCAGTTCGTTGCCTTTCGAGACCTTCGGAGGAGCGCGCTTCGGAAGGGATTTGCCTTCGAGTTTGGCTTTGATCAATTCGGCGAGCGCCGCTTCATACCGATCGTCGAACTCCTCAGCCGAGAAGGTTCCCTTCTTCATGCCGATGATATGCTTGGCGAGGTCGAGCATCTCGCCCTTGATCTTGATGTCGGGGATTTCCTTGAAGGCTTCCTTGGCGCTCCGGACCTCATAATCGAAGTTGAGCGTGGTGGCGATCAGCCCCTTGTCGTGCGTGCGGAGCAAGACGGTGCGCATCCGCCGGAAGAGGACCGTCTGGGCGACGGCGGCGACCTCCTTCTTGCGCATGCCGTCGCGCAGCAGCGCATAGGCCTCCGCGCCCATCTTGTCCGGTGTCAGATAATAGGGCCGGTCGAAATAGACCTTGTCGATGTCGTCGCAGGAAATGAAGGCCTGGACATGCAGGGTCTTGTCGCTCTCCGGTACCGCGGAGGCAACTTCCTCCGGCTCGAGAACGACGTATCTGTCGTTGTCGAGCTCGTAGCCCTTGACCTGGTCTTCCTTCTCCACCGGCTTGCCGGTAACGCCATCGACGAATTCACGGCGCACCCGGTTTCCGGTTTTTCGGTTGACGGTGTGGAAGGAGATCCGTTCGGAAGTCGACGTGGCGGTGTAAAGCGCCACCGGTGCGGTCACCTCGCCGAATCGAATATATCCCTTCCATTGGGCTCGTGCCGCGACTGCCATTGTCTCGCTCCTGCCGCAGTATGCGGGCTCGCGAGTCAACCGAATCGCTTTCTTATTTGTTCCGGCTCAAAAACAGATCTTTTCAAGGATTTTCGAATTGAAGCTCACACACCGCGACGTCGTCTTGGCGGACGGCTCATTGTGAATGCATCCGGTTTTATCCTGCGCTCGATTTCTTTCCAGGTGACGGGTGCCGCGACGGGAAAGCCGGAGCGAGCTCTGGGCGAATAGGTGCCGACGGCGGTGGTGCCGCGGCCATTCCTGAGGTAATCGAGGAAAAGTCTGCCGGGCCGGTGCGAAAGCTGCGCGGACGTAACATAGCGATCGGGATCGCTGCTGGCGAACTGCTGCGCCAGGCGTTTCGCATAAGCGTGCACCGCATTGTGGGTCATCTTCTGCGGCAGAGGGGCCATGAGATGAACGCCCTTGCCGCCGGTCAGTTTCGGCCAGGTCTTGAAGCCCTCGGCGTCGAGCAGGTCCCGCAGCCGAAAAGCAGTGTCGACGACGAACTCCCACTCGATGCCTTCGCCGGGATCCAGGTCGAATATCAGTGTATCGGCGTGTTCGATATCGTCGACGGTCGCCGCCCAAGGATGCAGTTCAACGACACCAATTTCGACAAGGCCCAGCAAGCCGGCGAGATCATCGACCCATAATCGGACTCCTTCGCCGCCCTCGCGCTTCTCGATACGGAGCTGATGAACCTCCGGTGGGATCGGTGGCAACGGACCCTTGTGGTAAAAGGTGGTGCCGTTGACGTGCCGGACCAACTTCAGAGGCCGGCCGCCGAGGAAGTGCAGCGCGCGGTCGGAAGCACGCGTCCAATATGAGACGAGTTCCTCTTTCGATGGCACGACCGCATCCGGCAGGAGCTGCAAGATGTTCTCGCGGGGAACCTGGCTGGACGCCGGCGCGGCTGCCGTGGACTTCGCTGGCATTGAACTGGGTTCTTTCTGCAGGCCTTTGAAAACCGGCTCGCGCAACAGGCCGTCATCGGTCACGCCGCCGTAAGCGACCTCAGCGCAGACTTGCGGTTCGACCCAGGTCGCCTTCGGCTTTTTGATCGGGTGGGAGAGGGGACTCGTGCCGATGATCAGCGGATCGAGCCGCTGCCGTACCGCGCGCGCGGCCGCGAGGGTGTAGCCCGTTTGCGCCTTGCCGGCATAGACAAGGCGGTCGCCCTCCCAGCGTCCGAGATAGAGCGAGGCAATTCTCCGCGGCTGCGCGCCGAGCTTTTCCACGAAGGCGATGATGGGAAACGCCGCGCGCTTTGTGCACTTCGTCTTCGTCCAGATCTCCTGCCGTCCCGATCGGTATGGCGCATCCTTGCGCTTGGACACGATCCCTTCCAGGCCCATCATGCAGGCCTGCTCATAGACCTCATCTCCTTCATGGATGTCGAGATGGTCGACATAGGCGACGGCGCCGGGGCGGTCGCCGATGAGCTCCCGCAGCACACGCTTGCGCTCGATGAGGGGCATACGGCGGAGATCGTATCCGTCCAAATAGAGCAGGTCGAAGGCCTGAAACGTCAGGCGCGGCGATGCGCTCTTCGCGAGCTCGCGCCGGAGTGCTTGGAAATCGGGAAGGCCGGTCTTGCCGAAGACGGTGGCCTCGCCGTCCATCACCAGGTCATGGTCGGCGAACTCCTCCGCAGCCATCGCGATTGAATTGAACTCCTTGGTCCAGTCGAGACCGCTTCGTGAGTAGACGGTGGCCTTGGCGTCGTGCAGATGGAGTTGCGCGCGGTAGCCATCGAACTTGATCTCATGCAGCCAGCCCGGACCGTCCGGCGGCCGCCTCTTTAGGGTTGGGTGACAGGGTTCAATAAAGGTTGGGAATGCGGCTTTCTTTGCACCGATATTGGCCAGACGACGGAAAGGGGCTGCTTGGCTGCCACCTTGCGGCTGCGCGGTTTTGGCACGCCGATCCAAGACATGCCTCCATGTTCTGAACTGAGCGATTCAATCCTCACAGCCGGGAATCGTTCCCGACATTTCTTCGAATCGAAGGGATGCAACGGATTCGCACTTGAGCGAGTTTAGTCCCGGGGCATCGCGTTGTTTGGCGGCGCTGGCGGCGAGGGTCGCCCCAACGGAGCGTCTACATGGCACAGAGCATCAACCGAAAGCTGATGAAGGTCAGGGCAGACCTGTCGCCAGCTGAATACGAAAGGGCGGGGCGAGAGCTCGATAAGATCGAGGAGACCTATGGCGAACGTGATTTCCTGAAATCGGAGATCGTTCGTTACCTGCGCTCGGTACGTCGATGTCGGTGCGGACGGGTCTGAGTAGGGCAATGCCAGCAGAAGGCCCCGCTCTGGGGCACCGGAAAGCGCGCTAACGCGCCTCTCGACTCCGGCTACACCGCCCCACCGGTAACTGGATTCACCTCAGGTTTCTCACTCGTGTCCTTGGCGCCAGGAGCCTGCACCGTCGGCGGTGCGATGGATTCCTCGTCTCGGTGCTTTTTCCGAGCTGCGGGCTGGTGCACGTCTTTGGGCTTTCCCTGCTCTGGCTTAGCGTTGGTGTCTTTGGTGGTCATTTGCCGTTCTCCTTTGGAGAGGAGAACGGGACAGGCGGTGAGGGGTTCCTTGCGGCCCTATGGCGTCAGCGACGTCTACTTCTGCCATCGGCGCCACATGACGAGAAGCGAGACGGCGATATGGTCAACTTGGGCGAGCGAAACGTGCGCTTCAGACCAAGACCTGTCGGAGCCCCCAGCCAACTGAGCTTCCGCGACCGGTCGATCCTTCCGGTTCCCATCCGTCGCGAGAGGGTGGTGAGCGGTCATCCGAGGCTGGCAGGCGGAACGGTCGAATTGTGGACCAAGCGGTCATTCGCTTTTCCCGCCTCTGTCCGCCGCATCAGCTTTCGGGCCAGACAAGCGACCGGTGCAGTTGCGCCCCGGCCCATGCGCCATCGCCGACCGCAAGGGAGACCGAATGCGGCACGCGCGCGACATCGCCGCAGGCGAAAACACCGGGAATGCTGCTCTCCTTTGCCTCGTTCGTGCGAATCTGGATCCCCATCGGGGTCTCCATCAACGCGCAGCCCATCTGTTCGGCGACCGGGGTCGCGGCGCGCAGCGCGAGGCGATGAACAGCCCGGCAAAAGGCAGCCGCCGACCATCGGCCAAACGCACGTCGGCATCGTCTTCGATTCGTTCGACGGGCGTTTCCTCGATCGCGACACCGCGCCGCGCCAGATTCTGTCTCGCCTCAGCTTCAAGCGACACGGCATCGTTGGTCAGAAAGGTCACCGCGCCCCACTCGGGCAAGAGCTGCGCCTGATGGATTGACATCGGCCCGGCCGCAATCACCCCGATGCGGCCTCGGTCAAGCTCGTAGCCGTGGCAATAGGGGCAATGGAATACGGTCCTGCCCCATCGCTCGGCCAAGCCGGGCACCGCAGGAAGCCGATCCGAAACGCCGGTTGCAAACAGCAGCCGCCGGGCGGCATGCACCTCGCCATTCTCCATGGCAACGCTGAAATCGTCCTTGCTGCCCGAAGCCGTAGCGACTCCCCCGTCGGCCCATGTCAATGTCGGATAGGCCTCCAGTTGTCGGCGCGCGATGGCCGCGATCTTGGCGGGGTCAACGCCGTCCTGCCCCAGGAAGCCATGTGAGTGGCTAGCAAAGCGGTTGCGCCGCTGTCCCGCATCGATCACCAGCACGGTCCTGCGCGCACGCAGAAGCTGCAGGGCGGCTGCCATCCCGGCATAGCCGCCCCCGACAACGATCACATCATGCATGTCTTAGTCCTTCTGTTTCCGCCTGTCTGCGTGTCGCCGCGCGAAATCGGCGGCCAGATCGGCGATGGTGACGTGGGCGAAACGCTCGAGCAGCAAGGCCTCGGCCTCGGCGAA
This sequence comes from Sinorhizobium saheli, assembly GCF_001651875.1. GTDB lineage: Bacteria > Pseudomonadota > Alphaproteobacteria > Rhizobiales > Rhizobiaceae > Sinorhizobium > Sinorhizobium saheli. The sequence goes on from NZ_LNQB01000062.1 coordinate 53,781, forward strand.
GGCATCGTCCAGCGCGGCATTCACCGACTGCTCCACCAGGCATTCCGGGGTCTCGTTTCGGTTGCCAATGGCGAAGATCGCCGGTTCGCCAAGTGCCTCGTGCAACTGCCGCAGGGTGACGGCCGAAAGGTCGACAGCGATGCGCCAGCCGCCAGCATGCCCGCGATCGGAGGAGACCAGCCGCGCCTTGCGCAAGAGTCCCATCGTCCGCCGCACGACGACCGGATTGGTGCCGAGGCATTTGCCCAATGCTTCTGAAGTCATCGGGCCGTGATGTTCGGCCATGTGCAGCAGAGCATGCAGGACAGAGGAGAGGCGACTGTCGTGTTTCATGTAACTTACATTGTTACATTTCTCGCAAGAGTCAAGCGCGAAGCTCACCTTAGGCTCCTGGACAAACATCCCCGGCTCCAGTGGGCTGATCGTGGCCGACGCATGTTCCGGCCGCGGTGTCTTCTTGGGCTGGTCTGAACCTTCTCAATCTGGTCTCTCTGCCACACTCGCGAACGCAAGTGCGATGTCGTCCTGTGTGAGATCCTGCATTGCTTTGTGGATCGACACATGCGTCGTTCGTGCCCCCTGCATCACAAGCACCACCGTCTCCTTCGGCGGGCAGCCAGGCACATGACAAGCGAGCTCGTTGACGGAGACGACCGCATCGTCGGGCAGCGTGAGCACCTCGCGCGTCCATTGTTTGATGGCGCGTGCCCGGCCCACGACGGCGGGCGCACCCCGCGCCAGGGGGTTGATGAAGGCGTTGTTCATGCAAGTCTCCGCTGTTTTCTTGCCGAACGCGGCGCTACGACGTCGAAAAGGTCGCGGATCGGCTTTGCGGGCATATCCTGTCCGATCAAAACGACGCGGGTGCGACGATCGTCGTTTGGCCAAGCTTCGAGACGCTGGAGGGGATAGAGCCGGTGTTGCACCGCGTGCGCGACCAACGGGCAATCCGGATCGTCGGCAAGTGCGAATATGCCCTTTAGCCGCAGCAGGCCGGATTCGATATTGCTCGTCACGATGTGGAGGAAGGTTTCGACCGCATGCCGCTCGAGCGGAAGATCATTGGTGAGGCTGAACGCCTGGATTTCGTCCCCGTGGCGGTTCGGATCATGCTTATGGTCGGGGTGAGATGCGAGGGCCTCCATCGCAAGCCAGCCATCCACGTCTTCGCCCTTGCCGTTGAGCGAATAAGCACGTTTGCCGAACAGAGCGGCTAGATCGAAACCCGGCCCATGTCGGTCATGATATTGGGCGGCCGGGTTCAACGCGCCGAGTTCCGCGGCCCAATCGCGACCGTCGCCAATGACATCGGTTTTCGTGAGAATGACATGATCGGCGAAGGCAAGCTGCTTCCAGCCCTCGAGGAAACTATCGAGGGTCGCGCGACCGTTCAGGACGTCGAAAGCCGTGATAACCTCAGCGAGGTAGAAGTGAGCCGCGACGACATGGTCCCTCAGTCCCATGGCAGGCGCGCCTCCGGGAATGAGGCTGTTGACGATCGGAGCGGGATCGGCAAGTCCGGTGGTCTCGACGACTACGTGCGAAACCGGAGGAATCTCGCCTCGAAGCCGTGCCTCGTGCAGTTCGTGCAAGGATATGCGGATGTCGCTGGTCGCCGTGCAGCAGATACAGCCGCTCGTGGTGCGGAAATAGGTTTCAGAACCGCTGCGGACCAGGTGGTGATCGATGGGGACCGTGCCGAACTCATTGATGAGAACCGCGGCGGCGGCCATCCGGGGATGGGCAAGAATCTCGTTCAGGAATGTCGTCTTACCGGAGCCGAGAAAGCCCGTCAGTAATGTCACAGGCACCGGGTCGTAGATTGGCTTCATCCCATCCTCCGTTGTGCCCCGCGCTGGTTGTGCCGCTTGAACAGTCCGCCAATCACGTCGCGATCGCCTCTCACATTGGTTCACACGGGTGGTTCGCACGGCTTGCCCGGCCCTGCCGGGCAAGCCGCTCGATCAGCTTCCGAGAATGGCAGCCTTGATGGTGTTTACGTTGTAGCGGAACATGTCGATGTAGGTGGATGCCGGACCGTCTTCGCCGGACAGCGCATCGGAATAGAGCGTGCCGCCGACCTTCAGACCGGTTTCGCCGGCAATCTGCTCGACAAGGCGCGGATTGGTGATGTTCTCGACAAAGATTGCAGAGGCCTTTTCTTCCTTTACTTGGTCGACGAGCCTGGCGACGTCGGCGGCGGAAGCCTCCGCTTCCGTCGATAGGCCCTCGGCCGCGATGAACTTCAAACCGTATTCGTGCGCGAAATAACCGAACGCATCATGCGACGTGATGATGGTGCGCTTGTCCTGTGGGATGACGTTGATTGCCGCCTTTATCTCCGTCTCCAGTTCGCCGAGTTTGGCGAGATAAGCTTCAGAGTTGGCAGTGTATGTCGCGCAACCAGCCTTGTCGGCCTCGCAGAAGGCGTCGGCAATGTTCTTCACGTAGATTTCGGCGTTGTGGATCGACTGCCAGGCGTGCGGATCGAACTCGCCATGATGGTGATGACCTTCATGGCCATGGTCGTCGCCGGCATCGGCATGTTCCTCGGCTTTATGGTCTTGATCGAGCCCGGCCTTCGCATGCTCCTCGCCTTCGTGATGAGCATGCTCTTCCTCGGCAGCCTTCAGCGGTTCGATGCCCTTGCTTACCTCGATGACGGGAGCCGTGGTACCGCTCGTCTCGATCAGGCGCGACATGAAGCCTTCGAACTGAAGACCGTTGACCAGAACAACGTCCGCCTGCTCCAGGGCAGCCGCATCGGCCGGGCGCGGCTCGTAGACGTGGGTATCGCCATCGACCGGTACGAGCGTCGAGATTTCAACCCGATCGCCGCCGACGTTCTTCGCGAAATCGGCAATGATGGAGAAGCTTGCGACCGCTTTTAGCTCGGCAGCAGACGCGCTGGAAGCGAGGCCGCCAAGCGTCAGCAGGCCGGCATAGGTTGCGAGGTGTAGTGTCCTGAACATCGAAATCTCCTTTTGTTGATCAGGCGGATTATGGCGGCGCGACGGGAGCGCGCTCGCAAGCACGCCTCTTCGACCAAAAAATGCGGACAGGATGTAAGCGACCCCGGCGAGCATGATGATGAGGTCCGGACGGCATCGATGCGTGATAGGAAAGGAGAAGGCCGCCGAGCGACGAAACCACGGCTATAGCGATGGCGATCAGGCACAAGGTGCGAACATCGTTCGACCAGAAGCGGGCTGCCACCGCCGGCAGCATCATCAGGCCGACTGACAGCAGCGTGCCCAAGGCCTGAAACCCGCCGACGAGATTGAGGACGACCAACACCAAGAACAGGAAGTGGACTGGGCCGCCGATCCGGCTCACCGAGCGCAAGAAAAGAGGATCGAGGCATTCCGCGACGAGCCCGCGCCAGCAGAAGCCGACGGCGAGGAAGGTGACGGCGGCGATGCTTACGATCAAGCCGATCGCTTCGTCATTCAGCGCGAGTACGGAGCCAAACAGGACATGCATCAGATCGACGCTGGACCCACGCCATGAAACGAGGAGGACGCCCACGGCGAGTGAGATCAGGTAGAAGGCCGCCATCGAGGCGTCCTCCTTCTGGACCGTGAAGCGCGACACAAGGCCGGAGCCGAGTGCAACGACCAGCCCAACCACCAATCCGCCTATCGTCATCGGCAGGATGTCGAGGCCGAAGAGGAGAAAGCCGAGTGCCGCCCCTGGCAGGATGGCATGTGACATTGCATCGCCGGTCAGGCTCATGCGTCGAAGCATCAGGAACACGCCCACCGGCGCGCAACTGACCGATAGAACCACCGAGCCAAGCAGGGCGCGCTGCATGAAACCGTATTGGACGAAGGGGCCGACCACGGCGTCATACATGGGCGGCAACCCTTTGCTTCGGTTCATCGTCCTGCCTAGCAACAGAACTGGAATTCGACCGTTCGTCCTCACACCATCCGGCCGTCTCGTCCCAGGCCTCGTGGAAATTTCGCGCGCGCCGCAGGTTTTCAGAGGTCAAAACCTCCGACGTCGACCCCCAAGCCACCAGCTTGCGGGCGATCAACAGTGTCTGTCGAAAATGCTCGCGCACGAGAGCATGATCGTGGAGGACGCAGAGCACCGTTCGCCCCTCCGCGGCCCACTCCTTGATCAGACATAGGAGATCGCCGACCGTCCGCTCGTCCACTGCGTTGAAGGGCTCGTCGAGCAGGATGAGATCGGCATTCTGGAGCATGGTGCGCGCAAACAAAGCGCGCTGCATTTGCCCCCCGGACAGACTGTCGAGAGGGCGCTTCTCAAAGCCGGTCAGTCCGACGGCATCGAGGCACGCGGCAAGTTTCGCCCTGTCTCTCCGCGTAATGCGGCCCAGCAATCCCCTATCCTGCCAGAAACCAAGTGATACCAGGTCGACAACGCGCGCCGGAAAGGTGCGGTCCAGCTCCGATTGCTGCGGAAGATAGGCCAGCCGCCCGAAGTGCTGCTCGCAAGTGCCGCTGATCGGCATCAGGATGCCTGCAATCCCCTTCATCAGGGTCGACTTGCCTGATCCATTGGCGCCGACGATTGCAGTCAGAACACCGCGCTCGGCAGTGCCACTCAGATGGTGAACAGCAGCACGGCCCTGATAGCCGAGCGTCAGATTTTTGAATTCCAGGCAAATGTCGCTCATCGCGTCCTCAGGGATTGACAGCGACTGCATATGTAATGTTATTACGTTCGTCAATCGAAATGTAACGTAATAACGTATCTGCTGGATCGTGAAATAGCCGCGACGTGAGCCCGGTCTGAGAGCCCGTTAATTGAGGAGATCAATATGTCGAAGCAGACCGAGCCAACCCCCGTCACCGTGCTTACAGGCTACCTTGGCGCGGGCAAGACCACCCTTTTGAACCGCATCCTCACCGAACCGCACGGCAAGAAATTCGCGGTCATCGTCAATGAATTCGGCGAGGTGGGGATCGACAATGATCTGATCGTCGATGCGGACGAAGAAATCTTCGAAATGAACAACGGCTGCATCTGCTGCACGGTGCGCGGCGACCTTGTCCGCATCATCGAAGCGCTGATGCGCCGCCGGGACCGGTTCGACGGCATACTCATTGAAACGACCGGCCTTGCCGACCCCGCGCCCGTGGCGCAGACCTTCTTCGTCGATGAAGACGTTCGGTCAAAGACACGCCTCGATTCGATCATCACCGTTGTCGATGCCAGGCATCTCCTCGGCGAGATCGACCGGGCGCATGAGGCGCAGGAACAACTGGCATTTGCAGATACCATCATCCTTAACAAGATCGATCTCGTAACGGAGGAGGCGACAACCTCCGTCGAAGAGCGGATTCGGCGCATTAATCCGACAGCCGGCATTCTGCGCTCCGAGCGCTGCAATCTCGATATTGCGAGCCTTTTGGATCGAAAAGCCTTCGATCTCGACCGCATCCTGGAGGTCGAACCCGACTTCCTCGATGTGGAACATGGGCACGAACACGACGAGCATGTGACGAGTTTCTCACTCGTCGAGCGCATGCCGATGGATCCGAACAAGTTCTTCAATTGGCTTCAGAAAACAGTCCAAAACTTCGGCATGGACATGCTGCGCATGAAGGGGATCATCTCGTTTGCCGGCGATGATGACAGATATGTGGTTCAGGGTGTGCACATGCTGATGGAAGGCGATCATCAACGTCCCTGGAAGGTCGGCGAAGAGCGTGTGACGCGCCTCGTCTTCATCGGGCGCAACCTTCCGAGGGACATCCTTAGCGACGGCTTCTCCAGTTGCCGCGCGACCCGAGAAGCCGCCGAGTAACCGGGTGCAAACCTCCAATCGGAACAGCGTCAAGACTAAGGAAGGAATCCTATGAGATTGTCTCTCACCCGAAATCGCCTACTGACGGCAACGGCGGCGACCCTCGTGTTTGCGGCCCAGGGCGCGCTCGCCGAAGACCACGAAACGCAAGCAGCTTGGCGGATCTTCGTCGCCGATCATACGCAGCCGGTCGTTCGGGCCATCGACTTTTCTGACGGCAAGGAACTCGGCCGGTACGATTTGAAGGGCTATGCGGCATTGACGGCGAGCGCGTCCGGACAGACGGTGTTTGCGACGCAGTCGGATCATGACGTCGTGCATGTCATCAAGACCGGCATCGAGTTCTCCGATCATGGTGAGCATCGCGACCTCGGTGTGTCGGACGTTGCGCTTCTCCCGGTAACTTTCGAGGGAAAGCGCCCGGTCCATGTCGTGCCCCACGACGACCACGCGATCCTGTTTTACGATCGTGACGGCAAAGCCGACATTATCGACGAAGAGGCGCTGCTGGAGGGCAAGGCCAAGGTCCGCACGATCGATGCAACCAAACCCCATCACGGTGTTGCAGTCGCCTCAGGACGCTACGTGCTGATGTCGGTACCGGACACTGGGATCGAGACGAAGCCGGACGAATTGCCGCCGCGCGTCGGTCTGCGTGTGGTCGATGAAAAGGGCCAGCAGGTCGGCGATGTGGCCAAATGCACCGACCTTCATGGTGAGGCGACCTCAGCGCGCCTCGTCGCCTTTGGCTGCAAGGAGGGTGTCCTCGTTGCTCTCCCTGGCGGTATCGACGGGCCGAAGCTGGAAATGCTTCCCTATCCCGCTGATTTACCGAAGGGTTATACGGGAACCCTGTTGGGCGGCAAGGCGATGCAGTTCTTTCTCGGCAACTATGGCGAGGACAAGGTCGTGCTCATCGACCCGGACAATGCGCAACCGTTTCGATTGATCGAACTTCCGACCCGGAGGGTCGATTTCCGGCTTGATCCCGCGACGCCGCGCAATGCCTACATCCTGACCGAGGACGGCGATCTCCACGTGCTGGACGTGATCGAGGGCGAGATCGTTCGCAAGGGCAAGGTCACCGAGCCCTATAGCAAGGATGGCCATTGGCGCGACCCCCGTCCACGTCTGGCCGTGGCCGACGGTCAGATAGCAATCACCGACCCGCGGCACTCGCTCGTCCGAGTCATCGATGCCGAAACCCTCAAGGAGACACGCACGATCGCAGTCGAAGGCCAGCCGTTCTCGATCGTCGCTATCGGTGGTTCGGGCGCATCGCACTGAAGCGACGACGCGGGGTCCGGAACTGGAACTGCAGTTCCGGACCATTCTAAACCTGTTCCGGAGATGAAGATGCCGCCGGCGATCCATGCCGAAGACCTGAAGCTGACCAAGAATCAGAGCCTGGTGCTCGCGGTGTTGCAATCGTCCGAGCAACCGCTTAGCGCCTACAGTATCCTCGATCGTCTGCGCGAACACGGACTGAAGGCGCCGCTCCAGGTCTATCGAGCGCTCGACAAATTATTGGACACAGGCCGAGTCCATCGTCTGGAGAGCATGAACGCGTTTGTCGTCTGCTGCCACTCCCGCCGCGGACAAATCCATCCGCGGATCACGGCTTTCGAGATCTGCGAGGCCTGCGGCAGGGTCAACGAATTCCACGATACCAGGATCGAGGATGCGCTGACGCGCCACGCGAGGGGCAGCGGCTTCAAGATCAGGACCACGACCATTGAGGTCCATGGCCTCTGTGCCGAATGCCGTTAACCCGCAACAGGGGTCAACGCTCCTCCGCCCGATTTGTGTGTTACTTCCTAAAGGATCTGCAACCGATGAAGAAACTCCCTGTCACCGTCTTGTCCGGATTTCTCGGCGCCGGAAAAACAACTCTCCTCAATCATATCCTTGCCAATCGCGAAGGCATGCGCGTCGCGCTCATCGTCAACGACATGAGCGAGGTCAATATCGACGCCGCGCTCGTGCGCGATGGCGGCGCCAATCTCTCGCGCACGCAGGAACAACTGGTCGAGATGACCAATGGCTGCATCTGTTGCACGCTGCGCGACGATCTGCTGAAGGAAGTCCGCGCGCTAGCCGAACAGGGCCGGTTCGATTACCTGTTGATTGAATCGACCGGCATCGCCGAGCCGCTGCCTGTCGCAGCGACCTTCGACTTCCGTGATGAAAGCGGCCAAAGCCTGTCGGACGTGGCAAGGCTCGACACGATGGTGTCCGTTGTCGACGCCGCAAACCTGCTGAAAGACTACAGTTCCGCCGACTTCCTGTCCGACCGCGGCGAGACGGCCGGCGACGGAGACAACCGCACCATCGTCGATCTTCTGGTCGAGCAGATCGAGTTCGCCGACGTCGTGATCCTCAACAAGATCAGCACGGCCACTCCGGAAGAACGCGACGCGGCGCGCAAGATCATCGTTGGCCTCAATCCTGATGCCAAGGTCATCGAAGCCGATTTCGGCAAGGTCGACATGAATGAGGTTCTGGGTACCGGCCGGTTCAACTTCGCTAAAGCCGAGACGCATCCGCTCTGGTTCAAGGAACTGCATGGCTTCAATGACCACATCCCCGAGACGGAACAATACGGCATTCGCTCCTTCGTCTATCGGACGAAGAAGCCCTTCGACCCCATGCGGTTCCAGGCATTCATCGACAAGTCGTGGCCCGGCGTCGTGCGCACCAAGGGGTTTTTCTGGCTGGCCACTCGGCCGCACTACGTGGGTGAAATCAGCCAGGCGGGCGCGCTGGTGAGAACGGGTAAGATGGGCCTGTGGTGGTCATCGATTCCGAGGGAGCAATGGCCCCAGGACCCAGGCTTCCTGCAGACGATGAAGCCTTATCTCGATCCGGTCTGGGGTGACCGGCGGCAGGAGATCGTCTTTATTGGCGCTAATCCGATGGACGAAGCGCAAATCCGGGCGGAGCTCGATGCCTGCCTGATCGATAGCCCAGCCTTCCTTCCGGACCTCTGGCGCAATCTGGCTGACCCTTTTCCGAGTTGGGATCGCCGCGCGGCCTAAGGTCTGATGGTCTGCGGCTCCGCCAACTTCACGCAGAAATGAAGAAGTCTGCTTGGCGCGCAAGCAATGGACATTCCATGTGTGATCGGCGGGCGACCGCTCTGGTGAAGGTTTTTCGATGCGGGCCGCGGCGCGACGGTGGCGGCTGGGCCTGTGTCGGCCCGCGTTGAAAAACCTCCCAAGGAGGAGGCCGCGGGGGCTGGGTGGAGCGCCTATGGGGAAAGCGTGCGCCTGCGGTTGTTCAAGGTGGCCATCGGTGGGAGCGTCAGCCGCAGAAGGGTTGCCGCGAAGGCTTGCAATGAGACGATCGGGATCGGGGTCGCAGGTCTTTCGCAGGCTGGCATCGGCGGTTTTGCAGTGTGCTGGGTTGCTTGGGGCAGACCGGCGCCACCCCGGAACGCATCGCAGATCCCGGCCGGCGTTGGCTGATGTGACATGCGTTTCGTCATGCGGCGTCCTTTCGGGGTGGCGCGCGGGATCTGGGTTGCTGGCCACGGCGGAAGATCTCGACGATGCGCATCGGGCCGGCGCAATCCGGGCATGGCTCTCTCAAGGTGAGCGGGGTTCTGTCGGTGTTTGGCGCGTCATCGTGGAACGGCGCGTCCACCCCGAGCAGTGTCCTGATCTTCGCGACATTGGCCTTGCGCCCCGCACCGGCGAGCAGGCCGTAATGGCGGATGCGGTGGAATCCGTCCGGCAGCACGTGGATCAGGAAGCGGCGGATGAACTCGTCGGTGGTTAGCCGCATCACCTTCTGCCGGTCACCGGTCTTGATGCGGTAATCCTTCCAGCGGAATGAGACCGTCTCGGCATCCGCGCTGATCAGGCGGCTGTTGGAGATGGCGACGCGGTGGGTGTAGCGGCTGAGATAGGCCAAGACCGCCTCGGGGCCGCCGAACGGGGGCTTGGCATAGACGACCCATTCGGATTTGCGCAAGCGGGCAAGCCAGGCGGCGAAGGGATCCGCCTCGGCGAGCCCGGCCAGATCCGCGAAGAAGGACAGATCGCCGGATTGATGCAGTGCCATCAGGCCCTCAAGGAATAGTCGCCGGAACAGACGCGACAGAACTTTTACGGGCAGGAAGAAGCCGGGGCGACATGCGATCCAGCGCGTGCCATCCGGCGACAGCCCGCCACCAGGCACGATGATGTGCACATGCGGGTGATGGGTCAGCGCCGATCCCCAGGTGTGCAGCACGCTGGTCAGGCCGATGCGCGCGCCAAGGTGCCGGGGATCGGCGGCGATCGTGATCAGCGTCTCGGCCGACGCCCGAAACAGCAGGTCATAGACCGCCTTCTTGTTCCAGTAGGCGATCTGCGCGATCTCGGCCGGCAGGGTGAAAACCACGTGGAAATACTCGACGGGTAGCAGGTCTTCGGCACGGGCGGCCATCCAGTCCCGCGCCGCGGGTCCCTGGCACTTGGGGCAGTGCCGGTTCTTGCAGGAGTTGTAGGCGATGTGCTGGTGGCCGCATTTGGCACAGGCCGCCACATGCCCGCCGAGCGCCTCGGTTCGGCAGGCTTCGATCGCCGCCATGACCTTGAGCTGGGCCAAGCTGACATGCCCGGCATTGGCCCGCCGCCACGCCGGGCCATAGGCACGGAAGATGTCGGCGATCTCCAGTCTTGGCCGGATCACCGCACCGGCGCTACTCCAGTCCGCGTCGGAGCGTTTGGTCCCGCAGCTTCTTCAGGGTCTCGAACGGGCTGACGGTGTCGCGGATCGTCTTGGTGGCGACATGGGTATAGCGCGGGCGGTGGTCGTCAGCTTGGCGTGTCCGAGAAGGACCTGGATCACCCGAACATCGGTGTTCGCTTCCAAAAGGTGGGTGGCAAAGCAGTGCCGCAGGGTATGCAGCGTCGCGGGCTTGGCGATACCGGCCAGGCTCTTGGCGGCGGTGAAGGCGCGGTTGAGCTGTCGCGGCGAGATCGGATTGATCTTCGGCTTGCCGGGAAACAGCCAGCCCTGCGGCCGCGCCTCGCGCCAGTAGTCGCGCAAGAGTTCCAGCAGCGCGGGCGACAGCATCACCTTGCGGTCCTTCTGCCCCTTGCCCTGTTCGACATGGATCAGCATCCGGTCGCTGTCGATGTCGCTGATCTTCAGGTTGCAGACCTCGGAGGCGCGCAGTCCGGCGCCATAGGAGATGCTGAGCGCCGCCCGATACTTCAGGCCCGGCCCCGGAGCGGCCATCAGCAGGTCGGAAACCTCCTCGATGCTCAGCACCACCGGCAACTTCCGCGGCTGCCGCCGGAACTGCATATGCCGCTTCATCTCCTCGCGGCCGCAGGTGGTGGCGAAAAAGAACCGCAGCGCCACGATGCGGGCGTTGAAGGTCGTCGGCGTGACGCCGGCGTTGGTCATGTGCAGTTGGTAGGCGCGCAGGTCATCGGCTGTGGCGGTGTCCGGTGACCGCTTGAGAAACCCGGCGAAATCCTTGATCGCCCGAATATGGGCCTGCTGGGCTTTGTCGCCCAGCCCACGGATGCGCATGTCTTCGATCATCCGCTCGCGCAGCGGGGTGGTCCTCTCCTCCGTCATGGGAACCTCCTGTCTGAAGATTGAGAACACCCAATCGTCAGCCAGGACGGCAAACCCGCAAATGCACGGCGTTCAGATCATTGCTGCACCCTCACCACGGGCGCCAGTGCCGCGCGAGCGGCTTCGTCCCTGGGTGGAAAGCGGAGCTTGGAGAGCCAACTGCTGAGTGACAGCAATGCGCGCGGAAGCGGACATTGCAGCCGAGCCCGTAACGGGCGCATTTGCACGCCGCACAGCCCGCGATTTCTGCTCAGTCTCAACACACTGGCTGGCGTTTAAGAACGTCCAGTCCAGTATGGCCCGGTCGACAACCAAGGCGCTCCGAAGGGCGTTGCGGTTTGAAGGCGACGCAGCCTCTTGGGATCAGGGTGTGCCGGATTGCTACCAGAAATCCCGCAGGTCTTCACCGCCGGCAATGGCCTGATTCTTAGCGGATCTTCCGAGTACTGTACTCACATCGGTGCAAGTCCTTGCGGGAAAGCCACTCTTTGATTGTCTCGAAAACTCTTTGTGGCTGTTCGAAGGGAAGCAGATGACCAGCATCTTCTATGATCACGGATTCGGCGTCCCGCATCATCCCTGCAATGGCATCGTGCGTGACGGCTGTCGACAAACGATCTTCTGAACCGGTAATCAGCAACACCGGAAACTCGAACGTGCCCAAGTATGTAGTCGCATCGGGTCTCACGAGCAGTGCACGGTTCTGCCGCTCGTGCATCTCAGGCGGACAATCTTCGACCACTTCTTGAATACGAAACACCAAATCCGCGTTCCGCATACTTGCGGCCGAGATCACTTTCGGAATCCAACCACGCGCGTAAGCAATCATGTCAGCATTCGCTTCTGCGATGCGGGCCTCGCGCTGTGCGGCTTCATGTACATCTGGGCCTTCGGCATTCGTACTCGCGAGAACCATGGCCCGGATGCGTTCTGGTGCCTGGCGGCCGATTTCCATGGCTACGCGACCACCCATCGAATGTGCCAGGACAATCAACTCTCCATGTGCTTCGGACAGCGCGCGTGCTGCCATCCCTTCCAAGGTGGTATCGCTGCTTGTATCGGCCACGTGCACGGTTGTTCCCTCGCATTTCAACGCATCCGCGATGGTGCTCCAGGTGCGAGCATCAGACATGATGCCCGGAATGGTTACGATTGTTGTCATGGTTTGATCTCCGCCTCGGGAAGCAATTGTGAGTGAACCTTCACGCGCGAGGGTGTGCCAAGATCGAAACAACGCTGAAACGGAGTGGCTGGATACTTATGGAGCATCAGTCGCTTGCAGTGCTTCGCTTCCCGACATGTACATGGGCCCGCCGCGATGGCGGGGAAAGCCATAGCCTGAGACCATCACAACATCGATATCGGCGGCGCTTTCGGCAATTCCTTCGGCAAGAAGCGCCTCGCCCTCCTGCTGCATCACTCTGATGATCCGCCGAATGATCTCCCCGTCCGAAAATCCCCGGACGGTCGAAGCTGTCCTTACCCTCTCGTCCTCGATGATGCGCGTGACTGCCGGATCGGTTTGGGGCTCGCCTGTACTGTAATCGTACCAGCCTTTCGTCGCCTTACGTCCCAATCGTCCAAGCTCGCACAGCCTGTCTGATATGTGGCAGTACGGCTGCGACCTGTCTCGCGTCGCGCGAGCGGCCCTGCGCTGCGCCCAGGCAATATCAAGTCCGCTCAGGTCCTGGACCGCGAAGATGCCCATGGGGAAACCGAACGCTTTAATGGCGCTATCGATCTGTGCCGGTAAAGCCCCCTCGAGAAGCATGAACTCGCAGTCCCGCCGATAGGCGGCCAGGATCCGGTTGCCGATGAAGCCATGGCAGACGCCCGACACCACAGCAATTTTTTTCAGCCGCTTGGCAAGAGCCGAGCCGGTCGCCAGGGCGCGATCATTCGTGCGCTTGCCGCGGACGATTTCCAACAGCTTCATGACGTGGGCGGGTGCGAAAAAGTGCAGACCAAGCACCCTGGCTGGGTCGGCCGTCGTTTCTGCCAAGGCGTCGACGTCGAGGTAGGACGTGTTGGTCGCCAGAACTGCCTCGGGCGGCATGACCGCATCAAGTTGAGCGAACACCTGTTTCTTGACGTCGACATCCTCAAACACCGCCTCGATCACGAGGGGGCAGGCGGACAGCGAGACGTAATCGTGTGTCGCCGTCAGCCGTTCGAGAGCGTCGTCTGCCTGCGTCAGCGTGATCGCGCCCCGCGCAGCGCTTGCCTGCAGGGTCTCCAGAACCCGCTGCCGCGCCGCCGCAACTGTAGCCTCGTCCCGCTCGAGCAAGCTTACGGCGGTGCCTGACAGGAGCAGCGCGACCGCGATGCCGGCGCCCATGGTGCCGCCGCCAACGACACCCACGTGAGAAAGATCCGCTGGTTCGGCCTTGATGGCTGCAAGGCTCTTGCCCGCATTCCGTTCCGAGAAGAAGGCGTAGCGAAGAGCCGCGGCCTCTTCGGAAGCAACGAGCCTCAGGAAACGCTCCCTTTCCTTCCTCAAGGCGTCGCGGCCCGAGAGGGAAATACTCTCGCGAACGGCCTCCAAGGCTTCCAGTGGCGCCTGCGCACCTCTCGCCTTTCGGGCGAGCGCCGTTGCGGTCGAATTCCAATCGACCGTCTCCGCATCCGGGCAGGGCCGATCGACCAACGGTGTAGGCATGGGGTGGGTCAGCAGCTCGCGCGCGAGCGCTTCTGCAGCTTCCAACAGATCACCTTCGGCGATGCGATCGACGAGCCCGATCTTCAGGGCCCGATCGGCATCAATTGGCTTGCCGCTCGTCACGAGTTCGACGGCATCAGCGATCGGCACCAGTCTCGATAGGCGCACGGTACCGCCAGCGCCGGGGATCGTGCCCAAGCTCACCTCGGGCAAACCGAGCTTCGTTCCTGGGTCGGCGATCCTTGCGTGGCAGCCGAGCGCCAACTCCAATCCTCCGCCGAGGGCCGTTCCATGAATTGCTGCAATCCACGGCACGCGCGCGCCTTCGATCGCCTCTATCACTTCCGGCAGGATCGGCGCCTGCGGCGGCTGCCCCAGTTCGCGAATGTCGGCGCCGGCCGCGAAGGTTCGACCGGCGCATCGCAGAACCACGGCTCTGACGGCCGCATCCTCTTCCACTGCGTGCACCGCATCGATGAGACCCGCCCTGACGACGTGGCTCAACGCGTTGACCGGCGGATTGTCGATGGTGACGATCGCGAGCCCGTCGCGGCATTCGTAGCTGACAAAGGATGTCATAAGTCCTCCACTTCCAATCACGGATGGCGCTGCCGCTCTCTAGGGCGGTGTACCGCCACAACCGCGGAGCCGCGGGACCGGCAAATTTCGGGCGCACTTTTGCGGCCCGAGCATGCGCCTTGTGAACTGCGTCTATAGCGAGGAATGAATGGGCAGTAACATAACCAATTGTTTGGTCTGGACTTGCCAATAGGCAGGTGCAACTCCGCCGCTTCAACCGGTAAGTTCTCGGCTGGAGCGGGGAAACATCGGCACTCAATGAAACTCTATTTTGAAGCTGATCCTGACTGCGGGCAACCGCCGCTGCTGCTGGTCCACGGCCTGTTGTCGAGCCGGAACCATTGGATTCCGAACCTGGAACTCGCCAAGCATTTCCGGCGCGTCCGAATTGATTTGCCCGCTCATGGGCTTTCACCCACTCCAGGCGAGCCAAGCGCTGCAACCCCGGAGGCGGTGGTGAAGGCGATCGATGAGGTTCGCGAGCGTCTGCAGATCGACAGGTGGCATATCTGCGGTCAGAGTTTCGGTGCGGCACTGACCTTGCGTTATGCCCTGACGTATCCCAAGCGCGTCCTCGCGCAGATCTTCACAAATGCAAACGGCGCCTTGCGTGCCGACTGGACGCGAATCAACGACCAGCGCAATCGTGCATCGATCGAAGACATCCGCAGGAATGGGCATGCCGCCATGCGCCGGATGATCTATCACCCATGCCATGCCAAGCGGTTTCCGCCGGACGTTCGCGACATCCTCAGCAAGGATGCGGACGCGACGGATGCTGCAGGAATTATCCTGCTTCTCGAACAGGCGACACCGGTGCTTTCGGTGCGTGAACGACTGGGCGATCTGCGCCCCCCGACGCTTCTCATTAACGGCCGCTGGGAAAACCAGTTCCAGCCTGCCCGGAATTGGTTGTCCGAGACGCACCCCCACATCGTCATCATCGACATCGAAGGCGGACATTCGATCAATATCGAACGTCCACAAGAGTTCGACGCCGCGGTGATCCACTTCCTATCCGCGCCGGAACGAGGCCCCGCGTCGCAATCCGGTACGCAGTGGCAGGCGAAATGACGTCATCTCGATCCCGATGCTGCGTGGTGGCGCACAGCGAAGACTTGTCGAGCGGGGACGACGCGCGTGCCGCCATCGGGTGAAACCGCCGACCGCCAGCTTCTGGCGCGCCTTGTCGCTGTGTACCTCTTCGGTGCTGGCGCTGGGGCGTTTGCGGCATGGATCGGTTCGCCGCTGCCATGGATGATCGGACCGCTGCTTGCCACGGCATCGCTCTACCTGACGGGCGTGGTCGACATCACCATACCCGTCAAGACACGGCCGATCGGCCAGATCGTCATTGCGTCGCAGGTGGGCGTGTATTTCTCACCCGCCGCATTCGCCATGCTCCTGGCTTTCGCACCGCTCCTGATCGGGATGGCACTCGCCACGGCATGTTGTGCGCTCGTGGTCGCGCTCTTGCTCGCGCGTGTGGCCAATCTGAATCTGACCGCAGCCTTTCTCTCCTCTTTGCCGACGAGTCCGGTGGAGGCAGCCGTGATGGCCGAACGCTACAAATGCAATCCGGGACCGGTTATACTCTCGCAGACCGTGCGGATCGCGTCCGTTGTGGTCCTGGTTCCCGTCGCCATCTACATAATCGATGGATGGCCAACTCGCGACATGGTGCGGACAACGCCCGAGCTCGAGGCAATTGGTGTCGTCCTTCTCGCCGGTATAGGAATGGCCGGGGCGTTGCTGGCCCGAGCATGTCGCGTGCCCAATCCCTTCTTCCTTGGTCCCTTGGCTGCCTCCTCGGCGATTTCGGCGCTTGGCGTTGCCCCGTCCTTCTATCCGTCAGTCGTTCTTTCCTGCGCGCAGATCATTCTTGGCGTCTGGCTTGGCTCGACCTTCCGCAGATCACTCTTCGCTGCGGCCGGGCGACTCGTCACGGCTTCCATCGTCACGACGCTTCTCATGCTCGCTCTTACGTCGATGATCGCCGTCATCGTCTCCCGGATGGCCGGACTGAGCTGGGAGCTGATGGTGCTGGGCACTGCACCGGGCGGCGTCACCGAGATGGCGCTGACAGCGAAGTTTCTGGGCCAGGATGTCGCGCTGATCACAGCCTTTCATTTGACCCGCATCTTCATCCTGATGCCGAACATTCCCTGGATCATCCGCATGATCCACGGATTGGAGCGTCGCCGAAATTGCCGCGACGGCCGCAACGGTTCGGATCGGCCGTGACGTCCGCCTTCCCGTGCGTGGCCAGCTTGACCAAAGCGAACGAGCATTCTGCCCAATATATACTCAGTTCAATTCACTGCTCTCATTGCCCATAACGAAGATCGAGGCCGTGCCGCAGGGCGTGCCTCTTTGGGCCGTCATCTCACAACACATCGAACGGCGCTGGAGGAAATGGCTGCCGCGCGGCACCTGCCGAAAGATGGCAGCAAGGAGGAGACCAATGGAGAATGAGGCTCTCAACAAGGGCGAGGAGCCCGTGCAGGGCTATGTCCGCATACCTTTGTCGATACTCGAAATCGCGACCGGCGTGATCGTGCTCGCGATTCTATCCTGGTACGTCGTCCAGGCGTATCACTTGCCGAAGCCGTTCAATTCAACGGATGTCGGAGCAGGCGGCTTCCCACTTCTCGTCGCCATCGGGACTGGTATTGCCACCATATCGATGATCGGTCTCGCGGTCGCGCGGCATATGGGCAAGATGGGGCAAGCCGACAGCCGTTGGCGGCGACCGCTTTTTGTTCTGATCGTCGCCCTCCTCCTTGTAGGTCAGGCCGTGACCTTTGAAACGCTGGGTGTCTATCTCTGCGTCGCCCTCTTCTCCGCTGCGATCATGGTCGCGGCCGGCGAGCGCCGGATCCTGCATGTGCTGGGCGTGTCCATCGGCTTGGTCGCATTCGTCTATGTTGTGTTCGCGCTTGCGTTAAACGTGGTCTTTCCGTGAGGGGTCTGCGATGATTGAAAACCTTCTCTCAGGCTTCTCGGCGTTCGGCGATCCGCTGGTGTGGCTGAGCTTAGTCTTCGGCTCGCTCGTCGGTTATCTCATCGGCGCGATTCCTGGTCTCGGCCCCAGTCTCGGCGTCGCATTGCTCATCCCGTTCACCTACGGACTTGACCCCGTCGTCTCGATCGTTGGTCTGGTGGCCTTGTATGCCGCGGCAGAATATGGGGGCGCTATCACCGCCATCTTGATCAACTCGCCCGGCACGTCGGCCGCGGTCGCGACCGCTTGGGACGGCTATCCGCTGAGCCAGCAGGGAAAGGCGGGCGAAGCCCTCCTGGTGTCGATCGTCACCTCCGGCATCGGCATCTTCATCAGTGCCCTGTTCCTGCTGTTTACCGCCGTTCCGCTCTCGGAATTCGCATTGCGGTTCGGACCCGGCGAATACTTCGCTCTGGCGCTTGTCGGGCTCAGCCTTGTGGTCGGCCTTGCAGAGGGCTCGGTGGTCAAGGGCGCGGTCGCGATGGGCATCGGTCTCGCGCTCGCGACGGTCGGGCTGGATACGCAGACCGGCACGCCACGTTTTGCCGCGTCGGTAGAGCTCTTCGAGGGACTGCCCCTCGTGCCGGTGCTGCTCGGGCTTTATGCGCTTTCGGAGGTCCTCTTCCTCGTCGAAGAGGGCGTGACAGCCAAGATCAAGAGCGCGCCGCTTGGCGGCTGGCGCACCTGGAACTGGAAGGGCCTATGGTCGCTCAACGGCGTCGTCTTTAGAAGCTCGGTGCTCGGCTACATCATCGGCATCATTCCCGGTGCGGGCGCGTCCATTGCCTCCTTTATTGCCTATGCGGTGGCCAAGAAAACTTCCAAGACTCCGGAGCGATTTGGCAAGGGATCTATCGAGGGTGTCGCGGCCTCGGAAGCGGCGAACAACGCTGCCGTCTCCGGTGCGATGGCACCTTTGCTTGCGCTCGGCATTCCCGGTTCCCCAACGACGGCGGTGATGATCGGCGCCCTGATGATCCAGGGCATTCAGCCGGGGCCTCTGCTGTTCAGCCGCAACCCCGAGATTCCCTACACTATCTTCGCGTCGCTCTGGATCGGCGTGCCGGTCATGGTGTTCATCGGGCTTGCCGGTGCGCGTGCCTGGGCTCATGTGGCAAACATTCCCGGTCCCGCTATCGCGGCGATCGTCGCGGGAATTTCCCTTGTGGGGGCCTACGCCTCCGAGGGCACCATGTTTCCGGTCTACGTGATGACTGCCTTCGGTATCCTCGGTTACCTGCTTAGAAAGGTGCAGGTTCCGCTGGCCCCGATAATTCTTGCTCTGGTGCTTGGCGAGATGATGGAAACCAATTTTCGGCGGGCGCTGATTACATCCCATGGCTCTCTCGAGATCTTCTACACCTCGCCTCTGACGGTCGCGTTGCTTTTGACAGCCATCCTCGCATTCGCGCTTCCGGCCGTTGGCTTCATTCGGAAGCGCCGGCGTGCCGCCATGGCCGCCGATCCTTCGGTGTAAGGCTGACAATGCTCGGACAGTCGGTTCATCCATTCGCTGGCCGAGCATGATGACCAAGAATTGCGGTCATCTGACCTGACTAAATCTCAGTTCATTCCGCGGGTCCGAGATACCACACTGGTTACATCGTGGAGGACCCTGTCTCTTTGATTCAAACTTGGGAGGAGTTTCATGTCATTCAATCTGTTCAAGGCAGCGCGCGCGTTCACGGCGGTTGCGTCTTTCTCAGTCGTTGCCTCTCTGGGCAGTCCCGTCGTCGCGGAGACGGCTTGGAAGCCATCAGGCCCTGTAAACGTCGTCATGCACACCAAACCGGGCGGAACGGCGGACATCTTCATCCGCACTTTGGCGCAATCCCTGGAGCCTATGATCGGTCAGCCGATTGTCGTGGTGAACGCGCCGGGTGCCGGAGGGGCGACCCAGATGGCTCATGTCAGCCAAGCCAAGCCCGATGGCGTGACGATTGGCATCAACACGATGAGCCATTTCACGAGCATGTTGACCAATCTCAAGGGAACATTCTCGGTCGACGACTTCTCCTGGATAGCCTCCACGCAGGAAGACCCGATCATCTATTTCGTTCGCACGGATTCCGAAATCAAATCACTGTCGGACCTCGTCGCAAAGGCGAAAGCCAGCTCCGGCACAATCAATATCGGCGGGTTCGGGCCTGTGGGCTCAATGCAGCATCTTGGCACGGCCATGCTCGAGAGCGCAGCAGGCGTAAAGTTCAATTGGGTCGGTTTCGACTCGACTCCCGACATCATGACGGCCTTGCTTGGTGGGCACGTGGATGTGGGCGTTTCGAATCTCGGGCCGACCGCGCCCTTCTTCGAATCCAAGCGGATCATCGGTCTCGGTGTTCTGGGTGAAAAGCGGCTCAATGGCCTGCCGGACGTTCCGACCTTCGGCGAGCAAGGCTACAAGGTCGATACGAGCTGGGTGCAGGTGCGCGGCGTCTTCGGTCCGAAGGACATGCCGCTTGAACTCCAGCAGCAGATTGCCGACGCCATCCACGAGGCGATGAAGGCGAAGACCTACCAGGACTACGCCCGCAGCACTGGTGTCATCGATTCCTGGATGGGGCCGAAGGAATATGACGCCTTCGTACGCGACGTCAGCAAGATCGCGACCAAACAGCTCGAGGCAGCCGGGCTTCTGCAGTAGTCGGATGCCTCTGCGTGAGATGCTCCGGCGGAACCGCATCCGCCTGAGTAAATGAAGGAAGAATGGATAAGGAAAGACCATGACGAGGGCCCTTGCCGGTTTCCGTGTCATAGACACCACCCACGTGCTGGCGGGACCGTTCGCCAGCTATCAGATGGCCGTGCTCGGCGCCGACGTGATCAAGGTCGAGGATCCGTCCGATCCGGACCAGGCGCGCCTTCAGGGCTCAGATCGCGATCTCAGCAGTGCCGGCATGGGGACTGCCTTCATGGCACAGGCGTCGAACAAGAAGGCGGTTGCACTAAACCTGAAGACGGAATCCGGCCGTGACGCCTTGAAGCGGCTCATCGAAACGGCGGACGTCTTCGTCGAGAACTACCGGCCCGGTGCATTTGAAGCCTTGGGCCTTGGCTACGAAGAACTGCGCGAACGTAATCCCAGCCTGATCTACTGCTCGATCTCGGCTTTCGGCTCGACCGGACCGCGCCGGGAGCAGACGGGCTATGATTCCGTTCTGCAGGCGTTCTCGGGCATGATGGCTATGACCGGCAGCGACGATGGCGATCCTCTGAAATGCGGCGCTCCCGTCGTTGACTATGCAACAGGTACAACGGCCGCCTATGCCATCACGGCGGCCCTCCTGCAGCGTGAACGCAACGGCGGCAGCGGGCAGTTCGTCGACGTCTCCATGCTGGACGTGGCGCTCGTCCTGTGTAGCCCCTATGTGACGGGATATCTGTGGAATGGCAGTCATCCGAAGCCGAAGGGCAACCGATTTCCCTTCGCCACGATCGGCCAGTACCGCGCCTCTGACGCGGAACTGATGATCGCCGCGTCGAACCTCGAGCAGCAGCGCCGCCTGTGGATCGCCCTAGGGCGCGAGGATCTTATAAAGCAGAACAACAACCAGCGGCTGGACAGCCATGCCGAGGAGGAGGCTACGCTCAGCAGCATCATCGTCACCATGCCTGCTGACTACTGGGAGCAGTTCTTCCGGGAACGGCGGATACCAGCGGCGCGAGTGCGCCAGCTCAAAGAGGCGCTTGCGGATCCGCAAATTGCATCACGGCCGCTTCTGCACAAACACTCGGCGCCCGGTACGTCGACGGATGGCCTGGTGGTTCCCGTCGCGGGCTTCACCATGTCGAAGAGCGCGCCCGGCCTGAGTTTCCCGCCGCAGCCCCTCGGTGCGCAAACAGAGGAGATCCTGCGGGGGATCGGTTTCGACAGTGCGGACCTCGAGAGGCTTCGTGCTGAAGGCGCGATCAACTGAAAGGCGGAGAACATGAGACGCCGACATGTTTCGATGATGCTTACACCGCAGCGGGCCTCACCCTGTCGGAAGGATAGGCTGGGAGCGACCTTGCGATGAGCAATCCGCTTTCGGCTTTGGCCCAGGCAGCTTGCGATTGGCGCCGACGGCCGATTGACGGCGCCGTTGAGTGGGCGGTGCGCCGCGCGATTCTGGACTGGTTTGCAACGACGTTGCCCGGCTGCGTGCGCGCGCCGGCGATAATGCTGACCAAGGCGCTGCCGGAGACGGATGGCAGCGGCGGCGCATGGTCCTACGTCGATGGCCGCTCCTCTACGCCGCGCCGTGCGGCTCTTCTCAACGCCACTGCTAGCCATACCGTCGAGTTCGACGATATTTTCAAGGATGGCGGCTATCATCCGGGCAGCCCGACCATTGCGGCCGCTCTCGCTCTCGCGCAGCATCTCGGGTCAAGCCTTGAAGAGTTGCACCGCGCGATCGTCGCCGGCTACGAAGTGGGTTGCCGGATTTCGCTGGCCATTCAGCCCAGCCACTACACCTTCTGGCACACCACATCGACCGTCGGCACCATCGGCGCGGCGGTCGCGGGGGCGATGCTTCTCGGCGCTAATGATAGGAGTCTCGGCAATGCCATCGCGCTGTCGTCAAGTTTCGCGGGCGGGCACCAGCAGAACCTCCAGGGAAAGGGCCTCGCAAAGGCCCTGCATCCGGGGCATGCGGCAGATGCAGGCTTGCTGGCTGCGATGGCAGCCGCGGCGGGAATTGCCGGCTCGTCGGATAGTCTCGACGCAGAGAACGGTTTTGCGGCTGCGACAAGCGATACGACCGGCAATTGGGAAGCGGCGCTTGCGGGCCTTGGAGAGTGGACACCGATCACCCACATGACAGTCAAGGCGCACGGATGTTGCGGCCATATCTTTCCTGCGCTCGATGCCATTGCAGTTATGAGCGAGCGACACTCCTTCCGCGAAAAAGACATCGCGCGGATTGAAGTGCACGGTTATTGCGCCACCGAATCGATGTGCAATCGGCCAGATCCCGCGTCGGCGCAGGATGCGCGTTTCAGCCTGCAATATTGCCTTGCCGCACGACTGATCCTCGGAGCGGTCCGCCTCGCCGCCTTTGAGGAGGAGACCCTGGCGCGGGCGGACATTCGCGAACTGATGACGAGAATTTCCGTGACCGAGGATCCAGACCTTACCGTTGAATATCCACGCCGTCGACAGGCCCGTCTGAGGGTGATCTTGCGCGATGGCCGTGTGCTTGAACATCTTCAACAGACGCGGCGAGGCGATCCCGAGAATCCTCTGAGCGACGCGGAGATAGTCGCGAAGTTCCACGAACTGGCGTCCGGAGTTCTCTCGGACGCCGATGCGGCTTCGCTTGGCGACGCGATCCTGTACGGCGCCGAGCTGCCGCGAAAACTGCTGGTCGCCCCGGCAGGAGGGAGTCTCCCCTAAACCGATGGTTGGGCTAACGAGGCCAGATGATCAGTTGTCCAGACGACAGTCCGAAGACATGGATGCTTTAGCCAAGTGAAAGATCGCGCCAGTGCCACTAGATCGGCGCTCGAAGAGGAAGGAACAAAAGGAATGACCGTCAATGTTCGTGAACATGAGTTCATAGCGGTTTCCCACAAGAACGGCATTGCGACGGTAACATTGAACCGACCTGATGTCCGCAATGCCATCAACGATCAGATGCGGTCTGAGCTGATCGACGCCTTCGAGAAGGTTGGCGCGGACCGGTCCGTTCGTGCGGTCGTTCTGACGGGCGCCG
The DNA here is from genome assembly GCF_001651875.1 of Sinorhizobium saheli. GTDB lineage: Bacteria > Pseudomonadota > Alphaproteobacteria > Rhizobiales > Rhizobiaceae > Sinorhizobium > Sinorhizobium saheli. The sequence continues at coordinate 77,075 of NZ_LNQB01000062.1, forward strand.
GCAAGGGCTTCTGCTCCGGTGGTGATGTATCGGGTATGCGCGCGCGTCTGGAGGTGCCTGCGGGAGAAGTCGCCTTCAACGGCTGGACGCGCCAGCGCAGCACGCACAAGGGAGTGGCCGTCATCCATGGCCTCTCTAAGCCGGTCATTGCCGCGGTTAATGGCGCAGCTTTCGGGCTCGGTCTCGATATGGCACTCGCCTGCGATTTCATTATCGCAGCAGAGGGCGCGAAAATGTCGATGAGCTTCATCAAGCGTGGCCTCGTATCGGATGGCGGCGGGATGTATTTCCTGCCGCGTCGCGTGGGCCTCGCCCGTGCCAAGGAGCTCATTCTGACGGGGAGGGTGGTCGAGCCTGAGGAGGCGCTGCGGATCGGCATGATCGACAGAATTTCGCCGGTGGATACCCTGATTGATGACGCTCAGCTCTGGGCGGAGCAGGTGAGCGCCGGCTCGCCGGCCGCCATTGCCCTGACAAAGGCCATTCTCGACAAGACCTTCGAGAGCAGCGATGAGGCGATTTTCGCTCTCGGCCGCGAGGCGCAGGCAATCTGCTACACCACGGCCGAACATCGTGCGTCCGTCGAAGCATTCCTCAACAAGACCAGCGCGTGAGGCAGGCCAAAATGACTTTCATTGATGCGCTTCTGAACCCTTCCAGCGTAGCCGTCGTTGGCGCCTCTTCTGATGCTGCGAAGCTTACGGGACGGCCGATCGCTTATCTGCAACAGCACGGCTACAAGGGTCGGATCTACCCCATCAACCCGCGCTATGAAACCATCGGCGACCTGACATGCTATGCGGATGCCCAGGCACTTCCCGAGGCACCGGATCTCGGGCTCGTGCTCGTCGGTGCCAATCGGGTGATCGAGTCCGTTCGCCAGCTTGCTGCTGCAGGCACCAAAGCGGCGATCGTACTCGCTAGCGGCTTCGGCGAGGCCGGCGAGGAAGGGCGTCGTCTCCAGGCCGAGCTGCGCGAGGCCGCGGGTTCTATGAGGATTCTAGGCCCCAATACGATCGGACTGGTCAACCTGACGGACCGCATCATGCTGACAGCAAGCGGCGCCATGGAGATGAAGGACTTCCGTGCCGGCGGAATTGCCCTTTTGTCGCAGAGCGGCGGGATTTTAGGATCTCTGCTTTCGCGCGGGGTCGGACGCGGCGTCGGTTTTTCCAAGCTGATTGCAACGGGAAATGAATCCGACATCGAAGTTGCCGACCTTCTCGATGCCATGGCAGACGATCCGGCAACCAGGGTTGTTGCGCTTTATCTCGAAACCATTCGTAATGTGGCGAAATTCCGCAATGCCGCCGCGCGGGTTATCGCGGCTGGCAAGCCCATCGTCGCCTACAAGGTCGGCCGTTCCGAGTCCGGCGCGCAGTCCGCCGTCTCCCACACCGGCGCACTGGCCGGCGCGGACAAGGTGTATGACGCCTTGTTCAAGCAACTCGGTATCATCCGGGCGCAGACATTCGCAGACCTCCTTGACATCCCTGCCGCCCTATCCCAGGGGCGTCTTCTTTCCGGCAACCGCGTTGCAATCGTGACATCGACAGGCGGCGCAGCGACGATCGTGGCCGACAATATCGGGCTTGCCGGCCTCGAAATGCCGAGCCCCGATCCCGACACTGCAGAAAAGCTGCTGGCGCTCGATCTCACGGAGGCGGTTCTCGATCGCAATCCGATCGACGTCACCCTGGCCGGCCTGCGTCCGGATCTTTTCCGATCCATCCTGAAGATCTTGTCGGAAAGCCCCACCTACGACGCCATTGTGGTTGTCGTGGGGTCGTCCTCGATCGGGCAGCCGGATGTCGTCGCCCGGCCGCTCCTCGAGTCGATGGACATCAGTAACAAGCCCATAGTAGCTTATGTCAGTCCCGAAGCGCCGGGTATCGTGCAACACCTGAATGCCAACCGCATCCCGGCCTATGCGGCTCCCGAAAGCTGCGCCGCGGCCCTATGCGCGTTGCGGCCGCGAGGCGAAGCCGACCCGTCTGAGCGGCGGCCGGCTCCTGCCGTGGACGGTGCGGATCTGCCGCAAGGTTCGTTGAACGAGGCCGACGCCAAGCGCCTCTACGAGCGCTTCGGATTCCCAATCACACGCGAGATCGAGGCGGCGACGCCGGCAGACGCAGCGGCCAAGGCGACCGCATTCGAAGGACCCGTGGTGATCAAGATCCTCTCGAAGGAAATCCTGCACAAATCGGAGGTTGGAGGTGTTGAAGTCGGCGTCGCCACAGCGGACGTCGAAACGGCATGCGAGCAGATGCTGTCGCGCATCCAGGTGGCTGCGCCCGGCGCGAAGGTCGATGGGTTCCTGATCCAGGAACTGGTCAGGGGCGGCATTGAGTTCATCCTCGGCTACAACCGCGACCCTCAGCTCGGGCCGTGTGTTCTGTTGGGCGCGGGGGGTGTCACCACTGAGTTGTACCAGGACGTCGCAATGCGGCTCTTGCCGGTGACGCGCCGACAGGTTCGCGATATGGTCCGCGAACTGAAGTGCTCGGCCCTTCTGGAGGGCTTCCGCGGCCGACCAGTTGCCGATACGGAGGCTTTGATCGACGCCGTTCTGGTTTTCGCAGACATGGCGGTGGCGCTGGACGATCGCCTGCAAGAGGCGGAAATCAATCCGGTCTTCGTGCTGCCCAAGGGCTCCGGCGTGCGCGCTGGCGATGCGCTCGTCGTGCTTCGCTGATTTTGGGACCTTGTCGCGAAGGCAGCTCGCCGGCCCTGCGGCAGGCCCCACCAGTTCCCTCCCCGTCGGAGATTGCACCTATGCCTGATGTCTACATCTGCGACTACATCCGCACCCCGATCGGCCGCTTCGGCGGGGCGCTTGCGTCGGTGAGGCCGGATGATCTCGGCGCCATTGTGCTGAAAGCATTGATGATTCGTCAGCCGTCCTTGGATTGGGCAGCGGTTGACGAGGTGATCTTTGGCTGCGCAAATCAGGCGGGCGAGGACAACCGTAACGTGGCCCGCATGTCGTCGCTCCTTGCGGGATTGCCGGTGGAGGTCCCCGGAACAACGATCAACAGGCTCTGCGGTTCCGGAATGGATGCGATCATCACTGGGTTTCGTGCCATCCGATCTGGCGAGGCCGAGCTGATAGTCACTGGCGGCGTGGAAAGCATGAGCCGCGCCCCTTTCGTGGTGCCGAAGGCGGAAATGGCCTTCAGCCGGGAGTCCTCAATACAGGACACGACGATCGGGTGGCGTTTCATCAATCCGGTCATGAAGGCTCAATACGGGGTCGATTCGATGCCTGAAACTGCCGAGAATGTCGCGGAGGAGTTCGGGATATCGCGAGCGGACCAGGATGCGTTCGCCTTCCGCTCGCAGCAGAAGGCCGCTGCCGCCCAGGCACGCGGGAGGCTGGCCGAAGAGATCTTCCCGGTGAAAATCCCCCAGCGCAAGGGCGACGCGGTTCTGTTCGACCGTGATGAACATCCGCGCGAGACGACACTGGAAGGACTGGCAGGTCTCAAGGCGCCCTTCCGTCAAGGTGGGTCGGTCACGGCAGGCAACGCGAGCGGTGTGAACGATGGAGCGGCCGCCCTGATCCTTGCCAATGAGACTGCCGCAAAGCGTCACCGCCTGATGCCCATCGCGCGAATCCTTGGCGGGGCAACGGCTGGCGTTCCTCCACGGATCATGGGCTTCGGGCCGGCACCGGCCTGTCGGAAGTTGATGGCGCGGCTAGAATTGGAGCCGGAGGCGTTCGATGTCATCGAGCTGAACGAGGCATTCGCAAGTCAGGGCCTAGCCTGTCTGCGCGACCTCGGCATTGCCGATGACGATCCCCGCGTCAATCCCAACGGTGGTGCGATCGCTCTCGGCCACCCGCTCGGCATGTCCGGCGCGCGTATTACCGGGACAGCGGCACTGGAACTTGCGAGGATCAATGGCCGCTATGGCGTTGCCACCATGTGCATCGGCGTGGGGCAGGGGATTGCCATTGCCCTGGAACGGGTGTGAGCACCGGGCTCGCAAACCCGGTTCAGACGCGCGGACAGACCGGTAAACCAAGGTCTAGCGGGACGCCTCGCCTGAAGCGCCGAAATATGTTTGGGTACGATCGGACATGACGTATGACTAACGAATGAGCAATATGATACCCCCTCTAAACCCGCTAAGGACCTTCGAAGCTGCTGCCCGCCTGTCCAGTCTGACGCAGGCCGCGGAAGAGCTGAACGTGTCTCAGGTGGCGGTCAGTCGCCAGGTGAAAGTGCTGGAGGAATATCTCGGCGTTGTGCTGTTCAAGCGGCTGCATCGCGGCATCGAGCTGACCGACGAGGGACGGCAACTCTATGAAGGCGTCACTCGAGCCTTCGTCGAAATCGGGAATGCGGCAAGGCGTGTGTCCCGGCGAGGTAGGCGGGATATTCTCGCCATCCAGTCTTACACGACCTTTTCCCAGCGCTGGCTTATTCCACGGCTGACGCAGTTTCATGAAGCATTCCCACGAATCGAGGTGCGTCTGAGTTCGTCTACCGCCCCGGTCGATTTCGAGACTCAGAACCTGGATGCTGCCATTCGCGCCGGAAAAGGAAATTGGCCCGATCTCCACAGCGAAAAGCTGGTTGATGTTGAACTGATTCCGATTTGTTCACCCGCCTTCCAGGAGGCCCACAAGCTTACGTCCCCTGATGACTTGAGTCGTGTGCGGCTGCTGCATTCTATGGCACGACCCACCGATTGGGCTGCATGGCTGAAACGCGTCGGATCGACGGTCGATCCCAGCCCTGGCATCCGTTTCGAAAGTTCGGCACTCGCTTATGAGGCCGCTTCTCTGGATATCGGTGTCGCGATTGCAACCAAGGTCTTTGTGAAGAGACACCTTCAGGCCGGCAGCTTCGTCGCTCCGTTTGATATGACGTGTTACAGCGGCGAAGGTTATTATCTCACGTGGCCGAAGAACGTTACTCCGTCATTGCCTCTTCAGAAGTTTCTCTCTTGGATGCGCGAGCAAATCGATAAAGACGAGGTATTGATTTCTGATCCGTGAAATTAGTGTCAGCAGGCCTGTTCTATCTGCTGGGAATGAGTGGAACACGCGACCGCCCGGTTAGGCAAGCAGCAACGCGTAGACGGCCCAGCTCAACTTAGGTTTGGGCCGTAGCGCTGCCGTGGCTCGTCGCGCGAATGCTCGCGTCCTCGACGATGATACCAGTGTGTTAAGCCAGCCGAAATGCCTCGGTCGCAGATGACGGCCGCGGCGGACACTGGAGTGCATCTCGACCCGGATATTCGGATGGTTGTCCTGGAAGTCAGCGATGCCAGGCAGCAGAACCTGTTGCCCAAGAGTTCCGGCACGTCGATACGGAGGGGTCCTGCAAGATCGGCGTCTTTCTCGCACGCCGTGCACTCAAGAACGCGAATTTGCGCTTCAGCGCTCCGCTGGTACCAGCAACTCTTTCCTGGCCGCATCACATCAAAGCGTACGGTGTAGGCGGAGGTCCTCTCATCGCTTTAGGCTTTGTCCGTCATGCGGTTTCGGCGGCAGTAGAATAATTCTGTGCGATGACCGCGCAGACCATCAACTGAATCTGGTGGAAAAGCATCAACGGCAGAACTATCGCTCCGATCGACTGCCCGGCGAAGATGACGCCTGCCATCGGTACGCCACTGGCAAGGCTCTTCTTCGATCCACAAAACGTGATGGTGATCTGGTCGGGCGTGTTGAAGCCCAAAAGGCGGCTGCCGCGCATGGTGAAGGTCAGCACAAAGCCGAGCAGTAGCATGTCAAGCCCGACAACGACGGCAATATCTCCCAGCGAGAACGTTTGCCACAGTCCCTCGACGACCGCCTTGCTGAAGGCGAGGTAGACAACCATCAGGATGGAACCTCTATCGACAGGAGTGAGAACCTTCTTCTTTGAGCGGACCCAGTTTCCAATCCACGGCTGTAACATCTGCCCGACGACAAACGGAGCGAGCAACTGCAGCAGGATCTTCTCCATGACATCCCAGGAGAGCCTGCCATGGCCACCGGCGGAAAAGAGCAAGCCGACGAGAAGAGGCGTCAGGAACATGCCAAGTATATTAGAGGCGGAAGCCGAGCAGATGGCAGCCGGAACATTCCCGCCGGCTATCGATGTAAATGCAATGGATGACTGCACGGTGGACGGCAGGACGCACAGGAAGAGGAGACCGAGATAAAGCGGCTGTGGCAGGATCGAATCCGGAACGAGGCCCAACGCCATGCCGAGCAGTGGGAAAACGGCGAATGTCGTCAGCAGAATGACGAGGTGCAGGCGCCAATGCAGGATGCCGGCAATGACAACGTCGGTGGACATACGCGCGCCATGCAGAAAGAAGAGAAGGGCAATGGCGAGACTTGTGGCGACGCCGAAATAATCCGCAAAACTGCCGCTTGCCGGAAACAGCGAAGCAAGGACGACGCTACAGACGAGCAGGATCGTGAAAGTGTCGGGCAATAACCGGCGCATGGTGCTCCCTAAAGTCAAATCGCTTCTGTAACCAGCTTAGTGTTGAAAAAGTTGTCCATCGCCTCGGCTCCGCCTTCGGACCCGTAGCCCGAGTCCTTTATGCCGCCAAAGGGAAGCTCCGGCAGCGCCAGCCCATGGTGATTGATCGAGATCATTCCGCTCTGTATATCGCGGCTCAGGGCAGCACTCGTTTTCGCGGATGTCGTATAAGCATACGCTGCCAAGCCGTAGGGGAGGCGGTTCGCTTCCGTAATGGCGGCTTCATAGGTCGAAAAAGGGCTCACCACGGCGATGGGGCCGAAAGGCTCCTCGTTCAATATCCGGGCGCTCAGCGGCACATCTGTGAGAACCGTGGGTTTGTAGAAATTTCCGCGGTTGCCGATCCGCTCGCCGCCGGTCGCAATCTTCCCTCCTCGCGAAACGGCATCGGCGGTCAGCGACTCCATGGCTTCGACCCGTCTGCCGTTTGCAAGTGGGCCCATGGTCGTGCCCGAATCCAGTCCATTGCCCACCTTGACGGCCTCTGCAGCCTTGACGAAGCAGTCGAGAAACCTGGCGTAGATTTTCTCCTGTATGAGGAAGCGGGTCGGAGCAACGCAGACTTGGCCCGCATTGCGGAATTTTGCTCCGGCCAGGATCCGGACTGCGAGATCGACGTCGGCGTCGTCGAACACAATCGCCGGTGCGTGACCGCCAAGTTCCATCGTCACCCGCTTCATATGAGCGCCGGCGAGAGCCGCAAGCTGTTTGCCAACAGCCGTCGAGCCCGTGAAGGAGACTTTGCGGATGATCGGATGCGGAATGAGGTGGTTGGAGATGTCGGCCGGAATGCCGAATACCAGATTGAGCGCCCCGGCTGGCAAATCGGCGTCAGCGAATGCGCGAACAAGTTCGGCACAACTCGCCGGCGTCTCCTCCGGTCCCTTCAGAATGACTGAACAACCGGCCGCAAGACCGGCCGCTACCTTGCGCACGGCCTGGTTCAATGGAAAGTTCCAAGGGCTGAAGGCGGCGACCGGACCGACGGGCTCCTTGACGACGAGCTGCCGAACATTGAGGAAACGGGAAGGGACAACACGACCGTATGCTCGCTGCGCCTCCTCGGCAAACCAGCCGATCATGTCGGACGCCGCCAGGGTCTCCGCTGTCGACTCCGCGAGCGGCTTTCCCTGTTCGAGAGACATGATCGTCGCGATCTTCTCAACCCGTTCGCGCAGTAGCTGGGCAGCCTTGTGCAGCATTTTAGCGCGCTCGAATGCGCTGAACCGAGACCAGGCCGTGAAACTGGTTGCGGCCGTTGCAAGAGCTTCGTCAAGATCATCCCGCCCGGCATTTGCCACGGTTCCAATGATCTCGTCGGAGGCAGGATTGAGGATTGGAAGGCGCTCTTTCGATCCGTCCCGCCAGGTGCCGCCGATATAGAGTTGCGTTTCCGGATAGTCGGACATTACCTTCTCCGATGTTCTGACGTCAGTACCCCAGGGCGCAACCATCCTTGCGGTGATCGGACGCGCCGAGCAGGGTTCCGTGTTGATGATCAATCCAGACCGCCTGCGCTCCGCCGATGGCCCATTTCGGTGGGATCACCTTAAAGCCCCGGCCCTCGAGGTTTTCGCCGAGCGCACTTCGAATTGCTTCCTCGGCTTCGATCGTCCTGGTGCCGGGGAGGGGGAACAGACGAGGAAGCTCGATCGCCGATTGCATATCCATGCCATAGTCGAACAGCTTCGACAGAAAGTGCGCATGTCCCATGGCTTGATAGTGGCCGCCCATCACGCCGAATGAGAGGGCCGCTTTACCGTTTCGCGTGACCATTCCTGGAATGATCGTGTGCATCGGCCGCTTGCGCGGGCCAATCGCGTTCGGATGCCCCTCCGTCAGCACGAAACTCTGGCCGCGGTTGTGGAACAACACGCCCGATTTCGGGGCCATGAGGCCGCTGCCGTAGGGGTGGAAAATGGAATTAATGAAGCTGACGGCATTGCGATCTTTGTCGACCACCGAGATGTAGACCGTGTCCGAATGCTCGACACCATCGATGAAACCGCTGGCGTCGCAAGCCTGGTCCAGGTTGATCTTCGAGGCAAGCTCGTCGGCGAGCTCGTCCGACAAAAGAAAATCGATCGGCACGTTTGATATTGCCGCGTCCGCCAGCCAGCGTTCGCGCGCAGCATAGGCAAGTCGGGTCGCCTCGACTTCGATGTGCAGGTTGTCGGCATTTAGGGGATGACCCGACGGGGTGAAACGTTCGAGAATCTTGAGGATCATAAGAGCAATGATGCCTTGCCCATTGGGAGGGCATTCATGAACCGTCCATCCACGATAGGTTGCACTGATGGGAGCAACGTATTCTCCAGCGGCGGAGGCGAAATCCTCCGTGGTGTGCAGGCCGCCGAGCGCCTGGAGGTAAGAGACCATGTCTTCTGCGACATCACCCCGATAAAATGCGTCCCGGCCGTGCTTGCCGATGGCCGACAAAGTTTCCGCAAGCTCCGGCTGACGCTGAACAGACCCAACTGCGGGAGCTTCATCGTTGTCGAGGAATATGCGGCGCGTCGGCGAATTGAGGGCGAGCATCGCGCGCTGATGCGAAATGTCGGCGGCAACGCGCGGTGTGATGGCGTAGCCGTCCCGCGCAAGGGCGATCGCCGGTGCCACGATGTCGGCCATGGACATGCGCCCATGATCTGCGACCAGCCGCGTCCAGGCATCGACGGCGCCTGGAATAGTCACCGCGTGAGGCGAAGACCGCGCGATCTCTGAGATTCCTTGGTCCTTGAACCACTTGAATTCAGCGGCGGCGGGCGTGCGACCCGAGCCGTTATAGGCGATCACCTGGTCGCCTCCGTTGGGAGCCAGCAAGGCGAAGCAATCGCCGCCAATGCCTGTGGAGCCGGCTTCCACCACGCACTGGACCGCACAGGCCGCCACCGCCGCATCGATGGCCTTGCCGCCGCTTTTGAGGATCTCGATGGCGGTCAGGGTTGCCATGGGGTGAGAGGTCGCTGCCATGCCGCTGCGGCCAACTGCAATCGAGCGCCCGGGATGTTCGAAGTTCCGCATGGAATCGTCCTTATGAATAAAGGTTGCTGGCGCGCGCCCACGCATAGGTGTCATCGAGCGCCTTCTCCGAGCGGTCGAACATGTCGTTGATTTGCGCTTCCGTGATGATCAGGGGTGGGCAAAGAGAATAGTTGTCGCCGATGGCGCGCGTGACGACGCCGTGCGCCTGCGCGCGTTTGCCGGCGTGCATCGCGACGCCGTCCGTCGGCTTGAAGGGCTCCTTGGTTTCCTTGTTGCGGACAAGCTCAAGCGTACCGATCAAGCCGCGTCCGCGCGCGCTTCCGACGAGTGGATGTTCTCCGAGCGCGTGAAGTCTTCGTTGAAAGAGCGGCGCGACATTCCGGACGTGCCCTACGATGTCTCTTTCCTCGTAGATTTTCAGGGTCTCAAGGGCCACTGCAGTGGCGACCGGGTGCCCGCTATAGGTGAAGCCGTGCCCGAAGATACCGATCTTTTCACTTTCGGCGACGATGGCCGCGTGGACTTTCTCGTTAATCATCAGCGCGGAAATCGGCTGGTAAGCCGCCGACAGTTGCTTGGCCATGGAAATCATGTCGGGCTGCATGCCGAAGCTCTCGGATCCGAACATCGTGCCAAGCCGGCCGAAGCCGCAGATCACCTCGTCGGCAATCAGCAAGATATCGTACTTCCTGAGTACAGCCTGGATCTTGTCGTAATAGGTTGGCGGCGGGACGATGCAGCCGCCTGATGCCATCAGTGGCTCGGCGAAGAAGGCGCCGATCGTGTCAGGCCCCTCGGCAAGTATCAGATTTTCGAGCGATACGGCGCAACGGGTCGCGAATTCCTCCTCGGTCTCGCCAGAAAGACCATAGCGATAATATTCGGGACAATCGGTATGAAGCACCCCGTCGATCGGCAGGTCGAAATCGCGATGATTGTTTGGCAATCCGGTGAGACTTGCGGAGGCGATCGTCACACCATGATAAGCACGCCAACGGGAGATGACTTTCTTCTTTTCCGGTTTGCCGATCGCGTTGTGGTAGTACCAGACGAGTTTCAGCGCCGTGTCGTTGGCTTCCGAGCCCGAATTGGCAAAGAACACTTTCGACATCGGGACCGGAGCAAGGCGGATCAGCCGTTCGGCAAGTTCGATTGCCGTCTCGTGCGATTTTCCACCAAAGCTGTGATAGAAGGGCAATTCCTGCATTTGCCGCATGGCGGCGTCGACGAGTCGTTGTTCGCTGAAGCCCAGCGACGCGCAAAACAGGCCACCGAGTCCCTCGATATACTTGTTACCGTCGCTGTCGATGACGTGGATCCCTTCTCCCCTGGAAATCACAAGCGGACCGTCCTGCAAATGCTGGGACGCATTCGTATAGGGATGAAGGATAAACGCCGCGTCGCGCGCTTCCAGGGAATTGAGAAGAATGGTCACGATAGCTCTCCGGTGGTGATCTAGGCGTGTTGAAAAACTCGCAACAGTTCGATGCAGCCGCCGAACCTGTCGAGCGTCCGACGGCTGTCTGTCTTGCGGACCAGATGGTGGGCTACCGGCCGATTATTCGAGGTCGACCTTCATCCACTTTTTTGCAAGCGTGTTGATCGTCCCATCAGACTTCGCCGCGCGGATCGCCTCATCGAGCATGGCCTTGAGTTCGGTGTCGTCCTTGCGAAGGCCGGCAGCGATACCTTGGCCGAATACCCCCCCGGTGAAGGTCGGCCCGGCAATGGTGTAGTCCTTGAAGTCCTCCTTCGAGAGCGTCGCGGTGAGCGATGTCGTCTGCGCTATGACGGCATCGATGCGACCCGCCTGCAGATCGAGGTCGTGTTGCTCGACGGTCTTGTATTCGCGCGGTTCGACGACGTCCTTGAAATAGGTGTCAAGGAACGCGACGTTTGCCGTGGAGACCTGCGCGCCGACCGCCTTGCCGTTCAGAGCGTCGCGAAGAGGCTGCAACTCCTGCTCGACCTTCGCTTTGTCGCCCGCAAGATCGACGGTCGTTCCGGTACCAGGGAGATTTGCGAGCGGGCCCGACATTTCAACCATGAAGGCTGCGGCGGTTGGAGCGTAGGGTTCGCTAAAGGAGATGACGGCAAGGCGCTTCTCCGTGACGATCATCGATGCCATGATGACATCGAACTTCTTGGCGATCAGAGACGGGATGAGCCCGTCCCAGTCCTGCGCGACAATGTTGCATTTGATCTTCATGCGGGCGCAGAGATCATTGGCGAGATCGACCTCAAAACCAGCAAGCTTCCCGTCGGGTCCTGTGAAATTCCACGGCTCATAGGCGCCTTCGGTGGCAATGGTGATTTCGGTTGGCCTGTTCTGGGCGTGGGCGCTGCCCGCAACGGCGGCCAGAATCGTGCCGGCGAGTGCAAGTTCGATTGTCCTCATTTTCATTCCCCTTCTTGGTTTGGCGCTCACAATCGAGCGCCCTTGCTTTTGATTAGCGTGGTCTCTCGATCTGCCCGGACGCGCGGATCGTTATCGCCTCTGCGGCCAGGCAGAGGATTTCGAACAAAACCTGTGCGGCGATCTGCGCCGTATTCGTGGTCGGATCGTACTGCGGCGCGACCTCGACGACGTCGCCACCGACGATGTCGAGACCGGAAAGGCCGCGAAGGATGCCGAGCGCCTGTGCGGAGGTGAGCCCGCCCACTTCCGGTGTTCCCGTGCCTGCCGCGAATGCCGGGTCCAGGGCGTCCACGTCAAAGCTGACGTAGGTCGGTCCGTCACCCGCTACCGCGCGGGCCTTTTCGATCACCTGTTTGATGCCGAGTTCCTCAACCTCCTCGGCGTGAATGACGGTCATTCCAGACGCGTAGGAAAACTCCCAAAAATATTCGGAATTGCCGCGAATACCGATCTGTATCGTTCGGCGGGGATCCAGCACGCCGTCAAGCACGGCTTGCCGGAACGGACCGCCATGATGAAACTTGCAGCCCTCAAACGAGCCGCTCGTATCGCAATGGGCATCGATGTGGATCATGCCCACCGGACGATCGCGACCGACGGCGCGAAGCAGCGGCAGTCCTATGGAGTGATCACCGCCAACCGAGAGTGGCACAACGCCTGCGTCGACCAGGCCGCGAACATACCCCTCTATGTCCTCGTGCGAACTAACGAGGTCGAATCGGCTCCGAAAGGGCACGTCCCCCACGTCCGCGACACGGACGTGCGCAGCGGGGACCGCCCGCAACACGTGATCATACGGCCCTACTCTCTCGACGTTGCGAACGGCGCGAGGACCGAAGCGCGCACCGGGGCGGTTCGTCACGCCCAGATCCAACGGGATGCCGAGAAGCGCTACATCGATATCTGCAAAGTGGGGCGAAGCATCTTGCCGAAAAGGGGCTTTCAGCAATGTCGGGACGCCGCAATAGGGGGCCTGGCGGCTATCGCCTTCGCCGAAGACCTGGTCCGCGACCTTGCGAAACTCTGGATCGAAGATGTCAGCCCCGGAGGCGTTCCCATACCGGGCGCGGAGTTCCTCAAGGCTTAAGATCTCAGGCATGCAAGGTCCTCCATCCGCCCCATCCCCCTGGCTCTCGCCGATTCCGCTTTTCGCTAAAATCCAATTGAATGCTGTGGGCAATGTTGTATACATATCGGTATGCCGGTTGATCTGGCAAGAGGAAAAACGATATCTGTTCTTCGCAGTAGTCTGGCTTTGGGTCGTGGACGATAAAAGGGGACTGGTTTGACACTCACCAAAAACGAGCCGCGCGCCACGCTGCGTGAAACGACATATGCGCGACTGAAGGATTTGATCCTCACCGGGCAGCTGCGGCCTTCCGAGCGACTCTCCGAAAACGCTCTTGCAAAGAGGCTTGGAGTAAGCCGCACGCCCCTCCGCGAAGCATTGATGAAGCTTGAAGAGGAAGGCTTGGTCGTCGGCCAGAGAAACCTCGGCTACACGGTTTCGGACTTGGATATCACCGCGTTCTGCAACCTTCTGGTCGTCAGGGAGGCGCTTGATGTCTGTGCGGCCCGGCTCGCCTGCGTCACGGCGACGGAAGAAGACCTCGACAGGCTCCGCGGCGTTATCGCGCAGATGGTCGAACTCAAGGACAGCGCGAACGACACGCCTTCCGATGCGGCGCGAAACCTTGACCTCGGTCTCTACATCCACCGGGTCATTCTGGAGGCGGCGCGGAACGATGCGCTCACTCGCTTGACCGAGCAGGTCTATCAACAGCTGCGGCTGGCACTCTGGCTCGAGGTTCTATGGGTGGATCTCGAACACACCGATCTGGATGAGCACCGCGCCATTGCCGATGCCATCTGCGCGCGCGACCCCGAGGCGGCCGAAGCGGCTGCGCGGGCGCATGTTCAGAGCTCACTGAAGAACATGTCGAAACTGCAGCGCATTTGGGCGCACCGACGGGCTATGGATTAATCTGCCCGGCGCAGAGGGACCAGGACACGCATGGAACTCATCGACAGGTATTTGGCGCTCGTCGGCTTCGGCGAGGCCGGTTGGGGCGCATTGCTCCTCAGTGCATCGGCCATGACCCTCGCGGTCTCAGTCTGCGGCTTCCTGACAGGTACGATCCTGGGATCGGTCGTCACGTTCATGAAGCTGTCGCGGTACATCGTGCTCCGCTGGCTGGCGGATGGTTACACGACCGTCCTGCGTGGTGTGCCCGATCTGCTTGTCATCTACCTGTTCTATTTTGGCGGCAGTGCATTTCTGGGGTCCCTCGGCGGCCTCTTTGGCTATGAAGGCTTCATTGGCATGCCGGCCTTCCTCACGGGCACATTGGCGCTCGGCGTGGTTTCCGCTGCATATCAATCCGAAGTGTTTCGCGGTGCCTTCAAGTCGGTCGCCGGCGGCGAGCTCGAGGCGGCGAGTGCGGTCGGAATGCGGCCCTGGCCGAAGTTTCGCCGCATCGTCGCACCCCTGGTGCTGCGCTACGCTATTCCCGGATTGGGCAATACCTGGCAGCTCGTGCTGAAGGAGTCGTCGCTGATTTCCATCACCGGCCTCGTCGAACTTCTGCGGCAATCTCAGATCGCGGCCGGTTCGACGCGGCGCCCGTTCGAGTTCTACTTAACTGCCATCCTCCTTTATCTCGTCATCACCTGGGCATCGTCGATCGCCTTACGCCATTTGGAAGCGAGGACCATGCGCGGCACCCGGAGTTCCCTGTGATGGACATTGCATTCATGTGGGAGACTTTTCTCATCCTCCTGACGGGCTTGCCGCTCACACTGGAGCTCGCAGTGACGTCCATTTTTGCCGGCGGCATCCTTGCGTTTTTTCTCTCGCTTCTTGCGGTGGTCGGAGGGCCGATCGGCCGTGGTTTCACCCGAGGCTACGTCTTCGTCTTTCGAGGGTCGCCGCTGCTCGTGCAGATGTTCCTCATTTATTATGGTCTCGGGCAATTCCGACCGTTGCTGCAGGACCTTGGCCTTTGGGCGATCTTTCGCGAGCCCTATTGGTGTGCAGTGATCGCACTGACGCTGAACACGGCGGCCTATACGAGCGAGATCTTCCGCGGAGGCTTAAAGGCAGTTTCACTTCAACAGGTTGAGGCAGCGCGTGCGTGCGGCATGTCGGGCCTGCTGCTGTTCCGGCGCATTGTTTTGCCAATCGCCATCCGGCATGCACTTCCAGCCTATGGCAACGAAATCATCTTGATGCTCAAGGCAACCGCGCTGGCGTCGGTCATCACCATCATGGAAGTCACCGGTCTTGCGGGGAAGCTGATTGCCGACAGCTTCCGAGCCTTTGAGGTCTTCATCGTCGCCGGTGCGATCTATCTTGCGATCACCTTCCTCGTCACGCGTTTGATGATGATCGTTGAATTCTGGCTCTCGCCCCATCTCCGCATGAGGCCACCAAACTTGGCATAAACGGGAGTATGCATGTCTGACAGGGGAACGTTTCTCACGGCTGACAATAAGAATAGCACGGCCGCCGTCTCGGTGAAGGACCTCCGCAAACGCTTTGGTCCGCTTGAAGTTTTGAAGGGAGTCTCTCTCGAAGCCCAGGAAGGAGAGGTGATCTCGATCCTCGGCTCCTCCGGATCCGGAAAGTCGACGATGTTGAGGTGCATCAATATGCTCGAAGTGCCCGACAGCGGTGAAGTTTGTATCGCCGGTGAAATGTTTCGGCTGAAAAAGGGACGATACAAAACCGAGCCGGCCGATCGGCGGCAGGTTGACCGCCTTCGCGAACACATTGGAATGGTATTCCAGAGTTTCAATCTGTGGTCGCATATGACGATCCTTGAGAACGTGATCGAAGCACCCGTACACGTGCAAAAGCGCAATCGCGCCGAATGCATTGAAGAGGCGGAGGCTTTGCTCGAGCGGGTCGGTATCGGCGACAAACGCAATTTCTACCCGGGACACCTGTCTGGGGGGCAGCAGCAACGGGCCGCAATCGCGCGTGCGCTAGCACAACGCCCCAAGGTCATGCTCTTCGATGAGCCGACATCCGCACTCGATCCGGAGCTTGTCGGCGAAGTGCTGAAGGTAATGCGTTCACTCGCCGAAGAGGGCCGAACTATGCTCGTGGTCACCCACGAGATGGCGTTCGCTCGCGACGTGTCCAGTAGGGTTGTGTTTCTGCACAAGGGTGTTGTCGAGGAAGAGGGGCATCCTGCCGAGGTTTTTAGAAATCCAAAGTCGGAGCGCTTTAGGCAGTTTCTGTCGAATGAGCGGTAGTCTCGGAGCTCACAATGTGCCCTTATGAGCTGTCGCCACCTTGCTTACGCTCCGCGAAGTATCGGCGACTATGCGTGGCGAGGCGCAGCGAGATATCGTGGCTGTCCTTTTTGGAGTAGGACCTTGCGCACTAAGGACGCTCCGCAGAACAAGTGCTACGGGCGTCGTGGCTTGATTGTGTAGTTCCATTCGGGATGGAAGGGATCACCGGTGATGTCGAGGGTGGCCATCTCGGCGTTGGTGATCTTGATGCCCTTTTGATAGGTGCGGGGGTCGAGCACGCACTCGACCTTGAGGCCGGACTTTGTGGTTGTCGCGCCGATCAGTTCGACCACCGCGACCCGATCCGTCAGCGGCCGGCCGCGCCAGTTCTGCGTGATGTGACAGAACAGGCGGTGCTCTATTCTATTCCATTTGGAGGTGCCCGGCGGATAGTGGTGGGCATGCAAGGTCAACCCGGTCTCGTCGGCGAGCCCCTGCAACTCGACCTTCCACAGCCTCACACGTGCGCCGTGGGAGCCGCCGCAATCGGCTGTGATCGTCAGCTCGCTGGCCTGTGGATAGCGTTCCCGTCCCATGCGTTCGCGCCAGCAGCGGATTGCCTGCACCGCAAATTCGGCCGTGTCGCTGGTGATGCCCAGGCTGACGAAGCCGGTGTCGGCCGCCACGTCATAGACGCCGTAGGGCACAACCTTGCCCAGTTTTTTGTCCTCAAAGTCGTGCACGCTCACACGACAAGGATCACCCTTGGGCCGGTAATCGGAGCCGGCGTTCTTGAAGTTGCCGACCAGTTCCTTCTTCTTGGTGTCGACGGAGATGACCGGCTGCCCCGCGGCCTGCGCGGCAAGCACCTTGGCGTTGATGTGCTCAAACGGCGCATTGCGATTCGGATGCCGCGAACCCTCCTCGGCCTTGCGGTTGTGCTGGCGCGAGAAACCGAGCTTCACAAGTTCCTTGGCGACCGTGTCGGCGCTGATCGGATGACCCATCGCCCAGAGCGTCGGAGAGCTTGTCCATGCTCTTCGACACCCACAGCAGCGGCCGCTCCGGGTCGCCCAGCGTCACCGGATCAACGAGCCGCTGCAGCGCGCCAACCAGCCCGGCATCGCTTTCGCTCACGGCCTTGCGCCCGCCACCGGCGCGGCGAACCTGCCCGCGCGGCAACGGCGCGGCATCCAGGTCGTCCTCGCCACGATTGATCGTAGAACGCGCCAGACCGGTGATCCGCGAGACCAACGCCCACTACGGCCGGTGTGCGTACCTCGGCGGCCGCAAACAAGCGACGCCCGCGCTCGTCCAGCTTGCTCCCAACCATTTCCCAGCGATACCGGATGGCGTCCGCGTCGATCATCCAATAGACCTACGCCCGTTTGACCCCTTGAGGAATCCCCCAAAGCTGAGTCACTCTGACGCACGCGATTCATTTATTGTTCGGAGCGTCCTAAGCACGGGCGAGACGGCGAGGATCGACCCCACTACCGGGTCTATGGGTGTCCGAGTCGAGATTCTGATCCGAGGCGTCGACAAAGGACCCCCTCGAAGGCCAGATCAGCCCCCGGCCGTCACCGCAATGTGGCGTCGGCACAGACGCGACGCCAAAGCAATTATTGCTGAATCATGTGTGTCTCCTTTTCGCACCCATTCCTGTCCTGCCGGACTTCGCGGGCGAATGGCCGCTTAGGGTCGAAGGGAGCCGTTCTTCTCGAGCCCTGTGCACGGCTTGTTGCGAAGATGTTCACGTTCTGTGAGTTCATGCCGAACTGCGACTTGCGCGTGTGACGCTAGCCGACACGTCGCATTTGCGCGAGTAGTTTCTTACGAAAGACTTCCGCCGGCGTTCGGTAGCCGAGGCACTTCCGCGGTGTCGAGTTGAGCCGATCGCAGATGTCCTTCAGCTCGACGTGTGGAGCGATGTTCTCGAACGCCGCATCCACATTGTCATGCTCAAAATACAACAACAGATTTCGCCGCCCATAGGGCTCTTTCGAAAGAGAGGCTTGCCGCCAGACAGTCTGTTCAAGCGCCACTCCATCGTGGATGGCAAAGCCGGATTCAAAAAGGACGAAGCTCCCGAAATCCTCCAACACCTTCAGACCAAGCCTGTTTTGGTAAAATTCCCTTGAGCGATCGATGTCGCGGACGAACGGTATAGGGTTGATAAAACGCATTGAATTGAATCCGTGAAGTAGCGCGGTGGATTCTGCGCGACAGCGCTGGCAGAAAAGAAAACATCATTGATGCTCCCGTCCACGACCCTCTAGGCAAGCGGGCAACGACAGGGCCGTGTCCGGCCACAAACACGTCGCCTGATCGACGCGACGCTGATGCATGTCGACGAGATCAAGCGCAACAAAGTTTTCATCGAGCTGTCATCGCTGATTCACGACGCTGTCACGCCCGGCCTCTACGCGCTTCAGAACCGAAACCGGCTCA
>NZ_LNQB01000063.1 GCF_001651875.1 Sinorhizobium saheli
TCCTGCCGAAATCCGTCAAAAAATCGCACCCACCGCGATGGCTTGCGGTAACGCAACACGATTTTCAGCAGCCTGTTAGGCTATTCGGTCAGCCACCGAGCTTCGTACGCTCGCTACGAGCGCGGCGAGCACGTCGCCAGCGTTCCTTTACTCGAACCACTTGGCGTGGATGGCCTTGTAGTCACCGTTCTCCATCGACTGGTGCAGCCATTGATCAACGAAAGCCTTCAGATAGGGGTCGCGCTGGAGCCAGTAGGCCTTTTCGGCAAAATTGAACGGCTGGTCGGGGTGGACCGCACAGAGAACTCCCGGATGCAGCTTCTGCTGGTAGCGGGTTTCCGAGGCGTCGGTCATCATCACGTCGGCCTTGCCGGCGGCGATCTGGTCGAAGATTTTGGTGTTGTCCTCGAACACTTCGATCCTGGCCTGTTTCAAGTTGGCACGGGCGAACTTTTCGTTCGTACCGCCCGGATTGACGATCACCGTCACTTCCGGTTTGTCGATGTCTGCCAGCGTCTCGAATTTGCCCTGGTCGGCGCAGCGGGCGATCGGCGTCTTGCCCTCCTTCATGTAGGGGATGGAAAACAGCCCCTTCTTCTGCCGATCGAAGGTGACGGAAACGCCGCCCATGGCCACATCGAACTTTCCGGCCTCGAAATCCTGCATCAGGGTCGGCCATGAAGTGGACACGACCTCGAGCTTTACGCCGAGAGCGCTTGCGAGGCTCTTGGCCTGGTCGAGGTCGAAGCCGGAGAACTCGCCCGTCGCTGGGTCCTTGAAGGTGAAAGGCTTGTAGTCGCCGGCCGAGCCGACTTTCAGCACCCCGGCGGCCATGATGGCATCGAGCCGCGACTCGGGCTGCGCCTCGCCGGCAAACGAAGCCGGAAGGCAGCCGAAAAACAGGAGTACGAAGGCAAGTATCGGACGAAACATGAACCTCTCCTTTGCTGTACCGGCATATGTCAAAGCACGCCGGGGCAGCGAGCGCAACCACGTCTTGGAGTGGGTGGACCATGAGCCGGTACAATCGGCCGCTGTCGAGAGCCGGGCGGGTGTGCCGGGCCGGTAACCGAGCAAATGTAGCGCGGTCGATCGCCATCGGCTGCGAGATTGCCCCGGCCGATCTGCAACTGTTCGGCGAGTCGATCGATCTACGCGCTCGCCGAACTAGCTGCCATAGGCATAAACCCACGTCGAAGCGCATCCGGCGAAGTGAACAGGGAATTTCCGGCAAAGGCTTTGGCGCTCGTCAACCTTGGCCGGCGCTTTCACCGATCGCAAAGCGCAAGAACCGCGCTGTCGCACCTGTTCGGTCAGAATCTACCGCCGTTGGTATTAGGCTCAAGGTAATCCGTGCATTCGTTGTCAATCGTCCATGGGATACCCGATCTCACGGTTCCAAGGATTGCCCCATATAGATTTCGGCGACCCGCGGATTGCAGGCGATATCTCGTGCCGGGCCGGACAGGATGAACTGACCGTTCTCCATCACGTAGGCGGTGTCGGCCACGGCAAGCGCCGCCCTGGCGTTCTGTTCGACCAGCAGGATCGACACACCCGCCTCTTTCAGCCTGACCGTCGTGTCGAGGATGTCGCGGACGATCAGCGGGGCAAGCCCGAGGCTGGGCTCGTCCAGCATCAGGACCCGCGGCCGGCTCATCATGGCGCGACCCATGGCCAGCATCTGCCTCTCGCCGCCCGACAGGGTCACCGCAATCTGGTTGCGGCGCTCCTTCAGGCGCGGGAAGAGATCATGAACCACGGCGAGCTGGTCGCCGTCCTCGCCGCGCCGGGTATAGCCTCCGAGGAGAAGGTTCTCCTCGACGGTCATGCTGGAGAACAATTCGCGTCGCTCGGGGATGAGGACGAGGCCCGAGCGGGCGCGACCCTCGATCTTCTCGTCCCCGATGTCCCGGCCGAAGAAGCTGATCCTGCCCTGCATCGGCAGGATTCCGGCTATGGCATTGAGCAGAGTGCTCTTGCCCGCGCCATTGGCACCGATGATCGTTGCCGTCGTTCCCCGTTCCAGGTCGAGACCCACCGAATGCACTGCCGCAACCTGCCCATAGCTGACGGAAACACCGGCAATGCTGAGTGCGAGTGTCATTCGCCACCTCCCAGATACGCAGCCAGAACCGCGGGATTGCTGCGGACTTCCGCCGGCGTGCCGTCGGCGATCCGAACGCCGAAGTTCAGCACGACGAGATGATCCGTCAGCTCCATCACGAAGCCCATGTCATGCTCGACGATCAGAATTGTCATGCCGCCGGCCGCGAGTTCCCGGAGCAGCGTCAGCAACGCCCGCTTCTCATGGTGGCGCAGCCCCGCAGCAGGCTCGTCCAGCAAAAGCAGCACGGGGTCCATGCAGAGCGCGCGTGCGATCTCGACGATGCGCATCTGGCCGAGCGCCAATGTGCCGGTCTCCACCCATGCCTTGTCCGCCAGCCCCACACGCTGAAGCGCGGCCATCGCTTCGGCACGGATGCGCGCCTCTTCGTGCCGGTCCAGGCGCAGCATGCCGGAACACACGCCCTTGCGGCTACGCAGATGCGCACCGACCGCGACATTGTCGAGCACGTTCATGTCAGGGACCAGCTTCACATGCTGGAAGCTGCGGGCAACTCTCTTGCCGGCAACTTCTCGCGGCGTAATGCCGGTCACATCCCCGCCCAGGAAGAACACCTTTCCGGCTGTCGGCCGGACATGCCCGGTCGTCAGGTTGAAGGTCGTGCTCTTGCCTGCGCCGTTGGGGCCGATCAGTCCGGTGATGGCGCCGGCGCGGATCGTGAAATCCACGTTGTTTACCGCAATCAGACCACCATACCGGCGCTCCAGCCCCTTGACCCGCAGCAGATCGGCACCGGCCGGTGGCATCGGCTGACGCTCCAATCCGACATCGGCGATATCGGGGTGAGACTTGACCGTGCGGAACGGCATGCGGCGGACGACGGCCCCCCAGACCCCTTGCGGCATCTTCATGAGGAGCAGGACGAGGATCGCGCCGAAGACGATGATCGTCGCATTGCCTGCGGCAGGCGAGAGAAACGGCAGGAGATCCTGCAGGTAATTCCTCAGGACCACCACGAGCCCTGCTCCGAAGATCGCACCGAAGACATTGCCCGCGCCGCCGATCACAGCCATCAGCAGATACTCGATCCCGGCGTTCAGGCCGAACGGCGACGCCGACACCGACCGCGTGAACATTGCCATGAGCCAGCCTGCCGTGCCGGCCAGCACGCCGGCATAGACAAAGACGAACAGCTTGAGCTGCTGTGTATTGGCACCGAAGGATTCGACCGCCGTGCGTCCCGCGCGAAGGCTCCTGATTATTCTGCCGACACGGCTGTCGAACAGATTGAGCGTCAGCACGACCACCACCGCCACGATCAGCCAGATGACGGGATAGAACATTCGCGGGTCCTCGAGGCTGTAGCTCCCGATCCATGGGGCGGGAATTCCGCTGAGACCGCCATAGCCGCCCAGGAATTCGGACGCGCCGAACAGATAATACAGGGAAAGCGCCCAGGCGATGGTGCCGAGGGGAAGGAAGTGACCCGACAGGCGGATCGTGAACAGGCCGATCGCTGCCGACGCCGCCCCCGTCGCGAGGATGGCGGCAGGCAGGCAAAGCCATGGACTCCAGCCGAATTTCAGACAGAGGACCGCCGTCGTGTAGGCGCCGATCCCCATCAGCGCCGCTTGCCCGAACGATGTCATTCCGCCGACGCCGGTCAGTACCACGAGGCCGATCGACACCAGAGAGGCGATCCCGATCGCGGAAGCCATCATGACCACCGTGCCGGAAGGCGATATCAACGGCACGATCAGGGCCAGAAGGGCAAATGCGATCAGTGACACGCGGAAGTGGATCGTGAGCCTTTGTGTGGCGGGGTGGGTGCTCTTGGTCGTGGCGATGGTCATTCTTCGTGCTCCTGATGCGCGGTAAACGACCGCAGGAGCAGCGCGGGCAAGATCAACGCGTAGGTGATCGCATCCTTGAACTGGCTCCAGTGAAACGAGGTGGCGGCTTCGATCAGCCCGAGAAACAAGGCGGAAACCATCGCCAGCGGATAGCTGACGAGCCCACCCAGGACGGCAACGACGAAGCCCTTGAGGGCAATGATGAAGCCGGTGTCGTAGAAGATGGTTGTCATCGACGCGATGAGCACGCCACAGACCGACGCGACCACACCCGAGATGCAGAATGCGGTCGTGCCGGAGACCTCTGTCGGAATGCCGACCAGCTTCGCCCCCAGCCGGTTGACGGCCGTTGCGCGCAGGACCATGCCGAGATAGCTGCGCCCGAAGAACACATGCATCGCGACGAGGACAACGATGCTGAAGGCGAGCACGCCGATCTGTTGTCCGGTGAAGGCCACGCCGGCAATACTGACCCGCCCAGAGAACAATGCCGCGCCACGCGCGCCTTCCGGACCGAAGGCAAGAAGCGCGACGCCCATCAGGACGAGATGCGTGCCGACCGCCGCAATCAGCAGCACGAGGATTGACGCATTTCCCAACGGCTCGAACACGAGCCGGTAGATCTGCCCGGCGAGCGGTATGACGAGCATCGCGGCAAGGACGGCATCGACCCAGGCCGGCAATACGACTGGCGACAGGAACCAGATCGCAGCACTCACCACCGCCGGAAAGCCCAGTCCGCCGAGCAGAAGCCGGTACTGCTCCTGCCGCCTCATGCGCCCGTGGGATCGGCGCCAGGCGAGCAAGGTGGTCGTCACCGCAAGGGCGAGAAACAAGCAGGCGATCGGTTGGCTCGCATATGCGCTGCAAGGCGATATAGGTCAGCGCAGCGAAAGCGATGAACTCGCCCATGAAGACCATGATGACGCGGGTCAGGGTGAAAACCATGACCATGGCCACGCCGATCAGGGCATAGATGGCACCGTTGATCAGGCCATCCTTGGCCAGAAGAAGCGCTATAGTTGCGTCCATAAGGAGTCCGTCCGGGCTGTTGTTGCTTCGCGGGAAGTGCGGGTGGCGTTCAGGGGAGCGACCGTGCATTCCGGGATCCCGCCCCGGCGTTTGCCCGGACGGGATATCGGATTGGAGCTAGTCGCGGATCGCCCAGGTTCCGTTGTCGACGACGGACATGATCCAGTTCTCCGGGCCATTGCTCATCTGCTGGCGGCCGTCATTGCGCAGCATGCCATGCAGGCCGGGAACCTCGACACGTTTCAGCGCATCGCGAAGCGCGGACCTAAATTCGGGCGAACCCGGCTCGGCGGTCGCGGGAACCTTCTCCGCGGCTGCCAGAACCAGCAAGGCAGCGTCGTAGAAGTAAGCGCCGAAGGGCGAGACGCTGCCCGGCCCGTGTTCGGCTTCGTAGCGCGCGATGTAATCGATGACGATGGGGCGGGATGGATTTCCGTCCGGAAGCAGCTCGCCCACCATGATCGGCCCGACCGGAAGGATGGTGCCATCGGCGGCGTCGCCGGCGATCTTGAGGAAGGCCCCATTGGCGGAGCCATGCGTGTGGTAGATCTGACCCTGATAGCCGCGCTCGGCAAGCGCGAGATTCGGACCGGCCGAAGGCGCGCCGGAAGAGACCACGAGGATCGCCTCGGGATTTGCCGCCGACAGACGCAGCACCTGCGAGCTGACCGAGGTATCGGTCCGCGCGAAGCGCTCGACCGGCTCGAGGGTGATGCCCTTGTCCGTCAGCATCGGCCCGATGGCCTTGATCCAGAGATCGCCATAGGCATCATTGAAGCCGATGAGGCCGACCGTCTTGAAGCCTCGCTTGGCGATGTCCTCGGCGATGGCGCCGGCCATGAGTGACACGGGTTGCGGGACGACGAAGGTCCAGTCGCTCTGCTTGCCTTGCGGTACAAACGGCGACAGGGTCAGAAACGGTGTCTGCGTTTCCCCGATCGCGGCTGCGACGGGCGTGCCGCTGCCCCCGATCAGCACGTCGGCCGCCTGTTCGTTGACGCATTTGCGGGCGTTCTGCGTTGCCGCGCCCGGATCGGACGCATCGTCGAACACCGTGTAGCGCACGGTCTTGCCGGCCGCTTCCGTCGGCAGCAGCTTGACCGAATTCTGCTGAGGCGTGCCAAGCGCCGAGGTCGGCCCGGTCGCCGACAGGGAAATGCACACCGACACGTCCGCAAGAGCGGCAGGCGCAGCGGCCGCCAGGAATGTCGTTGCAAAAAGAATGGTCTTCAAGCTCATGAAATCCTCCCGTTGAGCTGATACGTCCGCGAACGGCCGCGTGCGCATGCAATTCACAATTCACCCGGTTCTGCGGCGCTCCTCCCTCGCGCCATTGCCCAAACCCTCGTCGCCCTCGCCGTCAATACGAATGAGTACTGTCCGATCCGAAAAAATAGGGGCTTGCCCGTTTGCCTCGGCCCCCATGCACTAGCCGACCGTCACCGCCTCGCGTTGGTCCACCGCGCAATGCGACAGCATCACGCCGGGATTTCCCACTCGCACCGGGTCCAGAGGACGATCGGCCGAAAGGACGCGGCGCGCTTCCGAAATCTCCCGCGGGTTGTTGATCGCGATGCAGCCGATCATCCGGTCGCCCTGCATGAAGATGCGGCTGGTCCGCCCACCCGGACCCGGCCGGTCGATCTGGACGGCATTGTCGGGGCACTGCCCGAGCATATGGATCTTGTCC
Organism: Sinorhizobium saheli; assembly: GCF_001651875.1. Lineage (GTDB taxonomy): Bacteria > Pseudomonadota > Alphaproteobacteria > Rhizobiales > Rhizobiaceae > Sinorhizobium > Sinorhizobium saheli. The sequence continues at coordinate 6,644 of NZ_LNQB01000063.1, forward strand.
TTGCCCTGCGTGGTCCAGAACCAGTCTGGTTCAGGCGGCATGTCCGGCAGGCGGAGCACCGCGCGAACTGCCCTTTCCGCCGACCGGTTGGCATTCTGCCAGCTTTCCAGCCGGATGCATCTGCCGTCCGCGAGCACCGTCGTGGCGCAATCGCCGATCGCAAAGACGTTCTCGTCATCGGTCCGCCCGAACCCGTCCACCAGCACGCCGCTGGCGCATCGCAGTCCGGCTGCCCGAGCCAGGTCGTCATTCGCATCCATGCCGATCGCTTCGATCAGCAGGTCCGGGCTTAGCTGGCGGTCGGCAATGGTGATCGTGCCGTCTTCATTGAAGGACGGCCTGGCATTCAGGTGTACGCGGACCCCGGCCGCCTGCTGCATTTCCTCAAGCCGGCGGGAGAGCCAATCCGGTGCAACCCGCCCGCACAGTCGCGGCCCCATCTCGACCAGGTCGACGGAAGCGCCAAGTCCACGGGTCGTCATCGCGGCTTCCGTGCCCAGCCAGCCGCCTCCGACGACCGCAACGGTCGCCGCCTCGCGGACGACCTCTCGCAACCGGTCGGCGTCGGCCTTGGTGCGGATCGACAATGACCGGCCGGCAAACGCCGCGGGTAACGGCAGTCGGCGCGCGCGCCCGCCTGTCGCCAGGATGAGCACGTCGAAGGAATAGCTTCCGGACTCGATTTCAACGCGGCGCGCGACACGATCGATGCGACGAACGGGGCTCGTCACGCGCAAGGTTATGTCCCTTGCTTCCGCCAGTTCGGGCGGCAGAAGCACGAGTTGCTCGAACGCCGTCAGCCCGAGCGCATAGGCCTTGGACAGTTCGGGCCGTTCATAGGGCGGCAGTCCTTCATCGCCGAAAAGAAAAACCTGGCCATCGAAGCCCAGCTCCCTCAATTTCAACGCCGAGGCAGCGCCTGCCTGCCCTGCACCGACGATCGCAATTTTCCGCATGACAAAGCCCTCTTCAACTCAGGCACACAGTGCTCTAGAGTATGGAAAACATATGCGGAGACCGAATTGGCTGACACGAACGACGCCCCCACGAAGACCACGCGCCGCCCGACGCAACGCTACAAAGACGACCCGCTGAACGAAAAGGACTGGGTCGAAGCCGCCCTGCAGGTCCTCGTCGACGAAAATGTGCGCGGCATCAAGATCGACACGCTGAGCGCCAAGCTCGGCGTGACGAAGGGCAGCTTCTACTGGCATTTCAAGACCCGCAGCCAGCTTCTCGGCGCCATGCTGGCGCACTGGCGAAAACAGATGACCCTGAATGTCATTCGCAGCATTTCCATTGCCGGCTCGGACCCCCGCGAAAGACTGTCCGCGCTCTTCGCGCTGCCGCGCCGCAGGAACTCGCCTGCCTTTGCGCGGATCGAGACCTCGATCCGGGACTGGGGCCGGCGTGTCGACATGCCGCGGGCCGCGGTCGGCGAGGTCGACGAGATCCGGTTCGACTACATTACCAAGCTCTTTCGCGACATGGGGTATCCGCAGGCCGAAGCCCGCCGGCGGGCCTATCTGGCCTATTGCCTGATCATGGGTGATTCCGTTCTGCACGGCTCGCTCGACGCCATGTCGCGCGAGGAGTTTCCTGCCTATGCCATCAGGCTGATCGCCTCCGACATGTGCAAAAAGGAACAGGAACCGACGGAAGGGTGATGGAAGCGTCACCATTAGGCCCGGTCCCGTTCGCGCGCCATGTCGAGCGCCACGTCGACGATCATGTCTTCCTGCCCGCCGACCATGCCCCGGCGTCCGAGTTCCACCAGAATGGCACGCGTGTCGACGCCATAGAGATCCGAGGCCTTTTCCGCATGGCGCAGGAAGCTGGAATAGACGCCGGCATAGCCGAGCGTCAGCGTCTCGCGATCGACCCGGACCGGGCGGTCCTGCAGCGGGCGAATGAGTTCCTCGGCCGCATCCTGCAGCTTGAAGAGATCGCACCGGTGTTGCCAGCCATAGAGGTTGGCCACGGCGACGAAGGCCTCGATCGGGGTATTGCCCGCCCCCGCGCCCATTCCGGCGAGAGACGCATCAACGCGGAAGGCGCCGCGTTCGACCGCCGTCACCGAATTCGCAACCGACAGCGACAGGTTTTCATGCATGTGGGCGCCGATCTGAAATCCGGCGCCGAGGACCCCACGATAGGCGTCTATCCGGGCCGCGACATCGGTCATGACCAGTCGTCCGCCGGAATCGGTGCAGTACACGCAATCGGCGCCGTAGTCCGCCATGAGCCTCGCCTGTCTGGCCAGGGCCTCGGGCGCTGACATATGCGCCATCATCAGGAAGCCCGAGACGTCCAGCCCCATCTCCTTGGCCGCGGCGATATGCTGGGCGGCCACGTCCGCCTCGGTGCAATGGGTGGCAATGCGCACCGACTGAACGCCCAGATCGCGCGCGCGCCTGAGATCGTGGATCGTACCGATGCCCGGGAGCAGCAGCGTGGTCAGCTTCGCCCGCCGGCAGACCTTGGCCGCCTCGGAAATCCAGTCCCAGTCGGTATGCTTGCCGAAGCCGTAGTTGAAGGCCGAGCCGGCAATGCCGTCGCCATGAGCGACCTCGATCGCATCGACGCCCGCCTCGTCCAGCGCCTCGGCGATGGCACGGACATGGCCGAGGTCATATTGATGCCGCATGGCATGCATGCCGTCGCGCAGCGTCACGTCCTGAATGTAGATTTGCGTCATCTCAGGCCGCCTTTCCGATCCAGTTGCGTTGCGTCACCAACTGCTCGGCGGTCTTCAACGCTGCCGAGGTCATGATGTCGAGGTTGCCGGCATAGGCCGGCAGGTAATGGGCGGCGCCCTCGACCTCGAGGAAGACGGTGACCTTGAGGCCGGTAAAGCTGCCATTCATTTCCGGGATCGTGAGCGGCTGGTTGGAGCCGATATGCTCGAACTGGACCTGCTGCTTCAGGCGATAACCGGGCACGTAGGATTGGACTTCGGCCACCATGCTCTCGACCGAGGCACGGATAGCCTCCTGGTCCGCCGCCTCGCAGAGACAATAGACGGTGTCGCGCATGATCATCGGCGGCTCGGCCGGGTTCAGGATGATGATCGCCTTGCCACGCCGCGCACCGCCGACCCGTTCGATGGCGAGCGCCGTGGTCTCGGTGAATTCGTCGATATTCGCGCGCGTTCCCGGCCCTGCCGATTTCGAGGCGATCGAAGCGACGATCTCGCCATAGATCACCGGCGAGACCCGGTTGACGGCGGCGACAATCGGGATGGTCGCCTGCCCGCCGCAGGTTACCATGTTCACGTTCGTCGCAGCGAGGTCGCCGGTCAGATTCACTGCCGGCACGACGAAGGGGCCGATCGCGGCCGGGGTCAGGTCGATGACCTGCTTGCCGTCCCGCTGCAGGATCTCATTGTTCCGCTTGTGCGCGCCCGCCGACGTGGCGTCGAAAACAATGCGGATGTCGTCGTAGTCCGGCAGGCGCGTCAGGCCTTCGATGCCCTCATGCGTGACGGGCACGCCAAGACGCGCGGCGCGCGCAAGGCCGTCCGAAGCGGCATCGATGCCCACCATCGCGCCCATTTCCAGAACGTCCGACAGTCGCATGATCTTGATCATCAGGTCGGTTCCGATGTTGCCGGAGCCGATGATTGCTGCCTTGATCTTCGTCATCTCTTCAGCCCCCGAACCTGATGGCGGTTTCGCCGAAACCCTCGATCCGCGCGACGAATTCGGCGCCGGGTGTCGCCGCAACCATCGGGCCGAGCGCGCCCGACAGGATCACGTCGCCTTCGTCGAGCGGTCGCCCGGCTGCCGCCATCACTCTCGCAAGCCACAGAAGCGCATTGAGCGGAGAGCCCAGGCACAGCCGGCCCTTGCCTTGAGAGAGGAGTTCGTCACCGCGGTGCATTTCCATCCGGCAGTCCAGGAGGTCGGCCTCGGTCAGGCGCCGTGCCGAAGGACCGAGCGTGAAGAAGGCCGAGGACCCGTTGTCGGCGACCGTGTCGACAAAGCGGATGTCCCAGTTTTCAATTCGCGAGCCGACGATCTCGATCGCCGGCACCACGTATTCGACGGCCCGCATGACCTCGGCCATGGTGCAATCGGCATCCTGCAGCGGACGCGAGAGGACGAAGGCGAGTTCCGCCTCGGCCTTCCATTGCGCCGCGGCGTTCCATGGGAGCTCCGCGCCGTGCGGCAGGTCCATGTCCGCGAACAGCATGCCGTAGTCCGGCTGATCGACGCCCAGCTGCTTCTGCACCGCGGGATTGGTGAGGCCGATCTTCCGGCCGACCAGCCGCCCGCCGCCGGCGAGCCGCATGCGGGCATTCGCGTCCTGGATCGCATAGGCTTCGGCGGCCGTCGTCACCCGGTCCCGAACCGGTGCTATCACGATCGAGTTTGCCTCGGCCTCGCGCAGATCCTGCGCGATCTTTTCGATATCGGTGTTTGCGAGCGTCATGCGATCTTCTCCAAATGCGGTGCCGGTCTCGCGGCCAATCTTGCCTTGGCCGCGTCATATTCGAGGGCCAGCCGGTCGACAATCGTCGCAACCGGCTCCACCTTGCGGATCTGACCGACGCCCTGCCCCGCGCTCCAGACGGTCTTCCACGCCTTGGCCCCCGAATGCATGTCGCCGGAAAAATCGATCCTGGCCTCAGCCTTGAGATCTGCCTCGGAGAAACCCGAGGCCGTGAGCGAGGCGCGCATCCAGTTGCCCAGCGCTCCGGTGATCGCACGCGAGGGCACGATGTCCTCGAGCGTGCTCGCCACCGCCATCTGCCTGTACGCATCCGGGATCAACGTCTCGCTCGCACCGAGGAAACGGGTGCCGACATAGGCGATATCCGCGCCGAGGGCCTCGATCGCCAGGATGCCGGCGCCGGTCGAGATGCCCCCGCCGACCGCGACCGGTCCGTCGAAGAAGCTCCTGACCTCGTCAAGGAAGGGCGCCATGGCATAGGAGCCGGTATGCCCGCCGGCACCCGCACAGACCAGCACCAGTCCGTCCGCCCCCTTGTCGATGGCCTTGCGGGCATAGGTGGGGCTGTTCACATCCGCCAGCACCTGCCCGCCATAGGCATGGACGGCATCGGTCACCCGGTGCGGCCCGCCAAGCGCGGTGATCACGATCTCGGGCTTGAATTCCTCGACCAGCGCGATCTCTTCCTCGAACCGGCCATAGCTGTTGTGGGTGATCATGTTGAAGGCGAACGGCAGCTTCTCCGGTCCGAGTGCGGCCTGGATTGTCTCGAACCATTGCCGCAGATCCGCGATGGTCCGGCCGTTCGGCCCCGGAAAGGCGCCGACGACACCCGCCTTCGCCGCGGCAATCACCAGGTCCGGCCCCGACACCAGGAACATGGGTGCGGCGATAACAGGCAGGCGCAGGCGCTGCTTCAGCGCGCCAATCTTTTCCCTCGGTGTCATGCTTGCTCCCTGTTTTTGCGGCGCCCGCCGCGCACTTCGATCCCGCCATCGGATCGGATGATCTCCGATGTGACGAAACCGCTTTCGCTGCGCAGCGCCAAGGTTACGTAGAGACCCGCATGGTCCCGTGGCTCCGACAGGAAGCCGAGGGGGACATTGCGCGCGACCATCGCGTCAAAACCCTCGATTTCTGCGAGCGAGCGCCCATCGCCATCCGCTCCGCGCAGTCCCGTCCGCGTGCCGCCCGGAGCGACCGCATTCACACGGATTTCCGGCGCGAGCTCATAGGCGAGTTGCCGCACGGTCCCGACAAGCGCGTGTTTCGAGCTGACATAAAGCGTGCCGCCGCCGCCGGCATAGAAGGATGACGAAGACAGCGTGAAGACGATCGAGCCCCTCGACGCGCGGAGCGGCTCCAGCCCGGCACGGGCAGCAAGAAGATAGCCCTGGACATTGACCTCGAAGATCTCGCGCCAGCGTTCTGCCAGCGTTTCGCCCGGGATCGACTCGAAGCGGTCAGAGAAATCGTAGACGCCGGCATTGGGAATCAAGGTGTCGAGCCTGCCCCAGCGCTCCGTCGTCGCCTCGACCGCTGCCAGATTGTCCGCCCAGTTCCGCACGTCGCCGATGATCGGGAGAACGTGGTCGCCATGCTGCGTGGTCAGTGAACGGACATCCGTTTCGCTTCGGACCAGCACACCGACCCGCGCCCCTTCCGCGACGAAGCGGTCGACCACCGCCCGGCCGATGCCTTTTCCGCCGCCTGTGACGATCGCGACATGTCCTTGTAGTCGACCCGTCATTTCAACCTCAGAAGAACGTATTGAGATTCTTGGAAAGGAGGATGTTCTGAACGATGAAGATCCTCCGGCGCACCAGTTTCAGTCGGCCGTCGCTGCGCCTCAGCACATCTTCCCGGCGACCGTGGACAATGTCCTGATCGGCCTCATTGCGATTTCGCACATTGGTGAAGGCGGAAAACACGGCGTAGACACCGTCGTCGTCGGTGGCATGAACCTCGATGTTCGAAATCAGATGTGCATGCCGCGTCGCCGGGTTGTCGGCCCAGGCAGACGGTTCGTTGTACCGCCGCACCCGCACCGACAGCTCGTGCCAGCTGTCATCGAAGTAGGCGGATTCGCCATGCCGGAAGGTTCCGCGCGGATCGTCCCGGCGGCGCGTATCCATGTCCGGCATCCAGTAGCGGATGTCCGGCGCAATCATGGTGTCGATCCACTCCTGATAGCGCTCGGCATCCAGGAGCCGCGCCTCCAGATGAAGCCATCGCGTGACTTCCCGCTCGGTTTCGACGTCGACCGGACGATCGAGGTCCCCGAACGGCCTTGCAATGTTCAACAGATCCGGCATCGTGCTATTCCGCGGCTTGCGCTCGACGGACGGGGGGTGCCGTCTCGCCGTTCTGCAGGTCCGTCCAGTTGTCGTATTTCATGAATTCGGCCCACCGCGTGTAGAACAGGCGCTGGTTGGCGTCGTTGAGCGATCCCCGGTGCACGTGGCCGGGCATCTCGCTTGCAGCGTCTTCCGTTCCGAGGCCGAGCGCGTAGTGCAGCGGCTGGTGCCGGGTCACGAAGCCCTCGTTGACCCGCGTCGCATATTCCCAGTTCTCGCCGTCATCCATTTCGAACACGCCGCCGGGCGAGAAGGTCATCATCGTGCCCTTGCGGTAGAGTTCCTTGATATGCTCCGGCGCGTTCTTGTTGACGAGCGTCCAGGCCACCAGCTCGATCTTGCCCGGTCCGCGCGGGTGCCAGACGCGGAAGGTGTTCTGGCCCGGCAGGAAGGAAAAATTCGGAAACACGGTGCAGGAAGAGATGGCGCCGATGGCGCGGGCGCGGATATCGCCGAGGCGGTCCCTCGCCTTTTCGGAAAGGTCGAAGACGTAATCGACCAGTTCCGGATAGCCGAGCGTCCGGGTATTGCCGACCTTGTCGAGGTTGGATTCGATGCCGTGGCCGTAGACCGATGCCTGGAATGCCAGCTCGTCGTAGCGCTTGCCGAGATCGACCGCGCCGCCGAGAATGGCCTGCGCGCCGGACTGATGCGTCCAGAAGGCATGGAGAATGTCGCCGACGAAATTCTCGGCGGGGAATTTCCAGTTGCAATCGATGATCGACCGGATGGCGCCACCGACGAATTCGGTGCCCCCCTCGTCATTGTCGAGCATGATGTCGAGATACCAGGTGAAGGGTCCGAAAAAGTCCTCGAGCGACGGCGCCTGCGGATCGAAAGTGGCGAAGATCAGCCCCTTGTAGCTGTCGATCTGGGCAACCGGCGTGAGCCCGATCTGTGCCTTTTCGAAGGTTTCATCGGTTTCATAGACCTTGCCGTCGGTGCCGCGCAGCGCGCCGTCGATGCCGAAGGACCAGCCGTGATAGTTGCAGATGAAACCGCGCGCCCTGGTTCCCGCGTCGACCATGCAGACCCTGTTGCCGCGATGCGGACAGGAATTGAGGAAGGCCTTCACCGTCTTGTCCCGCTGCCGCACGACGATCACGTCATCCTCGCCCATCGAGGTGCGCAGGAAGTCGCCGGGATTGGGAATCTGGCTCTCATGCGCCAGGAACAGCCAGGCGCGGGCAAAGATCTGCTGCAGTTCCGCCTGGTATATTGCCTTGTCGACGAAGACTCGGCGGTCGACCTGGGCCTTGTCGCGGTCGACGAGACGGGCAAAGTCCGGGTAGCTCGACGCCCGTGGATAGACCGGTCTCATGTCGGGGCGGCTCCTTGCAGCCCCGTTGCATCCGCCGTCACACATGTTCAGGCCTCCACTGCCAATGTTGCGAACACTTTTCCGTCTCGATCCTCGCAGCGGAAGAAAGAGAGGTTGGGACAACCCACCGGCCTGTTGTGAACCTCGCCCGAGCCGAGTTCGAACTCTGCGAAATGAACGCCGCAGACGACGCGTCCGTCCTCGATCCAGCCCTCGGCAAGCGACTCGTCGGCGTGAGGGCATCGATCCGGGAAGACATAGAGCGCGCCGTTATGGCGGGCGATTGCCACGGCGGGAAAGCCGGGTGCCGTCACCCGAGTGATCTCGCCGTCGCGAATGGCGCCGCTGTCGCACAGTTCGATCATCATGCGGCGACCTCCAGCTCGGCAAAGCCCATGCCGGTGACCCAGCCGGGTACCGGCTCGTATGCGATCAGGCGTCCGCCTGCGGCCCGGGTCGCGGCCATCGCGCAGGCATAGGTGCGGATTTCCATCGCGCCGTTGCCGCCATCGCGCAGGATTTCCTCATCGGTCAGCGCCAGCATGGCTGCCTTGTCGCCGCGGGTGACGATATCGAGCACCTTGCGGTCGAAATCCGGGTTCACCTCACCCATCCGCTCATCGCCGACATGGTGCGAGATGCCGCCGGACCCGATCACCACGATCCGTTCGTCCGACGGGAACGACGCAACCGCCGCAGCGATATGTTCACCGAGGTCCCAGGCGCGCTTCATCGGCAGGTAGGGTTCGACGCCGCAGGCCAGCATGACGGCAACGATCGGGAGATCGCCGCCCGCAGGCTCGACCATGAGATGGTGCGGGACGGCGACGGAATGATCGACACTCAGCGCGCGCCCGACCGTCCAGTCGAAGCCGGTCTCGGTCCCGACCTTGGCGATGTGGCTGCCGAGCGCGGCATGGCTCTTCAGCGGCCTTCGCTTCAGGCCGGGCAGCTGGTCCACCGGGCCGTCGATCTCGCCGGTCGAGATGACGTAGGGCGGCAGGCACTCAGTACCGAAGAGTATGTAGTGGTCACAGCCGATGACGATTGCGGCGTCCGCCTCGAGCTCCGCGATGCGGCGCGCCGTTTGCGCATAGGCGTCGTAGCAGAGCTTCGACTGCTCTTCGGTTGCGCCCTTGGGATTGAAATACATGACCGGGTTATGCGGGGCGACGAAGCCCCCGACGATGCGGGCCATATCAAGCCTCCTCCCTTTTCATTATCTTCATGTAGTCGCGGTTCGACCTGCCGGCCTGAAGCCAGAAGCCCCAGGTCAGCATCGTGTTCACGCCGAGATCGGCGAGTTCGCGAACGCGGTATTCGCGGACCAGGGCCCGTTCGCGGTCATCAAGCTGATATCGTCTCAGAAAGGCCTCCGGGTCATCGGCGAATTTCTTCTTGTTCGCGCCCGAGGCCGACAGGTCGTACAGGACCTTTTCCAGCGTGTTGCGGCTCATTCGTTTTCTCCCAGAAAGTCTGTCACCAGCTTGAGGAACTCGGCTTCCCGCTCGATCTGCACCCAGTGGCCGCATTTGCCGAAACTGTGCAGGTCCGAATTGACCAGCCATTGATGCATGTCGAGCGCGCGATCATAGGGAACCACGCGGTCCTCACGGCCGTGAAGGATCAGCGCCCGGTGTTCGACCTTGCGCAGCAGCTTTTCGGGGATACCGCGGACAATGGGGTTTTCACCCTGCGGCGGCGGCATCAGCCGGTGGAACGCCTCGAGCGCGCCATCGCGGGTCGCGGCCTCGAACCGGGCCTCAATCAGATCCTCGGTGATGAAGGATGGATCATAGGGGAAGTAGCTGACGGCGCGGCGCATCGAGTCCAGCGTTCCGTCGAACTCTCCCTGGGCGCGCAGGCCTTCAGTCTGGGGAAAATGGCCGCAGGGCGTGCCGAGCAGCACCAGACGATCGATGCGCTCCGGGTGGTTGATGGCCGTCATCAGGCCCAGCGCGCCGCCGAAGGAGTTGCCGACGACCGAGACCTTCTCGATCCCGAGTCGATCGAGGATCGCGACGAAATGCTCGACCCAGAGCATGATGTTGTACTGGGTGTCGGGCTTCAGCTCGGTTGCGCCGAAGCCGGCGATATCGGGCGCTATCACGTCGAAATGACCGGCCAGGGGCGCAATGACCTTGCGCCAGTTGGCCCAGGCCGAAACGCCGGCGCCGGAGCCGTGAAGCAGGGCGACGGGCGAGCCGCGGCCGGCGCGGTGGACGTTTGTCCAATGCTCGGCAGCGGTGATCGTCAGGGTCTGTATCCGGGTGTCGAGCACGCTGTTCTCCATTGAATGTTCGTCCGCACTCATGCCGCCGCTCCGGCCGATGTCCGCCGGGACAAGGCCTTCAGCGCCATGCGGTCCACCTTGCCTGCCGGGGTGAGCGGAAAGGCTTCAAGGATCTCGATCCGGGCCGGGATCTTATAGTTGACCAGATAGGAGGCGCAGGCCCGGGATATCTCTTCCGGTGTCGTGGCCTGGCCCGGCCGCAGGGTGACATAGGCGAGCACGATCTCGCCGGCGCGCTCGTCTGCCGCGCCGCACACGCAGGCGCAGGCCACGGAGGGATGCGACATGATCGCTTCCTCGACCTCGCGCGGAAACACGTTGAAACCCTTGTGGATGATCACATCCTTCTTGCGGTCGGTGATGGTCAGGAAGCCCTGCTCATCCATCACGCCGACATCGCCGGTCAGCACCCAGCCGTCGCGAAGGACCATCGCCGTCTCTTCGGGATCGTTGCAGTAGCCGAGCATCGTATGGGGCCCGCGCACCTTGATCTCTCCGGCCTCACCGGCGCGCAGAACGCGCGATCCGGTCTCCATGTCGACGATGCTGATTTCGGTGTCCGGCACGGCCTTGCCGACACTGCCCGCCTTGATCCCGGTCTCGACCGTGTTCACCGCAAGCGGCGCACCCTCGGTCATGCCGTAGCCTTCATAGATCGTCAGGCCGGTCACGTCCTTCCAGCGACGATGGATCTCGAGCGGAAAGGAAGCGCCGCCTCCGGGGCAGACCCGCAACGAAGACAGATCGCGGCGGCCGAGGTCCGGATCGGACATGAGCGCCTGGTAGACGGCCGGCGGCCCGCCGCCGAGGACAGTGACCCGCTCGCGCTCGATGAGGTCCAGCACTTCTGCGGGATGAAACCGCAAAGGGATGATCGAGGAGCCGCCACACTGGATAGGCAGACAGATACCGGCAAGGAACCCGTAGATATGACTGAAGGGCGCGATCGGCAGGAAGACTTCGCCCTCCTGGAGCGGCCAGCCCCACTGCATCCGCGCACCCGCGGCCAGCAGCCTGTCGTGCGTGTAGCGAATGCGCTTGGGCGTTCCCGTCGTGCCGCCTGAATAGAAATAGCAGGCCGTTTCGTCCCCGGCCGTGGCGCTCGAGGACATTCCGGCATCGAGCGAAATCCAGTGCCTTATCCTGTCGCCATCGACCACGACGGCCGCGTCGTCGAACTCCAGCACCTGCCCGGCGAAGACAAGTTCCGGGGCCAGCTCCTCCACGAGCTTCCGCCCCGCTTTTTCGGGCATCGCCGCATTCAGCACCGCCGGGCGCCCACCCGAGAACAGTACTGCAAGGTATGTTATGAAGAAGCCGGGGCCGTTGCCCATGAACATGGCCACATCGCGGCCCTCGAGCCGTTCCCGGTGCAGCTCGCCAAAGCCGCGAACCGCCGAAAGCGCTTCACCCCAGCTCAGAGCAAAGGTCGAACTTTTAACGAAAAGCCTGTCAGCGTGCGCGGTGGCGCGCCTTTCGAACGCAGAAACCAGGCTGGCCTCAGCCTCGACGTTGCGCCAATCGAGGAAATTCCTGGACATCGGCGGCCCCTCCCCGGCCTGGATCTCGCTCCTCACCCCATGCCCGGATCGTGTCATAGCTCGGGTTTTGATGTCAATACTCTTTAGTACTGTTTTTGATGTCGGCGCACGAATGCGGTTTCGAGCGCCCGTTCGGTGCAGGAGCGTCTCGCCGTTGAATTTGCTTCGCTAGGAATGCGGTCTGGAGGCGCGGCCCCGCCCTACCGGCTCTTCAGATAGCTCACCACCGCATCGGCGATCATCGTGCGATGCCGCTCGATCGTCTGGGGCTCCGACAGGTCTCGCCGGAAGATCGTGCCGAATGTGTAGCGGTTCGAGACGCGGAAGAAGCAGAAGGCGCTGATCATCATGTGAATGTCGATCGGGTCGGCGCGGCGGCGGAAGGTGCCGTCGGCAAGCCCGCGGTCGATGATCGCCTCGATCGTCTGGATCACCGAGACGTTGAGGTCGCGGATCGCCTCCGACCTCAGCATGTGGGCGGCGTGATGGATGTTCTCGATGCTGACGAGGCGAACGAAGTCGGGATTGGCCTCGTCGTGGTCGAAGGTGGTGGCGATCAGCGTCCGCAGCGCCTGCTCCGGCGGCAGGTTGGCGAGTTCGAGATCGGCCTCGAGCGTGCGGATCTTGCGATAGGAACGCTCGAGAACGGCAAGGTAGAGCGCTTCCTTGCTGCCGAAGTAATAGTAGATCATCCGCTTCGACGTGCGGGTGCGTTCGGCGATCTGGTCGACGCGCGCGCCGGCGAGACCATGGGTGGAGAACTCCTCCGTCGCCACGTCGAGAATGTCCTCCTGCGTCCTTTGCGGATCGTTCTTCCTGCCGTTTATCTGCCGCTCCGCCATTTCCCGCGCTGCCCCGTCCTTCCATAACCCTCTGATCCGCCGGCCTTATTGTCCATAGAGCGGGATGCGCTCACGTGCGTTCGCGCCGCCGCTCTATCTGTCTGTATTTGCCGCATTTGTGCGACGTCAGGTGATTCCACCTGACTGCAAAATGCTCTGGCGGCAGCGCCGAACGAGGGATCCTCCACAGGCGATGCATCAAGACATATTCACCTTGCCGTTTCGATTCAACCGGCAGCCGTCTTGACTTCCGAACTAGTTAGTACATTTTTGGAGAAGCAAGCCGGACGCGCGGAGGAGCGCGGGTCGCGGCCCCGGGCGACCCGCCCGGTGTTGGGAGGGAGCAGCCTGCCGCGGCCTTCGTCGCGTCCGGCGCGCCGTGTCGCTTGGGAGGAGCGAATGACGCGCATCATCGATTTCTGTTTCCTGGCGCTGAAGGCGGCGATTGCGCTGCTGCTGGCCGGCATGGTCGTGCTCGTGTTCGGCAATGTTGTCTTGCGCTATGCCTTCAACCAGGGGATCACGGTGTCCGAGGAGCTGTCGCGGATGTTCTTCGTCTGGCTCACCTTCCTCGGCGCCGTCGTCGCCCTGCGCGAGCACGGCCATCTCGGCGTCGATTCGCTGATCAAGCGACTGCCGCCGCTCGGCGCCAAGGTCGCCGTCCTTGGCGGGCACGGGCTGATGCTCTATGCGACGTGGCTGATGATCAGCGGCAGCTGGAGCCAGACGCTGATCAATCTCCATGTCGGCGCGCCGGCGACCGGCATCTCCATGGCCTTCTTCTACGGCGCCGGCCTCGCCTTCGGCATTCCGGCCTTCCTGATCCTGCTTTCCGACGCCTTCGCCGTCGCGACCGGCCGCATCGACGTGACCACGGCCGAGCTCGTGCGCGACAGCGAGGACGAGGCCGCACTGAACGAGCTTCCCGAGCCGACGCTCGGCCAGCTTTCGCCGAAGCATTGAGGAGCCGATCATGACCGTGTCCATCTTCCTTGGCGCCCTTCTCGGACCGATGGCGCTCGGCGTGCCGATCGCCTTCGCCCTCGTCTTGAGCGGCGTCGCGCTGATGCTCTATCTCGGCCTCTTCGACGCCCAGATCGTGGCGCAGAACGTGCTCAACGGCGCCGACAGCTTTCCGCTGATGGCTGTTCCCTTCTTCCTGCTCGCCGGCGAAGTCATGAACACCGGCGGCCTTTCGCGCCGGATCGTCGCGCTCGCCATGGCGATGGTCGGCCATATCCGCGGCGGCCTCGGTTTCGTCGCGATCTTCGCCGCCTGCATTCTCTCAAGCCTCTCGGGCTCGGCGGTCGCCGATGCGGCCGCACTCGGCGCGCTGCTGCTGCCGATGATGCTGAAGAGCGGCCATGATGCGGCGCGCGCCGGCGGGCTGCTCGCCTCCGCCTCGATCATCGGCCCGATCATCCCGCCGTCGATCGGCTTCATCCTCTACGGCGTCGTCGGCGGTGTTTCGATCACCAAGCTGTTCCTCGCCGGCATCTTCCCCGGGCTGATGATCGCCGTGGCGCTCTCCGTTACCTGGCTGATCGTCGCCCGCAAGGAGCAGTTCGCGCTGCCGCCGAAGGCGAGCGGCGCGGTGAGGCTCAAGGCCTTCGCCGACAGCATCTGGGCGCTCATGCTGCCGGTGATCATCATCGTCGGGCTGAAATTCGGCGTCTTCACGCCGACGGAAGCCGGGGTGGTGGCGGCCGTCTATTCGCTCTTCGTCTCGATGGTCGTCTATCGCGAATTGCCGCCGGCGCAGCTTTTCCACGTCTTCGTCGCCGCCGCCAGGATCACCGCCGTCGTGATGTTCCTGGTCGCCTGCGCGGCTGTCTCGGCCTGGCTGATCACGGTTGCCGACGTACCGGGCGAGCTTGCCGAACTCGTCGAGCCGCTGATGGGCAACCAGACGGCCCTCCTTATCGCGATCATGGCTCTGATCGTGGTCGTCGGCACCGCCATGGACATGACGCCGACGATCCTGGTGATGACCCCGGTGCTGATGCCGATCATCAAGCAGGCCGGCATCGATCCGGTCTATTTCGGCGTGCTCTTCATCATCAACAATTCGATCGGCCTCATCACCCCGCCGGTCGGCACGGTTTTGAACGTTATCTGCGGCGTGTCGAAACTGTCGATGGAAGAGCTGATGAAGGGCGTCATGCCCTTTCTCGTCGCCGAACTCGTCGTTCTCATCCTGCTCGTCCTGTTCCCGCAGCTGGTGATCGTGCCGGCGGGCTGGTTCGGGCGGTGAGCGAAATGCCCGCGCGGGGAGCGCGGGAGATCAACCGGCCGAGAAAGTTCGGCCCATATGGGAGGAAAGCATGTTGAAGAAACTTGGCACACTGGCGCTCGGCATCGCCCTGCCGCTGGCGCTTGCGATCGCCGGACCGGCCGCAGCCGAAGTCCGCGACCAGACGATCAAGTTCGCCTCGGCGAACAACAAGGGCCACCCGCAGGTGACCGGCATGGAGAAATTCGCCGAGCTGGTCAAGGAGAAGAGCGGCGGCAAGATCGAGGTGAAGCTCTTCCCGGGCGGCACACTCGGCGGCGACGTCCAGACGATTGCGGCGCTGCAGGGCGGCGTGATCGAGATGACCGTGCTCAACGCCGGCATTCTGGCAAGCAACGCCAAGCAGTTCGGCGCCGTCGACCTTCCCTTCCTCTTCAACAGCGGCGAGGAAGCCGACAAGGTGATGGACGGCCCCTTCGGCGCGAGCCTGATGGAACTTCTGCCCGATACCGGGCTCGTCGGGCTGGCCTATTGGGAACTCGGCTTCCGCAATCTCACAAACAACCGCCATCCGGTGACCAAGCTCGACGACATCAAGGGCTTGAAGATCCGTACGATCCAGTCGCCGATCCCGGTCGAGCTCTTCAACGCGCTCGGCGCCAATGCCGTGCCGCTTCCCTACACCGAGCTCTATACGGCGCTCGAAACCGGAACGGTCGACGGGCAGGAGAATCCGGCCGCCAACATCCTGAACGCCAAGTTCTACGAGGTGCAGAGATACATGACGCTCACCCGTCACCAGTACAACCCGCAGATCGTGCTGATCTCGAAGAAATTCTGGGACGACCTCAATGACGAGGAAAAGGCGGTCCTGCAACAGGCGGCGGTCGAAGCACGCGACTTCCAGCGCAAGGTCTCGCGCGAGGCCGATGCCGCCGCCCTCGATGAAATCCGCCAGACCGGCATGGAGATCAGCGAACTCAGCCCGGAAGAGACGCAGAAGCTGCGCGACGCGGTCAAGCCGCTGATCGAAAAGTTCAGCGCCGATATCGGTCAGGAGACCGTGCAGACGCTGTTCAAGGAAATCGGCGCCGCACGCGGGCAGTGACAGACGGGGCAAGCCGGCCCGCCTGACGACCTGGCGGGCCGGACCAACGCGACGTGACGAACGCGACGGGATGGACGGGAGTGGAACCGGAAAACATGACCGAAACACTTGTGAGACCCCTGAGGGCCGGCCTGATCGGCGCGGGCATCCAGGCCTCGCTGACGCCTCGGATGCACATGGTCGAGGGCGCGGCCCACGGGCGCAGCTACGACTACGAGCTGATCGACCTTCTCGCCCTCGGCGCAACGGAAGCCGACCTGCCGCGCCTCATCGCCGATGCGGAGAGCCGCGGGCTGGCCGGGCTCAACATCACCCATCCCTGCAAGCAGGCGGTCATCCCCTATCTGGACGAACTCGCGCCCGACGCCCGGCGGCTCGGCGCCGTCAACACGGTGGTGCTCAAAGGCGGCCGCCGCCATGGCCACAACACCGACTGGTGGGGCTTTGCCGAGAGCTTCCGGCGCGGCCTGCCGGCGGCCGATCTCTCCTCAGCCGTGCAGCTCGGCGCCGGCGGCGCGGGCGTCGCCACCGCCTATGCGGGCCTCTCGCTCGGGCTGCGGCAGCTTGCCGTCTTCGACCGCGAGCCGGAGCGGGCCGAAGCGCTCGCCGCGATGCTGTCGCCGCTCTTTCCCGACGCCGAGATCACGGCCGGCAGCGACCTCGCCGCGGCGATGCGGAGCGCAGCCGGCCTCATCCATGCCACCCCGACCGGCATGGCCAAATATCCGGGGCTTCCGCTCGACCCCGAACTGCTTGCACCCCGCCACTGGGTCGCCGAGATCGTCTATTTCCCGCTCGAAACGGCGCTGCTCGAGGAGGCGAGGCGGCGCGGCTGCCGCACCCTCGACGGCGGCGGCATGGCGGTGTTCCAGGCGGTCGGCGCCTTTCGGCTGTTCACCGGCCTCGAACCCGATGCGGCGCGGATGCTCGACCACTTCAAGGCGATGACGGGGTGAGGAACTGGTCGGCGGGCCTGGCGCACCCCCCTCTGCCCTGCCGGGCATCTCTCGCACGAGGAGGGTTGCCCGTTGAGGACCTTGTTCCAAGCCAGCGCTGGCGGGAATCCATGTGAGCGCATCACAGCCGGGCGACAGCGTAAATTTCGGGGTTGCCCAACTACGCCGCGCGATCGCGAATATGGTCTCGCAGGATAGCCTTCAGCTCGGCGAACGTGCGCAGGCCGAGGTGCGGCGCCAGCCGCTGGACCGTGGTCACCGAAACATTGCATCGCTTCGCGATCGTTGCGGCGCTTTCGAAGACTGCCGTTTCGGGGCGATCGATGATTTCTCGCGCCACGCGCTCCAGAGTGTCCGGAAAGGTGATCTGCCGCTTGGCGATATCGCGCTTCAGTTCCTGAAGGGTTTTCACACTGTTGCTTTCTTCCATCGCCCGTATCTCGCATGGTGCATCGATTTGACTGACAGTCCTGCGGGTGCCGCGAGTGTTTGTTGGCGGCACCCGCAGGTTTTCTCAACGGCTGATCGTCGCCTGGAGTGCGTCGATCGAGGACTGGATCCCTGCCTCGGTGGACATGGTGAAGTCCTCCATCTCAAGGCTGACCCAGCCGTTGTAGCCGCACATCCTGACGACCGAGAAGAACTCCTTCCACCACTGCAGGTCACGACCGGCGCCGACGGCAACGTAGTTCCAGCTCCGGTTGGCGACGTCGGTGACCTCCTTCAGTTCGAGCAGCCCGTTGACGTCGGCGAGACCCCGCTCGATGCGCGTATCCTTGCCGTGGCAATGATGAATGGCCGAACCCAGCGCGCGGGCGGAGGCGATCGGATCGGCGCCTATCCACATCAGATGCGAGGGGTCGAGGTTCATGCCGACCGTCGGGCCGACCTCGTTGCGCAGACGGAACAGGGTCTCGGGATTCCAGACGAGCATCGCCGAGAAGTTTTCGAGCGCGTATCTCTCGACGCCGACCTCCCTGGCGAGCTTCACCAGGTCGTGCCAGAGCGGGAAGGCGCGATCCTCCCACTGGTAGCGGTCGCGCTCCGGCATCTCGTCGGGCCAGCTCTTGGTGTACACGAGCCAGTTCGGCACCATGTCGCCGGGTGCCGCCTCCGGCAGGCCGGACATGGTCACGATGGTCTTGACGCCGATCTCGCCGGCGAGGCGGATCGTCTGCTCCATCTCCTTGCGGTGACGCTTGCCCATGTCGCCCGGATCGAGCGGGTTGGCCGAGCAGTTGAGCGCCGCGATCTTCAGGCCGCGCGCCTCGATCTCCTTGAGCTTGGTTCTCAGGAGCTGCTTGTCGGCCAGCAATTCGTCGGCCCGGAAATGCGGCGCGCGCGACCAGCCGCCGCCGGTCATCTCGATACCTTCAACGCCGAGCTTGACGCATTTGTCGAGCATGTCGGTAAAAGACAGGTCGCCCATTACGTCGGTGCAAATGGAAAGTTTCATGGGTAGATCTTTCTCTGTCGAAAAGGGGGGCGCGCGCTCGGGAGATGGACGGCGAAAGTCCAGCGCGCCCCCAGGTTGAACTATCTGAAGTCGATCCAAGCCGAACCCGCATCCGCCGAACGGACGCAGTTTTCCAGCCACCGGACGCCTTCGGTGCCGGCCTTGATGCCCGGGTAGTGGTGCGCCTTCAGGAAGGCTTCGTCGCCGCGCTGCTTCGCGTCGATCGCCTGGGCGATCCACAGGTAGATGTTCGACCAGCTATCGCCGAGACCCTCGGTATGGAGCGCGCCCATGCGATCGACGGCGAGACTTTCTTCCTCGAGATAGGGCATGCCGTGATGCAGGGTGCGGTTCGGCTCGCCCTGAACTTCATAGATCAGCTGGTCCGGGCGGCTGTCGGACCATTCGACGGAGGCCTTGGAGCCGACGAAGCGATAGCGCTGGCTGCCCATGTTCCCCGCGTCCACCGACGAAACCCAGAGACGACCGCGGGCGCCATTGTCGTAGTGCATGAGCACCGTGGCATGGTCTTCGAGCGGGGCGCGGGTCGGGATGAACGCCTTGCGGTCGCAGAGCAGCTTCTCGATCTTCAGATGCGGCAGGACGATTTCGGAGAGATAATAGAGATGCGTGCCGATATCGCCGAGAACGAAGGTCGGGCCGGCGGTCTTGGGGTTGGTGCGCCATTTCACGGCCTCGCCTGCGCCGACATCGTCGCCGGAGTTGAAGCCGTGGGTATATTGCATGTCGACGATGCGGATATCGCCGAGCATGCCCTTCCTGACCATGGCCGCCATCTGGTGGACGAGCGGATGGCCGGTGAAGCCGTAGGTGACGCCGACGATCAGGCCCTTCTCGTTGGCGAGCTTCTCGATCTCCTCGCATTCGGCGACGGTGAAGAAGAGCGGCTTTTCGCAGATGACGTGCAGCCCGGCTTCCAGGCAGGCCCTGGTGATCTCGTAATGGGTGAAGTTCGGCGTGGCGATCGAGACGACCTCGACGCCGTCCTCACGCCGCGCTTCGCCTGCGATCAGTTCCTGATAAGTGGCATAGCAGCGGTCCGCCTCGACGCCGAGCTTCACGCCGAAATCACGGCCTCGCTCGGCGTCGAGGTCGAAGGCGCCGGCGACCAGCCGATAGGTGCCGTCCCTGAGCGCACCGGTGCGGTGCTTGTAGCCCACCTGGCCGGTGCGGCCGCCGCCGACCATGCCCCAGCGCAAGGGGCGGGAAATCGTTCTTTCTCCGTTGGTCATCCAATCATCTTTCCTGGAGTGGCCGACCGGTCATTCTGCCGCCATTGCGGTCAGAGGTCCGTAAAGGCCGGGTTTCGCTATCATGCTGATTGGTTCGAGCCCGCGGCTCGCCACCGCACACAGGGCGGCATCGGCGACCAGCGTGGCCGCGTATCCATCCCAGGTGGAAGGACCGGTCGCGGTGCCTTCCGACGCCGCCTCGATCCATTCCCGGAACTCCTGGTCGTAGGCTTCGATGAAGCGCTCGCGCCAATCCGCGGGGATCGCCTGGCGGATGCCGTTCGAGTCGGAGATCACGGTTGCCGGGCGGTTCGGCAGCGCGGCAACACCCGCCTCGCAGCTCACCTCGCCGCGGATGTCGTACCCATAGGCGATGTTCACCGAGATCTCGACGTCGACGAGCGCGCCGGAAGCCATGTGCAGAAGCACGAAGACCGGGTCGCGCAACTCGCCACCGCGCGAGGAGCGGCGCGGCACGCGCACCTCGACCCCGGTGACCTCGTCCGACAGCAGCCAGCGGGAAATGTCCGCATCATGCACCAGCGTGTCGTTCAGCGGCATCTCGGACGTGTAGAGACCCTCGGGCACCGAGGCATTGCGATGCACGGAATGGAACATGAGCGGAGCGCCGAGTTTTCCTCCGTCGATCACGGCCTTGAGGCGGCGATAGTCGGCATCGAAGCGGCGCATGAAGCCCACCTGCACGAGCCGCCGGCCGAAGGCCACTTCGGCCTCCATCACGCGCAGTGCTGCGGCTTCCGAGGTCACCAGCGGCTTTTCGCAGAACACCGGCTTGCCGGCGGCGATTGCCGCGAGCAGTTGCTCCTCATGTGCCGGCCCCCAGGAGCAGATGACCACCGCCTGCACTTTCTCCGAGGAGATCAAAGCCGCGGGGGTTGCGAACACTTCCGCCCCTTCGGGGGCGGCGGCAGCGGCGCGGGCCTGGTCGATATCGGTGACACCCACGACCTCGACGCCGGACAGGACTTTCGTAAGGCGGCGAATATGATCCTGGCCGATCATACCCGTGCCGATGATGCCAACCTCGAGGGTCATTTTGCCCCCCAGTACTTGTCGATGTAGCGTTGCATCTCGCTGCGCATGA
The DNA here is from genome assembly GCF_001651875.1 of Sinorhizobium saheli. Classification (GTDB taxonomy): domain Bacteria; phylum Pseudomonadota; class Alphaproteobacteria; order Rhizobiales; family Rhizobiaceae; genus Sinorhizobium; species Sinorhizobium saheli. The sequence continues at coordinate 27,564 of NZ_LNQB01000063.1, forward strand.
ACGTGCCGGAATGGTCCGCCTTGTCTTCCCAGGCGAACACGCAAGCCGTCATGATGCCGTCGAAGCCCACCTCGGCGAGCGTGCCGAAGAAGTCGTCCCAGGGCACCTCCCCCTGGCCGATGTTGAGGTGCTGGTGTACCCGGGCGTTGGTGCCCGGCGGGTTGAGGATGTAGCGCAGGCCCGAAGAGGCCTTGTGGTTGAACGTGTCGCCGACATGGACATGGGCGAGCACGTCGGCGCATTCCTTAAGCATCGCCTTGGTGTCGTCGCCGAAATAGAAGGTGTGCGGCGCGCAGTAGAGGAACTTGACGTTCTTCGAATTCACCGTGCGGATGATGTCCACCGCCGGCTGCAGCGTCTCGCACCAGTCTTCCGGATGCGGCTCGACATGGAGGTTGATGCCTTCCCTCTCGAAGAGCGGCACCAGTTCCTCCATCGAGCGCCACCAGGCATCCTCGCAGGCCTCGATCATCGAGCCGGTGTGGCAGCAGTAGCACGAGCCCTTGTCGGGATGCGGGCCGCGGCCGAACTCGGAATTCATCGTGTCGACTTCCATCTCCACGCAGATCTCGATGGCGCGCTTCCAGTGCTTCACCGCCGCCTGGCGCTCGGCTTCGTCGTTCGAGGCCCAGCGGTACATCGGTAGCAGCGAGGCGATGCCGACACCGTTCTCCTTCAGCGCCTTCTTGAAGCTCTTGATGCGGTTCGGGAAGACACGCGGCGCCTTGAACCATTCGAGGAAGTCGCCGCGGGGCGACAGCTCGATCCAGTCGTAGCCGAGTTCCTTGACCTTCCGGGGCAACGCCTCGAGCGAGAGATGCCGATGCATGAACGGGTCGAGTGCAATCTTCATTTTGACCTCCTGATTCCGGACGCAATTCTCCCTCCTTCGGCGGCGGCCCTTTCAGGTGCGGTCGAAGCCGAGCGCCTTGCGCAATTCGCTTGTGAATGCCGTCAGCGATTACTGGGCCGGCGGCGGCGGTTGCCCCTCGTGGCTTTGCATATAGGTCTCGATCTGCGCCTCGAGGTCCGCCATGGTTTCGCCGCCAGCCATCAGGTCGGTGATCTCCTCGCGGGTCTTCTCGCCCCTGCGGAAGTCCGCGGCGATCGCGCCGCGGATGAGCACGGCGAAGTGATCGCCCACCGCCATCGCATGCATGACCTGGTGGGTGATGAAGATCACCGCCAGGCCCCGCCGCTTCGCCTCGTTGACGATCCTGAGCACGTGTGCGGCCTGTTTCACGCCGAGCGCGGCGGTCGGTTCGTCGAGGATCAGCACGCGGGCGCCGAAATGCACGGCCCGGGCAATCGCAAGCGACTGGCGTTCGCCGCCCGAAAGCCCGCCGACCAGGCGATCGCCGTCATCGATGCGGGTGATGCCGAAGTCCTGCACGGCCTTGACGGCAATCTCGTTGGCGGTCTTGCGGTCATAGACCTTAAACGGGCCCCAGCCCCTGGTCGGTTCGACGCCGACGAAGAAGGAGCGGCCGATCGACATCAGCGGAAAGGTGCCGCCGAATTGATGCACCGTCGAGATCCCCTTTTCCTGGGCATCGCGGGGACCGCTGAACTCGACCGGCTCGCCGTCCATCAGGATGGTGCCGCGCGTCGGCTTGTGCACCCCGGCAAGCGTCTTGATGAGCGTCGACTTGCCGGCGCCATTGTCCCCGAGCAGGCATAGCACCTCGCCCGCACGGACCTTGAGCGAGATGTCGTGCAGCACGTCGATCGGACCAAAGCTCTTGTCGACATTTTTGAGTTCAAGGATCGGAGTATTGTCGGACATGGTGAACACTCACCTCTTTCTCTTCGGCACGAAGCTCAGGGCCATCTGCCGGAAGGTATTGTTCATCAGCACGGCGGACATGAGCATCACGCCGATAATGAGGTTGGACCAGTTGCGGTCGATGTCGGTGAAATAGATGCCCTGGTTGACGACCGCGAAGGTCAGCGCGCCGAGGAAGATCCCGACGATCGACCCGAAGCCGCCGGTGAGCAGCACACCGCCCACCACAATCGAGACGATCGTATTGAAGATGTAGTTCATGCCGCCCGAGACCTGCGCGGAGTTGAACAGGATCGCGCCGCACATCCCGACGAAGGAAGCGGCCGTGCTCGATAGGACGAAGAGAGCGATCTTGAGCCTTCTGGTCGGGATGCCGGCGTTGCGGGCGCTGACCTCGTCTCCGCCCATCGCGAAGATCCAGTTGCCGTAGCGCGTCGCGTGAAGAACGAAGCCGAAGACCACCGTCAGCGCGAACCACCACAGGATGATCACCTGGAATTTGCCGAGGATGAGTTGGCCGAAGATCGCCTTGGCCCAGGCGGGCGCCTCGAGCGGAACCGAGGCGCCCCCGGTCAGGATCACGGATCCTGCCAGCACGAGACCCTGGACCGCAACCAGTGTGCCGAGCGTGATGATCAGCGAGGGCACGCTCGTTCGCACCGTCAGGAACCCGTTGACGAGACCCACCAGAACGCCAAGGGCGAGTGCGCCGAGCATGCCGACCGCGATCGGCAACTCGTAATAGCCGGACAGAATGGCGATCGACATCGAACCCGCCGGGATCATCGCGCCGATCGAGATGTCGAGCTCGCCGGCGATCATCAGGAGGCCGACGGGCAAGGCGACGATACCGAGATTGGCCGCGAAGTTGATCCAGCTTGCCGCGCCGAAGAGCGCACCGAGGCTCACGCCGCCGAAGACCACATAGAAGGCAATCACCGCAACGAAGCTCAACGCGGCGCCAAACTCCGGACGACGTAGAAACAATCCGATGGAAAAGCCGTTCATCGCCCCGCCCTCACTTCTTCTTTTTCGTTGCGTAGGACATCGCCATCAGCCGGAACTTGTCGTTCATCATCACCGCGACGAGCAGCAGCGCCCCGATGATGACACTGCCGAGGTTCGGGTCGATGCCGGTGAAATAGATGCCCTGGTTGACGATCGCGAAGGTGAGCGTACCGAGGACGATGCCCACCACCGACCCGGCGCCTCCGGTCAGAAGCACGCCGCCGATGACCACGCACATGATCGAATTGAAGATGAAGGATTGCCCCGCGAGCACCTGCGCGCTCTGGTAGACGAGCACCTGGCTGACGCCGACGAAGGCAGCACAGAAGCCCGACAGCATGTAGAGCGCGACGGTCAGTCTTTCCGTCGGAATGCCGGCGTTGCGGGCCGAGACCTTGTCGCCGCCGAGCGCGAAGATCCAGTTGCCCACGGGCGAGACGTGGAGCAGTTGGAAGAACGCCGCGACGAACAGGAGCCACCAGAAGATCGTCACCTGGAACATGCCGCCGACGAAATCGCCGAGGATCGCCTTGATGGTCGGACCTGGCACGAGCGACACGCCGGTGCTGCCGGCGATGAGCACGGTGAGGCCGAGCGTCAGGCCCATGACGCCGAACATCGACCCGATGGTGACGATCAAGGACGGCACCCCGGTGCGGTTCACCAGGTAGCCGTTGAAGAAACCGACGAGGAGCCCGATGCCCAAGCCCGCGGAGATGCCGACAATCTCCGGGAGGCCGTAGTGGCCGGAGATGATCGCAACCGTCAGGGAAGCCGCCGGAATCACCGCGCCGATCGAGAGGTCCATGTCGCCCGCGATCATCAGCAGCCCGACCGGCAGCGCGACGATGCCGATCTCGGCCGCGACGTTGAGCCAGCTCGCGTAGCCGGCGGGGGACAGGAAGACCTTGCCGCCGACCAGCGCGAAGAAGACGAACACCGCGATCAAGCCGAGGAGCGACCCCGCTTCGGGGCGGCGTGAGAACTGACCTATGGTCACTTTGATGCTTTCGCCACCTGAAGGGACCGAAGAGGCAAGGACACTATTTCTCGTGTTCATTTGACACCACCAATGAGGCCCGCGACCGGTATCGGTCGGCACTATTGGAAGACTGAAGCCGCCCGCCTTATGCGGCAGGCAGCTTCACGACGTTCAGCCGAAGCTCAGCGGGCGCCCGCCTGCACACCCGCCAGGGTGGCCTCGACGTTCTCCTTGTCGATCACGCCGGGACCGGTCAGGATTTCCCGGGTCGGTACGGTGAGGCCATAGTTGACGTTGGCGTTCAGGATCGAGACCGCAAGATAGCCCTGCAGGTAGCCCTGCTGATCGATCGCGCAAAGCTGGGTGCCGGTCTTGATGTTGTTCAGGATGGTCTCGTCCATGTTCATGCCACAGACCTGCACCTGCCCCTGCTTGCCGGCCTGCGTCACACCGTTGACGGCCGAGTTCGTGTCGACATTGCCGATCGCGAACACCGCATTGATCTCCGGGTGCTGCAGCAGGTGCGCCTTCAGGGCCTGCGCCACGGCGGTCGCCGAACCGAAGGAGGTCGCCGGCAGCGGCAGCGACGAACCCGTGCCGCCGCCTTCCGTGACGCCGTCGATCATGCCCTTGCAGAAGGCTTCGATGTTCGCCGCGCCGGGCAGCGTGTTGAGGCAGACGGCATTCTTCAGCTCATGCTTGGCGAAGTAGGTGCCGGCTGCCTTGCCGGAGAGGTAGTCGTTGGAGCCGACATAGTTCATCGCGCCGAGGCGGTCGGCGGCTTCGATGCCGCCGGCATTGTAGATGACCAGCGGGATTTTCGCCTCGACCACCGCCTTGAACGCCGGGTCCATCGCCCCCGGCACCCAGTCCGGGCCGACGATCGCATCGGCGCCCTGGTCGATGGCCTGACGGATGAGTTCGGCCGCGTCGACGCCAAGATTGTCGTAGTTCTGCGGGCCGAGCCAGGTCACCTTGCCGCCCTGCGCCTCCACCACCTTGCCGGCATCCTCGGCGCCGCGCTTCACGATCGACCAGAACGGATCATCCGGCTTGCCGCCGACGACGAAGATGTTGGCGGCCATGACGGCCGTTGCCGTGCAGGTAATGATGGCGGCAGCCGACAGGGTTGCCGCGAGACGGCGATATTTAGTCATTCCTCAATCTCCTCCCTTGGCCCGCCCCTTGGCGTGACCGTGAGAGAAACATATCGCCTGCTTGAAATATCAGAAACGACAAATCATACTGAACATTCATAAAGTATCAGAGCGTGTCATTCACAATGACACAAACAGCGCGGACGAGAAGGCGAACCATCATGCGTCGGCCCACCATTGCGGATCTCGCCAAGGAGGCGGGCGTCTCCATCTCGACGGTCAACAGGATCCTTGCAGGCACCGCTTCGGTCAAAGGCACGACTGTACAGCTCGTCCAGTCTGCCGCGGAGCGCATTGGCTTTTACGGTGTCGGCGCGATCGAGGACCGGTTGCGCAAGTCCGTGCCGAAGTATCGACTTGGCTTTCTGCTCCAGCAATCGAGCCGTGAGCTTTACCAGCTCTTCGGCAGGAAGATCGCCGAGGCGTGTCATGCGAGGCGTGACGAGGTCGTCGATCCGGTCATCGATTTCGTCGATCTGCTCACGCCGGAGAATATCGCAGGCCGGCTCAAGGCCCTTGGTGAAGCCTGCGACGCCGTCGCCGTCATCGCCGCAGATCATCCGGTAATCGCCCAGGCCATCCGCGAGCTGCATGACAGGCGCAAACCGGTCACCGCATATATTACCGATCAATCTGCCCGCGAAAGAGCCGCTTACGTCGGAGCCGACAATTGGAAGATGGGGCGAACAGCAGCATGGCTTATTGGGCACATGACCCCCGAGCCGGGGCGCATTGCCGTCTTCATCGGCAATCACCGCTACCAATGTCAGGACGTCGCCGACGCGAGCTTCCGCTCCTACATGCGGGAACACGCGCCGCATCTGAGCATCGAGGACAGTCGCCCCACCCATGAGGAAGCGAGCGAGGCATACCGGATGGTCAAGGAATTGCTGGCGACGACGGATGACCTCGTCGGCATCCTGATCGTCGGGGGCGGTATCTCCGGCGTCTTACGCGCGCTGAGGGAAGCCCCTGAGGACCGGCGCAGGAACGTCCGCGTGGTATGCCGTGACATCGGCCCGGAGACACGAAAGGGCCTCTCCGAAGGGCTGATTACGGCAGCCCTCTGCCACCCGCTGGAGAAGACTTCCGCAACCTTGGTGCAGACGATGGTCGAGACGATGAATCAGGGCGCGCCGGGCAGCACGATCCACCGCACCGTCCCGTTTGATATCGTGACGCCGGAGAATATGTGAAATGTGCCGCCGCAGCGACCTTTGCGCGGCGCTGCAGATCGAAATTTCTGCCCTTCAAACGACTGCGGGCTCGGGACCGCCTTGATGACGGCCTTGCTGCGCGTGGTCTGGTGCGGCTCGATCGCGCGCGGCCGCGTTTCTGATCTCAGCCGGCGTTCGGCCGTAGCTCCGGCGAAACTCGTTGGTGAAATGCGACGTGTTGACAAAGCCGACGTCGAGCGCGACCTCGATGATGGGCTTCTTGCTCGTCAATAGGATCTGCCGCGCCCGGTCCAGGCGCAACCCCGCCACGGCGCGCGGGCATCAACCCAGGATGCATTTTGGAGGAGATCGCTGCGCATCGAGCGCTTCAACCAAGCGGGCGAGGGGTCTATATTGACCATGATCAATGGCAGCCCGGCCTGGTTTCGCTATCATTATTCTTTGAAAACGCACGGTGATCGGTACGGACCTCTTCGATTTACTAAAGACCTTCCGTAGCGGCGATTGCGTCCATGATTGGCTATCAGCAAGAGGAATGCAGAGATGGAACAATCGTTGCATCCGGCCGCAGTCGATCATTTGCCGCCCTTCATAACCGCGCCGGGTCAGACGGACGTCCTCTTCAACGTGATGCTCGTCTTCGTCCTGTTGATGATCTTCCTAGTCGGCATCCTGTATCTGCGGCTGCACGCACTGCCCGAGCACATGGCGCACGGCGCCAGCAAGGTGCAGTTGCAGATCGTCGGCGCCTTGGGGCTGATCGCGCTCTTCACCCATAATCATCTCTTCTGGATCGCCGCGCTGCTGCTCGCCATGGTCGAGTTCCCGGACTTTTCGTCGCCGGTCCGATCCATGGCTCGTTCGCTGGCAAAGATCGCCGGCCGCGACGAGGAGACCGACGGGGACGTATCGGAGGCGCTCGAACCGGAGGCGAGGCCGCCGGATCCGGAACACAAGGCACCGCAACCCGACGCGCCGCAACCCACCGCTCCTCAATGGGTGCCGATCGAGATGACGCCCGCCAGTGCGGACGAGAAGGTGGAGCGGAGGGGCTGAGCCATGCTGGAGTTTCTGATCTGCTCGCTGCTCACCATTTTCCCTGACTACCTGTTCCGCCGGTATGGCCAGGGAAAGCGCATCGGTCGCGAGATCAATCTCTATTCAATGTGGTTCGAGCTCCGCTACGGCATCACCGCCTGCGTGATCCTCACCGTCTCGCTGATCACGATGATCTTCTATTTCCATCCGTCGACGAGCAATGTGACGGCCGTGTTCCGCACGGTCACGATCCTGCCTGAATCGACCGGCCGGGTGGCGGAGGTGTTTGTCGGCGCCAACGAGAAGGTCGCGGCGGGCGCCCCGCTCTTCCGCCTCGACAGCAGCGAGCAGCAGGCGGCGCTCGAGACGGCACGCCGCCGCGTGGCGGAAATCGACGCGGAAACAACCGTGGCGCAGAGCGAACTCGCCTCCGCCGACGGGCTGATCGCCCAGGCCCAGGGTGCCTATCTCCAGGCACAGAACGAACTCGATACGCAGGTCGAACTGAACGAGCGCAACCCCAACATTGTCGCCCGGCGGGAAATCGAGCGTCTGCAGGTCGCCGCCGATGGCCGCAAGGGCGCGCTGGCCGCGGCGGTCTCGAACAAGCAGACGCTGGAGACCAAGCTCGCATCGCTCTTGCCGGCCCAGAAGGCCAGCGCCGAGGCGGCGCTCGCCCAGGCCCAGGTGGAGCTGGACAAGACGACCGTTCGCGCCGGCGTGGCTGGCACCGTGCAGCAATTCACGCTGCGGCCCGGCGATATCGTCAATCCGATGATCCGCTCGGCCGGGATCCTGGTGCCTGATGACCGGCGCATCGGCTTGATCGCCGGCTTCGGCCAGATCGAGGCCCAGGTGATGAAGCCAGGCATGATCGCCGAGGCGACCTGCATCGGCAAGCCGTTCACGATCATTCCGTTGGTCGTGACCGAGGTGCAGGACGTCATCGCGGCCGGTCAGTTTCGTCCGACCGACGTGCTCGTCGACGTGCAGCAGATGGCTCGCCCCGGGACGCTCACGACCTACCTGGAGCCGCTCTACCAAGGCCAGCTTGCCGACATCCCGCCGGGAAGCAGTTGCATCGCCAACGCCTACACCAGCAATCACGACGCGCTGCATGCGCCGGACATCGGCACCATGCGCTGGCTCTACCTGCATGTGGTGGACGCGACGGGGCTGGTGCACGCGATGATCCTGAGGTTGCAGGCCCTACTTTTGCCTGTGCAGACGCTGGTCCTGACGGGGCATTGATGCGGAGGACGCCCCGGATGCCGCTGTCCCTCCCCGGGCCCGCTCTCGCTGCGTACGAGGTTTGCGCGTCTGATTAGACGCGCGGCGCTGTAGTGCGCCGCTCGCCGGCGAGGGTCGCCGACGAAGCGGAATTGCCCATTACATGGCATGAGAACGGACGCGGTCGGCGGCGCTGGCAAGGCGTTCCGGGGACAGCTTGCCACACTTCACGGCCTCGACGAGGCCGTCGCACAGTGCTTGAAGGTGCGGTCCTCCGCTGACCAGCAGCAAGTCCGCACCGGCGTTCAGCGATGCAAGTGCCGTCTCCAGCAACGTCCGCCGACGCATCGTCGCTGGTGCGTCGAGATCGTCGGTAACGATCAGACCATCAAATCCGAGATCGCGACGCAGCATGCTGATGACCGGCTCGGATGTGCATGCCGCATTTTCAGGATCGAACGCGGTCACCGGTGCCGGCCCGAGCATGATCGCCTTTGTGCCGGCCTTGATCGCCGCACGGAAAGGCTCGGCGTTACGAAGGATTTCTTCGCGCCCCGTGCCGAGTGACACATCGACGAGTGCCGGATCCGCCTCCAGGTCGTTGTATCCGGGGAAGTGCTTCGTGGTTGCGACGACCCCCGCCCGCTGCACGCCGATGATGTAGGCGGAAACCAGGCGGCTGACCTCCTCCCTGTCGCTACCAAGCGTGCGGCCCGCAAGCCAAGGATTGCGACCATCGACGACATCGGCAATCGGAGCAAGGTACATCGTCACGCCCAATGACCTGGCGGCCTTGGCATTCTCAAAACACATGCGCTCCACTTCACCAGGGGAAAGCGATCTCGCTTCCTCGAGGCTAGGCAGCGGAGGCGCAAACCCCTCGAGCCGCCGAATACCTGACATCTCCTCATCGACCGCAACGATGAGGCGCGGGTTCGCAAGCTTCAACCTCGCTATCGTCTCGCGAAAGGCGGACGCGGTTTCGTTCAGCAGGCGTTCCCTGGACATCCTCCTGGCGACATACTCGCCTCGCGATTCTCCAATCAGGATCGACGAGCCGCCGTTGCGTAAGAACGGTTCAATGATGTCGTGGAAATCCGGCGTATCGAACGCCGGAAGGAAAACGGCCCTTGCATCCCGCTCAATCGTCATTTCCTGCTCCTTGGGAGATGTTGCCGGCACCAACGACTTCGTGCCGTCGGTGGTGCCGATGCCTGTGTGTTATTTCTCTACATCGACTGCTTGAGGTGATCCGCAGCCTTCTCGCCGATCATGATGCACACCGCGTTGGGATTCCCGGAGATGAGCGTCGGCATGATCGAGGCATCCGCCACACGAAGCCCGCTGACCCCGCGAACCCGAAGCTGCGGGTCGACGACAGCCATGTCGTCCTCACCTGCCCGGCAGGTGCCGGCCGGGTGCAACGCGGCATGGGCCTCGCGTCGACAGAAATCTCTGATCTCCTGGCGGGAAGACAGGGCGGCGGGAACATGCCGGCGAGCGAGATAGCGACGGATCGCCGGCTGCTCCATGATCTCCATCGCAAACATCGTGCCCTCCGTCAAAGCCTCCAGGTCTTGCGGCTCCGCGAAATAGTTGGGGACGATCCGCGGCGGCTCGACCGGATTGGCGCTGTCGAGGCTTATCCGTCCTCGCGACCGGGGTCGTATCTGTCCGAGATTGATCGTGCAGCCGTTCCCTCCCGGCACGGCATCCACCCCTTCCTCGATGCCGGCGCCCACGACCATGAAGTACTGGATATCCGGAACAGGCTCGTCCTTGTCGCCCCACCAGAAGGCGCCGCCTTCGATCAGATTCGACGATGCCGGCCCTCCCCTGAACAGAAGATAGTTCAAGCCTGCGAGCGCCTTCCAGTGCAGCTTCTTGTACTTGTCGTAGCTGTGGGGCCCGGTCAGCTGGTAGATGAGCGATATCTCGATGTGATCCTGGAGGTTCTGCCCGACACCGGGCAGATCGGCATTGACCTTGATGCCTTGCTTCTGGAGATGTTCGGCCGGTCCGATGCCGGACAACATCAGCAGCTTCGGCGAATTGATCGCTCCGGCAGACAGGACGACCTCCCGCTCGGCGCGCAGGATCTGAGTTCGCCCGCCCTTCGCGAATTCGACGCCGACCGCTCTTCCTTTTTCGATGATTATTCGCGTTACTCGCGCCCCGGTCTCAATCCGCAAATTGCGTCGCTTTCGCGCCGGGCGGATATAGGCGGCAGCGGCGCTGCTGCGCCGGCCGTTTCGCGCGGTAATCTGATAAAGACCGCACCCCGCCTGGTCGCCCCCGTTGAAGTCCGCATTGTAGGGCAGGCCTGCCTGCTGGCAGGCGAGCAGCCATGCCCGCGTCAGGGGATGGATGTAGTCGATGTCCGAAACCCCCAGTGGACCGCCAGTCGCATGGCTCTCGTTGCAGAAGCGGTTGTTGTCCTCCGCCTTTAGGAAGTAGGGCAGGACATCGCGATAGCCCCAACCCGTCGCGCCGAGCTCCACCCAGCGCTCGTAGTCGGAAGGAACGCCCCGGATGTAGATCATCGCATTGACGGAGCTCCCTCCCCCGAGGACGCTCGCCTGCACCATGGTCGGGGCCTCGGAGCGATCCTGCTCCGGTCTCGGGATCCAGGGCATGCGCTTCAGCAAGGAACCCTGCGCCGTCTTGTAGTAGGCGCCCGGGATGTGGATGTACGGATTGACGTCTCTCGGTCCTTCTTCCAGAAGGACGACCGAGCAGTCCGGATCCTCGGACAGGCGAGAGGCGACCACGCAGCCGGTGGAGCCGCCGCCAACGACGATGTAGTCAACCATTCAGGTCCTCCCCCGCTCGATTTACAACCGTGCCTTGATCGCATGCCCGGCCTTGATCGCCAGCGCCGCGACCGTCAGGGCGGGGTTGACCGCTGCCGATGTCGGCAGCACCGAAGCATCGGTGATGTAGAGATTGTCGAGGTCGTGTGACCGGCAGTCGAGCGACACGACCGACGTCTTCGGGTCATTGCCCAGCCTTGCCGTTCCGCACTGGTGCGAGGTCGTCTTGCGGCCGAAGGTGCGCGTGAGCACGATCGGAAAGCCCGCCTTGCGCATGACCTGCCGGGTTCTCTTGATCAGCGTTTCGTGGGCACGCATGTTGGAGCGCACCCAATGCATGACTATCCTGCCGTCCCGCACCATGACGCGGCTTTCGGGGTTCGGCAGGTCCTCGCTCGTCAGGAACCATCCGTAGGCATAGCGCGCCATCAGCCTTGCGATCCATGCGGGCACCGTCGGCGTCTGTGCCTTGAGGATATTGCCGGTGATATGGCCGAGCAGCTGGACATTGCCCAGCGGCAGACCGGTGTCCGGGTCCCTGTTGTAGAAATCGTTGAAGGCCAGGGTCTTCTGGTAGACGGCGGTGTTCGGAGACCTTGGATCGATCGTCAGCATCGCCGTCGTATTGTGGTTCATGAAGTTGCGGCCGAGCTGATCGGAGCTGTTGCCGAGGCCGCTGGGATGCGCGCCATTGGCGGATCGCAGCAGCAGGGCGGCGGACTGGACCGCGCCGGCGGCGACCGCGAAGATATCGGCGCCGATCCGCTGCTCCACACCGTCTTTGATGAACGCGGCGGCCGTCACCTTCGTGCCGGAGGGGTCCGTTTCCAGCCGCACCACATTGGCGCCGGTGATGACGCTGACATTCGGGTGCGTGAGGGCACTGGCCAGCGGGCCGACCTCCGCGTCGATCTTGCCGCGGCCGGTGTTCGGGAAGGCGTCCCACCCCGTCTTCGCCCGTCTAAGCCACTCCTCGATGTCGATCGCCAGCGGCAGGCTTGCCGGATGAACGCCGGCCTTGCGCAGCCTTTGGCGCACCGCGGCGATCGCCGGCTCGTCCGGGACGGCCGGGAAGCGGAAGGGATGCGACCGGGGCGGGTCGGTCGGATCCTCGCCCGCCGCGCCGCGAACGCCATAGATTTCCTCCGCCCGCTCATACCAGGGCTCCATGTCGGCATAGCCGAGCGGCCAGCCGGGCGATCTGCCTTCCATGTGCGGCCGGGGCAAAAAATCTTCGGCCCGGTAGCGGTACATCACCGCGCCGAAGAATTTCGAATTGCCGCCGACATAGTAGTAGTTGCCGGGCAGGAACGACTCGCCATCCGTCCCCACCCATTCTTCGGTCGACCTGTAGAAACCCTTCTGGAAGATCGCGATGTCGTCGCGAGCCTCGGGCGTGTCCTCGAGATACTCTCCGCGCTCGAGAATGACGATCCGCTTGCCGGTGTCGGCGAGGCTATAGGCGAGCGAGCTGCCGCCGACCCCCGAGCCGATAATGACGATGTCCACTGCCTGCCGCATGGAATACCCCGTCAGTTGATCAGTTCCTCGCTGTCGGGATCGAAGAGCACGACCTTCGATCTATCGACGGCGAGTATTGCCGAGGCGCGTGCATTCACTTGCTTCGGCGGCAACCGGGCCGTGACCTCGACGCCGCCGAGTTGGAATACGGCGAGCGTGTCGGGGCCCGTCGGCTCCACCACATCGACGTCGACCGAGATTGCGCCCTGCGCCTGCCCGTTTCCGACGCTGAACATTTCGGGCCGAATGCCGAAGAGCACCTTGCGGCCGGCATATCTGGAGGCCGCCCGGCTGGACAGTTGGATCCCTGGAATGCGCACCGCCGGCCTCATCGCCATGTCGATGACGGCGGTTGCGCTACCGCCCTCGATCTCGACCTTTCCTGGAATGATGTTCATCGCAGGCGAGCCGACGAACTTTGCGACATAGACGTTCGCCGGCCGGTCGTAGACGGTTTGCGGGTCGTCGAGCTGCTGCACGACACCGCCCTTCATCACCGCCACGCGGGTCGCCAGCGTCATCGCTTCGATCTGGTCGTGGGTGACATAGACGATCGTCGTGCCGAGCCGCGCGTGCAGGCGCTTGATCTCGGTGCGCATGTCGACACGAAGCTTTGCGTCGAGGTTCGACAGCGGCTCATCGAACAGGAACAGCTTGGGCTGGCGCACGATGGCCCGACCCATCGCAACGCGCTGGCGCTGACCGCCGGAGAGTTGCGAGGGTTTGCGATCCAGGAGGTGCGTGATCTGCAGCAGGTCGGCGGCAGCTCGAACGGCCTTGTCGCGCTGGGCTGCCGGGACCCCGCGGATCTTCATGCCGAACTCGATGTTCCGGCGAACCGTCATCGTCGGATAGAGCGCATAGGACTGGAACACCATGGCGATGTCCCGATCCTTCGGCGACAGCTCGTTCACGACCTTTCCGGCAATCCGGACCTCGCCGCCGGAAATGTTCTCCAGGCCGGCAATCATGTTCAGGAGCGTCGACTTTCCGCATCCGGACGGGCCGAGAAGCACGAGGAAGTCGCCCGTGCCGATCGAGATGCTCACCTCCTTGAGGACTTCGAGAGAGCCGTAGGTTTTGCGAACGCGGTCGATTTCAAGAGTGGACATGGGATCAGCCTTTCACTGCGCCGGCCGTCAGTCCGCGGACGAAGTAGCGTCCTGCGATGATGTAGACCAAAAGGGTGGGAATGGCGGCGATCATGGCTGCGGCCATGTCGACGTTGTACTGTTTGCGCCCGGTGGTGACGTTGACGATGTTGTTGAGCGCAACCGTCATCGGGCTGTTGCCGCCGGACGTGAACGAGACACCGAACAGGAAGTCGTTCCAGATCTGCGTGAACTGCCAGATGCAGGAGACCACGATGATCGGGATCGACGTAGGCAGGATGACGCTCCAGAAGATCCTGAAGAAGCCGGCCCCGTCGACCATCGCGGCCTTGGTAAGCTCGTCGGGCAGCGAGACGAAAAAGTTCCGGAAGAACAGCGTCGTGAAGCAGATGCCGTAGGCGACATGGACGAACACGAGACCGGGAATGCTGCCCGCAAGCCCGAGGAGTCCCAGCGTCCGGGCCATCGGGATGAGGATCGCCTGATAGGGCAGGAAGCATCCGAAGAGCAGCAAGCCGAAGACGAAGTTTGCACCCGGAAATCGCCACTTCGTCAGAATGTAGCCGTTGATGGCGCCGATGCCGGTCGAAAGGACGACGGCCGGAATGACCATGAGCAGCGAATTGGTGAAATAGGGCTTCAGACCCGTGCACTCGGTGCCGATGCAGGCCTCGGACCAGGCGGCACGCCAGGCCTCGAGCGTGACCGTTTGCGGCAGTCCGATGAAGGAGCCGCCATAGATTTCATCGAGCGGCTTGAGCGAGGTCACCACCATCACCCACAGGGGCATCAGGTAGAGAGCCGCCATGACACAGAGCGGACCATAGATGAGCAGGCGACCGAGACGCATGCGAGTTTTCCGCGGGAGTGCTTCGTCGATCGGTTTGTGCTGCGCGAGGGCGTTAGCCATTGTTGCGCTCCCGAAGTTCGGAATAGAGGTAGGGGACGATAATCGCCGCGACGGTCATGAGCATCATGATGGCGCTCGCTGCCCCGACGCCCATCTGGTTCCTGCGGAAGGTCGCGGAGAACATGAAGGTCGACGGAAGTTCCGTGGCCGATCCCGGACCGCCATTCGTCAGCGCCAGCACGAGGTCGAAGCTCTTGATGGCGATATAGCTCAAAAGAACGATGACGCTCAGCATCGCCGGGCGCAGCATCGGGATGATGATCTGCCGATAGATGAGCGGCAGGCCCGCGCCCTCGATCTGCGCCGCCTTGATGACCGAGTTGTCGATGCCTCTGAGGCCCGCCAGGAAGATCGCCATGGCGAAGCCCGAGGATTGCCAGACGCCAGCGATGACGACGGTGTAGATCGCCATGTTCGGATCGGTGATCCAGTCGAAGGTAAAGCTCGTCCAGCCGAGTTCGTTGACGACCTTCTGGATGCCGAGGCCGGGGTTCATGATCCATTTCCATGCCGTGCCGGTAACGATGAACGACAGGGCCATCGGATAGAGATAGACCGCCCTCAGGAACCCCTCCGCCCGGATATTCTGGTCGAGCAGGATCGCCATCAACAGCCCGATCCCGGTCGAGAGCGACAGGAAGAGCGCAGAGAAGATCAACAGGTTCGCGACGGCAGTGTGCCAGCGCGGCGTCGCCCACAGCCGGACGAATTGCTCCAGGCCCACGAAGTCGTAGACCGGCACGAACTTCGAGGAGGTGAAAGAGATCACGCCCGTCCAGAGGATGAACAGGTAGACCGTGACGATGACGACGAGCAGGCTGGGAGCGACGACAATGCGTGGAAGCCAGCCTGCCAATCGCGATGAAAAGCTTTTGGCGGCGTTCATGAGCTAGCTCCGATGACCGGGTCCAATGAGGGGGCCGGGTGCCGGGGCACCCGGCCGGTATGTCAGCGGGCGTTGTCGATGCCTTCGACGAGCATCTTGACCGCGTCTTCGGAAGACATGCTGCCGACGAAGAACTGGGCGGCGACATCGCCGAAGACGGCTGCGAATTCCGGCTTGGCGGCGAAGCCGTGCGTCATCGCGCCCAGCATGCTGCCAGCCTTGATGGCTTCGGCACGCTCGTTGAAGCCGAGTTTCGCGCAGTCGTCGAACTCATCCACGGAGACATCCGTTCGCGCCGGGATGGAACCCTTGATCAGGTTGAATTCCTTCTGCACCTTGGGGTCCATGATCGTTTCGGCGAGCGCCACCTGGGCCTTCTGGACAGTCTCGTCCTTCACGGTGAACATGCCGAAGCTGTCGATGACGTATTGGAACGTCGGCACCTTGGCCGGCGTCGCGAAGCAGTAGAAATCGGTGTTCGGCTTCAGCCCCTTGGCCAGGAATTCGCCCTTCGCCCAGTCTCCCATGAACTGCATCGCGGCTTCGCCATTGATGACCATGCCGGTGGCGACGGCCCAGTCCCGGCCGACGAAGTTGTCGTCGACGAGGCCGCGAACCTCGCGCAGGGCGTCGAATACCTTGACCATTTCCGGACTGTTCAGGGTCGCCGGATCGAGGTCGATCGCCGCCTTCTTGTAGAATTCCGGCCCGTGCAGGTCCGACAGCAGCGCATCGAAGATGATGCCGATCTGCCAGGGCTCGTCGCCCATCGCGACCGGGGTGACGCCTTTCTCCTCGAGCTTCTTGCCGGCTGCGATCAGCTCTGCCCATGTCTTCGGAACGGCGATGCCGGCCGCGTCGAAGATTTTCTTGTTGGCCCATACCCAGTTCTGCCGATGCATGTTGATCGGTGCCGCGATGAAGGCGTCTCCGGCGGTGACGAAAGTGAGCAATTGCGGGGGCAGCGCCTCGCGCCAGCCGCCGGCACTCGCAAGGTCGTTCAGATCGCGAACGACCCCTTGCTCCGCCCATTGCGGACCTTCCCAGCCGAGAAACTGCATTGCGCCGGGCGGGTCGCCCGAAGTCAGGCGCGACCTCAGGGCCTGCTGCGCGTTCGCACCGCTCATCCCTCCGACGGCCGAATCCTTCCACTGGAAACCCTTGGTCTCCAGGTCCTTGCGGATGACGTTGAGCGCGTTGACTTCGCTTTGCGAAACCCAGTGGTGGAGAACCTCGATCGTGCCTTCCGCACGCGCGGCCGCCGGCACCAGCATCGTGGCGGCGACGAGACTTGCAAGAAACTTCGACATCTATTCATTCCTCTCTGGTTACGGTTGATCGCTGGCCCTTGGCAGGCTCTCTCTGCGCGAAATTATTGGTTGGGGTCTGCCGGCATGGCGTAGCCGACGTTCTTGCGGCCGTAGCGGCGAACGCGGATGTTCGACTGCTCCGCGTGGCCGGCAAATCCTTCCATGAGGCAAAGTCGCGAGCCGTATTGCCCGATCAAAGCGGATGCCTCGTCCGTCTCGATACGCTGGTAGGTGCAGGTCTTGAGAAACTTCCCGACCCAGAGGCCGCCGGTGTAGCGGGCAGCCCGGTTCGTCGGCAGCGTGTGGTTGGTACCGATGACCTTGTCCCCGAAGGAGACGTTGGTGCGGGCACCAAGGAAGAGCGCGCCGTAATTGCGCATATTGTCGAGGAAGTAATCGGGATCGCGGGTGAGGACCTGGACGTGCTCGGAGGCAATCCGGTCACCCTCGGCGACCATCTCGTCGATCGTGTCGCATAGGATGATCTCGCCGAAGTCTCCCCAGGCCTTTGCGGCAATCGCCGCCGTCGGCAGGATCTTCAGGAGGCGATCGATTTCACTGAGGGTATCGCGGGCGAGCCTTTCCGAGTTCGTGATCAGAACCGCGGGCGAGTTGACGCCGTGCTCGGCCTGTCCGAGGAGGTCGGTCGCGACCAGCTCGCCATCGACGCTGTCGTCGGCGATGACAAGCGTTTCGGTCGGGCCGGCGAAGAGATCGATGCCGACCCTCCCGAAGAGCAGCCGCTTGGCCTCGGCGACATAGGCGTTGCCGGGGCCGGCCAGCATGTCGACGGGTGCGATCGTTTCCGTCCCGTAAGCCATGGCCGCGATCGCCTGGACACCGCCGAGGCAATAGATCTCGTCGGCGCCGGCGAGCGCCTGGGCAGCGACGATCTTCTCGGAGATCCTGCCCTGGAAAGGCGGGGCGCAGGTGATGACGCGCTCGCAGCCGGCAACCCGCGCGGTCAGCACCGTCATATGCGCCGAAGCCAGCAGCGGATATCTGCCACCGGGAACATAGCAGCCGACATTCTGGATCGGCACGTTGCGATGACCGAGGATCACGCCTGGAAGCGTCTCGACCTCGAGATCGGTCAGTGCTGCCTTCTGGGCCTCCGCAAACTTGCGAACCTGGTCCTGGGCGAAATCGAGGTCTTCGCGTTGCTGCTTCGTGAGGGCGTTGATGGATCGTTCGATTTCCAGCTTCGAAAGGCGATAGGATTCGCGATCGAGCTTGTCGAACCGGATCGACAGTTCGCGAACTGCCCTGTCCCCACCCTGCCTGACTTCTGCGAGAAGCGCTTCGACTGCTTTCGTCACCGCGCCGTCGGTACCGCTTTCTTCTACGGAGGCCCGGGCTGATTTGATGTGCCGTATCATGACAAAGACTCTTCGTTTACGGTCGCCGCAAGCGCCGCACTCTCAAGGTTAGGGATGGTGGGGTGCGAGGGCGGCGCGATCGCCCCCTCGCCTGCTGCATGTCTCAGAGATGCTGCTCGCGGGCGCGCATCTCGGCGTAAGCAGCCTGTTCCTTCTCGTAGTAGGCCGGCGACGGGAAGTCCCACCAGCCGGTGGCGAACGGACCTGCAGCATCGCGCGATACGATGACTTCGACGAGCGCCGGACCGCCGCATTCGAGCGCCGCCTTCACGCTGCTTTCGAGATCCTCGTCCTTCTCGACCTTCCAGGCCTCCAGGCCGAAGGCGCGGGCGGAAGCCGCTATATCGGCCGAATAGGGCTCGCCATTGCCGGCGTGACGGTTGAACTCGGATGCGATGTGGCGCCCCATGAACTTGCGCTGACCGCCGCGGATCGACATGTAGCCCTGGTTGTTCAGCACCAGGAACACCACGTTGATGCCGTTCATCGCTGCCGTGCCCATTTCCGGCAGTGACATCATGAAGTCGCCGTCGCCGACGATCGCGGCCACCTGGCGGTCGGGGCAGGCGAGCTTCGCCCCGAGTGCGGCCGGGACCGCCCAGCCCATCGGGGAATAGGAACCCGAAGTCAGATGTGTGCGCGGCTCATAGACAGGGAAGCTCTGCTTGACCGATCCCTGCGTATTGCCGGAACCGACGACGACGATGCCGTTGCGGTCCAGCACCTTGCGCAGCGCCATCAGCGGACGCTGCGAGGTGAAGGGCGTTTCCCGGCTGTTCTCGCGAGGCTCAACCTGGGCGCGCCAGTCGGCCTTTGCCTTTTGAACGTCGGCAAGGAACGTCTCGCGGCGCGACAGCATCTTCCTGGAGTCTGCGTCCGAGATCATCGCCAGCAGCGCTTCCAGAGCGACCTTCGCATCCGAAACGATGCCGACTTCGGTTTCGTAGTTCTTGCCGATCTCACGCGGGTCGAGATCGATATGGATGAGCTTTGCCGATGGGATCGAGAACGACACGCCCTTAGCGTAGGACGAGGCCGACCAATCGGTGAAGCGGCATCCGACCGAGACGACGACGTCGGCGGAAGCGGTGATCTTGTTGCCGCAGGTCGTGCCGGTCTGGCCGACGGCGCCGATGAAGAGCGCGTGATCTTCCGAGATCGCTCCCTTACCGTTCCAGGTGATCGACACGGCCGCGCCGAGCTTTTCGGCAAGGCGGGTCAGTTCGGCCGAGGCGTTCGCGGTGATCGCACCGCCACCTGCGACGATGACCGGACGCTCGGCGTTGAGCAGCACCTTGATGGCCGCCTCGATCGCCTTCGGGTCCGGATAGGCGACCCCGATCGGCAAGCGCTTGTCGAGCGGGTGAATGGTGACGTCCGCCGCCTCGACCTGCACGTCCATCGGCACTTCGACGTGCACGGGACCCGGACGGCCCGTCATCATGGCGCTGAAGGCGCGGTGCATGATGCTCGGCAGGACCTCGACCGAGTTCGCTTGCCAGGCGCGCTTCGTCACCTGCTCGGTGATGCGGGGGAAGGCGTTATCCTGCTGGCGCTCCAGCTCCTGCATGGTGCCGTGGCCATGCATGTAGGTCTGCGGCGAACCGGAAACGTAGAAAAGCGAGGTGGAGTCGCAATAGGCCGTTGCGAGACCAATGATCGTGTTCGCGGCACCCGGACCCACCGAGGTCGAGCAGGCCATGGGACGACCCGACGCACGAAAATAGCCATCCGCCATGTGCACGGCGCTCTGCTCGTGCATGACCTGGATGAATGGAATCTGCGACCCTTCTTCCAGAAAGGCGTCGAAAAGCGACCAGATGCCGTGCCCCGGAACACCGGCCACATACTCCACTCCATATTCCTTCAGCGCTTTCGCGACGACTTGACCGCCCGTGAGCTTCATCTGATCAACCCTCCTCGGTTTGTTCTTGCGTTCGAGCCTTTGTGAGCGTGGCTCTCTCGACCATGGGGGAAACAGTCCGCGTTTCGGGTGACGCTTACAAGTTCGCAGCACACGAATAGCTGACGCAAACAGACGCAAACTCTGCGGAGGTCTGCATCGCTTTCTTGGCGCGGATCCCGACGCGGCACCAGGTCCGTATCTGACGGCCGTCGCTGGCCGCTTGAACGGCGTCTCAAAAAGAGTTCGCAACTAGACGCACCGCGCGCGTATACTTGCGTGGCAAATCAGAGTCCCGCGCAATAGGCATTTCGTTCCTGCCGTGGCTTCCTTTGAGGAAAGTGGCCTTTGCAGGAGGAGTTCGCCGTGGAGAACAAAATCAGAGATCTCGCCTTCGCCGACGAGTTCATTTACGCGAAACTCATCGAGAATGTCGTCGACCATGACGTCGCGGACGCGATTGTCGTCAACCTCAGCCCACGACCGCTCGTAACCGGCGACGAACATCCGGCGATCGTTCCCGCCTGGAAATCCACCTGGCTGCGTGGCGGGCGCATCAAGAGCGCCGAGCGGGTTGCGCTGCTGAAGGTCAAGCGTGCGACCAATCTTGGTGGAGCCATGTTCCGCGGCTGGGACTGGCTCGGCAACCGGATCCGCAGTTTTCCGCGGGACACTCCCCTTTTCATCTCGAAGCAGGACGAGGTCGGCTCGGTCACGACGGACCCCCGGGTGTTCACGAACGAGCGCACCGCCCATGAGGCGCCACAGTCCTTCACGCTCAAGCTCAATCTCTGGTGGTCACCGGGTGATACGGACTGCTTCATTCATCATGAGCACCCGTTTCTGGAGACACATACGCAGATCCACGGCTCGGGCAGGATGCAGAAATTCAAGCAACGCGACCCGTCGACCTTGTATGAGGACGTGGTGATGCCCGTCGGCTATTCGCATGATCCGTTCTGCAGGGTGACGGGGAAAAACGAGTGGACCTACCCCTGGCATCGCTACTACGCCGACACCGACTCCGTCTGGCTGGCGGTGGAACTGCATCCCTGACGAACAGGAGCCCGGCCATTTGCGGTCGGGCTTCAGCCCATCTGGATCATGTCGGACCCGTCGCCCAGATATTGCAGGGCTTCGCGGGGGATGGACGGATCATTCCGGTCCATCACGGTCAGGTTGTTGAGGTGCTCGCGCTTCAAAAGGCCCGGTCCGCGGTAGTGAAGCGCCACTTTCGTGGAATAGGGCGACCTGAACATGTTCGCGGCGATTCCGCTCGCGATGCCGAACATGAAGTTCTTGGAATTCCGCTTTACCTGGGCATAAACCCCGAAGGTCAGCTCGTTGCGTTGGATGCCCTCGAAATCGGCGGTGAAGACACGATCCGCGACGGGAAAACAAAAGCCGTAATATTTAAAAACGTATTCCGTTTTCTTGGGATCATCGAAGCTCGGGAATCGCTCGACATAATAGTGCTGCAGGAACTCCTTGTTGCGATAGATGCAGAAGGCGGACCTCAGGACGAATCCCTTGTAGATGGAGGAAAACTGGTACCTGTCATAAACGCCCAGAATGTCGCTATCGAGGGAGTTGTTCTCGACGATCATATTCGACACGAAGCGCGAGAACTCCGGTAGCTGGCGAGCGGTGGACATGGCATGGAAGAAATTGCCGTCGACCAGCGTACGAAATTCGTCCGGATCCGAAAACAAGATCGGAACGCTGAGGCCGAAATAGTTCGCGATCATCCTTAGATTCGAGGCCGACGGGACGTGAGTGCCCGAAAGATACTTATTGAACTGCTGCCGATTGACGTTGATCTTCCGGCAAACGGCGGCAATCGACCCCTGCCCCTCGCACAAGGTCCTAAGATTGGCCGCGAGCGCCGCGGCATTCCCCCCGAACTGGTCCATTCTTCCAAGCATCCAGGCTGAAGCAACGAGAAGCAGAGTCTACTTCCTTTCGCGAAGGACATCAATGGGATGCGAAATTGCTCCTCGAGCGACCTTGCCGCACTCTGCCCGAAAGCCGACACGCGAGGCGACCATGGGATTGCGACAGAAGGCCGACGAAGGGTGGTCCGTCATGGGCACGGGAACGATCGCAACCGAGCACATGGTTGCGGCCGTCCGCGCGATGGGCCATTCGCCGCTTTGGGTGGTGAGCAGGGACCAGGCCGACGCCCTCCACTTCGCCAACGACTTGAGTATTCCGCAGGCTACGACGGACATGGAGCGGGTCTGGTCCGACCCGGCCGTCAAGTTCGTCTACATCAGCGCCTCGCTCGAGCGCCGGCAACATTACCTCGTGGCAGCCGCTGATGCCGGGAAACACATCCTTTGCGATGGGCCGCTCGCGGAAGACAGCAAAACCGCAAGACTGCTCGTCAGACACTGCTTTGACCGCGACGTCGTGCTCGCAGTCAACCAGCCTCTTCGTGCCTCGGCCGTTCATCAGGCGATGCGGCGGCTCATTCTCGAAGGGGAGATCGGTGCGATACAGTCCCTGTCGATCCTGCGCGGCGGTCCGTTCCAGCCGCCTCCAAACCGCAGGGGCGAGATACCCGGGAACGGCAGCGTCTTTCTTGACATCTCGACGGAGGACATCGATCTCGCGCGCTTCCTGACCGGCCGCGAGCCGACCGAGGCGATTGCCTTCGCCAGGGAATCGAACGGCGCGCCCTACCATCTCGCCTACACGATTCGCATGGAGGACGGCAGCCTCCTGCAGGCGCATGAAAGCTTTGGCACAGCCGACATGGAGAGCATGGTGGTGGCAGCCGGCAGCGATGGCGTGCTGATCGCCAGCGGCACCCTGGGCGCGCGCGGTTCCGGCATTCTGATGCGCAGGGTCGCAGGCCGCAATGAACTCGTTCCCGTGCGTGATCGCGACCTGCACACGGCGACGCTGGAGGATTTCGTGGCGGCGGCGAAGCACCAGGCCTCCCCGCTCGCGACAGGCATGGACAGCCTCGCGGCGCTCGTCGCCACCGAAGCGGTGGCTTCCGCGGCAAGAAGAGGCCGGGCGACAGCGATCCGGACAGGATGAGAGCAGAAAAGGGTGACGATCAATGACCAAGCCGAACCAGCTCCTGCTGCACTCGCTTGTGGCAAGAAACGCGACTCTCGCGATCGATCTCGACATCGCGGAAGAGGTCGGCTTCGACGGGATTGAAGCCTCGGCGACCAAGCTCAGGGCCTTTCTGGATGCAGGCTTTTCCGAGGCGGAGCTGGCTCGCCTGCTTGAGGGTGTGAACGTCCCCGGCATGGGCTTCCTGATCGACATAGAGCGCCAGGGCGAGGCGAGGAAGCAGCTCATGCGAGAAGCGGACGAGCTTTTCCGTCTCGCGTCCGTCGCCGGGGCGAGAGGGGTTCAGGTGCTGACCGGCCCGGTCGATGTGGAGGCCGTGCGTGCCCACCGACAGGGCAGCCCTCTCGATCTTTACAGAGGCTTGCTGGGCCGAACGCTGGAGGACCAAATTTCCCTCACCGCCAGGAACCTCGCCGAAATCGCCGACCTCGCCCGCAACCATGGGCTTCTCCTGTATCTCGAGGCGCTTTCCTGGACGCCGCTCAACACTATTGAAAAGCAGTTGCAGGTCATCAATCGCGCCGGGCGCGATAACGTTCGGATGGTGATCGATTTCTGGCACTGCTACACGTCCGGAGACAGCCCCGATGACGTCGCGCGTCTCGACAAGGACATCATCTATGGCGTCCACGTGTGCGACTCGTTGCCTTTTTCCGGCGGCATTCCAAACGAGGTGGTGTTGAGGGATGTCCCGACCGGCGCAGGCGTGATCGACCTGAAGCTCTGGGCTGATGCGGTCAAGGCGACCGGTTACGACGGCTGGTGGAGTTGCGAGCTCTTCTGCCGAAAACAACAGCAGCAGAACAGCTACGACGTGGCGCGCGAACTCTACGCACGGATGTCGATGCTCGTTGGATGAATCCCGGGATTTCGACAGCGTGTTCGCGCACCAGGAGTGCTTTCGATTGCAAGACCGATTGCCGTCGTCACGCGGCTGGATAGTGACGCCGAGAACGAATGGCTCGCCCGGATAGCAGCGCTCTTGCCAGAGGAGTCTCTTATCCCCTTCCGGACGATGAGCGCGGCCGAGAAGCAGGCGGCTGAGATCGCGATTGTCGCGAATCCGGACCCCACGGAGGTCGCTGCGTTGCCGCAACTAGTGTCCTGATCGATAAATTTGTGCGATCATTTTCCTTGTTTGCGAAGGGGGTGATCGATGGGCAAAGCGGCGGTTGCGATCGACTTGACGGCTGAGGAGCGCGGTGCTCTGGAGACATTGGTTCGCCGCCGCGGCACGGCGCAGGGCTTGGCGCGGCGGGCCCAGATCGTGCTCATGGCCGCGGACGGCGTTGAGAACAAGGAGATTGCCGCGCGGCTTGGCACGATGCCGAACACGGTGGCCAAATGGCGACGGCGCTTCGCGCAGCAGCGGCTCGATGGGCTTTACGACGAGCCGCGTCCCGGCGCGCCGCGCCAGATCGGCGATGACGAGATCGCCGAGACGATCCGGTTGACGCTGGAGACGACGCCGCCGGACGCCACCCACTGGAGCCTGCGTTCGATGGCACGGGCCGTCGGGCATGCGCCCTCGACGATCCATCGCATCTGGACGGCCTTCGGTCTGCAGCCGCATCGCGCCGAGAGTTTCAAGCTGTCTTCGGATGCGCTGTTCGTCGAGAAGGTGCGCGATATTGTCGGCCTTTATCTCAACCCGCCCGAGCGGGCGCTGGTGCTTTGCGTCGATGAGAAGAGCCAGATCCAGGCGCTCGATCGCAGCCAGCCGGTGCTGCCGATGCGGCCCGGCCAGATCGAGCGGCGCAGCCACGATTACGTGCGGCATGGGACGCTTTCGCTCTTTGCCGCGCTCGATGCCGCCACCGGCAAGATCATCGGTCGCTGCTTCAAGCGTCACCGCGCGCAGGAATTCCTGAAGTTCCTGCGCGAAATCGAAGCCAACGTGCCGCCAGACCTCGATAGCCACATCGTCATGGCCAACTACGCCACCCACAAGACCAGCGCCATCCGCAACTTCTTTGTCAAGCGAGCAGCCACCGCGTTGCTGGACGCGCAGAGCTGTCTGAAGGCTCGACCAAATCGGTACCAGCCGGTCAGACCGGGGCTGGTCGGCGTGCCGTTTGCAAACGGGACTGACTAACCTCCCACGGGGAAATATAACTCTCGCGTACTTGAAGAGTGCGAAAGTTGGAGTCTTTTGCTGGACGCCGCCCGAGGCGCGCTCTCGTTAGCGAACCCCTCGATGCCTTCGACTGATTCTCCCGCCAAGACTATTTATATTTAGCCCCGCATCAACCGCTTCTATGTACGGCGATCGATCGGCTGGATGCCAGGCGAATTCCTTCGGCGCCAACGCCGCCACTTCAAGAATGCTGCCCTCCAACGCCGTTCTTATCCCATAGTAAGATAGGACGTCTGTCCCGACGATCCGCATCAGAATCCCCTCGTCGACGGCTCTCACCACAGCCTCGCCATCGGCGAACTGGAAGGTCTTTTCCATCCCGTTGTCAACGATCGACACGCACAACTTCGCGACCCGAATGGAAACGTTGTGGATGAGGTTTCTTGAACTTGGGTGGGAAACACAGCACTCCGATAGGTACTCGTACATGGTCGTTCCTAATAAGAGATCGGGCTTGCAGGTCTTGGCGTGTCGCCGGGCCCTTATCGCAGCGGACTGTCCGAGATTTGTGTCAGCACGTCCTGGATCGCGCTGCCCACCGCATGGATGTCACTTTCCGAGTGACCCGCCGTTGGGCAAAGCCGCAACCCTGCCCTTCCTCGCGCAACCGTAGGAAAGAAGATAGCCGACGTGTAAAAGCCGCGGTCCAGCAAGGCTCTCGCGGCCCCGATAGCGGTCATCTCATCGCCTATCTCCACCGTCCGTATCGGCAAAGGCGAGCCTTGCTGCTCTGTCGGAACGAGGCTGTCGAACAAGGCGGTTCGGCTGCGGAGCGTCATCTGCAGCTCCGCGAGCTCATCCGTCCGATGCAACTGCTGCGATGCAAGCGCCGCGCCGATTGCCGCGACGTTCAGCGACGCCGAAAACGCGTGCGCCACCGCAAACCTTCGAAACAGTTCCTCCTGCCGCGCCGTGCCGAGCATCAGGAGGCCACCCGAGGCACCGAAGCCTTTTCCGAGAGAGGCCGCGATTATGGTTCGCTCGCCCAAGGCGCCGTCGATCTGCGATCTGGCAAAGCCTTCGCCGTGGCTGCCGAAGATCGATATGCCATGGGCGTCATCGATATAGAGAAAGAGGCCGTAGCGGTCCTGCAGGCGCCGCAGGCGCTCGATATCGGCGCTCCCTCCCATCGAATACACGCCATCACAAACGAAGGCGACGGACTTGTTGGCGCGGCAGAGTTTCTCGAGGGCATCGAGATCATTGTGCCCGATGGTCTCGACCCGGGTTTCAGCGGCGATGGTCCCCTTGTGATAGGCGAGCGTCGCGTGGGCAAGGCGATCAAACACCATCACCGGCTTGACGCCGCCTGTAAGGTGTCCCGAAGCGACCAGCGGCAACGCGCTCATATTTGCCGCGAGGACCGTCGTATAGGTGATCACGCGCGCGGCGAACAATTCCGACAGCGCCGCCTCCAGATCGCCAAGGATTGAGAAATTGAGACGCGTTCTCGCGCAAGACCAATGTACCGTCCCGTTTTTGTGGAGCGCCTCGACGGCACCTGCAACGATCTTCGGATGGTTGTCCAAGCCGAGATAGGAGCACCGCACGAAGTCGACGACCTGGCGCCCTCTGTCATGGGGAAGCGCCACGGCACGGCCCTCGAGGGGACGTCCATAAACCGCCATCAGCCCTTCGAAATGCGCGGCATCGAAATGGCTTTGGGCGTACTCAATCAAGCTGCTGGTGTTCCTTTGAGCACCCCTTCCCGCAATACTCCCCTGCCCTGGCGCTTTGCCTTCCATCCGAAATATCTCCCGATGCTTGAACACGAATTTCCGGGAGGTTTATTTCGTTTACCGCTGAAATCAACAAAGTATATGCAAATTTTTCAAGCAAGAATTTGCAATTCGGCAGATTAATCTTCACAATTTAAACTTCATTGTTATGCATTGCCAAACATACATGCGTATTGTGAACGAACGCCAGGTCAATCCGAACCTCCGCCCACTTCGATGGCATAGCCCGTGGCCCGGACCGTGCGAATTAAGGTGCGGCCAGTCAGGCGCTCGAGCGACCGGCGCAAGCGCCCGACATGCACATCCACGGTGCGCGGCTGCACGTAGCGATCGGGCGGCCACGCCGCCGCGATCAGTTCCGAGCGGCTGCGCACCCGGCCTGGTGCCTCCAGAAAGCACCGTAGCAGATTGAATTCGATGGGGCCGAATTGAGCTTCTTCATCGCCATATTCGACGATGCGGCGCCCGGGCTCTATTCTCAGTTGGCCGAAGGTTCTTGTCTCTTCCATATCCGCATCGGGCAGCCGGGCATCATTCGCGTGGGCCCTTGGCAGAGAACCAAGATAGGCCAGCAGCCGCGCGGGCGAGATCGGGCGGACGAAGTTTTCGTCCGCTCCGGCCTTGAGCAATGCCAGATAGTATCGCTCGTCCCCCGACGAAACGACTGCGATCGTCGGGATATGCGCGGTGGTGTCGGAGGCCTTGATCGCCGCACACGCTCTCAAGGTCGGACCAGAATCCTCTCCCGTAACCAGGATGATTGCAGTGACAGGTCTCGTCGCGGCCTGGTCCGCCACCTCGTCTTCGCTGACCAGGGCCGCCTGGAAGCCTTCCCGTGCGAGGATATAGGCGAGCAACACATAGAAATTGGCATCGTCCGAGCAAATCAGGACCAAGGGTTTGGTATGCTGAGCCTTCATGCAGTCAAGTCGTCCTCGCAGTTGTTCTCGTCCCGAGATTTGATGTCACAAAAAATCGGGATTAATACGTGCGCCGTTGGCATGTAACCCCCAAATTTTTATTGCATTTGCCTTTAACGGCGGAGACAGCTCGAAAAATTTAAATTTTCCCCCTATTTTTGTTGCAACATTTTGTTGAATTTTGGCGCGAGATGGGCACTCTGTAGATTCAGCGAACCGGGTTCGCTATTCATGCACCATGACTGCAGAGAGCACCTCAGAATCGATGAAGACCAACCTCGACCACCTTCCGCATCGAAAGCAGCGCGAGCTCGCGCGCATCGTCGAGGTGTTGCACGAAGAGTTCGAGGACGCCCTCAAGGAGGGAACGGCAGATTTCAAGAAGCGTGGCCGGATTCTGAAGATCATCCTCTTCGGATCCTACGCGCGAGGAACATGGGTCGACGAGCCGCACACGAAGAAGGGATACAAGTCTGACTACGACCTGCTGATCATCGTCAACAACCGGAAGCTGACGGATTTCGCGGCCTACTGGCACAAGGCACAGGACAGGCTCTTGCATCTGCCGGAAATCCGGACGCCGGTGAGCCTCATCGTCCATTCAAGACGTGAAGTGAACACGGCGCTCTACGATGGCCAGTATTTCTTTGTCGAAATCCGCCGCGATGGCATCATACTTTACGAGCTGGACGACGAACCGCTCGCCGAACCGAGACCGCGTACGACGGCCGCTGCCCTGCGAATAGCGGAGGAGTATTTCGAAGACCGTATGCCGCATGCATGGAAATTCGCGAAGGGCGCCGCATTCTATCTGAAGGAGCGCGATCCGAAAGAGGCTGCGTTCTTGCTGCATCAGTCGATCGAGCAAGCCTATTCAGCACTCTTGCTTGTCCAGACGAGTTATAGCCCCGCATCTCATAATCTGAGGCACCTGCGCGGCCTCGCCGAGGAGCGAGATCAGCGACTCGCTGAAGTTTGGCCTCGCGATCAGCATCAATATGTGGCGTGGTTCAACATCTTGAATGAGGCTTACGTCAAATCTCGATATTCGAAGCACTATGAGATCAGCGAGGAAGCCCTTGCCTGGCTCGTCGAACGAGCCCATCGCCTCATCGCCGAGGTGGAAGCTATTTGCGTCGAACGCCTGGAGCGGCTACGAAAACAGGCAAAAGACGAGCCTGACTGACCTAACAGTCGCTCACGAAGGACACGTTTGCCAGGGACGGCACGATGAGAACCGATTGGTTCTGTGGCTCGCACAAGCTGAGTTCCAACGTCCGGCAACCTATTTACCCCTGCGCCGGACAGCAGGAGGTCAGCGTGTCCAAAATTCCTTGCAATCCCGCCCCTGGGCAACAAAGCCCCCGGAAAGATGGCTTCTGGCAGAAACACCAACAGGAGGAAATGGTGGAGGCGGCGATCCATCTCTACGGCAGCGAAGCCGCAACTGCTGCAGCCTATTGCGCGCTCGAGGCCTGGACCGAACGCCGACACAGCGACTACGGCTTCTGGTTCGAGGTGTTCCTACGGCTCAGAGACCGTGTGATCTAGCGGTGTTCATCTGCTCAGATGATCGCCTTGAGCTCCATGTCGGGAGACACGGGCGGCATTGTTCGTCGAGTCGGCCAGAATCACTCTTCGGGCCGACCGGGCGATATAGCGGACCACATGAGCCGGTGATTTCACCTCGATCCCGAAAGGACGAAAAGGTTTCAGGTTCGCCGTGATGACCGTCAGACGGTGAAAGCTGGCGGTTCACGCAATCATGGCATCGGACGCGCCGGGATTGTGGCCGGCCGCAATGGCCTTGGCTTCCAGTTTGCCGCCTTCGCGTGCAACGCCGGCATCCACAGGCAAGATCCTGTCGCCGTAGCCGGCGATCACGCCTTTCAAGAAAAGCTCTATTCCTGCCGCTTTGACCATCGCGCCTCTGGCATCCAGTAACCGCACGCCCTTTTCGATCTCGTGGACGGTAATGGCTGAAAGGTAGACCGCGCTAACCTGCTCCTGCCCTTCCAGCCAGTCCGCAAATTCAGGCGTGGCCGTGGCCCTGGAAGGCGAGAACATGGAATTGCGTTCGTGTCGAGAAGATCGCCGGTCACAGATCGACCTCACGCGAGGGAGCCGGATTTCGGGCGAACACATCGTCGTCGAGATCGAGGTCGGCGGGGAAGGACTTCAGATACTGGATGAGGCTGGGGCGCTCTTTACGAAGCGCCTTCTTAGCCGCTTCTGGGGCTCCCACGGAGACGAGCACCGCAGCAGCCCGGCCGTGGCGAGTGATCGTGACGAACTCACTAGCGGCAGCTTGATCTACAATATTCGAGAAACCAGCTTTGGCGTCCTTCAAGCTGATTGTTGACACTCTGGTCGCCCAGGAGTGGTCATTTCCTGCACACCATCGAACGTGGTCCAAAGGTAGTCGGCGCGATCATCGTGGCGATATGATCGGCGTCGCCGTGCACATGCGCCGCCTCGGCAAAACGGTCAGGACGATCTCTGTCTCCGTCGCCCAAGGCGCTCCACCGGCTTCTCCGCCATCGACGACCGAGCAGCCGACCCTCCTTGGAAAACGCTCAATTTTGCAATGACTGATTGAGATCGTCGAGAGCGTAGCCCACGGACCGCACGGTGCGAATTACGTCGGGCCCAAATCGGTTGAGCGCACGCCTGATGTGGCCGATGTGGATGTCGACCGTGCGCGGCTCGACTTCGGTTTCGCGCGGCCAGCATGCCGCGATCAGGTCATCGCGACTGTGCACGATACCCGGCATCTTCATGAGATGCAGAAGCAGCCTGAACTGGAGCGCGGAGAGGTACACGGCGTGACCGTTCCGCGTGACCCGGACGCCCGGCACGTTCATCTCAATGTCCGCGTGCCTGTAGATCTGCTCGGGTGCGGCCCCTGCGCGACAATCATCTGATGAGTTGGTTCGAATACCCTTCAGGAAGGCGAGCAGCCGACGTGGGTCGTAGGGACTGCATATGACGGCGTCGATTCCGGGAACATCGATATCACGGCTGAATTCTGCTCTGGACGCGTTTGTAAGCACGGCGACAGGGACGCGATCACCACTAACCTCCCTGATGCGACGGCAAAGGTTGACCGCGTCGCCGCGACAGTCGGAGCAATCGACCAGAACAGCCAGCGGCTCTTCGGTCCGTATCGCAGCAAGCAGCTCGCTTTCGTGAATGGACAGCCGGACGGGGAACCCTTCGGCCGCGAGAATATACGCGATGAGACGAAAGAGCTCCGCATCGCCCGTATAGATCAACACACCCGCACGCATGCCGTACCTGGTCTCCAACTTCAAAGTGGCGCGTATTCTCCGCCGTTGACGTCGATGACCGCACCGTTGATGAACGCCGCTTCGTCGGAAGTCAGGAAGCCTATGGCGGCCGCGACCTCTTCAGGTTCCCCCATGCGACCCGCGGGAATGCGGGCAACAGCGGCGCGGTTTACGGCGCTCTCGCGCGGCCCGGCCATCTCGGTAGCGATTCTGCCCGGTGCGACTACGTTCACGCTGATCCCTTGGGCGGCGTGGCGTGCCACAAGCGAACGGGCAAGGCCTGAGAGTGCGGCTTTCGAAGCGACATAGGCCGTTCCGGCAATCCTGGGCATGGCGCGCCCGGCGATGGAGCCGACGAACACGATCCGGCCAAAGCCAGCTTCGATCATGCCCGGCAAGGCCGCCTGGCAGCACAGCATTGCCCCGGTCAGGTTGACGGAAAGAACCGCGTTCCATTCCTCGAGTGTGATCTCCTGGAATGGGGTGGGACCGTCTGGTCCCTTCGGCGAAACTCCGGCGTTGCAAATCAGGATCTCGGCCTTGCCCCAGCACTCATCCAGTTCCCGAAAGAAGGACGTTATCTGGGTTGGCTCAGCCAGATCGACAGCGCGCGCGAACACCCGCTCGGAGCCAAAGTCCTGTGAAAGCGCCTCCGCGGCGCTTTCAACATTGATGAGCTTCTGCCCGAAAACGGCGACCCGGCATCCACGAGCGAGCAGGTGTCGGGCCGTTGCCAACCCGATTCCCGAAGTGCCGCCGGTGACGACGGCAATCCTTTGTGTGGTGCAGTTCCTCATGCGGCTTCGTCCATCTTGGCGAAGAGCGAGAGCGGGGGATGCGCCGCCGGGTCGGTCATCACTTCTATCAGGAGCGGCCCTTGCTCCAAGCCGCGCTGCAAATGATAGGCAAGTTCGCTCGGATCCTCGACACGAACGGCCGGGCAGCCGCAGGCCTCCGCCAGTTTCGCGTGGTCGACCTCGGCGAAATGGCACGCCGTGGTGTAGTTGCCGAACTTCACCGTCTCCGCATCCCGCTGGAAACCGAGAATGCCGTTGTTGAGGACGACGATTGTGACAGGAAGCTTCATGCGCACCATGGTCTCGAGCTCCGCCCAACTGTGCGCGAAACCGCCGTCGCCGACGATGGCGACAACCGGCTTGTCCGGGTGGGCGACCTTGGCACCGATAGCGAGCGGCACGCCCCAACCGAGCCCCGCCAGCCCGCGAGGCGTGATAAATCGGGCCCCGCTCGCTGGCGCCCGCAGTTGGCCGAGGACCCACATGGAGGAATAGCTGGCGTCGGCAACGACGGTTACGTCGTCGGTCAGCAGGTCCTGGAGTTCCGCCATCACCCGCTCCGGGCGGATCGGACGGGAGCGCGATGTCGCGACCTCATGCCGGTCAAGCTCGAACTGTTTCCAGTATGTGGCGATGCACTCCTCCAGCCGCGCGCGATCCGCATGCCGCCGCGTGAGGTCGACGCTGGTGAGCGCTGCTCGCAGCGCCCCAAGCGTTTCCCGTGCATCGCCCACCAGCCGAATGGCTTCGTAGTTCCGCCCGATCTCCACGGGATCGAGGTCGATGTGCACGACCGTTGCGCCGGAGGGAATTTGGCGCCAATTGTCGGTGCCGTTCTGGTTGGTCCGCGTTCCGATCAGAAGCACCAGATCCGCGCTCTCGACCAAGGCGGACGAGTATCGACCGAGCGAACGCGGCCCGACCATCGAGCCTAGCACGCCGGCGGACAGCGGATGGAACTCGTCGACTGCCCCCTTCCCCATATTCGTGGTGAAGACCGGCAGGTTTGCTTCTTGCTGCAGGGCTGCAAGTTCCGGCGCGGCGCCGCCACAATGAACGCCGCCGCCGGCGATAACGATCGGGGCCTTGGCAGCGGCGATAAGGGAGGCGACCTCGGCCAATGCGTTATCCGACGGGCGGACGCGATCCAGCGGCCAATGGCCCAGGTTCCTTGACCTCGTGACCGTTGGAGATTTCGCCTCCACGCGCAGGAGATCGGCCGGAAGCAGCAGAGCGGCCGGGCCGGCACGACCCGACGTCGCGGCCGTGAACGCCGCGTCCACATAGTCGTCGATCCGTTCCGGAACCGTGACACGCCGCACCCATTTGGTGCAGGACTGCAAAAGCGCGATCTGATCCAGGTCCTGAAAGGCATTCCGGTCCGTCTGATCGCGCTCGACATCCTGTACGAGCGCCACGATCGGCACACTGGCCTTCAAGGCCTCGGCCAACGGCGGCACGAGCAAAGTTGCCGCGGGGCCGTTTTGGGCGGCAACGACACCGACCTTGCCGGAGACGCGGGCATATCCGTCGGCCATCGCGCCCCCCATGTTCTCCTGCCGGTACGCGATCTGGCGAATGCCGATCGCTTCCGCCGCGAGGATGACCGCCGATGGCAGGCTTTGGCCGAAGATGAATTCGACGTCGTGGCGGCGAAGAATCTTGGCGATACGCTGCGCAACGGTTTCGACTGGAATCTGCTGTGTCATTGCGTGCACTCCTTTCCGGATTGGATTTCGGCCGCAAGGAATTCGTCAAAGGCGCTGAGGACAAGGTCGATGTCGCTGTCGACCATTGGCGTCGAAAGGCATGCGGCGGCGCCGTACGGAAGAAGAATGCCCGCTTCCAGGAAGGAGCGACTCATTCTACGCATGAGCCAGGCCTCTTCCACGCTCAGATAGGCATCGCGATATTCGACCGGCGCGACGCGCTTCGGGTGGATGCGGAAGAGTGAGGCAGCGCCCGTCACCGAGAACGACGCGCCGCACCTGGCAATGCTCGCACTCAAGCCCGCGCGCAATCTCTCGCCCATCGCTTCGAGGCGATCGAACGCATCGGGCGTCATCGCCTCCATGGCCGCCCGGCCAGCGACCATGGAAACCGGATTTGCGGAAAAAGTGCCACCCTGCGGCAGCAACGGTTTTGCGTCTTCGGTGCCGAAAACCCGCATCACTTCCTCGCGGCCGCCTATGGCGCCGATCGGGAAGCCGCCTCCGATGATTTTGCCGGCCGTGACCAGGTCGGGGTTCAAACCATACCGTGCTGAAGCCCCGGCATAGGCTTGCCGAAGATTGAGCACCTCGTCGGCGATGATCAGGATTCCGTGCTTGCGCGCCGTTTGCGACAACGCCTCGATGAAAGCGGGCTCCGGATGCATCAAGCCCGCCCGGCTGGGCATGGGATCGATCAACACACAGGCGATGCGGTCGCTCACCGCCCTCAGACGCGCCTCGATATCCTCGACGTCGTTGAAGCGCAGAAGGTGGACCTCGTCGGCGACGCTCGCGGGAGTGCCGCGATAGGCCGGAGTGGCAACGGACATCGGCGTCCAGCCGTCCTTGCCGGGCGATACACCCTGCCCCGCCTCTGCCCAGTCATAGGCGCCGTGATATGCGCCTTCGATGCGCGCGATTGCGGGCCTGCCGGTGAAGGCGCGCGCCGCCTTGATCGCGAACATCACCGCTTCCGTGCCGCTGTTGACGAAGCGGACCCGCTCCATCGCGGGAATGCGGGCCGTCAGCAGTTCCGCAAGCGCGATTTCATGTTCCGTCGGGTTCGCAAAACAGGTCCCCGAGCGCAGCAGATCGGCGACGGCCTGCGAGACCGGCGCGAAGCCATGCCCGTGAATGAGCGTGGTGAAGTTGTTGTTCAGATCGAGGAACTGATTTCCATCGACGTCGATGAGATAGGCCCCCTCTCCGCGCTGGACATAGATCGGAGACGGGTCCTTCTCCACCGTAGCGCGGGTGGTTCCATCCGGGAACACGGCCTTGGCGCGGTTGAATAAATGCTTGGACCTACTGCGGACAGACGCCTGCCGCAGCCTGTTTGTTGATTGAACGAGCATAGTTCCGGCTTCCTGTGGTGAGAAATCGACCGCTCGCTTTGCACGAGCTTCACAATTTTGTTGCAACAAAACTGCAGCCCGTCAAGTCCATGCAACAAAATCTTAGGCCGATTGACCGGCTTCCCTCTCAAGACTGGCGCGCTTCAGCCGGCGATATCCATCACGAATATCATTCTCCATCGCCGCCCTGAGGCTTGCCCCGTCCCGCTCCGCAAGAGCCTCCACGGCGATCTCGTGGTTGCGAACACCGTATTTCTCCTCGGCAAACTCTGGGTAGAGATTGTGCAAGGACGGCCCGATCCTCAGCCACAGGCTTTCGATCATCGAGACGAGCTGCGGAAGACCCGAGAGACGATAGATCGCAAAGTGGAACTCCTTGTTGTGCCAGAGAGCTTCCGCGTAGCGCCTTTCGTCGAGGGCGGAATTGATAAGTCTTTGCAAAGACTTTAATTCTTCCACGTTATCTGGCGTGCCATGCTGAGCGGCCTGTTCGCAAGCCAGCCCCTCGAGCGCCAGGCGCGTGAGCGTTATTTCTCTCAGGGCGGCGGCGTCGAGAACCGGAACTACAACCGTCTTTGGGCCAGCGTAGACGAGCGCGCCTTCGCTCGCCAGACGGTTGATCGCATCGCGCGCGGGCGTTGTGCTGACGTCGAGATCCTGGGCGATCGCGCGCACCGTCAACTTGTGGCCCGGCCTGTAGACGCCACGGATGATACGCTCCTTCATTTCCCGATAGGCGGCATCGCCCAGCTTTTCCGGCGCTCTCTCCAGGTCTGACGATTCGTTCGGATTTTCCGCCATTTCACTCTCTCGATCGGTTGACACTGTGAATTTTTGATGCAACAAAATCAAAGTGTGAAGGTTTTGCAAAGTTTTTGTCGCATCAACGGCATTAGCAGCTTTCCCACGCGCCGTCACGCGGGCCGAAGGGCGGCCCGCGAGACACCAGAGCCCAGCAATAAGCGCATCATCCTGACTCGTCCCCGGGTCGGAAGAAGGCTTTTCATTGCGGCAGCAAAGCGGCCGTATCCAAGGGGAAGGACGCCGAAGAGCGTCCAGCAGCTGAAAGGAAAGGCGGAATTGATCGGTCAATCTCTATCCCTTGCGGGACTTCAAAAGCGATACGGCGAGGCCATTGCAGTTCGCGAGCTCTCCCTCGACATGACAGCCGGTGAATTTGTTTCGCTGCTGGGGCCGTCCGGCTCCGGCAAGACGACAGCCTTGACGATGATAGCAGGCTTCGAGACACCGAGCGCCGGCAGAATCACCATTGGCGGCCAGGACGTAACCTTCCTTGCGCCCAATCACCGGAACATCGGCATGGTGTTCCAGAAATACGCGCTGTTCCCGCACCTGACGATCCGCCAGAACATCGCCTTCCCACTCAGGATGCGCGGGCGGATGCAGAAGACTGCGATCGCGCGCCGCGTCGAGGAGATGCTGGAGCTCGTGCAGCTCTCCGAATATGCGGAGCGCTATCCCAACCAGCTTTCGGGCGGCCAACAGCAACGCGTCGCCGTTGCACGCGCGTTGGCGTTTGAGCCACCAGTCCTTCTGATGGATGAACCGCTTGGCGCACTCGACAAGAAGCTGAGAGAGGCGATGCAGTTCGAGATCAAGCGTCTGCAGGAGCGACTTGGCGCCACGGTCGTGTATGTAACCCACGATCAGGACGAAGCGCTGACGATGTCGGATCGCATCGCCATCATGTCCGACGGCCGCCTGATGCAGTTCGGTACTCCGACGGAACTCTACCGGCAGCCGAGGACCGAGTTCGTCGCGGATTTCATCGGTCGGATGAATTTTATCGATGGCGATTGCCTCGACTGCACGGCCGAGCAAACGGTTGTCCGCCTGTCCGA
Source organism: Sinorhizobium saheli (assembly GCF_001651875.1). Classification (GTDB taxonomy): domain Bacteria; phylum Pseudomonadota; class Alphaproteobacteria; order Rhizobiales; family Rhizobiaceae; genus Sinorhizobium; species Sinorhizobium saheli. The sequence goes on from NZ_LNQB01000063.1 coordinate 64,679, forward strand.
GAGAACGGTGCTCAACCTCCCTTCGGCGGCGAACGAGCGTACACGCAGATATAACGCCGGAACGGCTCTGCGGTTGGCGATCCGTCCGGAACGGATGCGTCTCACGAAACGTGGCGATGGCGGGGCGGACGCGCTGCCGGGCATTGTTGATGCTGCCGTGTTCATCGGCTCGACCTACATCTATCTCGTCCGGCTCGCCGATCGCCCCGACGCAAGCCTGCAGGTGCAAATCGCTGCCGACGGCGTGACGCCGTTCCAAAAGAACGATGACGTCGACATTGTCCTCGACGGCGCGGCCGCCCACGTCTTTCCCGTGATGGAGAGGTGCGCGGCATGACCCGTTCGCTGACATTACTCCCACGTTCATTGTCGTTCCGCCGGCCGAGTTCCGCACGCTTTTATTCGCTGACCACCTCCCTGGCATTGGTCACGCCGCTCCTCGCGGCCCTGATGGCGGGGTTCTTGTATCCGGTGGCGCGGCTGGTCGCTCTGAGTTTTTCCGGAGGAACGCTCAGCCACTATCGGCGTATTTTCACCGAGCCGCTTCACCTCGAGGTACTCTTCAGCACGATCGAGGTCGCCTTTATCGTGACGGTCGCAAGCCTGCTGTTGGGTTTCCCGGTCGCCTATCTGATGGCACAGCTGGGCAAGGGCCTTGCGATGGCTGTCACCGCCTGCGTCTTCATCCCGTTGTGGACTTCCGTGCTCATACGCTCCTACGCATGGGTCGTTCTTCTCCAACGCAACGGCATCATCAACACGCTGCTCGTCGATACGGGGCCGACAGAAGGGCCGCTGAAGTTGATCTATACCCAGGGCGCGGTCATCCTCGCTATGACGCACGTGCTGATGCCGTTCATGATCTTACCCATCTATTCGACGCTACGCGCCCTTCCCCCCGATTACGTGCGGGCTGCCCGCAATCTCGGCGCCGGGCCCGTCCGTGCCTTCGTCGCCGTGACGCTGCCGCTCAGCCTGCCCGGCGTCTTTGCTGGCAGCGTCATGTGCTTCGTGCTCGCCCTCGGCTTCTACATCACGCCGGCACTGGTTGGTGGTCCCAACTCAATGCTGATGGCGACGCTCATTGGCCAGCAGACAACGGTGCTGCTCGACTGGCCGTTTGCCGCAGCTCTTTCGACCGTGCTTCTCGCCGTCACTCTCCTATTCGTCCTGATGTTCCGCAGGACGCTCTCGCTCAGCAAGGGTTTGAACAGTGTCTACTGAACACGCACAGCTTAGGGGCCGAGTTCCTGCGGTCATCGATATCTTCGCCGCTCCGACCAGCCGCGCCTATTCGAGAGCCGCGGGGATCATCGCCATCGGCGCGGGGATCGGATGCGTTCTCTTTTTCCTCCTGCTGCCGACACTAATCGTCCTTCCGATGTCGCTCAGCGAAACCGACTATCTCGAGTTCCCGCCCAGGGGTCTGACGCTCAAATGGTACAGCGCCTACTTCAACGATCCGGATTGGATGGCGGCGACGTGGTTCAGTCTGAAGATCGCGCTCGCGACAACGGCGACAGCAACGGTCGCGGGTACCATGGCGGCTCTCGCCATCGTGCGAGGATGTCTTCCGTTCAGGTCCACTTTGCAGGCGCTGGCGCTCGGGCCGATGATCGTGCCTCACATCATCCTCGGCGTGGCGCTCTATCTCGCCTTTGCGCCACTGCAGCTCACCGGCAGCTTCTTTGGATTCCTCGTCGCGCATACCGTCCTGGCAGTGCCTTACGTGATCATCACCGTCACCGCGTCGGTGCAACGCTTCGATCCGACGCTCGAGCTGGCCGCGTTGAACTGCGGGGCCAACAGGCTGCAGGCCTTTTTCCTAGTCGTACTGCCGAACATCATCCCGGGTGTCGCGGCCGCGGCCGTGTTCGCCTTCCTCGCCTCATTCGATGAAGCGACCGTCGCGTTCTTCATATCGGACATTAGTGGCAAATCGATCGGCCGCAAGATGTTCGAGGACATCGACTTCAACCTGACGCCTGTCATTGCCGCGGTCTCGACGGTGCTCGTCGCCACGTCCCTCCTGCTCATGGGCACGGTCCATCTTCTGAACGGCCGCAGATCCCGATCGTGAAGCCGACGACCCCACTTTCACCAACTGCTAAAGGAATCTTTCATGACCTCTCTCCTTTCACGTTCCGCAACAGCCCTGAAGCCTACCATCGCCGGATTTCTCTCTTTAATGGCCCTGTCCCTTCCGGCGTTAGCCGACGAAAAAGTCATCATCGCCTCGACCGGTGGTGCCTATGACAAGGCCTTAAGGGAAGCCTGGTTCGATCCATTCACGAAGGCAACGGGCATCGAGGTGGTCACTGTCGCGGCGACGAACGCCGAAATGCGCGCCAAGGCTGCAGCGATGGTGAAAACCGGAAACGTTAAGTGGGACCTCTATCTCGATGGCGAGATCCAGGCCGCGTCGAAGGCGCATCGGGAGGTCACGGAGGATCTGACCGAGTTCTGCCGGCAGTTTGCCGATCGCGAGGACCTCGGCGCCAATGCCTGCGCCGCTGGCGGGGTCCTGCTGCAGTCCACGGCTACGCTCTTGGCCTACCGAACCGGAAAACCCGGCGAGCCCGTTCCTGCGACCTGGGCCGATATGTGGGACACAGGGAAATTTCCGGGCGAACGGGCCTTTCCAAACTTCGATGATCCCTGGCGCGTCATGGCCGCCGCGCTGCTCGCCGATGGTGTCAAGCGCGACGAACTGTTTCCGCTCGACATCGATCGCGCGCTGGCCAAGCTCGACCAGATCAGGCCTTCCGTCTCGCTGTGGTGGAAGACGGGCGATCAGAGCGTGCAAGGGTTTCGCAACGGCGAGTACTCGCTCGGGCAAATCTGGTTGACGCGCGCCAAGGCGATGCAGAGCGAGGGACTGCCCATTGCCTGGTCTTACAAGGCCGCCTTCCTCGTCGGCGACCGGATAGCACTGGTTAGAGGCGCACCGCACCGCGACAATGCGCTCAAGCTGATGGCCTTCTGGCTGAACTCGCCCGCGGCGCAGGCCAAGGCGTGCGAAGCACTTTCCTGCACACCCCCGAGCAGTGACGCGATCGCGATGATGTCGGAGGAGGCGCGCAAGACGATGCCGCAAGGTGACGACGTTCGGGATCACATCATCATTCCCGATGCGGAGTGGATCAACGCTAATGCTGCGATGATGTTGCAGCAATGGAACGAGTGGATTCGCTGACTGCGTGCAGCGTCCGCGTGCATGGTGGCGAGGCGCGGCGATCCAGCAGCGCCTCGCCCTGCATATCCTCATTTTGCTCCAGAAGCAGTCGCCCCACACTTTCTGATCCGCGGCAGGGAGCGACCCAGAGCGGTCGGCGGCATCCGCACCAGAAATGGTACGGTTCGGCCCAAACCGGTCGAAGCGCTGTCGCAAAAGTCCACCGCATAATGCCGACTTTTGCGAGGGAGTTCTGCGACAGAAACTTCTCCGAAAGATCAGCGATCTCGATTTTGTCGCCGACCTTAGGATTTGGGCGACTTAGCGGGTAAAGTCTCGCTGATAAGATCGAGCACGGCTTGCCATGCGCGCACGGAGTGTTCCGGGTGATAGCCGACGCCGGGCACCGTGGCATCGGTGTGAGTGGTCCCCGCAGCGGGAGATCCATCGGGATTTGTCGGCCGAGCCCAGAAAGCGTGCTTCGCTCCGCCGTAGATATTCACGCGCCAGTCGATCCCGGCAGCTTGGAGCGCGCGGCCAAACGTCAGCACCTGCTCAGGAGTGCAAAGGGGGTCTTCGGAGCCAGTACACAGAAGGAAAGCGCTGGTCACATCGGTCCAGTCGTCGGCGCTGGCAGGCGGCAAGGCAGGATGAACGACCGCAATGGCCTTAAACGGCACGCCGGTCCTTGCAAGTTCGAGCACGATCCGGCCACCAGTGCCATAGCCGAGAGCGGCGAGCCGGTCTGGGTCGACGCCGGGCGTCGCGAGAAGAACATTAAGCGCGGCGCGACCGATGGCCTGCATCCGCTCGACATCGGCCAGCAAAGGCATGCAACGGGCTAGCATAGCCTCTGGCCTGCCGAAGAACGTCTCGCCACCGTGATAATCCATCGCAAACGCTAGATAGCCATGCGCGGCCAGATCGTCAGCGCGATGCCGTTGATAGTCGTCGAGGCCGACCCGTCATGCCCTATAAGCACCGTCGGCCAAGGCCCCTCACCGTCCGGCCGCGCTAGATGGGCAACCATGCGCAAGCCGTCCACATCATAGATTATTTCGCACGTTGCACTCATATCTGCCTCCTCGCCAAGCGATACTATATTGCCGGGATGTTTTCTAAGAAAAGTTGTCGGTCGCAAACCCAATTAAAGCGATCGCCGAAGGGCGGAAATCTGCGCAACTATATACATTTGCCACTCGCGACCGCATTTTCGCGCCGTTGTTCCACCGCGGCGACATCCCGCTCTTTGAGAGTCATAGACGCGCTCTGTTACAACGGCGTGGCCTGGTGAAGTCAGTATGTGACGCCGCGGGCGCGATCGATGATGCGCTGCTGACGCTCAGATATGATTTGCTGGCTCGCCTGCATGCGGACGGTCTGCTGAAGCACCTTCAGCCGCTCGTGCATCGCCTCAAAAGCGCGCCGCTGCTTCGGCGGCACGCGATTGATGGTATCCTTCTCTCCGCGCAGGATGGCGTTGCGGCCGAAGCGCTCGTCGAGCGCCCGGCTGACCGCGGCAAACTCTTGGGCGATGGCGGGATCGAGCGAGCCGGCGGCCACGTCGAGCTTGCTGCCTTTCTTTCTCATCTGCACTGTCAACTGCCGCAGCGCGTCTTCGGCAGCCTGCGACAATCCGGGAATGGCTACCGCCATGCGGCGACGCTCGTCTGTGATGGCCTGATGCTCCGCATCGAAGGCGCTGACATAAGCCGCGCCGAGCGAACGCAAACGGACTGACGCTTGCGCCACCGCCTGCAAAGCTTGCTTCCGTTCCCGGCCGGAGGCGAGCATGGGATCCATCAAGCGTTCGGAGCCGCGCAGCGCCCCATAGGCGGCGGGATCGTTGACCACGGCCGCCGCGATCCGCTCGGCCGCAAAGCCCTTGACGATCAAGTCCTCTATTCTGTCGACCGCGCCGGCCGGATCGCGCCAGATGCGTGCGGCGGTCTCGGCGAGCGCAGCGCGATTGTGACGATAGTGCGGGACAGCAAGCGCCCGTGGGCGCGCCTCCTCGTCCACCGGCGTCCTGAACTCCGTCACGGCGGCGAGCATCGGCAACGCGATCATGGTCTCCTTCCCGACCTCCACACTTGCACCAGCAACGATCTTCGAACGGTCCTTCTTTTCGGCAAGATGCTGCTCCTCGACGAAGCGCCGGACGGCCTCGAAGAGCCGCGTGAGCTTCCCGCGCCGTTCATCCGCGAGATGTTCCGGCATGCGCCCGGCGATGTTGCGTTCGGCAATCGCATCGGCCTTCGCGGTGAAGGCGCTCCGGCCGAAGCGGGCGGTCAATGCGTCGCTCACCGCCTTCACCTCCTGCACGAGCGAGCGATCCTCGGCGGCAAGGGCAAAGGCGGTCTTCCAGGCGTCGTCGCCGCCCTGCTTGCGCACCGCCTCGATTTCGACGAGGCGCGCCATGGCCTGTTTCGAGAGCGCCGGGATCGACAAAGACATATAGGCCCGGCGCGTCTGCTCGCGCTCGCGGAACCTTTCGGCATTCCTGCGGAACTCGGTCGCATGGGCGCGGGCCAAGGGCAGAAGGTCAGACATAGCGGCCATGGCCGTGTTGCGCTCATCGCGTGCGGCGCGACCGTCGACGATGTTGTCAGACCCGCGCAGGCGGCCGAGCCGATCCGGCGCATGGGCGAGATCGTTGGCGAGCTCGCGGGGCTCGATGGCAGCATCGGAGGAGAGCGCATTCAGGTGGGCAAGCGACGCGTCGGGATCGCGATAGATTTTTTCGAGCAGCGGCCGGAGAATCTGCTCGCGCTCCTTCCACCGCGGCGAGGAAAGCTGCGCCAGACGCGCATCCTCGTCAACGCTCCGGGAAAACTGCGTGGTGGGCGGGATCAGATAATGCCCGCTGGCCGGGATTCCTTGCGAAAGCGATTCCGTCCGATCCTCGCTGTACGAAACGCGCCGCTCGCGCTCGATTGCAAAACCGAGCGCCACGCTCGCCCGCTCCCAGAGCTTCGCCACCTGTTCCCTCTTATCGGCAATCCAGGCCAGCCGCCGCGAAACGCCCTCCTCTACTTCCGCCGCGATCTCGGCGAGCGTGTCGATGCCGCGCCGCCGCGCGAAGTCCTGTGCATGCGCCTGGTAACCGGCCTCGCTCTCGAAATCGAGCGTGGTGGTCTTCGCGCCGGATCGACCGAGACGCTCGACAAGCTCACTGAACAGCTCCGGCCGGTGGCTCTCGCGCTCGATCCGCTCCTGGCGGGCGTCTGCGGTTTCGACTTGCTTCGCAGTCCAGACGTTTCGGTCGACTTCCCGTTCTTCGAAGCGCTTCTCGCCCGTTTCTTCCTCGATGACGGGTACCATCACCTTGACCTTCTCGACGCCATCCTTTCGCAAGAGAACGGTATCGCCTTCCGAGACGCCGGCCTCCTCGAGTGCCTTCGGCAGGCTCACGCCCCAAAGACGATGGACGGTTCCGTCGTCCGTCCTGACGTCGGCATAGGGGCTTTCGTCCGCATCCTCGTCAGCGGGTCGGAACTTGCCTTGTCCGGTTTCCACGAGCTCGCCGGTGACGCCGGCGGCATGATCGACGCGCGGCTTCCACCCCCATTCCGGCTTTGGCTCAAAATCCTCTCGCGCGGCATAGAGATCGGCGCGGTCGCGATGGCGCGTCATCGCCACATAGGTCAGATGCTGGTCCATCATGCCGGTGGCGAGCACGAAGGTCCGGTTGACCGTCGACCCTTGAGACTTGTGGATGGTCGCGGCATAACCGTGATCGACATTGCGATAGCTGTCCTCGCTGATGACGACATCGCGGCCATTGTCGAGACGGACCGACAGCAACGCGTCGCCCCGTTTGTCGCCGGTGGAAACCACTGTACCGAGCATGCCGTTCTTAACGTATTGCGGACCAAAACGGCGCGCGCGCGGCTCGACGAAGCGGGCATTTTCCAAGAAGATGATGCGGTCGCCGGCGGCAAATTCGCGAAGCCCACGCGCCGTCTGGAATTCGCGCGCCCCGGTCAGCGCGCGCTCCTCGATCATGACCTTACGCAGGGACTCGTTGAGCTTCTGCACGTCAGCGTTGGTATGCGCCAGCACGAGCAGCTCGTCGCCACGAAGCCGAGGCGTTTCCTCGCCAACGATGGATTTCTGAAGGAGCGCGCGGCGAGCGTCCGCCCAGTCGGAAACGATGCGACCGATGATTTCGTCACGCGTCTCCGTCTCGACAATACGGCCATACTGGGCATAGGCATCGAGACCCTTCTCGATCTCGCCGCGGGCAAAGAGCCGCGAGGCATCGCGCGCCCATTGCTCGCGTTGCCGGCGCATGCCGGCGAGCTCGGCAAACCCGACCCGCTCCGTAATCGCCCGGAAGGCCGCGCCAGCCTGGATCGGCTGGAGCTGCATGGCATCGCCGACCAGAACGACCTTCGCGCCTGCGTCCTCCACGGCCTTGAGGATACGCGCCATCTGCTGCGACGACACCATTCCCGCCTCATCGATGACAAGCAGATCGCCGCGTTGGAGCGTCTCGCGCCCGCTGGCCCAGGCCAGTTCCCAGGATGCCAGGGTGCGCGATTTGATGCCGGAACTGTCCTCCAGCCCTTCCGCTGCCTTGCCGGCAAGCGCCGCACCGATCACCCGGCGGCCCTCACGTTCCCATACGAGGCGGGCCGCCGCCAGAAGGGTCGACTTGCCCGTGCCGGCAAGACCGACGACGGCCGCGATGCCGCTGTCGCCAGTGACGTGGCGAACGGCATCGACCTGCTCCTGATCGAGCCTGAAGGGCTTTCCCGGATCGGCCGTTTCGATGCTTAGGACGGCTGCGGCGACCTGAGCGTAAGAGACGCCGAAACGCCTGCGCTCCGACAACACTCGAGCGGACTCTGCCATGTCATATTCGATGCGCAGGATCTCCCGCGTCGTGAAGATCGCCGGTTCCGCGGCCTTGCCGGTCTCAGCGTCGAGCTGCTGCGGCTTGAGCGTGACCAACTCGTCCGACGCCATCAGCCGCGCGCGGATGTTGACGAAATCGACGGGATCGTCGACATAGCGATGCAGCGCCTTGGCGATATCCTTCTCATCGAAGGTGGACCGTTCGTTGGCGAGCTGCTTTAAGAGAAGCCCGGGGTCGGTGAGCAGCCGGTCGGCCATTTCCTGTCGGCGGGCGAGGTCGGCCGGCGCGAAATACATCTCGACACCCTTGCGGGCGAGCGCCGCCTTTTCCGGTCCGAGGTGTTTTTGTGCGATGCCGTCGAGGCCCTGCTCGGCATAGGAGCGGCCGTCGAGCCGGATCTCGTGGCCGGCAAGCGCCAGATGCCGGTTCGCCGCTTCCGCCCAGGCGATCTTCCACGCCTTCATCGTTTCCTTGTCGCCGGCCCAGAGCTTGTAGACGATCTTGCCGTTCGGCCGATCGGGCGTGATGACGCGCAGCGGTTCGCCGTCCTTGCCCAAGACAGGAACCTTCTTCGGCCCAAACCCCTCCTCCGCCAAAGGCCTGAGGGTCGTCATCAGATGGATGTGCGGATTGCCATCCTTGTCGTGATAGACCCAGTCGGCCACCATGCCTCTGGACGTCAGATTGTCCCGGACGAAATCCCGTACCAAGGCAATGTTCTCGGCGCGCGTCAGTTCTTCCGGAAGCGCGATGATCAACTCCCGGGCCAGCTGCGCGTCCGCCCGTGTCTCGTGAGCCTCGACGGCATTCCACAGCGCTTCGCTTGCACCTGCGACCGAACGTCCATCTATCGTCGACCGGAGCCAAGCGGGAATATCGTCCGGCAGCGCCAACTCCTCATGCACCAGTTCGGAGGCGCCGCCACGATAGCTGAACGAGGTTCCAGCCTGCTCGTCCATCATCCGGACGCGGTGGCGGTAGGCGGCGGCCGAGACGATACTGCGTCCCGCTCCCCTGCTGATCACCTGCGCTCTGACGAACATGATCGCCACGGCTGTCTCCAGACCTCTCAAGCACGTCGCGCCAGCGACGTATATTGCGCCCTCAAACCGATCGGCCTGCAAAGGCCGATGCCGCTTCTCCGCAAGACGGCCATTTGCCGGAATTCCGGCTGCGACGTTTTCGGGGTAATGCAACTTAGCCTATTTTACTATCATAAACTATATAGTATAATCAGTGTCGCAGAGATTTTCTCCAACAAGGGAAGACGCTGGAATGGCCGCAAAATCATCGATCACCGACATCGACGCTCAGATCGAGAAGCTGCGCGAGCGCAGACGCTCGATGATCGCAAAGTCCGCCGAGCGCTTCGCACGCGCGGCAACGAAATCGGGGCTGGCGGAAATGGAGATCGCCGATGAGGAGGTCGATCGCATCGTCGAAGAGATCGCCGCGCGATTTTGCAAAGAGGAGAAGAAGGACGCTTCCGGCGCAACTGCTTCGCCGCGTCGACCAGCAGCTGGCGGGCCTGGAGCGGCGACGGAGGTTTCTCATGACGGCTGATCGCAAGCGCGAGGCGCGGGAGAAGTTTTTGCTCGGCGGCATCGTCGTTCGCGCCGGCCTCTCCAAAGCCGATCGGGCGTTTCTGCTCGGCGGTCTCCTCGAACTGGCTAGAGTTGCTCCGGGTTCATCAGAACATCGGCGCTTGCGCGACTTGGGCGAAGAGGCATTCAAGGCGCCTTCGCCGGCTGCAACAGAGACGCGAACCCGGGAGACGGCGGAATGGCATTGAAGGCAAAACCGCATCCGAGCCTGTTGCTCATTCTGGTACCGATCGCCGTCACCACCTTTGCCGCCTATGTCGTTGGCTGGCGCTGGTCGGCACTCGCCGCCGGCCTATCCGGGAAAGCGGCATATTGGTTTCTGCGGGCGTCGCCATTACCGGCGCTTCTGTTCGGACCGCTCGCCGGCCTCTTGGCCGTTTGGGCCTTGCCGTTGCACCGGCGAAGGCCGGTCGCGATGGCGAGCCTCGCCTGCTTTCTGGCTGTGGCCGGCTTCTACACGCTGCGCGAGTTCGGCCGGCTTGCCCCGTCGGTGGAGAGCGGCGCGGTCTCGTGGGACCGGGCGCTTTCCTATCTCGACATAGTGGCTATCGTCGGCGCTGTCCTTGGCTTTATTGCCGTAGCTGGCGCCGCGCGCATTTCCACCGTCGTGCCCGAGCCGGTGAAGCGCGCCAGGCGCGGGACCTTCGGGGACGCGGACTGGCTGCCGATGGCGGCAGCGGCAAAACTGTTCCCGCCAGACGGCGAGATCGTCGTCGGCGAGCGCTATCGCGTCGACAAGGAAATCGTCCATGAACTGCCCTTCGATCCGAACGATCCCGCGACCTGGGGGCAAGGCGGCAAGGCGCCGCTGCTCACCTATAAGCAGGACTTCGACTCCACCCACATGCTCTTCTTCGCCGGCTCGGGTGGATACAAGACGACCAGCAACGTCGTGCCAACGGCACTGCGCTACACCGGGCCACTAATCTGCCTCGATCCCTCGACCGAGGTCGCGCCAATGGTGGTCGAACACCGCACCCGCGTCCTCGGGCGCGAGGTGATGGTGCTCGATCCGACGAACCCGATCATGGGTTTCAATGTGCTCGATGGGATCGGTACATCCAAGCAGAAGGAAGAGGACATCGTCGGCATTGCGCACATGCTGCTGTCGGAGAGCGTGCGCTTCGAAAGTTCCACCGGATCCTATTTCCAGAACCAGGCGCACAATCTCCTCACGGGTCTGCTTGCCCATGTGATGCTGTCGCCGGAATACGAGGGACTGCGTACCTTGCGCAGTCTCCGCCAGATCGTCTCCGAGCCGGAGCCCTCGGTACTGGCGATGCTGCGTGACATTCAGGAGCATTCCGCGTCCGCCTTCATCCGCGAGACGCTTGGCGTCTTCACCAACATGACCGAGCAGACCTTCAGCGGCGTCTACTCGACGGCGTCGAAGGACACACAATGGCTGTCGCTCGACAGTTACGCCGCGCTCGTCTGTGGCAATGCGTTCAAGTCGAGTGACATTGTCTCGGGCAAGAAGGACGTTTTCCTGAACATTCCGGCATCGATCCTGCGCTCCTATCCGGGGATCGGCCGGGTGATCATCGGCTCGCTGATCAATGCCATGGTGCAGGCCGATGGCGCGTTCAAGCGCCGGGCGCTGTTCATGCTCGATGAGGTGGATCTGCTTGGCTACATGCGCGTGCTCGAGGAGGCGCGCGACCGCGGCCGCAAGTACGGCATCAGCATGATGCTGATGTACCAGTCGGTCGGGCAACTGGAGCGGCATTTCGGGAGGGATGGCGCGACCTCGTGGATCGACGGCTGCGCCTTCGCGAGTTATGCGGCGATCAAGGCGCTCGACACGGCCCGCAACGTCTCGGCGCAATGCGGCGAGATGACGGTCGAGGTGAAGGGAAGCTCCCGCAACATCGGCTGGGACACGAAGAACAGCGCCTCGCGTAAGTCGGAGAGCGTCAACTTCCAGCGCCGGCCGTTGATCATGCCGCATGAGATCACGCATTCGATGAGGAAGGACGAGCAGATCATCATCGTCCAGGGCCACAGTCCGATCCGCTGTGGACGGGCGATCTACTTCCGCCGCAAGGACATGAATGACGCAGCGAAGGCCAATCGCTTCGTCAAGCCGATCCCGTGAAGGCCGCCGGCGTCACGCGGGGAAAGTTCACTATCGATCGGAACGGCGATACCGGGCGAACGGGTCCTCCGCGCCGGGCGTGAACCAGTCGAGAAAGAGTGAATAGCCAATCGCGAAAGCGACAAGCCCGATCGCCATCAGACCGAAGACCCAGAAGGGCATGCCGTTGTCCGCGTTGGGATGGGCGTAGACGACGATCGACATCGGCACCATGACGATTGCCGTAAGCATCATGAACCCGGTGAACGGGCGGAACATGCAAAGGACGTAGAAGGCCAGATAATGCGCTGTAAACCGCTACTTTCGCGATACCGAGGACGGTCACGAACGGAAGCCGGACGATGAACCGGAGCGCGTGGGAAGCGGTGCTTCGGCGTGTTAGGCATTTTCCCATTTCGGGGGCCGTCGGGTTCACTGCCATGGCGGGCTCCTCGAGCCGCGACAGGTTCTTGAGAGTCTGGCCGTACGTCGGGATCAAAGCAAGAACGAGACGATGCCATCCACGCAACCGGCGGGGAGCGCGAGGGTTTCCCCTCCTTGCCCCGCGGACCGGTCGATCCGGTCAGCGGTGTATTGCGAGAGGGGGCGTAACCGGAGGCGGAGACCGTTTGCGGGCTCCGTGAGCGATGCGATAGCACGCGCTCGGCCCCCGGGCGGCTCCCAAGCAACGATCTTCAGCCTCGACGATCGATCACGAAAATGAATCGGAGGCGGCGGACCGATTCGTAAGTGTCGTTGGACGCGAAAGCGGGAACAGGCGATTCTTCCGCCATGCTCTGTCAGCCCTATCAGCTCTTCATCGAACGCACGGACGCGACGAAAAACATGGCGCGCTTCTACGCGCTCGCGATCGAACCGACGCTGTTCGGCACGCCTTGCCTCACGCGCGATGGGGGCGCATCGGGACAGTCGGACGGGCCATGGTGCATCACTTCGACAAGGAAGAGGATGCTGTGCGCATGTTTCTCGATCTGCTGCGGCTGAAACGAGCGCGTGGTTACAGACCGAACCCACGTGTTCGACGTGAACACATGGCCCGAGGGCGCCCGCAAAGAGCGTGCCCTGATCCTTGCCGGTGATCATTGGTGCGAAGCGGAGCTTCGGGTCGACGCGCCGGTCGATCCGGCGCATCGGCCCAGGCGAGAAGGCAAACGCCACCCTCAGAAGGGCGGCGCGGCGTCGATGGCGCCCTCCTCTGCGGCGACCGCGACTGCCAGCTCGGCCTGGGCCAGGTCCAGCTCCGCTTCGATCTGACGTCGCTCGGCCGGATCGGCATTCTTCAGTTCCCGGCGCAGCTCTTCGATGTGAATTTCGAGTGCAATCGTCATCGTCGTCATCTCCTGATGATGTGAAAGATGACGCCCGGGGTTGTGAGGATCGGGCCGGGTCAAGGATCGCGCCAGCGACCGGCGGAGCCGGCGAGCGGAGGAACCGATTTTTCCGCCGGGCCGCTTCGGCGGTTTGGCGGAAAAATTGGAGGGGCCGCCGTCCTTGAGGCGGCGCGATGCTCACGGCACACTTGGCGATCCGAGCAGACAGGCTTTCGTCTCGTGTGGCACGGCAGGAGGAGCAAATGCGGGCTCGATGCCCGCTTTTGCTCCCGGGAAACGATCAAAATGAGAAGCGGCGAAGCCGGCCCCGATTGCTCGGGGCCGCTCGTTTGCGGTTCAGTTCGGATTGTTCCAGAGGATCACCTTCTTGCTCGGATCGCCGCCGGGTGCCGGTGCGAGGTTGCCGAAGATCACGCCGATCTCGGGGGCCTCCAGCTTCACCGAGAGGTATTCTTCGCCGGTCTGGCGGGCGATGCGGTTCCAACACGCGCCGATCTCGAAGCCGGTCTTGCGGTGGATGACGCGGTAGTCGGGCGCCTCTTCGCTTGCCTTGCTGGCGTTCGGGACGATGGCGATCGGGGCGTTGACCCGGATGGTGGCGAAGACGCCTTCGAGGATGCCGTCGGTCTTCTGCGTCAGGGTTGCAATCGTGGTGGCCATGGTTCTGTCTCCTTCGGTTGCTCGGGACCATTCCCGATGGCGCACGAAGAGACGGCCGGCCTGCTGCGGTCAGCTCGGCCGAAATTTTTGCAAAATTCTATTTTCCGCCAGGACAAAAGAACCGAAATCGAATTTTGCAAAAATTTCGGGCGAGTCTTACCCCTTCAGGGGTTGGCCGCAAAAGCAGGCGGTCGTCTATACGAGCGACATAAAACGGGAATGGTTCGGGGCAACTGAAGGACGCGACAAACCATCATGGCTGTCCGGTCCGACGCTGCGGGGTATCGGCCGCGCATCCTTGAACGTTTTGCCTCCAAGCCAGTCAACTGCGTACCCTCCCCCGCGCCCATACAGCAGGCGGGTGAGCACGTCCCCTGTCGACATCATCCCTTTGGTGATCCGAGAGGTCGACACGGCGACGGTATGCCGTCTGCAGACCGTGCGGGCAATGCCGGGTGAAGCTGTTCGCGTGGGCGTCAGATGAGTGATCTTTCCCCACTCGTCCGTCCGCGCCCGCCATCTGAGCCGTCGGCGTTCGCCAGGCACATGGCCACTGGCAAGCGCGCCATCCGAGCGATCGGAGCCGGCTTGGTCAGCGCAACCACGCCCGTCGGCGATTACGAGACAACAGGATCCGAGCAAGTCACGAACGGAATGCCATAGAGCGCAACATTCTGGTCCTGGAAAACGAAATGCGCTCCCTCCGCCATGGCCTGCGCCTGAGAAGATGATCGAAGAGATCGCGGGATGAAGCGGACGAGCCTTGAGAGCGATAGGATGCGCATCTGTAATATCCAGCCGGTCGAATCCCTGACTCGGCAAGATCGCAAGAATCTCTTCTATGTCGGCATCAAGTTTGCCGATCCTGAGCTACACGGTGATTTCCCAAAGGGAGACGGCACTGACGAGGACGTCGTTCTCAGGATCGCCGATAAGGCCTCGCGCACGATCCCCCGGCTTCTCGTCGTCGTTCAGCCACCACAACAAGGCGTGCGTATCGAGCAGCAGCCTCACGTCCTGTCTTCCATGGACTTCATAACATCTTCCGGCAGGCTGTCGAAGTCATCGGCAACCTTGATCTTGCCGCGCAACGCGCCCTGTTTGCGCTCGACGATGTCCGACGACGGCGGCCCGATTTCCGCAACGACCTTATGATGGGACGTCAGGACGAACCTCTGCCCGTCTTCGACCTGCTTGAGGAAGGACGTCAGGTTGCCGCGAAATTCCCGCACGCCGCGCGGCGCGGCGTTGATGTCTGCTGCCGTGATTGAGGCATGGCAATGCTCCGTTTCTACAGAAATGTCTACACAATTTCCGACAAATGCAAGCGTCTCGAACCGTGTGGAGCAACGGGGACTCCAACCAGCGTGACGAGAGCATGTTGTCGTGTGGTCGAGGAAACAGCCTCTCTCGCATGCACGTTGAGACGACCGCGGTGACGATATCGCCAGCCAACAGCACCGCGATATCTCCAATGTGGCGGCGGCAATCAGGCAGGTCGGCGACCCGGGGGCAACGAACGGGATCGTTATGTCGTCAGGCGCGAAGACTGCCGGCGAAACAATGCCCGGTCGGGCGGATCGCCGCATGCATCAAGCATGTCCTTCTTGAACTGGTGTCTGACTCTCGTTACCAACAATGTCGGCGAGTTCAATCGGGTTGAGAACCTGCGGATGGAGGACTGGTCGGTCTGAGCCCTGACTGGTCGGAGCCGCGCAAGGGGAATCCGCGACATCGTCATTGATCGTCAAGGCTGAGTGCTAGAGCATTTTGTAGTCAGGCGGAATCACCTGACGTCGCACAAATGCGGCAAAAACAAACAGATAGAGCGGTGGCGCGAACGCATGTGAGCGCATCCCGCTCTAACGTCGCAGTGATGTGGCCGACCGTGGCGGTGCAATGCTCTATGCCGTCTTCGGTTCGCTGCGCTTCGGCTTTGGCTGATGCAGCCGACGCCTCACGCTCGGGCGCAGTGCATTGCGGACATCCTTGTCCGTGATCACGAGATCGAACCATTCGGGATCGAAATGCCCGCCACACCAGCGTCTGGTATCGGCGTGTTCGGGGTCTTCTCTGTCCGACATGATTTCCAGGAAGCGCTCATAGCCGAGAACACCGCCGACATCTTCTGGTGGCCTGGCACGCGCTCCATCGATGCAAGTCCCATATTTGGGCGTGACATCGCGTGCCTTGAACTCGTCGATCGCGACGGTATGGCGCCAGCTATCGCCGAAGTCATAGACGTAACTGAAAACAGCCCCCTGCTCGAAGTCGCGAAGGCGAACCTCACGAAAATCGAAGACGCGAGGATCGCCGTCGAAGGCATCCTCGGTCAAGAGTTCCACGTCGCCGTAGCGCAAGCCGCCGATGCGGAATTCATGCAGGTGATAGTTCCACCAGTTAAAGGCGGCCTGAATGGCAAGATGCAGTTGCTCAAGAGTCCAGTGAGCCGGCAAAACGAGTCGACGCCAGACCTCGGGCTCGATCTCGTCGAGTGATACACGAATCTGTACTGCGTTGATGGTTTTGAACATGCCGCATGTGAACAGCACGAATCGGCGAGGGTCAAGTCGAAGCCAGCCCACCTAAGGAAGAACGCCATGCGGTAAGACCCGCATGGCGTCGGGACATAGCCTGTCACGCGCCGTCTCCCGAGAGCTGCCAGACCGGGATGCCGAAGCGGCGCGCCTTGTCGGCGAGATTGCCGGTGATGCCAGAGCCGGGGAAGATGATGACGCCGGCGGGCATGACCGACAGCATGTCGTCGTTGCGCCGGAAAGGTGCCGCCTTGGCGTGCTTCGTCCAGTTCGGCTTGAAGGCGATCTGCGTCACCTTGTGCGCCTCGGCCCAGCAGGCGGTGATACTTTCGGCTCCTTTCGGCGAGCCGCCATCCAGCAGCACCATATCAGGATGTTTCGCCAGGGCCTGGTCGAGTTTCGCCCAGAGCCGTTCGTGGTCGTTGTAGTCGATGCCGCCGCCGAAGGCGATCTTGGTGCCGGCCGGGATCAGCACCTCGGTCTCGGCGCGGCGGCGGGCGGACAGGAAATCTCTGGAGTCGATCATCGCCGCGGTCATCTGGGCATGGCTGACCTTCGAGCCGGTGCGCGGCCGCCAGGCGCATCCGGTCTGGGCCTCGAAGAGGTCGGCCGCATAGTCGCACATGAACTCGAAGGCGTTGCCGCGCTCCAGAAGCGTCCTTGAAGTCAGCAGAGACATCTGTCATATATAAAGCGACGCGTGACGCGGAGATGACCCCCATGGCCATTGCGGCAGAGAAAATCGGCCCGGAAACGGCGGCTGGCGAATTGCAGAAGGTAGCGGCATTGCTCGGCGGTGCGCGCGTCCTGTCGCGCAGCCTGACCAGCCCCCTCGATGCGCATGAGCTGCTTTTGCGCGGCCTACCGGCCTCGGCGCTGGATCATCTTGTCGGGCACCTGGTCGTCATCGGCAAGACCGACTCGCTCGAAAAGGCCGTCGGCATGAGTCTCAGGACCTGGCAGCGGCGGAAGGATACACCGTCCAAACCGCTTAGCCAGGAGCAGAGCGGCCGAGCGTGGAAATTCGCCGAGATCCTCGCAAAGGCAACGGATGTCTTCGGATCGCAGGCGGAGGCCGAGCAATGGCTGGAGCGTCCGGCGGTCGGGCTTGACCAGCGCCGCCCGATCGATCTCCTCGCAACGCCCGCCGGCGTCGAGTTGGTCGAGGATCATCTCGACCGTCTCGAATACGGCGTCTATGCGTGACCCTTCTGCCAATCGCGCTCGGCGGGACCGAGCTGGTCGCGTGGCGGCTCGATCAAGCCGTTCACGCGCCGACATGGGATAGCGGAGAAGGAGCCTATCGGGTTGGCGGCCGCTGGAACAGCAAGGGAGCGCGCGCCGTCTATTGCTCACTCGATCCGGCAACCGCAATCCTTGAGGTTGCGGTTCACAAGGGGTTTCGGGCGCTCGACACGGTGGCGCACATGATGACGGCAGCAATCATTGCCGATCCCGGCGACGTCCATGTCGTCGATCCAGGAAGCGTGCCCAATCCCAATTGGCTGCGCCCCGGGATTCCCGGCGCGGGCCAGCAAGCCTTTGGGGACGATCTGCTTCGCCGCCACCGTTTCGTCGCGATCCCGAGCGCGGTGTCGCCGCATAGCTGGAATCTGATTTTTCTCGCCGGCGGCGCGACCGGCGCCTATGCCCTGAAGTTCCAGGAAGCGTTTGCCCTCGATACAAGGCTGCATCCTCCCATGGCATGAACGAGCTGTGGTTGCGCCGCAACCTGCGACGCGATCTCGCAACCATCCGGCTCTTCCCGTGCGAAGAAAACGGCGCTTACGCGCCGTTTCCTGCAGCTTGCCAGACCGGGATGCCGAGTCGGCGGGCTTTGTCGGCGAGATTGCTGGTGATGCCGGAGCCGGGAAAGATGACGACGCCGGCCGGCATGACCGACAGCATGTCGTCGTTGCGGCGGAAGGGGGCTGCCTTGGCATGCTTCGTCCAGTTCGGCTTGAAGGCGATCTGCGTCACCTTGCGCGCCTCTGCCCAGCAGGCGGCGATGCGTTCGGCTCCCTTCGGCGAGCCGCCGTGCAGCAGCACCATATCGGGATATTTGGCGAGAGCCTGATCGAGTTTCGCCCAGATCCGTTCGTGATCGTTGTAGTCGATGCCGCCGCCGAAGGCGATCTTGGTCCCGGCCGGGATCAGCACCTCGGTCTCGGCGCGGCGGCGGGCGGACAGGAAATCTCTGGAGTCGATCATCGCCGCGGTCATGTTGGCATGGCTGACCTTCGAGCCGGTGCGCGGCCGCCAGGCGGATCCGGTCTGGGCTTCGAAGAGATCGGCGGCATAGTCGCGCATGAACTCGAAGGCATTGCGGCGCTCAAGGAGCGTGATGCCCTCGGCGATCAGGCGCTCGAGTTCGACGCTTTTCACCTCCGAGCCGTCCTGCTCGCTCTGTCCACTCCGTTGTGCATCCTCGTTGCGCTGAAGCTCGCGCTGAATGCGCTCGCCGGCGCGGTGGAAGAGATTGACCATCGACCAGAGCAGGTCTTCGAGATCGGGCTCCAGCCGGGTGTCGCCGAGCATCTCGAACATGGCGTCGAAGACCGCAGTCAGCGCCGACTGGACGACCGGCTCTTCGGGCAGAGGCCTTGGGTCCGGTTCGTCCTGGAAGGGGCGATGCCCGTAGATCTGCATCTCGTAGATGAAGCGGTCGGTCGGGGAAGAGGCGTGGTGGGGCTCGAAGGCGTCGTCGAGGGACAAAGTCAGGTTCATGGTGGTCTCCGTCGGTTTGGGCCGCGCCTCTCGCGGCCTGACGGCGATCCCTTCCATGCGGCGGACGGGCCGGAACCGCGGCGTGCCTCACGCCGCGGCCCAGCGCAGCGCCGGGCGGCTGAGGGAGGGTTTCTTGGAGCGCGAGGAGCGCCGGCTTCCGCATCGGCCCGAAAAGCGGGAACCGGTTTTCGGAACAGCTGATGCGCCAAGGAAGTGCCGGCGTGGGGAAGAAACCCGACTGACCCGCTGAAGGCCCGACAGCCGTATGGTAAGGGTCGCCTCTCGGCAGGCCCGCGGGCGCGGCGCCCGAACGGCGACCGGCATGGACCGGCCTTCCCTGCCACGCCGCGCCCGCTCCCGCCTTCCCGTGCAGCCGCATCAGGTGGGCAGCAAGGCCTGGATGTCTTCCGGCGCAAGCTGGGCTCTCAGATGCACAGTCAGGCGGTCGGGTCCGAGCCGGCGAAGGTCCTCGTTGAAGTCGCCGAGTTCGGGGGAGAGCACGAGCGGCACGATCCCGAGCGCCTGCGCGCGGCGACTCAATCCCTCGATGCCATGCCGGCCGGCCGCATCGGCGTCGGCTGCGATGTAGATGCGCTGGCAACCATCGGGCAGCCGAAAGGCGGCGAGGTGATTGGCGGTCAGCGCCGCGGCCATCGGCATGCCCGGCATCACGTGAGCGAGCGATAAGATGCTTTCGAGCCCCTCGCCGGCGGCCATGACCGGAACGGAGCCATGAACCGGGAAAAGGAACCGCACGGCGTTTCCGAGCAGCCCGCCGAGCGCGCGGCGGGGTGTGTCGACTTGCGCCTTGCCGACGCCGTCCGGGTCGAGCCCGGAACGCTCGAGATAAGTGCGATGCACACCTGTGATCACGCCGGAGGAATCCGTTACGCCTGCGATCAGCGCCGGATAGCTCAACGTCCTGCCGGTCACGAGATCCCGGTAGAAGCAAGAGGGATGGTAGCGGAGCGCCTGGTGCTGAGCTGCTCGCAGGATGCCCCGCTGGCGCAAATAGCTATCGGCCAGGGAACGGCCAAGCGGCTGCGTCATCCGGAACAAGCGTCTTGCGCGTTCGCCTGCCGGTCTATCGACCGGCGGATCGGTGTGGGCGTCGCCCCTGCGGGACGACGCCTGACGAGGAAGGCTTAGGAAACGCCGCACCTCGTCTGCGACATCACGGAAGTCCACCAACCCGCAGGTCTCTCGAACGAGGTCGAGCAGATCGCCATATTGAGAGGTTGCTGCATCTGTCCACCGCCCAGCGCGCGGGCCGGAGAGATGGACATAGAGCGATTTGCCCTTGCTGTTGGCGACGTCGCCGACGATCCAGTAGTTGCCGGCCCGACGGCCGGCGGAGAGGTAATGACGGCAGACCGCCTCGGCGTCGCGCGCGAGACGATCGGCCAATTGCGAAGCGGACAGCATGGCGCTCACACCCGTCCAGTGCCATCGACGATCGGATGCCGTTCGATGAGGAGAGAGAGGATCGCCGATCCTTCCTCGGACGTCGGAATGAAGAACCTGAGCTTCCAGGCGACCATCTCGGAGAACAGACCCATGGATTTGAGCCCGTCCCGCATCCCGTCGGTGAAGCCATTGAGTTCGACACGATAGTCGTTCATCACCCGAACCCGTCGCAGCGTCATATTGCCGGCGAGGGCGACGACCGAGGAGCCGCCGAGCAGCGATTCCCAGACCTGTTCGGCGTTGATGACCTCCGTCTGATCGAGCCCGAAATTCCGGCAAAGCCGGGAGAGGCCCTCCGAAGAGATCAAGCGGCCGACGATGCGCTCGCCCTCATCAGTCTCCAGACGATAGACGCGGCAAAAATCCTGCGGCAGCAATTTCCAGATCGGCAACAGTAGGCCGGAGACGACATGCATCGTCGTGTTGGAAAACTCCGGGAGATTGGCCACTTCGGCATCCCATGCGGCGGAGAAGATTTCCTCGTCCGCTTCCTCCCAGTTCGTTTCCTCGAGCTGGCGCACCTCGAAACGGATTTCGTCCATCGGCCGAATCAGCGCGACGCGCGGCTGGACCGAGCCGTCGTCGAGCATGACCGAGCGGGTCGGAACCTGCACGGCCGGGCGGCCGGACTTGCCGTTCACCATCAGCTTGGCACGCAAGTCACGGCTCACAAGTTTCAGGGCGTCGGCCAGCAGCAGCGGCGTATTGCGATCCCTGCGCTCGATCGTCAAGAGATGCGACTGCGCGCCGGTGACCGGATGGGTGTAAACCAGCTTGCGGTCCTTCACCGTCATACGGTCCGCGACAAGCGTCTCCAGCCCCTTGTCGTAGACGCCGGCGGCAATCGCGCCCTCGATCCGGGCGGCCAGCAATTGTTCGAAGGCGTCGAACAACAGGTTCTGCATGGCAACCGTCAGGGCCAGCATGCGGTTGAGGAAGGTGTGGATCGGCGGCAGTTCGTCCTTGAGCCCGCCTTCCTCGGCGGTCAATGAAAGGCCGGTGATCGTCTCGAATTTTCCCAGCGAGCAGCCCTCGATCCCGCCACGGTGGATGAGCTTGTAGAACTGCCTGAGCGCGTCGCGGGCGTACTGGGATTCAAGATTGTCCTCGCTCCTGAACATGCCCTGCCCGCCGGTCTGTCGTTGCCCGCGCGTGATCGCGCCAAGCGTGTCGAGGCGCCGCGCAATCGTCGACAGAAAGCGCCGTTCCGCCTTGACGTTGGTGGCGATCATGCGGAAGCGCGGCGGCTGTGCCTGGTTGGTGCGATGACTGCGCCCGAGACCCTGGATCGCCACATCGGCCCGCCAGCCGGCTTCAAGAAGATTGTGCAGACGCAGGCGTTGGTTCTTCGCGCCGAGATCGGCATGATAGGAGCGTCCCGTGCCGCCGGCTTCGCTGAAGATCAGGATCGGCTTTGCGCCGTCCATGAAGGCGCGGGTTTCGTCGAGATTGGCGCTGCCCGGCCGGCTCTCGACGGCGAAGCGGGCGATCGTGCCGCCATCGTCGCGGCGAACGATGCGGCGCGTGCGCCCGGTGATCTCGGCAACGCGATCCGTCCCAAAATGCTGGACGATCTGGTCAAGCGCGGTCGGGATCGCCGGCAGGCTGCCGAGCCGTTCGAGCAATGCGTCACGGCGCACGACGGCTTCGCGGCACAGGACCGGGTTGCCCGCGGCGTCATAGACCGGCCGCGACAGGAGATTGCCTTCGGCGTCCGAATATTCCTCGAAGAGCTGGATCGGGAAGGAATGGTTGAGATATTCCGCGACGATCTCGCGCGGCGTGACGTCGACCTGAATGTCGCCCCACTCTTCGGTCGGGATCTCCGCGAGCCGACGTTCGGTGAGCGATTGGCCGGTGGAGATGATCTGGACGATCGCCGCATGGCCCTCCTCCAGATCCTTGGTCGTTGCGCCGATCAACGCCGGCGTCTTCATCGAGGTCAAAAGGTGGTTGAAGAAGCGCTGCTTCGAGCTCTCGAAGGCGGACCGGGCGGCGGCTTTGGCGTTTTTGTTGAGCGTTCCCTTGCGGCTGATAATACCGGAGGCCTCGAGCGCTTCGTTGAGATTGTTGTGGATGATCTGGAAGGCCACGGCATAGGAATCGTAGATGCGGACCTGTTCCTGGGTCAGTTCATGTTCGAGGATGTCGTATTCCACACCGTCAAACGACAAGGACCTTGATGCGTAGAGCCCCATCGCCTTGAGGTCACGGGCGAGCACTTCCATCGTCGCAACGCCGCCGTCTTCGATGGCAGCGATGAACTCGGACCGCGTCGAGAACGGAAAGTCGGTGCTGCCCCAGAGACCGAGGCGTTCGGCATAGGCGAGTGACTCGACCTCGGACGCGCCGGTTGCGGAGACATAGACGACGCGGGCATCGGGCAAGGCGCGCTGCAGGCGAAGACCGGCGCGGCCCTGTTGCGAGGCAGCCTTTTCGCCACGCTCGGACTTGCCGCCGGCAGCGTTGGCCATGGCGTGGCCTTCATCGAAGATGATGACTCCGTCGAAACCCTTTGCGTTCCCTGTCGCGGCTTCGCCGCTCCCCGCCGCTCCTCCTCCTGTCCCAGTCGGGCCTTCGACCCTCCCCGCCTCTTGACCGAGCCAGTCGACGATCTGCTGGACGCGCGATCGCTTGCCTTCGCGCTCGTCGGTGCGCAGCGTGGCAAACGTCACGAAGAGGATGCCCTCCTCCAGCGTGATCGCCTTTCCCTGCCGAAAGCGCGACAAAGGTGTCACCAGCAGCTTCTCCTGACCGAGCGCGCTCCAGTCGCGCTGTGCATCCTCGATCAGCGTTTCGGATTTCGAGATCCACAGATGGCGGCGACGGCCCTGAAGCCAGTTGTCGAGAATAATGCCGGCAGCCTGACGGCCTTTGCCGGCACCCGTGCCATCGCCGAGAAACCAGCCACGGCGAAAGCGGACAGCACCTTCCGTTTCGGGCGTGACGGCCTTGAGATTGTCGAATGTGGCATCAACGGACCAGTGGCCGGCGAGGTAGCCGGAATGCGCCTCGCCGGCATAGATCACGCTTTCAAGCTGGGCGTCGGACAGATCGCCATCGGCGATAATGCGCTTCGGCAGCTGCGGCCGATAGCTCGGCTTCGGCGGCGCGACCGATGCCATGGCGGCGGATTCAACCAGCTTGTCCGGGTGGGGCTTTGCGTTCGGGATATGGATCGCTTGCAGTTGGTAGGGTTCGTAGATGCCGTCGGCGACGTCGACGCGGGCTTTCGGCGCTGCATCGCGCAGTTCGTAGTCGATTTTGACAACGTCGTTGTCGGTCGGAGCGGGTGGCGAGGATACCGGTCGCGGTGGACGGAGAGCGCGCGATGTCCGACTTGCCGGGGCGATCCCCACCGCGGGACGCAAGGTGTCGGCGGCCCTGCGGGTGGCCATTTTCGCGGCGCAGGCACGCGGGACTCCATTGGAAGGCGCGCCGATCGAGTTCGGCGCGCTCGCGGGCGAGCGGGGCGGAAGGCCCGAGATCCATGTAAGCAATGTTTCCAGATCGGAAGCGACACCGTGCGAGGCGATGAGCTTCGTGGGATCGGCGGCGGCGATCTTGTCGATCACCGTCAGCCCCGTCTCCATCGTCGTGCCGTGCCGGGCATAGACAGAGCTATCGATCGCGGCGCTGAACAGAACCGTGCCGCGGCCCTGGAGACCGACGAAGGCGTCGTGCCATTTGGGATTGTCGGGTGAAAGGCTGGAGCCGGTGATCGCCACCAGCCGGCCGCCGGGAGCCAGCCGCGCGAAGGCGGAGGCAAGATGACGCCATGCGGCGTCGGCCATGCGCCCTTCGACATGAACGCCGGCAGAAAACGGCGGGTTCATCAGGACGACGGTCGGACGAACCGAACGGTCGAGATAGTCATCGATGTGGGCGGCGTCGTGCTGCGACACCACGGACCTCGAGAAGAGTTGCTCCAGCAGACCGTGGCGGACCGGGGCATATTCGTTGAGAGAAAGGCGCGCATGCGCGAGTTCGACGAAGATCGCCATCAGGCCGGTTCCGGCCGACGGTTCAAGCACGATATCGTCCGCCTTGAGGCCGGCGGCGCGGGCGGCCACATAAGCCAGGGGTATCGGCGTGGAAAACTGCTGGAACTGCTGGCTTTCCTCGGAGCGGCGCGTATGGGTCGGAATGAGCGACGCGACCTTGGTCAGCATCACCAGCGCCTGGGGTACGTTTGCGCGAGCGGAAATCGCCGCGCCGAACTTGCGCAGAAACAGGACCTGCGCGACCTCGGTCGCCTCATAGGCGTCTTTCCATGCCCAAAAGCCCTCGGCGTCGGAACCGCCGAAAGTGTCCGTGAGGATGGCGCGCAGATCGGCTGCGCCGATGGATTGGCAGCGTTCGAGAAACGGCAAAAGCTGATGGCCGGCGAGGAGAATTTTTCCTGCACGGCCGGCACGATCGGCGGGAGCAAGCGAGGTGGCGGCCGTGTTTGCGGCGCTGGAAGAGATGACGTTCATGGGAAACCCTGTCGAGAGCGGAAAGGACCGACCCGCCCGGACGCTCTCCAAGTCCCGGCAGGCCGACCCTTCCCGGCCCCTCTCTCGCTCCCCGCAACGCCGCGCCCTGCCTAAAGGTGCGGCGTGGCTATCGGTACGGTCTCGGCGAGACCGGCTGGCCCTCCGAGATTTCGCCAAGCAGGCTCCTGATCAACATCCCGTTGACTTCCAATCATCATGCTTCACATTTCCGACCCTGCCGGATTCATACGTGGTCTCGACAAGGCGATCGTGGATGAACTCCAGCGCGCCGACTTGCTGCTGGCGATCAAGAAGACAGTGGACGAGGATTACCGTTCCGGCCGCTTTCTGCTGACGGGCTCCGCCAATGTGCTCACCCTGTCTCGCGTCGCCGACAGCTTAGCCGGCCGCATGGAGACGATCCGTATGTTACCCTGCCGGATTCATACGTCGATAAGCAGATCGTAAGCGCCGCATAGTGCATTATTCCTGATAGTATAATTGACCAGGGCATGCTACATCGTCACTGGACGAGCTCGTCCAAAAGAATTCCTGAAGCTGGACCGGAGGAACGATGTGCGGCGGTTTCTGATCGGCGACAGGTCATTCGAAGAGGATTCGGGCGAGTTCCAGGCGCTCCTTCCCCGCGCCTATGAACTGAAGCTTCGGCCGCAATGCCAGTGCAGGGAACCGCCGGTTCCGATGTATATCGCGCGGCTCGATGGACAGCTTCTTGTCAAACGCATGCCGCTTTCGGGGCGCGACCACGATCCTGCCTGCCCCTCCTATGAGCCGCCCTACGAGCTTTCCGGCCTCGGTCCCCTGATCGGCAACGCGATCCAGATCGATGCCAGCGGCAAGGCCGACCTGAAGCTGGACTTTTCCCTGACAAAACGGGGGCCACGATCCTCGCCCGGCGCACCGGCGCACGCAGCGGAGCCGGGCATCCGCAGCGAGCCCAAAAAGCTGTCGCTCAGGGCGATGCTGCATTATCTTTGGGAGGCTGGCGAGCTGACGGAATGGCGCTCGACATGGGCGGGCCGGCGCGGCTGGGGCCGGGTACGCACCAGCCTCATCAATGCCGCCTCGCAGATGACCGCAAGGGGCGGTCCGTTGAGCGACATGCTCTTCGTTCCCGAGGTGTTTCACGCCGAGGACAAGGACGGCATCGCCGCTCGGCGCGCCGCGGCGCTCAACGGTGTGCAAGCGACGGGTTCGGGGCCGCGCAAGCTGATGATGATCGTGGCCGAGGTGAAGGAGTTTTCCGCGGCCCGTGAGGGACAGAGGATTGTCGTGCGGCACATGCCCTTCCCTCTGATGATCGAGGACGGCGCATGGAGGCGGCTTGCGGCCCGCTATGAGACCGAACTGGAGCTGTGGCGATCGAACGAGGCGTTCCATCTGATCGTTATCGCCACCTTCGGCATCTCGACCGCCGGCATTGCGTCAGTCGAAGAGGTCGCTCTGATGGTGGTCAACGAGCACTGGCTGCCATTCGAGGACATCCACGAGCTACGGCTCTTGGAAAAGCTCAGCCACCTCAAGCGAAAGAGCGTCAAGGGCTTGCGTTTCAACCTGCCTCGCGACGCGCCGATCGTGTCGGTGACATTGCCGGAACAGAAACCCGCCCCCGTCGCGATGTTCATCATCCCGGCAAGCGCCGGAGATGAATACGAGCAGGCACTCGCCAATATGATCGACGCGCGGCCGGAGATCGCACCCTGGGTCTGGAGGGTGGCCGAGGGCGAGATGCCGCGACTTCCTTGATGCGGGAACACGGAGCTACGGGGGCGTTGACAGGGTGAGGCGAATAAGAGCCCTGCGCCATTATCTGCCCTTTTTTCAATCGGACCATGGTGCGCCGATGCAAAATTCCGATGTTGCCGCCGAGCAAAACGCCGAGATTAACGTCTGATCGCGTCATAGACCAGCTTCGGAACCACCCATCCGTTGACGTAGAAATATCGCTTCGCCTTGAGACGCGCGATATAGGCGTCCTGGACCTTATAGGAGGCGAGCCGGTTGAAGTGCGTCCGGGAATAATCGATCATCCGTCCCCTTCGGTCAGATCCAGCGGACCTGCCGCCGCCAGTTCCTCCAGATGGGAGCGGAGCGATTTGACGACGCCGTCCAATCGGTACTCTCTGTCCAAGGCGGCGTTCAGGCGGCCGCTCTGCATGGGAGAGAGTGCTTCGGTCCTGAACATGGGATTGCCTTTCCGTGAACGCAAAAACCCGGCGCGATGGCCGGGTTTTCATCGGAACGAAGGATCCGCGCGACGACCGTAGTCAGGCTGCGCTTTCCAACAGCTTCCTCGCCTTGCCTTCCAGTTCGAGCCGCGTGTCCTGATGGGCTTTTCCGCGGGCAAGCGCCGTAATGCCTTGGACAAAATCGAAGATAGACTCCGGTGGCCTCCCTTCTTCGGAAAGCACCGTTTCGATGATCTTGCCGGTTTCGGCCTTGGAGAAGCCGCGGCGGCGCAGGAAGTCAGAGCGATCCTCGTCATTGCGCGCAACGACCCGTTCACGCGCGGCGCGAATGCCGGCGATGAAGGGCGCGGGCGAGGAATTGGCGAAGTTCGTCAACGCCGGCGCGGCTTCATGGGCGAAACGTTGCGCCGCAAACTTCGAGTGCCGGATGGTGATTTCCTCGAAATTTTCGGTGCCCCACAGATTGCGATTGGCACAAATTGCCCTGAGATAGAACGACGCGATGCCGAGCGTCTTGGACCCGACCTCGGAGTTCCAGGCATAGAACCCGCGGAAGTAGAGATCCGGCTCGCCGTTCGGCAGGCGACCAGCCTCGATCGGGTGCGCGTCGTCGACGAGGAAGAGAAACACGTCGCGGTCGCTGGCGTAGAGCGTGGTGGTGTCCTTGGTGATATCGACGAGCGGATTGTGGGTCATGGTCGACCAGTCGAGCACGCCCGGCACCTTCCAGATCGTGTCGCCGGTTCCGTTGCCGGCGATGCTCATCACGGCGGCAACCAGATCCTTATCCCATATGCGCCCATATTCGGGGCCAGTCACCGCCCGCAATTCGAGGCGGCCGTCATCCATCTCCAGTGTTTTGACCAGTTCGGTATTGTGGTTCAGGAGGCCGTGCTGAAGGTTGATCGCGGCCAGCGGGGCAGGCAGTTGCCGCATATAGCTCGCAGGCGCGCCGACCAGGCTGCAAAGCTGGCCATAGCTCCAATGCGTCGGTGCGATTGGCTCACGCCCGCCGGGAACAATCATGGCAAGACGCTCGGCATTGTGGCGGGTGGCTTCCACGCGGATCTCCGCGCTTTCGACCGTTCGGACACGGGCGCGATCGGTTCGGGCGCTGACCGCGCGGTGAAGATCGGTGAGCGACAGGTAGCGCTCGTCGTCGGGTCGCGAGAACCATTCGGACGAAACGCGGCCGATGCGTTCACCGCGCGAAATATCGACCTTGAAGCCGGACGAGACCGGCCGTGGACTGGAAATCATGGTGTTCATGCTCAAATCTCCTGAAACGAAGAAGCCCGGATGACCGCTTTCGCGACAACCGGGCTGGTGGGGTGGAAGATGGCTCGCCGCCGGAGCGCCTGTCCGACGCGGCAAGCAGGCGGGACGCTCGGACGCGCCGCCCGAGGACGGCGCGTATTGGCTCTCAATCGATCGCCTGGGATATCTCGGCAGCTTCCGGATGGTCGGCCGAATAGGCGTAGAGACGGCCGTAGCCTTCCGAGAGGTGCTCGGACTGATACTGGAACGAGAGGTGGGAGAAGCCGAACAGCGTGGCGATGATGCCGGCGGCTTCGGCGGACACCTCCCCCTGAAATCCGGTGATCTCGCCTGTGATCCGAAACCGTGATCGGGATTGCGGAGCCAGGAACAGCGGCTTGCCCTCGTGTTCGTAGTAATCCCAGAAGCCGCCGCCATAGTCGAGCGGGCTCAGCCGCTCCATGAAGCTGTAGACTGCGTTCTCGGCGACGATCATGAGCGAACGCCCAAACAGCGTGGGCAGGAATTCCGGGCGACGCTCTTCAGGGACGATGGTGGCGCTTTGGCGTGCAATAACGGATGTCGACATCGATTTTGTCTCCAGAGAGGTTACAGGGTTCAGGCCGGACAACCCTCTCTCCATCGCCCGGCGTCACCCCTCCTCCGGCCCCTCTCTTCCCTCTCCGGCCGACCACCGCCGTCCCTTTTTCGGCAAGACGTGCCTTGTCTCCACGTTCAGAAATAAGAAGGCCCGACACGACGGCCGGGCCTCCGACAGAGCATGGTCTGAGGGACTATTCTGCCGCTTCGAGATGCGTGCCGTCGTCCTCCGCACGATCGACCGATGCTTCTTTGGCATCGGCAACTTCCGTGAGGAAGGCCGGCAGTTCGACGTCTGCACTTTCCACGGGGTTGTCATCGACAATTCCGTCGGCATCCGCCACGGCGACCGCAGCGGCCTCGGCCGGAGTCTCGTCGACCGGGAGCCGCAGCACATCAGGCAACCATCCGCTGCCTTCCAGCAGCCGGGCGGCCTCACGCGCCATGTCGGGCTTCTTCAGGTGATCGATGAGTTGCGCCGACTGTTCGCCTTTCGCCTCGCGGACGGCTTGCAGGATATGCGCCTTGGTGACGCGCCCGAGATAGTTGTCTACCGTCGGCGTCCAGCCTGCCTCGACCATGCTGAAGCCGATCGACCGGGCAAGCTGCTTGGCATGGGCGATTTCCCTCGAGCGCCGGTTCCAGGCCTGGCTCGTGGCGTTCAGCGACAGTGAGACGCAATGGGCAAAGAGCGCCATGCGGCTCGCCTCGTCGAGGCCGATCAGATAGTCCCAGACTTCGTCGGCGTTGCCGGGAAGATCATGTCCCCAGGACTCCTGCCGCTCACCGATCTCCTTCGCCCAGACCGTGTCGCCAAGCCCCTGCGTCTGGCTGAAGGTGGTGTGCTGCGCGGTGATCTCCAGGCACGAGTCGGACCCGTATCTGTAGAAGGTTTTTAAGACGAACACGTGCAGGGCGGCGATAAAGGCCATGACCGGGTCATTCGCCAGTGCATTCCTGAGCGCGAGGGTACGGGTGGCCGTCAGATCCTCGATGAGGCGATCAGAGAGCGGACGAATCTTGCCGTCATCTTCCTCCGGTTCCTCGATACCGACAGGCTTGCCGTTGATCGAGACCCCGTCGGTTGCAGAGGTCGCAACGGCATCGTCACCGCTTCCACCATCAGTGTCGCGACCATTGGCCTCGCCGCCATCCGTCTCGACGACAGGTTCATCTTCGGGCCGGACGAACCCGCGTTCGATCTTCAGCTCACCGTCGACAGCAAGAGAGATGAAGGCGCCACCGCGGGCGACCTCTTCGGGGTCGAAGACATAAGGCCGATCGTTCAGGGCATCCAACGCGTTGCCGAGTTCCTCAAGCCGGGCTTCGGTTTCCTCGGAGAAGTCTTCCGCCGCTGCATATTCGGCATCGAGCCTGTCATATTCCGCCTTCAGCGCGTCATGGCGCGCACGTTCATCATCGGTGTACTCGACCCGTTCGCCGTAGAAGCGGCGGAGGCCTGAGGTGTGACCATACGGAAAGTCGAATGCGGCATCGACCCATTTCCAGCCCTCTTCGGTCTTCAGCGCTTCGGCGTCGGAGGTCAGCTTTTCGAGCACGAGCTGCTCGAGCAGCGCCGGGTCCTGCAGCCATCCGCCATTGTCCTCATCAAACAGGTCGCGCATCACGACACCGCCGGCAGCCTCATAGGCGTCGATACCGACGTAGACGGCGCGTCGATCGGATGCCCGAACCGCGGTTTCGGTCAGCATCCGGCGGATATAGTAGGCGTCCTGATTATGCGACCGCGAGATCGTGTCCCAGACCTGCTCCTGCCGGACGTGGTCAGTGGTGATCGAAAACGCCATCACCTGGCCGAGCTTCATCTCGTCATTGGCGTAGAGTTCGAGCAGGCGCGGCGAGACGGAGGCCAGCCGCAGCCGCTGCTTCACCGTCGCAATCGAAATGTGGAAGCGGGCGGCGATCTCTTCCTCGTCGAGCCCCTGCTGGCGCAGCGCCATCATGCCGCGAAACTCGTCCAGCGGGTGAAGGTCGACACGCTTGACGTTTTCGGCGAGCGAATCCTCGACTTCCAGCGTTTCGCCCTTGCTGACGATGCAGGGAATTCCGGCGGTCTTGGAAAGTTTCTTCTGGTTGACCAGGAGCTCCAGCGCGCGGTAGCGCCGGCCGCCTGCCGGAATACGGTAGACGCCGGTCTCGTTGCCGTCGGCATCGATCTCCGCGCGGACGTTGAGGCTGGTCAGCAACCCGCGATGGGCAATGTCTTCGGCGAGTTCCTCGATCGAGACGCCCGCTTTCGTCTTGCGCACGTTCTGCTGGCTGAGGACGAGCTTGTTGAAGGGGATGTCACGCCCGGCGTTGAGCGTGATCTTCTGGATGGCCTGTGCCATATCGTTTCTCCGTGGCGGGCTGGCCGAAGCCTCTCTCCGACCACCAGAACCCGCCGCGAACGCCCTTTCCCCCCTCTCCCTCCTTGCCGGTCCGTAACCCTCACCGTTCCCGGCTGGCGCCCGCCCATTGCAAACGCAGATGACGGTCTTCCGCCGTGCCACCGCCATTCCCTATCCACTCGCGGCCGCTGCAACCATTTCGCCGTCCCGACCGCGTTTCAACGCGTCGAGCCCCGTCCTGCCATCCAATCAAGCTTTGCGATGGAGAGCTTGAGTTCGCGCCTGCGAAAACGCATAGCTGCACTGCACAATAGGTGATAGCCGGTCGCACAAACTATGGGCATAGTGCCTATAGCTGATGCAGATTGATGGCTTCTCCTCCCAGTGCCATCGCGTCGGCTGTTCCCCTCTGGAGGTTTGGATACCTTCACACTTCAACGGGCCTCGGTTTTTCCGGTGGCCCGATTTTTTTTATCCATTTTGGCTCAAAGCGTGTCCTGCACCGTCAGAGGTCAGTTCAATCCCGATCGTTGAGCGCCCCAGGAAAGAACCGGAGGAAAGGCAGCGGGTCCATTTATGGGAGAACGAGGTGACGGGATAAATTGACTCTGCAGTCCTCGAGCGATGGAGCGGACCCCCTCGTTCACAACAAACAGATGGAACTGCTGCGTCATTCGTTTACCCGAGTTCATTGTCAAAACGACCCGCTGGACTCCAATAACCACCTAATTCGCTATAAGGCATGCACTCGAACAAATCAGGGGAGATTCATGGAAACCGTGGAAATCACCGGCCGCAGCGACTTTGCCCTGTGGGCGATCCAACGCGCGCAGGAAATCGTGACGGCCCAAGGTGCTGCTTTTGCAATGGCGGCGCGTGACATGAACGAAGAGGCCCTGGTGGAAACCGCGGGCGCGCTTGGCAAGGCCATCAGTGACGCCATGCTCGAAGTTTTCGATGGCTTGATAGATGAGTGACGGCGTGGGGGGGGAAGCGCCGCGTCCGTCGCATTACGAATGTTTCGATACAAGCTGGTGAGTAACGGCCGACACGCCCCGCGCGTCGGCGACGATCTGCGCGGGAGCCTAGAACCCATCGGCTGAGTTGAGAAGCGCGGTGCAGAAGACGTCCGGAAAACCGATCCGCTTTCCTTTGCTCGCGACTGTCTATGATTTTATCCGGATCGAAGCCGACATCGGCGTCTTCTATCGCGTCCGGCACGAGAGCGCCGACTTTGCAGGGAACATCGGATACGAACCGCTCCGGTAGAAGCGTAGCCTATTCGGCTGCGATCGAAATCGGGCGACGCTAATCAGCTCGCCGCCCGCCGCGGCGACGAGCACGACGATTCAGGGCGGAGTTTTCCACGCCGTGAACAGTACGGAGCAGGTGAACGCCAAGGCGAACTGATACCCTAATCGAAAAAGGCTGAGTGCGAGAGAGATCGAATTTGAGCCGGGCAACGTCGCCACCATACCTGCCGTTCGAGGCCAGCGCCCGGCAATATCATGCTCCGACCCGAACGAAGCAGCCCTCCACGACCTCCGAGCCAACCCACCCGACACGACTGCGGCCGCTGTCATTGACATACTGTAATATATCCATTATTCTGGATATATGGATGAAGAACAGACGATCGCAGTGTTGGCCGCCCTTGCGCAACCCACGCGCCTGAGAACCTTCCGCCTCCTGGTGGAACGGGAACCCGCAGGCGTGCCAGCGGGCGAGCTGGCCAGACTGGTCGACGTGCCGCAGAACACCATGTCGGCGCATCTTGCGACGCTCTCGCAAGCCGGGTTGGTCCGGGGCGAGCGGCAGAGCCGATCGATCATCTACCGCGTCGATCTCGATCGGTTTCGGGCCGTGATGCTTTACCTTCTGCAGGACTGCTGCGGTGGCAACGCCAGTCTCTGCGCGCCGCTGATTTCCGATCTGACCCCCTGTTGCGCTCCCAATGGAAGCGCAGAGTGAGGACACGCAGACTCGTTAAGCCAATCTGGGAGAGCGGCCATGAGCGATAAGGTCTACAACGTCCTTTTTCTGTGCACGGGCAACTCGGCCCGCTCGATCATCGCCGAAGCCATCCTCAACAGGATCGGCATGGGCAGGTTCAAGGCCCACTCCGCAGGATTGCACCCAAAGGGAGAAGTGCATCCGTTTGCCTTGCAGTTCCTCAAGGGACTGAACCTCGACACATCCTTCGCCCGCTCGAAGGCGTGGGACGAATTCGCCGCTCCCGATGCGCCGCAGATAGATTTCGTCTTCACCGTCTGCGATAAGGCGGCCGCCGAAGCATGCCCGGTCTGGCCGGGGCAGCCGATGACAGCGCATTGGGGGGTCCTTGATCCTGCGGCGGCCGAGGGCAGCGAGGCCGAGCGGCACTTACCTTCGCCGAAACCTACCGGATGCTGAACAACCGCCTCTCGATCTTTATCAGCCTGCCGATGACGAGCCTCGACAAGCTCGCCCTGCAAAGAAGGCTCGACGAGATCAGTCGCGATATTCCGAAAGCTGTCTGAAGCAATGACGTTCGATCTGAAACGCCGCCTCGCGGCGGAAGCCTTGGGTACGGCCCTTCTGGTCGCGACCGTCGTCGGCTCCGGCATCATGTCCGATCGCCTCTCCGAGGACGTGGCGGTTTCCCTGCTCGGCAATACCATACCGGCGGGCGCAATCCTCGTCGTCCTGATCAGCATTCTCGGACCGATCTCCGGCGCGCACTTCAATCCGGCCGTCACCATGGTGTTTGCAGCACGGCGCGAGATCGAGCCGTCCGAGGCCGTTCTCTACGTCCTCACACAGATCGCGGGCGGCACCGCCGGGACGCTGATCGCCCATGCGATGTTCGACCTGCAGCTGTTCCAGGTGTCGGAAACGGTCCGCACGGGCACGGGCCAATGGATCGCCGAGGCGGTCGCCACCTTCGGACTCGTCCTCACGATTCTGACGGGGCTGCGGTTCCGGGCCGACGCCATTCCCTGGCTCGTCGGCCTCTACATCACGGCGGCCTACTGGTTCACCGCCTCGACGTCGTTCGCAAACCCCGCCGTTGCCATCGCCCGCGCCCTCTCGAACACCTTCTCGGGCATCCGTCCGACGGACGTGCCGGGCTTCATCGTCGCCGAGGTCCTCGGCGCGCTCGTTGCCGCAGCCGTCGTCGGATGGATGTTCGCCGAACGAAGCGCCGCAAATTTCCCCATAACCGTCAAGGGAACCGAATGACCATGGACGTCACGATCTACCACAACCCCGAATGCGGGACGTCGCGCAACGCGCTGGCCCTGATCCGCCACGCCGACATCGAGCCGAAGGTCATCGAATATCTGAAGACGCCGCCAAGCGGCGACGAACTTGCGAAAATGATCCGCGACGCCGGCCTTTCCGTCCGCGAGGCGATCCGGGAGAAGGGAACCCCCTATGCGGAGCTCGGTCTCGATGATCCGGCACTTTCCGACGGCCAGCTCCTGACGGCAATGCTGGAGCATCCGATCCTGATCAACCGGCCTTTCGTCATCACCCCGATCGGCACCCGGCTGGCGCGGCCGTCCGAAGTGGTTCTCGACATCCTGCCCGCCGATGCCTTCAAGGGACCGTTCGTCAAGGAGGATGGCGAAAAGGTTCTCGACGCGGAGGGCCGCCGCATTGTCTGATCTTCCTGCCGCTGATCCGCGCCATCTCCGGAAGCCGGATCTCGATGCTCTGCGGCCGCCGTTGTCCACCCATCCACCGCGGATCCTGATCCTCTACGGATCGCTCCGCCAGGTGTCGTACTCCCGGCTTCTGGCCGAGGAGGCGGGGCGGCTGCTCGCGCACTTCGGGGCCGAGGTGCGCTTCTTCAATCCATCGGGGCTGCCGCTTCCAGACGACGCGCCCGTCAGCCACCCGAAGGTCCAGGAACTGCGAGAACTCTCCGAATGGTCGGAAGGCCAGGTCTGGGTGAGCCCGGAACGGCACGGGGCGATCACCGGCATCATGAAGGCGCAGATCGACTGGATACCGCTCTCGATCGGCTCGATCCGGCCGACGCAGGGAAAGACGCTTGCCGTCATGCAGGTGTCGGGCGGCTCTCAGTCCTTCAACGCGGTGAACACGCTGCGCCTGCTTGGTCGCTGGATGCGTATGATCACGGTCCCGAACCAGTCGTCGGTCGCCAAGGCCTACCAGGAGTTCGACGCGAGCGGTCGGATGAAGCCGTCGTCCTACTACGACCGGGTCGTCGACGTCTGCGAGGAACTCGTGAAGTTCACGCTTTTGACTCGCGACATATCGGCCTATCTCGTCGACCGATACAGCGAGCGCAAGGTAGACGCGGAGAAGCTCGAACAACGGGTCAAGCTCCAATCGATCTGACCACATATTTGCCCGCGAAGGAGTGGCACTTGCCGGCAATTCGATCTGAGGTGCTTCCTGAAATGCAAAGACTATTCTCAGTTCATCAGATCGTAGGGGATGCGGTAGCCGTGGTCTTCCAGCCAGCCGATCAATGCCTTCGGCTCGTCGGTCTGGATGATGGTGGCGCCGCGGTCGATCCAGAAGCCCCAGCTTTCCTGCGGTCGGCCGTCGAGGACGGCA
>NZ_LNQB01000064.1 GCF_001651875.1 Sinorhizobium saheli
AAATCAGTCCCTCTGTTGCAGCCGTAGGGAATCACGGCAAAAACCCAAAAGCCAGAGGGCTTTTTCAGCAGCCTGCTAGGCCGCGCTGCGCACGCTGCCGATCACATTGACCAGCTCGTCGACGATGCGCTCGACCTGGCCGCGGTCGTCGCCCTCTGCCATGACCCGGATCAGGGGTTCGGTGCCGGAAGGACGGATGAGGAGACGACCGTTCCGGGCAAGCTCGGCCTCGGCGTCGGCGATCGCCTCGCGCACCGCGGCGTCCTCCAGCGGCTTGCCCTTAGCAACGCGGACGTTCTTCAGGATCTGCGGCACCGGCTCGAAGCGGCGGCAGACCTCGCTCACCGGCTTGCCCTGGCGCTTGACCACGGCAAGGATCTGCAGCGCCGCGACCAGGCCGTCGCCGGTCGTTCCGAAATCGGAAAGGACGATGTGGCCGGACTGCTCGCCGCCGACATTCAGGCCGTCCTGGCGCATCTGCTCGACGACGTAGCGGTCGCCGACCTTGGTGCGGTGCAGCTTGAGGCTCCGTGCCTCGAGGTAGCGCTCGAGACCGAGATTCGACATTACCGTCGCGGCGATGCCGCCGCCCTTCAGCATGCCGTCGGCCGCCCAGCTGTCGGCGATCACCGCCATCAACTGGTCACCGTCGATCACCGCGCCGGTCTCGTCGATGATCAGAACCCGGTCGGCGTCGCCGTCGAGCGCGATGCCGATATCCGCCCGCACCTCGTGCACCTTCTTCTGGAGCGCCAGCGGATGCGTCGACCCGCATTCGAGGTTGATGTTGACGCCATTCGGCTCGGTGCCGACCGTGACGACTTCGGCGCCGAGCTCCCAGAGGGCCGAGGGTGCCACCTTGTAGGCGGCGCCGTTGGCGCAGTCGATGGCAATCCTGAGGCCCTGCAGCGTCACGTCGCGCGGCAGCGTCCGCTTCGCCTGTTCGATATAGCGGTAGATGTCGCCGTCGACGCGTTTGGCCCGGCCGATGTCTTCCGGCTTGGCGAGCTGCGCCGTCATGTCCTGGTCGAGGAGCTCTTCGATCTTCTCCTCGATCTCGTCGGAAAGCTTGTAGCCGTCCGGTCCGAACAGCTTGATGCCGTTGTCGCGGAACGGGTTGTGCGAGGCGGAGATCATCACGCCGATATCGGCCCTCAGCGAACGCGTCAGCATGGCGACGCCCGGCGTCGGGATCGGGCCGAGCAGGAAGACGTCGAGCCCGGCCGCCGTGAAGCCGGCGACCATGGCGTTTTCGAGCATGTAGCCGGAAAGCCGCGTGTCCTTGCCGATCACCACCCGGTGCCGATGCGCGCCGTTTCTGAAAATCGTTCCCACCGCAATGCCGACCCGCATGGCGAGGTCGGGCGTCATCGGAAAAATATTGGATTGCCCGCGAATACCGTCGGTGCCGAAATATCTGCGCTTCATCGAAACTCCATCGTCCTGCTTCGGCAGGCTCTCTTTAGTCGGCCGCATCCGTTTGCGTGTTCCGCGACTGGTTTTCATCTACCCGGGACCTCGCTTGCGGGCCTGTCATTCAGGATGAGAAACACGAGGCGGTATTTCACCCCATCCACTCTCAACGATCCGATCGCCCTTCCCGATCGCATCGGGAAAATCAAGTGGTTTTGCGCCATTTTTGGCATAAAACCGTGAAAAGCGGCAGCATGCTACCATCAGAAATCATTACAACGCGTTACCGATCGTCGCTTCCGATGCCTGTCGTCCGAAACCGGCCGCAATAGATAACCTGCACGTCAAGGCCCTGCAGGCGGCTTTCCCCGTCGCGGTGAGGCGCGCCGCCGCAGAGACGATAGGCGCATCGCAAAAAAGCCGCCGTTCCATCAGGAACAGCGGCTCCGATTGGTCATTCTGCTGCGGCAGGCCTATTGCGGCTGCGGCTCGAAGCCGCCTTCGGGCTCTTCGCCCTTGTTGCCGACCTCCTTCTTCGTGCCAGCCGAGGGAACGGCCGAGCCGCGATGCGGCGGCGTGTCGTCGCCGAGGTCGCGGGCCGGCTTTTCGCCGCGGATCAGCGCCTTGATCTCATCGCCCGTCAGCGTCTCGTATTCGAGCAGCCCCTCGGCGAGCGCCACGAACTCGTGGTTCTTTTCCGTGAGAATGCTGCGCGCCGCCTCATAGGCATCGTCGATCAGGCGGCGGATTTCATTGTCGATCTTCTGCGCGGTCGCTTCCGAAACGTTCTTCTGCTGCGCCACCGAATGGCCGAGGAAGACCTCCTGCTGGTTCTCGCCATAGGCCACCTGACCGAGCTGGTCGGAAAAGCCCCATTGCGTCACCATCGCCCGCGCGAGCTTCGTCGCCTGCTCGATGTCGGAGGAAGCGCCGGAGGTGATGTTCTCCTTGCCGAAGGTCAGTTCCTCGGCAACGCGTCCGCCCATCATGATGGCAAGCCGCGAGATCATCCACTTGTAGCTCATCGAATAACGGTCGCCCTCGGGCAGCTGCATCACCATGCCGAGCGCGCGTCCACGCGGAATGATCGTCGCCTTGTGCAGCGGATCGGCGGAGGGCACGTTGAGCGCGACGATCGCGTGGCCGGCCTCGTGATAGGCGGTCAGCTTCTTCTCGGCCTCGGTCATCGCCGACGAGCGGCGCTCCGCACCCATCATGATCTTGTCCTTGGCGTCCTCGAACTCCTGCATGGTGACGAGACGCTTGTTGCGCCGCGCCGCCATCAGCGCCGCCTCGTTGACGAGGTTCATGAGATCGGCGCCGGAAAAGCCCGGCGTGCCGCGCGCCAGCACCTTGAGGTCGACATTCGGCGCCAGCGGCACGTTGCGCACATGCACCTTGAGGATGCGCTCGCGGCCGTTGATGTCCGGGTTCGGCACGACGACCTGGCGGTCGAAGCGGCCCGGGCGCAACAGCGCCGGGTCGAGCACGTCGGGACGGTTGGTCGCGGCGATCAGGATGATGCCCTCATTCGCCTCGAAGCCGTCCATCTCGACGAGCAACTGGTTCAGCGTCTGCTCGCGCTCGTCATTGCCGCCGCCGAGGCCCGCGCCGCGATGGCGGCCGACCGCGTCGATCTCGTCGATGAAGATGATGCAGGGCGCGTTCTTCTTCGCCTGCTCGAACATGTCGCGGACGCGCGAGGCGCCGACGCCGACGAACATCTCGACGAAGTCCGAACCCGAAATCGTGAAGAAGGGCACGTTCGCCTCGCCGGCGACCGAGCGCGCAAGCAGCGTCTTACCGGTGCCGGGCGGGCCGACGAGCAGCACGCCGCGCGGGATGCGGCCGCCGAGGCGCTGGAACTTCTGCGGATCGCGCAGGAATTCGACGATCTCCTCGAGGTCCTGCTTGGCCTCGTCGACGCCGGCGACGTCGTCGAAGGTCACGCGGCCGTGCGCTTCCGTCAGGAGCTTGGCCTTGGACTTGCCGAAGCCCATGGCGCCGCGCGAGCCGCCCTGCATCTGTCGCATGAAGAACAGCCAGACGCCGAGGATCAGGAGCATCGGCAGAAGCGTTCCGATATAGCTGAGGAAGCCCGACGAACCGTCGGTCTCCGGACGGACCGTGACGGTGACGTCCTTGGCTTCCAGCCGCTCCGTCAGCGCCGTGTCGACGGCGGGAGCGTAGGTCTGGAAAGTCGCCCCGCTTTCCGTGTAGCTGCCGATCACCTTGGAGCCCGTGATCACCACTTCCTTGACGCGGCTGGCGTCGACGTCCTTCAGGAACTGCGAGAAGGGGATTTCACGTGAACCGGTCCGCTCGGTCGGCTGCTGGAACATGCTGAACAGCGCTATCAGCAGAAGCGCTATGATTGCCCAGAGGGCAAAATTACGAAAATTAGGGTTCATCGAACTCCCCGGAACCTGCAGCAGCCCGCACGATCGGCGAGCTGCACTCTTGTTCCTAACATAGGGTTCCGGCGCCGCCTTGCCAAGGCAAACCGCCGGCTAGCCTACCATTTCTGTCAACACATCGCGAACCGGCGAAGCGGGATACCGATCACGCCCGAACAAGACGGCGATCGCATCAGCCATGATCCTGTCGAAACCCGGCAAAAAGGTGTCGAAAAGGGCAATGTGGCATTCGACTTCCGCCGAAGCCTCGCCCGCAATGTCCGCTGGCATGATGCGAGGTGCCACCAAAGCGGCGCGTTTGGCAACCCCCGCCGGCAGTCCTGCGTCAATAAGCCTCTGCGCCCACGCGCCGGACGCCCCCGCCGCGGCAACGGTGAGCGCCGGTCCCTTGCTCGTGACGGCGAACCGCCCGTCCCAGACGCCGCGCGCCGCCGGCGCGATGGCGAGCGCCGGAAGGCTGCGCGCCTCGCGGTAGAGATAGAGGCCGCTTGCGCGCCGGTCGAAGACGACCCGCCCGGCCGTCAGCCGGCCGGGCTCGCCCGATCGCAGGAAGGCCGAGAGCCGCTCGATCGTGGCCCGCGCCGGCAGGTGATCGCGCCCGCCGAGGACCGCCGCGACGGAAAGGAGAGCGCGGCGCCAGTCGGGATCGTCGACATTGCCGGCCTGCCGGGCGGAAACTTCGGCCGCAAGGCCTTCGCACACGCGGATATGCCGCTCGATGAACGCCGCGGATCTTGCCGCGGCGGCGGCGCGCTTCCGCCCGCCCGGCGACAGTGCCGGTAGCTCCCCGGTCGCGAGCCGGGTGCGCACCCGGACCCGCTCGAACTCATGATTGGCGTTGCTCGGGTCGTCGATCCAGCCGATGCCGCGCGCTTCGAGAAAGGCCCTTATGTCGCCGCGCCGCAGCTTCAGGAACGGCCGCATGACCCAGAGCCGGCGTCCGTAGAGCATGGTTGCCGCCATGCCCGCAGCGCCCTGCCCCTCGGCGTCGCGCAGGCTGCGCATGGCGATCGTCTCGTATTGATCGTCGAGCGTGTGGCCGGTCGCGATGCAATCGGCGCCGAGCTCATCGGCAGCCTCGCAGAGCAATGCATAGCGCCTGGTTCGTGCCGCCGCCTGGATGCCGCTTCGCGGTTTATCGCCCTCCCAGCGGTAGACGCGATGGGCAACGCCAAGCCCGGCGCAGAACGCTGCCACGGCTTCGGCTTCGCTCGCGGAGCCCGGCCTCAGGGCATGATCCACGGTGCAGGCGACAAGCGACAATCCGCGGTGCTCTTCCGCCTGGAGGCCCGCATGCAGCGCCACGAGCAATCCCTTGGAATCGCTGCCGCCGGAAACCGCGACGAGAATCCGCGCCGGCCTGATGAAAGATCGTAGAAAAGAGCTGGCCGTATCGAGCACGGCATCGGGCATGGGGTCGGCCTCAGCAGCCGAAGCGGCTCTGCTCGCTCGTCACCTTCGCCTTGACGGCGGACGACGCCTTCGGATAGCGCTTCGTCACCTCGCGCAGCGTCGCGCAGGCGGTTTCCTTGTTGTCGAGGGCACCGAGCGACATGCCGAGCTTCAAGAGCATCTCGGGCGCCTTCGGCGATTTGCCATAGGTCTGATGCGCGTTGAGGAAAGTCTTCGCCGCATCGCTGTACTTGCCCTGGGAATATTGCGCCTCGCCCATCCAGAAGCTCGCGTCGGCGGCCTTGTCGCCCTCCGGGAAGGCATCGAGATAGTCGCGGAACTGCTGCTCGGCAATGCTGTAATCGCCGGAAAGCACGTGGCCATAGGCGGACTGGTAGAGGTCGCCGGGATTGCTCAAGGACGCAGTCTGCTGTCCGCTTCCCGGATTGTCGTTCAAACCGCCGCCCTCGCTCGCGATACCGGTGTCGACGCCCGGCGGGGTGGCGTTCGCCCCGGGCTGTGTCTCCGTCGTCGCGGAGACCGGATTGCCGTTCTCGTCGAAGATGATCTGGCCGAGCGTAGACGGCGCCGGCGCGGCCCCCGCGGCATTCGGATCGGAGGCGGCCATGTCGTCGCCGCCGGCGGGAGGGGCGGTCATCGTCTGGCTATCCGTCACCTCGGGGGTGACGGACGCCTGATCGCTGGACTTCGGCGCTTCAAGCGCGCCGCTCTTCCTGGAGGAGGACTTGCCGCTTTCGAGATCCTGGAAGCGGAACTCGTTGTCCTCCTGGAACTTCCGGATCTGCTCCTGCATCTGCAGGAGCTGGAAGCTCATTTCCTCGATACGCCCGTTGAGCTGGCGGATCTGTTCCTCGAGTTGGCCGACCCGACCGACGTCGGCCGCTTGAACCTTCACCACCGGCAATTGGGCCTTGCTGGCGGCGCCGGGATGAGGCGCACGGGCGAAAAGCCCGGAAAGAGACATGGCATTCGCCGTTGGGCCGAGGCCCGCAAGGGCCGCGAAACCAATCAGTCCTGCCACGACAAATTTCTTCATTTCATTTGTCCTGTTCATACACCGATTACTCCACCCTGCGATCGCGGTCCGCAATACGATGTCGACGATTCCATGGGTGAGTGCCGCACAGTTTTCCAATTGCCCGGAAAAAGCAACGGAGTTCGGCCAAAGTGTGGTAAAAAAGAAAGGGCGGCCGATGGCCGCCCTTTCAAATTCATCCGCACGACCTCAAATCAGCTTCCGGCGCCGCCGAGAACGGTGACGGCACGACGGTTCTGCGACCAGCAGGAGATGTCGTCGCAGACGGCGACCGGCTTTTCCTTGCCGTAGGAGATCGTGCGCATGCGGTTCGCCGGAACGCCGCGGCTGGCGAGGTACTCCTTGGTCGCAGCGGCACGGCGGGCGCCGAGCGCCAGGTTGTATTCGCGGGTGCCGCGCTCGTCGGCATGACCCTCGATGGTGATGGCATAGTTCGGATACTTCGCCAGCCACTGTGCCTGGCGGTCGAGCGTCGCCTGGGCGTCGGCGCGGATGGAGCTCGAATCCGTGTCGAAGAAGATGCGGTCGCCGACATTGACGGTGAAGTCCTGCTGCGAGCCCGGCGTCGCAGCACCGGCGCCAAGGCCGAGGCCGGCGGCATCGTTCGGCAGGTTCTTCTTGGAAGCGCAGCCGGCGAGAGCAAGCGTCATGACGAGGGCGAGCATGACGGGGTTGCGGGCGAGGGTCTGCATGCGGCTTGCGGCCGGGGTGTCAATTCGGCTCATGGGCCGGGTCTCCTTGAGAAGTGTCGAAATTCACGGTTGCCAGACTGTAACCGGAAGCAGTTAATTGCTTTTCAACAGTTATGGTTAACAAATCGACAATCTGCGTCGGGGGCCTGCTACACCAGCACTTTGCGGCGAGAAAGCGGCACATCTGCCACATTCCCCGCCGCGGCTGTGGACACCCGATCACGATAGTTTCGCGCCGATCGCAAACGTGATCGGGCCGGGTAAATGACGCCCGGCAGGGCGCCTCTACTCCATCAGCGGCGACCATGCCGGGTCGGAGGCGAAGCCCTGCGTCTGGATGAGCTGCTCGTTGTAACCCGTGAGATCGATCGAATAGAGCTGCGGCCCGCCGGCGCCGGCATTCTGGCGGAAGAACATCAGCACGCGGCCGTTCGGCGCCCAGGTCGGGCCCTCGTTGTGGAAGCCGGTGGTGAGGATGCGCTCGCCCGAGCCGTCCGGCTTCATCACGCCGATCGAGAACTTGCCGCCCGATTGCTTGGTGAAGGCGATGAGGTCGCCGCGCGGCGACCAGACCGGCGTCGAGTAGGAGCCGTCGCCGAAGGATATGCGCGTCTGGCCGGAGCCGTCCGCCCCCATCACGTAGAGCTGCTGCTTGCCGCCGCGGTCGCTTTCGAAAACGATCCGGCTGCCGTCCGGCGAATAGGAGGGCGACGTGTCGATCGCGTTGGTGTTGGTGAGCCGCGTGGTCGTGCGCGAGCGCAGGTCCATCGTGTAGATGTTGGCGTTGCCTTCCTGCTGCAGGCTCATGATCACCCGCTGGCCGTCCGGCGAAAAGCGCGGCGCAAAGGTCATGCCGGGGAAATTGCCGACCACCTCGCGCTGCCCGGTTTCGAGCTGCAGCAGATAGACGCGCGGCTGCTGGTTCTCGAACGACATGTAGGTGATTTCCTGGCGGTTGGGCGAGAAGCGCGGCGTCAGAACGATGTCGTTGGAATTGGTGAGCGCGCGGGCATTGAAGCCGTCCTGGTCCATGATCGCGAGCTGGCGCTTGCGCGCATTCTTCGGTCCGCTTTCGGCGACATAGACGATCCGGGTGTCGAAATACCCCTTCTCGCCGGTGATGCGCTCATAGATCGCGTCGGCGATGATGTGGGCGACGCGGCGCCAGTTTTCCGGCTGGGTGTAGAACTGCTGGCCGAGCATCTGCTGCCCGGCAAAGGTGTCCCACAGGCGGAATTCCGCCTTCAACCGGCCGTCGCCCTCCTGGGTGACG
Organism: Sinorhizobium saheli; assembly: GCF_001651875.1. Lineage (GTDB taxonomy): Bacteria > Pseudomonadota > Alphaproteobacteria > Rhizobiales > Rhizobiaceae > Sinorhizobium > Sinorhizobium saheli. The sequence goes on from NZ_LNQB01000064.1 coordinate 8,245, forward strand.
CGGCCGATGACGAGCGCCTGCGCGTTGATCACCTTCCAGTCCTCGAAGCGCGGGCTGGCGTCCGGATTGGAGACCTTCTCGATGAAGGCGCCCTTGTCGATCGGCGCGAAGAGCCCGGAGCGCTTGAGGTCGGCGGCGACCACGTCGGAAATCTTCCGGGCGAGCTCGCCCTGCAGGAAATCGGTGACGGCGATCGGCAGCGGCTCGACATTGCCCTTGTTGATGTTGATTTCGACGAGGGCGTTCGCCGGCGAGGCCATGAGCCCGCAGCCTGCAAACAAGACCATCAGGAGGCGGAAAAAGTTGCGTCTCAGCATTTCCATAAAGCCTTTCAGCCTTTCATCTTCCGGGCAGGGGAGAGGAAACCGTGCGCGGTTTCCGCCCGCATCCCGCCCCAACCTAGCTAGAGCATCGAGCTCGGGTCGAAATTGACGACGACCTCGCTCCACGAATCGTATTTGTCGGCCGGCAGCCCCTTGAAGGGCGTGGATTTGAGGATGGCGCGGCGCGCACCGCCCATGAGCGCCCGGCGCGCCGCGTCTGAGCCGCCGGTCGCCTCCACTTCCGGTTCGCCGATCAGCTCGCCGTTCGGATCGAGCCGCATCGTCACCTTGATGCGCACATCCGCCGCATCGGCCATGCCGGGGATGATCGACCAGTTGTTCTGGATCTGGCCGCGAAGCGCGTCCATCTCGCTCTGCGAAAGCGTATTGCCGGTGGTCGTCTTCTTGCCGCCGAGCGCCGCCTCCTCGGTCGAGCGCTTGGCGCCGCCGCCGGAGGAGTCCTGCTTGTTGAGCAGCGCCGCGATCTCATCGGCGTTGAAGTCGCTCTCCTTCTGCGAGGACGCCTTCTTCTGCTCCTTCTTCGTCTCTTCCTTCTTGCGCTCCGGAGTCTTGGCCGTCTGCGCCGGCTTTTCGACCTTGGGCTTCAACTGCGGCGTCGGTACCTTGTCCGGCAGGGCCTCGGCCTCGGGATTTTCCGCCGGCTGCTCCTCCGCCGGCGTCGGTTCCGGCTTCGGATCGGGCTTGACTTCCTGCTTCGGTTCGGGGAGCGCCGCCACTTCCGTCGCCGGCTCGGCGGCCGGCTTCGTCTCTTCGACCTTTTCGATCTCTTCCTTCACCGGGTCCGGCGTCGGCGGGGCCTTTTCCGTCTTTTGCGGGGCTGCCGCGGACTCATTCTCGACCGGCTTCGCATTCGGCTTCGGCGGCGACTTGAGGTCCACGTCGTTGTCGCCGATGTTCTCGGCGTTCTCGACCGGCGTCGGCTTCTTGGTCGGGACCGGCGAAGCCTTTTCCTTGGCCGGCGCCTTCTTGTCGCCCTGCTGGATCTGGGTCATGTCCGTGATCGGCACGATGTCGACCGGCAGCGCCTCGACATCCGCGACCTCAAATTCCGCCGGGCTGCCAAGCGACACCAGCGCCCAGGTGAGGACCAGGGCGTGGAGGACAGCAGATGTGGCTAGACCGCCCTTCATGACCGGGGATCACTTTTCCTGTTCTTGAAGCGTTACGAGCCCGAGATTCTTGAAGCCGGCCGCCGAGATGCGCGCCATCACCTTCATCACCGTGCCGTAGTCGGCATTGGTGTCGCCGCGCACGTAGATGCGCTCGTTGTAGCCGGTCGTGGAGATCGCCTCGAGCTTAGGCACGACCTCGTCGATGCCGATCGGGGTCTCCTGCAGGAAGATCTCGCCTGCCGGATTGACCGAAACGGTGATCGGCTGCGTATCCGCATTCATCGCCTTCGCCTGCGTTTCCGGCAGGTCGATCGGCACGCCCACCGTCATCATCGGTGCCGCCACCATGAAGATGATCAAGAGCACCAGCATGACGTCGACGAGCGGCGTGACGTTGATTTCGCTGATCGCGCCGCCCCTGCCCCTGCGCCGACGGCGTCCGCCGCCCGAACCCTTGGCTCCGCCAACTGCCATACCCATCAGCGTCGTCTCCGTGCTCGAGGCTCGTTATTGCGCGGCCTGGCGCGAAGGCTGCAGCTTCTCGTCGATCTGCCGCGACAGGATGGCGGAGAATTCGTCGGCAAAGGCCTCCATGCGCGCCGTCAGCTTGCCGGCATCGGCGGTGAACTTGTTGTAGGCGATGACGGCGGGAATAGCGGCAAGCAGGCCGATGGCGGTCGCCAGCAGCGCTTCGGCGATACCGGGCGCCACGACCGCGAGGTTGGTCGACTTCGAACCGGCGATCGCCTGGAACGAGGTCATGATGCCGACGACCGTGCCGAAGAGGCCGATGAAGGGCGCGGCCGAGCCGATCGTCGCGAGCGAACCGAGACGCGCCTCGAGCGTTTCGGATTCCCGCGCCAGCGTCACGTCCATGGCGCGGTCGATGCGCATCTGCAGGCCGATCGGCGAGCGGGCGCCGCGCTCGAAGCTCTTCTTCCACTCACGCATCGCCGAGACGAAGATGGCGCCCATGCCGCTCGTCTGCCGGTCCGAGAGCGTGCGATAGAGCTCCTCGAGCGACTGGCCGGACCAGAACACCTGCTCGAAATTGTCGAGCTGGCGGCGGACACGCCCGTAATTCAGCGACTTGTCGACGACGATCGCCCATGTCCAGACCGAAGCGCCGATGAGCCCCAGCATGACCAGCTTCACGACCAAGCCCGCTTCCATGAAGAGCGACCAGAGGGTCACATCGCTCGTCGCGGCCAATCCAACCTGTTCCATCGATCTCAGTCCCCGAATCCGAATACCCGGCAGAGCAGCTCATGCTCGTGACCGGGTCGCCCAAACGTCTTTTGCAAGTATGCCCCGGCATTGCCACCAATCGCGGCATTGCGATCTATTGCTTCAGCCTGCCTTCTTGCCGTCAATTTTGGTCAAAGGATGACGTGCACTGCACAAATCCTGATACACGGATTAAGACACCGTTATGGTTAAAGGAGCGTTACCGGGCGCGAAATGAAGCGCCGCCGCAGCGCGGAACTTAGCCGGCGATCGCACGTTTCGCTGCCATGAGCTCCCGGCCCCTATGGCACAACACGAGAAAACCGGCGCGGCGGACCTGCCGCGTGCCCCCGGTCCTTTGAGGCGTGGCTATGGCACCTCGCGCGATGTGGAAAGGACAGCTTCGTCTTTCCCTGGTCTCGATTCCGGTGGAGCTCTTCAGTGCGACGCAGACGGGAGCGAGCATCTCCTTCCGCCAGATTCACAAGCCGTCCGGCAAGCCGATCCGCTACCAGAAAGTGGCGGAAGGCATCGGCCCGGTCAATGTCGACGACATCGTCAAGGGCTACGAATACGAGGACGACAGATATGTCCTCCTGGAGCCGGAGGACATCGACGCGGTCAAGCTCGAGACCAAAAAGACGCTGGAGCTCGTTCAATTCGTCGATGTCGGCGAGATCTCGCCGCTTTATTACGAAAAGCCCTATTATGTCGTACCCTCGGACGAACTCGCCGAGGACGCCTATCGCGTCGTCCGCGACGCGCTGCGGACGACCAACAAGGTCGGGCTCGGCCAGCTGGCATTGAGGGGGCGCGAATATCTGGTCGCCATCAAGCCGTGCGGCGACGGCCTGCTCCTGGAGACGCTGCGCTATACCGACGAATTGCGCAAGGCCGATCCGCTGTTCGCTTCGGTCAGCGGCAAGAAGGCCGACAAGGAACTGCTGGACGTCGCGACCGCACTCATCGAGCGCAAGACCGCCGCGTTCAATGCGGAAGCCTTCAAGGACAATTACGCCACCGCGCTCAGAGAGCTCGTGAAGCGCAAGGTCAAGGGCAAATCGGCGCGCGTCGAGATCGAGGAAGGCGAACGCCCGCAACGGCGCGGCGACAATGTCGTCGACCTGATGGCGGCATTGAAGAAGAGCCTCGAGGGCAGCGAGGAGAAGAAAAAGCCGGCAACGAAGGCGCAATCCTCGTCGCCGCGCCGCGGCCGGCGGAAATCCGCGTGAGGACGAAAATGGCCGCCCGCGAACAACCGCTTTCCGAGTACAACCGACGCCGCGACTTCACCAGGACGCGCGAGCCGAAGGGCACGGTGGCGCCGGCCGAGCACCCCGGCAGGAATCGCTTCCTCGTCCAGAAGCATGACGCAACGAGGCTGCATTACGATTTCCGCCTCGAATGGCAGGGAGTTTTGAAGAGCTGGGCGGTCACGCGCGGCCCAAGCCTCAACCCGGAAGACAAGCGGCTCGCCGTGCGCACCGAGGATCACCCGCTCGCCTATGGCGATTTCGAAGGCACGATCCCGGAAGGCGAATATGGCGGCGGCACCGTGATGCTGTGGGATACCGGCTGGTGGGAGCCGGACGAGGACCCGGAGAAGGGCCTGAAGAAGGGCAAGCTGACATTCCGGCTCTACGGCAGCCGCATGAAGGGCGGCTGGGCACTCGTGCGCATGCGGCCGCGCGATGGCGAGAAGCGTGAGAACTGGCTTCTCGTGAAGGAGACCGACGAGGTTGCCGACGAGGACGGCGAGAGCCTGATCCGGGACAACGTCACCAGCGTCGTGACCGGCCGCACGATGGACGAGATCGCCGAAGGCAAGGGTGAGAAACGCGCGCGCATCTGGCATTCGAACAAGAGCACGGCGGCGAACGTCAAGGCCGGAGCGGTCGCCGACGCCGGCGAGCGGCGCAAAAGTTCGACGCGAAAATCCTCCGCTAGGCTGCCCGCCTTCCGGGCACCGCAGCTCGCGACACTGGTGACGAAGGCACCGGGCGGCGACGCCTGGCTGAACGAAGCCAAGTTCGACGGCTACCGCCTGATCTGCGCGGTCGCCGGCGAGCGTGTCCGCTGCTACACGCGCAACGGCCTCGACTGGACCGAAAAATTCCCGGCGATCGCCTCCGCCCTTGCCGAGCTCGACTGCAAATCGGCGCTGATCGACGGCGAGGTCGTGGCGTTGTCGGATGCCGGCTCCAACTTCTCGGCGCTCCAGAAGGCGCTCAGAACCGGTGCCAGCACCCGGCTTTACGCCTTCGACCTGATCGAACTCGACGGCAAGGACCTGAGCCGCAAGCCGCTCGCCGAGCGGAAGGAAAGGCTGAGGGCCCTGCTCGATACGCTCGGCACCACCGCAACCGTTCAATACAGCGAGCACGTCCGCGGCAATGGCGAGCATGTGCTTCAGGCCATATGCAAGGCCGGACAGGAGGGCATCATCGCCAAGGAGGCGAACGCTCCCTATCGCAGCGGACGAACCCGGAGCTGGCTGAAGGTCAAATGCACGAAACGCCAGGAATTCGTCATCGGCGGCTATACGCTTTCGACGAAGAAGGGGCGCCCCTTCGCCTCGATCCTCCTCGGCACGTTCGAGAACGGCAAGCTGATCTACCGCGGCGGCGTCGGCACCGGCTTCTCGCAGGCGACGCTCGAGGAACTCGCCGCCGCCTTTGCCAAGCGCAAGCGCGAAACGCCGCCGTTCGACGCGGTGCCACGAGAAAGAACGCGGGATTCGATCTGGCTGAAGCCCGATCTTGTGGCGGAGGTCGACTTCGCCGAATTTACCGATGACGGACATATCCGCCACGGCTCTTTCCAGGGCCTGCGCGAGGACAAGGAGGCCAAGGCCGTGAAACTGGAAACGCCACAACCGGCATCCGCCAAGACGACCGGCAGGAGCAAAGCCTCGACGAAGACGGACACGGCACCGCCTGCCAAGGGCGATGACGATGTCCTCGGCATCCGCATCTCGCATCCGGATCGCATCCTCTTCGGAGGCCAGGGCATCACCAAGATCGACCTCGCGCGCTACTATGCCGTCGTCGCCGAGAGGATGCTGCCCTTTGCTGCCGACCATCCCGTTTCGCTCGTGCGCTGTCCGCAGGGCGGACAGAGGCAGTGCTTCTTCCAGAAGCATGCGAACGAAGGCTTCCCCGAGGCGATCCGGGAGGTGCCGATCACCGAATCCTCCGGCGAGACCGAGAACTATATGTATCTACACGATGCCGAGGGGCTCGTTGCGGCGGTGCAGATGGGCACGCTCGAGTTCCACATCTGGGGTTCAAGGATCGACCGGCTGGAAAAGCCCGACCGCCTGGTCTTCGATCTCGACCCCGATCCGAGCGTCGACTTCGCCACGGTGAAGGCCGCTGCCGCCGCCCTCAGGCGCGAACTTGCCGGGATCGGCCTCAAGACGGTCGCGATGGTGACCGGCGGCAAGGGCGTCCATGTCATCGTGCCGCTCCGTCCGCATGCCGAATGGGAGGAGGCAAAGGGGTTTGCCAGGGCCATCGCGCAATCCTTCGCCGACCGCGATCCGGAGCATTTCGTCGCCACCATGTCGAAGGCGAAGCGCAAGGGGAAGATATTCATCGACTGGCTGAGGAACGACCGCGGCGCCACGGCGATCGCCCCCTACTCCACCCGCGCCCGCGCAGGCGGCCCCGTCGCCACGCCGGTCGGCTGGGACGAACTCGAGGACCTCGACGCGGCCAACACGTTCCACATCGCCGACATTGTCGAACGCATCGACGCCGGCACCGACCCCTGGGCTGAAATCGGCAAGATCAGCCAGTCGCTGACGAAGAAGATATTGGGCGCGGCGGTCGGCTAAGACAGGCATCGATCTGCCTGGATCGCCGCTCTCGACCATAGCGAGAGGGATAACGAGACAGCCGCAAGGCAATCACGCCGGCGCTCGCTGCGCCGCCAGGAACTTGATCGCCAGCGCCTCCGGCAGTCGCCGCGGCCGTCCCTGCCCGTTGATCACCGCGATGATCACCTTGGCGGCGATCAGCAGCGTGTCGCCCCGGCGGATTTCCTGCTGCAGCACCATCTTGGCGCCGCCGGCCTTCTCGGTGGTCGTCGCGATCGTCAATATGTCGTCCATGCGCGCGGGCTGCTTGAAGTCGATCTCCATCCGGTGAACGACGAAGACGAGGCCTTCCGTGTCGCCTTCGATCGCCAGCGAAGCCTGCTCGACCCCGAGCAGCCGCAGGTAGTCGGTTCGCGCGCGTTCCATGAAGTGCAGGTAGCGCGCGTGATAGACGACGCCCGAGAAATCGGTGTCCTCGTAATAGACCCGCTGAATCAATCGGTGGCCGGTCTCGGTCAGCTCGCCGGCAAGCGAAATCAGTGACATGGCATTCTCCGGAAGCGATTTGCCTTTTCCTGTGCAGGAACAAAAAGACATTTGCAAGCATTGCAGCTTTGTCACAATCCTGTCCTATCAGGTCACCTGACCTCTTCCCGATCTGGAGAACCCTGCATGAAGATTGCAATCCTCGGCGGTGACGGTTTTGTCGGCTGGCCGACCGCGCTCCACCTTTCCGATGCGGGCCACGATATCCACATTCTCGACAACCTCTCCCGCCGCTGGATCGACACGGAGCTCGGCGTGCAGTCGCTGACGCCGATGGATTCCATCCAGGAGCGCACCCGCATCTGGCATGCGGAGACCGGCCGGCGCATCCACTTCAAGCTGATCGACCTCGCCCGCGACTACGAGCTTCTCAAGAACTGGCTCGCCGAGCATCGGCCGGACGCGATCGTCCATTTCGCCGAGCAGCGCGCCGCCCCCTATTCGATGAAGAGCGACCGGCACAAGAACTACACGGTCAACAACAACGTCAATGCGACCCACAATCTGTTGAACGCAATGGTCGAGCTCGACCTCGACGCCCATCTCGTCCACCTCGGCACCATGGGCGTCTACGGCTATTCGACCGTCGGCGCGGCGATCCCGGAAGGCTACCTGCCCGTCGGCATCGAGACGATGGACGGGGAAACGGTCAGCCAGGAGATCCTCTATCCCTCCAATCCCGGCTCGATCTACCACATGACCAAGTGCCTCGATCAGCTGCTCTTCCAGTTCTATGCCAGGAACGATGGCCTGAGGATCACCGACCTGCACCAGGGCATCGTCTGGGGCACGCACACGGAGCAGACGCGCCGGCACCCGCAGCTCATCAACCGCTTCGACTATGACGGCGACTACGGCACCGTTCTCAACCGCTTCCTCATCCAGGCGGCGATCGGCTATCCGCTGACGGTCCACGGCACCGGCGGCCAGACCCGTGCCTTCATCCACATCCAGGATTCCGTGCGCTGCATCGAGCTCGCGCTCAAAACCCCGCCGGCGCGCGGCAGCCGCGTCGAAATCTTCAACCAGATGACCGAAACGCATCGCGTCCGCGATCTCGCCGAAATGATCGCCCGGATGACCGGATCCGAAATCGCCTGGCTGCCCAATCCGCGCAAGGAAGCGGCCGAGAACGAGCTCGTCGTGCGCAACGAGAAGTTCCTGGCCCTCGGCCTCGACCCGATCCGCCTCGAGGACGGGCTGCTCTCGGAGATCGTCGACGTGGCGAAGAAGTTCGCCTACCGGATCGACCGTTCGCGGGTGCCGGCCGTCTCGGCCTGGACGAAGGAAATCGCTCCGCTGATCAACCATGATCCGGAGGGCAAGCGGCTGAAATCCGCCTCATGAACGGCGCTGTCCCCAATCCGGAAGGGATGAGCCCCTCCGCTCCGGCCGCTGCCGCCCACGCCTTCGTGACGCTCGTCACCAATGCCGACTACGCGCTCGGCGCACGGGCCCTGTTGCGCTCGATCCGCCTGACGCGGACGCCGGCGGACATCGTCGTGCTCCATACCGGCGGGACAGATGCCGCCGCGCTCGAGCCGCTCACCGAATTCGATTGTCGCCTGATCGAGACGCAGCACCTGCCGCTTTCCGACGCGTTCAACGCCCGGCATCAGCGCCGCAACGTGCATGAGCAGGCGCCCTTCACCAAGGGACGCAAGCCCGACTTCCATTCGCCGCTCGACAATTTCTGCAAGCTCACGCTCTGGCAGCTTGTCGAATACGAGCGCTGCGTCTTCATCGACGCCGATGCGGTCGTCCTGCGCAACATCGACAGGCTCTTCCGCTACCCGGAATTTTCCGCCGCGCCGAACGTCTATGAGAGCCTCGCCGATTTCCACCGCCTGAACTCCGGCGTCTTCGTCGCCGAGCCTTCGCTCGCCACCTTCGACAGGATGCTTGCGGCGCTCGATGCCCCCGACGCCTTCTGGCCGCGTACGGACCAGACCTTTCTTCAGAGCTTCTTTCCGGACTGGCATGGCCTGCCGGTAACGATGAACATGCTGCAATATGTCTGGTTCAACCTGCCGGAGCTCTGGGACTGGCGCTCGATCGGCATCCTTCACTATCAATATGAAAAGCCGTGGGAGAAGGACCATCCGCGCGCGGAAGCCCTGCGTCCGCTGATCGATCTCTGGCATGCCTACCTGACCGGCGAGAACATCCCCGACGTCGCCACGCTCGCGAATCCCGCGCCGGCCGGCGAGAGATCATGACCCGCGTTCTCGTCTCGGGCGGCACCGGCTTCGTCGGCCGCTTCATCGTCGAACATCTGATCGCCAGCGGCTACGAGGTCACGGTCGGCGGCCGCTCGCGCCCGGCGGCGGGCTTCTTCTCGCAGGCGGTCTCCTACGTTCCGCTTCGCCTCGATCCGGAGGCGGACCAGACCGCCGCCTTTGCTGACAGCCACGCCTTCGTCCATGCCGGCCTCGCGCATGTCGAAGGCAGGTATCGCGGCGGCGAAGGCGCGGATCCGGACGGGTTTCGCCGCGCCAATCTCGACGGCACCGTCCGGCTCTTCGAGGAAGCGCGCGCTGCCGGCGTCCGCCGCTGCGTCTTCCTGTCGAGCCGCGCCGTCTACGGAGAAAAGGCGCCGGCAATGGTCGACGAGACGTCGCCCGCCGAACCCGACACGCTCTATGGTGAGGTGAAGCTTGCCGCCGAACGAGCGCTGACGTCGATGGCCGGCCACCATTTCGTGACCGCGACCCTGCGCGTGACCGGCGTCTACGGGCCGGCGGGCCCGGGGCGAAGGCACAAATGGAGCAACCTCTTTGCCGACTATCTCGCCGGCAGGCCCGTGCCGCCGCGCGCCGGGAGCGAGGTGCACGGCGACGACGTCGCGCAGGCGGTGAAGCTGATGCTGGAGGCGGACGCAGCAAAGCTCTGCGGCGAGGTCTTCAACGTCTCGGACGTGCTGACGGACAACCGCGAAATCCTCTCCCTTCTCCAGTCGGCGACCGGCTGCCCTCACGCCCTGCCGCCGGCCGCGGACACGAGCGCATTCAAACTGATGTCGACGGAAAGGCTGCGCGCCCTCGGCTGGACGCCCGGCGGAGGGGAACGCCTGGCTGCGACGGTCCGGGAGCTGGCCAGGGACGTCTGATAGGCTCGCAGAATGCGGGCGATGGCCCCTCATCCGGCTGCCGCCACTTTCTACCCGTTTTGACGGGAGAAGGGACTCGTTGCGCCTCGCGCCGGATACGGAGATGGTGCGCACTCGTCCCCGCTCCCGGTCAAAACGGTGCGAGGGTTTGGGTGAGAGGCAAACGGCACTGCCCGCAACAACGATCACCCGAGATCGACCACGACAATCTCCGGCGGGACCCCGAAACGGATCGGCGCGATCGAGCAGCCAAGGCCGCCGGAGACGATCAGGCTGCGGTCATCCTCGACAATATGGCCGTAGGCATAACGGTCGCCGTAGCTCGACGGCACCATCGGAGAGTGGCCGAGAAGCCGCACCTGGCCGCCATGGGTATGGCCCGACAATGTCAGCGCCACGCGCGACGGCACCTTCGGAAAGATGTCGGGTTCGTGCGCCAGCAGGATCGTCGGAGCCGTGTCGCTGACTTGCGCCAGCGTGCCGTCGAGATCATCGAGCCCCTTGAGGTGCTTGCGTTTCCACTTCTTGCCGGCTCTCAAGGCGCGCTGGTCCTCGAGGCCTGCCAGCCAGAAGCCGTTGCCGTCCTTCTCAAAGCGGACCGCCTCGTTGCTGTAGACCTTGATGCCGACGTCCTGGAGCGCCCTGTGTCCGAATGTCGGCCCGCGGCCATTTCTTTGTGCGGTCCTGTCTTCCCACCAGTCGTGATTGCCCATGATGGCATGAACGCCGAGCGGCGCCTCGAGCGTCGCGAGCGCCTTGGACCACTCGCTGGAATGAACGTGGCGGGTCACGAAATTCATGCCGGATGCATAGTCGCCGAGCAGCACGGTGATGTCGCCCCCGAGATCGTTGGCCTGGCGGCAGATCGAGACGATGCGGCTCGCCGACATCCAGGGCTCGCAGGCATGGATGTCGGCGAGTGCCACGATCCGCAGCTTCAACCCGGGCGTCCAGCCGGGCGGCGTCAACGCGTAACGGGTCACGCTCAGCCGGGCCAATGGCTCGAAGGCAAAGGCATAGCTGCCGAGCGCCGTGAAGCTCGCGAAACTGCCGCCGACGAATTTCATGAAATCGCGACGGGTGATCATCCTCATTCGTCCTCGAGCGTCAGCCGGAACTGCGCCGCCTCGATGTCCTTCGGCGGGTTGAGGCCGAGATGCTTCCAGGCGTTGGCGGTCAAGACGCGGCCGCGCGGCGTCCGTTGGATGAAACCCTGCTGGATCAGGTAGGGCTCGATGATGTCCTCGATCGCGTCGCGCGGCTCCGAAAGGCCGGCCGCGATCGTGTCGATGCCGACCGGCCCGCCGCCGAAATTATGGGCGATCATCGTCAGGTAGCGGCGGTCGAGCTGGTCGAGCCCCATATTGTCGACCAGCAGCCGCGTCAGCGCCTCGTCGGCGATGGCTCGTGTCACCGCCTCGGCGCGCGCAACCTCGGCGAAGTCGCGCACGCGCCTGAGGAGCCGGCCGGCGATGCGCGGCGTGCCGCGCGCCCGGCGGGCGATTTCGCGCGCGCCTTCGTCGGTCATGCCGAGGCCCATCAGCCGGGCGCCGCGGCGGACGATCAGCTCGAGCTCGTCGACCGTGTAGAAATTCAATCTCACCGGAATGCCGAAGCGGTCGCGCAGCGGCGTCGTCAACAGACCGAGGCGGGTCGTCGCCGCCACCAGCGTGAACTTCGACAGGTCGATCTTCACCGAGCGCGCCGCCGGCCCCTCGCCGATGATGAGGTCGAGCTGGAAATCCTCCATCGCCGGGTAGAGGATTTCCTCGACCGCCGGGTTCAGGCGGTGGATTTCGTCGATGAACAGCACGTCCCGCTCTTCGAGATTGGTCAGCAGCGCCGCGAGATCGCCGGCCTTGGCGATGACCGGCCCGGAGGTCGAGCGGAAATTGACGCCGAGTTCCTTGGCCATGATCTGCGCGAGCGTCGTCTTGCCGAGCCCCGGCGGGCCGACGAACAGCACGTGGTCGAGCGCCTCGCCGCGATTGCGCGCTGCCTCGATGAAGATCTTGAGATTGGCGCGCGCTTCCGCCTGCCCGGTGAATTCATCGAGCGATTGCGGCCGCATCGTCGCATCGAGATCCTCGCCTCGCTTTTCCGGCGCAATCAGGCGTGCCGCTTCACTCATGTCCAAACTTCCGCTTCGGGCTGAACCGCGGTCAGGCGCCAAAGAGCCACAAGGCCGACGATCCCTGCCGCACACTCAACCATAATGCGAGCATCGCAACCAAGCCAGCGCAATCGGCCCGCGATCCCCTTACTCCATTGCCTTTGTGGCCGCAGGAAGGCCCGCCCGCGTGTCACCGCGACAGTTCCCGCAAGCCGAGACGGATCAGCTTGGCGCTGTCCGCCCCCTCGCCGCCATTCTTCAATGCCGCCGCAACGGCGTTCGCGGCCTGGTCGCGCGAATAGCCGAGATTGGTGAGCGCCGAGACCGCATCCGAGACCGGCGCTGCGGCTACCCCCTCCCCGAGCTCCTGCTTGAGGCCGATCGATGGAGCCATGTCGCCGGCAAAGGCCGGGGCCTTGTTCTTGAGCTCGGTGACGATGCGCACGGCCACCTTCGGGCCTACGCCGGGGGCACGCGCGACCGACGTCTTGTCCTGCAGCGCGATGGCATTGGCAAGCTCGCCGGGCGTCAGCGTCGACAGCAGCGCCAGCGCCACCTTGGCCCCCACCCCCTGGACGGTCTGCAGCAGACGGAACCATTCCCTTTCGAGCGCCGTCAGGAAGCCGAAAAGCCTCAGTTGATCCTCGCGCACATAGGTCTCGATGAAGAGCACGGCGGCCTCGCCCCCCGATCCGAGTTTCGCAAGCGTGCGCGCCGAACAATAGGCGACATATCCGACCCCATGCACGTCGAGGACCACGTGATCCTCGCCGATCTCGTCGATGGTGCCCTTGAGCTTGCCGATCATCTGGTTTCCGTCTTTCTGGGTCCGTTTCCTTGGAGGTCGTGCTCAACCCACCCCCTCTGGCCTGCCGGCCATCTCCCCCACAAGGGGGGAGAATGCGTGCGGATCGCTCCTCGCTCCGGCCGATGCGCTCCAGCATGCAAAACGCTCTGGCGGCGGCGCGGATGGCGCCACGAGTCTTCTCCCCCCTTGTGGGGGAGATGGCCGGCAGGCCAGAGGGGGTTCGAGCACGCTGCAAGCATTCCGTCGCTAGCCCGCAAGCGCTGCAAGGCGGCTCGTCACCGCCTGCCTGTTATGGGCATGGCAGATGGCGATCGCAAGCGCATCGGCGGCGTCGTTGCCTTTGAACTCGACCTTCGGCATCAGCACCTTGAGCATCATGTGGATCTGCTGCTTTTCGCCGTGGCCGACGCCGATGACGGCCTTTTTGACGGCGTTGGGCGCGTATTCGGCGACCCTGAGGCCCGCCCGCGCCGGAACCAGCATCGCGATGCCGCGCGCCTGACCGAGCTTCAGCGTCGCCGTCGCATCCTTGTTGACGAAGGTCTGCTCGACCGCCGCCTCGTCCGGCTGGTAGCCGTGCACCACCTCGGCAAGGCCGTCATGCAACTGGCAGAGGCGCGAGGCGAGGTCCATCTCGCCGTCGGAGGTCACGGTGCCGGAAGCAACGAAACGCAGCGAGTTGCCGAGCGTCTCGATGATCCCCCAGCCGGTGCGCCTCAAGCCTGGATCGATGCCGATGATGCGAATCGTCTTCTGCATGCCTCACCCTATGTCTGTCGGCGGGACGCTGCCAGTAAAAAGTGAACAAAACAAAAACATTGCACAGAAATGCCGGGCCCTTTGCGGAATTCCGCCGGGGCGCCCTTGGAGTAAGGAAACTTGAACCTACATTGCGATCGATCAATTTCCCTTAATCGAAGGCGCTGCCATGATCCCCTTCTCCATTCTCGACCTGTCGCCGATCACCGAGGGCGGCAGCGTCGCCCAGTCGCTCGAAAACTCGCGCCTGTTGGCGGTCGCGGCCGAGGAGAACGGCTACAAACGCTTCTGGCTGGCGGAACATCACGGCATGAGGGGGATCGCCAGCGCCGCAACCTCGCTCGTCATCGCCCATGTGGCAGCGGCCACCCGCATCATGCGCGTCGGTTCCGGCGGCATCATGCTGCCCAATCATTCGCCGCTGGTGATCGCCGAACAGTTCGGCACGCTCGCCGCCCTCTATCCCGGCCGCATCGACCTCGGTCTCGGCCGCGCGCCCGGCACCGACATGCGCACCGCGCAGGCGCTCAGGCGCAACATGGAGGCGAGCGCCAACAATTTCCCGAACGATGTAGTGGAACTGCGGGCGCTGCTCGGCCCCGTCACCGGAGACCAGAAGATCATCGCCGTGCCCGGCGCGGATTCGAACGTGCCGATCTGGCTGCTCGGCTCGAGCCATTTCAGCGCCCATCTCGCCGGCATGCTCGGGCTCCCCTTCGCCTTCGCCTCGCATTTCGCGCCGGACATGCTGCTCTCGGCCCTCGAAATCTATCGCGAGCGCTTCACCCCGTCGGGCGAGCTCGACAGGCCGCATGTCATGGTCGGCGTCATGGGTGTCGCCGCCGACACCGACGAGGAGGCGAACTTCCTCTTCACCTCCATGCAGCAATCCTTCGTGGCGCTCCGCCGCAACGCCCGCGGCCGCTTCCCGCCGCCCGTCCGTTCGATGGACGGGCTCTGGAGTGCTGATGAAAAAATCTTCGTGGATCACGCCATGACCTATGCGGTCGTCGGCGGCCCGGAAACCATCCGCCGCAAGATCGAGGCGTTCCTCGATCTCACCAGGGCGGACGAGCTGATCATTTCGATGCCGATCTTCGATATGGAAGCCCGGCTGCATTCCTTGAAGCTTTTTGCGGAGGCACAAAGAGGTCTCGAGGACAGGCCTTTAGGGTAGTGCGCCCTGGTCCCCGAACCTTTTGCCGTCAGGCCGACAGCTTCGCCAGTACTTCCTCGGACACCTCGAAGTTCGAATAGACGTTCTGGACGTCGTCGTCGTCTTCGAGGTTGTCGATGAGCTTCATCAGCGACTGTGCCTTTTCCTCGTCGACCGGCACGGTGTTCTGCGGCTTCCAGATCGCCTTGACCGTCTCGGCCTCGCCGAGCACGCCTTCAAGCGCCTTCGACACTTCGCCGATGTCCTCGAAGCCGCAGATGATGGTGTGGCCTTCCTCATCGGGCTCGACGTCGTCGGCACCGGCCTCGATCGCGGCTTCCATCACCTTGTCGGCGTCGCCGGCCGAAAGCTTGTAGGTGATCTCGCCGACGCGATCGAAGGAGAAGGAGACGGAACCGGTTTCCCCGAGCGCGCCGCCCGCCTTGGTGAAGATCGAGCGGACGTTGGACGCCGTGCGGTTGCGGTTGTCGGTGAGCGCCTCGACGATGACGGCGACGCCGCCCGGGCCGTAGCCCTCGTAGCGGACTTCCTCGTAGTTCTCCGCGTCGCCGCCGGCAGCCTTCTTGATCGCCCGTTCGATGTTGTCCTTCGGCATCGACTGCGCCTTGGCGTTCTGGATCGCCAGACGCAGGCGCGGGTTCATGCCCGGGTCGGGCAGGCCGGTCTTGGCGGCGACGGTGATTTCGCGTGCAAGCTTGGAAAACATTTTGGAGCGCACCGCATCCTGACGGCCCTTGCGGTGCATGATGTTCTTGAACTGTGAATGGCCAGCCATGGCGCCCTCTGCATGCATGAATTTGTTGGGATGCGGCGCCTTATAGTTTCATTGCCGCCTTCCGTCCAGCAGGGGGCCGGGCTTTTCGACCCGCGGCAAGATGCGCCCGCGGGAACGGGCTCGATCTCAGATACCCTTCAGAACATAGATCAACGGCTTGCTCGGCAGGGATCGGAGCGACAACTTGACCGTCGCCTCCGTGGCGAAGCGTTTGTCGAAGTCGTCGCCGAACATGGCGAGGAAGTCGTCGATCAGCGGCGGCCGGTGCATGGGCAGGATCAGCGCTGCACGCAGGCGGGCAACGACACGGCTCATGCTTTCCGCCCCCATGGTCAGGCCGCCGTCGGCCGGCACCATCAGGACGTCGAGCCGGCCGATCTGGCGGTAATGGCTGTCGTCGAGTTCGTAATGCAGGTGGCCGAGATGGCCGATGCAGAGCCCCGCAACCTCGAAGATGAAGATCGAATTGCCGTTCGGCTCCATGCCGCCGAAGCCGGAGCGGATGTCGGTCGAAACGCTGCGGATATAGACGTCGCCGACGACGAGGGCGTGGCGGGCCGGCTCGCCGTCGTCGGCCCAGCCGTGCAGCACGTGACGGATCGCCGGATCCGGCGTCAGCGTGTAGTGGCTGGTATGCGCCTTGTTCATCGTCACGACGGTCGGCGGCGAGGTGGTGCGAAACCAGCCGTTATAGTCCGTGGCGATCGAAATGCCGCCGGGCGTTTCGATCAGGAAGGTCGAATGGCCGAGATAGGTGATGGCCACCTCGCCTTCGCCAGCCGCCGCGGCGGGCGTCGCGCCAGGCATCGCGAAACGGACGAATGTCGCCATCGGCGTCGCCTCGGCGATCGCCTGGCATTGGCTGACGGGAGCGGGGGTCTGTTGCGCATGGGCCTGTTCCGGCCACAGCGCATGAATGAGCCAGATCAGGGCCAGAGTGTAGGCAAGGCATCTGAGCAGCATCCTTCACCTCCCACGTTTTTCAGCGGCAGGCAGGATCAATCACGGCCGCCGCTCCGTCCAGCAACGAACGGATGACGGCCGCTCACAATCGCGTCATTTGCGGCTATTCTCCCGGTGCCGGCGCCGGCGCCGGCTCCGCCGCCGGCGACCGCTTCCGCCGCAGCGACCGCAGCGCCACGTAGAAGACCGGCGTCAGGAACAGGCCGAGGAAGGTGACGCCGAGCATGCCGGCGAACACGGCAGTGCCGAGCGACTGGCGCATTTCGGCGCCGGGGCCGGTCGCGACCACCAGCGGCACGACGCCGAGGATGAAGGCAAAGGCGGTCATCAGGATCGGCCGCAGCCTCAGCCGGCTCGCCTCGATCGCCGCCTCGACCGGCGTCCTGCCCTCCTCCTCGCCCTGGCGGGCGAACTCGACGATCAGGATCGCATTCTTGGCCGCAAGCCCGATCAGCACGATGAGCCCGATCTGCGTCAGCACGTTGTTGTCGAAACCGCGCAGCGAAACGCCGACGAGGGCGGCAAGAACGGCAAGCGGTACGATCAGGATGATCGCCAGCGGCAGTATCCAGCTCTCATATTGCGCCGCCAGCGCCAGGAACACGAAGATGACCGAAAGCGCGAAGATGAAGACGGCGGTATTGCCGGTCTGGCGCTCCTGGAAGGCGAGCTCCGTCCATTCGAAGGTCGTGCCCTGCGGCAATATCTGGGCGGCAAGCGCCTCCATCCTGTCGAGCGCGGAGCCGGTCGAGACGCCGGGCGCCGGACTGCCCTGCACGGGGACGGAGACATACATGTTGTAGCGCTGGACGAGCGAGGGTCCGCTCGTGTCGCGGATCTCGACGAGCGTGCCGAGCGGCACCAGTGCACCCGAGGCGGAACGCACCTTCAGCGCGAGGATGTCGTCCCGCTCGACGCGGTACTGCTGGTCGGCCTGGGCGCGGACCTGGTAGACGCGGCCGAACGCGTTGAAGTCGTTGACGTAGGAGGTCCCGAGATTGATCGACAGCGTCTCGAAGATGTTCGGGATCGGCACGTTCAGCGCCCGCGCCTTGTCACGGTCGATCGCCAGGAAGAATTGCGGGCTCGAGGCCGAGAAGGTGGTGAAGACGCCTATGAGGTCCCTGGTCTGGCTGGCGGCTCCCATCATCTGGTGAGCAAGCGTCAGCGCCCGGCCCATGTCGGCGTTCTGGCGGTCCATGATCTGCATCTTGAAACCGCCGGAATTGCCTATGCCGCGCACGGGAGGCGGCGGCACCGCGATGATGAAGGCCTCCTGGAGGCTCTGCATCGTTCCGAAGATCTGGCCGACGATCTCGGTGGCGCTTTGCCCGTGCTCGAGCCGCTCCTCGAAACTGTCGAAGGGCGTGAAAATGACCCCTTGATTGGAGGCATTGGTGGAGGTGGCGCCGCTGAAGCCGGCAAAGGCGACCGCGTCGCGAACGCCCGGCACTTTGCGCACCATCTCGGAGGCCCGCTGCACGACGGCGTCGGTCCGCGCCAGCGAAGCCCCATCCGGAAGCTGGATAACGACGATGGCATAGCCCTGGTCCATCTGCGGTATGAAGCCCCGGGGCACGACCTGCGCCATGTAGGCGGTCGCGCCCAGGAGGCCGACGAAGACGACAAGGGACGCAACGATCGCCATCCGCGTCTTGACGAGATGGCGGACCGCCCATCCATAGCCATCGGCCATGCGGTCGAAGCCGCGATTGAAGCCATTGGCGAAGCCGCGACCGAGCCGCGTCAGCGGATTGCGGCTCTCATGTTCATGGTTCTCGTGCGGGCGCAGCAGGACGGCGGCAAGCGCCGGCGACAGCGTCAGCGAGTTGATCGCCGAGATCACCGTCGCCACCGCGATCGTCACCGCGAATTGCAAATAGAACTGGCCGGCAATGCCCGGGATGAAGGCGGTCGGAACGAACACCGCGGTCAGGACGAGGGAGATTGCGACCACCGCCGCGCCCACCTCGTCCATTGTCACATGCGCCGCCTCCCGCGGCGTCATGCCTTGCGCCAGATTGCGCTCGACATTCTCGACGACGACGATCGCGTCGTCGACGACGATGCCGATCGCCAGCACCAGGCCGAAAAGCGTCAGCATGTTCAGGGAGAAGCCGAAGGCATAGAGCAGCGCGAAGGTGCCGACGAGCGAAACGGGAATGGCGACGATCGGGATGATCGCGGTGCGCCAGGACTGCAGGAAAACGATCACCACCAGCGCCACGAGGATAGCCGCCTCGCCGATCGTCTTGTAGACCTCGTTGATCGACTCGGAGATGAATTCGGTCGGGTTGTAGACGATCTTGTATTCGAGGCCTTCGGGAAAGTCCCTCGACAGGTCCGACATCGTCGCCTGGATGGCTTCGGCCGCGGCGAGCGCATTGGTGCCGGGGCGCGAGAAGATGCCGAGCGCCACGGCCGGGCTGCCGTTCAGGTAGCTGTTGGTGACATATTCGCGGGCGCCGAGCTCGATGCGGGCGACGTCCTGCAACTGCACCAGCCTGCCCTCCTCGGAAGCCTTGACGATCACGTAGCGGAATTGCCGCGCGTCGCTGAAGCGGCCGTCGGTCGTCACCGTGTACTGGAATGCCGCGTCGCCCGACATCGGCGGACCGCCGATGGAGCCCCCCGAGACCTGGACGTTCTGTTGCCGCAACGCGTCGACGACGTCGCCGGAGGTCATGCCATAGGCGGAGAGCTTCTGCGGGTCGAGCCAGACGCGAAGCGCATATTCACGCTCGCCGAACAGCGTGACATCGCCGACGCCGTCCAGCCGCACGAGAAGATCGCGGATGCGCGTGCGCGCGTAGTTTGAGACGTAGAGCTGGTCATAGCGATCGTTCGGCGAAAGCAGGTGCACGACCATCATCAGGTCCGGCGAGCTTTTCGTCGTGGTGACGCCGATGCGGCGGACGTCCTCCGGCAATCGCGGCTCGGCGATGGAAACACGGTTCTGCACCAGCACCTGCGCCTGGTCGAGGTCCGTGCCGAGCTTGAAGGTGATCGTCAGCGCCATTGACCCGTCGGCGGTCGAATAGGAGGACATGTAGAGCATGTTCTCGACGCCGTTGATCTCCTGCTCGAGCGGGGTGGCGACCGTATTGGCTACCGTCTCGGCGTCGGCCCCGGGATAGGAGGCTCTGACGACGATGGTCGGCGGCGCGATTTCCGGATATTGCGCCACCGGAAGCTGGGAATAGGCGATGCTGCCGACGATCAGGAGAACGATCGACAGCACCGATGCGAAGATCGGCCGATCGACGAAGAAGTGCGCAAACCTCATTGGCTGTTCTCCGCCGACTGCGGTGCTTCCTGCGGCAGCACGACGAGTTCCGGCTTCACCTTCGCGCCCGGTCTGGCGGCACGCATCACGCCGTTGACGATGATCGTCTCATCCCCCGTCATGCCGCTGCGGATAACCCGATAACCATGCACGCGCGGTCCAAGCCGCACCGGCTTGGGGGTGACGCTGCCATCCTGGCTGACTTCGTAAACGACCCGTTCGTTCTGGTCGGCACCGATGGCCTCGTCCGGAACGAGGATCGCCCGATAGGTGTTGGAGCCCTCCACTTCGACGCGCCCGAAGAGGCCCGGCTGCAGTATGAAATTCGGATTGGAAAAACGGGCGCGCAGGCGCATCGTGCCGGTCTGGTTGTCGACGCGATTTTCCGCAAAATCGAGCTTGCCCTCGAAGGGCGCCTCGTTGGCGTCGGCGATCGTCACCAGCACCTTGAGCGAGCCGGCGCCTTCCTGCAATGCGCTCCCCCGCTCGCGCGCCGTGCTCGCATAGGAGAGCAGCCGGCGCTCGTCGACGTCGAAGTAAAAGTCGATCGGGTCGAGCGAAACGATCGTCGTCAGCACCGTCTGGTCCGCCTGGACGAGGTTGCCCGGCGAGATCAGCCGGCGGTCGACCCGGCCGCTGAGCGGCGCGGTGATGGTGGTGTATTCGAGATCGAGCTTGGCCCGCTCGACGGCCGCTTCCGCGCCGCGCACATTCGCCTGCGCCGCCAGCAGCGCCCGCCGGTCGTCGTCAAGCCTGGATACGGAAAGCGTGCCCGTGCCGGCAAGCGACTCCGTCCGCTTGAACGTCGTGTCGGCAAAATCGAGCGTCGACCGCGCTGCCTCGAGCGAGGCTTCCGCCTGGGAGAGTGCTGTCTGGAACGGCCGCTGGTCGATGAGGAAGAGCTTGTCGCCCTTCTTCACCATCGAACCGTCGGTGAAGAAGACCTGATCGAGGTAGCCGCCGACGCGCGAGCGGATCGACACCTCGTCGACCGCCTCGAAGCGACCGATGAACTCGTCGGCATCGATGACGTCGCGCACCACCGGCTTGGCAACGGTAACCGTCGGCAGTTGCGCATCCTGCGCAGACGCGGACACCGACGTGAAAAGGGAAATGGCGAGAATCGCCGGCAAATGCCACTTTCGCAACATGCATGCTCTCCAGGACACTTGAAACTTCAAGATCGCCCCGGCGCGGGATAGAAAAGTGGCCGCGGCGACATTCCAGTCGGAGCACTCGGCTCCGGCGGCACCCGGGCGGGAGGAAAGAGATATGCGGTCTTCCGCCGCGTCCCGCCTAACTCTTTAGAAACATGGAAACTTGCGACAGCGACCGCTCGATGCGGCTCTGGTTTTGTGCGCTAACCTGCCACCATTTTTGCGCAGTGTCACCCCGAAAAAGACAGGTCTGCGCTTCGGCTCCGAGACGCGTCGCCGCCCGCAGGCGCATTTGGACACCCCGAAAGCGCGTCGCACTTGTTCAGGACCAGAAGTCCGGAACCGTCTCGGCGAGCCGCGGGCCGATGCGCAGCGGCGCGATCTTTTCGGTCAGCCCGGTGCGGTCGGAGATCTCGACGCCGACGCCACAGAGCGTCGCCGGTCCCGACGCCGCCTCGAAACGGCCCTTCGGCATTTTCGAGATGAAGCGGTTGAGCGGCTCTTCCTTGTCCATGCCGAGCGAGGAGTCGTAGTCGCCGCACATGCCGGCGTCGCTGATATAGCCGGTGCCGCCGTTGAGTATCTGGTGGTCGGCGGTCGGCACATGCGTATGGGTGCCCACCACGAAGCTGGCGCGGCCGTCGACGAAATGGCCGAAGCACTGCTTCTCGCTCGTCGCCTCGGCATGGAAGTCGAAGACGATGGCATCGGCCTGTTCCCGCAGCGGGCACGCATCGAGGATCGCTTCGGCGCATTTAAAGGGATCGTCGAGCTCGGGATGCATGAAGACCCGGCCCATGACGTTGGCGACCAGGACACGGGCGCCGTTGCGGGCGAAGAAGAGATTGGAGCCCCGGCCGGGAGTCCCCGCCGGATAGTTTGCCGGCCGCAGGAACTGGTCGTGCCGCTCGCAGAAGACCACGGCCTCCTTCTGGTCCCAGACATGGTTGCCGGTCGTCACCACGTCGGCGCCGGCGCTGATCGTCTCGAGGAAGATGTCCTCGGTGATGCCGAAGCCGCCGGCGGCGTTCTCGCCGTTGACGATGACGAAGTCGAGCTTGAAGTCGCTGACCAGCCCCGGGAGGCGTTCCCAGACCGCCATGCGGCCCGTCCTGCCCACCATGTCTCCCAGAAACAGAAGCCGCATGCGCTCAATCCTGCTTGGAACGGCGATGACCCGGGCCGCATCTGCCCGGTCCGGAACGCCGTCGATTCGAAAACGTCGGAGCGGAATGCGGGCGGAAACCCGAGCACCCTTTCCCCATCCCGCTCAAAAATGCCGAAAACCGCTCTCCGTCAATACGGCGTCCAACGGCACGTCATGCGGTTCGGCCGGTACTGATGCCACTTCCTGGCAGTCGAATGCAATCCCGATCAGGCGCGGAAGGTGGCCTTTCCGTCGCAAGCGGTCGATCGCGCGATCGTAATAGCCGGCGCCGTAGCCGATGCGATGACCGGTAGCGTCGAAGGCCGAAAGCGGCACGAGCATGATATCCGGGTCCACCTCCGGCGCGTCCGGGCCCGGCCCCGTCGTGCCGAAACCGGTTTCGACCACCGCGATGCCGTCGAGGAGTTCGCGGAACACGATCGTCTGCTTGTCCATGATCACCGGCAGGCAGAGCCGCGCGCCGCGGTCCTTGAGCCGCACCATCAGCGGCCGGATATCGGCCTCCGAGCGGATCGGCCAGAAACCCGAGACGACATGGCCGGGGTCGAGCGCGATGATGTCGCCGGCATGGTCGGCCATGGCGAGGCTCGCCTCGATCCGCACTTCCGCCGGCATCGCGTCACGCAGCGCCAGGCTTTCCTTCCGCAACGCAGCCTTCAAATCCTTCGGTGACATCCAACGCCCCTTTCCCGACAGACCGGCCCGGTGCCGCTTCTGCGCTCATGTAGCGCAAAAAGCCCGGTAGCTGGAACCATGTCGGCGCCGCTTTTGCAACAGTTTCGCGACAGGGGCTGGGTCGTTCCCGAACCCGCACGGCATTGGTGCGCCGTTCATCATCGCCGCCGGTCGCGCGTCGCACGCAGGAAGATATGCTCATGCATTCAGATAATTAGAGGATCAGGACGCACGATCGCGCCAAGGCGATCTTCCGCGGCCATCGGCTCGAGCTGATTTATAGCATCCAGTGGAGATGGCGAACGCCACTGTCCGGCCGAGCGCACTCCGCAATGCCGGCGTCCGCAAGGAGTCGCCTGTCGCCACGGCGACGGACCAGTGCCCGTTCGCAATCAAGCGCGAGGCGGAGCGCCACCATTCGGCGACGGCGGCAAACGGCGATGGTGTGCGGGGAAGCGGATCGGCGGGAATGACCAGGACAGGCATGGCGAGAACCTTCGGAAGAACGCGACTCCGATCTTCCGCTTTCCGTTGACATGCGACAAACGAATTGGGAGCATGCCTGTCATCAGATTTTCTAATGGCGCCCCGATGTCACTTCCCCTCGACAGCGACCTGCTCCGAACCTTTCTTGCGGTTGCCGATACCGGCAACCTGACACGGGCTGCCGATACGGTCAGACGCACGCAGTCGGCCGTCAGCATGCAGATCAGGAAGCTCGAGGATCAGATCGGCCTGGCGCTTTTCGAGCGGCATTCGCGCGGCGTGGTCCTGACCGCACAGGGCCGGCGCCTCGTCGATAATGCCAGGCGCATCGTCGCCCTCCTCGACGATACGGCTGCCGCAATGCGCCTGCCGGTGCTCGACGGCTCGGTCCGCATCGGCATTCCCGAGGAATACATCAACTCCGCGCTGCCGAAGGCGCTCGGCGCCTTCGCCGCCGTCCATCCGGGCGTGGAAGTGACGGTGCAGCAGGGAACCTCGATGTCGAACCTCGCCGCCCTCGATGCCGGCGAAATCGACGTCGCCGTGGTTTTCGAGCCCGGCGGACGAAGCCGCAACGAGGTCCTGATGGTCGACCCCACCGTCTGGGCGACCTCGGAGCAACACGGCACGCACGAGCGCCGGCCCGTGCCGATCGCCACCTACACCCATATAGAAGGCGGCTGGTGCGACGACCTCGCGATGCGCTGCCTGAAGAAATGCGGCGTGGAGAGCCGCGCCGCCTATGTGAGCCGCACCGGCAGCGGCCTGATCGCCGCCGTCGTCTCCGGTCTCGCCATTGCTCCCCTGTCGCGCAGCGCCATACCGCCCGGCTGCCGCGAACTCACCGAGGAAGACGGTTTCGGCATCATCGACATGTCGAATGTCGTGCTGCGGACCCGACGGGGAAACCGGTCGCCGACGCTCGACGCGATGGCCGACGCCATCCGCCGCGCCTTCGGGGCGGGGTCATAGGGCGCACTGGCTGCAAGCCCCTCCCGAACCCCCTCCCCACAGGAGCGAGGGCTGTCCTTGCCGCAACCGTCACCGTCCCCCGCTATGTTCGCGCTTGATGCGGCTGTCGAAAATGGCAGGCGGGCACAACGGGCGCTTGCCCCTCGCACCTTTGGGGAGGGGTCTTTTCTCACAAAGAAGGAAAGTGCGATCCACAACGACCGATGGATAATCTACGATCCCGGGCGCCTACTAGGTAGGTGGGCACCGTATGTCCGAACCCACGAGTCCGGCCAGGGACAGTTCCCTTGAGATCGTGTATGGCCCCGGGGATTGTGGTTCCTGTCGGGAAGCGCAGACCGCGCCCGAGATATAGAACGTCGCGGCGGATTTCGCCAGAGTGCTCTTGCACTCGCCTCGCAAATTTCGCGGAAAAGGAGCCGGGGCGTCAGTTCGCCGGCGCCGCGGGACGGCCGTTGAGCCTTGCGGTGATGCCGTGGATCTGCGCCGTCACTTCGGCAAGCGCCGAGGCGAGCGCCTCCTCGCTTCTCGCCTGATCGGAAAGCGATGCGTCTCGGCCCCTCTTCAAGCTGTCGACCTCGGCCTCGAGGCCCTTCAGCCGCCGGTTGACCTCGCTCAGTTCGTCCATGACCATGATGCCCGCCATCACCGTCAGCCTGAGGTCGCCGATCTCGCCGAACTGGCCCTTGAGATGGCTGACATACTGGTCGAACCGAGCGGCGAGGTCACTGAGGTGGTCTTCCTGTCCCTCCTCGCAGGCCATGCGATAGGCCTTGCCGTCGATCGTCACCGTAACCTGCGCCATGCTTCAGAACCTCAACGATCGAGCACCGCCCGAATGGTTTCCATTGCCGTCACGAGACGACGGGACACCTCGCGATTGACCTCTTCCAGCCGGTTGGCGCGGAACTGCGACTCGTCGAGCTCCTGCGCCAGCCGCGAGCGGTCCTCGTTGACCCGCCGCACTTCGCCCTCGAACTCGCTTAAATCCTTTTCCTTGTCGAAGCGGCCGTCGATCGCGATGTCAAGGGATTGAACCGCGCTCTGCAACTCCTCGATCGCCGCCTTGACCGTCTTTGCCGGCATGACTTTCGATACCTCTCCAGGGAAGCGGCTTCGCGCTGCCCGAAAACAAAGCGCCGAGCCCTCGCGCCTTACTCCGATGCGCCCGCTCCGGGCCGAATCGCAGCAATGAACCCGTCCCGGCGCCCTATCCTTTTAAACCTATTATCCAAGTCTCAACAATGCCAGCCGCGACGATGGCGAGCGGAAGCTGTGGATCGTCGATCTTCATGCGCGGACGGCGCCCTGGCGGTGCGTTTTGCCTCCGAAAAAGGCATACTAAAGGCGGCGCCGCCAATTGTCGCGGAGGTGCCCGTATTTGTTGACTCAGCCCGTGCACCTGCTATGTGTCTGCCGCTTCTCATACGGTCTTTGGAGGATAGAGACCGTCCCCTGACCACCGAACGCAAACGGAACAGTCATGATCTCTCGCGAAAAACACGATCGGATGGCGAATGCGATCCGTTTCCTCTCCATGGACGCCGTCGAGAAAGCAAATTCCGGCCACCCGGGCCTCCCGATGGGTGTCGCCGACATCGCAACGGTCCTCTTCACCCGTTATCTGAGTTTTGACCCGAAGCATCCCGGCTGGCCGAACCGCGACCGCTTCGTGCTGTCGGCCGGCCACGGCTCGATGCTGCTCTATTCGCTGCTCTACCTGACGGGCTACGACGACATCACGATCGACGAGATCAGGAACTTCCGCCAGCTCGGCTCGAGGACGGCCGGCCATCCGGAATACGGCCACGCCGCCGGCATCGAGACGACCACCGGCCCGCTCGGCCAGGGCATTGCCAATGCCGTCGGCATGGCGCTCGCCGAGCGCAAGCTCGGCGAGGAGTTCGGCGCCGAGCTGATGGATCACTACACCTATGTGATCGCCGGCGACGGCTGCCTGATGGAAGGCATCAGCCAGGAGGCGATCGCACTTGCCGGCCATCTGAAGCTCAACAAGCTGATCGTCTTCTGGGACGACAACAACATCTCGATCGACGGCCCGATCTCGATCGCTGACTCGACCGACCAGCACGCCCGCTTCCGCGCCTCCAAGTGGCACACGATCGCCGTCGACGGCCATGATCCGGAAGCGATCGCCGCCGCGATCGAGGAGGCGCAGAAGTCCGACAAGCCGACGATGATCGCCTGCAAGACGGTGATCGGCTTCGGCGCCCCGAACAAGGCCGGCACGCACAAGGTCCATGGTTCGCCGCTCGGCGCCGAGGAAATCGCCGCCACGCGCAAGGCGCTCGGCTGGGAAGCCGAGCCCTTTGCCGTTCCTTCCGACGTGCTCGACGCCTGGCGCCTTGCCGGCCTGCGCTCGGTCAAGGCGCGCAAGGAATGGGAAGAGCGGCTCGAAGCGGCCGAGGCGGAGAAGAAGGCACAGTTCGTCCGCCGTTTCGCCGGCGAACTCGAAGGCAGCCTCGCCCCGGCGATCAGCGCCTACAAGCAGAAGCTCGCCGAAACCAAGCCGTCGCCCGCGACCCGCAAGGCCTCCGAGGACGCGCTTGAAGTGATCAACGGCGTGCTCGCCGAGACGATCGGCGGCTCTGCCGACCTGACCGGCTCCAACAACACCAAGACGAGCCAGACCCACTCGATCACCCCGAGCGATTTCTCCGGCCGCTACATCCACTACGGCGTGCGCGAGCACGGCATGGCGGCGGCCATGAACGGCATTGCCCTGCACGGCGGCCTCATCCCCTATTCCGGCGGCTTCCTGATCTTCTCGGATTACTGCCGCCCCTCGATCCGCCTCGCCGCGCTGATGGGCATCCGCGTCATCCACGTGCTCACCCACGATTCGATCGGCCTCGGGGAAGACGGGCCGACCCACCAGCCGGTCGAGCACCTGGCCTCGCTGCGCGCCATCCCGAACCTCCTGGTGTTCCGCCCGGCGGACGCGACGGAGACCGCCGAATGCTGGCAGCTCGCGCTTGAAAGCCGCAAGCGTCCCTCGGCAATCGCGCTCACGCGCCAGAACCTGATGGCCGTGCGCACCGAATACAAGGAGGAGAACCTCTGCGCCCGCGGCGCCTATGACCTGATCCCCGCAAGCGCTGCGCAGGTCACGGTCTTCGCCACCGGCTCGGAAGTCGAGATCGCCGTCAAGGCGAGCCAGGCACTCGCCGCCAAGGGCATCTCGACGCGCGTCGTCTCCGTACCCTGCGTCGAACTCTTCGCCGAGCAGAGCGAAGAATACCAGCAGGCGATCATCGGCAATTCGCCGGTCAAGATCGCGGTCGAGGCCGGCGTTCGCCAGGGCTGGGATCATATCATCGGCAGCGACGGCACGTTCGTCGGCATGTCGAGCTTCGGTGCCTCCGGTCCCTACAAGGACCTTTACAAGCACTTCGGCATTACGCCGGAAGCGGTGGTCGCCGCCGCGGAAGCCAAGCTGTCCTGACCAAGCCGGAGGGCGTCCCCGGGGCGACCTCCTTTCCGACCACGCATTCTGACTGACAGGGAGAGACCCGATATGACAGTGAAAGTCGCCATCAACGGTTTCGGCCGCATCGGCCGCAACGTTCTCCGCGCCATCGTCGAATCCGGCCGCACGGACATCGAAGTCGTCGCCATCAACGACCTTGGTCCGGTCGAGACCAACGCCCATCTGCTGCGCTTCGATTCGGTCCATGGCCGCTTCCCGGCCGATGTGAAGGTCGACGGCGACGCGATCGTCATCAACAACGGCAAGCCGATCAAGGTGACCGCGATCCGCAACCCGGCCGAACTGCCGCACAAGGAGCTCGGCGTCGACATCGCGATGGAGTGCACCGGCATCTTCACCGCCCGCGACAAGGCGGCCGCCCATCTCGAGGCCGGCGCCAAGCGCGTCATCGTCTCGGCCCCGGCCGACGGCGCCGACCTGACGGTCGTCTACGGCGTCAACCACGACAAGCTGACGAAGGATCACCTCGTCATCTCCAACGCCTCCTGCACGACCAACTGCCTGGTGCCGGTCGCTAAGGTGCTGCACGACGCCATCGGCATCGATCACGGCATGATGACGACGATCCACTCCTACACCAACGACCAGCCGTCGCTCGACCAGATGCACAAGGATCTCTACCGTGCCCGTGCCGCGGCGCTGTCGATGATCCCGACGTCCACCGGCGCTGCCAAGGCGGTCGGTCTCGTGCTGCCGGAACTCAAGGGCAAGCTCGACGGCATCTCCGTGCGCGTGCCGACCCCGAACGTCTCGGTCGTCGACCTGAAGTTCGTCGCCAAGCGCGAAACCACCAAGGAAGAGATCAACGCCGCCATCAAGGCTGCCGCCGATGGCCCGCTCAAGGGCGTTCTCGGCTATACGCTCCAGCCGAACGTTTCGACCGACTTCAACCATGACCCGCATTCCTCGGTCTTCCACATGGACCAGACCAAGGTTATGGAAGGCAAGTTCGTGTCGATCCTGTCCTGGTACGACAACGAATGGGGCTTCTCCAACCGCATGGCCGACACGGCGGTCGCCCTCGGCAAGCTCCTCTAAGACCGATGTTCCGGGCCCTTTCCTCAACGACGGTGCGCTGGCGCCCGCTCGAGGGGGAAGGGCTCGAACATCTGACGGTCAGACCTTTGGACACACCCGTCGGCGCGGCCATCCGCGCCGAAAGCGTTCTCATCGGCGAGCGCGGCGGCGTGCCCTACGGCGTGCGCTATCGCATCGACTGCGACGCCCTCTGGCGCGTCTTTTCCGTCCTTGTCGAAACCACGCAGGGACGGAGGCTCCATCTCCTGTCCGACGGACACGGCCATTGGCGCCGGGCCGACGGCACGGCACTGCCGGAGTTCGACGGCTGCATCGACGTCGATCTTGCCGGCACGCCCTTCACCAACACGCTGCCGATCAGGCGCCTCGGCCTCGACCGGCAATCCGGCACCGCCAGGCTCAAGATGCTCTACGTGCCGTTCGACAGCTTCGAACCCACGGTCGACGGCCAGCATTACACCTGCCTCGAAGACGGCAAGCTCTATCGCTACGAGGCGGAGGACCGCAGCTTCACCGCCGATCTCGCCGTCGACGAGGACGGCCTCGTCATCGACTACCCCACCCTTTTCCAGAGACTATCCGGAGACCATCTGATGACTTTCAAGACTCTCGACGACCTGACCGACATTGCCGGCAAGCGCGTGCTCGTACGCGTCGACCTCAACGTGCCGGTGAAGGACGGCCAGGTCACCGACACCACCCGCATCGAGCGCGTGGCGCCGACAATCCGCGAGCTCTCCGAAAAGGGTGCGAAGGTCATCCTGCTCGCCCATTTCGGTCGTCCGAAGGGTGAACCCGTCGAAGACATGTCGCTAAAGACGATCGCTCCGGCCGTCGAGGAGATCCTCGACCAGCGCGTCTATTTCGCCGCCGACTGCATCGGCGACAAGGCCGCCGGGGCGATTGCCGAGTTGAACGACGGCGACGTGCTGCTCCTCGAAAACACCCGCTTCCACAAGGGCGAGGAGAAGAACGACCCCGCCTTCGTCACGGCGCTCGCCGCCAACGGCGACCTCTATGTCAACGATGCGTTCTCGGCAGCCCACCGCGCCCACGCCTCGACCGAAGGCCTCGCGCACCATCTTCCCGCCTATGCCGGCCGTACCATGCAGGCCGAACTGGAAGCGCTGGAAAAAGGCCTCGGCAATCCGAAGCGCCCGGTCGTCGCGATCGTTGGCGGCGCCAAGGTCTCGACCAAGATCGACCTCCTGCAGAACCTCGTGAAGAAGGTCGACGCGCTCGTCATCGGCGGCGGCATGGCCAACACGTTCCTCGCCGCGCAGGGCATCGATGTCGGCAAGTCGCTTTGCGAGCACGACCTTGCGGAAACCGCGAGGTCGATCGTCGCGGCGGCGGACGCCGCCGGTTGCGCCATCGTGCTGCCGGAAGACGGCGTCGTCGCCCGTGAATTCAAGGCCGGCGCCGACAACGAGGTCGTCGACATCAAGGCGATCCCGGCCGACGCCATGGTGCTCGACGTCGGCCCGAAATCCGTCGCGGCCGTCAGCGACTGGATTTCGCGCGCCGAAACCCTCGTCTGGAACGGTCCGCTCGGCGCCTTCGAAATCGCGCCCTTCGACAGGGCGACCGTCGCCGTGGCTGAGCACGCGGCGAGCCGCACCCGGGCCGGCGCGCTCGTCTCCGTCGCCGGCGGCGGCGATACGGTCGCAGCACTCAACCATGCCGAGGTCGCCGACGACTTCAGCTATGTCTCGACCGCCGGCGGCGCCTTCCTCGAATGGATGGAAGGCAAGCCGCTGCCGGGCGTCGACATCCTCCGCCAGGCGAAGTGAGCGCGGCAGCAGCTATTGCCGCCCCCCCATCCGGCCTGCCGGCCCTTCTCCCCGCAGGCGGGGCGATGGGACTCGTGGCAACCTCCAGTCCCTTCTCCCCGCCAGAACGGGGAGAGGGTCAGGGTGAGGGGCAGCCTCTCGGATGGACCGCCAAAAAGTTCTAATTTTTCAAACGATTAAAATTATTTAAATCGTTTTAGGCGATTTTACTGCCATTTTCCCACACGGTATCTTCTGTTATCGCGCCTTTGTTCGGCGGCGCGAGAGGCGTCTTTCGCGCCTTCAGACCGAGCCTGTTTCATGCGCCGTTCCGCTGGAAATCGGCGCTTGTGTGTAGGAGAACAAGATGAGCGAAAGACTGGAAGATATCGCGGTTGCCATGGTCGCCAACGGCCGGGGGCTGCTTGCTGCTGACGAGTCGACCGGAACGATCAAGAAGCGCTTCGACAGCATCGGGCTCGAGTCCACCGAGGCGTCGCGCCGTGACTATCGCGAGATGCTGCTGCGCTCGGACGAGGCGATGCGCCAGTACATCTCCGGCGTCATCCTCTACGAAGAGACCCTTTTCCAGAAGGCGGCCGACGGCACCCCGCTCGTCGACATCATCCGCAAGGCGGGTTCGGTTCCCGGCATCAAGGTCGACACCGGCGCCAAACCGATGCCGTACTTCCCGAACGAGACGATCACCGAGGGCCTCGACGGGCTCGCCGCCCGCCTCGCCAAATATCATCAGGCCGGCGCGCGCTTCGCCAAATGGCGCGGCGTGATCGCCATCTCCGACGCCCTTCCGACCTGGGGCGCGATCAAGGCCAATGCCCATGCTCTGGCCCGCTATGCCGCCCTCTGCCAGGAAGCCGGGATCGTGCCGATCGTCGAGCCGGAAGTTCTGATGGACGGCGCTCCGGGCAACCACTCGATCGAACGCTCGGAAGAAGTCACCGAATGGGTGCTGCGCACCGTCTTCGAGGAACTC
The DNA here is from genome assembly GCF_001651875.1 of Sinorhizobium saheli. Classification (GTDB taxonomy): domain Bacteria; phylum Pseudomonadota; class Alphaproteobacteria; order Rhizobiales; family Rhizobiaceae; genus Sinorhizobium; species Sinorhizobium saheli. The sequence goes on from NZ_LNQB01000064.1 coordinate 40,057, forward strand.
GGCGACGCGCGGGTGAAGCTCGAAGGCATGATCCTGAAGCCGAGCATGGTGATCGACGGCAAGAAGGCGCGCAAGGCCTCGGTCGACGAGGTCGCCGAGCGCACCGTCAAGGTGTTGCGGCGCACCGTTCCGGCCGCCGTGCCCGGCATCGCCTTCCTCTCCGGCGGCCAGTCGACGGAAGAGGCGACAGCCCATCTCTCGGCGATCAACAAGGCGCATGACCTGCCCTGGAAGGTCACCTTCTCCTACGGCCGGGCGCTGCAGCAGGAGGCGCTCAATGCCTGGAGCGGCAAGGCGGAAAACGTCGCCGCCGGTCAGCGCGCCTTCACCCATCGCGCCAAGATGTGCAGCCTCGCCGCCAAGGGTAGCTGGGAGAAGGCTCTCGAAAAGGCCGCTTGATCGGCGCAACGTTTACAGCGCCGCGCGTCCTGTCAGACGCGCAAATGTCGCTGTAACCCTTTGAAGTTACAGCGTCTTTCTCCTTCAAGCGAGGTCGATTTAAGGAGACATGCATAGGGGAGCGAGGAGAAGCCCGGCGTCAGCGATGTCGCCGGGCTTTGTATGCGCGGAACTATTGTCAGGGAGACAAGTTCGCTGTTTCCGCCGATCCGGCAAGCGCTCTAAAGCTGTCGTCGGTCGAAATCGGAGCATTTCCATGAACAGCGTCGCCTATGTCACCGTCGACGTCTTCACCACCGAGCGCTTCGCCGGCAACCAGCTCGCCGTCATTCCCGACGCTCGCGGCTTGAGCGACGCCAGGATGCAGGCGATCGCCACGGAATTCGGCTATTCGGAAGTGACCTTCGTCCTGCCGCCCGAGGACCCGGCCAATACGGCGCGGGTGCGCATTTTCACGCCGACGACCGAAATACCCTTTGCCGGCCATCCGAATGTCGGCACGGCCTTCGTGCTCGGCCGCCAACGGGAAATCTTCGGGAGGGGACCGGGCGACAGGCTCCGCTTCGAGGAAAAGGCCGGGCTGGTCGAGGTCGCCCTCATCCGCGAGAGCGGCACGGTGACGGGCGCGCGGATCGTCGCCCCGCAGGCGCTTCGCGTCGGGCCCGCCATCGACGCGACGACGATTGCCGCCTGTGCCTCGCTCAGCCCCGACGATCTCAGCGACGCGACCCACGCGCCGGTGCGCATTTCCGTCGGCCTTCCCTTCGCGGTCGCCGAGGTGCGTGACATTGCAACGCTATCGCGGGCGCGGCCGAACGTTTCGGCCTTCGATGCGGCAAACGCCCGCTGTCGGTTCGCCAAAGACAGTTTCAGCCTGTTCCTCTATGCCCGCACCGGCGAGCCGTGGCAGATCAGGGCGCGCATGTTCGCGCCGCTCGACAACGTCATCGAGGACCCGGCCACCGGCAGCGCTTCCGCGGCGCTTGGCGCCTATCTCGTCTCCCTCTTTGCCGATGCGGACGCCGAGGTCGAAATCGGCATCGAGCAGGGCGTGGAGATGGGGCGCCGCAGCCTGATCACGATCGGCGTCAGCAAGAGGGACGGCTCGGTCCGCGAGGTCGGCGTTTCGGGCAGTTGCGTGACGGCGATGCGCGGGTCGATCGAGATCTGACCGCGCGTCGCCGGCGGGACCGAAATCAACCCACCTGCGAATGTTCATCCGCGAGTGCGTCGAGGAGCGCGCGGAAGCGGGGATGGTCGCGAATCGCATCCAGGTCGGCATCCTGCTTGAACCACAGGAGATGGTAGGCAGAACTCTGCGGCACCACGGTCTCGAGCAGGTCCAGCGCGCGGTCGCATTCGCCGAGAAGCGAATGGACGCAGGCCGCATTATACTGCGCGACCACGTCGTCCGGATCGATCGCCAGCGCGCGCGCCACCCATTCCCTCGCGCGCTCGGCTTCGCCCAGATGCGCAAGCGCCAGCGCGCCGCGATGGGCGGGGCTCGCATTTTCCGGGTGCTGCTCGAGCGCGCGTTCGGCCCGCTCGATGCCGATGCGCGCCCAGTGCCGGCGTTCGGCGTCCATTCCGAGCGAGAAATAGCAGCCCATCAGGTGAATCGGCGAAAAATAGTCATCCGACCGGATCTCGGCCGCCCGCTCGAAGAATCCGACCGCTTCCTCGAACCGTCCCTCCGCAAACAGGAAGCGCCCATAGTACATGTTCGCCTCGTAGAGCGAGGGGGCGAGCGCCAGCGCCTGGCGGAACTCGCGGCCGGCCTCCTCCCTTTGCCCGTCATGAGTCAACGCCAGCCCGCGCGAGGCGTGGGCCTCGGCCAGATTCGGATCGAGAGCCAGGGCCCTGGCGCTCATCTCGAAAATGCTCTCCAGCGGAAACTCCTTCTCGTGCCACTCCCTGATCGCCGCCTCGCAATCGGCGATGCCGGCATAGGCGCGGGCATAGTTCGGATCGATCTCGACGGCCTTCAGGAACATACGGCGCGCAAGCAGCAGGTACGGCCGGGTCCAGGTATGCGAGAACTGCCGGCCGCGGAGATAATAGGTATAGGCCTCGACGGAGGTGGTCGGATCGCTCTCGATCGCCTTCTTCTCCTCCGGCAGGAGCTTGATCCTCAGCTGGTCGACGATGGCATGGGTGATCTCGTCCTGGATCGCGAAGATGTCCGTCAGGTCGCGATCGTAGCGATCGGCCCACAGGTGCAGGCCCGTCTGCGCATCGATGAGCTGGCCGGTAATGCGCACGCGCTCGCCTGCCTTGCGCACGCTGCCTTCCAGAATGAAGCGCACGCCGAGCTCATGGGCGGCCTGCTTCACCTTCACGGCCTTGCCCTTGTAGGTGAAAACGGTGTTGCGGGCGACGACGTGCAGGCGCGAAATCTTCGACAGATCGGTGATGATGTCCTCGGTGATGCCGTCGGAGAAATATTCCTGCTCCGGATCGAGGCTCATATTGGTGAACGGCAGGACGGCGATCGACAATTCATAGCCCGGCTCCACCATCGAGCCCGACGGTTCGGCCGCTTGCCGCGCCGAGGCATCGCCGAGCGACACGGTGTAGACGCGCACCGTCGAGGCAATGTTCTTCAGGCTGTATTCACCCTTGTCGATGAAGCCGATGTCCAGTCTCGAGCCGACATGGTCGCGCACCGAGGCGGAAACGGCAATGCCGGATGGATCGGCGAGCCCCTCGAGCCGCGCCGCCACGTTGACGCCGTCGCCAAAAATATCGTCGTCCTCGACGATCACGTCGCCGAGATGAATGCCCATCCTGAGTTCGATGCGCCTGCTTCGCGGCAGGCCTTCATTGCGCGCCAGCATGCCGCGCTGGATTGCGGCGGCGCAGGCGACCGCATTCACGACGCTCGGGAATTCGAGGAGCATGCTGTCGCCGGCTAGCTTGACGATGCGCCCCCTGTGTTCGCCGATCTGCGGCTCCAGGAACTCGCGGCGGTGCCGCTTCAGCGCCGCCAGCGTGCCGGCCTCGTCCGTCCCCATGAGACGGCTGTAGCCGACGATGTCGGCAGCGAGAATGGCGGTGAGGCGGCGTTCCAAGAGACCCTCGATTTTCATCTTGTGGCCGAGCACGGTAATTTAACCTTTTCCTGTCGACGTGTCTGCGGAGACTTGCGCGTCCTGGCCGCAAACTTAGCCCGGATTTGCCGGGCGCGCTGTTTCTCATGGAACCCGAGAGCGGGAAGAACGCGCGCGGATATGCCCCCCGTGTCTCACTGCCGGAGAGCGGCTTGGCGCCGGCGGCGGTCGCGGCGTCTGCGTAAGGAGGAGAGATGGTGTCGCAGTTCTGGCGCCGCTTTGTGCCGGGCCCGGCCCGTTATGGCCGCAAAAGCACCGTAACCATCATCAGGGCAATGGCGAAGACCGCTATTTTCCAGAAATCCCGGCGCTGCCTGAGGCCCGGATACCCGAGCGGCTTGATGAGTTGGACGCACATGGCCACGAGCAGGAGAACCGTTAGTGCCTTTGACATTCGCTCGTTTCCGCGAGAGTTCCGCTGCCCTGTGAGCGGCGCCATACCGCCGTCACTTTTCGTCGCATAGAGGGCTATTGTTTTCGCCGCCGATTTGCAATGACCGGCGGCATCGATTCCGTCGGCGCAGCGGTGATTCCCGCAAAGGCCTGCCGACGGCAGAGCGAGTTTCGAATGATGATGAGAAAGAACCTGCTTCCGGTCGCCGCGCTGCTGCTTGGCACACTGTTCCTCTTTCTTGGAAACGGTCTCCAGAGTCTGCTCCTGCCCGTCCGCGGCACGGCGGAGGGCTATCCGACCACCGTTCTCGGCCTGCTCGGCACCTCCTGGGCCTCCGGCTTCGTGCTCGGCTGCTTCTTCTCCCCGAATGTCGTCAAGCGCATAGGCCATGTGCGCGCCTTCAGCGTCTTCACCTCGCTGATCGCGATCATCTCGCTCCTCACCGGACTGCTGGTCGATCCGGTATGGTGGATCGTGCTGCGCGCCGTCACCGGTTTCGCGACGGCCGGCACCTCGATGATCATCGAGAGCTGGCTGAACGAGCGCGCCACCAATGAGAGCCGCGGGGTGATCTTCTCGCTCTACATCGCCATCACCCTTTTCGGCGTCGTCGGCGGCCAGATGATGATCCCCTTCGGCGAGACCTCGACGACTCTTTTCTTCATGGTCTGCGGCATTCTCTACTGCGTCGCGATGCTGCCGACGCTGCTTTCCAAGGCGGCATCGCCGCAACCGCTGAAACAGGTCCGGCTCGATCTGCGCGGCCTCTATCGCAATTCGCCGGTCTCCTTTCTCGGTATCCTGCTGGTCGGCATCGCCAATGGCGCCTTCGGCACGCTCGGCGCGGTCTTCGGCCGCCAGGCCGGCCTCAGCGACAGCACGGTCGCGACGATGATGAGCGTTGCGATTTTCTCGGGGGCGATCATGCAATTGCCGGCCGGCCGCATTTCGGACCGGGTCGATCGCCGCTACGTGCTCGCAGTGCTCGCCGGTGTCGGTGCCTTCGCCGGCCTCCTGCTCTTCCTCGTCGAGCCGAGCCAGGTGTGGATCGTGCTGACGCTGATCGCCGTCTACGGCGCCGCCGCCAACGCGCTCTACCCCATCGCCGTCTCCCACGCCAACGACTTCGCCACCCCCGAAGACTTCGTCAAGGTATCGGGCGGTCTCTTGCTGCTCTACGGCATCGGAACCATCATCGGCCCGACGATCGGCGGACCGGTGATGACCGCCACCGGCCCCTATGGCCTCTTCATGATTACGGCCTGCGCGCATATGCTGATCACGGCTTACGCGATCGTCCGCAGCCGTCGGCGCGCACCGGTGCCCGTCGCCGAGCGCGAAACCTTCTCGCCGGTCAATGCCGGCACCGCGACGACGCCCGAAAGCCTGCAGCTCTCGCCGCGCGCGGCGCCTTTCGATGAGCCGCGCGATGACGCCGTCGACGATCCTGAAGAGGAGGAGAGATCGAATGAGCCTGTTTGACGATGACCAGCCGAAGAAGAAGACCGCCCATGAGATCGGCAGCGATCTCTCGCAGCTCTCCGTTGACGAGCTCACGGCGCGGATCGCGCTGCTGACCGAGGAGATCGCAAGGCTCGAGGCCGAACGGGCCCGCAAATCGGCGAGCCGTTCGGCCGCCGAAAGCCTGTTCCGTTGACGAAAGGGCAAGGTCTTCCTGCGCCGGCACGGTCGCGTGCTTAACCGCCGGTTAAGCATTTTCTGCGATTGTCCGATCATCCGGTTCCTTCCGGACTCAGACATTTTCACCGACTGGCGAATGGGTCTGATTTTTCTCCCTGTTTTACCTTGAGAGCCGCTTCGCGCGGCTCTTTTTTTGTTTCACGGCCGGTAGAATCAAAGAATTGTGGAGATTAACCCTTTCTTAAGAATACCCTTGCGCGGAATGCGCTATGGGATCATTCTTCGACCATGAAGGGTGCCAAGGAAACTTTTCCCAAAGCAACCCGTTACCTGACTTGTCGTGATGCGTTGGAACCAGGGAAAACAGGCATGTCCGAGAGAGGATTGAATACCGTCAGTTTCGCGGGGCACGCCGCGTCGTCGGCGCAGTTCAAGGCGCTATATGCTGAAGGGATGGGCCTGGTCGAGGAAACGGCAAGCTATCTCGACGGTCCCGGACGCACCGCTTCCAAGGTGCTGCCGCGCATGGCCTCCGTGCTTTATGCCGCCGAGTCGATGCGCCTCACCACCCGGCTGATGCAGATGGCTTCCTGGCTCCTGCTCCAGCGTGCCGTCAACAATGGCGAAATGAGCCGCGAGCAGGTGCTGTCGGAAAAGAGCAAGGTTCGCCTCGACAGCTTCAACGTCGATCGCAGCGCGCCCGGCTGGAACGACCTCCCGGAGACGTTCCGCGACCTCATCGAGCGCTCCCTCAGGCTCCAGAACCGCGTCGCCCTGCTCGACCGCGAGATCTACCGGCCGCAGGAGGCGACGGCCTTCGTTCCGGACAACCAGAACGGCGTCAAGGCGCAGATCAAGCTGCTGCAGACCGCCTTCGGCGCCAACTGACGCGACAGACCTCCCGCCGCGACGTCTTGAGCCCGGCCCTGCGCCGGGCTTTTCGTTTCGCGCATGCGAAGCCGAGTGCGGATCGTATCGCTCCATTCTCTTCTCTTTTAACGAGCGAACAGGAGTGCTTGTGCGCGGATCCTCGGGTCAAGCCAGGACAAGCCTCGTCAAGCCCGAGGATGACGGCAGGAGAAATTGGCCGCTGACGCGCGGGGCGAGCGATACAGGATTGACCATCCCTGCCGGTGTCATTCCTCCGCTCCGACCACCAAAGGCGTCATCCTCGGCCTTTACCGGGCGTGGACCCGAATCCACGCACCAGTCGCGGGAGCTCGAAGTCGAGACCCCGCCAAGCGGAACCTGCCCCTGATCGAACACCCAACAAAAAAGCCCGGCAATGCCGGGCTTTAAAACAGTCCAAAAAAGGGGACGGCGATCAGAGGCCGAGGCCTTCGAAGCGCTTCTTGAACTTGGAAACGCGGCCGCCGCGGTCTACGAGCTGCTGGTTGCCGCCGGTCCAGGCCGGGTGCGACTTCGGATCGATTTCCAGGTTCATCGTCGCACCTTCCGTACCCCAGGTCGAGCGGGTTTCGTATTCGGTGCCGTCGGTCATGACCACCTTGATCATGTGGTAGTCGGGATGGATGTCTGCCTTCATAACAATCTTCCTAGAGTTCCAGGGTCCAATTGTCGCAAGGCATTGCGACTTTGGGACCGAACACGTAAATGAAGCCGCAGACCGCTATGGCCGCGGCTTCCCAATTCGATGCCGTGCCCTATACATGAAGGTCTGCGGGATAACAAGTGCCGCGCGGAAGACTTATCACCAAGGCCTCCGTGGGCGACTGGGGGGCACGTGCCGAGACAAGAGAACCAACCGCCAGCGCGCAGGTCCGTGCGCCCGCTCGCAACCGTGCTGCCCTATCTTGCGCGGTACCGCCGCCTGGTCGTCGGCGCCTCGATTTCGCTGACGATCGCCGCCGTCACCACCCTGACGCTGCCGATGGCCGTGCGACGGATGATCGACAACGGCTTCTCCAATTCCGACTCCGGCTTCATCAACACCTATTTTTCCATGCTGATGGTGCTGGCGATCGTGCTCGCCCTCGCCAGCGCCGCCCGCTACTATTTCGTCATCTCGCTCGGCGAGCGCATCGTCGCCGATCTTCGGCGCGACGTTTTCCAGCGCGTCATGCGGCTCTCCGCTTCCTTCTTCGACGTCAACCAGTCGGGCGAGATCGTTTCGCGGCTGACCGCCGACACGACGCAGATCAAGTCGGCCGTCGGCGCGACCGCCTCGGTGGCCCTGCGCAACCTCATCCTCTGTCTCGGCGCGATCGGCATGATGGTCTATACGAGCCCGAAGCTGTCGAGCCTCGTCATTGCAGCGATCCCGCTGATCGTCTTCCCGCTCGTCGGTTTCGGCCGTTCGGTGCGCCGGCGCGCCCGGGCGGCTCAGGACAGGCTCGCCGCCGCGTCAGCCTATGCCGGCGAGGCGATCGCCGCCACGCGTACGGTGCAGGCCTTCAACGGTGAAGAGAGTGCCGAAGGCCGCTTCGGTGCGGCCGTGGAGGAGGCCTACCACGCCGCCCGTGCGGCCACCATGGCGCGCTCGGTGCTCACCGCCTTCGCGATCACCATGGTCTTCGGCAGCGTCGTCGCCGTGCTCTGGTTCGGCGCGCGCGACGTGCTCGCAGGCACGCTTTCCGCCGGCACGCTCAGCCAGTTCCTGCTCTATTCCGTCTTTGCCGCCGGCAGCCTCGGCGCGCTCTCGGAGGTCTGGGGCGAGCTCTCGCAGGCGGCCGGCGCCGCCGAGCGCCTGAAGGAGCTTCTGACCGAGGTCCCGCAAATCCGCTCGCCCGAACGGCCGGTCCCCATGCCCGTGCCGGCAAGGGGCGCGATCGACTTCGCCGACGTTCACTTCGCCTATCCCGCCCGCCCGGATTACAAGAGCCTCAAGGGCCTGAGTTTCTCGGTGCGGCCAGGGGAGACGGTTGCCATCGTCGGCCCCTCCGGCGCCGGCAAGAGCACCGTCTTCTCGATGCTGCTGCGCTACTACGATCCGACCGGCGGCACCGTCCTCGTCGATGGAACGGACATCCGCGCCGTCGATCCGAAGGAGCTGCGCGAGCGGATCGCGATCGTGCCGCAGGACGTAACGATCTTCGCCGCCTCGATCCACGACAACATCGCCTTCGGTGCGCCGGAGGCAAGCCGCGAGGCGGTGCGGGCCGCCGCCGCCGCGGCACAGGCCGACGAGTTCATCGCCAGGCTCGACCGGGGCTATGACACGCTCGTCGGCGAGCGCGGTGTGACGCTCTCCGGCGGCCAGCGCCAGCGGATCGCGATTGCGCGGGCGATCCTGAAAGATGCGCCGATCCTTCTGCTCGACGAGGCGACGTCGGCCCTCGACGCCGAAAGCGAGACGCTGGTGCAGACCGCTCTCGACCGGCTGATGCGCGAACGCACCACGCTCGTCATCGCCCACCGGCTCGCGACGGTGCTCAAGGCCGACCGCATCCTCGTCATGGATCACGGCCGCATCGTCGAGGAAGGCACCCACGCGTCGCTGATCGGCCAGGGCGGCCTTTACGCGAAGCTCGCAAGGCTTCAGTTCGACCATGGGGCGGAAGGACTGTTCGTCGCCTCCGGGAGTTGATGCGTGTCGCCCAACATGCATGAAAACAGGAACCGGAAGCGCGTCGCATCATTATTTCATCGCGACGCGCTTTAGACTTTCGTTCAACCCCGGCGCTTGATCTTCCGGCACGCCATTGCCACGCGTCAGCCCGGCCCTATTCTAAGGGAGCCGGCCGTCGGCCCGCACCTTTTACGATTGGGAGGATTTTCCGCATGGCATTCCTGAGCTTGACCCGCCGCGCCGCCATCGCCTTCGGGGTCGCCGCTTTTTCCGCACTGACCATCGGCGCGCCGGCAAAGGCGCAAGACTTTCCGGACCGGACGATAACGCTCGTCGTTCCCTTCGCCGCCGGCGGCTCGACCGACGTCGTCGCCCGGATCATCGCGCAGAAGATGTCCGAGGATCTCGGCCAGCAGGTGATCGTCCAGAACGTCGCCGGCGCCGGCGGCAACCTCGGAGCGGCCAATGTCGCGCGCGCCGACCCGGACGGCTACACGATCCTCATGGCGACGGTCGCGACCCATGCGTTGAACCCGCTGATCCTGAAGACCAAGCCCTACGATCCCGAAAAGGACTTCGCGCCGGTCTCGCTGCTCGTCATCGTTCCGAACGTGCTGGTCGTCAATCCGGAACTGCCGGTCAAGAACGTCGAGGAACTGCTGGCGCTCCTGAAGGCGGAGCCGGAAAAATACGCCTATGCCTCGTCGGGCAACGGCACGCCGCTCCATCTTTCCGGCGAACTCTTCAAGAAGATGGCCGGGGTCGAGATGCAGCACATCCCCTACAAGGGGTCCGGCCCGGCGCTGAACGACGTCATCGGCAACCAGGTGCCGATCATGTTCGACAACCTGCCCTCCTCGTCGGGACACATCAAGGCCGGTACCCTGCGCGCGCTCGCCGTGACGACCGCGGAACGCGCGCCGTCCTTCCCCGATGTGCCGACCATCGCCGAATCCGGCATTCCCGGTTACGAGACCTACACCTGGAACGCGCTCTTCGCCCCAGCGAACACGCCGCAGCCGGTGATCGCCCGCCTCAACGAGGCGGCAAGGAAGGCGCTCGCCGACCCGGCGGTGCAAAAACGCATGGAGGAGTTCAGCGCCAAGATCGTCGGCTCGACGCCCGAGGAGCTTGCCGCCCACGTCAAGGCGGAGCTCGCCAAATGGACGCCGGTAGTGCGCGACGCCAACGTGCAGATGGATTGACGAGAGACCGCGATTGCCCTCATCCGCCTGCCGGCACCTTCTCCCCGCAAGCGGGGCAAAGGGGACCCGCAGCGCTCCCATCTCCAGTAACCTCTCCCCGTCAAAACGGGGAGAGGGTTAGGGTGAGGGGCGATCCACGGCACAACCTCGGCGATTCCGACAATCAGACCTCCCCGGCGGCGCCGCGTCCGGCGGCGCGGCCGGAGAAGATGCAGCCGCCGAGGAAGGTTCCTTCGAGCGCGTTGTAGCCGTGCATGCCGCCCCCGCCGAAGCCGGCGACCTCGCCCGCGGCGTAGAGGCCCGGCACCGGTTCGCCGGAAAGCTCCAGCACCTGGCCGGAGAGATTGGTCTGCAGCCCTCCGAGCGTCTTGCGCGTGAGAATATGCAGGCGCACCGCGATCAAGGGGCCGGCCTTCGGATCGAGGAGGCGATGCGGTCTCGCGGTCCGCAGCAGCCGGTCGCCGCGATAGGCGCGCGCACCGCGAATGGCCGTGACTTGAGCGTCCTTGGAGAAGGGGTTGTCGATCTCGCGGTCGCGCGCCTCGATCTGCTCCTTGAGGTGCCGGGCCGAAAGCCGGTTCTCGCCCGTCAGCCTGTTCATCCCCTCGACGAGCTCTTCCAGCCGGTCGCGGACGACGAAATCCTCGCCCTTCTCGATGAAGGCCTGGACCGGGCCCGGCGGATTTTTTCCGAGCCGCCTCAGGAGAAGCGCGATGCTCTTGCCGGTGAGATCCGGGTTCTGTTCCGACCCCGACAGCGCGAACTCCTTCTTGGCGATCGCGCGCGTCAGGATGAACCAGCTGTAGTCGTGGCCGCTGCGGCGGATCGCCTCGAGCGTCGCAAGCGTATCGAAACCCGGCATCGCCGGCACCGGGAAACGGTTGCCGTCGGCATCGCACCAGAAGGACGAGGGACCAGGCAGAATGCGAATGCCGTGATCCGGCCAGATCGGGTCGAAATTCTTCAGGCCCTCGGTGTAATGCCACATGCGATCGGCATTGATGACGGAACCGCGCGCCCTGCTCGCGATCTCGAGCATCCGGCCGTCGACATGATGCGGCACGCCGCTGAGCATCGCGGCCGGCGGCTGGCCGAGGCGCTTGCGCGGCCAGTTGCGGCGCACAAGTTCGTGACTGCCGCCGATGCCGCCGGAACTGACGATGACCGCGCCGGCCGAAATCTCGAAATCGCCGACCACGTCGCGTGAGCTCTGCTCGCCGCGCAGGACCGGGTCGGTCTTGAGGATTGCCCCGCGCGCGCCGGTCACGGCACCGTCGGTGGTCACGAGCTCATCGACCCGATGGCGGAAGCGGAAGCGAACGAGGCCGCGGCTTTCCGCTTGCCGCGCCAGCCGGACGAAGGGTTCGAGCACCGCGGGACCGGTGCCCCAGGTGACGTGGAAGCGGGGAACGGAGTTGCCATGGCCATGGGCGAGCCCGCCGCCGCGCTCCGCCCAGCCGACGACCGGAAACCAGCGCAGGCCCAGCGAATGCAGCCAGCGCCGCTTCTCGCCCGCCGCGAAGTCGAGATAGGCCTCGGCCCAAAGCCGCGGCCAATGGTCTTCCGGCCGGTCGAATTGCGACGCCCCCATCCAGTCCTGCCACGCCAGGTCCCGGCTGTCGCGGATGCCCATGCGCCGCTGCTCGGGACTGTCGACGAAGAAGAGGCCGCCGAGCGACCAGAAGGCCTGGCCGCCGAGGCATTGCTCCCCCTCCTGATCGACAAGGATCACCTTGCGCCCAAGCGCGGCCGCCTCGGATGCCGCCACGAGCCCGGCCAGGCCCGCACCGATGACCAGCACATCGCAATCCATGAAAAGCGCCCCCCCCCTCGTGTCTCCCCGACCGCAACTGTTACGCATACGTCAAGGTCAACTCAAGGGCGGGGGGGGGCTCGCGGCCCGTAAGGCGGCAGTTCATGCGCCGCGCTTCAATCCGCTGCACAGTTTTCGGCGAGATGCCTTTATTTCTCGGTGAGCTTGAGCTCGATGCGGCGGTTCTGCGCGCGCGCCTCCGGGCTGTCTCCGGGCGCGATCGGCTGATATTCGCCGAAGCCGGCGGCGACTAGGCGGTCGGCGGGAACGCCCTTCGAGATCAGGAACTTGACGACCGAGGTCGCGCGGGCCGACGAGAGCTCCCAGTTATCGGCGAACCGGCCAATACGGGAGAACTGCACATTGTCCGTGTGACCGTCGACACGCAGCACCCAGTTGATCTCCGCCGGGATTTCCTTCGCGAGGTCGAGAAGCGCCGTGGCGAGCTTCGCCATTTCCGCCTGGCCCTCCGGGTTCAGGTCGCTGCTGCCCGAGGGGAAGAGGACTTCCGACTGGAAGACGAAGCGGTCGCCGACGATGCGGATATTTTCCCGATCGGAGAGGATTTCCCGCAGCCGCCCGAAGAAATCCGAACGATAGCGGTTAAGCTCCTGGACGCGTTGCGCCAGCGCCACGTTCAGCCGGCGGCCGAGGTCGGCGATCTTGGCCTGCGAGGCCTGGTCCTTCGCCTCGGAGGCCTGCAGCGCTCCTTCGATGGCGGCGATCTGGCTGCGCAGCGCCGCGATCTGCTGGTTCAGGAGCTCGATCTGGCTCATGGCGCGGGCGCTGACCTGCCGTTCGCTCTCCAGCTCCGAGCCGAGCCGGCCGATCCTCTCGCTGGCGGCCTCCTCGCTGCCGGCGCCCTTCTCGAGCAGTGCCTGCAGCCGCGACCGCTCGCCCTCCGACTGGGCGAGCGAGGCCTGCAGGTTGGCGAGCGAATCCTCGAGATCCTGCTTGCCGCTCTTTTCGAGCGCCAGGAGCTGGGTGAGTTCGTTGATCTGGCTGTTCAGCCGGTTCAAAACCTCGTCCTTGCCGCTGATCTCGCGTCCGAGCAGGAACTGCGCCGTGACGAAGACGCTGAGCAGGAACATGATCGCCATGAGCAGGGTCGAGAGCGCGTCGACGAAGCCCGGCCAGTAGTTGATCGTCCGCGGTTCGCGGCCTCTTCGGGCGAGCGCCATGGATCAGTCACCCCCGCTCTCTTCGACGCGGCTGAGCTTTGCCTGCGTGATCGCCTTGTCGGGCTGGACGCTGATGCGGTCCGCCTGCCCGATGCGCGCGGTCAGGCGGTCGAGCGTCTTGCGCATCGACTTCGCCTCCTCCTGCTGCGCCTCGATCCAGTCGCGCAGCATCTGCTGCTCGCCGCGCATGTTCTTGACGAGGCCCTGGATGCCCTCGGCGAGGCTCGCCATGGCCGCGGTCGTGCGCTGGTTTGCGCCGCCGTCATGTGCAAGCCGCGCGAGCTGGTCGGTGAGCCGCCGCAACTCCTCCGCCGGCGCGCCGTCGACCGTTTCGATCGACGGCGAAAGACCGGAGCCGACATCGGTCACCGACGAGAGCCAGTTCTCGAGCTCGGTATAGAAACGGTTCTGGGCGCGACCGGCCTGGAGATCGAGGAAGCCGAGGATCAGCGATCCGGAAAGGCCGAACAGCGACGCGGAGAAGGCCGTACCCATGCCGGTCAGCGGCGCCGAGAGGCCGCCCTTCAAGGAGGCCAGCAGATCCTCCGTGCTGCCGCTTCCGGCGTCGAGCGACTGGATGACGGTGTTGATCGAGCCGATCGTGCCGAGCAGGCCCCAGAAGGTGCCGAGCAGGCCGAGGAAGACGAGGAGCCCTGCGAGGTAGCGGGTGATGTCGCGCTGCTCGTCGAGGCGCGTGGCGATCGAATCGAGGATGGAGCGGAGCGCGGTCGTCGAGATCGTCGTGTGGCGGCCGCCGATCAGCGCCCGCATCGGCGCGAGCAGCACCGGATCGCGCCCGACCTTGTCGGCGCTGCCGGCGGCACGGAACGAGTTGAACCAGCGGACCTCGGGCCTCAGGCTGAGGACGTGGTTGAACGCGAGCAGGATGCCGATCAGCAGCACGCCAAGGATCAGCCCGTTGAGACCGGGATTGCCGGCAAAGGCCTCGCGTGCCTGCCGGAAGAGGATCGCAGCGACGAAACCGACGATGATCAGGAAGAGCACCATCGTCCAGAAATAGGGCATTGGGCTCGAAAGCTTGTGAGGATTGTAGTTCTCCTCAGCACCTTCGTGATCCCGCCACCCGGACAGATTCAGTTTCGCCATTGCTTTGCCAGTCTCCCGGTTTTGCGGCCGTTCCGCGCCTGCTCGGGCGAGTCGAGACGGGCGGCCGCAACGCTCTGAATTGCCCCATCATTCTTGAATCGACGGCGATTGGCGGAATGATGCCGCGATTGGCCGGAAAGCCATCACATTGGCCCGGAGCCTAGTGGAAGTTTGCGCCAAATTGAAGGGAAAACAAAAGCCTCCGCGCACATAGGGCGCCGAGCGCGGGCATGGCGCGTCCGGTGACGCGGGCATCTGCTCGCCTGAAACACGAGAGGCGCCAGGCGGAGACCGCCGGGCGCCCCTCTCGCCGTCGAGCATGTTCGCTGGATCAGCGCGCCGGAACCGGCCGGTGGATGACCTCGACGAGCGCCTTGGCCATATATTCGTTGCCGCAGACGACCGAGCCGTCTTCGAGCGGCTTGCTGCCGCCATCGGCGTCCATCACCCAGCCGCCGGCCTCGCGGATGAGGAGAATGCCGGCGGCGATATCCCAGGCGGACAGGTCACGCTCCCAGAAACCGTCGAAGCGCCCGGCGGCGACATAGGCAAGGTCGAGCGCGGCCGCGCCGAAGCGGCGGATGCCGGCGGTCTCGCCCATGACGTGGCGCAGCTCGATCAGGTATTTGCCGTGGTTGCCGCGGCCGAGGTGCGGCGTGCCGGTGGCGATGACGGCATCGGAGAGCGCCCTGCGTGCGCCGACCCGGAGGCGGCGATCGTTCAGGAAGGCGCCGCCGCCGCGCTCGGCGGTGTAGAGCTCGTCCGTCGCCGGATTGAAGACGACCCCGCCGACGATTTCGCCCTGGCGCTCCAGTGCGATCGAGACGGCGAAATGCGGAATGCCGTGCAGGAAATTGGTCGTGCCGTCGAGCGGATCGACGATCCAGCGATGGGCGCCGTCGGTTCCCTTGATCTCCTCGCCCTCCTCGCCGAGAAAACCATAGGTGGGACGGGCCTTCAGGAGTTCCTCGCGGATGATGCGCTCGGCCTTGCGGTCCGCCTGGGAGACATAGTCGCCCGGCCCCTTCAGCGAGACCTGCAGGTTCTGGACTTCGCCGAAATCGCGCGCCAGCGATTTGCCGGCCTTGAAGGCGGCCTGGACCATGACATTGAGAAGGGCAGAACGGGCCATGTGGGCAATCCTTTCGCGAAGACCGGCCGAGCCACTCTCGACCGGGCATGGAACCTGTCTGACGGTCGATGCGCCGGCGACCGCGCCATGCGCCAGCCGGATCTGCGGAACCGTCGTCAAAAAACCGAGTGAAACGTCACTCCGCCCGCGGCGGCGATCGATCGGAAGGCCGCGGACAAAACCGCGGTTTCAAGACCATAAAAACCCCGGCAGTTCAAGCGAGGAAATCCGAATTATGGCATTGCACCTTTCAGGACCAGGAATTGTCTGTTCGGCCTCCTTGCCGCGATTGGCGTGGTGGCGAGGTGCGGCGCGCATGTGCATGCCAAAGGGAGGGTACTCAACGTTGCGGATGGCTGCTGCTCGGCTTCGTCACATAGCGGATGAGGCGTTTCTCAAAAAATTGAAGATAATCAAATGTAAAACTATCTTCTTCCGGCGTATTTTTCCGGACTTCTTCAACCGATTCGCCATCGCGCAGCCTTCGAGCAATAGATAATGCTCTCACTCCGCGCTTCAGCTCCGGCTCTCTCCAAAACTCCGATTCTGTTGCTCCCTCCCCCTTCTCCACCAGCAGGGAAAAAGTGCCAAATCTGTCATCGGTTGTGAAGACAGCCCAATTGATTGTTGCTGCTCTAACGTTGATATCTAAATCGAAGAACCCGTGTGCCAGCGCCTGGGCAATTCTATCATCATAGAGACCTGAAGCCGTTATGTAGCCCACGAGAGTCCTCCGGCAATAAGAGTGAGGATCACTGGCAAGCTTTACCGCGGTATCTATTATGCCCTCGCCCGGGGGAAGCGCTTCTCCGAGGTAGTAGGCACCCCGAAGCCGCTCCTCGCTTGTTTCCGAGTCCAGAAGACTTACGAGAAACTTCAAATCAATGCCTTGCCGCCACCTCTTGAACAAGCATTGCTCGGCCTCATAGATAAGACCGCCCTCACTACCCGCCTCATCTTTTATCATCTGAAGCAGATCGGCAGTGGGATGTGCAGCTATCTCGCCTGTCATTTTTCTTACCAGGTCATTTCTTTAGCTTTTGATTGCTTTAAACGTGTTGAGAGCGCGCGCCGGCCCGCTGTGACGGCCGGCTCAGGAGGAGCGGAACTTGTTCGCCGCCGCGAGCGCGGACTTCTGCTGCGTGTCGTTGAGGCCGAGATAGAAGTCTTCGAGCGCGTCGTCCTTGAGCCCCGCCCGGCGCGACAGAACGTACCATTTCGCCGCCTCAACCGGATCCGGGCGCGTGCCGATCGCATTGATATAGAGGTGCGACAGCCGGTTCTGCGCCACGACATTGCCGCCTTCCGCCGCCCGCTTCATCCAGGCGAACCCCGCCTCGAGATTGCGCTCGCCGGCGATCCCCTCGATCAGCCAGATCGCCATGTCGAGCTGCGCCGTGTCGTAGCCGGCGCGCGCGGCTCTCACCAGCCATTCGCGCGCACGGGCGCGTTTGCTTTCCTCGATGCCGTCGACATTGAGGTAGATCTGCGAGAGTGCGTATTGCGCGTCGGCAATGCCCTGTTCGGCGGATTTTTCGTAATAGGGCATCGCCGCCTTCAGCCCCTTTTCCCCCGGCATGTCGGCAACCAGCGTCTGGCCGTAGTTGAACTGGGCCGAAGCGTTGCCGAGATCGGCGGCCTTCTTCATCAGCTCGTCGGCCTTCTTCCGGTCGCGTTTCGCATAGCGCCCTTCCATCAGGATCAGCGCATATTTGAACATGGCCGCCGGGTCGCCGTTCTGCGCTGCCTGGCCATACCAGAAAGCCGCCGCCTTGGCGTCGCGCGCGACACCGAGGCCCTGCTCGAGGATCGAGGCGACGAGCGTCTGCGCCGCCGGGTCGCCGAGTTGGGCACGCGGCAAGGCGAGATCCATCGCCGTCAGATAGTAGCCCCGCTGAAAGGCGCCGTAGGCTTCGTCGATCTTGCCGGTGAACGGCTTCTCGGGAGGCAGGGCCGGCAGCTCGGCGCCCATCCGGTCGATCACGTTGACGCCCTTCGACGGCGTGCTGCCGTCGCCGGTCTTCGGCTTTGCCGGCGCCGCGTCCGGCTTTCCCTTGTCCGCCCCCTCCGGCAGCGCTGCGCCGTTATGCGGCGTGATCCGCCCGCGCTTCGGAACGCTGCCCTCGTCGGCCGGGGCAGCGGATGCCGGCTCGGTGGCACGCGCCGGCAAAGCGGCGAGGACAATCGCCACGGCAAGGGCTGCGGCCCGGCTGGATTTCAGGAAAAGGCGGCTCATCGGCACGTCTTAATCTTCAAACCGTGGCGCTTTTTCGTCAAGCAGGGCGTTGACGGCCGCGACCACTGACGGCGCCTGGCCCGGGTTGCCGAAGACCGCCAGGCGCAGGGCGACGAACTCGGCCCCGGATTCGGCGACCGCAAGCGCCGATTGCGGATCCGTGCCGCCCATGACGACGCACGGAATCTCGATCATCGATGCCCACCATTCGGCGAGCGCCAGGTTCTTCGGATGCGCGTCCGGCTTGATGTCGCCGTCGGTGCGGCCGAAGAACACGTAATCGGGCCTCAACTCCCCGATTTCCAGCGCATGGTGGCGGTCGGTGGCGTTGCCGCCGCCGACGATGAGTTTCGGCGCGTGCCTTTCGATCGCCTCGGCAAGGGCCTCCGCGCCGCCGGCGATATGCAGGCCGTCGGCCTTGGCCCGGCCGGCAACGCGCGTGTCTCCCTCGATGAGCGCCGCCGCACCCGCCCTCTGGATCACCGGCACCAGCGCTTCGGCATGCTTTTGGAAGTCGGCATCGCCGAGGCCGTATTGCGGCACGATGACGGAGGCGACGTCGCCGCCCTTCAGCGCCTCGCCGACGAGCTTCGCCCGTTCCCCTGCATCCGCCATGTCGGGTGCGACCAGCACGAGGCGGCAGCGGTTTTCTATGTTGCTCATGTCATGATTCCTGGCGATGCGCTTCGCTGCCGAAACCGGCACTCGATTTCCTTCCGGAAAACCGATAGACGGAGATGACCAAAGGATCAACCGCCGCCAATGCTTCCCGATCTCGACTTCTATCTTGTCGCCATCCCGGCAGTGCTGCTCGTTGGCCTCAGCAAGGGCGGCATGGGCGAGGCCCTGTCGCTGATGGGCGTCCCGCTCCTGTCCATGGCCGTCTCGCCGGTCCAGGCGGCGGCATTGCTTCTGCCGATCCTCATCGCCATGGACATCGTTTCCCTGACCATCTGGCGCAAGCACGGCGACCGCCAGACGCTCGCCATGCTGCTGCCCGGCGCCATCGCCGGCATCGCCATCGGCTGGGCGACCTCGGCCTATGTGCCGCGCGACGCGCTTCGGCTGATCATCGGCCTGATCACGGTCGTCTTCGTGCTGCGCTATGCCTACACCGTCTGGCGGAGCTGCAACGGCGCACCGATCAGCCCGAAGCCGCAGCGCAGAGGCCCTGCCGCGCTCTGGGGCTCGTTCGCGGGCTACGGCAGCTTCGTCGCCCATGCCGGCGGCCCGCCCTTCCAGATCTATGCGCTGCCGCTGAAGCTCGAGCCGCGGGAATATACCGGGACGATCGTGCGCTTCTTCGCGATCCTCAATGCGGTGAAGCTCATCCCCTATTTCGCCCTCGGCCAGCTCGATCTCAGCAATCTCGCCACATCGGCGAGCCTGTTTCCGCTGGCGATGGTCGCAACCGCCTGCGGCGCCTGGATCGTGCGCAGGATGAAGCCGCAAGTCTTCTATCCCTTCATGTACACGATGGCCTTCATCGCCGGTTCAAAGCTCGTCTGGGAGGGCGCCGCAAGCCTCTTGTCGGCGAGCTGACGCGAGGGCGCGTCGCCCCTCATCCGCCTGCCGGCACCTTCTCCCCGCAGGCGACCGCAGGCGGGCGAAGGGGTAAGCGGCGCCGGCTCAAGTCCCCGCCTGCGTCGCATGCGGGAGAGGGTTAGAGCGGGATGCGCTCACGTGCCTTCGCGCCACCGCTCTATCTGTTTGTTCTAGGGTGAGGGCAAACGCGGAGGAGAGGGGCAAGACGGCCGGCTCGACCCAAGTGAAACCAATGCTGCAAAGCGAAGCGGCATCCCGCAACGCACAATTGTCCTTGCCGCCCCGCGGAATTTCACTTAACGTCCGGGTCATGACCATCGCGGACCCATTCGATGCCATCGCGGATCCGAACCGACGCCACCTCCTCGAGGAGCTGCGGCGCGCACCAAAAACCGTCAACGAGCTCGCCGAAGGCCTGCCGATCAGCCGGCCGGCCGTATCGCAGCATCTGAAGGCGCTCCTCGATTGCAATCTGGTCTCGGTCTCGACGCGGGGCACGCGGCGGATCTATGCGATCCACAGGCCGGGTTTCGACCGGCTCAACCTCTGGCTCGACCAGTTCTGGTCTTGAGCCTTCGAGAGGCGCAATTCGGCAGCGCGCCCAATCTACCCCCTCGGGTGACAAGCATTGGCGTCGAGAACCGTCAGCGCTGCGACATCAGGCGGCCGAGGCCGGCGCTTCCGCTTCGGGCTCCAATCGCATGGCGAGAGGCGCCTCGGCTGGCTTGCGGGGCCGATGCACCAGCGTGACAAGCACGAAGGAAATGATCATCAGCAGATACCAGGCGCCGAGCTTGCCGATCGAGACCGGCGCCCAGCCGTGCGACTGTGAAGGATAAATCCACGCCCGCGACCAGGTGGCAATGTTCTCCGCGAACCAGATGAACAGCGCTACGAGCAGGAAGCCGAGCAGCAACGGCATGCGGTGGTGAAAGCGGAAGACGCGATAGTGCACCGTCGTGCGCAGGTAGATCACCGCAGTCGCCGCGAACAGTCCGTATCGCACATCGACGGTGAAATGGTGGCTGAAGAAATTGATGTAAATCGCCGCCGAGAGAAGCACCGTCGTCCAGAGCGGCGGATAGTGCGTGTAGCGCATGTCGAAGATGCGGCTGATGCGGGCGATATAAGAACCGACGGCCGCATACATGAAGCCCGAGAAGAGAGGCACGGCGCCGATGCGGAAAATGCTTTCCTCTGGATAGACCCATGAGCCTGCGGCGGTTTTGAAGACCTCCATCACGGTGCCGACGACGTGGAAGATCAGGATGACTTTCGCCTCGGACAGGGTTTCGAGCCTGGCCGCAAGCATGCCAAGCTGGACGGCGAGCGCCGCCAGGAAGAGGAAGTCGTAACGTGCCAGGATGGCGTTCTCAGACCAGAAGTGATGCGAGGCGACGATCAGGGCGAGGAGCAACGCGCCGAAAAGACATGCCCAGGCCTGCTTCAGTCCGAAGACGGTGAATTCAATGAGGGCGCCGGCAAGGCCGCGCTGCGGCAAGAGGTCGAGCACACGGTGCGCCGCCGCGTCGATCCGCGCCTCAACGGAGGTAAGGCGCCGCGATGGCCCGGCCTCGATAGAAGGAGCCGCATCAGGGCTGAGATGGACGGGAGCTTCGGACTGAGGCTGATCTGACATGCGTTCCATTGGCAGAACCGCGTGAACAATCACAATCGGCACCGAAAGTTTTCCCGCTCTTTCGTCTTCGATGGAGAGGGCCGGTCCGGTGGATGATCGACAAACCGGCCGCTCGCCGCGCGCTTATCGGAGGCGGCGTATTAGGCAAAACTGAAATCGCCGGCACTTCGGCCGTTGACCCGGCCGCGCACCCAAAATCGGCGGTGGACGCGGAAGTGTACGGCGCCCGAAGAAGCGGACCGGGCTCATAGCCCGGTCGAGCGGTCCGTACCTTTCATTTCGGGATTGTTCTTGACCTTATCGATGCCGTTCACGATCAGTGCGAGGAACGGAGTCTTTCGATTTCGTCTTTGATGCGCAACTTCCTCCGCTTGAGTTCGCTGATCAGCTCGTCCTCGCAGGAGGGCGAGTTCAGAGCTTCGTGGAGCTCCTGTTCAAGGGCGCCATGTTTTTTCTCAAGCGTTGCAAGATGAGCCTCAATGGTCATGGGCAAGTCCCTTCCCTTTTGCTTGCATCCGGCACGCAAATACCGGATGTTCCATGGTTGAAACCTTGCTACTGTGCCATGCCATTTTTCATTTGTCGAAGGCGAAATGATGACGTCGGGTAACTTCCCGTAACCGCACAAGATGTGGTAGAGCGGCGCAGGAAATTCCGGATCGCGGATCGACGCGACCGGGCTTATGGGGATCGCATTGCATGCCGGACCAGGACCAGGCCGAACTCAGACTGACCATCGCGCGCCTGAGGCAGGAACATGAAGATTACGACGCGGCCATCAATGCCATGATCCAGACCGGCTGTGACGCCTTGCGCATCCAGCGCATGAAGAAGAAGAAGCTGGCCATCAAGGACAAGATCTCGAAGATCGAAGACCAGATCATTCCGGACATCATTGCCTGAAACGGACCCTGACAGACGTGACCGAAACCACGACCCCGCCCGTCGCCATCATCATGGGAAGCCAGTCCGACTGGGAGACGATGAAGAACGCGGCCGATACGCTGGAGGCGCTCGACATCGCCTACGAGGCCCGCATCGTCTCCGCCCATCGCACCCCGGACCGCCTCGTGCGGTTCGCCAAGGGTGCGCGCGACGAGGGCTTCAAGGTCATCATCGCCGGCGCCGGCGGGGCCGCGCACCTGCCGGGCATGTGCGCCGCGATGACGCCGTTGCCGGTCTTCGGCGTCCCGGTCCAGTCGAAGGCGCTTTCCGGCCAGGACAGCCTGCTCTCGATCGTCCAGATGCCGGCCGGCATCCCGGTCGGAACGCTGGCGATCGGCCGGGCGGGCGCCGTCAACGCCGCGCTTCTGGCCGCAGCCGTGCTCGCGCTCGGCGACGAGGACCTCGCCGACCGGCTCGACGACTGGCGCGAACAGCAGACCGTCTCGGTCGCCGAATATCCCGTGGACGAAGCATGAAAACGATCGGCATCATCGGCGGCGGCCAGCTTGGCCGCATGCTGGCCATGGCGGCTGCCCGCCTGAACTTCCGCACCGTCATCCTCGAACCGCAACCGGATTGTCCCGCCGCGCAGGTGGCGAACAGCCAGATAGTCGCAGCTTACGACGATCCGCATGCGCTCGGCCAACTCGCCGACCTTTCGGACCTCATCACCTACGAGTTCGAGAACGTTCCCGTCGCGGCCGCTGAGAAGCTCGCCGCGTCCCGGCCGGTCTTCCCGCCGCCGAAGGCATTGGAAGTCGCTCAGGACCGGCTCGTCGAGAAGCGCTTCATCAACGATTGCGGCATTGCCACGGCCCGCTTCCATGCCGTCGACAGCCAGGCCGATCTCGACCGGGCGCTTTCCGATTTCGACGGCGTCGGCGTCCTGAAGACCCGGCGGCTCGGTTATGACGGCAAGGGTCAACGCGTCTTCCGTTCCGCAGAGGACGACCCTTCCGGCGCCTTCGTGGCACTCGGCCAGGTGCCGCTCATTCTCGAGAGCTTCGTCCCGTTCGATCGCGAAATCTCGGTGATTGCCGCGCGGGCTGCCGATGGCACCACGGTCTGTTTCGATCCGGCGGAGAACGAGCACCGCAACGGCATTCTCCACACCTCGACGGTGCCGGCTTCGGTCGGCGCGGCGACCGCCGCGGCCGCCTCCAAGGCCGCGACCGCCATCCTCGATGCGCTCGGCTATGTGGGCGTGATCGGCGTCGAGTTCTTCGTCCTTGCCGACGGCAGCGTCGTCGCCAACGAGATCGCCCCGCGCGTTCACAATTCCGGCCACTGGACGGAAGCCGCTTGCATCGTTTCGCAGTTCGAGCAGCATATCCGCGCGATCGCCGGCCTGCCGCTCGGCAATCCGCAACGCCATTCCGACTGCGTGATGCAGAATCTCATTGGCGACGACATCGCCGAAGTCTCAGCCCTGCTTGCCGAGCCGAATGTGCTGGTTCACCTCTACGGCAAGGCGGAGGCACGTCCCGGCCGAAAGATGGGTCACTTCACCCGCCTCATCTGAAGCGGGAAGCGACGGAATCAGGGGAACGGGCAGCGAAATCCCCTGTCCTGCGGTTGACACGACTGGGGCGACGGGTTATGTGCCTGCCTACTTGAAGAGCGCGCTGAATGGCGCGCTTTTGATTGTTGGAATTACCGGGCGAATTTTCATTCCCCGAAACCTGCGGATCAGGAAAAATGAAGATCAAGAATTCGCTCAAGTCGCTGAAGACCCGCCATCGCGAAAACCGCCTGGTTCGCCGCAAGGGTCGCGTCTACATCATCAACAAGTCGAACCCGCGCTTCAAGGCACGCCAGGGCTGAGCCCTTGAGGCGGCGCTTGCCGCCGGCGTCCGGTTGGCGGCTCGCTCCGGTGATCCCCCAAAATTGATTTGATCTTGTTTCATGGCGGGCTACGATGCCCGCCATGCGACTTTCTACACCCTTGATTCTGGCGTGCTTTGCCTTGTCGGCCGCCGCCATGTCCGCCGCGCCGCTCCAGGCGGCGGAACCGTCGGTGCCGACGGAGGCCGCGAGCCTCGCCACCCCGAAGCAACGTCTCGACAGCCTGTTCGCCGAACTCAAGAGGGAAGGCGACGAGGGGAAGGCACGCCAGGTGGCCGATCGCATCCGCCTCGAATGGCAGGAGTCCGGCAGCGCCACCGTCAATCTTCTGATGCAATGGGCGAACAAGGCGATCTCCGACGAGAAGCAGGCTGTCGCGCTCGACATCCTCGACCAGGTGATCGCCCTTGCTCCTAACTACGTCGAAGGCTGGAATCGCCGCGCCACGCTGCACTACCAGATGGGCAATTACCGCAAGTCGATGTCCGACATAAACCGCGTACTCGCGATCGAGCCCCGGCATTTCGGCGCGCTCGCCGGCATGGCGACCATGCTCGAAGCCAGCGGCAAGGACGAACTGGCAATGCGTGCCTGGGAAGAATTCCTCGAGATCTATCCCTCCGACCGGAAGGCGCAGGAGCAGCTCGGCGAACTCGCGGAGAAACTGGCCGGCAGCCGCACGTGAGTGCTTCAAGCAGTCGGCCGAGTTGGTGAGGGCTTATCCGCCTGCCGGCACCTTCTCCCCGCTTTGACGGGAAGAAGGGACACGCGGCGCCGCCTTCGTCCCCTCTCACCGCCTCTCGCCGCGAGCGGGTTAGGTTAGTCCTCGGGTTTAACCCGAGGAGAGGAGCCACGTTCGCGCGCCGTGCGGCACTCAGACGCCGCTGCGCCCGTCAGAGCCGATATAGGCGATGCGCAGCATGTTGGTGGCGCCGGGGGTTCCGAGCGGCACGCCGGCGGTGATGATGATGCGATCGCCGGGCTTGCCGAAGCCCTCCGAGGCGACGATGCGGCAGGCGCGGTTGACCATGTCGTCGAGGTCCTTCGCATCCTCGGTGACGACGCAGTGCAGGCCCCAGACGACCGAGAGGCGGCGCGCCGTCTCGACGATCGGCGACAGCGCGATGACCGGCACCTGCGGTCGTTCGCGCGCCGCCCTGAGCCCGGTGGCGCCCGACGAGGTGTAGGTGACGATCGCCGCAAGCTGCAGCGTCTCGGCGATCTGGTGGGCGGCAAGCGAAATGGCATCGGCGCCGGTCGCCTCCGGCGGCGTGCGCTGGGCGTAGATGATGCCCGGATAATGCGGGTCGCGCTCGACGCTGCTGGCGATCGACGCCATGGTGGCAACCGCTTCGACCGGGTACTCGCCGGCGGCCGATTCGGCGGAAAGCATCACGGCATCGGCGCCCTCGAAGACGGCGGTCGCCACGTCCGACACCTCGGCGCGGGTCGGAACCGGCGAGGAGATCATCGATTCGAGCATCTGGGTCGCGACGACGACCGGCTTGCCGGCGCGCCGGCAGGCGCGCGTCAGCTGCTTCTGCAGGCCCGGAACGGATTCGAGCGGCATTTCCACGCCGAGGTCGCCGCGCGCCACCATCAGCGCATCCGAAAGCTCGATGATCTCGTCGATGCGCTCGATCGCCTGCGGCTTTTCGATCTTCGACATCAGGCCGACGCGGCCTCGGGCGATCTTGCGGACCTCCGCGAGGTCGTCCGGGCGCTGGATGAAGGACAGGGCTACCCAGTCCACCTGCCCCGTCGCCAGCACCGCATCGAGATCGGCGCGATCCTTCTCGGTCAGCGCCCCGACGCCGAGCAGCGTGTCGGGCAGGCTGACGCCCTTGCGGTCCGATATCTTCGTGCCGGAGACGACGGTGGTGACGATGCTCCTGCCGTCCGTCTTTTCCGCCCTCAAATGCAGCTTGCCGTCGTCGATCAGCAGCCGATCGCCGGGCTTCACCGCCTCGAGGATTTCCGGATGCGGAAGATAGACGCGGGTGTTGTCGCCGGGCACCTCCCTGTTGTCGAGGGTGAAGGTCTGGCCGATCTTGAGCTCGACCTTGCCGTCGGCGAACTTGCCGACGCGCAGCTTCGGCCCCTGCAGGTCGGCAAGGATGCCGATCGGCCGGCCGCAGCGTGCCTCGACCGAGCGAATCCGCTCGATCAGGGTGCGCATGAGCTCATGGCTGGCATGGCTCATGTTGATACGGAACAGATCGGCCCCCGCCTCGTGCAGCTTCTGGATCATCTGCTCGTCGGACGATGCCGGGCCGAGCGTGGCGAGGATTTTGACTTTCCTGTTCCGTCTCATCAATTCTGGCTTTCCTGCGTGCCGGGCGTGTCGGAAAGCTGAACCATCCAGCTCCCCTGCCGCCCCGTGTCATATTCCTTGAATCCCATGCGCTGGAAGCCGCGGGCGAAGCAGTCCTGCACGCCGACGATCTTGAACTCGTTTTCGGCGACGCACATGTTGACGTCACCGGTCCAGCGGCCGCCCTTGGCCGCATCTTCCGCATAGAGATAATAATATCGGGACTGGAGCTCCCCCTCGATCAGCGTGGCGCAGGTCGTTGCCGGCACCTGCCACCAGCCCTCCGTCACCCAGCCTTCCTTGGCCCGATAGCCGATCGCGACGCCGACCAGAGTTTGGGTTCCGTTGCAGACCCGGAAGTCGGCGCGCGCCTCGCCGGCAAAGAGAAGAGAACCGGAAATCGCCAGCGAAAACAGGGCGATGGCCCCCAATGTCATCGACCCCGGCTTCGCTCTGGAAAAAGGATGTCTAACCACGGCTTCCTGCGGAACTCCGTTTTGATTTGTGTGGCACTTTCTTGCGACGGCCAGCCTCGAAAGTCAACGCAACTCTAATCGATTATATTCGCCATTCCTGTGACAACAGGCGTGCGTGCGCAGCCTTTTTCTTGCGAATGGCGGTTTCGCATGCAATCAGGGGAAGACCTCCAAACGCGAAGCAGGAGCGGAATGCGGCACTACTCCCCCTACGAGATCATCGAGGGCAATCCGGCCAACGGCCTCGTGCTGCTTGCCGACCATGCCATGAACCGGCTGCCGCCGGAATACGGCCGGCTCGGCCTCCCGGACAGCGCCTTCGAGCGACACATCGCCTACGACATCGGCATCGAGCCGCTCACCCGGCAATTGTCGGCGGCGCTCGACGCCCCGGCCGTGCTCGGCTGCTTCTCGCGCCTGCTGATCGACCCCAATCGCGGCGAAGACGACCCGACGCTGATCATGAAGATCTCGGATGGCGCGATCATTCCCGGCAATCATCCGATCACCGACGAGGAATGGCAGAACCGGCTGAACCGCTTTCACCGCCCCTATCACCAGGCGGTATCTGAAACCATCGCCCGGGCCGCCGCCGCGGGCGGCAGGGCGCCGCTCGTCATCTCGCTGCACTCCTTCACGCCGTCCTGGAAGGGCGCCGCGCGACCCTGGCATGCGGCCGTACTCTGGGACAACGATCCGCGCGCCGTCTTTCCGCTGATCGAGCGGCTCGAGGCGTCCGGCGATATCGTCGTCGGCAACAACGAGCCCTATGACGGCGCGCTCAGAGGCGATACCATGTACCGGCACTGCATGACGCCGGGCATCGCCCACGCGCTGATCGAGATACGCCAGGACCTGATTGCCGACGCCGCGGGCGTGGCCGCCTGGGCGGAGCGCCTCGCGCCCATCTTTGCCGAGCTGAACGCCCTGCCCGCGCTTCATGCCTATGAGCGGCACCCTTCGCGGACCGGCGCTTACGAAGGCTGACAGGGAGGACATCCGATGACCGAGCTCAGCGACGAACAGCGGACCGCCTTCGAGGCGGCGGCGTTCCGCCGGCTGGTCCAGCATCTGCGCGAACGCAGCGACGTCCAGAACATCGACCTGATGAACCTCGCCGGTTTCTGCCGCAATTGCCTGTCGAACTGGTACCGCGAGGCGGCGGAGGCTTCCGGGATCGCGATGAGCAAGGAAGTTTCCCGCGAGATCGTCTACGGCATGCCCTATGACGAATGGCGCGCGCTATACCAGAAGGATGCTTCCGCCGAGCAGAAGGCGGCATTCGAGCGCAACCGGCCGAAGGAATAACCGGGACGAGGAGACATGCCGCAGGCCGGAAATGCGGGCGTTGTTGCGCAATCGCCCTTGACCTCGGACGCCGTTCGCGGCAGGTCACAGCACCCGGAAATTCATTCCCCATAAGGAGAAGACCATGTCGGATGCTCACGGCATTGCCCGCGACCAGCTTCGCGCTTTCATCGAACGGATCGAACGGCTGGAAGAGGAAAAGAAGACCATCGCCGACGACATCAAGGATGTCTATGGCGAGGCCAAGTCGATGGGCTTCGATACGAAGATCCTGCGCAAGGTCATCTCGATCCGCAAGCAGGACCACGACGAGCGCATGGAGCAGGAAGCGATCCTCGACACCTATCTCCAGGCGCTGGGCATGATTCCCGCCGCCGAGGACGCCGCCTGATCCGATGCTACGCCGCGCCTCTTGCCCGAGGCGCAAGAGGTCGCCGAGCGCTGTGGAATGCCGCAACAAAAAGCCCGCCGGTCCGGCGGGCTTTTTCGTTTCGATGACAAGTCCAGATCAGTTGGTGCTGAACTTCTTCACTTCCATGAAGTTCACCGCGCTGCCGCTGAAGCGCGCCGTGTCGACGGCACCGGCATCGCTGCTGAAGCCGGCCGCATAGACGGTGGTCGGCGCAACCCGGAGCGATTTGCTGACGAAGCGCGGCGCCTTGACCGGCTTCGACAGGGTCGCGACGCGGCCGGTCGTCAGCGCCCATTCGGAAATGATCTTCTGCGTGAGCTTCGGCTCGGTGCGAACGGAAGACCGGGCCACCGCATCCGCGTCCTGCTTCTTCGGGCGGGAGCCCTTCGCGGGTGCATCGACGCGCATGTCGAAGGCGCTGTCAAAGATCGCCTGGCGCGAACTCGTGCGCGTTTGCGGCACATAGGCGGCCATCTGGACGGACGGGGCGGGAGGCCGCTCATCCGCGGTGGGCGCAGCGAGGGCGACACGCGTCCTGGCGGCAGCGGCCTCGTCGCCCAGGCCTTCGGCCGAGGCGAGCACCGGACGCTCCGCAACGGCCGGAACGGCGACCTCGGCTCCGGCGACGGCCGCAAGCGCCTCTTCGCCGGCCGGGCGCATGCCCGGCACTGGCACGAAACCGAGTTCCGGAGTCTGGCCGTCGGCGGCGGCAACGAGCGTCTCGTTGGCGACGATCGCATTCATTTCATGCCGGTCGAGCATTTGCGGCACCGGCACCTTGAGCCCGCTCAGATCCGCATATTCCGAAGGCATCGCCGCCGCCAGCGCCTCCTGGGCGCTGTTCTTCTGCTCTGCGACGAGCGCGACGGCTACGCCGCCGTCGGACGGCGTTTCCTTGAAGGCGGGACGCACCGCCGGCACCGGCGCGTTGATGTCCTGCTGCTCCTGTGCGGCTGCGGCAGTGGAACCGGCGACGCCCGGAAGCGCTTCCTGCTTCGCCGAAGCCGACGCGGTCTGGACCTTGGCCGGCGCTTCCTCGTCGCCGCCCTCGCCCGGACCGGCGGCGATTGCCGTCGGTTCTTCATCCTCGTCGCCGCCGCCGAAGAGCGCGGCGAACAGGTTGCGGCGCTTGCCGCCGCCCACGTCGCCCGGTCCCTTGGCACCGCCGCCGGCAACCTCGATCGCCGATGCGCCTACGCGGCGCTTGTAATCGGCAACCGCCTGCTCATAGCCGGGCAGCGGCCGGCCGTCGGAGGGGATGTGCATGGTCTTGCCGTCGGGGAAGAGCCGCGCGAGCTCGTTGCGGGTCATGCGCGGCCAGGCGCGCACCCCGCCGACGTCCATGTGGACGAAGGGCGAACCCGACGTCGGATAATAGCCGACGCCGCCGACCTGGAATTTCATGCCGATCTCGCGCAGCGTCTTGAGCTTCACGTCCGGCAGGTAGAAGTCCATCGCCTTGCCGAGCATGTGCTGGCTCTTCTTGGCGACGCCCTTCGAGCGGGACCGCAACATGCTGTTGGTCGCGGGCGAGCGATAGGCCGAGACGACGTGGATGTAATCGCGCGAGCCGCTCCTCTGGTAGACTTCCCAGACGAGGTCGAGCAGGCGCGGGTCCATCCTGGTCGGCTCGTTTCGCCGCCAGTCGCGGAGGAATCGGTTGATCTGCTGCAGCCCCTTCTGGTCGTAGCGGCCGTTGCGCTTGAAGGTGATCTGCGCCTTTTCCTTGGTGTGGATGAAATAGAGCTTCAGGGTGCGGGTCTGGCCGGCGGCCTCGACCGGAGGCGCCATGCCCGGGGTCACGAGGGAACAGGCCAAGGCGATGGAGGCAAGCACCTGCGGCGCCTTGCGGGCCACCGCCGAGCAGAGTCTGCGCGCTAGGGAACCGGCTGGTTCCTCCAAACCGAACAAATTTGGCATTCAATCCCCGTCCGACGGACAACCGTGCTTTGTTGTCTCAGATGACTGTCAAATAAGGTGACAGCATGGCAAATATGCCACAGTGGTCACCGCCCCTTATAATATAGTGAACAGTTTGCTAACAAGGTCTAAACGGCGGTGACCGATTTGCACGGCAAATGAGTTGTGAATGCGTCGAATTTATGCCGCCTCGCGCAGCGGATCATCGGGATCGATGCCGTAATCCTTGAGTTTCCGGTAAAGAGTCGAGCGGCCGATTCCGAGCTTGCGCGCCACCTGGCTCATCTGCCCGCGATAGAACTTCAGCGCGAAGCGAATCAGTTCCTCCTCGACCTCGGCGAGCTTGCGCACGTCGCCGCCCTCGCTGAGGCTGGCGATGGCGTTGTCCGACCTGCCTTCCGGCGCCGGTTCGCGCGGAGCGGATTTGTCCTGCGAGCCCGTCTCGACCCGCGCAGCCATTGAATTGTCGGCCACTGCCGGGCGGCGTTCCGGTCCCGCTTCGCCCCAGGAGAAGCCGCTGCGGTCGGCGACGACGTAGCCGGGTATCTGGGTCGCCACCTGCGGGAAATCCTTGACCGTGAGCTCGTTGCCCTCGGCAAGCACGACCGCGCGGAAGATGGCGTTTTCGAGCTGGCGGATATTGCCCGGCCAGTCATAGGCCGTCAGCAGCGCCATCGCCCCGCTCGTGACCGTCAGCGGCCGATTGAGTCTCTGCTCGGCGGCGAAGCGCTCGACGAAGGCGCGCACCAGGACCGGAATGTCCTCCTTGCGCCGGCGCAGCGCCGGAATGGTGATCGGGAAGACGTTGAGACGATAGTAGAGGTCCTCGCGGAAGCGGCCCTCGCGCACCTCGTTGATCAGATCCTTGTTCGTCGCCGAGATCAGCCGCACGTTCACCTTGTGCGGTTGGCGCGCGCCGATCGTCTCGATCTCGCCCTGCTGCACCGCGCGCAGGAGCTTGACCTGGACGTCGAGGGGAAGATCGCCGATTTCGTCGAGGAAGAGGGTGCCGCCGTCCGCATCGACGAACTTGCCGCTGTGCCTTTCCGTCGCCCCCGTGAAGGCGCCCTTCTCGTGGCCGAAGAGGATGCTCTCGACCAGGTTATGGGGAATGGCGCCGCAGTTGACGGTGACGAAGGGCCTGTTCGCCCGGTCGCTCGCCGACTGGATCGCGCGCGCCACCATTTCCTTGCCGACGCCCGACTCACCTTCGAGCACGACCGGAATGTTCGACTGGGCGGCGCGGCGGGCGAGATCGATGACGCGGATCATCGCCGGGCTTGCGGAAACGATATCGTCGAAGCCGACCGATCCCCCGCGCGGCCGCCGCGCGGTTTTCACCTTGCCGTCGCGGCTCGCCATCTTCAGCGCATTGCCGATCGCGATCGACAGGCGCTCGGGCGAGACCGGCTTGACGAGGAAGTCGAAGGCACCCGCCTGCATCGCCTGGACGACCGTTTCGATGCGGCCCTGGCCCGTCTGGACGATGACCGGCGTGTCGATGCCGCGCTCGGCGAGCGCCTCGAGAAAACCGTGACCGTTCATTTCCGGCATCAGCAGATCGAGCAGGATGACGTCCATGATGCCGCCCTTGCGCTCCATGAGTTCGAGACCGCTGCGCCCGTTGTCGGCGAGATGCGCGACATGACCGAGCCGTTCGATCATGCTCGTCAGCAACCGGCGCTGGACCGGATCGTCGTCGATGACAAGAATATGGGATGTCACGAAAGCCTCCTGCTCAGGACATGGCGGATACTTTGGCCAACCTCATGTGCCAAATCATGCCAGTCATTCGTGCCACAAAGGGCTGAACATCATGTTTTGAGAAACGCTTGCATTTTATCCATTGCGGGCGATAGCAATGGGCCCCATATCGCTTGCCTGCGGCGCCCGTGCGTTTCAGACGCACAAGGCTCGCTGCAGCAGTCAGAAACGAGAGAAACGCCGATGAATTTCGCCTCGCTCCTCCTCGCCGGCTTCGGCCGATCCTCCGTCCGCGCGCAGGCCGGTGAGGCCGGAGGCGCGACCGCAGAGCTCGGCGACCTGCCCTCCTGGCGGCTTCAGGATCTCTATCTTTCGCCCGCTTCGGAGGAGTTCCGCTCGGACATGGCGAAGGCCGAAGCCGACGCGATCGCCTTCGAGGGCAAATGGAAGGGCAAGCTCGCCGAAGCCGCCGGCAGGACCGACAACGAAGGCATCGGCGCGGCAGTGAAGGAATTCGAGGCGCTCGAGGACCTGATGGGCCGCATCGCCGCCTTTGCCGGGCTCACCTATTTCTCCGACACGTCAAATCCGGCGAACGGCAAGCTCTATG
Organism: Sinorhizobium saheli; assembly: GCF_001651875.1. Classification (GTDB taxonomy): domain Bacteria; phylum Pseudomonadota; class Alphaproteobacteria; order Rhizobiales; family Rhizobiaceae; genus Sinorhizobium; species Sinorhizobium saheli. The sequence goes on from NZ_LNQB01000064.1 coordinate 72,522, forward strand.
GCGACGTCCAGTCGAAGCTCACCGACATCTCGGCGCATCTTTTGTTCTTCTCCCTCGAGCTCAACCGCATCGAGGACGCGGTGATCGACGCGGCGCTTGCGGCCGACAGCCTCGCCGCGCACTACAAGCCCTGGATCCTCGACCTGCGAAAGGACAAGCCCTACCAGCTCGAAGACAAGCTGGAGCAGCTCTTCCTCGAAAAATCGATGACGGGCGCGAGCGCCTTCAACCGGCTTTTCGACGAGACGATCGCCTCGCTCACCTTCTCGGTCGACGGCAAGGCGCTGCCGCTCGAGATGACGCTGAACCTCCTCCAGGAGCCTTCCGCGGAGCTGCGCAAGAAGGCCGCTCAGGCGCTCGCGGAGACCTTCAAGGCGAATATCCGCACCTTCACGCTCGTCACCAACACGCTTGCCAAGGACAAGGAAATCTCCGACCGGTGGCGCGGCTTCGAGGATATCGCCGACAGCCGCCATCTCGCCAACCGCGTCGAGCGCGACGTGGTGGATGCGCTCGCCGCCGCGGTGAAGGCCGCCTATCCGCGCCTCTCGCACCGCTACTATGCGATGAAGGCCAAATGGCTAGGCATGGAGCAGATGGACTTCTGGGACCGCAACGCCCCGCTGCCTGAAACGCCGAACGTCACCATCCCCTGGGACAGGGCGAAGGACACGGTGCTTTCCGCCTATCACGCCTTTTCGCCGGAGATGGCCTCGATCGCGCGGCGCTTCTTCGATGACAACTGGATCGACGCCCCGGTCCGTCCCGGCAAGGCGCCCGGCGCCTTCGCCCATCCGACGGTCCCCTCCGCCCACCCCTATGTCCTCGTCAACTATCTCGGCAAACCGCGCGACGTGATGACGCTTGCCCACGAGCTCGGCCACGGCGTCCACCAGGTGCTGGCCGGCGCACAAGGGGCGCTGATGGCCTCGACCCCGCTGACGCTCGCGGAAACCGCCTCCGTCTTCGGCGAGATGCTGACCTTCCGCGCCCTCCTCGACCAGACCAGGGACAAGCGCGAGCGCAAGGCCATGCTCGCGCAGAAGGTCGAGGACATGATCAACACGGTCGTGCGCCAGATCGCCTTCTATGAATTCGAGCGCAAGGTGCACACGGCCCGCAAGGAAGGCGAACTGACCGCGGAAGACCTGGGCAAGCTGTGGCTGTCGGTCCAGAGCGAAAGCCTCGGCCCGGCGATCCGGATTTCCGACGGCTACGAGACCTTCTGGGCCTACATCCCCCACTTCATCCATTCGCCCTTCTACGTCTATGCCTATGCCTTCGGCGACTGCCTGGTGAACTCGCTATACGCCGTCTACCAGACGGCCGAGAGTGGCTTCCAGGAGAAGTATTTCGACATGCTGAAGGCGGGGGGAACCAAGCATCACTCCGAGCTGCTGGCGCCTTTCGGGCTCAATGCCGCCGACCCGTCGTTCTGGGCACAGGGCCTGTCGATGATTGAAGGGCTGATCGACGAGCTGGAGGCGCTTGATAGAGCGGGATAAAGGAGACGCGCGCGCGGTTTTCCGCCCGCATCCCGCGTCTCGACCTTTGAGCTTGATGATTTGCCGGCGGAGCCCCTCCGCGGCTGATGAAAGAACGACAGCGACCGGCTTCGATGATCGAACACGCGCCCTTTGTCCTCTTCCGGGACGACAGCGAGAACCGCACGACGGTCTTCGCCGAACCCTCGCGTGTCGTGACGGCGCGGACCCGCGCCGAGTTCCGTCGCGGCCTTGCCGAACTCGAGGCCGCCCACCGCGCCGGCAAGTGGATCGCGGGCTTCATGGCCTACGAAGCCGGCCACCTCTTCGAGAAAAAGCTTGAAGCCTTTGCCGAAGAGAACCGCGAAACGCCGCTGATGTCCTTCGGCATTTTCGACGCGCCGGCGGAAGGCCACCCGCTGGCCGTCCCTCAACGGCGCCTCGAAAACGAGCCTTTCCTTTTGGCGCCGCGCGCCGAGTGGGACTTTCCCGCCTACCGGCAGCGCTTCGAAAGGCTGCACCAGCACCTGCGCCAGGGCGATTGCTACCAGGCCAACCTGACGATGCCGATCCGTGCCCGCTGGTCCGGCGATCCGCTTGCCGCCTTCTGGTCGCTGATCGAGCGCCAGCCGGTGAAATACGGCGCGCTTGTCGCCCTCGACGGCCCGGTCCTGCTGTCGCGCTCGCCGGAACTCTTCTTCAGGGTGGACGCCGACGGCTGGATCGAGACGCATCCGATGAAGGGAACGGCGCGGCGCGGCGCGAGCGCCGAGGAGGACGAGGCGATTGTCGCGGCGATGCGCGCCGACGAGAAGACCCAGGCCGAGAACCGGATGATCGTCGACCTCCTGCGCAACGATATCTCGCGTGTGACCGAGGTCGGCACGTTGCATGTGCCGAAGCTCTTCGACATCGAGACCTATCCGACCGTTCACCAGATGGTGAGCCATGTCCGGGCGAAGCTTCTGCCGGACATCCGCATCGGCGACATCTTTGCCGCCCTCTTTCCCTGCGGCTCGGTCACCGGTGCGCCGAAGATCAGGGCGATGGAGATCCTGCATGAGCTGGAGTCCGGGCCGCGCGACGCCTATTGCGGCGCGATCGGCTTCATCGCGCCGAACGGCGTGATGCGCTTCAACGTCGCCATCCGCACCATCTCGCTCTTTGCCGATGGCCGGGCGGTCTTCAACGTCGGCGGCGGCATCGTCTTTGATTCGAGGGCCGAGGCCGAATACGACGAGTGCCTGCTCAAGGCCCGCTTCGCCATCGGCGACGCCGAGATCCCGCGATGAGCGAGTTTTCCCTGATCGAAACGCTGCGCTACGAACCGGAACACGGCTTCGTCCGGCTGCGGCTGCATCTGGCGCGCCTGACGCGCTCGGCCCGACGGCTCGGCTTTGCCGGCGCCGACGCGGCGGAGGCCCGGCTGCACGAGGCGGTCGGCGGTGCCGGCGCCCCCTTACGCGTCCGGCTCACCCTCGGTCGCCAAGGCGCCATGGACATAACGACGGCGCCCTTTGTGCCGCTGCCGGCCGACACGGTGTGGCGGGTGCGGATCGCATCGGCGCGCGTCGATTCCGGCGACCGGCTGCTTCGGATGAAGACCACGCGGCGCAGCGTCTACGAGGCGGCGCGCGGCGAGTTTTCCCCGGTGGAGGCCGACGAGGTGCTTCTGCTCAACGAGAAGGGGGAGGTGTGCGAGGGCACGATAACCTCGATCTTCCTCGAGGATGGCACCGGAACGCTGAAGACCCCGCCGCTCGCCTGCGGCCTGCTCGCGGGCGTGCTGCGCACCGAACTCGTCTGCCAGCGGCGGGCGCGGGTTGAGCGGCTGTCGCCGGCCGATCTTCAAGGCGGCCGCCTTTACGTGGGCAACTCGCTAAGGGGCCTGATCCGGGCTGAGATCGGGATCTGAGCCGGGCAGGGTATAGCGCTTGACGCGGTCCCGCCCTTCGCGCTTGGCAAGGTAGAGCGCTTCGTCCGCCCGGGAATAGATGTCGCGGACGGCATCGCCCTCGCGATATTCCGCAAGCCCGACCGAGCAGGTGTAGCAAAACTCGGGAATGTTCGCGAGCGGTCGCGAGGAGCGCACCTTGTCGAGCAGGCGATCGAGGATGAGGTTCGCTTCGCTGACGGTCGTGTCGGGCAGGATCAGCATGAATTCCTCGCCGCCGATCCGTCCGAAGCAGTCGGAACGACGGACGAAGGATTGCATCTGGCGGGCGAAATCGAGCAGCACCTCGTCGCCGCGATGGTGGCCGTACCGATCGTTGATCGCCTTGAAATAGTCGATGTCGATGATCGCCACGCAACCCCACATATGCGGGTTCTCGGCGCAGTTCTGGACGAACTCGGCAAGCCTTTCCATCGTGTAGCGGCGGTTCGGCGCGCTGGTCAGCTCATCCACCTGCGAGGCCCGCAGCGCGAAGTCGCGGTCCTGCCTGAGCTTGCGCTCCTCGGCCCTGACGTTGGTGATATCGACTGCAATGCAGAGCATCCAGCCCTTCTGGTCCACCGTTTCCGTCATCCACAGCCAGCGGCCGTCATGGAGGTCCGTCTCCACGGTTCGAAACGGAATCTTGCCGCGCCGGCTGGCGGTCGCGGATATCCAGGCTTCGACGTCGTCGGTCTTGAGCACCGTGCCCCTTTGCGCGAGGTGATTGCGGCGCATGATCTCGGCCCAGGTCGGGGTCTCGTCCGCGGCGATATGGTAGGCGGAGCGGAAGGCGGCATTGGCGTAGCGCAGCCGGTCGTGCTGGTCGTAAAGGGCGATCAGCACGGGCGTTGTGGCCTGCAAGCCCATCAGCGTCTTGAGATGATCACCTGGCACGATCGGTCAGCTCCAGCTTGAAAGGTCAATCAAAGCGCGAAACGGGACGACTCCGTTAAACCTATGGCACGAGACGCTTGTGGCAAGCCGGATAGCATGCGAAACGGAAGGGAAAGGTTAAGCCGCAGGCACAATCGGGCGACCGAGCCTATGACGGCGCGTCGACACCCGTCACGGTCGGGCCTGCCCGGCCTGATCCTGGGCGATGGGACGGGCGGATCCAGCGGAATCCGAAGCCGCGATTGGCCTGCCGGCCCTTTATTGTGACACGAAATTATGATCTACAGCGCCGCGCGTCCTGTCGGACGCGCAAAGGTCGCCGTAGCAGGGCGTGCTCTGCGCGCATTCAGGCACCACGTAGACTTTGTCAGGAGACACGCAAAAATGGCAGATACCACCTATCCGGTCTATGGCGAGATTACCGGCCCGATCGTCCTGATCGGATTCGGGTCGATCGGCCACGGCACCCTGCCGCTGATCGAACGCCACTTCAAGTATGACAAGAGCCGTTTGATCGTGGTGGAGCCGCGCGAAGACACCAAGGATGCGGAAATCTTCGCGCGCCACGGCGTGCGCCACGTCCGCGAATATGTGACCAAGGACAATTACAAGGAACTGCTGAAGCCGCTGCTGACCGAAGGCGGCGGCCAGGGCTTCTGCGTCAACCTTTCGGTCGACACCTCCTCGCTCGACATCATGAAGCTCTGCCGCAAGCTCGACGTGCTTTACATCGACACGGTCGTCGAGCCCTGGCTCGGCTTCTACTTCGACAAGGAAATGGACAGCGCCGAGCGCACGAATTATGCACTGCGCGAGACGGTCCGCCGGGAGAAGGAGAAGAACCCGGGCGGCACCACCGCGGTCTCGACCTGCGGCGCCAATCCGGGCATGGTCTCCTGGTTCGTCAAGAAGGCGCTCCTGAACCTCGCCGACGATCTCGGCCTGAAATACGACGAGCCGCACCAGGACGACCGTGAAGGCTGGGCGAAGCTGATGAAGAAGGCCGGCGTCAAGGGCATCCACATCGCCGAACGCGACACCCAGCGCACCAAGCATCCGAAGCCGCTCAACGTCTTCTGGAACACCTGGTCGGTCGAAGGCTTCATCTCCGAAGGCCTGCAGCCGGCCGAGCTCGGCTGGGGCACCCATGAGGAGTGGATGCCGAAGAACGCCAAGAAGCACAAGAAGGGCTGCCAGGCGGCGATCTACCTCGAGCAGCCGGGCGCCAACACCCGCGTGCGCAGCTGGTGCCCGACGCCGGGCCCGCAATACGGCTTCCTCGTCACCCACAACGAGTCGATCTCCATCGCCGACTTCTTCACCGTTCGCGACAAGAATGGCGAGGTCACTTATCGCCCGACCTGCCACTACGCCTATCATCCGGCCAACGACGCCGTATTGTCGCTGCACGAGATGTTCGGCAACGGCGGCAATCCGCAACCGGTGCACCACGTCCTCGACGAGACCGAGCTGGAGGATGGCATCGACGAGCTCGGCGTACTGCTCTACGGCCATGCCAGGAACGCCTACTGGTACGGCTCGCGCCTGTCGGTCGAAGAAACGCGCCGCATCGCGCCCTATCAGAACGCCACCGGCCTGCAGGTGACGAGCGCGGTGCTCGCCGGCATGGTCTGGGCGCTGGAAAATCCCAAGGCGGGCATCGTCGAGGCGGACGAGATGGACTACAGGCGCTGCCTCGAGGTCCAGCTTCCCTATCTCGGTCCGGTCGAGGGCCACTATACCGATTGGACGCCGCTCGACGGTCGCCCCGGTCTCTTCCCGGAAGACCTGGACACGAAGGATCCCTGGCAGTTCAGGAACATCCTCGTCCGCTAGCTTGATTGAGGCCCGGAGCGTCGCCGCTGCGGGCCTTTTCATTCGAGGCGGCGGTCGGCACTGTGTTGTCGCACTTGCGCTCAACCCAGGATCGCGGCATGGTCTCGCCCATGAGACGGGCCCGAATGCAGCGACCGCCCCGTGACAGCCGTGTCTTTTCGGTCGCACAGAGGCCGGTGCAGCACTTCGGATCGCTGCACAATTCTTAAACCGGTTCCGATTTAAGGGATTATGCAGTAGAGCGGGACGAGGAAAAGTGTGAAGCGGTTTTGCGTTCGCATCCCGCTCCAACTCGTGACGCGGGAGAAACGCCAATGAAGCCATTCGCCACCCTTGCCCTCCTTGCCACCGGCGCAGCGCTTGCATCATGCCAGTCCTCGCCGAGGGAGATCCGGCCGGCGCCGCAGGCGATGGCGGCAGGCGTCGAGGGCTCGTGGGTCGATCCGAACGGCATCGTTTCCACCTTTGCCGGCGGCACGTTCTCGACGCGGACCACCGACACCAACCAGTTGCTCGCCTCGGGCAGCTACACCAGCACCAGCCCGACGCTCGTCGAGATCAACATGACCTCGCTCGTCCGCAACACCCAATCGAGGGTCAATTGCGCGCTGGTGACGCCCAACCAGTTGAACTGCACCACCGATTCCGGCGCGCAGTTCTCCCTCGCGCGCCGCACCTGAGCCCGACCCGCTTTCGCAAAAGCCCCCGGCTCCGAACCGACCCCCGACAATTGGACATCCGCTTTCGGGGGTTTTTCATTTCTGAGCCGGCTTAACCTTAGTTGGAATCCGGCAAAGAAGACATGCGTTTACGGCTTGAAGTCGGCTCCGACTGGTGAAAACATCCGCCTCGGGAAAACCGCCTCGGCTGAGGAGGGAATGCCTTGGGTCATCGGATGGGATGGGTCGCAGCCGCTTCCGTTCCGCTCTGGTCAAGGGGTCAGCCATCGGCCGCAGCAACAGGCAAACAGGAGCACATCATGGTCAGACATATGCGGACCGGCCTCGTCGCCGCTTCCTTCCTCGCTCTCTCGTCGGGCGCCGCCTTCGCCGATTATGAACTGAACATCCTGCACATCAACGACCTGCACTCGCGCATCGAGTCGATCAACAAGTTCGATTCGACCTGCTCGGCCGAGGAGGAAGGCAAGAACGAGTGCTTCGGCGGCGTCGCGCGTCTGAAGACCCTGATCGACCAGAAGCGCCAGGAATTGACCGGCAAGAACGTGCTTCTGCTCAATGCAGGCGACAACTTCCAGGGCTCGCTGTTCTTCACGACCTACAAGGGCGCCGCCGAGGCGGAGTTCCTGAATCTCATGAAGTTCGACGCGATGACGGTCGGCAACCACGAGTTCGACGAGGCCGAGGACGGGCTTGCGAGCTTCCTCGACAAGGTCACCTTCCCGGTCGTCACCGCCAACGTGCTGCCGAGCCACAAGTCGAAGATCGGCGACCGCATCAAGCCGTCCATCGTCCTCGATGTCGGCGGCCAGAAGATCGGCATCGTCGGTGCGGTCGCCAACGACACGCCGGAGCTTTCCTCTCCGGGCCCGGACATCCTGATCGGCGAGGACGTGGCGACGATCACCAGCGCCGTCGAGGAGCTCAAGAAGCAGGGCGTCGACAAGATCATCGCGCTCACCCACGTCGGCTATCCGCGCGACCTCGCCGCGATCGCCAAGATCCCGGACGTCGATGTCGTGGTCGGCGGCCACTCGCACAGCCTGCTGTCGAACACCGACGAGAAGGCGGAAGGCCCCTACCCGACGATGGTCGACAACCCCGGCGGCTACAAGGTGCCGGTGGTCCAGGCCGGCTCCTACAGCAAATATCTCGGCGACATCGTCGTGACCTTCGACGACAAGGGTGTGGTGAAAGCCGCCAAGGGCGACCCGATCCTCGTCGATGCCTCGGTGAAGCCGGACGAGGCCGTCGTCGCCCGCATCAAGGAACTCGCCAAGCCGATCGAGGAGCTGCGCGCGAAGGTCGTCGCCAAGACGGAAGCGCCGATCGACGGGTCCCGTGAGAATTGCCGGGCGAAGGAATGCGAGATGGGCAGCCTCGTCGCCGACGCCATGCTCGACCGCGTCAAGGGCCAGGGCGTGACGATCGCCATCACCAATGGCGGCGGCCTCAGGGCCTCGATCGACGCCGGCGACGTGACGATGGGCGAAGTGATCACCGTGCTGCCGTTCCAGAACACCGTCGCGACCTTCCAGCTGAAGGGCGCCGACATTCGCGCGGCCCTGGAGAACGGCGTGAGCCAGGTCGAGGAAGGCGGCGGGCGCTTCCCGCAGGTGGCCGGTCTCAAATTCTCCTTCGATCGCTCGAAGCCCGCCGGCAGCCGGCTTGTGTCGGTGGAAGTGAAGGAGGGTGATGCCTTCAAGCCGCTCGATCCGGAAAAGACCTATTCGCTCGTCAGCAACAATTTCATGCGCGGCGGCGGCGACGGCTACGCCGTCTTCAAGTCAAAGGGCGAGAACGCCTATGACTACGGCCCCGGCCTGGAAACCGTGCTGGCCGACTATCTCGCCGCTCATCAACCTTTCAAGCCCTATACGGACGGCCGCATCTCCGAGGTCGCCGCTGCCGCCGGCACAGCCGCATCCGAACCGGCTGCGGAGGCCAAGCCGGCCGAAGCCGCCGCCAGCCCTGCACCCGCTGCCCAGCCGTCGCCCGAGGCCGGAGCGGCCGCCGCCGGCCCGCAGAAGCACGTCGTCGCGCGCGGCGATACGCTCTGGGATCTCGCCGAGTCCTTCTACGGTGACGGCGCCGAGTGGAAGAAGATCGCCGCGGCCAACGGCGATCCGGAGCCGCGGGCGCTGCATGTCGGCCGGGAACTGGAAATTCCGGCCAAGTAAGACAATTTGCCTTGTGGCAAAGGCCGGCGCGGGCTTTCCCGTGCCGGCTTTTCTTTTTAGAAGAGTTTGAAAACAGAGGCGCGCCGGACATATAGCATCTGGAGCGGCGCTCACATGCATGCGCGCCACCGCTATCTGTTTGTTTTTACCGCATTCGTGCGACGTCAGGTGAAACCGCCTGACGGCAAAATGCTCTGTGAGGAAGACGATGACAGACATAGTTGCGGAACCGACCGCCGCTCACCCGCCCGTGAAGTCGGGAAAGGTCGGCGTATTGCTGGTGAATCTCGGCACGCCGGACGGCACGGATTTCACGTCGATGCGGCGCTACCTGAAGGAATTCCTGAGCGACCGGCGGGTCATCGAATGGTCGCGCCTCTTCTGGTATCCGATCCTCTACGGCATCGTCCTCAACACCCGCCCGCGCAAGGTCGGCAAGGCCTACGAGCTGATCTGGAACAGGGAACTCGGCGAGAGCTGGCTCAGGACCTACACGCGCAACCAGGCGGCGCTGATGGCCGGCGCCTTCGGCAGCCGGCCGCAGGTCGTCGTCGACTGGGCCATGCGCTACGGCCAGCCGTCGATCGGTTCGCGGCTGGAGGCGTTGCAGAAAGCCGGATGCGAGCGCATTCTCGTTTTCCCGCTCTATCCGCAATACGCGGCAGCGACCACGGCGACTGTCAACGACAAGGCATTCGAGTCGCTCCTGAAGATGCGCTGGCAGCCGGCGCTGAGAACGGTGCCGCCCTATCACGACGACCCGGTCTATATCGACGCGCTGGCGCTGTCGATCAACAAGCATCTTGCGACACTGGACTGGGAACCGGAACTCGTCCTCGCCTCCTTCCACGGCATCCCGAAGAGCTATTTCGAGAAAGGCGACCCCTATTACTGCCAGTGCCAGAAGACCGCTCGGCTGCTGCGCGAAAGGCTCGGCTGGCCCAAGGAAAGGCTGCAGGTCACCTTCCAGTCGCGCTTCGGCCCGGAGGAATGGCTGCAGCCCTATACCGACGCGACCGTCGAGAGGCTCGCCAAAGACGGCGTCAAGCGCATCGCCGTCATCAATCCGGGCTTCGTCTCCGACTGTCTGGAGACGCTCGAGGAGATCGCCGGCCAGGCAGCCGAAAGCTTCCTCCACAATGGCGGCGAGAAATTCGCGCACATCCCCTGCCTGAACGACAGCCCCGAGGGGATGGCGGTTCTCAACCACGTCGTGCGCCGCGAACTCGAGGGGTGGCTCTGACGCAAGCCGTGCGGCCGCGACCTCCCGTCGGCGCCGGGAGCCCCAAACCCTATACAGCCTGCTTGACGGCGGCTGCCTCCGCGTCGAGCGCGTGCACGAGAATGCGATTGCGGCCCTGCATCTTGGCATCGTAGAGCGCGGCATCGGCCATCGACAGCAGGCGACTGGGTTCCGCCTGCAGCGCCTGCCCGACCGCGCAGGATATGCCGATGCTCGCGGTCACCCGTTCGAATTCGCTTTGTGAATGAGCGATCTGTTCCTTCTCGAGCAGGCGCGCGAATTGCTCGGCGACGACGACGGCTCCCTTTTCGCTCGTTTCCGGGAGCAGAACGACGAACTCCTCGCCGCCATAGCGGGCGACGATGTCCACCGGCCGCTTCGCCGACTGGAGCAGGCATTTGCTCACCAGGCGCAGGCATTGATCGCCGGCCGGATGCCCGTAGGTGTCGTTATAGGCCTTGAACCGGTCGATATCGATCATCAGGAGGCTGAGCGGCGCATCGTTCCTCGCGCACTTCTGAGCCTCGCGCAGGAAGGCTTCGTCAAAGGCGCGGCGATTGACGATGCCGGTCAGGCCATCCGTTTCCGCCAGGTTCCGCAGCCGTTCCGCCGATGTCCGCAGGGCGATCTCGGCCTTCTTCATCGCCGTGATGTCCGACACGACGACCATCGCGGTTCCGCCGGCCGCCAGCCGCGTCCTGATGCTGCGCCAATCTCCGCTGTGAAGCTGAATCTCCTCGTCCTTGTTGATATGCAGCGTCGCGCCGGCGGCCGCGATCCAATCTTCCACCGCTTCGTGGTCGATATCCAGGCGCTCGCGCGTTTCGGCGACACGACGCAGGATGTCGCTGATATGCGCGCCGACCACCCGGGCGTCTCCGGACAAGGGAAAGGCGTTGCGGTACTGCTCGTTGCAGAAGAGCAGATAGCCTTCCTTGTCGAACATGGCGAAGCCGTCGGACATTCCCGCCATCGCATGCGACAGCAGGGTCTTGCTGTCCCTGAGTTCCCGTTCCAGCGCGCTGCGTTCCGTAATATCCCGGGTGACCCCCGCAAGCCCGATCACCCGGCCTTCCTTGTCCCTCAAGGGAACCTTGGAGGCGAGCAGGTCCCTGCCCTCGATATGCTCGAGCGAATCGATCAAGGGGACGCCCGTCCGCATCACCTCCTGCTCGCTGTGATACAGTTCCTCGGCGAGCCGTCTCGGATTGAGATCGAAATCCGACAGGCCCAGCATGTCTGCCGTCGACCTGAAGCGGTAGAGACGGCTCATGTTCTCGTTGACGGTGATGAAGCGGCTGTCCCTGTCCTTGACGTAGAGATAGTCGGGCGACTGCGAGAATGCCGTCTCCAGTATCCGGCGATCGAGCTCCAGATGGCGCGTTTTCAATATGATCAGGCCACAGACCATGGTCGCGGCGCAGTTCATCGCCGCCGTGGGCAGCCCGGCCGCAGCCCGCGCCTGGACTTTCGACAGCGTGGGCAGTGCCGCGCCCAACACGATCACGACGCAGCCGACCGCGGCTGCGAGAAGTACGATGTGCAGGAGTGACGGAGAATTCTTCTTCACGAAGGAATGGGCCGTGAGTCCGACGCCCGCCATGACGACGATCGCCAGGAGGCCGTCGACTGCGGCAACACCGCCGATCGTCATGCGGAATATGGCGGCGAGCGACGCGGCTACGCCTGCCGCCACCGGCCCGCCGAACATGCCGGCGAGCGCGAGCGGCGCAAAGCGCAGGTCGACATAGACGCCGGGACTGAGCGCCACGGCCAGCGCCATCGAGCCGATCGCCGCACCGCCGGCCATGAGGCCTAGGAGAATCTTTTTATGCCCGGCGAACAGCCGCTGGAACCAGATCGAGATATGCGCCCAAACCGATATCGCCAAACCTACAAATGCAAGGTTGCCAACAAACTGCCCCCAGATGCCATTCATCACGCTGCATCGGCCTTCTAACACGTACAGAAAGCCGATTTTATCCGAGAACTGGTTTGAGCTTTCTTAAACCCGGGCCGGTCGGACGCTTTCGTCGCGCTACGGCGATGTCCCGCCGCCGCTTGCAATATTCCGGCGAATCGCCACCTGATATTGAGGCGCGCTCCAAAGGAGTTGCAAAACGGGGGAGGACAGGGCTTGGGCGGCATGGATATCGCGGTCATTGCATTCGTCGTTCTGGTGATCCTTGTGCTCTTTGCCGGGATCAAGACGGTGCCGCAGGGCTATCGCTACACGATCGAGCGGTTCGGCCGCTACACGCGGACGATGGAGCCGGGGCTGAACATCATCATTCCCTTCATCGATCGCATCGGCGCGAAGATGAGCGTGATGGAGCAGGTCCTCGACGTGCCGACCCAGGAGGTCATCACCAAGGACAATGCCAGCGTTGCGGCGGACGCCGTAGCCTTCTACCAGGTACTGAACGCCGCGCAGGCCGCTTATCAGGTCGCCAATCTCGAAAACGCCCTCCTCAACCTGACGATGACGAATATCCGTTCCGTCATGGGGTCGATGGACCTCGACGAACTGCTGTCGAACCGCGACACGATCAACGACCGGCTGCTCCATGTGGTCGACGAGGCCGCCAGCCCATGGGGCGTCAAGATCACCCGCGTCGAGATCAAGGACATCGCCCCGCCGAAGGACCTCGTCGACGCGATGGCCCGGCAGATGAAGGCGGAACGCGAGAAGCGCGCGCAGGTGCTCGAGGCCGAAGGCGCCCGGAACGCGCAGATCCTGCGCGCCGAAGGTGCCAAGCAGTCGGCGATCCTGCAGGCGGAGGGCCAGCGCGAGGCCGCCTATCGCGAGGCGGAAGCACGCGAACGGCTCGCCGAAGCGGAGGCCAAGGCGACCCGCATGGTGTCCGAGGCGATTGCCGCCGGCGACGTCCAGGCGATCAATTATTTCGTCGCGCAGAAATACACCGAGGCGCTCGCGTCCATCGGCACGGCGAACAACCAGAAGATCGTGCTGATGCCGATGGAAGCCTCCTCGCTGATCGGCTCGCTCGGCGGCATCGGCGCCATCGCGAAAGAGGTCTTCGGCGACGGCCAGGCGCCGGCCGCCTCGCGCCCGCGCCAATCGACGCCGCGCACGGGGCCTTCCGGTCCTTCGGAAACCGCCTGAGGTTCGCGGCATGATCGCACGCATCGCCCTCGAACTCGGCCCCTGGAGCTGGTGGATCCTGGGCCTTCTGCTGCTCGCCGCGGAGCTGATGCTGCCCGGCGTTTTCCTAGTATGGATCGGCTTCGCAGCGCTCGCGACCGGCAGCCTTTCCCTTCTTCTCTGGGACACGGCATTCTGGGTCTGGGAAGTCCAGCTCATCGTCTTCGCGCTGCATTCGGTCTTCGCCGTGCTGATCGGGCGGCGCTTCGTTTCCTCCGGCGCCGAGAGCGACGAGCCGCTGCTCAACAAACGCAGCGAAAGCCTCGTCGGCCGCACGGCGGTTCTCGAACAGCCGATCGCGCAGGGCCGGGGACGCGTGCGCCTCGACGACACCACCTGGTCCGTCGAAGGGCCGGACCTTCCCGCCGGCACCCGCGTGCGCATCGTCGCCAGCAGCGGCCGGCTCTTGACCGTTGAGCCCGCCTGACGACGCTGGCACATTCCGCCGCGCTGATTTCCCTTCAGAAACGATTGCTTAACCACGTGCCTTTACGATTGCGAAAGGATTGCAATCAGCTTCGCGGACAGACGGCATATGGCGCCCAATACCTCACGCTCGATCATGGCGGGCGCCTTGCGTGCAAGAACGCCGGCGTGGCTGCTGGCGGGCTGCGCCGCTCTTTCCTGCACGTCGGCAGGCGCGCAGAGCGTCGGCGCCCCGCAGGCCGCGGGTCCTGCGGCTGCCTTGGCCGCCGCTCCGGCGGGCACTACTCCGGCCATCACCGACCCGCAGACGACGGGCGCCGTCGCCGGCGCCGACCTCACCCCGGCGCTCGATGAGGATTTCAACCGCCTCAACCGGCGCGAGGAGACGATCGACGGCCTGCGGACGCGCATCGACCCCGACGCCGGCGAGGCGACAGGCATCCGCATCGGCAGCTTCGTCCTGAAGCCGGCGCTCAGCGAAACCTTCAACCACGAGCGACAGAAGACCGGCGGCAACAGCCAGAGCCGGAGCTTCCTCGAAACCGGGCTCAAGGGGTCGCTCACCTCCGACTGGTCGCGCCATCAGTTGAGCGTGACCGGCGAAGCTGTCCTCCAGGACAATATTTCCGGCGCAGGCGAGGAGGAACCGCGCGCCGACATCGACGCGGAACTACGCCTGGACCTGAGCGACGAGACGATCGCGAGGCTCAAAGCCGGCTATAGCTTCGAGCGGGAGGATGCCAGCGATCCGAACGCCATCGCCAATGCCGAGAGCCAGTCCGGCGTCAACACCTACCGCTTGGGCGCGGCCGTCGAGCGCGACCTCGGCCTCATTCGCGGTTCCGTCGGCATCGACTTCGAGCGCTGGACCTATGGCGACGTCGAGCTCGACAACGGAACGAGGCTTTCGCAGAAGGATCGCGACCGCAGCATCGGCACCCTCACCGGCCGCGTCGGCTACGAGCTCTCGCCGGCTCTCATCCCCTTCCTCGAAGCCTCCGCCGGCAAGTCGATCTACGACCTGCGTCGCGACACATTCGGCTTCGAGCGCTCCTATCAGAACTATGCGGGCCGCGCCGGCATGGAGGTCGATCTCGGCGAGAAGCTGAACGGGGAGCTGGCGCTCGGCTACGAGACCTTCCGTTTCGACGACGCCCGTCTCGGCGACCTCGACGGCCTCTCGGTCGACGGACGCGTCAACTGGTCGCCACGGCGCGGCACGGACGTTCTCTTCGGCGTCCTGACCTATCTCGATCCGTCGACCACACCCGGCGACGCGGGCTCCATGAATTACGAGCTGACGAACGTCGTCACCCAGCAGTTGCGTTCGACTCTGGTCGGCAGATTCTCGAACAGCCTCACGCTCAGCGATTTCCCCGCCGATGCCGCCTCCTCGGACGAGACGACGTGGCGCACCGGCGCCGGGCTCACCTGGGACATGAGCCGCTATCTCGCGCTCACGGGGGACGTGAGCTACGAGCGCACGAACAGGGAGCGCGGCGCTTCGAGCGACACCACGCGCGTCGGCGTCGGGCTCACGCTGCGGCGCTAATGCATGTCGCCCAAAAGTGCGCAGCGGTTTTGGGACAACGACATGCATAAAAGCAAGAAGCTAGAGCATTTTGCAGTCAGGTGGAATCACCTGACGTCGCACAAATGCGGCAAAAACAAACAGAAAAACAAGAACCTAAAGCACATCGCGCTTCAGCGCGCATCGCTTCCGCCTGCAGGAGAAAGCGAAGGCCGCGCCACAAGGCGCGGCCCTGTTTCATCGGTTCAGGAACGGATCACTTCAGCCCCTGCAGCAGCGCCTTGAGCGGCCCCTCGACGGTCGGGCGGATATCGCCGCGCTCGAGCGCGAAGGCGACGTTCGCCAGGATGAAGCCGTCCTTCGCGCCGCAGTCGTAGGTGTCGCCGCGGAAGTGATAGGCGGCGAAGGGCTGCGCGTCGGAAAGCTTCACCATGCCGTCGGTCAACTGGATCTCGTTGCCGGCGCCGCGCTCCTGCCGCTCGAGGATCGGGAAGATCTCCGGCTGAAGGATATAGCGGCCGTTGATGAAGAAGTTGGACGGGGCCGTACCCGCTGCCGGCTTCTCGACCATCTTGGTGATCTGGAAGCCATCGCCGATCCGCTCGCCGACGCCGACGATGCCGTATTTATGCGCCTGGTCGGGCGCGCATTCCTCGACCGCAATGACGTTGCCGCCGCTCTGCTCGTAGAGCTCGACCATGCCCTTCAGGCAGCCCTTCTCGCCCTTCATGATCATGTCGGGCAGCAGCAGCGCGAAGGGCTCGTTGCCGACGAGGTCGCGCGCGCACCATACCGCGTGTCCGAGCCCGAGCGGCGCCTGCTGGCGCGTGAAGCTCGTCGTGCCGGCCTTCGGCAGCATGGCTTCGAGCAGTTCGATCTCCGCCTTCTTGTTGCGTTCGCGAAGCGTCTGGTCCAGTTCCACCTGGATGTCGAAATAGTCCTCGATCACCGCCTTGCTGCGGCCGGTGACGAAGATCAGGTGCTCGATGCCCGCTTCCAGCGCCTCGTCGACGACATACTGGATGACCGGCTTGTCCACCACCGTCAGCATTTCCTTCGGGACCGCCTTGGTGGCGGGAAGGAAACGCGTCCCGAGACCCGCGACGGGGAATACGGCTTTGCGGACTTTGCGCTTGTCGGTCATAGACACCTCCTTGCAATGGGTTCTCAAGTTTAGCCTGAAACAGGCAAATTGGATTGCTATTCGTCGCCGTTCGGCAATTTTCACGAAGGAAGACGACTCGGCTCTTTCATGGTAAAGACTTTGTTGACTTCGTTTCTGTAGGCTTCTCCACTAGCCGAAACGGCTGCCGTCGTTCGGTCACTGCAGCGCCATGCGTCTTCCGGAGGAAGGAACCGCATGCTGCCTTTCCAGTGGCCTGGTGCGGGTAACATTGCGAAACCGGAGTAGCCGGTCCGGCATGAACGCCGGCTGAACGCTCCGCCGAGAAACGGAACCGACAGCAGATGATCAGAAAGACGTTCTTCCGCCATATCGCAGTCGCTCTCGTCGTTGCCGCCGCCTTCGGTTCGTCGCCGGCGCGCGCGGACCAGGGTTTTCAAAGCTGGATCAATAAGTTCTATCAGACCGCCGCCAAGAGCGGCATCACCCAGGCGACCTACCGCAAAGCCTTTGCCGGGGTCAGGACGCCCGACCCGGCGGTGCTCGAAAAGGCGGCCTATCAGCCCGAGTTCAAGCACAAGATTTGGGAATATATCGACGCCCGTGTCAATCCGTACACGAAGCGCGTCGGCCAGGAAATGGCGGCGAAGCATGCGCGCACACTCGACGCCATCGAGCGGCACTTCGGAGTCGACCGGACGATCCTGCTCGCGATCTGGTCGATGGAATCGAATTACGGCGCGATTCTCAGCAAGGACGACCGGCTGCACTACGTGCCCCGGGCGCTGGCGACCCTTGCCTATGCCGACCCGAAACGGTCGAAATATGCGAAGACCCAGCTCGTAGCGGCGCTGAAGATCCTGCAGAGCGGCGATATCACCCCGCGGGAACTGACCGGCTCCTGGGCCGGCGCCATGGGCCACACCCAGTTCATTCCGACAAGTTACCTGCTCTATGCCGTCGACGCGGACGGAAACGGCCATCGCGACATCTGGAACTCGGTGCCGGACGCGCTGGCGACGGCCGCAAATCTGCTCAGGAAGAACGGCTGGCAGCCGGGCGAAACCTGGGGTTACGAGGTCGTGGCCCCGGCCAACGCGGCCAGATATTCCGGCCAGACGAAAACGCTCGGCCAGTGGGCGGCGCTCGGCTTCGTCAGGCCGAGCGGCAAGGGCTTCCGCAACCCGAAGATGCGCGCCGAGCTCAAGCTGCCGAGCGGCGGAGGCGGTCCGGCCTTCTTGATGACGCGGAACTTCTTCGTCATCAAGCGCTACAACGCTTCCGACTCCTATGCCCTCGGCGTCGGGCTGCTCGCCGACCAGATCGCCGGCTATGCCGGCATGCAGCAGCGCTGGCCGCGCCCGGACGGCTCGCTCGATATCAGCGAGAAGTTCGAGCTGCAGAACCGGCTGAAGGAGCTCGGCTATTACGATGGCGAAGTGGACGGCAATTTCGGTTCCGGCTCCAAGGCTGCGATCCAGGCCTTCCAGGCGCAGAACGGCCTGACGCCGGACGGGGAGCCGACGCAGCATCTCCTGCGCGCCCTGCGCAAGTGACCGGCCGACGGACCACTTCGATCGCGGCGATTTCGCAAATCGCCGCGGTTGGCGTATCTTAGTGCATGTATCCTTGATCGACCTCGGTTCAGGAGAAAGACATGCCGCAACTCAAGGTGCTACAGCGACCTTTGCGCGCCTTTTAAGACGCGCGGCGCTGGAGGGCACGCTTGACACTCGACTGGGAATGACCATGCAGACAACCGGGGACGCCAGAAGAGGATGGTTCTTCCGTCCGTTTCGGCTAGCGCCGCTCCTCCTCGGCGCGGCGGCAATGCTCGTCGCCGGCCTGTTTGCCACCATGGTCGAGGCGCAGGAGCCGGTTCCGCGCCGCAACGTCCTGCAGCGGCTCTTCGGCGTCTTCGTCCCGCAAAGACGCTACTACGAGGACCCGTCCTATTATCCGCGCCAGCCGCAGCCGCGTCGCATACAGAGGCGCCGGCAGCAGCCGGCCGAGCCGCGGCAGCCGCGTCAGCAAAGACAGAGGCCGCGGGTCGCCGACACGCCGTCGCCCGCGCCCGTCATCGGGAAGGCGCCGGATGCGAAGAAGGTGCTCGTCGTCGGCGACTTCATCGCCGGGAGCCTTGGCGACGGCCTGAAGGTGGCGTTCGAGACGACGCCGGGGATCGCCATCGAGACCCGCACCAACGGCTCCTCCGGCCTCGTCCGCAGCGATTATTTCGACTGGCCGGCGATGCTGCCGGACTATATCTCCGAGCTCAAGCCGTCGGTGATCGTCATCAGTCTCGGCGCCAATGATCGCCAGACGATGCGCGACACCAACGAGAAGTTCCGCACCGATGCGTGGAAGGAAGAATACCGCAAGCGCGTCGCTGCGCTCGCCACGCTGGCGCGCAAGGACAAGCTGCCGGTGCTCTGGGTCGGCATGCCGCCCTTCCAGTCGACCGCCATGACCGCCGACATGGTGACCTTCAACGGCATCTATCGCGAGGAGGTCGAGAAGGCGGGCGGGCAATTCATCGATATCTGGGACGGCTTCGTGGACGAGGGCGGCAAGTTCGTGCTGACCGGCTCGGACATCAACGGCCAGCAGGTGCGGCTGCGCGGCGCCGACGGCATCAACCTGACCAAGGCCGGCAAGCGCAAGCTGGCCTTCTATGTCGAGAAGGACATCCGCAAGCTGCTCGGCGAGACCGCCGCGACCGACGTGCCGGGCGCCGAGGAACTGAAGGACCTCGTCGTCACCGCCCCGCTTGCCAACGAGGACATCGTCAAGACGCAGCCGATCAGCCTCACCGATCCGGAGCTCGACGGAGCCACCGCCTTGCTCGGCGGCGGCGCCCCGTTGAAGAGCACGGGCAAGAGCCCGCGCGACCTCCTCATCGAAAAGGGCGAGGTCGTCGCCGCCCCGCCGGGACGCGTCGACGATTTCCGGCTGGCGAAACCGGAGACGGTGATCAGCAGGCCGCTGATGCGGAATTGAGCGCGGGGGCGGCAGATCAGGGCCCTCGCTTGCCCTCATCCGCCTGCCGGCACCTTCTCCCCGCAAGACGCCGCAAGACGGGGCGAAGGGGTGCGCGGCACGCGCTCGGTCTCCTCTCCCGGCGTGCGGAGGCCACAAGGGGGACCCTGGTGCGCGCTGCGGCCGCCGACCATCTGGAAGCCTGAGCGCCTGCCGCAACGCCAAAAAATGTGCCGAGGGGTGCGGTGAAGGTAAGCCCCTCCCCCTTGTGGGTGGGGAGGGGTGGATCTGCCGCCGATGAGCGCGGCCCGAAGCTTACCGCGGCAGCACCGTCGAGCCCATCAGCGCCTCGTCGATGGCGCGGGCCGCCTGGCGGCCTTCGCGGATCGCCCAGACGACGAGAGACTGGCCGCGGCGAACGTCGCCGGCGGTCCAGAGCTTGTCGACCGAGGTCTTGTAGTCGCGGTCATTGGCGACGACGTTGGTCGAGCCGCGGCGGTCGGTATTGAGCGCCAGCTTGTCGCCGAGATCCTTGAGCACGCCGTTCTCGAAGGGGCCGCGGAAACCGATGGCGATGAAGGCGAGATCGGCCTTGATGACGAATTCGGTGCCGGCGACCGGCTTGCGGCGTTCGTCGACCTGGCAGCACTTGACGCCCGTCAGGTTGCCGTCCTCGTCGCCGATGAATTCGAGGGTCGCGACCTGGAACTCGCGCACCGCGCCTTCGGCCTGGCTTGAGGAGGTGCGCATCTTCGTCGCCCAGAACGGCCAGACCGCGAGCTTGTCCTCCTTCTCCGGCGGTTGCGGCCGGATGTCGAGCTGCGTCACCTTGACGGCGCCCTGACGGAAGGCGGTGCCGACGCAGTCGGACGCCGTGTCACCGCCGCCGACGACGACGACATGCTTGCCGCCGGCAAGGATCGGCTCCGACGGCCAGCCGACGCTGTCGATGTTCTCGCGGCCGAGGCGGCGGTTCTGCTGGACGAGATAGGGCATGGCGTCGTGCACGCCGGTGAACTCCACGCCCGGGATGCCGGCATCGCGCGGCGTCTCGGAACCGCCGCAATAGAGCACCGCGTCATGTTCGGCGAGGAGCGCCTGCACCGCGATATCGACGCCGACATTGACGCCGCAATGGAAGGTGACGCCCTCGCCGCGCATCTGCTCGATGCGGCGATCGATGAAGTTCTTCTCCATCTTGAAATCCGGGATGCCGTAGCGCAGCAGCCCGCCGGGCTTCGATTCGCGCTCGTAGACATGGACCTCGTGGCCGGCGCGGGCAAGCTGCTGGGCGGCGGCCATGCCGGCCGGGCCGGAACCGATGATCGCGACCTTCCTGCCGGTCTTGGTGACGGCCGGCTGCGGCACGATGTAGCCCATTTCATAGGCCTTGTCGGCGATCGCCTGCTCGACCGTCTTGATCGCCACCGGCACGTCTTCGAGGTTCAGCGTGCAGGCCTCCTCGCAGGGCGCCGGGCAGACGCGGCCGGTGAACTCCGGGAAGTTGTTGGTCGAATGCAGGTTGCGGATCGCCTCGTCCCAATTGCCGTTGTAGACGAGGTCGTTCCAGTCCGGGATCTGGTTGTGAACCGGACAACCGGTCGGTCCGTGGCAGTAAGGAATGCCGCAGTCCATGCAGCGAGCGGCCTGCTTCTGCACTTCCTGGTCGGACATCGGAATGGTGAATTCACGGAAATGGCGGATGCGGTCGGATGCCGGCTGGTACTTCGCCACCTGCCGGTCGATCTCGAGAAACCCAGTAACCTTGCCCATCTTGCGATCCTGATATCTTCAAATCTCGAACAGGCGCCCTGAGGCGCGTGATGGCCCCCGCCACCGAACGGTTCGGGGGCCGCTGTCACAGGGGCCGTTACTCGGCCGCTTCAGCCACTTTCATGCGCTCCATGTCTTCGAGCGCGCGGCGATACTCGACCGGCATCACCTTGCGGAACTTCGGCCGATAATCCGCCCAATGCTCGAGGATCTCCTTGGCGCGGGCCGAGCCGGTGAAGTGCAGGTGGTTGGAGATTAGCTGGTAGAGCCGCTCCTCGTCATGGCGCGTCATGTCGCCGGAGACGTCCACCCGCCCCTTGTACATGAGGTCGCCGCCGTGATGGTGCAGCTTCTCCAGCATGTCGTCCTCCTCCGGCACCGGCTGCAGCTCGACCATGGCCATGTTGCAGCGGCGGGCGAAATCGCCCTCCTCGTCGAGCACATAGGCGACACCGCCGGACATGCCGGCCGCGAAGTTGCGGCCCGTGCCGCCGATGACGACGACGACGCCGCCGGTCATGTATTCGCAGCCGTGGTCACCGACGCCCTCGACCACCGCGATCGCACCCGAGTTGCGCACCGCGAAGCGCTCGCCGGCGACGCCGTTGAAGTAGCATTCGCCCGAGATCGCGCCGTAGAGCACCGTGTTGCCGACGATGATCGACTGATGCGGCACGATCCTGGTGTTCTCAGACGGACGGACGATGATGCGCCCGCCCGAGAGCCCCTTGCCGACATAGTCGTTGCCGTCGCCGATGAGATCGAAGGTGATGCCGCGGGCCAGGAACGCACCGAAGGACTGACCCGCGGTCCCTTTGAGGGTCACGTGGATCGTGTCGTCTTTGAGCCCCTTGTGGCCCCAGCGCTTGGCGAGCGCACCCGAGAGCATCGCGCCGGCCGAGCGGTCGACGTTCCTGATCTCGGCTTCGAAGGCGACCGGCACCTTGGTGTCGAGCGCCAGCTTCGCCTTCTCGATCAGCTTGCGGTCGAGAATGTCGTCGATCGGATGTTTCTGCCGCTCGGTCCAGTAGGTCGCCTCCTTCGGAGCCTCGACCTTGTGGAAGATCTTCGAGAAATCGAGACCCCTGGCCTTCCAATGCTCAATCATCCGGTCGCGGTCGAGCAGCTCGGACGCCCCGATGATGTCGTCGAGCTTCCTGACGCCGAGCGATGCGAGGATCTCGCGCACTTCCCCGGCAACGAAGAAGAAGTAGTTGATGACATGCTCGGGCGTACCCTTGAAGCGCTTGCGGAGCACCGGGTCCTGCGTGGCGACGCCGACGGGACAGGTGTTCAGGTGGCACTTGCGCATCATGATGCAGCCGGCCGCAATCAGCGGCGCGGTGGCAAAGCCGAACTCGTCGGCACCGAGCAGCGCGCCGATCACGACGTCGCGGCCGGTCTTCAGGCCGCCGTCGACCTGCAGCGCGACGCGCGAGCGCAGGCCGTTGAGCACCAGCGTCTGCTGGGTCTCGGCAAGGCCGATCTCCCACGGGCTGCCCGCATGCTTCAGCGAGGTGAGCGGCGACGCACCGGTGCCGCCGTCGAAGCCGGCAATGGTGATGTGGTCGGCGCGCGCCTTGGCGACGCCGGCCGCAACCGTGCCGACGCCCACCTCGGACACCAGCTTGACCGAGACATCCGCCTCGGGGTTGACGTTCTTCAGATCGTAGATGAGCTGCGCCAGGTCCTCGATCGAATAGATGTCGTGGTGCGGCGGCGGCGAGATGAGACCGACGCCGGGGGTCGAATGCCGGGTCTTGGCGACGGTCGCATCCACCTTGTGGCCGGGCAGCTGGCCGCCTTCGCCGGGCTTCGCGCCCTGCGCCACCTTGATCTGCAGCACGTCGGCATTGACCAGATATTCGGTGGTGACGCCGAAGCGGCCGGAGGCGATCTGCTTGATCGCCGAGCGCTCCGGGTTCATCGAACCGTCCGGCAGCGGCATGTAGCGGTCGCTTTCCTCGCCGCCCTCGCCGGTGTTCGACTTGCCGCCGATGCGGTTCATCGCGACCGCCAGCGTCGTATGCGCCTCGCGGCTGATCGAGCCGAAGGACATCGCCCCGGTCGAGAAGCGCTTGACGATCTCGGATGCCGGCTCGACCTCTTCGAGCGGGATCGGCTTGCGGCCGACCGCCTCGGCGGGCCTGATCGTGAACAGGCCGCGGATCGTGTTCATGCGGCTCGCCTGCTCGTTCATCATCGCCGCGAATTCGCGATAGCGATCCTCCGCATTGCCGCGAACCGCGTGCTGGAGCGAGGCGATCGCATCCGGCGTCCAGGCATGGCTCTCGCCGCGCATGCGGAAGGCATATTCGCCGCCGATATCGAGCGTGTTGGCGAGCACCGGATCGGCGCCGAAGGCCGCCCTGTGGCGAGCGACCGTCTCGGCGGCGATCTCCTCGAGGCCGATGCCTTCGATCGTCGTCGCCGTGCCGAAGAAATACTTGTCGACCAGCGTCGAGGAAAGCCCGACGGCATCGAAGATCTGCGCCCCGCAATAGGACTGGTAGGTCGAGATGCCCATCTTGGACATGACCTTGAGAATGCCCTTTCCGACCGCCTTGATGTAGCGGTAGACGACCTCCTTCTCGTCGACCTCCTTCGGGAACTCGCCGCGCTTGTGCATGTCGACGAGCGTGTCGAAGGCCAGATAGGGGTTGATCGCCTCGGCGCCGTAGCCGGCGAGGAGGCAGAAGTGGTGCACTTCGCGCGGTTCGCCCGATTCCAGCACGATGCCGA
Source organism: Sinorhizobium saheli (assembly GCF_001651875.1). Taxonomy (GTDB): domain Bacteria; phylum Pseudomonadota; class Alphaproteobacteria; order Rhizobiales; family Rhizobiaceae; genus Sinorhizobium; species Sinorhizobium saheli. The sequence continues at coordinate 96,515 of NZ_LNQB01000064.1, forward strand.
CCGAGGTGCGCAGGCCCTTGCGGATCAGGTGGTGGTGCACGGCCGCGGTCGCGAGCAGCGCGGGAATGGCGACGCGATCCGGGCCGATCTGCCGGTCGGAAAGCACGATGATGTTGTAGCCGCCCTTGACCGCCGCTTCCGCCCGCTCGCACAGGCGATCGAGCATTTCCGGCATGCCTTCGGCACCGCGCGAAATATCATAGGTGAAGTCGAGCGTCTTGGTGTCGAACCGGTCCTCGGTATGGCCGATCGAGCGGATCTTCTCGAGATCGCCATTGGTAAGGATCGGCTGACGGACCTCCAGCCGCTTGGCATGCGCCATGCCCTCGTGGTCGAGGATGTTCGGGCGCGGACCGATGAACGAGACGAGGCTCATCACCAGCTCCTCGCGGATCGGATCGATCGGCGGGTTGGTGACCTGCGCGAAGTTCTGCTTGAAATAGGTGTAGAGCAGCTTCGGCTTGTCCGACATCGCCGAGATCGGCGTGTCGGTGCCCATCGAGCCGATCGCCTCCTGGCCGGTCGTCGCCATCGGCGACATCAGGAGCTTGGTGTCCTCCTGGCTGTAGCCGAAGGCCTGCTGGCGGTCGATCAGCGACACGTCGCGGCGCAGCGCCCGCGGCTCGACCGGCTTCAGGTCTTCGAGGATGAGCTGGGTGTTGTCCAGCCATTGCCGGTAGGGATGCTTGCCGGCGAGCGACGACTTCACCTCCTCGTCGGAGATGATGCGTCCCTCTTCCATGTCGATCAGCAGCATCTTGCCGGGCTGCAGCCGCCACTTCTTGACGATCTTGTCCTCGGCGACCGGAAGCACGCCGGCCTCCGACGCCATGATGACACGGTCGTCATTGGTGACGATGTAGCGCGCCGGACGCAGGCCGTTGCGGTCGAGCGTCGCGCCGATCTGGCGACCGTCGGTGAATGCGACCGCCGCCGGCCCGTCCCACGGCTCCATCAATGCCGCATGGTATTCGTAGAAGGCCTTGCGCTCCTGCGACATAAGCTGGTTGCCGGCCCAGGCCTCGGGGATCAGCATCATCACCGCATGCGCGAGCGAATAGCCGCCGCGCACGAGGAACTCGAGCGCGTTGTCGAAACAGGCCGTGTCCGACTGGCCCTCATAGGAGATCGGCCAGAGCTTGGAGATGTCGTCGCCGAAGAGCGGCGAGGACACGGAGGCCTGCCGCGCCGCCATCCAGTTCACGTTGCCGCGCAGCGTGTTGATCTCGCCGTTATGCGCGACCATGCGATAGGGATGCGCTAGCTTCCAGGAGGGGAAGGTGTTGGTCGAGAAGCGCTGGTGAACCAGCGCTACCGCCGACTGGAAGCGCTCGTCGGCGAGGTCCTTGTAATAGGCGCCGACCTGATAGGCGAGGAACATGCCCTTGTAGACGACGGTGGTGGTCGACAGCGACACGATATAGAAGCCGAGGTCGCCGCCATCGGCTTCCGCATAGATGCGGTTGGAGATCACCTTGCGCAGCGTGAAGAGCCGGCGCTCGAACTCGTCATTCGTGGCGGCATCCCGGCCGGCGCCGATGAAGACCTGTACGTGGTGCGGCTCGGTCGCGGCAATGTCCGGCGCCTTGGAGAGCGACGAATTGTCGACCGGCACGTCGCGGAAGCCGAGCAGGTGCTGGCCTTCCTCGGCCACCACGTCGCTGATCACCTCCTTGAAATGGGCGATCAGCTTCTCGTCGCGCGGCATGAACAGGTAGCCGACGGCGTATTCGCCGGCCTTTGGCAGGGTGACCCCCTGCTCCGCCATTTCCTCGCGAAAGAAGCGATCGGGAATCTGCACGAGGATACCCGCGCCGTCGCCCATCAGCGGGTCGGCGCCGACGGCGCCGCGATGCGTCAGGTTCTCGAGCATGAACAGGCCGTCGCGGACGATCTGGTGCGACTTCTCGCCCTTGAGATGCGCGACGAATCCGACGCCGCAGGCATCGTGCTCGTTGCGCGGATCGTAGAGGCCCTGTTTTCGCGGCAGTCCGGACGGGAACGCGGGCGTTTTCACAGCCGTCGCGGCGTTTTGCGCGAGGTTGAGCCCAATCTGTTGTGATGGCGAATGATCCGTCATCGTCTTCCCTCCTGTTGACCCGGGATTCCGGGCATACCGCGGCCCGCACGCCATCGCCGCGTGGTGCTTTTCGCACTGCGGCAAGCCTGGGCACTATCGTCGCATGATCCTGATCAGGTCGCAAATGAAGCGCGGCTCATCAGGCACGAATGTCCGCGACCATCCTGACGGCAGGCGATAACCGCCGGATGAAACCCGGCGAAACCCCCTCGCGCTCCACGCCGGCAGCCGCTTTTTTGCGGGCCTTCCGGCGATTGTTCCGGTCCCTAGACCGAAATAGGACAGCAAACCTGTCCTATTTCATGGGCTCTATGCCAGAAAGCGCCCTCCTCCGCAAGAGCTTGACCGCAAATAATGCCGGAGATTTTGTCGAACATTGCCAAAAATTTCGCGCTTTTGAAATTTAATTACGCACTTGTGCTGCTTTCTTCACTTTGGTTTCAAACTGGTCTTCGTTTGGCGTTCACCGGCACGGCGAGGATTGCGCCTCGATCGAACTCGGCTATGGTCTCGCCGACGCGAGGCGCGAAACCGATGTTTTCATGCAAACGACAGGGTGCGCGCGGCACGAGAGAACGCGCACGCAGAGAATCAGGGATATCGCGATGATCTTTTCCTCCGACAACTGGGCCGGCGCCCATCCGGCAATTGCCGAAAACCTTATGGCGCATGCCGGCGGCTATGCGGCCGCCTACGGCACGAGCGAGCTCGATCGAAAGGTTGAGAAAAGGTTTTCGGAGATCTTCGAAAAGGACGTGGCGGTGTTTTTCGTCGGCACCGGAACGGCCGCAAACGCGCTTGCGCTTTCGAGCGCGAACCGGCCGGGCGGCGTCGTCTTCTGCCATCGCGAGGCGCATGTGAATGTCGACGAATGCGGGGCGCCGGCGTTCTTCTCGCACGGCGCAAGGCTGAGCCCGGTGGATGGTGGCCGCGGCAAGATGGAGGCAGCAGGGCTCGAGGCGGAGATCCGCCGCTTTCCGCCCGAATTCGTCCATGGCGGCCAGCCGATGGCGGTGACGCTGACGCAGGCGACCGAGGGCGGCACGGTCTATTCGCTCGACGAAATCGAAGCGATCGCCTCTATCGCCAAGGCCAACAGGCTGCCGCTGCACATGGACGGCGCCCGCTTCGCCAATGCCCTCGTCAGCCTCGACGTGTCGCCGGCCGAGATGACCTGGAAGCGCGGCGTCGATATCTTGTCCTTCGGCGGGACCAAGAACGGCTGCTGGTGCGCCGAGGCGCTGATCCTGTTCGACCTTTCCAAGGCCGAGGAGATGCATTTCCTGCGCAAGCGCGCGGCGCAGCTCTTTTCCAAGTCGCGCTTCATCGCCGCCCAGTTCGACGCCTATCTCGCGGGCGATCTCTGGCTCGATCTCGCCCGCCACGCCAACGCCATGGCGCGTCGCCTCGCCGACGGCATCGCGGCCTCGGCCGAAAGCCGACTCGCCTGGGCGCCCGACGCCAACGAGGTCTTCGTGGTGCTGAAACGGCCGGTCGCTGACCGCCTGCAAAAGGAATGCGCGGTTTTCTACGAGTGGCATGTGCCGCACCATCTCAACGGCAGCCTTGCCGGGGATGAGGGCCTCTATCGCCTCGTCACGAGCTTCGCCACCCGCGCCGAAGACGTCGACCGCTTCGTGGCCGGCTGCTGAGGACCAGATGCGACAAAAACGGCGCCCTTTCGGGCGCCGCCTTCTTCATTTCGTTCTTATGCCAGGCGTCAGGCGCTCTGCGCCTCGATCTGCTTCGGCTGCGAGGCCACCGCCGTGATCTCGATGCGGCGCGGCTTGGCCGCTTCCGGGATCTCGCGCAGGAGATCGATGTGGAGCAGGCCGTTCTTCAGCGAGGCGGACTTGATCTCGACGTGGTCGGCAAGCTGGAAGCGACGCTCGAAGGCGCGCTTGGCAATGCCGCGATGGAGAAACTGGGTTTCCTCGCCCTTCTCCTCGCTCTTCTCGCCCTTGATCGTCAGCGTGTTCTCGCGCGCTTCGACCGAAAGCTCGCTTTCGTCGAAGCCGGCCACGGCCATGGTGATGCGGTAGGCGTTCTCGCCGGTCCGCTCGATGTTGTAGGGCGGATAGGTCTGTGCCTGATCGGGCTGGCCAAGGCTGTCAAGCATGGTGAACAGGCGATCGAAGCCGACGGTGGAGCGATAAAGGGGAGAAAAATCGAAGTGACGCATGATGTCCTCCTTGAGAGCAACGGTTTGCGATATCTGGTCCGCCACCCCATCAGGCAGTGACGCGACCGGTGAACGGACCCGTCTTCGGCGTCCGTGCCCAAGACATGGGATCGCCGCCGCTGCAGTTCAAGGGGATACGTTCACGGGCGTTGCTCCCCGCGATCTCATGAGGCGATCGCTTGCGTGAACCGGATATGAACGACCGGTTCGGCCTCGGTTCAGCGATGGCGGGGTACAAAGGCGACACTGGGTCAATTTCACCCAGGGCTGAAGCGACATGTCCCTTCTCCTTCAGCGGGCCGGAAACGGTGATCGTCCGGATTTCATCCACCGTTTCCGGCTTTTTTCTTTGACGCGCGAAAGGCCACCGCCTATCCCTGAGACATCGATCAACGCGCTCCGATCCGCCCATCGCTCATGACCTCGATCCTTCGCTCCACGCCGGACAACCCGATCCCGGGCAATCCCGTGACCGGCTTCTTCGACGGGGTCGGCAATCGCAAGATCCGCTATGCGGTGTTCAAGTCGAAAGCGGCCGATACTCGCGGCACCGTGGTGCTGCTGCAGGGCCGCAACGAATCGATCGAGAAGTATTTCGAGACGATCGGCGAACTGATGGCAGCCGGCTTCTGGGTCGCCACCTTCGACTGGCGCGGACAGGGCGGTTCGGAGCGGCTGCTGCCCCAGCCCGGTCGCGGCCATGTCGAGCGTTTCGCCGATTACGAGCGCGACCTGACGACCTTCCTAGACGAGATCGTCCTGCCCGACACCCGCCTGCCCTTTTCGATCGTCGCCCATTCCATGGGCGCCCTCGTCGCCCTGTCGCTGGCGCCGCTGCTCGCAACCCGCATCGAGCGCATGGTGCTCCTCGCTCCCTTCGTGGGCCTGGGCGGCCAGGTGATCGGCGAACCGGGCATCGTCGCAATCGCCGCCGCCATGTGCCGGCTCGGCCTTGGAAGGCTGCCGGTGCGCGCCGACAAGGAAAAGCATCTCCCCTTCCAGGGCAATGTGCTGACCACCGACAGCCGCCGTTACGCGCGCAACCTGGCGCTGACCGAGGCCTGTCCTGAACTGAGGATCGGCCCGCCCACGGCCCGGTGGCTGACAGAAGCCTTCCGCACGATCCGGCGCGTCATCCGGCGGGAGCATCTGACACGGATCACGGTGCCGACCGTCATTCTCGCGCCGACGGCCGAGCGGCTCGTGCCCTATCTCGCCGTCGAGCGAATGGCCGGCAACTTCCGCGCCGGTCACCTCATCCCGATCGACGGCGCACGGCACGAACTCCTTCAGGAGGCGGACCGCTATCGCGCCCAGGCGATGGCGGCCATTCTTGCATTTCTGCCCGGTGCCGATACCGGCGACGCCGCACCCGTGCCGCGGCGGTTGGAAGACGTCTGAAGCATGTACCGGAAGGTGGGCAGCACCGGCGTGCACTAAAGCTTGGCCTGCAGCGCCTCCAGCGCCTGCTCGTGCAGTTCGCGGCTGCCGGCGGCGATGATTTCGCCGCCCATTTCCGCGCGCTCGCCCTGCCAATTGGTGATGACGCCGCCCGCCTGTTCGATCAGCGGAATGAGGCCGCCGACGTCATAGGGCTTGAGGCCGCATTCGACGACGAGGTCGACATGGCCGGCGGCAAGCAGCGCGAAGGCATAGCAGTCGCAGCCGTAGCGGAAAAGCCGCACCTTCGCCTGCAGCGCCTCGAAGCGCTCCTTGCATTCGCCCGTATAGAGGTGCGGCGACGTCGTGAACAGGACCGCATCCGACAGCGCCTTGCAGGGGCGCGTGGCCAGCACCCTTTCGCCGTCCGGGCCGCGATAGAGCGCCTTCTCGCCGTCGGCGAAATAGCGTTCGCCCGTGAAGGGCTGGTCCATCAGCCCCATGACCGCCTTGCCGTGGCGATAAAGGCCGATCAGCGTGCCCCAGACCGGCAGGCCGGAAATGAAGGCGCGCGTGCCGTCGATCGGGTCGATGACCCATACATGATCCCGATCGAGGCCGATATTGCCGTGCTCCTCGCCGAGAATGCCGTGATCCGGAAAGCTCTTCTCGATCAGCGCCCGGATCACCGCCTCAGCCGACCTGTCGGCCTCCGTCACGGGATCGAAGCCGCCCTCGAGCTTGTTGAGGACGCTCGTGCCGACCCGGAAGCGCGGCATGGTCTCCGCTTTGGCGGCATCGGCAAGACGATCGAAGAAGGAACGGTCGGGCAGCATTTATTCCTCTCGGGGCACGGGAAGGAGCGCCCACTCTGAATAGACGAAATTCACCGAAAGGCAACGAGGGCGCCACGCCCTCAAGTCGAGCCTCACAGAGGGCGCGGCCTTGAATTGGCTTCGGCAACCGCATGGAGCCTACAACCGACAAGCGGAGATTTATACCGCACTGCAAAAAGTTCGTACCCCTGAAACTTGACAATTGTGCAGCGCAATATTAGGGTTTTCATGCAGCCGGTCTCGGCTGCAAATACCCTCCTTGGGTGTTTCCTCCCTAGACTTGACCGCGCCGCTGGCGCGGTTCTTTTTGAGCACGACCGCCGTTTCCTTGGACGCGCGCCTGACCGGCCGCGTCGGCGATTGCCTATTCCGCTGCCAGCGGCAGGTAGGCGCCGTATTCGTCGACATGCCGTGCCAGGCCGGCGATGAAGGTGGCGAGGTCGGCCTCGAGGGCCGCAAATCCCGGCTTTTTGACGAGTGTCGCCTCGTCGACATAGAGGCTGCGGTTGATCTCGATCTGAAGCGCATGCAGCCCGCGGCTCGGCCGGCCGTAGTGCTCGGTGATGAAGCCGCCGGCATAGGGCTTGTTGCGCGCCACTGCGTAGCCGAGCTCTTCCAGGAGCTCCACCGCAACCCGCGAAAGTTCCGCCGCGGCGCTGGTGCCGTAGCGGTCGCCGATGATGAAGTCGGGGCGCTTGCCGCTGCCGGGAAGATGGACGTTGCCGGGCATAGAATGGCAGTCGATGAGGATCGCCATCCCGAAGTGCACATGGGTGTGCGCGATCAACCTTCTGAGCGTCGCGTGATAGGGCTTGTAGATCGTCTCGATGCGGGTGAGCGCCTCCTCGACCGGAAAGCGGCCGCGGTAAATCTCCATGTTCTCGGCGACGAGGCGCGGCACGGTGCCGAGCCCGCCTGCGACCCGCATCGAACCGATATTGGCATGGGCCGGCAGCGCGCCCTCGAACATGCGCGGATCGAGTTCGTAGGGTTCGCGGTTGACGTCGAGAAAGGCGCGTGGAAAATGGGCGCGCAGGAGCGGCGCCCCGAGAAAGGTGGCGCTGCGGAACAGCTCATCGACGAAGTGATCTTCCGAACGGCGGATCGAATGCGGGTCGAGTCGCGATTGATCGAGAAAGGCTTGGGGATAGAACCGGCCGCTATGCGGAGAGTTGAAGACGAAAGGAATCCGCCGGTTCGCGGGTTCCAGAACCTCGAAAAATTCCCACTCGGACGCTTCCCCCATCGGAACCCTTTTTACCATGTCCGGATCTTGATGTTCGGATCATGTTGCCAGTTGGTCGCCTCTGTGTCCATAGTGGCCTCCCGCTGGTTTCAGGGGGGTGATCCCTGCTGTTCACCGGATATTTACGCTGTTGCGGTTTGCTGAGCTGCCGCAATCCGAGAAGCATCGAAAAGAAGTAGCCACGGCCGAATTCATGACTGCGAAAATCCTCCTTGCCGAAGACGACAACGATATGCGCCGCTTTCTTGTGAAGGCGCTGGAAAAGGCCGGCTACAAGGTCCTTTCCTACGACAACGGCGCCAGCGCCTATGACCGGCTTCGCGAGGAACCCTTTTCGCTGCTGCTGACCGATATCGTCATGCCGGAAATGGACGGCATCGAGCTGGCGCGCCGCGCGACCGAGCTCGACCCGGACCTCAAGGTGATGTTCATCACCGGCTTTGCCGCCGTCGCCCTCAACCCCGATTCCAAGGCCCCGAAGGACGCGAAAGTCCTCTCCAAGCCCTTCCACCTGCGCGACCTCGTCAACGAGGTCAACAAGATGCTGGCGGCCTGAGGAGGGCGCGAGCCCGCCCAACCGCTTTTGCCGCAAAGCTGCGCACCGACACCGGCTCCGGGGCCGCAGCCGATCGGCCCGATCGGCCGCGACCCTTTAGCGCGGGATCCGCTCAGATGCGTTCGCGCTACCGCTCTATCTGTTTGTTTTGCCGCATTTGTGCGACGTCAGGTGATTCACCTGACTGCAAAATGCTCCAGCCGTTCAACGGCTTAGGCGCGCTTGGCCGTTGCGAGCCGCAATCGCAGGCGAGCGCTGCACCGGAAATCCGGCCGCGCGACAGCTTCCAAAATTTCTCTCAAAAAACCTTCGAAAAGCCTATTGACGCGGACGCCGGTTTTGTGGTCTATGCGCCGCATCGGATGGGCGTGTAGCTCAGCGGGAGAGCACTACGTTGACATCGTAGGGGTCACAAGTTCGATCCTTGTCACGCCCACCATCCAAGTTTCTGATTTTAAAGGCCTTTCGAGAAATCGAGGGGCCTTTTTACATAGTGCTTTTCGTCCCCCCGTCTTGCACGCAAACGATGCGCTGACTTACGCTTGTCGAGTTCAATTGAGGGGTATCGGTGCTGGAGAGAATTAGGGAGCAGTTCCGGATTTGGCATCTAGAACGCGCCTTGGCTTGCTGGTGGCTATTGCGGCGATCGGGATAGATACTTGGAAGGAGATAATTAGCGCTTTGTTGGCCAGCCTGGAAATCGTGTCCCCCTCTATCGATGCGACCTAATCATGCTGTCGCCGATGCAGATATGCAGTCGTCGTTCTCGCCCTTCGCCTATGGCCCACTCATGCTCAATCAGAGAGAGCGCCTGGCGGACACGTACAGCGCCGACCGATTCGCGACATGCTAACTGTAGGAGGCTGAGGGACCGGAAGCGCGCCGCTGTTATGCCATGCCCTTTTGCTAGGACTTTCATGTCCTTGTCATGAGCAACTAGAATTGCATCGTTTGCGTCAGCAACAACACAAACCATGGTATCAGCCGATCCCTTTGCGACTCCGCTGTTGTTGAAGTAGATGACTTCATGGCCACCGTCTTCCAGCGCCTTGCCAACCGAGACCGGCACGCCCTCATCAAGAAAGAATTTGAGGCGAGGACGCGCTGGGCTCAAGCGGCACTCTTTTTGTCGTCATACCGTAGAGCGGCAATAACGTCCTTGTCAGTCAGGGACGGGTATTCCTCAACGATCTGCGCAACATTGTAGCCGTCCTCCGCGAGCCGCTTGATCGCAGCGACAGGGATACGCGTCCCAGCGATGACAGCCGCGTTGTGACTGACGTTGCGATGTCGCTCTATAGAGCCGATCTCAGTATCCGTGCGCTGTCCGAGCGCCTTTGCAGCCTTCCGCATATCTGACCTGACGACCTTCAGCGGAATCTGCAGAACGATCTGGCCGCTAACGGGCTCGCGGTGCTCATCGCGTTCCTCATCGAAGAACACGACCTTCTTGTTGAGCACGTGCAGCGTAGTGTGCGACCAGCGGTCATCCCCGAGATGGGCCAGCTTTTCCTTCACATCGCGAAGATGCTGCAGAGAACAACCTAGATCGATGCGAAGCGCTTTGAGTATCTGAAGCGACACCAGATCGCGGAACGAGTAGACCCGGCTGAAGGGCACACGTCTATCCTGCGCCGCAAGCGACGGGATAAAGAATCCCGTGCGGTCCCAATGGCGTAGACGGTGAACAGTCAGGCCGGTGAGTCGTGCCGCCTGGTCCTCCGTAAACGCCGATATGACGTTGACGGCGCTTGTCTTCTTCATGGTTACACTCCCGACGCTCATCCTAGTACATGTCGGAACACGCGCAAGATGGGTCGAATCGATCCGACACCCTTGTACATCAGAGATTACCAAACGTTGAAAAATCTTTGCCGTTCCGAGTCCTGCGACGACTAAGCCGCCGATTGCTCCTGCTGATCCGCCTCTTTATCCCCTCCCCGGCTGTGGCCCACAGCGCCGCGCGTCTTGTCGGACGCCACGCTGTGACAAGCACGGGAATGAGGCTCGGAGGAGAGTCTTGCCTTGCCGGAAATCGACGAGTCGCGGCTCGGGGACGACTGCGCTGCGCGCGTCGCAATTTCCGGTTTGATTAAAATGCAATCAGAGCGTACATTGCTGTCATACGGTCCCTCTCGCTTTTGACCACGGATGTACTGGCAAAGGCGAGGGGTGACTGCGAAAGGCCGGGAAGCCCCGGCCTTTTTTGTTGCCAACGACTTGGCGCGCTTCAACCCGGACACGGTGTAACGAGCGCGGTATCGGACACGCGGCTTCAGAGCATTTTGCAGTTCGGGTGGAATCACCCGACGTCGCACAAATCAGCAAAAGCAAACAGATAGAGCGGCATGCGCGAATGCATGTGAGGGCATCCCGCTTCAATCGCAACCTTTGTCACGCGGCTGTCACGATCAACGGCTAAGAAGGACCTACCGCGCCATTGACCACGGATGTACTGGCAACGGGCGCAGGTGACGAGAAGGTCGGGTTTAGCCCGGCCTTTTTTGTTTGCAGCCGTTGGCTGCGTCCCGGGTCGCTGCATAGCAGCACGGCATCATTCAGGCGAAAGGTCGCCGTACCGCCCGCAAAAACGCGATGGGCAGCGGCGATGCCGCTGCCCATCCGATCTGCCGAAGGCATGATTTGTCCGGCGTGGCCTGCCGGGGCCGCTGTCAGAACTCCTCCCAGTCGGCCGCGGCAGCCGTCGCTGCGCCACGGCCGCCAAAGGCGCCGGCGAGCTTGCGGGAAAGGGCGCGAGCGGGCGAGGCGACCGGACGGCTGTCCGGCGCGGCCGCACGCGGGGCCATGCCGCCCTCGAGCTTGAAGCGGGCGATCAGCCGCGCGAGATTCGCCGCCTCGTCGGCGAGCCGGCTCGTCGCCGCCGTCGATTCCTCGACCATCGCCGCGTTCTGCTGCGTCACCTGGTCCATC
>NZ_LNQB01000065.1 GCF_001651875.1 Sinorhizobium saheli
TCATGGCAGCACCTCCTGCCATGTTGAATCAGAATCCGACCGAAAGCGGAAGCCTGTTAATCAATAGGTCCTGAGCCTAGTTTCCAGATCCGCCGCGCATTTGCCGACAGGAGTTTTTCGCGCTCGTCGTTGCTGCAGCCCTCAAGCAGCGCGTGGGTCGCCGCCACCCAGGTCGACAGGCTGCCGCCGAGCGTGCAGACCGGCCAATCGCTGCCCCAGACGACCCGATCCCAGCCGTAGGCGGCAATCGTGTGCTCGACATAAGGTCGGATCGAGGCGAGCGTCCAGTCTTCCTCGGCATAGGCGATGACGCCGGAGATCTTGGCGACGACGTTCGGCCGGCGGGCGATCTCCGACACGCGCTCCCGCCACGGCTGCTCGCCGCGCCCGCGGACGTCCGGGACGCCGCAATGGTCGAGAACGAAGCGGACGTCGGGCAACAGATCGACAAGTTCGATGGCCGTGGGGATCTGGCGCGGCAGCACGCAGAGATCGAAGGTGAAGCGGCTGCCCGAAAGCCGCTTCAGGTTCTCGCGGAAGAGGGCGCTCTCCGAAAGATCGTCCTGGACCACGTGCAGCACGCGCCGGAATCCCTTGACGAACGGATTGTGCCATTGCCGCTCGAGATAGGCGGCAAAGCCCTGGTCCTCCGGCCGGCAGGCAGCGATCGCACCCTGGAGGAGGCTCTGCGGTTCGCCCGCGAGGCGCAAGACCTCGTCCGTTTCGCACTCCATCTGGACGGGGTCGACGTCCACCTCCATGTGCAGCGAGCCGGCAATGCCGACGCGCTTCGCCTCCTCCGCATAGGTCGCATAGAGGAAATCGCGATCAAGTGCCGGAACGCCCGCGAGCCAGGGATAGCTCAGCGCGGACTTGTTGATCAGATGCAGATGCGTGTCGATTATCAAGGCTGCCCCTCCTTCGAGACAAGAACAGGTCGTTCAAATTCCGTTTGCGCGCGCGGCGCCACAGGTGCCGCGATCATCCTTGCGCAACATCCGCTCCCGCAAGCGCCGAAAGTTGCGCCGCGGTCTTGAGCAGCAGCGAGATGGTCTCGGCAATGTCGGGGGCGGAAGAGGCATTGACCAGCGGGATATAGGGGCACGTCAGCGCCGCGATGCTGCGTCCGTCCGGTCCAAGGATCGGGGCGGAGAGGTTGTAGACGCCGGCGGTCTGGGCGCTTGCCATCTTCACATAGCCACGCTCGCGGGTTTCATCGAGGCGGACGAAGAATTCCGGCGCAAGCTCGATCTCCTCCCGGCTGCGCACATGCTCGGAAATCATCATATCCCGCTCCTCCGACGATCGGAATGCCAGGAGCACATGGCCCGAGCCCGTATCGAACAAGCTGATATGCGAGCCGACACGGATCGATATGCCCCAGTAGTCCGGCGCTTCCTGCTGCGCGATGACGACGGCCGATCCGCGATCGAACACGGCAAGGTGATTGGCCTGCTTCGATCGCTGGGCGAGATCGCGCATCAGCGGCGTCGCGAAGGAGACGAGCCGGCGCACCGGCGCATGCAGGTGCGCGAGCCCGAAGAGCTTCAGCGTCAGCGAATAGAGATCGCCGTCGCTTCTCGTCACGTAGCCGCGGCGCACGAGCCGGTCGAGCATGCGGTAGAACTCGTTGGGGCTGCGGTTCAGTCTTTTGGAGATCTCGGCCTGCGTCAGTCCGCCGTCGACGCCGGCCAGGAGCTCCAGAATGTCGAGGCCCTTGTCGAGGGCCGGAGCGCGATATCTGTCGGGCTCGTCGCTGTCCATTTCGCATTTTTCCCGATGAAGTTGGGCAGAATGTGCACTCACCCGAAGGAAGTGCCATTGATCTCCTGTGAATTTGCTGTTTGTATATGAATGATTTTCTCACCAATGAGAAGCTAATTCAGCGGAAGGAGACTTGAATGAACAGGCTGCTTGCCTTTGCGGCACCCGCGGTCGATGCTGCCGACCCGGCGGCTGATCCGATCTTGGTCGTCGAACGCAAATCACAGGGAACCATGCAATGACAGCGAACCTTGCCGGAAAGGTCGTCCTCGTCACCGCCGCTGCGCAGGGGATAGGACGTGCAACCGCACTCGCCTTCGCAAGGGAAGGCGCCACGGTCCACGCGACCGACATCAACATGGAGGCGCTTGGGTCGCTGGAGGGCGAGGGCATCAGGACCCATCGCCTCGACGTTCGCGACACCCGAGCGGTCGAGGCGCTGGTGGCGGACATCGGCGCCGTCGACGTGCTCTTCAATTGCGCCGGCTTCGTGCATTCCGGCTCGGTGCTGACGATGAAGGACGAGGATCTCGAGTTCGCCTTCGACCTCAACGTCAAGTCGATGATCCGGACCATCCGGGCGGTGCTCCCCGGCATGCTCGCGCAGAAGGACGGGGCGATCATCAACATGGCCTCGGTCGCCTCCAGCATCAAGGGCGTGCCGAACCGCTTTGCCTACGGCGTGACGAAAGCGGCCGTCATCGGCCTGACGAAGTCGATCGCCGCGGATTATGTCGGAGAGGGCATCCGCTGCAACGCCATCTGCCCGGGCACGGTTGAAAGCCCGTCGCTCGAAAGCCGAATGCGCGCGCAGGGCGACTACGAAAACGCCCGCGCCGCCTTCATCGCCCGTCAACCGATGGGGCGCCTCGGCACGCCAGAGGAGATCGCCGAGCTTGCCGTCTATCTCGCCGGCGCGACCTACACCTCCGGACAGGCCTATGCCATCGACGGCGGCTGGACCATCTGACATTTCACAAGGAAAACAGGCATGAAATTTCTTCGTTATGGCGAGCCGGGCCGCGAAAAGCCGGGTCTTATCGATTCCAAGGGTGTGCTCCGTGATCTTTCCGGGCACGTGACGGATCTGGCCGGGGACGCCCTCGACCCCGAGCGGCTCACCAAGCTCGGCGGATTGGATGTCGAGACCTTGCCGGTGGTCGACGGCAATCCTCGGCTCGGCCCCTGCGTGGCGGGGACGGGCAAGTTCATCTGCATCGGCCTCAACTATTCCGACCACGCCGCCGAGACCGGCGCGACCGTGCCGCCGGAGCCGATCATCTTCATGAAGGCGACCTCGGCCATCACCGGCCCGAACGACGACCTCGTCCTGCCGCGCGGCTCGCAAAAGACCGACTGGGAGGTGGAGCTTGGCGTCGTCATCGGGCGGACGGCGAAATATGTGAGCGAGGCGGAGGCGCTCGATTACGTCGCGGGCTATTGCACGATCCACGACGTCTCCGAACGCGCTTTCCAGATCGAGCGCCACGGCCAATGGACGAAGGGCAAATCCTGCGACACCTTCGGCCCGACGGGCCCCTGGCTCGTCACCAAGGACGAGGTGGCGGACCCGCATAACCTGGCAATGTGGCTCAAGGTCAATGGCGAGACGATGCAGGACGGGTCGACCCGGACGATGGTCTATGGTGTTGCCTATCTCGTCTCCTACCTCTCGCAGTTCATGTCGCTGAGGCCCGGTGATATCATCTCGACCGGAACGCCGCCGGGCGTCGGCATGGGCATGAAGCCGCCGCGCTACCTGAAGGCCGGCGACGTCGTCGAACTCGGCATCGAGGGCCTCGGCAATCAGAAACAGCGCGTCCGCGCCGATGCCTGAACCCGTATGAGCGGAGCAACCATGACCCGCATCACCGATCTTCGCGTCTTCGACCTGCGCTTCCCGACCTCGGCGAGCCTAGACGGTTCGGACGCCATGAATCCGGATCCGGACTACTCGGCCGCCTATGTCATTCTCGACACCGACCGGCCGGGGCTGGCGGGTCATGGTCTAACCTTCACCATCGGCCGCGGCAACGACATCTGCTGCATGGCGATCGAGGCGATGCGACACCTGGTCGTCGGCCAGGAGATCGGCCAAATCCTCGAACACCCGGGCCGCTTCTGGCGGCACCTGACGAGCGACAGCCAGTTGCGCTGGATCGGCCCCGAGAAGGGGGCGATCCATCTGGCGACCGGCGCCATCGTCAATGCCGTATGGGACCTTCTCGCCAAGGAAGCCGGCAAGCCGGTCTGGCGTCTCGTCAGCGACATGTCGGCGGAAGAAATCGCCGACATCGTCGACTACCGCTACATCACCGACGCGCTCAGCCGCGACGAGGCGGTCGAGATACTGCGGCGCGCCGAACCCGGCAAGGCCGAGCGGATATCCATCCTCGAGCGGGAAGGATACCCCTGCTACACCACCTCCGCCGGCTGGCTCGGCTATGACGACGACAAGCTGCGGCGTCTGGCGCAGGAAGCGGTGGACGCGGGCTTCAACCACATCAAGATGAAGGTTGGCCGCGATCTCGCCGACGACATCCGCCGGCTGACGATCGCCCGCGAGGTGATCGGCCCCGACCGTTACCTGATGATCGATGCCAACCAGGTCTGGGAGGTCGACCAGGCGATCGAATGGGTGAGGAAGCTGAGCGCCGCCAAGCCCTTTTTCATCGAGGAGCCGACGAGCCCGGACGACGTCGCGGGCCATCGCAAGATCCGGGCGGCAATTTGCCCGGTCAAGGTCGCGACCGGCGAGATGTGCCAGAACCGCATCATGTTCAAGCAGTTCATCGCCGAGGGCGCGATCGATATCGCTCAGATCGACTCCTGCCGCATGGGCGGGCTGAACGAGGTGCTGGCCGTGCTGCTGATCGCCGCCAAATACGGCGTGCCGGTCTGGCCGCACGCCGGCGGCGTCGGCCTCTGCGAATATGTGCAGCACCTGTCGATGATCGACTATGTCGCCGTGTCGGGCACCAAGGACGGCCGCGTCATCGAATATGTCGATCATCTGCACGAGCATTTCGTCGACCCCTGCGTCATCCGCAACGCCGCCTACATGCCGCCCGAGCGCCCGGGCTTCTCGATCGAGATGAAGGCGCAGTCGATCGCTGACTATACTTTCAATGGTTGAGCTCAGTCAAAATTGCCCCTCTCCTCGGGTTAAGCCGGGGAGAGGGCTTAAGGACGTGCCGCGAGTCCCTTCTCCCCGTCAAACCGGGAGAAGGTCGCGGCAGCGGGATGAGGGGCATTCATGGAGCGCCCGCTCCCACGCTTGTGACCAACCGGCTCCCAAAAGTCACATCGCTGTGAGCCCCGCACGCGCATGATGACTCGGCCGCCCCCTTGCCCTAGGTCGAATGCATGACCAGGCTGATCTTCGTTATCCTCTCGGTCCTCGCGTTCCTGTCGCCCGCTGCCGCGCAGGAGCCGTCCTCCGTCACTGCCCTGCTGAACGACCTCGCCGAACGAGCCGAGCTGAAGCCGCTGAAAACCGTCGTCGTCGCCCGTGACGGCGAAACGATTGCCGAACAGGGCTATCGCGGACACACGCCATCGGAATCGACCAATATCAAATCGGCATCGAAAGCGATCGTTTCCGCGCTCGTCGGCGTGGCGATCGGCAAGGGCCTGCTCGAAGGTCCGGAGCAGAAGATCGCTCCCATTCTGAAGAAGGATCTCCCTTCCCCGGCCGATCCGCGCATCAACGACATCACCATCGGCCACCTGCTCTCGATGCAGGCCGGATTGGGCCGGATGTCGGGCCCGAACTACGGCCGCTGGGTTTCGAGCAGCAACTGGGTCCGCTTCGCGCTGGCGCAGCCCTTCGATGACGAGCCGGGCGGGCGAATGCTCTATTCCACCGCATCCACACATCTGCTTTCGGCGATCCTGACGAAGGTCGGCGGCAAGTCGACGCTGGCCCTCGCGCGCGACTGGCTCGGCCCGGTCGACGGATTTCGGATCGATGCCTGGGAGCGTGATCCGCAGGGCATCTATCTCGGCGGCAACCAGATGGCGATGAGCGCTCGCTCGCTGCTGGCCTTCGGCGAGCTTTACCGCAACCGCGGCCGCACGGCCGACGGCCGGCAGGTCGTCCCGGCCGATTGGGTCGACCTTTCCTTTCAGGTGCGCACCGCCTCCCGCTTTACCGGTGACGGCTATGGCTACGGCTGGTTCACGCGCCGGATCGGCGGCGAGGATGTCCACTATGCCTGGGGCTATGGCGGCCAGATGCTCTATATCGTGCCGTCGCGGCAATTGACGGTCGTGATGACCTCGGACGAAAGCGGGCCTTCGGCGCGCAACGGATACCGGGACGCGCTCCACGCCGTGCTGGCGGAGATCATCGAGGCGACCGCGGCGGACTGACGGCTTCCCGCGATATTGCGGCAACGCGAAGGCGATGGGCCTCTTCGCGTTGCCCTTGGCAAATTCTTCTATTTCGCAAGCGGCGTCATATGAGCGGCAAGGCTCATGCTGTCGGCTGTTTGGTCTTCCTCAGATAGGGAAGAACGGTGTCGAACGAACCGAAGCGCTGGATCGCATCCTCGTTCGAAACGGCGGCGGTGATGATGACGTCCTCGCCCTGCTGCCAGTTCGCCGGCGTCGCCACCTGATGCTTGGCGGTGAGCTGGATCGAGTCGATGGCGCGCAGGATTTCGTTGAAGTTGCGGCCGGTGGTCATCGGATAGGTGAGGATCAGCTTGATCTTCTTGTCGGGTCCTATGACGTAGACCGAACGGACCGTGGCGTTGTCGGCCGGTGTCCGGCCCTCGGAGCTGTCGCCGGCGCCGGCGGGCAGCATGTCGTAGAGCTTGGCGACCTTCAGATCGCGGTCGCCGATCAGCGGATATTCCACATCGAAGCCGGTCGCGACCTTGATGTCGTTCTTCCACTTGGCATGGCTTTCGACCGGATCGACCGAGATGCCGATGATCTTGACGCCGCGTTTGCGGAACTCGCCCTCGATCCCGGCCATCGCACCGAGCTCGGTGGTGCAGACGGGCGTGAAGTTCTTTGGATGGGAGAAGAGCACGGCCCAGCCGTTGCCGATCCAGTCATGGAAGTTGATCGTTCCCTGCGTTGTCTCGGCGGTGAAATCCGGGGCGGTATCGTTGATGCGGAGGCCCATGGTTTGCTCCTTTCTGGTCGGTCAAATTTTGCTAAGAATAGCCTAATCGCAGCGGTTTTCGAGGAGGAAACGCGCAGTCCTTAGCGGTAAAGGGAATAGCCGCTTCGCCGCATATCGAATTGCGAGAAAAACATCCTCAACAGGGCGCGAGGCTGCAATCTCCAGGCGAGTCGATGGGGCGGGCGGGTCCGCGCGTTGACATCCCCGCACTGCCGTTCCATAGATGTGTTCCACATTCCGAGGGGAGCACCAAACGGTGCTGAGACGGCGGTGAGCCGGACCCTTGAACCTGATCCGGATCATGCCGGCGTAGGAACGGAAAGAAGGTCGCGCTCCGCGGCCGGCCAGCCACTTCGTCGTCATTGCCTGGATCTCCACGCCCCGCCGGGAGATAGATGATGTGCCTTCTCTTGTTGCCTGCTGTCAACGTCCGCTGCGATCGAGCACCGCAGGAGCGGGCATGACGGCGATCGCTCTCACCATCGCCGGATCGGACTCCGGCGGCGGCGCCGGCATCCAGGCGGACCTCAAGACCTTTTCGGCACTCGGCGTCTATGGCGCGAGCGTCATTACCGCGATCACCGCCCAGAACACGAGGGGCGTCACCGCAGTCGAGGACGTTTCCCCGCAGGTCGTCGCGGCACAGATCGATGCGGTCTTTTCCGACCTCGAGGTGGGCGCGGTCAAGATCGGCATGGTGTCCCGCCGGGAGACGATCAGCGTCATTGCCGAGGGGCTGCGCCGGTTCGGCAAGCGGGCCGTCGTCGATCCGGTGATGGTCGCGACCTCCGGCGACCGCCTGCTTCGGCCGGATGCCGTCGCCGCGCTGATGGACGAATTGTTGCCGCTTTCCGTGATCGCAACACCCAACCTCGCCGAAGCCGCGCTCATGACCGGGCGCGCGGTGGCGGAGGATGAACGGGAGATGGCTCGCCAGGCGGAAGCGATCATGAAAAGCGGTGCACAGGCGGTGCTCGTCAAGGGCGGGCACCTGGAGAACGGCGATGCGACCGACCTCTTCCTCGACGGCGACCGCCTTCTGAGCTTTCCCGCGCCGCGCATCAATACCGTGAACGACCACGGCACCGGTTGCACGCTCTCTGCCGCGATCGCCGCCGGCCTCGCGCTCGGAAAGCCGCTTGTCGATGCAGTCCGCGATGCCAAGGCCTATCTGCACGCCGCCATTTCCGCCGCCGACGACTTGACGGTGGGAGAGGGGCGGGGGCCGGTGCACCACTTTCATCGCTGGTGGTAGGCCCGCGCCGCTCCTGATACAGGCCGTCCCCACTTCTCCTTAGATCACCCCTCTACCTCAGGACGAAGACAGGAAATAGTACGAACTGCTACAATGAGCACGTCCGATAAGACGCGCGGCGCTGTGAAAGGCGCGATGCCTCGCTCCTGCCACGGTTGCGCCGCAGCATGAACCTGCTGGCTAACGAACGGCGATCGGTTTTGGCGATATGCGCTTCTTTATCCGTCGACTGGAGGCTTTCAACAGTGACGCGCTGCCGGATTGGCGGCGGTCGCCGGGCGCATGGCGGCGGCTTCTGATCCTGCCACGCCTCGCCGAGTACATCCTCTTCTATGCGCTGGCGCTCGTTGCGCTTGCAGTCGTCGTTCTGCTGATGATTGCTGCCTGGATCGTCGGCGTCGATCGCCGCAAGAAGGCCGGCCGGAGCGATGCGGCTCTTCCTTTGCGGTGACGTCATGACCGGGCGCGGGATAGGCCCGGTGCTGCTGCCCATCCTTGCGCCGCGCCGGTGGCGCGACGGTATTGGCCGGTAGCCGGTTCAGGCGGCCGTCGTCCGGTTTTCCGGAACGTCATGCTCGACATAGTACTTGCCGTAGCGATGCCGGTATTTTTCCGCGCCGCCGAAGTCGCTGTATTTGTCGAGTTCGTTCATGTCGGTCTTGTTGAGGATGACGCCGACGACCTTCGCGTCGATCTGCGGCTCGGAGTTGAGCAGGTCGCGCACGAGCCGCCTCGGCGTTCTTCCCCATTCGACACAGAAGAGGACGCCGTCGGCAAGCGGGGCAAAGGCCTTCGCATCGACGACCGGCGCGAGCGCGGCGAGATCGACCACGACATAGTCGAAGGAACTGCGCGCGTTGGCCATGAGGTTCGCCATGGCCGGCGAGGCAAGCAACTCGTTGCTCTGATGGCGATGATCCGAGGCGCCGCCGCCGGCCGGAAGGATGGCGAGCTTGGTGCGCTGGTCGACCTTGATGCCGGCGGGCCAGGTCGCCTCGCCGGTCAAGGCTTCCACGAGCCCGGAGCGCGGGGCAGGGGTGATCATGTGGGTGAGGCCGGGCTTGCGGATGTCGGCGTCGATCAGGAGCGTCCGTTTGCCGCTTGCCGCCAGAAGGGCGGCGAAATTTGCCGCGACGACCGATTTCCCCTCATCCGGCACCGCCGAGACGATGGCGATCACGCGGCATTCGTTGCCGGGCAGCACCTGGTCGCAGGCGAGCTTGGCGTTCCTGAAGGTTTCCGCGAAGGTCGACCGCGGCGCATCGAGGACGATGCGGGACAGGCGTTGCAGCGGCATGGCGTCCGCCGGGTTGTCCGGCCGTCGCTCCGAACCGAAATGCGCGCGCACGAGCTCCGCCTTCTTCTTCGTTCGCGTACCGACGAGCGGCACGTAGCCGAGCGAGCGATGGCCGAGGATCGAGCGCACGTCGTCCTCGAGGCGGAAGGTCCGTTCGCGGAATTCGAGGAAGGCCGCGCAGGCGCCGCCGGCCATCAAGCCGAGCACCGCGGAAAGCGCGAGGGTCAGGGTCTTCTTCGGGCTCGACGGTGAAACGGGGACGCCCGCCTCGGAGATGACGCGCGCCTTGGCGATCGGGAAGGAACGCTGCTGCGTCGCCTGTTCGTAGCGGCCGAGATAGGTTTCATAGAGCGTCTTCAGCGCCGCAGCCTGCTGCTCGAGCTCTCTCAGCCGCACGAGCGACTTGCTGGAGTCCGAGTTCTTGCCGGCGACATGCTGGATGCTCTTGCGGAGCGAGGCTTCGCGCGAGCGGGCGACCTCGAATTCGTTCTTGTAGCTTGCCGTCAGCTGCTTCAGTTCCTGATAGATCTGCCGGCCGACATCGGCCTGTTCGGCCCGGAGCGATACCGCCTGAGGGTGATCCTCGCCGAAATTCTGCGTGATTTCCCGCTCGCGCTTGCTGATGTTGAGGTAGCGCGTCCTCAGCTCGCGGATCACCGAGTTGTCGCCTTCCTTGGGGGAGATGGTTGCATTGTTGACCGCACCCTCGGGCCCCTGGTCGATGATCGACTTGAACTGGTCGTAGCGTGCCGAGGCGCTGGCCGTGTCGGCCTGGGCGACGATGAGCTGGCTGTTGAGATCGGCCAGTTGCTGCTCCGACATCAGTTCGCCTCGAGCGGCGGTCAGGCCGTTTTCGCTCCTGAACCGCTCGACCTCGAGCGCTGCCGCCTGCGATCGCTGCTGCAGATCGGTAAGCCGCTCCTGCAGCCAGACGGAGGCGCGCTCGGTGGCTTCGAAATTGGCGTTCAGCTGATCGGTGAGATAGGCGTCGGCATAGCCCTGCGCCACCGTCGCAGCGAGCCCGGGATCGCTCGAGGTGAACGTCAGGGCAACGACCGAGCTTCGCCCGACGCGCTCGACGGTCAGCGATCTCTGGAGAAGCGCCGCCGCCTTCTTTCGCTTGCCGTTGCGCACCTGGTCTTCGGTGAGCTCCGGACCGTCGGAGAAGAGGCCGGTGGTGGTCTTCACCCAGCCTTTGACGACTTCGACCGGCGAGCGGGGCGGGTTGAGGATGGTGTCGTTCTCGGCCAGGTTGAGCTTGTCGACGACGCGCAGCGCAAGCTCGCCGGATTTCAGGATCTCGACGGCGCTGGCAATCTGCGTGTCCAGCAACTGGCTGTTCACCGGCGTTGGCTCTTCCTCGGCGTATTTCGACAGGTTTTCGTCAAGCAGAACCTGCGTCATCGCCGTGTAATAGGACGTCGCGAACAGGAGATAGACGACCCCCAGCATGATGAAGAGCACAATGAAGGCCGCCACGAGCCTCGCCCGGCGGAGGACGACAGCCAGCAGCCGATCGAGATCGATGAAACCGTCTGACTGTTCTTCGCGGGGCATGATGCTGCTCAAGGGGGCGCTTCTCTGTTTCATGGGGGCCGTTCTGTTCATTTTGTTCTCCGGTCCTTGGCGCGGCGGTCCTCTCGGACCGCCGGAGGCCTTCGCTTATGCCGCCCGGATGCGGCTTTCGTGCGACAGGACGATTTCGCGCACCGACTCGAAAACGATGTCGCCGATGTCCGCCCGGTCCAGGGCAAAGGCGACATTGGCCTCGATGAAGCCCTGCTTGGAACCGCAATCGAAGGTGCGGCCTTCATAGGGATGGGCATGGAAGGGCTGGCTTTGCGACAGTGCCAGCATGCCGTCGGTCAACTGGATCTCGTTGCCGGCGCCGCGCGGCTGATGGGCGAGGATCGAGAATATCTCCGGCTGCAGGATGTAGCGCCCGTTGAGATAAAAATTGGAGGGCGCCTGTCCGGCCGCAGGCTTTTCGACCATCTCGGTCACGGCGAAGCCGTGCTGCACGCTCATGCCCTTGCCGACGATCCCGTATTTCGATGCCTCCTCCGGAGCGCACTGCTCCACGGCGACCACGTTGCCACCGACTTCGCGGTAGAGATCCATGAGGCCGGCCATGCAGCCGCGCGCGCCGAAGGAGACCATGTCCGGCAGCAGCAGCGCGAAGGGCTCGTCGCCGATCAGATCGCGGGCACACCAGACCGCGTGGCCGAGCCCGAGCGGGGCCTGCTGGCGCGTGAAGCTGACGGAGCCGGCCTTCGGCAGCATGGCTTCGAGTTCGGA
This sequence comes from Sinorhizobium saheli, assembly GCF_001651875.1. Classification (GTDB taxonomy): domain Bacteria; phylum Pseudomonadota; class Alphaproteobacteria; order Rhizobiales; family Rhizobiaceae; genus Sinorhizobium; species Sinorhizobium saheli. The sequence goes on from NZ_LNQB01000065.1 coordinate 11,752, forward strand.
GATCTGCGCGTTCTTGCCCGAGCGAGACAGCGACGAGATGAGCTCTGGCGTGTCGTCGAAATGGTCCTCGATCGCCTGCTTGTTGCGGCTGGTGACGAAGACGATGTGCTCGATGCCCGCCTGGCGGGCTTCGTCCACCGCATATTGGACGACGGGCCGGTCGACGATCGTCAGCATCTCCTTGGGCACGGCCTTCGTCGCGGGAAGGAACCGCGTTCCGTTTCCGGCAACCGGAATGACTGCTTTCCTGACGGTCCTGATAGGATTCATCCGTTTTATCCTTTGCTTGTATTGGGATCGTTGCCCAGCGGGGCCGGTTCGGCCGCCACCGTGACGGCGGCGGAAGGAAGGGGTGCGACAATCGCCGGCGGCGCTGCGAGGCGGCGCAATCGGGCGGCGATCGGCATGCGCAGGTGCCGAAGCGCGACAGGGTCGGCGAGCGCGGTCCTGAGCGCGCCCAGGAAGGACTTCTCCTTCAACTGTTCGACGAGGACGAGGAAGGAGCGCGCCTGACGAAAGCCGCGCGCGCGCCGGCGCTGCATCTTCGTGGAAGGGGGATCGAGCGGATAGCGCTGCAGGAACACCTCGTCCGCGGCCATCATCGCGTCGATGTGGTCGAGCCTCAGCACCCGCGATATGGAGCCGTCGCGGATATGATAGATGTAGCCGGCAGAAGGCTCGATCGCGCATCGGCCGCCGCAGGCAAGGGCGGACGCGAGCAGGATATAGTCCTCGCCGATGCGCAACGTCTCGTCGAAACGGAGGCCGTTCGCTTCGAGGAAGCGCCGCTCGAAGACCGGCTTCATGTAGCCGAAATTGTGTTCCGAGCGAAAAAGCACATTCGACTCGATGAAGGCGGGAAGGGTAAGCAGCGGCCGCCGGGCGAGTTCCGCCTCGCCAAACATTCTGACGCTGCGCCCGTCGATCGAAACGACGTCGAGATTGTCGACGACGATCTGCGCGGCGGCCGTCCTGGCCCGCCCGATCATCCGTTTGAGCCGGTCCGGCCGCACCGTATCGTCCGAATCGAGGACCGCGACCCAGGTGCCCCGCGCCGCGTCCAGCCCGGCATTGCGCGCGCCGCCCGGTCCGCGGTTCCGTTCCAGCGCGATCAGCCGGACGCGGGGATCGGCCATTGCCGTGACGAGGGCCGGGGTGGCGTCCGTCGAGCAATCGTCGACGACGATGACCTCTACCTCTACGCCTTGCTGCGAAAGCGCGCTGTCGATCGCCCGCATGATCGTATCTGCCGCGTTGTAGGCGGCGATGACGAAGGTGACGTCGGGATGCACGCTCATGGCGAGGTCGCCTCCCGGATGCCGTATTGCTCGATCGCCTTGTGCCCCAGCAGGCCGCTGAGGACGCCCGCATGGAGAAGCGCGCGCAGCGCATAGCGGTGCCGCCGGACGGTCGAGGGGAACGAGAGCGCCGCGCCGAGCGCGCAATAGCCGGCTTTTGCCGCGGCAAGGGCGACGTTCAGAGGCCGCCGCAGGCCGTTCGCCCTTTCCGCGAGGAGTCGGCCGTGCGTCTGGCCGGAGCGGAAGCGGCGCTTCGCGAGCCAGGCGAGGGTGGCTCTCTTCTCCGGCACCGGTTCATGCACCCAGGCTTCCGTCGCAAAGGCGATGGTTCCGCCGGCGCGGTGCATCCCGGTGAAGAAGTCCGTGTCCTCGCCGCCGCTCTTGCCGAGGGCGAGCTTGAAGCGGCAGCCGGAAAGCGACGGCGCCTGGCGCCTGAGCAGCGTATTGCAGGTGTAACCGGTGCGGATCTCGCCCTTGACCCAGACCGGCAGCGTCGAATGGAAATCGCCGCTGCGCATCCACGCGGGCGCCGAAGGTGCGTAATGCGCCCTGACGGGACCGAGAACGGCGTCGGCGCCGGTCTCACGCGCGGTTTCCAGGAGCCGTATCAACCAATCCTTCGAAGCGGTCTCGTCATCGTCGATAAAGGCGAGGAAATCGCCCTTGCCGTTGTCGAGGCAGCAATTGCGCGCGATGGAGATATTCGAGGCCGGGCAATGGACGTAGAGGATGTCGAACGGAATTTCCGCCCGCAGGCCCTCAACCAGGGGCTTGGCGCTCGGCTGGACGTCGTTGTCCGCGACGATGACACGGATGGTTGCGCGTTCGGGCACCGTCATGGCCGCGAGCGAGCGAAGCGTGTCGGCAAGTTCCGGCCGGCGAAAGGTGCAGACGCCGATGTCGATCTGGAGCGGCGCGGCCATCATTCGGTCACCCGGCGACGGAAATCGAGAAGTTCGCGCCAGAAGCCGGCGGACCAGGCGAGATGCATGACCATGGCGGAGACCGCGGCGAGCGGGCCGTAGGGATTGCGCTGCCCGAGCGCCATCCAGACGCCATAGCCGAGGCAGGCGGCCGCCCAGAGGCCGACGGGCAGCACCGCCATCCAGTTGACGACGGCAAGCAGCGCCCCGAAGGCGACGGGTGCCACCGCGAGCGGCAGCATCTGCCGGAGGCCGGGCATGGCACGGTGCTTGAGGATGTTCCTTGCGCGGCCGCGGCCGTAGCCGAAATATTGCCGGAAGAGGGGAAGGGGCTTGGCCCGCGGATAGTAGACCATGCTCGTCTTGTCGGTCATCCAGATCCGATAGCCGGCCTTTCCGAGGCGGTAGTCGAGTTCCGCGTCTTCGTTGTGGCTGAAGCTCTCGTCATAGCCGCCGACCGCCGTGAAGGCCGCCACCCGCATCAGCGCGTGATGGCCATGCTCAACCCAATGGCCGACGGCACCGCTGCGGTGTTTCGAGCCGCCGTTGCCGAGCGTGGAGTTCTGTGCGACGGCCGTCGCCTTCTGGAAGGTGCTGAAGCCGATGGTCTGCATCGCGACGACGACGGAGTCGGCGCCGGTCTCGAGCGCTTCCTCGACGAGCCGCGCGCAATAATCGTCCGGATAGGAGCCGTGGGCGTCGATGCGGATCAGGAAGTCATGGTCCGTGCCCAACTCGCCGACGGCGCGATTGACCGCGGCGCTCTGGATGCGCTTCGGGTTGTCGAGGAAGAGCACCCGCGGGTCTTCGTCGGCAAGGCGCCGGGCGATCTCGCGCGTCCCATCGACGCTGCCGCCATCGGCGATGACGATCGCGGCGTTGAGCGGGTCGAGCGACGGACGCAGCTTTTCGACCAGCGCCTCGATATGGGAGGCCTCGTTGAGGCAGGGTATGACGATGAGGCTGGACGTGGACGTCACGGCATCTGAACTCATAAAAGGCCACCTTCGTTGTGACGGGGTTCCGTTATCGCCGCACTCGGGATCCTGCATGGCGTTTCATGGGCAAGCGCCGCCAGCCGTCGGACAAGCGCTTCGCAATCGCCACGGTCGAACACCCACGTCCCGGCGCTGCAGCGATTGATGCGGCCCGCGGCTTCGGCGTAGCTCTCCGGCGTCATCGGACCGAGGAGCGTGGCAAGGCTGTCGGCGTCGGGCTCTTCGAGCACGAGGCCGATCCCCCGCACGGACAGGAACCGTGCCGTCTCGGTGCCCTTCATGGCGATCGGAACGCGTCCGTGCCGGCAGCCTTCATAGAGCCGGTTGGGCAGCAGCCAGGCGGAATTCTGGCCCTCCTCGAAGAAGTCGATCGCCCAGGTGAAATGCACGTCGCCGTAAATGCCGGCGAGGTCCTCCGGATTGCGATAGGCGCCCTCGAAGCGGATGAACGGTTCACCGCGCACGAAACCGTCGAAATCCTCGAACTCGGAATAGGCGGGCCGGCCGCGCAGGACGACCTCGAAGCGGCCCTCCATCCGGCGGGAAAAATCGGCGAGCAGGGCAAGCGACTTGCGGCAGCGCAAGGCGCCGAACCAGCCGATCTTCCACGGTGCGCCGGGCAGTGGGGGTTCGGCCGGCGGCGCCGGGCCTTCCGACGCGCCGTCGATGTCGAGCACCTTGTTCTCCAGGAGCACCGGCGGCGCGTCGATGCCGGAGAGGGGACGGAAATAGTGCTCGATGAAGGCGGGCGAACTGGTGACCAGCCAGCGTGCGTTCCGGCCGAGCTGGGCTTCAGCCGCCCGCAAGGCACGGCCGATGAGATCCTTGCGCAACATGAGCCGGTGAATGTCCAGGCATTCGTAGACGATCGGAACCTCGCCGCCGAAGAGCGCCACGGCCCTTTTCGCGACCGCCAGCATTTCGAGATTGCGGGCGATGATGACATCGGGCTTTCGGACGTCGCGAAGCCTGTTTTTCAACGACACGCATGCGCCGGCGACGGCACCGAGCCGCTGGGCGAAACGGCCATCAGCCGTGGTTCCGAGCTCGATCGGCTCGACGCCGTGGACGGCGGCGAGCGGATTGGCGCCCCGGCGGAAGCCGGCCAAGGTTACGCTCGCGCCACCCGAAACGAGCGTAAGGGTCCTGCGTCGCACCGCAGGATCGGCGAGATCCTGCGCCAAGTAGAGTATCTGCAGCATGAAAACATCCGTTTCCCTGCCCAGCCCCGGCCGAGCATAGTTCGATTTCTTGTGCACTGCAATAAGTCGGATTAAATGCGCCTCAATTGCGCATTTGCTCGGCTTCCGCCCGCTCCAGGTGGCAGGCGACCGACTCGGCGAACTGGCACTCGTCGCCAAGTGCCGTAAACGCGACGCGGTCGACCTGAAGCTTTGCCGGTTCCTTGTAGGAGAAGGTGCCCATCCAGTCGGTGAGCGTGTCCGTCCCCCAAAGGCTGAAGAAGATCTTCTGGGCGTTCACCGGAATCTTGGCGGGGTCCGTGACCTCGTGGACCATCTCGCCATTGACGTAGTAGCGGATCCGGTCCTTCTCCCAGACGAAGGCATAGTCGTTGAAGCCCTGGTTGGCGCCGCCGGGCACGTCGGCCAAAAATTCGTTGCCCCCCTTAGCCGAGACGTACTGGTTGATCTGTACCTTCGCGGTGTTCTTGCCGAGCACCTCGAAATCGATCTCGTCATGCGGCTTCTTGTCGGCAGGCCCGATGTAGGTGAAGAAGGCGGAGTTGAGCCCGGAGCCGTCGGCCGTCCTGATCCGCGCCTCGTAGGTGCCGTAGCCGAAGCGCTTGCGTGTCTGGATTTCGCCGCAGGCAAAATTGCGCTTGCCTTCCTTCCGCTCCTCGAAGGTCAGCTCCAGAATGCCGTTGACGGGCTTCACCTGCTTCTTTGACCAGGTGCAGTTCTGGTGTGCGCCGTTGTTCCATCCATCGGAAACGTACCAGACACGGCCGTCGAGCTCATCGAAATCGTCCAGGAAGGATTTGCCGTTGGCTCCCTCCTGCGCCATGGCGGCGGCTGCAGCACAGGCAAGGGGAAGCGCTGTGAAGAGGGCGCGTTGGCTAAGGCGCCAGAAGCGATCGGATATCATGGTCTGTTACCTTTGCTGTGGCGAACGGCCTGGCTGCGCACCTCGAGGGCGCTGCACGGCAATTCGTGTCGACCGGCGGCGGGAATGCCGGGCGGGGTGCGAAGCCGGTTTGATGCGCAAGGAGACATTCGCGTCCATACTCACGATTCAGTCACTCCCTATCGGGCAGCGCCGCGACGTCAGCCGTTTCCGAAGAGACTTGGGCCCGCGGGAGATAAGCTAGAGCATCCTCTAAGAAAAAATATGGCAGCAGCAGCAGCAAAATGACCAAAGCCATGCTGCAGTGCATTCGGCCGGCGAACTCATGGAAAGACGGCGCCGCTTCGCCGCACCGCGCCGCCAGCGAAAAAGCCCGGTTTCGCCGCATGTTGGAAAAGTTGTCCCCATCAAAATCCTGGGGCAATCCGCAGTTGAATGTCAGGTCCGTGAATTTTTCAGCGCACCCGATTTTTTCGCGCGAGACATGGCGATTTGGCGATCGCCGGCGCGCAGAATACGGCAAGGATAGGGCGGTGCTTGGGCCGTCGAACGTGCCCGAACGCGCAAGCGATTCGCGACACATGCTTGCGCGAACCACGCCCGTCACAAGGAAGAACCGGAAGCTTGTTAAGATGCGCGGCGCTGAAGCGTGGACGACCGCACCGCCCCCGATTACCCCTAAAATGTCTCTGGAAAACGCATCGGGAAAGCGCGAAAGTGGTTCTTATATTTTATTGCTTTCAGAACCAGTCCGGCCCGCCCTCAACCGGCGGGCCTTTTGCTGCCCTTGCGCGCGAAACCATTCAAGGTGGCGCGCTTCATGGTCGTTATTGGTCGTTCGGCTTTGCCGAGATCGTCTTGGTGTCGCTTTCGCGGAGCGGCTTCGTCATCTCGTCGACTTCGCTCTGGCGCCGGGCCGCCACCTCGGGCTCCTTCGATTTCAGCGACGGCATCAGGACCGCCGCGAGAACCCCGATTGGCCCGAGGATGCAACCGATCAGCAGCCAACGCAGGCTATGACCGCCCCTGACCGTGGCGATCACGGCGGTAACAATGGCGCACAGGATCCAGAGTTCGATTATCATTGGGCCTCGTTGCTGCTTTTCGCCGGTTCGCCCGCCAACATTGCCAATCGCATACCGGTCGGACGTATAGAAATCGATTGCAATGATCTTAGGTCGATTCGGTCTAAAATCATCGTGACCCGGAGTCGATTTGTCCGCGCCAGATTCCCGCACCGGCCGAGCGCGCGATCTCCTGGGCAGAGGCGTAAAGGCCGTTGCCATGAGTCTCCCGGTCGACGGCGTTACCGGTCTCGACCAGCCAGCGGTTTACGTCCATGCCGTCGGCCCGAAAGCACGTTCCCTTCGGGCGGCCATGGCGGTCGCGTCCGACGAACTCACAACGGGTCGGACGGGAGGCCGACAGAAATGCGGCAAGCGCCGAAGCCGACTCCGCTCCGCACCGGTAGTCTGCGCCCGATTCGTCGAGGCAGACATGCCACTTTTCCGGCGCATCGACGCCATTAAGTTGGATGCGTTGGCCACCGATTTCAATGGTATCGCCGTCGATCACGGAGGCGGTGCCAACGACGGGCTCCGCCGCGGTGGCGCCGTGGGGGAGCACGAGGCAGGTGAGCACCGCCATGGCGATGCGCATTGCTTCTCCGGTCGACCCGGATGAATTAGCACGCGCTCCCTCGTCATCGGGAGCGATCTCAGCGCCGGTCATGCCCCGTTCCTCATGCCCTCGTCGCCGATCAGGCTAACTCAGAAGGGACTGCCTTCGCATCCTTCAAAACTATGGGCAAAACTATGGGCGGAAGACATTGCGGTCGCAGATTTTTGCGCTGCGGCGCCGCGCGTCTTGTCGGAGGCGGAAGGGGCCGCAGCGCTTCAATTGCCGCATGTCATTGTCGTTAAATCGAGGCCGAACCGGGGAGACATGCAGCACCTTTGACAGCCACGGGAAAACGGCTGCCGCTCACGGGTTCAGTCGAACACAAACATGTAAAGCAGGATAATAACGATCAGGGGGACGCCCATCAGCCAGAGAATGATACCTTTCATCGCGCAACTCCATATTGCTGCCATCGATGCGGTAAACGCGGGGTAGGGGAAACCGTTCCTGCCGCGTCCATTTCGGCAACAAAAAAGGCCGGGCTAAGCCGACCTTTTTCATCTCGCTCGCCCGCCCTGCCAGTACATCCGTGGTCGCGCGGGCCCGAGAATTCCGCCCGGCCGGTCGGCGCTGCGCCAACACGAACCCGGAAATCCATCCTGGCATAAGTGGTTATCGGTGGAGGTAATTGCAAGGTCGCCGTCGCAGCCGCCGAGGTGAAGGCCACTATTTCGGGCCGTCGCTCGCGAACGCCTCGAACAGATAGCGGACGTCGCCCTTGCCGCCGAGGGCGAAGGGGGCCGGTGAGCGCGGGCGGCGAAAGCGTTCGGTCTTGTCGGCGAAAATGCCGCCGATGATGGCGGGCAGCGCGGCCGGGTGGGTCAAGGCATAGCCGAGCGCGCTGCCGAAACCCTGCTCGTTCTTGAGATCCAGGAAATGGCGCAATTCGTAACGGTCGCGAATATGGCGTTCGTGCCGCCACAACGCTGCCTCGGCCTCGCGGTTCAACGGGGTTTCGGCGAGGATTGCGCGGTCGGCCTCGTAGAGGCGCTTTAGGTCGTCCGTTCTGTGGCTGCCGCTCAGCGAATTGCCGCGCACGACGGCGGCGTAGCCGCAACTGTGGATGATCTTGTAGCGCGCCCCCCGCGCGAGCGCGTGCGTATAAAGGTTGTAATCTTCTCCGAGACGCAGGCTCTCGTCATAGCGAAGTCCGTGCTGGTCGAGGAAGGCGCGCCGCATCAGCGGCTTTAAGAAACCGATCTCGCCGCGCCGGACGCCGCGCCGCGAGATATTGCCTTCGACGAAGCCGACAAGATCGATGAGCCGCGGGCTTGGGGCGAAGCGGTCGACCCTGCCATGCGCGCTTGCCGCCTGGGCGGCATCGATGAAGGCGATGTTGTCGGCGATGAAATCCCAGTCTCCGTGGGCTAGAAGTTGCCGCAGACGGCCGGGGAGGAAGAAATCGTCCGCGTCGAGCACGCCGAGAAGCGGGGACTGCGAGATCGAGATCGCGTGATTGCGTGCCGCGGCGGGCCCGCGGTTCTCATCGAACCGAACGACGTTCAGCCGCCCCGTCCCATCGTCGCAAGCGCGTGCCGCAGCGGCGGTACCGTCGGTCGAGCCGTCGTCGATAACGACGATTTCCGCCGCTTCCGGTTCGGCAAGCGCCGAGCGGATCGCCCTGGCAATCGTGTCGGCGGCATTCTTCGCCGCGATGATGATGCAGATGTTTGCGGCTGCGGTCATGAGGCCTCCAGCGTGTCAACGGATGCGCCGGCGTGGAGCAGGCTCCGCCGGACGTCCTGCATGAACCCGTCTGTACGAACCGGTCTACGGACGGGAATCATGCAGCGAATCAAGGTTCTGCGGCGCCGCATACCCGGGGTGACGCGGAGCGCGGCAGGACCATGGCGCGCGATCATGTCGCAAACACGTCAAAGGTGAAATTTTTTTTGCGGTTGCGAAGAAAGCGCAAAGCGCTTAAGCCGGCGGCGTCATGGATTGAGGTGAGGGCGGTCCAGCGGACGCAGGGAAACCTTGCCCGGCTTCTTCTCGTCATTTGCCTGCTCCGAAGCGACGGGCACCTTGCTCGGAGAGAGCTTGCGTCGCTCGCGCGACTCTTTCCAGACGAGGAACAGAATGGCGACGAAATAGCCAACCTGCATGAGCACGGCGCAGATCAGAGTCTGATAGGCCGTCGAGGCGAGCGAACCGGTCAGGAAGTAGGTCGCCACGGCGAAAGCCGCCAGGGCGCCAATCATGCTTGCAAAAACGCGCGGTGCGAACATAGCGCTACGCCGCCCTTCCGTTTTCGGTTGCGACCGTCATTGGACCCCTCCGTCGCTCCTCCTGCCGTCAACCAGTATATTAGTCGAGGCTTTTCGCTTCAACATGCAAAACCGTACTTTGTCACTGCCGATCATAGCCCGGAAAACCTTTCGGTGATCTTTAGGCATTTGTTCGATTGCGAACGACTCGCATGGATGCAATCGGCGGTAAGCCCTATATCCTTGGTATGAAATTTCTCCGCGAATCCCGCGTGTCTGGGTGACTCGGGCTGCAATCCCCCAAAATTTGCCGGGAAAACGCGAAGTGGTTCTGAATGCTGCATCTTTTGGCTTCCGCCATGAGCGTCTTCGCCGATCAACTTTTGTTACAAATCCTGCCGCTTTCATTCGAGAATATGTGCAGCGCAACATAATGATGCGGTGCAAAAATCCGGCGGAAAAATGCTCCCCGTCAATTCCGTGCGCCAGTCGCCGCCGCCTTGGTCAGTGCAAAAAAATCATACCATTCAATATACTTGATAGTCCGAAATAACTAATCCGAATGGTTATTTCGACGTCGCAATCCCGTAACGACTTATCCTGGGTATGATTTGCAACCGCCATAATTAACGGTTGGTAATATTCACGCACGAGACGGCGCCGGGGCGGCTTGCGTTCGGGCCTCACGGAGGCTGCCATCATTCCGCCTTCAAAAATCAAATTCTCACCATACACTCGCGCTAGACGAGCCCCGTCCCACGGGACCGACAATCGCCAAACTAAAATGGAGTCACCTCTATGAAGTCCGCGACTCGCTCGGCCAGTTCGCCGTTTTTCATTCCCGAGGATACCGGAGCAATCCGGTCGCCGATCGGGGGCATGGCAAAACGGAGCTTCGACGTCCTTGCAGCCTCCCTGGCACTCATCCTCTTCAGCCCGATCTTCCTGCTTGTCATGGCCCTCGTGAAGTTTTCCGACGGCGGAAGCGTCTTCTATGGGCATCGCCGAATCGGCCACAACGGCCAGACCTTCAAGTGCCTCAAGTTCCGCACCATGGTGGAAAACGGCGACCGGGTGCTGAAGGATTATTTCAACGCCAATCCCACCGCCTACGAGGAGTGGCGCACCACCCGCAAATTGCAGAACGATCCGCGCGTGACCGTCGTCGGAAGCGTTTTGCGCAAGCTCAGCCTCGACGAGCTGCCGCAGCTCCTCAACATCATTCGCGGTGAAATGAGCGTCGTTGGCCCCCGTCCGGTGGTCGAAGACGAGCTCGAGCTTTATGATTCGGCAGCCGTCTTCTATCTGCGTTCGCGTCCGGGCCTGACGGGCCTCTGGCAAATCAGCGGCCGCAACGACGTATCCTATGCCACCCGCGTGGCCTTCGATACGCAATATGTCCAGAACTGGTCGCTCCTCGCCGACCTTGTCATCGTCTTCAAGACCATCCCCGCCGTCTGCTTCTCCCGCGGCAGCTATTGAAACCTTGACGCCGACCCGGACCGGGACGACGTCAAGCAACGGGAAAATCCCCAAATGCGCTTCTTCAGAATTTCAGGGACAACCGCTGGTTCCCGCACGCTCTCCTGTTTTGCCCGCCTTGCGCTCGTCGCGGCGTTGACCGCCTCGGCGGCGACCATGGCTCTGGCCGAAGACTATCGTCTCGGCGTCATGGACAAGCTCAGGGTCCGTGTGGCCGAATGGCAGACCGCCGAAGGCTCGGTCCGCGACTGGTCGGCCGTCAGCGGCGAATATACGGTCGGACCCTCCGGCAATGTTTCCCTGCCTTTCGTCGGCGACCTCGCCGCGTCCGGCCGCACGACGACGGAAGTCGCCGACGAGATCGGCGTCAAGCTGCAAAAGCTCTTCGGCCTCAGGGACCGCCCCTCCGCGTCGGTCGAGATGGCGCAGTACCGCCCGATCTATATCTCCGGCGAGGTGCAGACCCCCGGTGAGTACCCCTATGCGCCCAATATGACCGTGCTGAAGGCAGTCAGCCTCGGCGGAGGGTTGCGGCGCGCCGAAGGCCAGCGCTTCGCGCGCGACTTCATCAATGCCAGCGGCGACTCCGCCGTACAGGCCGCCGAGCGCAGCCGGCTGCTCATTCGCCGCGCCCGCCTCCAGGCCGAAATCGCCAGGCGCGATGCGATCACGCTGCCCGAGGAGCTGAAGAACGTCCCCGGTGCGGACAAGCTGCTCAAAAGCGAGGCGGCCCTGATGGAATCGCGCGACAGGCGCCAGAAGCTGCAACTCGCCGCGCTGGCGGATCTGAAGTCTCTCCTGCAAAGCGAGATCGAATCGCTCGGCAAGAAATCCGAAACCCAGCAGCGCCAGCTCGATCTCGCCACGGAAGACCTCGAAAAGGTCGACGGCCTCGCCGAAAAGGGCCTGGCGCTGAGCCAGCGCAAGCTTTCGCTCGAACAGCGCGTCGCGGACGTGCAGTCGCAGCTGCTCGACATCGACTCCCAGTCGCTCAAGGCCAAGCAGGACCTGACCAAGGCTGCGCAGGACGAGACGAACATCCGCAACGATTGGGATGCGCAGCTCGCCCAGGAGCTGCAGAACACCGAGGCCGAGCTCGACACGCTCACCCTGAAGCTCGGCACCAGCCGGGATCTGATGACCGAGGCGCTGATGCAATCGGCGGAAGCGGCCCAACTCGAGCAACAGGCCGCGACCATCAGCTATTCGATCATCCGCGACAAGGACGGCAAGCCGGCGGAAATCCCGGCGGACGAGAACACCCCGGTGCTGCCCGGAGACGTGATCAAGGTGAATGCCGCGGTGGCGATGCGGTGAGGCCGGCATGAGAATAGCGAAGGCGAGCCTGGTCAGCCCGGGAGCGAATGAGGTCTACGGCACCGCAGCCGTGGCCTTGTCGCTTTTCGTCTTCGCCTATTCGACCCGCTTCGGGCAGGTTTCTATCCTCGCCTATTACGGCCTGTGGCTGCCGCTGGTTCTCGTCGATTATAAAAGGGTCCTCGGCAGCTACGCCAGGTATCTCTGGATCCTCGCCTTCACCGTCTTCGCCTGCCTCTCCATGTTCTGGTCGGCCGCGCCCGGCGTGACGCTCAGGACCGGCATTCAATATTTCAGCCACGTCGTCTGCGCGCTGATCGCGATGCGGACGATCGACATCCGCACGCTCACGCGCGGGATGATCGCCGGCGTCACCATCGTGCTCGTCTATTCGCTCCTCTTCGGCGTCTACCATTACGATCCGCTGGACGGGACGTTCAGCTTCGTCGGCGCCTTCGCGTCGAAGAACCAGTTGGGCTTCTATGCCTCCCTCGGCATCTATTTCGCCTTCGCCGCCCTCTTCATCCTGGGGGAGCGGGGCCTGTGGACCGGCGTGACGGGGGTGGCCGGAGCACTCTCCGCCTATTCCCTTCTCGCCTCGCAATCGGCGACCTCGGTGATCACGGGCGGCGCGGTCATCGGTCTTTGCGTCGGTATGCGGGCGATAATCGCCCTCCGGCCCTCGAGCCGCAAAGGCCTCTTCCTCGGCGTCGCCGCCTTCGGCGCCGTTGCCAGCGTCGCGATGGTCTATGGGGGCGGCGTCGATCTGATCCTCGGCGCATTCGGCAAGGATTCGACGCTCACAGGCCGCACCTATCTCTGGCAGCAGGGGATGGAGGCGGCGGCAGCGTCGCCCATCATCGGCATCGGCTACCAGGCCTATTGGGTGCAGGGCTTCTCCGAGGCCGAGCGCTTGTGGGAAGAATTCTACATCACCGCGCGCGGCGGCTTCCATTTCCACAACACCTTCATCGAGGCCGCCGTCGAGACAGGCCTGATCGGCCTGGTTCTCCTGACCATGGTACTGGTCACGGCCGTTCTCGGGCAGCTGAAACGCGTGCTGTCGGAAGATCGCGATCCGGAATCCATGGTGCTCTTCGGCGTCGCGACGCTGCTTCTCATTCGCGCCTTCGTCGAGATCGACATCATGAACCCCTACCACGTCGGCTCCTTCCTGCTGTATTTCATCGCGGGCAAGCTGACGATTGCGCGCCGCGCGCCGGCCACCACCTGGCCCTGGCCGGAAGAGCAGCGCCTCATCCCATACAGGCCCCGATTCAAAGCGTGATGCCACAGGCAGAGGCTGTCGATGAACACGATCCACGGAATTCAATATCTGCGGGCCGCGGCGGCGCTCGCCGTGGTGATCTTTCACGCCGCTGAGAAGACCGGCCATCGCTTCACGATCGGCGCGGCGGGCGTCGACGTCTTCTTCGTCATCAGCGGCTTCATCATGTGGGTCATCAGCGATCGCCGGCCCTTGACCCCCGCCCGCTTCATCGCCGATCGCATCCGCCGTATCGTCCCCGTCTACTGGCTCGCGACGGGAGTGATGGTCGCCGGAGCGCTGGCGGGCCTTTTCCCCAACCTGGTCCTGACGCTGGAGCATGTTCTCGCATCGCTGTTCTTCGTTCCGGCACGTTCCCCGAGCAATGGCGAAATCTGGCCCGTGCTCGTGCAGGGCTGGACGCTCGTTTACGAAATGCTTTTCTACGCGGTGTTCGCGGCCTCGCTCTTCATGCCGCGCCACTGGCGGCTGCCGGTCGTCGCCGGCCTGTTCGTCGCGCTGGTCGCCGCGGGTCTTGCCGCCAGCTTCGACGACGCGATCCTGCTGACCTATACGCGGCCCGTCATCCTGGAGTTCGTCGCAGGCATGATCCTTGGCGAGCTGTGGCTGAAGGGCAGGGTGCCGTTGCTCGGCGCCGGTTCGGGGCTCATTGGCTGCGCGCTCGGCGGCTTCAGCCTCATTGCGCTGCTGCGGCTCCCCTTTGACGAGCTGACGATCGGGCCGCTGGCCATTGCCCTCGTCCTCGGCGTGCTGACGCTCGAAGCGCATGGCTGCGTGCCGGTGATGAGGCTGCCGCATCTCCTCGGCAACGCTTCCTATTCGATCTACCTCTGGCACACCTTTGCGATCTCGGTGGTTGCCAAGGCGGGCGCGGCGATCGGTCTCGATCCCTTGCTGGTCATGGCCGCGGCCGTCATCGCCGGGACGCTTCTTGGCCTCGTCGCCTATGCGATGCTCGAACGCCCGCTCGTCGCCCTCGGCCGTGCCCGGGCAGCACCCGCCGCATGAAGAGATACGCGACGGGGCGAAGAGCGGCCGGCGCGGAAATCAGCCGTGGTTCTGACGCGAGTGCCAGTTCCAGGCCGATTCGGTGATCGCGGCGAGGTCGTATTGCGGCTCCCAGCCGAGCACCTGCCGCGCCTTGTCGTTGTTGGCGACCAGCGTCGTCGAATCGCCCGCGCGGCGCTCGGCATAGCCGACATTGAACGGCCGCCTTGCCACTTTCTCGATCGCGCTCAGCAGTTCCTTCACGGTCGTCCCCGTGCCGGTTCCAAGGTTGAGCGCGACGCTCTCGCCGCCCTGGAGCAGATAGTCGACGGCGCGCACATGCGCGTCCGCCAGGTCGAGCACGTGGATATAGTCGCGCACGCAAGTCCCGTCGCGGGTGTCGTAGTCGGTCCCGAAGACCTTGAAGCCCTCGCGCCGCCCGAGCGCAGCTTCGATCGCGAGCGGGATCGCATGGGTCTCCGGCTCGTGCCATTCGCCGATGCGGCCTTCGAAATCGGCGCCTGCGGCGTTGAAGTAACGCAGGATGACGGAGCGCAGGCCCTTGTAGAGGTCGTAGTCCTTCAGCGCCTGCTCGCAGATCCACTTGGTGCGGCCATAGGGGTTGATCGGCGCCTGCTTGTGGCTTTCGTCCATGGGCACGCTGTCGGGCAGGCCGTAGGTCGCGCAGGTGGACGAGAAGACGAAGGCGTCGATGCCGGCGGCAAGCGTCGCCGACAGCAGAGTCAGCGTGCCGATGACGTTGTTGTCGTAGAAGGCGGCCGGGTCCTTGACCGATTCGCCGACCTCGATCATCGCCGCGAAATGCAGGATCGCGCGCGGCTTATGACGCGCGAGGACCTCGTCGAGCCGTTGCCGGTCGCGAATGTCGCCCTTTTCCAAAACGCCCCATTTGACGAATTCCTCGTGGCCGTTCGAGAGGTTGTCGTAGACGATGGGCTGGTAACCCTTCGCGGCGAGCTGGAGGCAGGTATGGGAGCCGATATAGCCGGCACCGCCGACGACAAGGATGTTGTTGTTCTGCACGGGCAACCTCTTGGGACTGACAACTGAACTTCGACAGGAACGGCATAGGCCTCGCAAGGAATAGCGGCGAAATTTCCAACGCCGTATGAGGTTTCCGCAAGGTCCCGGCCTTTTCAACAGCTTCGCAGGAATTCGTCAAAATTTCGCCGGAGTCGTTGGAGCATTTTGCAGTCAGGTCAGAGCACACTGGCAGTCACTGCGAGTGCCGGCAACTGTGGCAAACATGCAGCACCTCATGGTCGGCAACGCGAAGAATGCAAGAAACACGCTTGGCGTGTGGGATCGATTCAACTATAAGCAGCTTTCCGGCAATCAGATCAGGGAGGTTACGATGACAGGCTTTTCCTTCTCCCTGGTGGGCGGTCCACGATCCTGACTTCGTGACCGGGAGCGCCTGCGCTTCCTGATTGCCGACGGATCCCGCACCGTCTGGCCCGTCCTTTCTTGGAGACGGCGCCGTTTCATCAATGCCGCACGCGCATTCTTCCGGGCGGCATTCCCTTGCTGATCAGATATTGAGGCCGGTGCTTTGCCACCGGGCAAATCCTATGGCGTTTACTCGTTTTGCGGCGCGCGATCGCGCCTTCCGCAATGTTTTTCGCTTTTCCTGGGCGCACTGGAAGAGACAGCCGGTGCGACTTGCCGGCATCCTTGGTGCAGTGCTCCTGGCCACACTTGCCGATGTGCTGACGCCGCTCTATGCCGGCCGTCTGGTGGATGCCATCGTCTCGGGTGCGGCGAGCGATGCGATCGCATGGAATGCCGCGCTCACGGCCTTCCTGATCATGATGGCCCTTTCACTTGGCGCCATCGTCTTCAAGCATGCCGCCATCATGATCATCGTCAGCCTGACATTGAGGATGATGTCCGATATCGCGACTGCTGCCTTCCACCACATTCAGCGCTTTTCCAGCGAATGGCACGCCAACAGCTTCGCCGGCTCGACCGTGCGCAAGGTGACGCGTGGCATGTGGGCAATGGACCTCTTCAACGACACGCTGCTCGTCGCCCTGTTCCCCTCGGTCGTGATGCTCATCGGCTCGACGGCGCTGATGGCCTGGCACTGGCCGATCATGGGCGCGATCGTCGGCCTTGGGTCGGTCCTCTTCATAGCGGTCACCGTCCTGCTGTCGCTCGGCTATGTGGCGCCGATGGCGAGCCTCGCCAACCGCTGGGACACGCGGCTTGGCGGCGCGCTCGCCGACGCGGTGAGCTGCAATGCCTTGGTCAAGGGGTTCGGCGCGGAGAAGCGCGAGGAGGCGCGACTGGCGAAGGTGCTCCGCAAGTGGGAGAACCGCACCCGACGTACCTGGTCGCGCGGGACGCTGAACGGCACCACGCAAGGTGCGATGTTGCTCTTGGTCCGTGCAGCGATCATCGGTTTTGCCTTGCTGCTCTGGACAAAGGGCGAGGCGAGCGCCGGCGACATCACCTTCGTGCTCACCTCCTTCTTCATCCTGCAGGGTTATCTGCGGGAGATCGGCATGGATATCCGGCACCTGCAGCGCTCGGTCAACGACATGGAGGAACTCGTCGCCATCCATGCCCAGCCGCTCGGCGTCGAAGATCGTCCGGGAGCGCGGCCGATCCAGATCACGGACGGCAGGATCGAGTTCCGCAACGTGACCTTTCACTATGGAGCCCATCGGGCGCCGCTCTATGACGGATTCTCGGTCACGATCCGCGCCGGGGAGCGCGTCGGCCTCGTCGGACATTCGGGCTCGGGAAAGACGACCTTCGTGAAGTTGATCCAGCGGCTGCATGACGTCAAATCGGGCCAGATTCTCATCGACGGGCAGGACATCGCCGGCAGCATGCAGGCGTCGCTTCGCCAGCAGATCGCCATCGTCCAGCAGGAACCGATCCTGTTCCACCGCTCGCTTGCCGAGAACATCGCCTACGGGCGTCCCGGCGCGACGCAGCACGAGATCGAGGAGGCCGCGCGTCTGGCGAGCGCGCACGACTTCATCACGGGCCTGCCGAAAGGCTATGCAACCATGGTTGGCGAGCGGGGCGTCAAGCTTTCCGGCGGCGAGCGCCAGCGCGTCGCGATTGCCCGAGCTTTCCTGGCGGACGCGCCGATTCTCATTCTCGACGAGGCGACGTCCAGCCTCGATTCCGAATCCGAGGTGCTGATCCAGAGAGCGATGGAACGGCTGATGACCGGCCGCACGACGCTGGTGATCGCCCACCGGCTGTCGACCGTGCGCGCGCTCGACAGGCTCCTGGTCTTCGACCGCGGCCGGATCGCGGAAGAGGGCGACCATGCAACGCTCATCCGGATGCAGAGCGGCATCTACCGCAGCCTGTTCGAGCGGCAGGCGCTGGAACTGACCAAGGGCCTCGTCCTCAGTCAAGGCTGAGGACGGAAGCCGGGTGCGGGATCAGGAAAAGCGCATCCCGCGTCCGAACTTGGAGCATGCGTCGGCCGGGCGAGCAGATTTTCGCGTCCTCAACCGGCCGGCCATTCACAAATGGTCCTCTTTGACCTAAAAGGCCGGCAGGTAACACTCCGGTCGCAGCCTACCCGGTCAAAACAAGGACACCTATCATGAAGACAATCGTAATCTGCTCCGGCGGATTGGATTCCGTTTCGCTCGCACACAGGGTGGCGGCGGAACGCGAGCTCGTCGGGCTCCTGTCGTTCGACTACGGCCAGCGGCACCGCAAGGAGCTGGATTCTGCAGCCGCCTGCGCCAAGCGCCTCGGCGTTCCGCACGAGGTCATCGACATCCGCGAGATCGGCCGTCATCTCACCGGCTCGGCGCTGACCGACGACGTCGACGTGCCGGACGGCCACTATGCGGAAGAGACGATGAAGGCGACGGTGGTGCCGAACCGCAACGCCATTATGCTGGCGATCGCCTTCGGCGTCGCCGCGGCCCGCAAGGCCGATGCGGTCGCAACCGCAGTACACGGCGGCGACCACTTCATCTATCCGGACTGTCGGCCGGGCTTTATCAATGCCTTCCAAGCGATGCAAGACCATGCGCTCGAGGGATATGCGGACGTCACCCTCCATGCGCCGTACGTGAATGTCTCGAAAGCCGACATCGTTGCCGACGGGGCGAAGCACGGCACGCCCTTTGCCGAGACCTGGTCCTGCTACAAGGGCGGCGCCCGCCATTGCGGCCGCTGCGGCACCTGCGTCGAGCGGCGCGAGGCCTTTCATCTCGCGGGCGTGGCCGATCCGACCGACTATGAGGATCCGGACTTCTGGGTCGCGGCCACCGGCGCGTTTGCCGCCGAGGAGGTGCGCTGATGTTCCGCATCACCAAGGAATTCCACTTCTCCGCCTCGCATCAGCTCAAGAGCCTGCCGCCGGAGCATCAATGCGCGCGGCTGCATGGGCACAACTACGTCGTCGAAGTCGAGCTTTCGGCGGAAACGCTGAACGAGCATGGTTTCGTGCGCGATTACCACGAGCTCGCTCCGCTGAAGCACTATATCGACGAGACCTTCGACCACCGCCACCTGAACGAGGTGCTCGGCCACGACCGGGTGACGGCGGAATGCCTGGCGCGGCATTTCTACGAATGGTGCAAGGCTCGGCTTCCCGAGACGACCGCAGTCCGCGTCAGCGAGACGGCGAAGACCTGGGCGGAATATCGGCCATGACCAGCGTGCGACCGGCGGAAATCCGCGTCAGCGAGATCTTCGGACCGACGATTCAGGGCGAGGGGATCTTGATCGGCCTGCCGACGGTGTTCGTCCGGACGGGCGGCTGCGACTATCGCTGTTCCTGGTGTGACAGCCTCCATGCCGTCGACAGCGAATACCGCGAAGACTGGCGCGCCATGTCGACCGAGGACGTGTGGCAGGAGGTCGTGCGGCTTTCCGGCGGCAGCCCGGTGATGGTGACGCTTTCGGGCGGCAACCCGGCGATCCAGCCGCTCGGCGGACTGATCGATCGCGGCCACGAAGAGGGCTATCGCTTCGCGCTCGAGACGCAAGGCTCGGTTGCCCGCGACTGGTTCGCCGAACTCGACGTTCTCGTCCTCAGCCCGAAGCCGCCCTCGAGCGGTATGGAAACGGACTGGGAGGCTTTCGACGCCTGTCTTCGCCTGTCCAAAGGCAGGCCGCAGACTGTCCTGAAGATCGTCGTCCTCGACGAGGCGGACTACGCCTATGCCAGGGCGGCTGCCGCCCGCTATCCGCACTTGCCGGTATACCTGCAGCCCTGCAACCACACGCCCCCGCCACCCGATGCGGATGACGCGCCGATCGACGTCGAGGGCATATTGGAGCGGATGCGCTGGCTGGTCGACAAGGCCGCCGAAGACAGATGGCTCGAAGCGCGCGTGCTGCCGCAACTGCACGTCCTCATCTGGGGCAACAAGCGAGGCGTCTAGAGCATTTCGGGTGGAACCACCCGACGTCGCAAAAATGCGGCAAAACAAACAGATGGAGCGGTGGCGCGAACGCATGTGAGCACATCCGCTCCGGTGCTCTGAAAGCTCGGCCTCACTCCTTCTTTCAAGGCGCGCCGCGCACGGCCACTTCCATCTCAGCGATGCCGCCGCCGAGTCTGACCGGTTGCAGAAGCGGGGTTTCACCATCCTTGATCAGGTGGATCACGCGTGAGAACAGCGCCCCGTGCCGCGGCGTGCGGCCGATCTTGATGACCGCCGTTTCCCGCAGGTCGGTCTCGAAGATCGCAAGCGCCCGCTTCAGCGCCTCACTTTCCATCGTCTCGAGCGCTTCATCGATGATCACCCAGCGCGGCTTCTGCAGAAGCAGCCGGGCGAAGGCGAGCAGGCGCTGGTCGTCATCACCGAGCTCGCGTTCCCAGCGGGCCTGGCGATCGAGCGATGATGAGAGGTGGTCGAGCCCGACCTTGTACAGAGCGCTGGCGAGGGCCGTATCCGGGAAGGTGTCGGGGTGCGGATAGGCGAGGGCGTCGCGCAACCGACCGCGGGGGAAATAGGGTGCGCGCGGGATGAAGGCCACCCCGTCGTCGGCGGGTATGCCCACGCGTCCGCTTCCCCAGGGCCAGAGCCCGGCCAGTGCCCGGAAGAGCAACGTCTTGTCGGCGCGCGATCCGCCACTGATGA
Source organism: Sinorhizobium saheli (assembly GCF_001651875.1). Taxonomy (GTDB): domain Bacteria; phylum Pseudomonadota; class Alphaproteobacteria; order Rhizobiales; family Rhizobiaceae; genus Sinorhizobium; species Sinorhizobium saheli. The sequence goes on from NZ_LNQB01000065.1 coordinate 32,115, forward strand.
TGACCCGCTGGCCGGGGCCGATCTCGACGTGACCTTCGGCAAGCCTGGTGCCTCCCGACGCGGAGGCCACCTCGAGATTGTCGAACGTCAGCTTGTTGCTGGCGTTCTCGACGAATTCTATTCGCTTCTCCTCGTCGTTCAGGGCATCGGCCATGACCAGGGCACGGCGGAATGCAGCGACGCGCAGGAGCGTCGCCCGCCAGTCGGTGATGGCACTGACATTGGCGACGAACCACTTGAGCGACGCATGCACCTGGTTGAAGGCGCCGACCGCCATCATCAGGCCGCCGAAGCTGATGTTCCCGGCGAAATAGACCGGTGCTGCGACGAGGATCGGCGCGACCACGGTGACCCAGCCGTAGCCGTCCTGGACCCAGGCAAGGTTGATCTCGGTCCTGAAGATGTTGCGCATGGCGCCAAGCACGGATGAGAGATCAAGTTCCAGTCTCCGGCGCTCTCCGGCCTCGCCGCCCGCAAGCGAGATGCCGTCGATATGCTCGTTGGCGTGCATCATCGAGAAGCGCAGATCGGCCTCCCGGGCGTAGCGCTCGCCGTTGAGGACGATCAGCGGCCGTCCGACGAGCCAGCTCAGCCAGGACGCCGAGCCGGCGTAGAGAATCGCCGCCCAGACCATGTAGCCCGGTATCTCCAGCGACCTGCCGCCGATCTGGAAGGCGAAGTCGGACGAAAGCGACCAGAGCACGCCGACGAAGGAGGCGAGCAAGATCGACGATTGCACCAGCCCGAACCCGAGACCGGTGGTGAGGTCGGCGAGGTGACCGGCATCCTCCTGCATCCGCTGGTCGGGGTTGTTGCCGATCGCGCTTCCATTGGCGAGCCGGAAGGCACGCCGCGGCCGCATCCACTCACCGATCAGGTCGAGCGTCAGACCTTCGCGCAGTTTCAGCCGCACCATCTGGTTGAGCCATTGCTGGGTGACGTTGAACACCAGGAGAACGCCGGCGATGACCACGAACAACATGAGCTGATAGAAGAAGCTGTTGAGATCGCGGCGTTCGATCGCGTCGAAGAAAGGCCTGTACCAGCGGTTGAGGACGATCTGGCCGACCGCGGTCGCGACGATGACGGTGAGACTGCCGGCTGTCAGCCACAGTATCGGCTTCAGAACCGGCGAGGCGACAAAGGCGCGGCGCATCATCTCGAACTGCTGCCAGAGAGTGCTGCCTTCCGGTGTCCCCGCCGGTGGCCGTGGCGCGGCTCTCTTGCCGGATTGCTTTCCCATCGCTGGTCCCCCTTCCATTGCCTGGCGCCCCCGCCAGCCCTATCCCGACAGCCGGTACGCCGGGCCGATCGGTGAGCACGGCGCACGAACAGAAGGACGGGAGCGGAATGCGCGCACATGCGTTTGCGCTACCGCTCTACCCGTTTGTTCTTGCTGCATTTCTGCGACGTCGGGCGTTTCCGCCGGACTGCAAAAGGCTCCAGGGATTTTGTGAGCTCGCTCGGCCACGCGGCTGAAACAGTCGCGCAGCAATTCCGAGACTGACTGGGCGATGCACGGCTTCAGGAAAGATGGCAATCTTCGATGCGGAAATTCATCCGATTTCAGGACTGCCGTCGCCATACCCGATTCAGTGCCGAGCAGCAGCCCGTCCAAAGCAAACATGCCACTGAAAAGGAATAGGTGCTGAAATGCAGCCAATTTAAAAACATCCATGAGATGTAGTGTATGGCCAATGGCGCCCACTGGAAATAGATTTTGACGCGTGGCGCGTGGCGTTCTCAATCGCGCACCCGGAGGATAGGCCCTGGCCGGGGTGCCGCTGCGGCGTGTGAAGCCTTGATTGCATTCACGATTTCGGCTGCGGAACGGACGCCTGCCGACCCGTCGATCCTCTGCGCGCTGTTTCCGCGAACGAGAAGTATTCCCCAGCTTTTGAAGGCCTGTGACGGCCTTTCGGGCGCGGCCGGCTTGCCGGCGGCAGCGACTCACCCGAGTGCGGATTCGAGTTGTCGGGCTGCTGCGTGCGTCAGACGATCACTTGCTCGCCCAGTTCGACGACCCGATTTGCCGGCAGATGGAAATAGTCGGTCGGGTCGATCGCCGAGTCCGCCAGCGCAATGAACAGCCTGTCCTGCCAGTGGGGCATGTTCGACTTCGGGTCTGGAACGAGCTTGCGTCTGCCGAGGTAGAACGACGTCGTCATGATCTCGAACTTGAAGCCCTCCTTGCGACACCGCGCGAGCGCCCGCGAGACGTTCGGGTCGTCCATGAAGCCGAAGCGCAGTTCAAGCCTGCTGAACCGTTCGGAGAGTCTCGTCAGCGTGTAGCGGTCCTTCTCCGGAACATAAGGCACCCTGGCGGTCTTGATCGTCAGGATGACGTTGTGCTCGTGCAGCACGTGATTGTGCTTGATGTTGTGCAACAGGACCGCCGGGGTCATGTCGGGCGTTGCGGTCAGGAAGATTGCGGTGCCCGGCACCACCACGGGAGCGTGTTCGGACTTTCGCTCGACCGCCGCTATGAAGGTGCCGAGCGGCACATCCTGGCGGGCCGTCTTTTCGCGCAGGATCCTGACGCCCCTTCGCCAGGTCCACATCAGCGTCATCATCAGGCCGGCGAAAAGGATGGGCACGTAGCCGCCGTGGTGGACCTTGAACAGGTTGGCGCCGAGAAAGACCAGTTCGAGCAGGAACAGGGGAAGCAGGAACGCGGTCGCGGCCGGCAAGGACCAGCTCCACAAATAGCGGACGAACGCAAAGGCGAGGATCGTGTCGATGATCATCGCGCCGGTGATCGATATGCCGTAGGCCGGGGCAAGAGATTCGGAACTGCCGAACACGAACATGAGGACGAGCACCCCGATCAGCAGCGCACTGTTGACCAGGGGCAGGTAGATCTGGCCCGTCTGCGTCTCCGACGTGTAGCAGATCTCGAATCTCGGCAGGAAGCCGAGATGGATCGCCTGCCGCACCAGCGAAAACGCTCCCGTGATCACCGACTGGCTGGCGATTATCGTTGCGGCGGTGGCGAGAATCACCACCGGCAGGAGAGCCCACTTCGGGAACATCAGGAAAAATGGATCGGACATGGCTTCCGGATGCGACAGCACCATCGCGCCCTGTCCGAGATAGTTCAGGGCGAGCGCTGGAAACACGACGGCGAACCAGGCTGCCTGGATCGGTTGGCGCCCAAAGTGGCCGAGATCGGCATAGAGCGCTTCGGCGCCGGTCACGGTAAGGAAGACGGCGCCGAGCACGATGAATCCCACGAGACCTGCGTTCCATAAAAAGGTGACCGCATGAACCGGATTGAAGGCCGCGAGAATGGCCAGGTCATCGCCGACATGGGCAACGCCCGCCGCCCCCATGACCACGAACCAGATGAGCGTGATCGGCCCGAAGAAGCTCGAGACGGCGCCAGTGCCGCGGGACTGCACGGCAAACAGCATCACCATGATCGCGGCCGAGATCGGCAGGACGTAATCGTCAAGCCCGGGCGTGACGAGCCGCAATCCCTCGACGGCAGAAAGCACCGACAGCGCCGGCGTGATCATGGCATCGCCGATAAAGAGGGCGGCGCCCAGTATGCCCGCCACGAACATGCCCGTCGTATAGCGCGGCGCCCGTCTCATGAGCAGCGCCAGGAGCGAGAGCGTGCCACCCTCGCCGTCGTTGTCGGCGCGAAGCAGGAACAGCACGTATTTGCAGGTGACGATCATCGTCAGCGTCCAGATCATCAGCGAAATGAGGCCGATGACCTCAGCGCGATCGACCCCCTCCGCCGCAAAGGGGCGGAGCGCCTCGCGAAAGGCGTAGAGCGGGCTCGTCCCGATGTCGCCGTAGACGACGCCGATCGATCCAAGGGTAAGGACCAGAAACTGGCGCAGGTTCTTCGCCTGTGCGGGCGCGTGGTCCATGGACGTCGTCATCGGTTCCCCCTGGCGCATCGGCGGCGGCATAACCGGTACCGATGCTTATGTTAAGTGCTACCGGACAAGTTCTCACCGCACAACGCCTCGAGCCGGAGGGAAGTTTCTTCCGCCGCGCGTGGGCCCCGCTCGATTCGCGACCGGGATGGCGTCGAGGGGGTCCGCGATCACGATTCGCCGGACCTGTCTGCAGATTGCAATGCCGCGGCTCTGCGCCACCGGCAGTTGCCGCTCAAGCATTCGAGCGCGGGTAACGGTGCACAGGCGTAATTTCGGCTTGTTCATGTTACAGCAATGACATAAAACGTTACCGCCATCATCAGGCGCGTGTCGCCCGCACTCAACAGCAAATTCGCAAGAATTTCATGCCAAGAGAGGAGACATTTATGTCTATTTCACCCACCAATATTAGCGATAACCAAGCCTCTCTCATGAGCCAGGGCGACATTGCTGCCCGCGTCAAGGCCGCGCGGGAGGCCGTCGGCTACAGTATCGAGGACCTTGCCGTCACCTGCGGCCTTGCCAATATCGAAATCAGCGACATTGAAAGCGGCCGGGACTTCACTCCAGCCAAATTGAAACGCATTGCCGGCGCCCTGCAGGTGCCGCTTTCGGATTTTCTGCCCACCGATATGCAATGACAAGAGCGGCCGGCGCTTTTTCGCGCCGGCGTGCCACTGCCAATTCCCGGTAACAGCTGGCTTTCCCGCGCAAGCATGCGCTTCGTGTCGCTTCGCAGACGCGCGAGCCGTGGCGTCATTCGGCAGGAAGCAGCTCCGCGATCTTCCTGACCAGTAGCGATCCGTCGAACGGCTTCCCCAGCCGGGGAAGCGCGCGGAACCGTTCCGGCAGGTCCGAATCGGCATAGCCCGTCAACAGCAGGATCGGTATGCATCGTGCGACGAGTTCGTCGATGAGGGGATAGACGAACTCGCCGCGCAGATTGAGGTCGAGGGTCGCGATTTCGAAGTGCTCCGCACGGGAGGCTGCAATCGATGCGCTGAGGCTCGTGAACGGCCCGACCACCGTGTAGCCGGCGGCGGCAAGATCGTTCTCGATCTGCAGCGCCACGAGAAACTCGTCTTCAACGACGAGAACCCGGCATCGTCCGGTTAGCGTCATCGGGGCGTTTCCAGCGGGTAGGGAACGTCAATCGTGCAGATCAGCCCTTGCGGTGCGAATTCGAGATGAACTTCGCCCCCGAGGTCGGAGGCGACGACACGCTCCAGGAGGAGGCGGCCGAAGCCGTTGTGTGTCGGCGCCAGGACAGGCGGTCCGCCCGCCTCGCTCCAGCGGATCTGCAGGCGATCGCCTGCGGCGATCGTCCACCCCACCTCGACATTGCCGCTCTTGACCGACAACGCCCCGTGCTTTGCCGCATTGGTGGCAAGCTCATGCGCCGCCATGCCGAGGGTCAGAGCATGCTTGGGCGGCAGCTTCGTGGGTGGGCCCGCAAGCGCCACGTTGTTCTTCGTGTTGTTGTGATAGGGCGCCAGTTCATCCGACAGCACGGTTTCCAGCGAGACCCCGGACCAGCTTGCCTCTGCCAGGCGCGTATGCGTCTGTGCCAGCGCCCGGATGCGGGCGTCGAAGGACCGGTGCGCGTCATGGGCGTCGGGATTGGTCGAATAGGTCTGCCTCGAAATCGAGCTCACGATCGCCAAGGTGTTCTTCACGCGATGGCTGAGCTCCGCGACGAGCATGTTGCGCTGCGCCTCGGCCTCCTTGCGTTCCGTGATGTCCATGCAGACGCCGGTCAGGCGTCCCATGCTGGAGCCGCTGCGCGGCGAAAACTGTCCGAATGCTTCCATCCAGCGGATCGCCCCATCGGGGGTCGTGATCCGATAGATGCAATGATAGTCTCCGCGGGTCTCGATAGCGCTGGCGAGCTCCCGCTCGATAAGGGCAAGATCCTCGGGATGGACGTCTTGCTTGAAATCGGCGAGCGTTCCTCCGAACGTTCCGGGCTCGCGGTGGTGAAGGGCCTCGAGGCCGGGCGACCAGATCACCTGGCCGCTGTCGAGGTTCCACTCCCAGGCTCCCATCCGTCCGGCGCCGAGCGCGATCTGCAGCCGCCGCTCGCTGTTCTGCAGCGCTTCCTCCGTCTGCTTGCGTTCGGTGATGTCTACGGAGGCCGCGACCGCGCCGATCACTTCGCCGGCGGCATCGCGCAAGGGCGTCGCATTGCCGAAGACATAGCGGGACGTCCCATCGTCGAAACGGATCTCTTCCTCGAAATTCTTCACCTCCTCGCCGCGCGCGGCACGCTGCAAGGGCAGTTCCTCCGGCGGGAGCTCTCTCCCTGCGACGAAGACACGGAAATTGCCTGGCCGTTCGCCGGGCGGAGCGGAGAGTGAAAGATTGCTGTCGGGCGGCAGCCTCAACATCTCATAGGAGCACCGGTTGCCGCCGATGACCCGGCAGTCGGGCGTTCGTGCGATCCAGATCAGGGCCGGCGCCGCCTCCATGATCGCCACCAACTCGGCGGCCCGCGCCCTTTCGCTGGCTTCGTTGCGACGCAGCTGTTCTTCCGCCTGCCGCTTCGCCTGCTCGGTCCGCATGCGCTGGATGCTGAAGCCGAGCTGCCGTGCGATGGTCAGGGCCACGCTGATCTCGGTGTCCGCGAAGCCGTGCGGCGCGTCGTAATAGGTCATGAACTTGCCGATCAGCTTGCCTTCCGCAACCAGCGGGATGAAGCCGACCGCACCGATGCCCTCCGCCACGATGGCCTGCCGAAGCGCATCGGAAATCTCGGCACTTGCGATGTCTTCGACGAAGATCGGTTCCGGATCCCTCGCATCCGCCGTCCAGGGGGAATGCCCGTCGACGGCCTGCCGGTAGCGCTCCGAAAGGCCGCGCCAGGCGACGAACCGCATCATCGCCGCCGCGTCGAACAGCAATATGGAGGCGCGGCTGCAGTTCAATGCGGTTTGGATGGCGTCAAGCGCCGCCTCGTAAATCGCCACGATGTCCGTGACCCGCTGCAGCCTTTCGGTGAGCACGTGGAGCGCAGCCTGCTCGCGCAAGCGGGTCGCGAGCGTCTCCCCGGCCCGTTTGCTTTCGGTGATGTCCCGGATGATCTCGGAGGCGCCGATGACCTGGCCCTCAGCATCGCGCACGGGGCAAACCGTGAGCGCGACGTCGATGAGCGTACCGTCCTTGCGCCGGCGCTTCGTCTCATAGCGCTCGATCCGCTCGCCGCCCCGGGAGCGCTCGCGGATTTCAGGCTCCTCGTTCTCATAGCCCGCCGGCGTCAGAATGGTGATCGACCGCCCCATGGCCTCATCGGCGGGATAGCCGAACAGGCGCTCGGCACCGGGGTTCCAGCCCGTAATGATGCCGTTGGCATGCCTCGCCACGATCGCGTCGTCGGAGGCCTCGGCGACCGCGGCAAGATAATCGGAAGTCGGCGCGGCGCTCCGGCGGCCGCTGAAGTCGACGAGGACGTTGACCCCACCGGCGAGCGCCCCCGACTCATCGAAGATCGGCGTCGGATGGGGCATAAGCAGGACGGTCGATTCATCCGGCCGCACCGCGACCACTTCCATTCCCCTGATCGGTCTGCCTTCCTTGAGGGTCCGCGCCATCGGACACTCGTCGTGCGGAAGCGGCGACCCGTCCGGCCAGAGCAGCCGCCAGGAGACGCACCACCGGTCCTGCCCGATCTGAGGCTGGCGCCCGGCGAGCTCGGCGGCGGCACGGTTGCAATAGACGATAATTCCCTCGGCGTTTGTGGCGTAGACCGCGACCGGAAGCGCATCGAGCACCGCAAGCGCCCCCAACGCTCTTCCTGCACCGATCTTTTCGGTCGAACTGTTGGGTCGAGCCTCCGCGCTGCCCATCGTTCCCTCCGCAGCCACCGTAACGCGGGAAAACGCGACTGCTGCGCGTTTGTTCCGGTCCTGCACGCGACGGCCGCCGATTGCGGCATCGTCCGGCTGTAACACCTTGAAACTATGCAGCATTTTCCACCAAGCCAGGATCGATCAGGCGCCGGGCTGTCACAGCAACGACACAGCTCGACTGTAGACCCCCGCCCATCGTCGATGCTAGGTTGTCCAGGTGAAAGGCTTTCTGACTTCGGGGTTGTGGGGGAGATCGATTACCAAACTGGAGACAATCTCATGAGCAGAACTGTGCTGAACGCCTTGGGAACGCCGCTTTACTACAGCGGAAGTTCGAAGGCGTGGTTTTCCGCCACCGGATCCGGGCCAACGCTCTACGGGACTGCCGGCAACGACTCCATGTACGGCGACAGTTCCGTCAACGTCACCATGATCGGCGGCAAGGGCGACGACATCTACTATCTCTATTCGGGGATCAACCGGGCCTCCGAAGCGCCGGGTGAGGGCGTCGACACCATAAACACCTGGATGAGCTATACCCTGCCGGAGAATTTCGAGAACCTGACGGTCACCGGCAACGGGCGCCATGCCTTCGGCAACAGCGGCGACAACATCATCACCGGCGGCTCGGGCAGTCAGACGATCGATGGTCGCGGCGGCAACGATGTCCTGATCGGGGCGGGCGGGTCCGATACCTTCGTCTTTGCGCGAGGCAACGGAAGCGACCTGATCACCGATTTCAACTTCGATGACATCGTTCGCCTCGACGGCTACGGCTTCACCTCGTTCCAGCAGGTCTTGGCCAATGTCGCCCAGGAGGGCGATAACCTCAGGCTCTCCCTTGCTGATGGCGAAAGTCTCGTCTTCGCCAACACTACTGCGGACGAATTGCAGGCGAGCCAGTTCCGGTTGACCCTGGACCGCACCGCCCTGACGCAAACCTTCTCGGACGATTTCAACACCCTTCAACTGCGCAGCGGCACGAGCGGGGTTTGGGACGCCAAATTCTGGTGGGCGCCGGAAAAGGGCAGCAGCCTTTCCGGAAATGGCGAACTGCAATGGTACATCAATCCGAGCTATGAGCCGACCGCCTCCGCCAACCCGTTTTCGGTCAAGGACGGCGTGCTGACGATCACCGCCGCGCCGGCGTCGGAGGCCATCCAGGCCGAGATCAACGGCTATGATTACACGTCCGGGCTGCTGACGACCTATTCGTCCTTTTCCCAGACCTACGGCTATTTCGAAATGCGGGCCGACATGCCCAACGATCAGGGTGCCTGGCCTGCTTTCTGGCTGCTTCCCGCCGACGGCTCCTGGCCTCCGGAGCTCGACGTCGTGGAAATGCGCGGGCAGGACCCGAATACCGTTATCGCCACCGTGCATTCCAATGAAACCGGCTCCCAGACCAGTGTCATAAATTCCGTGAAAGTCGCCGACACCAGCGGATTCCACAAATACGGCGTGCTTTGGACGGAAGACGAGATCGTCTGGTACTTCGATGATGCCGCGGTCGCACGCGCCGATACGCCCTCGGACATGCATGACCCGATGTATATGCTCGTCAACCTCGCGGTCGGCGGCATCGCCGGCGCGCCCACCGACGGGCTGGTCGACGGGTCCGAAATGAAGATCGATTACATCAAGGCCTATTCGCTCGACGACTGGATGGTCTGACCGCGCGGCGTTTTTCTGCCGATCGGCGCCTGCCGGCCCCCGAGCTCGAGCATGAGCTCATGAAATGCGCCGTCCGCGTCCGCTCCTCATCCGGCCTGCCGCCCACCTTCGCCCCGCAGGCGGCAGCGCGCGGGGAGAGGGCTGGTCCTCGGGTCGAACCCGAGGAGAGGGGCAAGACCCGAGGAGCGCGGCGGCTCACTTCTGAATGCAGGTGTCGGCCGTGTCCTTGGTGCATTCGTCGAGGCCGGTGAAGACCGGGTCCTCGACGGGCTTGCCGGCGATCAGGTCGAGCATCACCGAAGGCGCCTTGTAGCCCATTTCGAAGGGCCGCTGCCCGACAAGCGCCGTTACCAGTCCTTCCTTTGCGATCGCTACCTCCTCGCCGATCGTGTCGGCCGCGCCGATGACGAATTCGTTCTTGGCGAGCTTGTCGGCCATGGGCTTGACCAGGTCGCGGTAGGGCTGCGGCGCCCCGAAGAGCGGCCATCCGCCCATGATGCCGAACGCATCGAGGTCGGGATTGGCGGCAAGGATATCGGTCATCGCCTGGACACCCTTGGCGCCGTCGTCATTGGTGAAGACCGGGCAGCCGGCAACTTCGGTCCAGCCGCCTTCACCCTTGAGCTCCGCCAGATCCTTCTGGCCGGTAAGCGCGTCGCGCATGCCCTGGGCGCGGCGCAGGATGTTGTCGGCGCCAGGATTGCCCTCGATCGTGCAGATCTTGCCGCCGTTCGGCTTGGCCTTCTTGATATATTCGCCGATGCGGTAGCCCATCAGATAATTGTCGGTTCCGAGGTAGGTCTTGCGAAGCGCCGAATCCTCGGCGGCGAGATCGGCGTCGACCGTCATCACCGGGATCGTCGGATTGGCGGTTCTGAGCGTCTGCGCGATGAGCTTGGCGTTGGAGGGCGAGATGGCGATGGCGGCGGTCTCTGCCTTTCCGAGCATGTCCTGGACGATCTGCGCCTCGCCGGCCTCGTCCGATGTCGACGCGGGGCCGGTGTAGAAGCACTCATATTCCGAATCCGGATTCTCCTTGTTCCACTTCTGGCAACCCTGGTTGATCGCTTCGAAGAACGGGTTGTCGAGGCCCTTGACGACGATGACGAGCTGCTTCTTCTGGGCCATGGCCGTTCCGGCGCTGAGTGCCAATGCGGCGACGGCAAGCAATAGTGCCTTCCTCATTCCTTCCTCCCTTGAAAAAACGGACACCCATGTGCCCGCCATGCAATTCAACCCGGATACCAGACGATGCGCGGATCATCCGGGGAGCGCCGATAGCGCCAGGCCGATTCGATGAGCTTCTCCAGATCGTAGGATGGCCGCCACTCCAGGAGGTACCTGGCCTTCGTGTTGTCCATCCAGTTGGAGTGGAACCGGCTTTGTATGTCGACGGAACCAAGACCGCGCGTGCGGGCGAGGTAGGCGGCGACCTCGCCGTAATCGACCGGTTGGTCCATCGCGATGTTGAAGAGCTCGCCGGACGCACGCGGATTGTCGAGTGCCGCCAGGATCGCGGATACGAGGTCGTCGACATGCACGAAGTTACGCTTCAGCGGGCGCCCGTCGGCGTCGCGCAGCAGCGGCACGGTGCCCTCGCTCGCATAGCGCTTCGCATCCGCTTCGGGAACGAGCGTCTTCCAGTCCGGCCCGCCGAACACGTCGTTACCGAAGGACAGCGTGTATTTGAAATCGTCCTTCTCCATGATCCATGGGGCGCGCAGGCAGCAGCCGTTCAGTCCGTACTGGATGCCGTATTGCGTGAGTATCACCTCTTCCAGCACCTTCGACAGCGCGTAGCATCCGGGATAGGCGCGGTGCGGGGTCGCCTCGGTGAGCGGCCCGGCGTGGCGATGGTAGAAATGGCCGATCCCGGCGTCGCCGCCGATGAGGATGAACTGCCGCGCGGTGGTGCTGACGCGAAATGCTTCAAGCAGCCAGAACAGGCCCTTGACCGTCACGTCCACGACGCTGTCGGGGGTCTCCTTGCAGGTGGCGAGATGCACGACATGCGTGACACCGGACAGCGCCCGCTCGACGACCTCCCGTTCGGCGATCGAACCGCGCATCACCTCGGTCCGGTCGGTTTCGGCGCACAAACGATTATGGCAAAGCGCGCGGATGCGCGCCTTGGAAAAACGCGGATCGTCAAGCAGCCCCGCGATGAAGTGCCGCCCGACCTTGCCCGTTGCACCGGTGACAAGGATCAGCATGCTCTCCTCCTGCCACTAGCTAATATCTGCTTGGCGCGAACGTCAACGGCTATTTGTCATACAATATGAATTAGCCCGTATGTGCGGCCCGATTCGTAGGACAATTGATTGACGCTATCGCGCGCTTTTGCGTAAATGGGCGAACCCGTTCCCGGGGAGGAGAACGGGAAAGCGATCGCGGCGGCGGCGAGGGTTCTGGTTTCGGGAGGCTAGATGGCTGTGGCGGTCCTCGAACTCGCCAATATTTCCAAGCATTTCGGCGCCATACAGGCGGTAAGCGACGTCTCTCTGTCGCTTCACGCCGGCGAAGTCGTCGGCCTCATGGGCGACAACGGCGCCGGCAAGTCGACGCTGGTCAAGATGATTGCCGGCAATTTCCGGCCGAGCCATGGAAAGATGCTCCTCGAGGGCACCGAACTCGTCCTGCATCGTCCGGTGGAGGCACGCCAGCACGGCATCGAGATCGTCTACCAGGATCTCGCGCTCTGCGACAACCTGACGGCGGCGGCGAACGTCTTTCTCGGGCGGGAGCTCAGGCGCGGCGTCGGGCCGCTGCGCATCCTTGACTACAAGGCCATGTACCGGCGCGCCGGTGAGATCTTCAAGGAGCTGAAGTCGGAAACGCGGGCCCGCGACCTCGTCAAGCAGATGTCGGGCGGCCAGCGGCAAGCGGTCGCCATCGCCCGCACCATGCTTTCCGAGGCCAAGATCGTGCTGATGGACGAGCCGACGGCGGCGATCTCGGTGCGGCAGGTGGCGGAGGTCCTCAATCTGATCCGCGAGTTGCGGGAGCGGGGCATCGCCGTCGTGCTCATCAGCCATCGCATGCCGGACGTCTTCGACGTTGCAACCCGCGTCGTCGTGATGCGGCGGGGCAGGAAGGTCGCCGACAAGCCGATCGCGGCAACGTCGCCGGAAGAGGTGACCGGGCTGATCACCGGCGCCATAGAACAGGTGTGAACGCTTTTAACGGGGTGAGACGCGGGATCCGAGGCAGCCGCACGCACCTCCCTCCCGCGACAGGAAGCGAAGGGCAACCATGGCAATTACGCTCGATCGGGCGATCGGAGAGAGGCAGCGGGGCTGGCTGGCGTCGATGCTGGGGAGCCAGGCGTTCTGGGTTCTGCTCGCCGTGATTCTCGCCTGCATATTCCTGTCCTTTGCCACCGATTCTTTCGCGACGCCGAAGAACCTCTACAACATCACGCGCAACTTCACCTTCGTTGCGATCATCGCGCTCGGCATGACGCTGGTGATCATCACCGGCGGCATCGATCTTTCCGTCGGCTCGGTCCTCTGTCTCTGCAGCATGATCCTCGCAGTGGTGATGAATGCCGGCTACAGCATCGAGGTCGGGATTGCCGCCTCGGTCGCGACCGCGCTGATCATCGGCGCGTTCAACGGCCTGATGATCGCCTATCTCGGCTTCCCGCCCTTCGTGATCACGCTCGGCATGCTGTCGATCGCGCGAAGCCTGGCAATGGTCGCCTCCAACAACACCGTCGTCTTCCAGTTCGGACCGGATCACGACACTCTGCTGGCGCTCGGCGGCGGCGCCTGGTTCCTCGGCATTGCCAATCCGGTGCTCTACATGATCGTCCTCGCCCTGCTCACCGGCTTCGTGCTGCGCTGGACCAAGTTCGGCCGCTACGTCTTCGCGATCGGCGGCAACGAGCATGCGGCAACGCTGACGGGCGTGCCGGTCAGGCGGATCAAGGTCATCGTCTACATGATCTCGGCGCTTTCGGCGGGGATCGCCGGCATCATCCAGACCGGCTGGCTCGGCGCCGTCACCACCAATATCGGCGCGGGGATGGAGCTTCAGGTCATCGCCGCCGCCGTCATCGGCGGCGCCAACCTGGCGGGCGGCGTCGGCACCGCGTCCGGCGCCTTGATCGGCGCGGCGCTCATCGAAGTGATCCGCAACAGCCTCGGGCTTCTCGGCATCAACGCCTTCTGGCAGGGAACCTTCATCGGCGGCGCCATCGTCTTCGCCGTCCTCTTCGACCGCATCCGCAATGTGCGGCAGAGCGAATGACGTGGCGGCAGGGAGGCAAGGCGGAAGGTGAACTTGCGGCCGCACATGGTCCTAAAGATTCAGGAAAACGCCTGCGGTCTCAGCCTTTCGCGAGGATGCGGCGCATCTCCTTCATCGCGGCGTCGAGCTGCGGATCGCGGCCGTCCGCATAGGGAAGCGTGAACGGAACGGCGATATCGGGCCCGACACCGCGGCCCTCCAGCCGCACGCCCTCGTCGATGATGGCGTCCGAGACGGCAAGCTCGAGCAAACTGTCGTCGGGGAGCAGATAGGCGCGTCCGGCGAGAAGCGCGCCCGCCGTGCGCGTTCCGACGAGCGGAATTCCGTTCGCCTTCAGCGCATAGGCGAAGAGTTCGAGACCGCTTCTGGCGCCTTCGTCGATGATGGCGACGACCGGTCGGCGCCAGCGGACATTGGCGAGGATGTCCTTTCCGCTGCGCGGCACCAGCCGGAAGGTCGGCGTATCGCCGACGAAGAGCTCGGCGGCGTCTGGCGGACCGCCGCCCCAGCGGCCCCGCAGGTCGACGATGACGCCATCGGCATCCTTGAGGCGTCCGACCGCCAGCTCGCGGGCAACGATATCGAGGCCGTCCCGGGTGGAAAGCGTCCACAGGCGCAGATAACCGACGCGACGGCCTTCGCTTTCATCGATCGTCATGCTGTTCTCGATCGCCCGCTCGAATGCAGCGAGCGGCCTCGCTCGATCGACCTTGGCGGTGACGGTGAAGGGGGGCGCGTCCCGGTGACGCCTGAGGCTGATCTCCACCGCCTGGCCGCTCTTGTTTCGGAAGGACCCGATTTCGTGATAGGGGGCACCGTCCACCGACAGGACCTCGTCGCCGACCCGGATGCCGGCGCGGTCGGCCGCCAGGCCGTCATAGACGTCGCTGACGAAGCGCCGGCCGTTTTCGAGCCGCGTGACCATGCCGATGCCGTCATAGCGGACCTCGCCGTCCGGCGGAAACAGCCGCTTGGCATCATTGCGGATGGCAAAGCGGAAGATGTCGGCGAGTTCGTAATAGGCGATCGTGTCCGGCTTGAAGCGGCCCGTATGCGACGCCTCGAGACTGGCGAGCACCCGTTCGATCGCCGCATCGACGTCGGGCGCCTCGCTTTTCGCCGTCAGCGGCTGGTCCGCCTTGGAGAGTTCCCGCCGCACCGCGCCGCCAAAACGATCGAGCGCGGAAGCATCATGGAAATTCTCGACCACGAGGGCGACGACGCGGTCGAACACCGGGTGGCCGGACCGCGGCAAATCGAGGCCAAGGCTTTGGCCGGGAATGATGAGAAGCAGGAGCGCTGTCAGCAGGACCCTTGGCATCGTCGCGTGCATGGACGGACCTCCGTTCCTTGAAGATCATACCGGCAGAACCACGGCTGCAGCGAGCCTGCGATCAACAAGATTCCGTGAGCATCCGTGACCGTAGCGGATGCTCACGGATCTTCCTCCGGAACAACCGCCGGTCACCGTGGTTGAAGGCATCGCTATGGAAAATCGGTTCAAAGACCGAGCAATGGTCCTCTATCTGACAAGCCTGGCATCGCTGCTGCTCGCCGCTCTCAGCCTCGGCCCTTCCTATGCCCACGTGCTGGAGGCGCCGCCGAGGCTCGTCGTCTGGTCTCCCGAGCTATGGCGGGAAACCACGGTCTTCAATGGCCAGTTCGCGCTTTTCGCGAAGGTCGGCGGTCCGGTCGACGTGGCCGCCATACTCAGCGCGTCCTTGCTTGCCTACCTGCTCGCGAGCGAGAGGCCGGCCTTCTGGTTCGCCCTGGGGGGCGCCGTTCTTTTGGCCGCAGGGCTTGCGGCCTGGTTCACGCTCGTCGCGCCGGCAAACGCGATCCTGGCATCCTGGAGACCGGGGCCGATCCCGCCGGACTTCGAGGCGGTGCGGTTGAGATGGGAGACCGGCCACATGGCCGTTGCCGCCGCGAAGTTGCTCGGCTTCGCGGCGATCTCGGCCGCGCTCCTGGCGCCGGGCGAGTCATCCTAGTGGCAATACCCAGCAGACCCCTCCCGATTTCAGGGCAACATGCTTGCGATCAGCCGCGGCTCTTCGATCCGCTCTGACGCAGATGGCCGAAGCGGAAGCCGCCCGCCGCGGCGGCACGCACCATCATCATTTCTCCGATGGTCTCATGCGTCATCAGCCCGACCAGGCGGTCCGCACCGTCGAGCACGGCGACCGCCGGCGAATTCGCGCTCTGCATGAGCTTGAGGCTCTCTTCGAGACGCTTGCGGTGATGGACCGTCGGTATGTCGCGGCGCATTGCGGCGACCACCGGCGTCGCCGGACCTCTTTCCTTCAGCGTACGGATCATGTCGTCGCGCGTCAGCAGGCCCTCGAAGCGGCCGGCGGCATCGACCACCGGGAACTCGCGCTGCGTCGTCGCAAGCAGGGTGTCGATCGCATCGTCGATGGTTGCCGAGCGGTCGAGGCTTGCGAACTCGGTGATCATGACATCGGCGATCAGGACGCTACCCGAGATTTCCCGGATCTGGGCGTTCTGCGCCTCGGCCGTCGCCGCCAGATAAACGAAGATGCCGATGAAGATCAGCAGCGGATTGTAGAACAGGCCGACGAAGCCGAAGACGAAAGCAAGCCCCTGGCCGATCATCGCGGCAATCTGCGTTGCGCGCGACCAGCTCAGCCGCGAGGCGAGCGCCGCTCTCAGCACCCGGCCGCCGTCCATCGGGAAGGCCGGGATCATGTTGAACAGCACGAGGAAGACGTTGACCCCGGCAAGACGTGCGAGAAAGCCCCCCTGCGGATCTTCGACGTCTGCCATCTGGTCCATTCCGACCGTGGTGCCGAGCATGGCGATGAGCACCGCTGCGATCGCGACGTTGACCAGCGGGCCGGCGATGGCGATGACGAACTCCTGGCCGGGTTCCTCCGGCATGCGCTCGAGCCGGGCGACACCGCCGATCGGCAACAATGTGATGTCCGGCGTGTTGATGCCGAAACGGCGCGCCGCGGCGATATGGCCGAATTCATGCAGCACGACGCAGACGAAAACCGCGATGACGAAGGCGATGCCTTCCACGGCGGCCGGCGTACCGCCGATCCGGTAATGCATCAGCCATATCCAGACGAGAAGCAGCGCGAAGGTCACATGCACGCGGATGGCCGTGCCGGCAATCGTTCCAAGTTTGATGGACCAGCCCATGGGCGATACGCTCCCGTCGCGTCGCGACTCCGTCCCCGCGGCTGCGCAGGAGGTCGTCGTCGCCATCCTGGCCGACAGGGCGCATTCATGATGACAGCGCCGGACCGGATAGACAATCCGGTCAATCCATCGCAAGGCGGCCAGTCATCTAATCGGCATGGACGGGGATCGTTCCGCTAACCCCTGTAAAGAGGGATATCCCGCCCCCGCCGTTTGCCGTGTGCGGCGCGATCACCTGCTTTGCAGCGAGGTGGGTGAAGTGTATATATCGTATTTTTCGATATAAAACAAAATAGTTGAAATAAAAAATCATACAGTTTAGCTTTGCCCAAAATCGAATTCAACAAACGAGGAAGCCCATGCGAGCCAAAGCGACCCTTAACCGGGAATACACGATCTCGTCCGTCGACAAGCGGGTTTATGGTTCTTTCCTGGAGCATATGGGTCGTGCGGTCTATACCGGCATCTACGAGCCCGGCCACGAGACGGCGGACGAGAACGGCTTTCGCACCGATGTGCTCGACATGGTGCGCGACCTCGAAATGCCGATCGTGCGTTATCCCGGCGGCAACTTCGTTTCCGCCTATCGCTGGGAGGACGGGATCGGGCCGCGGAGCGAACGGCCGGTGCGGCTGGATCTTGCATGGCGCACGCGCGAAACCAACCAGATCGGCGTCAACGAATTCTCCGACTGGGCCAGGCTCGCCGGCACCGAGATGATGCTGGCGATGAATCTTGGCTCGCGCGGTCTCGATGACGCCCGCAATTTCCTCGAATACTGCAACCATCCGGGCGGCACCTACTGGAGCGACCTGCGCGCCAGGCACGGCTACAAGGAGCCGCACAACGTGCGCGTCTGGTGCCTCGGCAACGAGATGGACGGGCCCTGGCAGGTCGGGCACAAGAGTGCCGCCGAATACGGGCACCTCGCCAACGAGGTGAGCAAGGCCTTCAAATATTTCGACAAGACCCTGGAAACGGTGGTCTGCGGCTCGTCGAACGACAAGATGAAGACCTATCCGGAATGGGAGGCGACGGTTCTCGACGCCAGCTACGACAGCGTCGACTACATCTCGCTGCACAAGTATTTCGGCAACGAGGAGCAGGATACGCTCAACTACTACGCCAAGGCGATCGATCTCGACCGCTACATCGTCACGATCGGCGGCGTCATCGACTATATCAAGGCGAAGAAGCGCTCCAGGCGCGACGTGAAGATCTGCTTCGACGAGTGGAACGTCTGGTATCACGATCGCAAGGAGGACGGCGAGCGCATCACCAGCTGGGACTGGCCGGAAGCGCCGCCGCTGCTCGAAGAGCTTTACAATCTCGAGGACGCGATCTTCGTCGGCTCGCTGCTCAACGTCTTCATGCGCCGGTCCGACCGGATCAAGATCGCCTGCATGGCGCAGCTCGTCAACGTCATCGCGCCGATCCTCACCAAGGCCGGCGGGCCCGCCTGGCGCCAATCGATCTATTATCCGCTGCAATATGCCTCGAAATACGGGCGCGGCACGGCGCTCGCCGTGGCGCAGGCGGGTCCGACCTATGATTGCGACGTCGCCCAGGACGTTCCCTATCTCGATCTCTCGGCGGTGCTCAGCGACGACGGCAGGTCGATCGCGGTCTTCGCCATCAACCGCAGCCTCGACGAGCCGCTCGGCGTCACGATCGACCTCCAGGGCTTCAAGGGGGCGAAGATCGTTGAACACCGCATGCTCGCGGGCGACGACCTGAAGGCGCGCAACTCGGTCGAGGATCAAAACCGGATCGTGCCGAAGGCGGGCAGGGAGCTCGCCGTCGACGACGCGGGCGCGCTCGTCGGCTCGCTGCCGCCGAAATCCTACCATTTCGTCCTCTTGTCCGTGGCTTCGGCCTGAGCCTGTCCGTTCCGGGGCGATGGAGGATCGCCCCCGGATTTCACGCCACGATCGGGAGGTCCAATGTCCGGAATCAAGTTGACCGGCGTCAGCAAGTCGTTCGGCGTCGTGAAGGTGATCAACGACGTCGACATCGAAATCGAGCAGGGCGAGTTCGCCGTCTTCGTCGGGCCGTCGGGCTGCGGCAAGTCCACGCTGCTGCGGATGATCGCCGGGCTCGAGGACACGACCGGCGGCGAGATCCGGATCGATGCCGAGGATGTCACCCGCCGGGAGGCTTCGAAGCGCGGCGTCGCGATGGTCTTCCAGTCCTACGCCCTCTATCCGCACCTCTCGGTGTTCGACAACATGGCCTTCAGCCTCTCGATCGCCAGGCGGCCGAAGGCGGAGATCGAAAAGAAGGTGCGGGCAGCCGCCGAGGTCTTGCGCCTTTCCGACTACCTGAACCACAAGCCGAGCCAGCTTTCCGGCGGCCAGCGCCAGCGCGTGGCGATCGGCCGGGCGATCGTGCGCGAGCCGCGCGTCTTCCTGTTCGACGAGCCGCTCTCCAATCTCGACGCCGAGCTCCGGGTCAAGATGCGCATGGAAATCGCCCGCCTGCACCGGCAGATCGGCGCGACGATGGTCTATGTCACCCACGACCAGGTCGAGGCGATGACGCTTGCCGACAAGATCGTCGTCCTGAAGGGCGGCGTGGTCCAGCAGATCGGCGCTCCGCTCGCGCTCTATCGCGACCCGGACAACATGTTCGTCGCGGGCTTCATCGGCTCGCCGGCCATGAATTTCCTAAAAGCGCGCGTCGTGCCCGGTAGCGGCGACGGGCTCACGGTCGAGCTCGACGACGCCCCGGGGGTTCCGTTCGCAATCCGGGCAAAGGCCGGTCTTGCGGCAGGCGAGGAAATTTTCGTCGGCGCCAGGCCGGAGCACATCGCGCTCGGCGAGCGGGAAGGCGGCATCCCGCTCAGAGCGACGGCGGAATTCATCGAGGAACTGGGCGGCACCGGCTACCTGCACGCGCTGACGGCCTCAGGCGAAGAGATAACGCTCGAATGCCGCGGCCAGGAACGGCCGCAGCCGAAGCAGCCGATCCGTCTCACACTGTCGTCCGGGGACGTGTTCGCCTTTGACCGGCAGGGTGCGCGGCTGCGTTGATATCCGCAAATCGGATACGGAGCAGAATTAAGGCATGGCCTGGCGTCCGAGGAGAGGACGCCCGGACAGGAAACGATGCGGCCCGAAGCCGTTGGACTTAGAGCGTCATGACAAGGAGGAGGAAGACATGAGGAAGCTACTGAGACTTGCCCTCGCGGGGGCGCTGGCGGTGCTGCCTTCGGCAGTCGCCCATGCCCAGACCGACATCACCTGGTGGGATTTCCTGAGCGGCGGCGACGGCGTTCGCATGAAGGCGCTGCGCCCGCTGGCGCCGGAAGAACTCGCCGCCGCCGGCATCAAGAAGGAAAACTATGTCGAGGCGAGCTGGAACTCGGCCTCGTCGGAGGGCACGGCCTACGGCGTTCCCTTCGACGTTCATTCGATCGTCCTCTATTACAACAAGAACATCCTGAAGGAGGCGGGGCTGCTTGGCGATGACGGGCTGCCCAAGGGCCTTGACGGACTCGACAATTTCAATGCGGCGCTCGAGAAGATCAAGGCGACGGGCAAGGTCCAGTACCCGCTTTCGCTCCATACCGACGAAGGCGGCTCCATGTGGCGCGTGTTCTACACGCTGATTGCCCAACAGGGCGGCAAGTTCATGGAGGGCGAGGAGATCCTGCCCGGAGACGCCGGCGTCAAGGCGCTGACGACCATGGCGAATTGGGTGTCGTCCGGCTATTCGCCGCAGCTCATCTCCTATGAGGCCTCGATCGCCCTCTTCACCTCCGGCAAGGCGGCCATGCACATCAACGGCGTCTGGGAAGTGCCGACGATGGTCGATCTCGAGAAGAACGGCAATCTCGGCTTCGAATGGGGCGCGATCCAGGTTCCCGTATTGATGGGCGAGCAGGCAAGCTGGGCCGACTCTCACGCCTTTGCCGTGCCGAACAGCGAGGCAAAACCGATTACGCCGGAGAAGCTTAAGGCGGTGCTTCAGATCATCGCCTGGATGAACGAGCACAGCCTCTCCTGGGCGGGTGCCGGTCACATTCCCGCCTACAAGCCGGTGACCGACAGCGCCGAGTTCAAGGCGATGCAGCCGAATGCGACCTACGTCAAGCTCGCCGATACCGCCGTCTTCCACCCCGTCTCGCCGCTCGCCGGCGTCGGCGGAGCGATCTACGAGGCGACACAGAACTTCATCGTCCCGGCCTTGAACGGCCAGCTCGACCCCGAGGAGGCGATCGAGCAGATGCGCGAGGAACTGAAGGGCCAGATGTAAGCGACTGAAAAGAAGGACCGGCCGAGCGGCCGGTCCGTCCGGACGACATGGGGCGAGGGAGGAGTAATACGGTGATGACGAGCGACAGACGAGGCAAGGCGCTGAC
Organism: Sinorhizobium saheli; assembly: GCF_001651875.1. GTDB lineage: Bacteria > Pseudomonadota > Alphaproteobacteria > Rhizobiales > Rhizobiaceae > Sinorhizobium > Sinorhizobium saheli. Next base: position 53,309 of record NZ_LNQB01000065.1, read on the forward strand.
CGCGGCTTTGATGATCGCGCCATTCGTGATCACGTATCTCACGGTTTTCGCCTATCCGGTCTACAAGATGTTCGCCCTGAGCTTCACCGACGCGCCGCTGATCGGCGAGGGCCGGTGGGTCGGCTTCGACAATTATCTGAAGCTCATCAATCAGAAGCTCTTCTTCACGTCGGCGTGGAACACCGGCTATTTCGTCGTGCTCACCGTCGTGCCGAACACGCTGATCGGCCTCGGCCTGGCGCTGATGGTCGTGCGGTTGAGGGGCTGGCTGCAGAGCCTCGTGCTGGTCCTGTTCTTCCTGCCCTATATCCTGCCTGTTTCGGTCGTGACGCAGATCTGGGAGTGGGTGCTCGATCAGCAATTCGGCATCGCCCAATATGTCATCGAGCTCTTCACCGGCAAGCGCATCAGCGTCTTCCGCGATCCGATCTGGGCGATGCCGATGGTGGCGCTCGTGACCGTCTGGTGGACGAACGGCTTTAATCTTCTGCTCTTCATCGCCGGACTGCGGAACATTCCGGCAGACTATTACGAGGCGGCAACGCTCGACGGCGCCACGCGCTGGCAATGCTTCCAGCGCATCACCTGGCCGCTCATCTGGCCGGTCACCGCGCTCGTCCTGACGCTGCAGCTCATCCTTCAGCTCAAGATCTTCGATCAGGTCTACCTGATGACGGAGGGCGGTCCCTTCAACTCGACCTATGTGCTCTTGCAGCTCGTCTACCGCGAGGCATTCCGTCTGAACCACGGCGGGCTGGGCTCGGCCGTGGCGGTCTTCCTGTTCCTGATCATCGTCACCGTTTCGGTGCTGCAATATCAGCTCTTGCGCGTAAGGGGGCGCTGACCGATGCAACGGAAATCCGTCGGCAACATCCTTCTTCTGGTCCTGACGCTGTGCATCGCCTGCATGTGGACCTTTCCCCTCTATTGGGCGGTGGTGACCTCGATCAAGCCGGAGCAGGAGGTCGTCACCAAAACGACCTTCATCCCGGACGTCTTCAACTTCTCGGCCTATTATTTCGCCCTGTTCGAGACCAACCTTTCCGCCTGGTATGTGAACTCGCTGGTTACCTCGATCACCGTCACCGTGGTCGTCATCCTGATCAGCGTGATGTGCGCCTATGCGCTGTCGCAGATCGTCTTTCCGGGCCGAAGGCTGCTTTACGGCATCATTCTCGCGAGCTTCATGGTTCCGTCCCAGGCGCTCGTCGTTTCGCAGTTCGTGCTGATGTACCGCTTCGGACTGATCAACACCTGGGGCGGCATCATCCTGCCGCAGCTCATCGTTCCGGTGGTGGTGATCGTCTACAAGCAGTTCTTCGACTCGGTGCCGAATGAGCTGCGCGAGGCGGCGAAGCTCGATGGTTGCGGCGATTTCCAGATCCTGTTCCGGCTCTATCTGCCGCTCAATTGGGGGATCACCACCGCGCTCGCGATCATCACCTACATCATGGCCTGGAACGCGTTTCTCTGGCCCTTCCTGGTGACGAATTCGGAAGACATGATGACGGTCACCGTGGGCATCACGCAGGTCGACGACGCCTTCGGCGTCAAATACGCCCGCGACATGGCGGTCGCCATTCTCGCGGCGATGCCGGTGGCGCTGGCCTACCTGCTCTTCCAGAAGCGGGTGACGCAGGCGCTGATGCTGTCATCGGGGATCAAAGGATGAGCCCGCGCGCCATCCTTGCCCGGCCCACGGCGAACTCTCCCAAGCCGTGGGCCGGGCGCGACCTTGAAACAATGCGACAAATGGCGGGCGCGCGTGGTATCAGCGCAGATAAGCCGATGCTTCAGAGCGGAATGCGCTCACACGCGTTCGCGCCACCGCTCTTCTGTTTGTTTTTGCCGCATTTATGCGACGTCCGGTGATTTCACCTGACCGCAAAATGCTCTAGCCGGAGTGTCAGTACCAGAGCATGGAGACGAAGCTTCTTACGGTGGACCCGATCAAGGATGTCGAGGTCGTGCAGGCATTGGGCTCCGCCACGCGGATCGAAATCCTCAATCTCCTGCGCCTCAAGGGACCGCTGAACGTCAACGAGATTGCCGCCCATATGGGGCTGCCGCAGTCGACGACCGCGACGAACCTGAAGTCGCTCGAAAAGGCCGGCCTCATCCAGACGCATACGATGAAGGCGTCCAAGGGCAATCAGAAGATCTGTTCCAGCATCTACGGCGAGATCCTGATCCGCTTCGATGACCGCACCAACCTTTCGAACGACGTCGTGAGCGTCAGCATGCCGATCGGCCTCTTCACCGAGTTCGAGGTGGAGGCGCCGTGCGGACTATGCTCGGTCAACAACGTCATCGGCATGCTGGACGTCCAGGAGGTCTTCCTCGACCCGCAGCGCATGCAGGCGGCGCTCCTCTGGTTCACGCGCGGCTATGTCGAATACAAGTTCCCGAACAATGCCAAGGTCAGCGGCCGGCCGATCCGCAAGATCGAGTTCTCCGCGGAACTCAGCTCCGAAACGCCGGCGACGAACGCCAACTGGCCTTCCGACATTTCCATCTGGATCAACGGCATCAAGGCCGGCTACTGGACCTCCCCCGGCGACTTCGGCGATCGCCGGGGCATGTATTCCCCATCCTGGTGGAAACTCAGCGGGTCGCAATACGGCAAGCTCAAGACCTGGAGCATCGACGAACGGGGCACCTGGATCGACGGCGCGATGGTGTCGACCCAGACGATAACCTCGCTCGGCATTCCGGACCATCATTCCATCCGCTTCCGCATCGGCATCGACGAGAAGGCTGAGAACCCCGGCGGGCTCAACATCTTCGGCAAGGGCTTCGGCGATTTCGATCAGGATATCGTCATGACGATCTATTTCTGAGCGTCGAACCGCTTGTCGGCTGGCGGGCGACCCTCAGTAGGCCCGGGGCGGCACGAAGAGACAGATTGTTTTCCCGTAAGCCTTGCCCGCAGCCGAGCACCAATGATACGCGCCGTCCGGCGAAATGCGGACGCGGCTGTCGGCATAGGGGAGCACCTCGCCGGTGGCGTTGACAATGTAGCCCTGCGGGCGCTCGCTGATTGCCGTCCCGGCAACCTGGCGGCAATCCAGGTTCGAGCAACAGGCAGTCGGATATTGCCATCCGCTCGGAGCGTCATGGGCGAAGGCGGTGGTCGAGAGCCCCGCGAAAAAAAGGAAAAAAAGGCGCATTGCAATCTCCTTGCAGGAGCAGCCGCCAAGTCTGTCCGGGACTGCAGCCGAAAGTGTCTGCGGGCGGCCAGCACCTCTCATCGGCGCGCGAGGCGGCCGGCCGTTGAATGCCGCATGACTGTGTCCTTGAATCGGAGCCGATTTAAGGAAGCCGCGGCTAACCTACAAACATGCGGATTGCGGAAATGATCCAGCGCGCGATGCCGGCCTTCAACCGGCGGCGTCGAGCGTAAGCGCGTCGCTTTCGCCCTCGACGAGCTCCATCGGCCAGACGGCGTTCACCAGGGCCTGCGGATAATGGTGCTTGAAGGCCGGCATCGTCGACAGCAGCGTCTCGGCAAGCGCGATGCCGAGTTCGCGCAGCTTCAGGCGGAAGCAGGTGAGCGGCGGCGAGAGGAAATGCGCCTGCGGGCTGTAGCGCCCGATCACCGCGATGTCACGGCCCGGCCGGACGCCCGCTTCGGAGAGCGCCTGGTAGAAGCCGACCGCGATCGTTTCGTTGACGAGCAGGATGGCCGTCGGCCGATCTTCGAGCGCCAGCAGGTCGCGCGCGATCTGGTACCCGCCGGCCTCGTTCGGCGTCGAGCGGAAGATCAACTCCTCGTCCAGCGCCAGGCCATGCGCGGCCAGGGCTTCGCGGCAGCGGTCGACGAAGATGTAGCCGAGATTGACGTCGTCATGCGGGCGCGTGACGGCGATGCGGCGATGCCCGCGGGCGACAAGCCGGTCGATGGCGGCCTGGGCCATCCCCTCGAAATCGAGATCGAGCCATGGCCGGCCCGCGTCCGTCAGGCTTCGTCCGAGGGTTACGAAGGGAATGTTGCGCTCGGCCAGGAACTCGATGCGGGGATCGTGCCGCTGCGTCGCCGAGAGGATGAGACCGTCGGCGAAGCCGCGCGCCACGACGCGCCTCAGATAGTCGCTCGGATCCTCCTCGGAGGAGCAGAGCAGGGCAACCAGGTCGAGCTGGTGCCTGGAGAAAACCGCCTGCACGCCGTCGAAGACGCTCATGAAGAAGGTGTCGCCCTGGCCGGTGATCTCCGTCCCCGTCTGCATCATGAAGCCGATGATGTTGGTGGTGCCCTGCCGCAGGCTGCGGCCCGACTGGTTGGGCACGTAGCCGAGCTCCGTGGCCGCCTCCAGCACGCGCCTGCGCGTCTCCTCATTGACGTCGGGGCGGCCGTTCAGCGCCCGCGAGACCGTTCCGATTGAGATGTCGAGATGCTGCGCCAGGCGCCGAATTCCCTTCATGCGGAGCGCTTCCTCCTTCACAATCCGCCGACTCCTCCGAATCCCTATTGACATGTTTCAGAAAGGCCGCATAGTACCGTAAACGTTTACGGTAGCCGTAACAAGGCGAAATCGTAGGTTTGTGGGAGGAGAACAGTGATTTTGCGCGCAGTTCTGTGCGGGTGCGGAGCTATGGCCAAAGGCTGGGTCAAGGCGATTGCCGCAGACCCCGAGCTCCGGTCCGCAATCCGCATCGTCGGGCTTGTCGACGTGAACCCCGATGCCGCTCGCGCGCTTGCCGCAGAGTTTGACGTTCAGGGTGCCGTCATCGGTTCGGATCTCGATGCGGTGCTCGGCGAAACGAAGCCGGACATTCTCTTCGACATCGTCGTTCCCGCCGCCCGTCGCGATGTGGTCGCCACGGCGCTCCGGCACGGCTGCCACGTTCTCAGCGAGAAGCCGATGGCCGCGTCGCTCGAAGCCGGGCACGAATTGATCCGGCTCGCGGAGGAGGCGGGCAGGCTTCATGCGGTCGTCCAGAACCGCCGCTTCATCACGGGCGTCCGCCGCATCCGCCGCCTCGTCGAAAGCGGGGCGCTCGGCGAGGTGACGGCACTTCATTGCGATTTCTTCATCGGCGCGCATTTCGGCGGCTTTCGCGAGGAGATGGAGCATGTGCTGCTTCTCGACATGGCGATCCACACCTTCGACGCCGCCCGCTTCATTGCCGGCAAGACGCCGCTCGCCGCCTACTGCCACGAAGAAAACCCGCGCGGCTCCTGGTACGCGCACGGGGCGGCCGCGACGGCGATCTTCGAACTGTCGGACGGCGTGACCTTCACTTATCGCGGCTCCTGGTGCGCCGAGGGCGCCAATACGAGCTGGGAAAGCGCGTGGCGGATCATCGGCACCAGGGGCACGCTTACCTGGGACGGCGCCGACGATCTCCAGGCCAATGCGGTCGTCGGCAGCGAGGGGTTCCTGCGCGAGCTTGCGCCGATCGAGATTCCGGGGCCCGCCGATCCGCGTCAGACGCATGGCCACGCCAGCGTGATCGCCGATTTCGTCGCGGCGATCCGCAGCGGAACGAAGCCGGAAACGGCGGGCGACGACAACATCAACAGCCTTGCCATGGTGTTTGCGGCGATCGAGAGCGCCCGCACCCGGCAGCGCGTGACAATCTGAAGAGGTATCCGGTGAGCAATCCAGCCAAGTCCATCCGCATCGGCACCATGGTCAGCGCCACCAAGGGCGAAGCCGCAAAGCGCATCGGCGAGATCGCCGACCTCGGCTTCGAGAGCTTCGAGCCGTTCTTCTGGCAGACCACCAACGGCCAGGACCTCGCCGAGCTCGGCAAACGCTGCCTTGAGGCGATCGGCGACCGCGACATCACCATCTCGACCATCGGCATGTTCGGCAATCCGCTCGAGGAAACCCAGATCGATCTCGAGACGCTCGAAGGCTGGCAAGCCTGCATCGACAACGCCCACCATTTCGGCGCGACCTGCGTCGCGGGTTTCACCGGTCGTGTCCGCGGGCGGCCGCTCACCGACAGCCTGCCGCGATACCGCAAGGTCTGGCGCGAGCTTGCCGCACGCGCCGCCGACAAGGGCGTGAAGATCGCCTTTGAGAACTGCGCCATGGACGGCAATTGGGCAACCGGCGACTGGAACATCGCGCACAATCCGGATGCCTGGGAGCTGATCTTCAACGAGACGCCGGACGACCATCTCGGCCTCGAATGGGAGCCCTGCCACCAGATGGTCTACCTTATCGATCCGTTGCCGCAGATCCGCAAATGGGCCCAAAAGATTTTCCATGTGCACGGCAAGGACGCGACCATCCGCTGGGACGTCATCCGCGAGCATGGCATCTTCGGCAAGGAGCAATTCGTCTTCATGCGCACCCCCGGCTTCGGCGACAGCAACTGGACCGACATCATCTCCGAACTCCGGCTCGCCGGCTGGTCCGGGTCGATCGACATCGAGGGCTGGCACGACCCGGTCTACCGCGACGCGCTGGAAATGACCGGCCAGGTGCACGCCTTGAATTACCTGAAACGATGCCGCGGCGGCGATTTCATCGCGGCCTGACACATGCCTGATGGCCGGCGTGGAGGGCGCCGGCTGCGGGATAACCAAGAGGAGGAGTCTATGGGTATCCGCAGATATGCAATGCTGGGCGTGTTCGCCCTTGCCAGTGTCTCGTTATCGGCCCTGTCGGCAAGCGCCGAGGACGTGACGATCAGCGTCTGGTCGCTTGACCGCGACATTCAGCCGGCGCCGAACCTGATCAATGATTTCAACAAGCTCAATACGGGAATTAAAGTCGAATATCGGCAGATCCAGTTCGACGACGTCGTCAGCGAGGCGATGCGCGCCTACTCGACCGGACAGGCGCCGGACATCATCGCCGTCGACAATCCCGAGCACGCGCTCTTTTCTTCGCGCGGCGCCTTTCTCGACCTCACCGACATGATCGCGAAATCCTCGGTGGTGAAGACCGAGAACTATTTTCCCGGGCCGCTCGCTTCGGTGACGTGGGACGGGAAATATTACGGCATCCCCAAGGCGACCAACACCATCGCCCTCTTCTACAACAAGGATATGTTCAAGGCGAAGGGCCTCGACCCGGACAAGCCGCCGCAGACCTGGGACGAACTCGTCGAGGCCGCGCGCAAGCTGACGGACCCGGCCGCAAACGTGTACGGCCTTGCCTTCTCCGCCAAGGCGAACGAGGAGGGGACGTTCCAGTTCCTGCCCTGGGCGCAGATGGCGGGCGGCGGTTACGACAAGATCAATTCCGAGGGCGCGGTGAAGGCGCTCGACCTCTGGAAGACGATCCTGGACGAGAAGCTCGCGTCGCCCGACACGCTGACGCGCGGCCAGTGGGATTCGACCGGCACGTTCAATTCCGGCAATGCAGCCATGGCGATTTCCGGTCCATGGGAACTCGATCGCATGATCAAGGAGGCGAAGTTCGACTGGGGTGTCGCGCTGCTGCCGGTGCCGGCGCTCGGCGCCGAGCGTTCCTCGGCCATGGGCGATTTTAACTGGGCGATCTTTTCCAGCACCGAGCATCCGCAGGAGGCTTTCAAGGTTCTCGAGTATTTCGTCTCGCAGGACGACAGGATGTTCAAGGATTTCGGTCAGTTGCCGGCGCGTTCCGACATATCCATCCCGGCGACCGGCGAGCCCTTGAAGGATGCGGCGCTCAAGGTTTTCCTGGAGCAGTTGAAATATGCCAAGCCGCGCGGCCCGCACCCGGAATGGCCGAAGATCTCCAAGGCGATCCAGGACGCGATCCAGGCTGCCTTGACCGGCCAGATGAGCTCCAAGGAGGCGCTCGACCAGGCGGCCGAGAAGATCAAGGCGGTCCTGGGCTGATCGTTCACCGGCGGAGCCCACGCCCGGTATCCGTCCTCGTTTCCTCCCGAGAAAGGCGATCTCCGGCTCCGGCCGGGATCGCCTGCGGGAAGGGGGATAGCCAATGAAGAGAATTCTAGCCAGTGTGACGGACGGGAAGGGCTTCGATATCGGCCTCGTCCTGTTGCCGCTCGCCTTCCTGCTCGTCCTTTCCGGACTGCCGCTCGTCTACAACGTCGTGATGAGCTTCCAGGAGGTCGACATGTTCAGCCTCGGAACCTTCGCGCGCCCCTTCGTCGGCTTCAAGAACTATGTCGACCTGTTCTCGCAGCCCGAAACCCGGCCCATTCTCCTCAACACCGCGCTCTTCGTCAGCGCCTCGATCGCCGGCCAGTTCCTCATTGGCTTCGGTCTTGCCCTGTTCTTCTCGATGAACTTTCCGGGCGCATCCTGGCTTCGCGGGCTTTTTCTCGTCTCCTGGGTCATGCCCGGCCTCGTCGTCGGCGCGATCTGGAACTGGATTCTCTCGGGCGATTTCGGCGTCCTCAACTTCTTCCTGCGGGAGACGGGGATCATAGACGGCAATATCTTCTGGCGCTCCGATCCGCATTATTCGCTCTGGGCGGTGATCATCGCCAATATCTGGCTTGGCACATCCTTCAACATGATCCTGCTTTCGGTGGGGCTGTCGGGGATACCGAAGGATCTTTATGAGGCGGCCGAGCTTGACGGCGCCAATGCCCTGCAGCGCTTCTTCACGATCACCCTGCCGATGATGCGCTCGACGATCGGCGCGATTATCGCGCTCGGCTTGATATTCACGCTGCAGCAGTTCGACCTTTTCGCCGGGATCACCTCCGGCGGGCCGAACAACTCGTCCAACGTGACGCAATATTGGGCCTGGGACCTTTCGTTCCGGCAATACGACTTCGCCAAGGGGGCGACGATCTCGGTGATCATGATCGTCTTCGTGATGCTCGCTTCCGTCGTCTATGTGCGCTCCACACGCCATGAGGTCCGGGGATGAGCGATCAAATGCGCAACCGCCTGATGCTCGCCGTCGCGCTGGTGCTGGCGGCGATCTATCTCTTTCCGCTCTACTGGATGTACATCACCGCGCTGAAGACCGGCTCGGCGATGTTCGCGACGCCGCCGAAATTCCTGCCCAGCGAGCCGCAATGGAGCATCTACGCCCATGTCTGGGAAAGCCGGAACATGGGGCGCTACCTCTGGAACTCGCTGGTGATCGCGCTCGGTGCCGTTTCACTCATCGCGGTGCTCGGCGTCGGCTGCGCCTATGTCCTCGCCCGTTATCGCAGCGTCTGGGTCGATATCGGGCTGTTCCTGATCCTGATGCTGCAGGTGCTGCCGGCGTCGCTGATGGTGACGCCGATCTTCGTCGGCTTCTCGCAGTTCGGCCTGCTCGACACACCGCGGCTTGCGGTCATCCTGGCGATCGCCGCGAAAAGCATGCCCTTCTTCGTCGTCCTTGTCAGGGCGACCTTCATGAGCGTGCCGATGGAGCTCGAAGAGGCCGCGCTCGTCGACGGCAATTCGCGCTTCGGCGCCTTCTTCAACATCGTGCTGCCGCTGGCCAGGAACGGCATTCTCGTGAGCGCGATCCTGATCTTCATGCAGGCCTTCGGCGAGTTCGTCTATTCGAAGTCGATGATCCAGGCCGTCGAACTGCAGCCGGCAAGCGTCGGGCTCAACTCCTTCATGGGGCCGAACACCAATGAATGGAACAACATCATGGCCTATGCCACGATCTATGTGACGCCCGTTCTCGCCGTCTTCATCCTCTTGCAGCGCCGCATCGTTTCCGGCCTCACCTCGGGAGCCCTCAAATGACCCTTCAGATCGAGCTCAACGGCGTCAACAAGTTCTACGGTGCCTTTCATGCCTTGAAGGACATCAACCTCGCGATAGAGGAGGGGACCTTCGTCGCGCTCGTCGGGCCTTCCGGCTGCGGCAAGTCCACGCTGCTCAGGTCGCTTGCCGGGCTCGAGAAGATCTCGACGGGCGAGATGAAGATCGCCGGCGCGCTGATGAACAACGTCCCGCCGCGCAAGCGCGACGTCGCCATGGTGTTCCAGTCCTACGCGCTCTATCCGCACATGACGGTCGAGGAGAACCTGACCTACAGCCTGCGCATCCGTGGCGTGAAGAAGGCCGAGGCCCTGAAGGCGGCGGCGGACGTGGCGGCGACCACCGGTCTCACGCACCTCATGAAGCGCTATCCGCGCGAACTCTCCGGCGGCCAGCGCCAGCGCGTGGCGATGAGCCGCGCCATCATCCGCCACCCGAAGGCGTTCCTCTTCGACGAGCCGCTGTCGAACCTCGATGCGGCGCTGCGCGTGCACATGCGCAAGGAGATCCGGGCGCTGCACGACCGGCTGCACGCGACCTCGGTCTACGTCACGCACGATCAGATCGAGGCGATGACCATGGCCGATCACGTCGTCGTCATGCGCGACGGCGTCATCGAGCAGCAGGGCCGCCCGCTCGACCTCTACGACCGGCCGGCCAACCGCTTCGTCGCGGGCTTTATCGGCTCGCCGGCCATGAACTTCATCCCGGCGATCGTCGGCGAGGACGGCATGCATGCGGTTCTCGACCTCGGGGCGACGCGGGCGCGGCTCGCCCTTGCCGCGCCACTCGCCGCCGGCGTCGCGGTGACCGTCGGCATCCGCCCGGAACACATCCGCATCGTCGCGAGCGGAGAGGGTGCCTTCGATGTCCCCGTCGGCTTCGTCGAGTCGACCGGCTCCGCCACCTACGTCACCTCGGCGACGCGACCGGAACTGACGGTCGTCGAAACCGGGCGTCCGGACATTGCAAGCGGCGAACGCGTCGGGCTCGCGATCGAGCCGACGCAGCTCCATCTCTTCGACGCCGACACGGGCAAGCGGCTCGAGGTCGCGAGGGCAGCCGGCGTGATGCGTTTTGCGCCCCGGGCCGCCGCTCATCCCGCTGCCGCGACCTTCTCCCCGTCCTGACGGGGAGAAGGGGACCCGCGGCGCCGCCTGCGTCCCCGTCCCCCTCCGCGAGCGCTGGAGTTGGCGCCGGAACGTTGCCGCGAGTCTCCTTCGCCCCGCTCGCGGGGCGAGGGTAGCCGGCAGGCCGGATGAGGGGCCAATCCCACGCCCTAATCCTCGAAACAGTTGAAGTATCCTGCCCCCGTTACCGCGCGATCTCCTGCGCCCTGAGGTTCTGGATCAGCCGTTCCTGCCCCACCCGGATCACATGTTCCATCGCCTCGCGCGCACCATCCTCGTTGCGGCGGCCGATCTCCTCTACGATACGGATATGGGCCATTGCGACGCGGTCGATCTCGGCTTCGTCGGCCGTGGGGCTGGTCAGGCGGAAGACGCCCACCAGCGCTGCCTCGATAAGGCTTCCGACCGTGCGCATGAACGGGTTGAGCGAGGCTTCGAGCAGGCGCAGATGGAATTCGAGGTCGGCTTTCGCCAGCGTCTGGGCGCTATGGCCGCCATCGCCCATGGCGACGGCGAGCCGCATCATCCGGGCGATGTCCGCATCCGTTGCCCGGCGGGCGGCGAGACTTGCGGCGTAGGGTTCGAGTGCGAGGCGCACCTCGCTCACCTGGTTGAGGAATTTCTCGTCGACGCCGGCATTGAAACGCCATGAGAGAACGTCGCTGTCGAAGAGATTCCAATTCGCGTGCGGCAGCACGCGTGTGCCGATCCTCGCGCGGGCGACGACGAGCCCCTTGGCCGCGAGCGTCTTCATCGCCTCGCGGAGCACCGTGCGCGAGACGTTGAAGCGCGCCGCAAGCTCGGCATCGCCCGGAAGCGTGTCGCCGACGGCGAACTCGCCGCTGACGACCGCCTGGCCGAGCTCATCGACGACGAGCTTGTGGCTCGTTCTCTTGCCCGGTCGATGGCCGAAGATTGCCGGCGGCATCTCGCAGAGCCCTCCGCGTCACGCTCGTTGCCGCTCGCGGCGCGACACCCGGATGATTCCCTTCTGCAGGAGGATGAAGGCAAAGAGCAGGAGGCCTATCAGGATCTTCGTCCACCAGCTCGAGAGCGATCCGTCGAAGGTGATGTAGGTCTGGATCAGCCCCTGGATGAGGATGCCGACGAACGTTCCCGCGACGAAGCCGGAGCCGCCGGTCAAGAGCGTGCCGCCGATGACCACGGCGGTGATCGCATCGAGCTCGACGCCGACCGCCGCGAGCGAATAGCCGGCCGAGGTATAGAGCGAGAAGACAATCCCGGAGAGCCCGGCAAGCAGACCCGACAGGGCGTAGATGCGGACCGTGGTGGCGGCGACCGGCACGCCCATGAGCTTCGCCGTCGCGGTGCCGCCGCCAAGGGCGTAGACATTGGTTCCGAAGCGGCTGCGATGGGCGATGAGGATACCGAGGGCAAAGACGGCGAGCATCAGGCCGCCGATCAGCGTGATCCGGCCACCGCCCGGCAGCTTGTAATAAAGCCCCTTCAGGCTGGCGTAGAACGGATGCTTGATCGGGATGGAATCGATCGACAATACGAAAGCCATGCCGCGCGCGAGGAACATGCCGGCAAGCGTGACGATGAAGGCAGGCATTTCCAGATAGTGGATGATCGCCCCCATCAGTGCCCCGAAGGCGGTCGTGATGGCGAGCACCAGCGCGAAGGCGACGAGCGGATGGATGCCGCCATGCTCCAGCACGACGGCAAGGAACACGCCGGTGAAGGCGATCACCGCGCCGACCGAGAGGTCGATGCCGCCCGACAGGATGACGAAGGTCATGCCGACGGCGGCAATCCCGAGGAAGGCGTTGTCCGTCAGCAGGTTTCCGATCACCCGGGTCGAAAGCATGTTCGGATACTGGGCGACGCAAAGCGCGTAGCTCAAGACGAAGATCAAGATCGTCGCCGCAAGCGGAAGATATTTCTGCTTCATTTCGCTTCTCGCTCGGTCGGTTTGGCGGTTGCCCGCGGCATCTTCAGGAAGGCGAAGGCCGTGTGGAAGCGCGGCGATTGGAGCACCAGGATGAAGACGATGATCGCCGCCTTGATGATGAGGTTGAACTCGGGCGGGAAGCCGGAAAGAAGAATGCCGGTATTGATCGCCTGGATGATAATCGCGCCGAGAACCGACGCGGCAATGCTGAAGCGGCCACCGAGCAGCGAGGTGCCGCCGACGACGACCGCCAGGATCGCGTCGAGTTCCAGCCACAGCCCGGCATTGTTGGCGTCGGCTCCCTTGATGTCGGCCGCCGCGATGACGCCGGCGATCGCGGCACAGAGGCCCGAAAGCACATAGGCGGCGATCAGAAGCACGGGAGTCAGCACGCCCGACAAAGTGCTCGCCTGGCGGTTGACGCCGATCGCTTCGATAAGCATGCCGAGCGCCGTCTGGCGGACGAGGAGGGCGACGATGATACCGAAGGCGAGCCAGATCACGACCGGCATCGGCAGACCGGCGAAGGAGCCGCTGCCGATGAAGCTGAGGCCGGGATCGTTGAAGGTCAGGATCGCGCCCTCGGTGATGAGCTGGGCGATGCCGCGCCCGGCGACCATCAGCACGAGCGTCGCGATGATCGGCTGGATATCGAGGACCGCGACCAGCAGCCCGTTCCAGATGCCGCACAGGATGCCGACGGCAATCGTCACGAGCAGCGTCTCGGCGAGCGAATGGCCGGAGGTGATGAGCGAGGCGGCGGTCGCGCCGCAGATGGCCATGACGGCACCGACGGAAAGGTCGATGCCCTTGGTGGCGATGACGACCGTCATGCCGATCGCCAGCAGCACGACGGGCGCGCCGCGATTGAGGATGTCGATGAGGCTGCCATAGAGGCGGCCGTTCTGGATCTCCAGGCTGAGGAAACCGGGAAAGACGATTGAAACCGCTGCAAGAATCATCGTCAGAGCGATGAGCTGCGGCAAGAGCCTGGCAAGATAGGTCCTGACGGTCGATGTCACGCTGCGCCTCGTTCATTGGCCGCGGCGATCGCTTCGACGATCTGGCCCGCGGAAATTCGTTGTCCGTCGAGTTCGGCGACATGGGCGCGGTCGCGAAGGACGATGACGCGCGTGCTGTAAGCGACCAGTTCCTCGATCTCCGACGAGATGACGATCAGCGACATGCCCTTCTCGCGCAGGCTCTCGATCAGTCGCACGATCTCCGCATGGGCGCCGACGTCGATGCCGCGCGTCGGCTCGTCGAGGATCAGGAGTTCCGGCTCGGTTGCGAGCCAGCGGGCGAGGATGGCCTTCTGCTGGTTGCCGCCGGAAAGCAGCTTGATCGGCTTCTCGCGGTCGGCGGTGCGGATGTCGAGCGCGCGGATGTAGTGGTCCGCCAGCCGGTTCTGTTCCGCACGCGAGATCGGCCGCGTCCAGCCGCGCCGCGCCTGCAGCGCCAGCACGATGTTCTCGCGCACCGAGAGGTCGCCGACGATGCCGTCAGTCTTGCGGTCCTCCGGGCAGAAACCGAATTTCTCGCGAATGGCGGCGCGGGGCGAAGCGAGATCGACCTTGCGGCCGTCGATCTCGGCCGTGCCGCTGTCGGCGCGATGGGCGCCAAAAAGGATTTCGGCGGTTTCCGTGCGTCCGGAGCCGAGCAGTCCGGCCATGCCGACGACCTCGCCGGCGCGGACATCGAGGTCGAAGGGCTTGATGCGGCCGCGGCGGCCATAGTTCCTGAACGTGTAGCGCGGCCGGCCTTGGACCGGTTCGGCGTGCGCTGACTGGATCTCGGCCGCCAGTTCCCGGCCGATCATCATCGCGATCAGGTCGCGCCGGTCGAGCTCGGCGGTATCGCGGGTCCCGACGATCTGACCGTTTCTCAGCACCGTGATGCGGTCGGAAATCTCGTAGACCTGTTCGAGGAAATGGGTGATGAAGATGATGCCGAGCCCGCGCGCCTTGAGACGCCGGACGATGCGGAAGAGCATCGCGACCTCGTGCGCATCGAGGCTCGCCGTCGGCTCGTCGAGGATCAGCACCTTGCCGGAAAGATCGACGGCGCGGGCGATCGCCACGACCTGCTGGATCGCCACCGAATAGCTGGCGAGATCGCGCGTGACATCGAGATCCAGCTCGTATTCCGCAAGCAGCTCGCGCGCCCTGCGGTTCATGGCGCGGATATCGACCATGCCGAAACGACGCGGCTGGCGTCCGAGGAAGAGGTTTTCGGCGACCGTCAGGTTCGGCAGCAGGTTGACCTCTTGGTAGACCGTGCCGATCCCCAGCCGCTGGGCGTCGAAGGTATCGCGCGGGTCCACCTCGGTGCCGTCGAGCAGGATGCTGCCGCCGTCGCGCCGGTAGGCGCCGGTCAGGCATTTGATGAGCGTCGACTTGCCGGCGCCGTTTTCTCCGAGGAGCGCGTGCACCTCGCCGCGCCGCAGGTGGAAATCGACCTTGTCGAGGGCCTTCGTACCGGGAAAGCCTTTTTCGATCCGGGTCGCAGATAGGATGTTTTCGCTGCTGGTCTGCATGGATACCGCCTCTGGAGTGTGACCCGCTCCCTGACCCGCGCCGCACCCGGCCGCAGTCCTGCGGCGCGCTTCAGGGTTCTCGTTTTCATGCGTGTCGCTGGCCCAAAGCCGCTGCCGCGCTTCTGGGCGACATGCATCAGGAGACGGGCGCCCGGGGGCAGGGGACGGCCCGCGACGCAAGTCGCGAGCCGCAGGGGAGATCAGTAGCCGAGGCCCTTCTTTTCCTCATAGACCTTCATCGGATCGTCGGCCTGGGTATAGAGCTTCGATTCCGTCTGGATCCACTTCGGCGGCTCCTTGCCGTCCTTCAGATAGGCGGCAAGCGCATCGAAGGCGGGGCCGGCCATGTTCGGCGTGAGCTCGACGGTCGCATTCGCTTCGCCGGCGGCCATGGCCTGGAAGATATCCGGAACTGCGTCGATCGAGACGACGAGGATGTCCTTGCCCGGCTTCAGGCCGGCTTCCTTGATCGCCTGGATCGCGCCGACGGCCATGTCGTCGTTGTGGGCATAGAGGGCGCAGATGTTCTTGCCGCCGTCCTCGGCCTTTAGGAAGCTTTCCATGACTTCCTTGCCCTTCGTGCGGGTGAAGTCGCCGGTCTGGCTGCGGACGATCTTCAGGTTGTCGTGGCCGGAGAGCGCCTGCTCGAAGCCCTTCTTGCGGTCGATCGCGGGCGAGGAGCCGGTCGTGCCCTGGAGTTCGACGACGTTGCAGGGCTTGCCGGCAACCGTGTCGACGAGCCACTTGCCGGCGACGCTGCCTTCGTGGACGAGGTCGGAGGTGACCGCCGTCATGTAGAGGTCCTTGTTGGCGTCGACCGTGCGGTCGAGCAGGATGACCGGGATTTCCGCATCCTTGGCCTCTTGCAGCACCTCGTCCCAACCGGTTGCGACGACCGGCGCGAGCAGAATGGCGTTCACGCCCTGGGCGATGAAGGAGCGGATCGCCTTGATCTGGTTTTCCTGCTTCTGCTGGGCATCGGCGAATTTCAGGTCGATGCCGCGCTGTTCGGCTTGCTGCTTCGTCAGCGTCGTTTCGGCCGCGCGCCAGCCGGACTCCGAGCCGATCTGAGAAAAGCCGACGACGAGATCGGCCGCCGATGCGGTGCCGAAGGTGCAGGCAGCAAGGATCGTTGCACTCGCAAGTGCTTTCACGAATTTCATGAGTTCCTCCCAAAGAAAGCTGCTCTCCGTGCAGCTGAGGGAAAAAAATCATATTATATTACTTTTGTAAACTCCTATTTGAAATCAAACTCGGTCATCCACCGCATTCGCCGACGCGGCGTGAAAACAGCGCGGCCATTATAGGAGGTCGTACCGGTTCAAAGCTTACATCGGCCTGGTGCGGCGTTGCGGATCGTCACGCGCGATTGATGGTCGGCAGGAAGAGCTGAACTTCGCGCTGCCGTTCCGGCGTCAGCGTTTCAACATACGCCCTCCAGAACGCCTCGGCCTCGGCCGGTTCCGGCTCCCAGTTCCTGATGGAGGTGTGGTTATCGTCGATGACCACGCGACGGTGGCCGCCAAGACGCAGATATTCATCTGCCAGTTTACGCGCGTAGGTCTGTTCCATGGCTCTGCTCCAGGACCATTCCCGGAGGCCCAGGCGTGAAGGTTCTCAGAAACGCTCCGGGCTGTTCGGCGCTCCGGGATGTGTCATCCGGAAACTTATACGCTTTTTGGCGCGCAGACGCGAGATGTCGCCCGACTGGGCGACAGGCGCCCGAGCCGATTCGCGGCCGGTTGCGGCCAATCAGGGCCTCCGACCCGCTCGGTATCGATCCGGAGATTGAAGATTTCAGGCATACGAGTATTATGGCACACCGTAATATGAGTGCGGAGCCTTGCATTTGCTGCGAACCGTTATCGAGGTGAGATGATATGAACGCTGATTTGCGGGAGACTGCCATACGCGTTGAGCGTCCAGCCAAGACGCTGAGGGAACTCGCGCTCGAGAAGGTTCGAGATGCCATTGTAGACGGCTATTTCAAACCAGGCGAACGCCTGGTGGAACGTGATCTCTGCGCGCAATTGGGAGTGAGCCGGACGATCGTCCGCGAAGTGCTGCGGCATCTCGAATCCGAGGGGCTCGTCGCGAGCCTGCCGAACAAGGGGCCGATCGTCGCGCGATTGGACCTGGAGGAGGCAAAGCAGATCTATGAAATCCGCGGTGCGCTCGAAGGAATGGCTGCACGGCTGTGTGCGGAGCGACGCGATCCGGCCATCGTCGCAGCGCTCGATAAGTCGCTGAGGGGTATACGCGAATGTTATGCCGCGAGGGACATGCCGGGCGTCCTCAACCAGACCTCCGCCTTCTATCAGACATTGTTCACCAGCGTCGGCCGCCACGTCGCCTGGGGCGTCGTCAACCTTCTGACCGTCCGGATCAACCACCTGCGCTCCATGACCATCAAGACGAAGAATCGCGACGTCGAAGGACCGGCCCAGATGGAATTGATCGTCGAGGCAATCAGAAAAGGTGATGGCGAAGCGGCGTGCAGGGCCGCCCTTGACCATGTCGCCCGCGCCGCCGCCATCGCCGAGACGCTTCTCGCCGCCCAGCAGGCGGGAGGATGAGATCGTTGGAGTATCCTGCCATGCCCACCTCGGCGGTCGTGGTACGGCGATGCTTCCTGTGCTTGTCACGGGAATCCCGACAACCCAAGCTCTTGGACTGAAACCTCTTCCGCACAGCGGACCCGCCCATGCCGTGTGACGCCGTCGTGAGCGAACCGACGCGCGTTCACGGCTGAACGCCTGGCGGCGGCCGTCGGCGACCGACGCGGTTTAAGACCCAACCCAGCTAATCACCGCCTGAGTTAATGCACGGCCAGCGGAGCCATCCTCGCGGCCCGCGCCGCCCATCCGGCAATTTTTGTCCAATGGAAACACACGCTTGTCGACGCCCCGGCCGGGCTCGACCGGGGAGCCTTGACACTCTGATATTATGGCATACCATAAGACCTAATAGATCGCAGGAAGGATGCTCCATGCCCATTCAGATCCGCAAAACGCTGCTCCAGATCGAAACGACCATGATCGAGGGAGGCAAAGCCGCTCCGCAGCCGTTGAAGCTGTTTGCGGCGCTCGCGGTTGTGAAAAATCCGTGGGCGGGGCGAGGCTTCGTCGAAGACCTCAAGCCGGAGATCCATGCGGCGGCTCCGGTGCTCGGGGAGCTCCTGACGAGAATGATCATCGATGCCGTCGGTTCCGGCGAGGCGGTCGAGGCCTATGGCAAGGCCGCCGTCGTCGGGCTTGACGGCGAGATCGAGCATGCCTCGGCACTCATCCACACGCTGCGCTTCGGCAATCACTATCGCCAGGCGGTCGGCGCCAAGTCGTATCTTGCCTTCTGCAATACGCGCGGCCCCGCCAACGCCCCGGTGATGATCCCGCTGATGGACAAGAACGACGAGGGCCGCCGTTCGCACTACCTGACGATCCAGACCGCGATCCCCGACGCGCCGGCGGCAGACGAAATCGTCGTCGCCCTCGGCGCCTCGATCGGCGGGCGTCCACACCATCGCATCGGCGATCGCTACCAGGATCTGAGGGACCTCGGCCAGGACGTCGCCAATCCGGCCGGCGTCTGAGCGTGGAGACTGCGATGCAGCCGGCCACATCGAGCGCTGCCGGGGGAAGTGGCACGTCGTTCCCGCGCAGGACAACGGCGCGGGGCGCCGCCTATTTCGAAGCAGGCGAAGGCGAGACCTTGGTCCTCGTTCATGGCGTCGGCATGCGTCTCGAGGCCTGGGCGCCGCAGATCGAGGCCTTTGCGAAAAGCCACCGCGTCGTCGCGGTGGACATGCCCGGGCATGGCGCGAGCGAAAAGCTCCCCGCGGGCAGCACGGTGCGGGATTTCGTCGCCTGGTTCCACCGCTTTCTCGACGACATGGGCATCGCGCGTGCGAATGTCGCGGGGCACTCGATGGGCGCCCTGATTTCCGGCGGAGCGGCCGCGACCTTTGCCGATCGGGTCTTGCGCGTCGCCTATCTCAACGGCGTCTATCGCCGCGATCCGGCGGCGAAGGCAGCCGTTCAGGCGCGCGCAGCGGCAATCCGCACGAGCGGCGTCGACAAGGAGGGCCCCTTGCTCAGGTGGTTCGGCGACGATCCGCAGAGCCAGCGGGCACGCGAACTCACCCGCGCATGGCTGGAGGCGGTCGATCCGGAAGGTTATGCCGTCGCCTATACGGCCTTTGCCGGCGGCGACGAGACCTATGCCGATTGCTGGCCCTCCGTCACGTGCCCGGCTCTTTTTCTCACGGGCTCGGGCGACCCGAACTCGACGCCGGAAATGGCCGAGCGGATGGCGTCCCTTGCGCCGAACGGCTGGGCCCGGATCGTCGATGGCCACAGGCACATGGTCAATCTGACGGCGCCGGAAACCGTCAATGCGCTGATGGCGGAATGGCTGACATGCAGGGAGGAACCGGTATGAATGCGGAGGTTTTCGATCCAAGAGCCTTGCGCGACGCGTTCGGTGCGTTCGCGACCGGAGTGACGGTGGTGACGGCAAACGATGCGGCGGGCAGGCCCATCGGCTTCACCGCCAATTCCTTCACATCCGTATCGCTGGACCCGCCGCTGCTGCTCGTCTGCCTCGCCAAGACCTCGCGCAATTACGCGACGATGACCGGGGCCGAGCGCTTCGCCGTCAACATCTTGTCCGAGGCGCAGAAGGACGTCTCGAACACCTTCGCCCGGCCGGTGGAGGATCGCTTCGCCGCCGTCGATTGGAGGAGGGCGCCGAATGGCTCTCCGGTTTTCTCCCAGGTGGCCGCCTGGTTCGAATGTTCGATGCACGACCTCATCGATGCTGGCGATCACGTCATCATGATCGGGCGCGTCACTGCCTTCGAAAACAGCGGTTTGAACGGCCTCGGCTATGCCCGCGGCGGCTATTTCACGCCGAGGCTGGCCGGCAAGGCGGTTTCCGCCGCCGTCGAGGGCGAAATCCGGCTCGGCGCAGTCCTCGAGCAGCACGGCTCGGTGTACCTGCTCGGAGATGAAACCCTTTCGCTCCCGAGTTGCGCCGTGGAAGGCGACGATCCTGCCCGCACGCTTGCCGCCCATCTCGAGCAACTGACCGGGCTCACCGTTACCATCGGCTTTCTCTATTCGGTCTACGAGGACAAGGGCGACGGTCGCCAGCACATCGTCTATCACGCTCTCGCCGGCGACGGGCTCCCGCGGAAAGGCCGGTTCCTGAAACCGGGGGAGGTCGGTGCGGCGAGGTTCAGCAGCACGGCGACCACCGACATCGTCAATCGCTTCGTGCTCGAAAGCTCGATCGGCAATTTCGGCATGTATTTCGGCGATGAGACCGGCGGCACGGTTCATCCGATCGCGAAGAAGGACGCACGCTCATGAAATTCTCGCTCTTCGTTCATATGGAGCGCCTGGACGCCTCGCAGGACCACAGGACGCTTTACGAAGAATTCGTCACGCTTTGCGAGATCGCCGACAGGGGCGGCATGCACGCGATCTGGACCGGTGAGCATCACGGAATGGAGTTCACCATCGCACCGAACCCCTTCGTGACGATCGCCGACCTTTCCCGCCGCACCAGGACCGTGCGACTTGGCACCGGCACGGTGATCGCCCCGTTCTGGCACCCGATCAAGCTCGCCGGCGAGGCCGCGATGACGGACCTCATCTGCGACGGCCGCCTCGATGTCGGGATTGCCCGCGGCGCCTATTCGTTCGAATACGAGCGGCTGCTGCCGGGCCTCGACGCATGGGGTGCCGGGCAGCGCCTGCGCGAGCTCATTCCGGCGGTGAAGGGAATCTGGGCGGGTGACTACGCCCATGAGGGCGAGTTCTGGAAGTTCCCGGCCACGACCTCGTCGCCGAAGCCGGTGCAGAAGCCCCACCCGCCGATATGGGTTGCCGCCCGCGATCCCAACTCGCACGAATTCGCCGTTGCGAACGGCTGCAATGTGCAGGTGACGCCGCTCTGGCAGGACGACGAGGAGGTGCGGAGCCTGATGGCGCGGTTCGACGACGCCTGCGCCAAACACCCGGAGGTCGAGCGGCCGAAGATCATGCTGCTGCGCCACACCTATGTCGGGTCCGACGAGGCCGACATCGCGCAGGCCGCCAATGAGATGAGCGTCTACTACAATTACTTCTTTGCCTGGTTCAAGAACGAGAGGCCGATCAGCCAGGGGCTTATCGAGCGGATCCCGGATGAGGAAATCGCCGCCAACGCCATGCTTTCGGGCGAGGCGATGCGACGCAACAACGTGGTCGGCGCGGCGGACGAGGTCATTGCCCGCATCAAGGGCTACGAGGCGATGGGCTACGACGAATATTCCTTCTGGATCGACACGGGCATGAGCTTCGCGCGGAAGAAGGCTTCGCTGGAGCGCTTCATCGCCGAGGTCATGCCGGCTTTTGCGGAGTAGGGCACATGCAGCGCTTCCAGTGCTACATCAACGGTGAATTCACGGACGGCGAAGCCCGGTTCGAGAGCATCGATCCGGCGACCGGCCTTGCCTGGGCGGAAATGCCGGAGGCGCGGGAGGCCGATGTCGACCGGGCAGTCGAGGCGGCGCACAACGCGCTTCAGGAGGGCGCCTGGCCGAAGATGACTGCCACCGCGCGCGGCAAGCTCCTTTATCGACTGGCCGACCTCGTTGCCGAGAATGCCGGGAAGCTCGCCGAACTGGAGACGCGGGACACCGGCAAGATCATTCGCGAGACCTCGGCGCAGATCGCCTATGTCGCCGACTATTATCGCTATTACGCCGGGATCGCCGACAAGATCGAGGGGGCCCACCTGCCGATCGACAAGCCGGACATGGATGTCTGGCTGCGGCGCGAACCGATCGGCGTCGTGGCGATGGTCGTGCCCTGGAACAGCCAGCTTTTCCTCTCTGCGGTGAAGATCGGCCCGGCGCTCGCGGCCGGCTGCACCATGGTGGTCAAGGCCTCGGAGGACGGACCCGCGCCGTTGCTGGAATTCGCCCGGCTGGTGCACGAGGCGGGCTTTCCAGCCGGTGTCGTCAATATCATCACCGGCTTCGGTCCGTCCTGCGGCGCCGCACTCAGCCGCCATCCGCGGGTGGACCACATCGCCTTCACCGGCGGGCCGGAGACCGCGCGCCACATTGTGCGCAATTCGGCGGAGAATCTTGCCTCGACCTCGCTGGAGCTCGGCGGCAAGTCGCCCTTCATCGTCTTTGCCGATGCCGACCTCGAAAGTGCGGCCAATGCGCAAGTGGCGGGAATCTTTGCGGCGACCGGCCAGAGCTGTGTCGCGGGGTCGCGGTTGATCGTCGAAAGTACCGTCAAGGACCGCTTCCTTGAGATCCTCAAGGCCAAGGCGGAAGCGATCCGGATCGGCAGTCCGCTCGACATGGCGACCGAGGTCGGGCCGCTCGCGACGCGGCGCCAATGCGAGCATGTCCAGGACCTGGTGGCCCGCTCGCTCGCCGCCGGCGTCAGGCTGGTCACCGGCGGCACGGCGCCGGAAGGGGCCGGCTTCTATTATCGGCCGACTATCCTCGACTGCGACGGCAGCCCATCGCCCTCCCTCGACAACGAATTCTTCGGTCCGGTGCTCTCGGTTCTGTCCTTCGAGACGGAGGCCGAGGCCCTCCGGCTTGCCAACGACACGCGCTATGGCCTTGCGGCCGGCGTTTTCACGCAGAATCTCACGCGGGCCCACCGGCTGATGAAGGGCATCCGCGCCGGGATCGTCTGGGTCAATACCTATCGGGCGGTGTCGCCGATCGCGCCCTTCGGCGGCTTCGGGCTTTCCGGCCACGGGCGCGAGGGCGGCCTGGCGGCGGCGCTCGACTATACGCGGACCAAGACAGTCTGGCTCAGGACGTCGGACGACCCGATTCCCGATCCTTTCGTGATGCGGTGACGGCGATGTTCTACGAGATTCGCACCTACCGGCTGAAGAACGGCGCGGTCCCCGCCTACCTGAAGGTGGTGGAGGAAGAGGGGATCGCCATCCAGAGGAAGCATCTCGGCGAACTCGTCGCCTACTTCTTCTCCGAGATCGGCCCGATCAACGAGATCGTCCACATCTGGGCCTTTTCGAGCCTCGACGACCGTGAGCGGCGCCGGGCCGCCCTCATGGACGACCCGGACTGGCGAGCCTTCCTTCCCAAGACACGCGACCTGATAGAAGTCGCGGAAAACAAAATCATGAAGGCGGCGCGCTTTTCGCCGATCGGCAGCATCGCGCCATAGAACAACCAGGCATGACCGGAAACACGGAGCAAGGGAACATGAAGAAACTATTCGCATTGGCGGCGGCCGCCGCGACGATCGCAACATCCATGCCGGCGGCTGCCGCGGACCTCGTCTTCACGAGCTGGGGCGGCACGACCCAGGACGCGCAGAAGATCGCCTGGGCCGAGAAGTTCACCGAAGAGACCGGCATCAACGTCCTTCAGGACGGGCCGACCGACTACGGCAAGCTCAAGGCCATGGTCGAGGCGAACTCGGTCACCTGGGACGTCGTCGACGTCGAGGGCGATTACGCCGCCCAGGCCGGCAAGAACGGCATGCTCGAAAAGCTCGACTTCTCCGTCATCGACAAGTCGAAGCTCGATCCCCGTTTCGTCACCGACTATTCGGTCGGCAGCTTCTATTATTCCTTCGTGATCGGCTGCAACAAGGACGCCGTGGATGCCTGCCCGAAGACCTGGGCGGACCTTTTCGACACCGAGAAATTCCCTGGCAAGCGCGCCTTCTACAAGTGGTCGGCGCCCGGCGTGATCGAGGCGGCGCTGCTTGCCGACGGGGTGCCGGCCGACAAGCTCTATCCGCTTGACCTCGACCGCGCCTTCAAGAAGCTCGACACGATCAAGGAGGACATCATCTGGTGGTCGGGCGGCGCGCAGTCGCAGCAGCTCCTCGCCTCCGCCGAGGCGCCCTTCGGCAGCGTCTGGAACGGCCGCATGACGGCGCTCGCCCAGAGCGGCATCAATGTCGAGACCTCCTGGGAGCAGAACATCACCGCCGCCGATTCGCTCGTCGTACCCAAGGGCGCGAAGAACAAGGAAGCAGCGATGAAGTTCATCGCGCTTGCCACATCCGCCCAGGCCCAGGCCGACCTCGCCAAGGTCACCGGTTACGCGCCGACCAATGTCGACTCGCCCGAGCTGATGGACCCGGAACTGGCCAAGACGCTGCCGGACGCACAGACGGCGAACCAGGTGAATGCCGACATGAACTACTGGGCGGAAAACCGCGACGCGATCGGCGAGCGCTGGTACGCCTGGCAGGCGCAATAAGCACTGGAAAAGGCCGGGGGAACGTTGCGGCGTTCGTCCGGCCGCCTGAAGGCGGCGGAGCCCGCTGACGGCGCTTTGCCTCTTTACGGGAGGAGAGACAACGATGGCATCGCAGACCGAAACTGAAAGCGGGGCGGCCTATGCGCCCCTCAGGGCCCGGCGGCCGACCGACTTTGATCTGACACTGCCGGCGCTCGGCCTGCTGATCCTGTTCTTCGTGCTGCCGGTCGCCATCCTGTTGACGCGCAGCGTCACGGAGCCGCAGCCGGGTCTCGGAAACTATGCCGAACTGCTGGGCTCTTCCACCTATTTGCGGATATTCGCAAACACGTTCATCGTATCCGGGCTGGTGACGTTCGTATCGTTGCTGATCGGTTTTCCGGTCGCCTGGGCGCTCGCCATCATGCCGAGCCGCATCGCCTCAATCGTCTTCGCCATTCTGCTCCTGTCGATGTGGACCAATCTTTTGGCTCGCACCTATGCATGGATGGTGCTGCTGCAGCGCACCGGCGTCATCAACAAGGTGCTGATCGGGATCGGGCTCATCGACAAGCCGCTTCCGCTCGTCAACAACCTGACGGGTGTGACGATCGGCATGACCTACATCATGCTGCCCTTCATCATCCTGCCGCTCTACGGCGTCATCCGGAAGATCGATCCGGCCATCCTGCAGGCGGCCGCACTCTGCGGCGCCACGCGCTGGCAGTCGCTCGTGCGCGTTCTCCTGCCGCTGGCGATGCCGGGTATGGCGGCCGGTGCGCTGATGGTCTTCGTCATGTCGCTCGGCTACTTCGTCACGCCGGCGCTGCTTGGCGGCACGGCGAACATGATGCTTGCCGAACTCATCGCGCAATTCGTCCAGTCGCTCGTGAACTGGGGCATGGGCGGGGCCGCGGCCCTGGTGCTGCTGGTCGTCACGCTGGCGCTCTATGCCGTCCAGCTCCGCTTCTTCGGCACCGACCGGATGGGAGGGCGCTGAGATGCTCTTGAACTTCGATCGCCTCGGCTGGTGGAGGCTCGCTCTCATCGGCATCACGCTCACGACGGCGGCATTCCTGCTGCTGCCGGTTCTTTTCATCGCGGCGCTTTCCTTCGGCTCGTCGCAATGGCTGATCTTTCCGCCGCCCGGCTGGACGCTCAAATGGTACCAGGAGCTTCTCGCCGACCCGCGCTGGCTGGAGTCCACCTGGACGAGTTTCCAGATCGCGATCATCGTCACCGTGCTCTCGGTGCTGCTGGGTCTCGTGACATCCTTCGGCCTGACCCGCGGGCGTTTCATGTTCCGCGAAGCCTTGAAGGCGCTGTTCCTGACGCCGATGATCCTGCCGGTCGTGGTGCTCGCGGTCGCGCTCTACGCATTCTTCCTGCAGATCGGCCTCAGCGGGACGTTGACCGGCTTCGTCATCTCGCATCTGGTGCTGGCGCTTCCCTTCTCGATCCTGTCGATCACCAATGCCCTCGAAGGATTCGACAAGTCGATCGAGGATGCGGCCGTGCTTTGCGGCGCCTCGCCGCTCGAAGCGAGGCTCCGGGTGACTTTGCCGGCGATCAGCCACGGCATCTTCTCCGCGGCGGTCTTCTCCTTCCTCACCTCCTGGGATGAGGTGGTCGTCGCAATCTTCATGTCGAGCCCGACGCTCCAGACGCTTCCGGTCAAGATCTGGGCGACGCTGCGGCAGGATCTGACGCCGGTTGTCGCCGCCGCCTCCACCCTTCTCATCCTCTTGACCGTGCTCTTGATGGTGCTCGTCGCCGTCGTTCGCAAAGGATTGAAATCATGAGCAAACCCTTCCTGCAAATCCGGGGCATCCGCAAGGAATACGGACCGGTGACGGCCGTCCAGGACGTCAATCTCGACGTGGCGCAGGGGGAGTTCCTGACCTTCCTCGGGCCGTCGGGGTCGGGAAAGAGCACGACGCTCTACATTCTCGCCGGCTTTGAAAACCCGACGCGCGGCGACATCCTGCTCAACGGTGAGACGCTGCTGGCGACGCCATCGCACAAGCGCAACATCGGCATGGTGTTCCAGCGCTACACGCTCTTCCCGCACCTTTCCGTCGGTGAGAACATCGCCTTTCCGCTGACGGTCCGCCGGCGGCCGAAGGCGGAGATCGATGCCAAGGTGCGCGAGATGCTGAAACTCGTCCGGCTCGAAGGCTTCGAGGACCGCAAGCCTGCACAGATGTCCGGCGGCCAGCAGCAGCGCGTCGCCCTGGCCCGCGCGCTCGCCTATGATCCGCCGGTGCTCTTGATGGACGAGCCGCTCTCCGCCCTCGACAAGAAGCTGCGCGAGGAGATCCAGTACGAAATCCGCCGGATCCACCAGCAGACGGAAGTGACCATCCTCTACGTCACCCATGACCAGGAGGAGGCGCTTCGCCTTTCCGACCGCATTGCCGTCTTCTCGAAAGGCGTGATCGACCAGATCGGCACGGGACCGGAGCTCTACGCCAACCCGGCAACCCGCTTCGTCGCCGAATTCATCGGCGACAGCGACTTCCTGCCGTGCAACGTTGTCTCCGCGGCCAACGGCCGGGCCGAGATCGCGATCGGCGACAGCATGACCGTGGCCGATGTCCCCCTTCACGGGACAGCATCCTCCGGCAGCAAGGCGGCACTGATGCTGCGGCCCGAACGCCTGCTCCTGTCGAAGACGCGGACGGAAAGCGGGCTGCCCGTCACGGTCAGCGACATCACCTTCCTCGGCAACAACGTCCACGTGGTCACCAGGACCAGCAAGGGCAACGGCCTGTCCGTCCGCCTTCCATTCGGCCACGAAGCGATTTCGGGGCTGAACCGCGGCGATGCCGTCTGGCTTCGATTCGATGCCGGATCGGCGCACGTCTTCAGCCAGTGAACGGAACCGCCCCGGCCGAGGCGTGCCGGGCAGATGCCGAACTTGGTCGCGGGGCAACGAACCCGTGGTCCAATCGCGCGATGAGGCCTGTGAATGCCGATTTCGGAAACACCGCAGGGGCGCGAGGGTTCCAAGGCATCGATGACTATGTGGAGATCAAATATCTCTGCCTCAGCATCTAAGCTTACGTGAAGCGGGTCCGTCTGACCGGCGTCGTCCGACCGGCCATAGAAACTTTGTGTGCCCCCATCAATGGAGCCGTCGTGTAACTATCCCAATCGCTTCGTTTGATCACTCGGCCCTGTCGGCGGCCGATCATCCGGTCATCGCAAGATGGCCCGAAAGCGACGAGTGGGTGGAAACGCGATGGATCTCGAAACGATCAGAACGCTTATTGAGTTTGTCGGCCGTTCGCGCGTTTCCGAACTGATGGTGAGCGACGACGGTGTCACCATTCGGGTATCGAATGCTTCGTTCGAACGGCACGCATCAAATCCAGTCCCAAAGGCTAGCCGCCCGGAAGCGGCGACCGCTGCTGTCCAGGACGATAGGAGCCAGGCCGCCGACGGCCGCGTTGTGGTGGCGCCGGTGTTTGGCGTGCTGCATCGCTCCCCCAAACCCGGCGCTCGCCCCTTCGTCGAGGTGGGGGATTTCGTAGAGGCAGGTCAAAGCCTCTGCATCGTCGAGGCCATGAAGGTCTTCAACACCGTAACTGCGCACAAGGCGGGGCCGATTACCCGCATCCTCGCGAAGGATGGTGAGGACGTGGAAGCGGGTGAGCCGCTGATGGAGATCGGATGATGTCGCCCGTGCCGTCGGAGAGCGCGCCCCGGTTCGAGAAGGTGTTGATAGCCAACCGTGGCGAGATCGCATTGCGTGTGCAACGGGCAACCCGTGAGATGGGCCTGCGGACCGTCATGATCTGCTCCGAGGCCGACCGGGATGCGCCTTACCGACAGGCGGGCGATGAATTTGTCTGCATCGGGCCGGCATCCCCGCGCCAGAGTTACCTCAACCAGGCCGCGGTCCTGCTTGCCGCGCGGGCGACCGGCGCCGGCGCCATTCACCCGGGCTACGGTTTTCTGTCGGAGAACGCGGCTTTCGCGGAAGCCGTCGAGCGCGCTGGGCTCATCTTCATAGGGCCGCCTGCTTCGGCGATCCGCACGATGGGCGACAAGATCGCCGCCAAACGCGCGATGATCGAGGCGGGCGTTCCCTGCGTGCCCGGGCCCGATGCGGCGCTTCCCGAAGACTTGGCGTCGATCGCGGCCATTGCCGAGGGCATCGGCTATCCGGTGATCATCAAGGCGGCGGGCGGCGGTGGCGGCAGGGGCATGCGCGTCGTGCACGATCCCTCGGCGCTCGGCGATGCGGTGTCGGTCACCCGCGAGGAGGCTCGAAGGGCTTTCGGCAGGCCGGACCTCTACATCGAGAAATTCCTCGCGCATCCCCGCCACATCGAATTTCAGGTGCTTTGCGACGAGCACGACAATGCCGTTTGGCTCGGCCATAGGGACTGCTCGATGCAGCGACGCCACCAGAAAGTGGTCGAGGAGGCGCCGGCGCCCGCCATTCCGGCTGATATCGTCGCCGCGGTGGGGGAACGCTGCGCCAACGCGTGCCGGAAGATCGGCTATCGGGGAGCTGGGACCTTCGAGTTTCTCTATGAGGACGGCGCGTTCTACTTCATCGAAATGAACACGCGCCTTCAGGTCGAGCACCCGGTCACGGAGATGACCTCAGGGATTGATATCGTGCGCGAGCAGCTTCGCGTCGCGCAGGGGCTGCCATTGACGATTTCCCAGGCCGATGTGCGAACTTATGGCCATTCCTTCGAATGCCGGATCAATGCGGAAGATCCATTCACCTTCGCCGCGTCGCCCGGCACGATCACCGCAGCGCAGTTCCCGGGAGGCCCCGGTGTCCGCGTCGATACCCATGTGACGACGGGTTACAGGGTGTCGCCGCACTACGACTCGCTGATCGCCAAGCTAATCGTCCACGCGCCGACGCGAGAAGAGGCCATTCGCCGCATGCGGGTCGCATTGGCGGACACGGCGATCGACGGGATTGCGACCAATCTTCCGCTTCATCGGGAGCTTTTCGCGGAGCCTGCGTTCTGCGCCGGCCAGACGGACATCCATTACCTCGAGACGTGGTTGGGCGAGCGCAAGAAATGATGAAGGGACGTAAGCGAAAGAGCGGATCGCTCACCGCGCAGATGCTGGATCCGGCAACGCTCGAGCAGATTGCGCTCTGGCTCGAAGGGGCCGGGGTCGCTTCGATCGAGATCGAGACGGAAGACGGCCGGCTCGTCCGGATCGTCACCGGTGAGGATGCCGCCTTGCGGGACGCCGGCGTGGATCCGGTCGCGGCGGCTCCGGTGGAGCCTCATAGTGTGAGGCCCGCGAAATCACAGATCGCAGGGCACTTCCTTCCCGTGCATCCGGCACGCGATGCCGCAGAAGCGGCCATAGGCGCCTCCGTCTTTCCAGAGCAGATCGTCGGCTTCGTCGGTATCGGGCCGCTCATCATGCCAATCCGCGCCGAAGAGGCGGGGACGCTCCGCGCCTGCACGGTCGGACCGGGCGACCTCGTCGGATATGGCGACACCGTTTTTCTGATCGAGCCAGCACAATGAGCGTCATGCAAGGCAACGTTCTCTCGACACCGGCAATCGTCGCGACGGCAACCGCCGACGAGCCGAAAATCTCCATGATCGGCACGGGCGCCTATCTCATCGAGGCGCCGGGCGCGTTCGACCTGCCGACACAGCGGCGCATCTGGGCCCTGGCCCATGCGGTCGAGGACTGGCCCGAGGTTCGCGAAGTCGTTCCCGGCGTCACGAACCTCCTCGTGATCCTCAAGCAGACGCCTGAGGAGCCGGAGCAATTGCACCTTCGCCTGGGCCACGAATGGGATTGCGCGCGCAGTATCGACCTGAGCGGAAAGACGGTCGAAATCCCGGTCACCTACGGCGGCGATAATGCAACCGACCTCGCGGCCATTTGCGACTATTCGGGACTGAGCGATCGCGAGGTCGTGCGTCTGCACTGGCAGGGCGACTACACGGTTGTCGCACTCGGCAGCGCGCCCGGCTTCGGATACCTGCACGGGCTCGATCCGCGCATCTATATGCCGCGCAAGACCGTGCCGTCCCTCCGTATGCTCAAGGGCACCGTGACGATCGGCGGCATGCAGACGGGGGTGTCGGTCCTGACGGGACCAAACGGCTGGAATTCGATCGGTTTCGCCGAAATGCAGATGTTCGAGCCTACGAAGACGCCGCCGGCGCTGCTCGCTCCCGGTGATCGGGTCCGCTTCCGTCCCGAGAGGATCGAACTGTGATCGAAGTTCTCCAGACCGGTCCGCTGAACACGGTGCAGGACCTCGGCCGTTTCGGTTTCCGCAACGCAGGCGTGACCTCGAGCGGCGCGATGGACCGGCTCGCCCTGATGGTGGGCAACCTGCTTGTCGGCAACGCCGAAGGGGAGGCCGCTCTCGAAATTCAGACCTTTCCCTTTCGGCTTCGGTTCGAACGAGACATGGCAGTCGCGGTCACCGGCGCGGATTGCGAGGCGCGCCTGGACGGGCGGCGGCTTCCGCCCTGGTGGGCGATGCCGGTTTTGAGCGGGCAGGTACTGGAGCTCGACACGCCCCGCCGTGCCGCCCGCGCCTATCTTTGCCTTGCCGGCGGGATCGAGGTCGAGCCGGTGATGGGATCGCGCAGCACGTCGCTTCGAGGCGGGTTCGGCGGGCTCGAGGGCCGTTTCCTGGCGGCGAACGATCGGTTGCCCGTCGCCGGCGCGGCTGGACCTGCGGTGCCGCAGGGCGGCTTCGGCGTCATGCCGCCGGAAACCGCGCTTGCCGCGCATTTTCCGGCTCCGGAGGATGGCACGCTCCTCGTCCGGGCCGTGCCCGCCGGGGAATACGCTCTCTTCGGTGCCGAGGCCGAGCGCTTCTGGACGCAGACCTGGAAGATCTCCTCCCATAGCGACCGCACCGGCTACCGGCTCTCGGGCGAGCCGATCCGGCTTGCGTCTCCCGTTGAACTGCGCTCGCATGGCGTCGTCCCCGGCGTCGTGCAGATGCCGCCGTCCGGCGAGCCGATCATCCAGATGAGCGATGCCAACACCGCCGGCGGCTATCCCAAGATGGCGGGTGTGATCGACGTCGACCTGTGGCGGCTGGGTCAGGCGCGCATCGGCAGCCGCATCCGGTTTGTCCGATCGAGCATCGCCGAGGCGCGCGAGGCAGAGCGTGCGGTGCGGGCCTATCTCGACGACGTCCGTTGCACGGTGCCCATGCTCGCCCAGGCGCTGGCGGCCATGTCACGCCGATAGTTCGTGCCGGCCGTTGCAAGACAGAGGAGGCAAGGATGAAGATCGATCTCAATTCGGACATGGGGGAGGGCTTCGGACCCTATCGGCTCTGCGACGACGCGGCGCTCATGGAAGTGGTGTCGTCGGCGAACATCGCCTGCGGCTTTCACGCCGGCGATCCGGACACTATGGCGCGGATGGTGAGGCTCGCAAAGGCCCGCGGCGTCGGCGTCGGAGCTCATCCGGGCTTCCCCGACCGTCTCGGCTTCGGGCGCCGGGAAATGCCTGTGGAGGCGGATGAGCTGCGCCAGCAGGTCCTTTACCAGCTGGGGGCGTTGACCGCGATCGCGAGGGCGGAAGGCGTCCCGGTCGCCCATATCGGCTTTCACGCCGCGATGGGCAGCATGATCAACCGCGACCCCGCGCTCGCCGACATGACCATGCAGGCGATCAGATCGGTGGACCCGGAGCTCATCGTTTTCGCGATGCCCGATACGGAAATAGAACGGGCCGCCATCCGTGCCGGCCTGAAAAGTCTCACGCTCTTCCTCGCCGACCGGGCCTATGATGCAAGCGGTCAGCTTGTTTCGCGCAAATTGCCGAACGCGGTCCTCAAGGACGAGGCGGCGGTGCGTGCCCGGGTTCGGCAATTCCTCGAAAGCGGGACGGTGACGACGATCGACAACCAGGTGATTGCGGTTCGCGCCCGTTCGATCCTCGTCCACAGCGACACACCCGGTTCGCTCGAACTTGCCCGCATCGTCCGCAGCGAGATCGAGGCGACGGGGGCAACGATCGCGCCCGCCCGCGAAGTCCTCGCCGCAAATCCGCACGCCGGCGTTCGGCGTGAGGACATCCGTTAGCGTCAACGAAAGTGAAAGACGAGAAATCCCATGCCGACCCTCGCCGACCGTCTCAAGAATGTTTCCGTATCCGCGTCTGCCGCGATGACGCAACGTGCCCGTGACCTCGCGTCGCGGGACATCGATGTCGTTTCCCTCTCCTCCGGGGAGCCGGATTTCCCGACGCCGCCGCATGCAATCGAAGCTGGCCATGCCGCGGCGCTCGCGGGAGACACCAAATATCCGCCGCTCGACGGCACGCCCGCGCTCAAGGCGGCCATCGCGCGCAAATTCAAGCGGGACAACAATCTCGATTACGAGCCCGGCCAGATCCTCGTCTCCGGCGGCGGCAAGCAGGTGATCTTCAATGCGGTGCTTGCAACTTGCAATCCGGGAGACGAGGTCGTCATCCCGTCCCCGGCATGGATCAGCTACGCCGACATCGTTCGCTTCGCCGGCGGAGTGCCGGTTCCGGTAGCCTGCAGCCAGGAAAACGGCTTCAAGCTCAGTGCGGGAGATCTGGCGGCGGCGATCACCCCGCGGACGAAATGGCTGTTCCTCAATTTCCCCAACAATCCGACCGGTGCTGCCTGCTCGCGCAGGGAGATGGCGGCGATCGCCGAGGTCATGCTGCGCCATCCCGATGTCTGGATCATGACCGACGACATGTACGAGCATCTCGTCTATGACGACTTCGAGTTCTGCACGATCGCCGAGGTGGAGCCGCGGCTCTACGACCGCGTCCTGACCGTCAACGGCGCCTCCAAGGCCTATGCGATGACCGGCTGGCGACTGGGCTTCTGCGGCGGGCCGAAGAACCTCATCGCCGCCATCAGCAATGTTAACGGCCAGAACAGCGGCGGCACCTCGACGATCACCCAGGCGGCGGCGGTGGCGGTGCTCGACGGGCCGCAGGACCTCTTGAAGGAGCGCGCCGCGATCTATCGCAGGCGGCGCGACTTCGTGCTCGACAGGCTCGCCGGCATAGACGGCCTGACCTGCCACAGGCCGGAAGGCGCCTTCTATTTGTTTCCGGGCATTGCGGGTCTGATCGGCAAGGTGAGCAAGTCGGGGCGCCGGATCGAAACGGACACGGACTTCGTCATGGCATTGCTCGACGAGCAGCACGTGGCGACCGTGCAGGGCGCGGCTTACGGCATGAGCCCGTTCTTCCGCATCTCCTACGCCACCAGCATGGAGAAGCTCGCAGACGGCTGCGACCGGATCGCTGAGTTCTGCAGCGATTTGAAGTAGGCGCAAGTCAGATCACGGGTCGAAACGACCGGCGAGCGGGATGCGCGCGGAAACGCACAGATTTATCCCGCTCGAGGCGATCGCCGCGCTCTGTTCAGGGACCAGGGCTCAGGCGCCGCGCCATCACGAGTAAGGCGAAATGCACGGCTGCCGCGGACCGACATAGGGCTGGAACGTATTGTCGTAAGCCCTGTAGGACCTGTATCGCGCGTAGCACCAGCGCGCATGCGCATTACCGCCATAATAGGTTTGGCGATAATAGCGTGGCGCGTAGTAGCGGGGCGCATAGTAGCGCGGGCGGTAATAGGTCGGGCCGTAGTAGGCCTGGCCGTAATAGCCGCCACCATAGTAGCCCGGGCCGTAATACCTCGGTTGCGCCAGCAGCCCGCCGATGATCGCGCCAGTGGCGAACCCGCCGAGCGCCCAGGCCAAATCGTCGCCACCGTTGTGGTGATGCCGGCGGTATCCGCCGCGATAGCCGCCATAGTGGCGCCTGTACTGAACCGGTTGCACCTGCGCTGCCTCGACCTTCGGCACGGCAAATATCGGAAACGCCATGGCCGGCGAAACGCTGGTTAGCGCCGTCGCCAGCGAGAGGGCAACCATTGCTAGCCTCTTCATTGGCTTCACCTTTCCCTCTGACCGTTGCGCGACGAATATAGCGCGGAAATGGCCGGTTAGCACCTTAATTTCCAAGCGGATGCGAGCGGTGGCGCGAACGCATGTCAGTGCATCCCGCTCCAGGAAAGCCCGCCGTGCAGATTGGCCGAGCGCAAGCGACGCGCTGCTCGCAACCCTGCCGATCAGGCTCGGCTTTCTCTCCCGAAACGACAGCGGTGCCGCATCCCCCGCTTTACTGCTTCAGCCGCTCGGTCAGTTCGCGCAGCAGCGTCTGCACGGCTATGGCGGGCTCCGACAGCGGAGCGTATTCGGACACGCAGAGCGAGAGCGTTTCCTCGATCTTCGGAGAGATGCTCCGGCAAATTGTGGGACCTGCCCCTTCCGAAACGATGCGGTCTGCCACGGCCTTCGGCATGATCGTTGCTCCGAGACCGCTGCTGACGGCGCGCGTCAATGTCCGGATAACCTCGACTTCCCCGATCACGGTCAAATTCGCCCGGCTCCTCGCGAAGACGGATTCGACCGCGCGCCGCACGAAATTATAGGCGGGCGGCATCAGGAAGGGCAGCGGCTCCAGCGTCGATACCGGGACCGGTGCATCGCCCGGCTCGATGCCGAATTTCTCATGCGCGACGAGGTAGAAATCCTCCCTGAGAAGGGTTTCGAAGCGCAGCCCCTTCATCGGACCTGCACCGTGTATGAGCGCGATTTCCAGCCGATTGTTCATCAGCATCTGGCTATAGGTCTGCCCTACGCTCTCGGTGAGGTGTAGCACGATGCCGGGGTGCCGCCGCCTTGTTTCCGCAAGCAGTTCGAACGACAGGGTTGCCGCGCTGCTGAATGGCGTCAGCCCGACGGAAACGCGGCCGGCAAGGTGTTTCCCCGCGGCGGCGACGTCGGCACGCGCCTGATCCATCTGTCGCAGGATGATCTGGGCGTGGCGATAGACCTCCGCGCCCGCGTCGGTCATGACGACGCCCTGCTGGCTTCTTGTGAGCAGCTTCGTCCCGAAGTGCTCCTCGAGCGCGGCAAGCTGCTGGCTGAGCGCAGGCTGGGCGATGTGGAGGATATCCGCGGCTCTCGTGATGCTGCCCGTATCGACAATCACGACGAACGATTTGAAACGCCTGGTATCCATCGATGAATTCGCGCCCGCTGTTGCTGCATCCGATCCGAATAGTACAGCCTGGCTGTTAGCTTGTAACGCCTTCTTTCCCAAGCCAAACTTGGGCGATATACGGGAGGCCGGGGCCGCGGGGGGCAGGCGCGCCGAGCGGCGGCCATACATGTTAGTCGCGCGATATCAAGCGGTTAGATGGTGATCGGCGCCTTCATAAGCTAGGCTTATCCCTCCAAAGATAATCGGAATTATCGCGCGCTCGACAGGTCCGCTAAAGTTCTTGAAACAAAGGGGATCGCTCATGCCGTTTTCGGACTACAGAACCGCCCTTGTCACCGGCGCCTCCTCCGGGATCGGAGCGGCAATCGTCGAGCGCATTTGCGCCGAAGGGCTTGAAGTGCACGCGATCGCGCGCAGTGCCGAGCCGCTGCGCAAGCTCGCGGAGCGCACCGGCTGCGTGGCACACGCGATCGATGTCACCGACCGCGCAGCCCTCGCGGAGCTCACGAGCAGCGTCGAGTTCGATATCCTCGTCAACAATGCCGGCGTCGACCGCCCCAAGAAATTCCTGGAAGCGGAGGAGGGCGACATCGATCTCCTCATCGATGTCAATCTTCGCGCGGTTCTTCACCTTTGCCGCATGGTCGTCCCCGGAATGGTTGCGCGCGATCGCGGCCATGTCGTCAACATCTCTTCCATCGCGGGTGCCTATAATTTCGGTGGAAATTCCACCTATCACGCGACCAAGGCGGGCGTTCGCATGCTGTCGAACCAGCTGCGCATCGACGCCTTCGGCAAGCGCGTGCGCGTCACGGAAATCTGCCCGGGGCGGGTGGCGACCGACATCTTCGCGCATGTTCATGGTGACAGCCCGGAAATCCGCGAACGCTTCATCGACGGCTACGAACTGCCGGAAGCCAGGGACATCGCCGATGCCATCGCCTTTGCGATCGCCGCCCCCGTTGCCGTCAACATAGGACACATGGAGATTACGCCGACGCTGCAGGTCATGGGTGGCCTGCAGACGGCAAAGCCTCAGTCTCCAAGGAACGAGGGGTAAGCCGTGACGAGCTTCGACCTCTCTGAGATCCTGGGTAATCCGGAATACGTGTCGATGCTCGTCCTCGGCATCGAGATGACGTTCATCGTGGCGATCGGTTCCTGGCTTCTCGCAATGACGCTGGCATTGCTTCTGCTCGGCCTGCGCTACGCACCCGGCCCGGCCGGCAATGCCTTCGTAACGGCCTACGTTTCCTATCACCGCAACGTCCCGACCCTGGTGCAGCTCATGCTGTGGTACTTCGGCATCTTCACGCTGATGCCGGAGGGGCTCACGTTCTGGTTGAACGACCATAATGCCGAGGCCACTTTCGCGGTGATCGGACTGGGGCTCTGCCAGGCGGCCTATTTCAGCGAGGACCTGCGCTCCGGCATGCGGGCGGTGAGCCCCGGCCAGATGGAGGCAGCCCGCGCGCTCGGCCACGGATATGTCTCGGCGATGCGCTACGTCATGCTGCCGCAAGGGGTGAGGAACGCGCTGCCCGCGCTCATCAATCACAGCGTCTCCCTGTTCAAGAACAGCAGCCTCGCGGTCGCGATCGGCGTCGCCGAACTCACCTATGCGGTGAAGGAGATCGAAAACCTGAGCTTCCGCACGTTCGAGAGCTATCTGCTGGTCACCGTGCTCTACCTCGTCTTCTCGCTGATGATCATGGCGGGTGGCGCCTACATCGCCCGGAAGGCGGACCCGATGAGGAGCGGGCGGGCATGATCAGCGATATCGTTGCCATCATCCGCGATTACTGGCTGCTGCTGCTCATCGGGCAGTATCCGAACGGTCCGCTCGGGGGACTTGCGGCGACGCTGATGCTCTCGGTCCTGGCGATCGCCTTTGCCTTTCCGGTGAGCATTGCGCTCGCGCTTGCCCGGCTTTCGAAGTCGCCGTTCCTGAACTGGCCGGTGACCGCGCTCGTCTACTTCACGCGCGGCGTGCCGCTGCTGATGTTGATCCTGTGGGGATATTTCCTCGTGCCGCTCGTCACAGGAGCCAATGTCCCGGCCTTCCTCACGATGCTGGTAACGCTCGTCGTCTACCAGGGTGCGTTCCTGAGCGAGGTGGTGCGCGGCGGGATCGTCGCACTCGGACACGGCCAGATGGAGGCAGCCCGGGCGCTCGGCCACAGCTATCTCGGCGCGATGCGCTACGTCATCCTGCCGCAGGCACTCTACAATGTGATTCCGAGCATCATTTCGGTCTTCGTCGCGACGATCAAGGACACGACCCTCGGCTACGTGATCAACGTGCCCGACCTGACCTTCGCCGCCAGCCAGATCAACAACCAGCTGCTCACCCAGCCGTTCCAGGTCTTCTTCATCCTCGCGGCCGTCTACTACGTGATCTGCTGGTCGTTGAGCCGGGTGGCCGTGCTCACGGAGCGCCGGATCACCCGCAGGCGGGCCGGCACCGCGCCGCAGCCAACCGCGAAATCCCTCAAACTCGCAGCTCTCACGGATCAGCCATCATGAACACGACCGTGCCCTCGAACAATTCGCCCATGATTCAGCTGAAAGGCGTCCGCAAGAGCTACGGCCTCTATGAGGTGCTCAAGGGGATCGATGCCGAAGTGGCTCGCGGCGAGGTCGTGGTGATCTGCGGCCCGTCCGGCTCGGGCAAGTCGACATTGATCCGGACCGTCAACCGGCTGGAGGAAATCGGGAGCGGCTCGATCGTCTGCGACGGCAACAACATCCATCAGCCGATGCCTGCCAGGGAACTCAACCTGTTGCGCAGCCGCATCGGCTTCGTCTTCCAGAGCTTCAACCTGTTTCCTCACCTGTCGGCCATCGACAACATCGCGATATCGCCGATCCGGGTGAAGGGCGTCCCGCGCGAGGCGGCCTACGCCAAGGCCACGCAGCTCCTGGAACGCGTGGGCCTCGCCGACAAGGCCCATGCCTATCCCGGTCAACTGTCGGGCGGCCAGCAGCAGCGAGTCGCCATAGCACGGGCGCTGGCGATGGAACCCCCGGTGATGCTCTTCGACGAGCCGACGAGCGCACTCGACCCGGAAATGGTCGGCGAGGTTCTCGCCGTTATGAAAGGGCTCGCGGCCGACGGCATGACGATGATGTGCGTCACGCACGAGATGGGCTTTGCCCGTGATGTCGCGGATCGCGTCTGGTTCATCGACCAGGGGCAGATCATCGAGTCCGCCCCGCCCGACGAATTCTTCTCTCGCCCCCAAACGACGCGAGCGCAGCGCTTCCTGAGCGATCTGCGGCACTAACCAAAACCAAACTCCAGAGGAGAACACGCAATGAAAGTGAAATCATGGACCCTGGGCGTCGCGCTCGTGGTGACCGCGGTTGCCGGTCCGGCAAAGGCGGACAAGCTTGCCGATATCATTTCGGCCAAGGTGATCCGCTGCGGAACCTTTGCCGACGTGCCGCCCTTCGCGGCCCCCGATCCGAAAACGCGCGAGATGGCGGGTTTCGACGTCGATCTCTGCAACGCGATCGCCCGCGAGCTCGGCGTCAAGGCCGAGATCAAGCCGTTGTCGGTCGAGGCGCGCGTTCCCGAGGTGAAGCTTGGGCACGTCGACATCGCGGTGGCCAACCTTGCCTATACGCTGAGCCGCGCCGAACAGATCGAGTTCAGCCATCCCTATTATCTCGCCAAGGAAATGCTGATCGTGAAGGCCGATGACCCCGGCCAGAAGAAGGCCGATTTCGCCGGTGTCCGGCTTGCCTCGACGAAGGGCTCGACCTCGGAGCTCGCCATCCGCAAGAACGAATCGAAGCCGCTGACGTTCCAGGATACGGGTTCCGCCTATCTCGCCGTTCAGCAGGGCAAGGCCCGTGGGCTCGTCGCCAATACGATGACGACGACCAAGATCGTTCACGAGTCGAAGACCAAGGGTGCCGAGATGCGCATGATCGAAGAGCCCATGCTCTACCAGCCGATCGGCATCGGCATGAAGAAGGACGAGCCGGCATTGACGGCGAAGATCAACGAAATCCTGGTCGCGCTCGACACGTCCGGCGAGATCAACAAGATCTGGGACAAATGGCTCGGACCGAACACCGAGTACAACATGACCCGCACGGACAAGGTCGTTCCGATCACCGAGCTGAAGTTCGAGCCGATTCCGTAGTCACCGAACGGCGATGAAACATCGCTTTCCCAGGATGCGGCCCGGCCCCGGGTCGCATTCGAGCAGCCGTGCGCCCGGACGCGGGAGCTGCACGCCAGGATCAACACAATTCCGGCAGCCGTCCACGGCCCAGGAGACGTCAAATGATCAAGCTCAAACAACGGTTTGAACGCCCGAGCAAGGACGAGATCGAGGCCATCGCCCGGTTCTCGCCGGCGACCCTCCACGAGGCACAGGGCCGCAGAGGCGCGCTGTCTTCGCGGTTGAAGCCGATCGACTACCGCATGAAACTCTGCGGCCCGGCCTTCACGGTCAAATGCGCGCCCCGCGACAACATCATGCTGCAGGTCGCGATCAACTACGCTGAGCCCGGCGACATCATCGTCGTTTCCGCCGGCGAGTACGAGGAGGCCGGGTCCTTCGGCGACGTCCTCGCCAATGCCTGTCTCGCGAAGGGCATCGGCGGTCTCGTCACCGATACCGGCGTCAGGGACACCTTGCAGTTGCGCGAACTCGGCTTCCCCGTCTTCTCCTTGAGCGTCTGCATCAAGGGCACGGTCAAGGAGACGCTCGGCGCCACCAACGCGCCGATACTCATCGGCGACGAGATCGTGCATCCCGGCGATATCATCGTCGGCGACGCGGACGGCTTGGTCGTCGTGCGGCGGACCGAGGCACGCGACGTGGCGAAGCTGGCGCAGGCGAGGGAGGACGCCGAGGCCGAATACATCGCCGCCTACAAGGCGGGCAAATCGGTCGTCGAGGTCAGCAAGCTGGAAGCCGTGCTGAAGGCAAAGGGCCTCGTCGTCGAGGATTGACGTGCGGTCCGGCCGCGAAGACGGGCAGGCACCTTTGTCAGGGGTGCTGCACGCCCCGACGATTGAGCGAGATCGTGTAGATGCTCGTTGTCGCGGTGATGAAGAGCTGATGCTTTGCCCGTCCTCCGAAGCAGAGATTGGAGACAAGTTCGGGGACGAGGATCTTGCCCATCAGGTGACCATCGGGGGCGATGCAATGGACGCCGTCGGCCGCCGAGGACCATAGGTTCCCGTCGCTGTCGATGCGAAAGCCGTCGGCGCAGCCAGGATTGATGGCGTGGAAGACCTCTCCGTCCGACAACCGGCCGTTCGACCCGACGTCGAAGACGCGGATATGCTGCGGGTCAGAGTGGAACATCCGCCCGGTATCGGCCACATAAAGCCGCTTCTCGTCAGGGCTGAAGGCCAGTCCGTTCGGGCAGTGCATATCGGTCACGACCGCCTCGATGCGGCCTGCGGGGTCGACGCGATAGACGCAGCAAGGCAGTTCCTGCTCCGAGCGATAACCCTCGTAGTCGGTCATGATCCCATAGTGCGGATCGGAGAACCAGATCGAGCCATCGGAACTGACGACCACGTCGTTGGGCGAGTTCAACCGCTTGCCCCGGAAGCTGTCGGCAATGACGGTGATCGACCCGTCGAACTCCGTCCGGGTGACCCGCCTCGTGCCATGTTCACAGGTCACTAGTCTCCCCTGTCGATCCCGTGTGTTACCATTGGCAAAGTTCGACGGCTCTCTGAAGACCGAGACCCCGGCACCCGGAGTCCACCGGTGGATGCGATTGTTGGGAATGTCTGAAAACAGAAGGCATCCAGCGTCACCGAACCAGACCGGGCCCTCCACCCAATCGAAGCCCGTCGCGATCTGCTTCACCGGCGCGTTGCCGAGAACAAAGGTGCCAAATTCAGGATCGATGACTTCAAAGAACGACATTGCTTTCCCCTTGCATTAGAAGATGTTATCGATACCACACCGAATTCCTTGAGACGAGAGCGAATTACGATGGTTGCCACCGAGAGCACGCAAGTCCTGACCGATGACGCGGTGTTGAAAATGCTGTCGGCGGCCCGGGACCGGGCGCAACAATTGCACCAGCCGCAATGCATTGTCATCGTCGATGCCAGCGGTGTCACGCTTGCCCAGTTGCGCATGCGTGGTGCGCGATTCTTGTCGCTTGCCAGCGCCGAAGCGAAGGCGCGGACCGCAGCCTCGATCGGCGCCGAAACCAAAACGATTCCCGAAGAGGTACGGCTTCTCATCGCCGCAGCGACAGGGGGGGCCGTGACCGGCCTTGCCGGCGGACTCCCGATCAGGATCGCCGGCGTGCTCGTCGGCGGCATAGGCGTTGGTTCCGGCACCGGCGAACAGGATGTCACGGTCGCCCGGGCCGCACTGAGTGCGATTGGCGCCGACATGGCCTGACAAGATCGCGGGAGAGCATTTTGCAGTCAGGTGGAATCACCTGACGTCGCACGCATGTGAGTGCATCCGCTCTAACGCTCAACAACAGCGGCGGCGCGGACCTTGGCCGCGCCGCCTGTTCTTTATGGCTGCAAGGCCATTGCCGACGATCAGGAAAAGGCGATCTGCGCCTTCATCGCCTGGCTGCGGTCGCTTGCCAGTTCGAAGGCGGTGACCGCTTCGGCGAGCGGCAACGTGTGGGTGATTAGCGGCTTGACGTCGATCAGCCCCTTCTGCATCAGCCCGACGCCGGTGGCGAATTCCTCGTGGAAGCGGAAGGAGCCGCGCAGTTCGAGTTCCTTGGCGGTGATCGCCATCATCGGCAGGCTCATGTCGCCGCCGAGCCCAAGCTGGATGATGATGCCGCGCGGGCGCAGCGCGGCGATGCCGGCGGCAAGAGCAGGGGCTGCGCCCGAGCACTCGTAGAGAACGTCGAAGCTGCCCTTGTCGGCGCCAAAGGGGGCGAGCGCATCCGGTTCGCTCTTCGTGTTGATGACCCGATCGGCGCCGGCTTTTTTGGCGAGTGCCAGGGTGAAATCGGAAAGATCGACCGCAACGATCTCGGCCGCGCCGGCGCGGCGCGCCGCGAGAATCGAAAGGACCCCGATCGGCCCGCAGCCGGTGACGAGAACCCGCTTGCCGAGCATATCACCCGCCCGGCGGGTCGCATGCAGCGTCACCGCCAGCGGTTCGCCGAGCGCCGCCTCGCCGGGCGCGAGGCCATCGGCCGGCACGCATTGGATGGCATCGGCGACAAGCACCTCGCGGAAGGCGCCTTGGATATGCGGAAAAGGCATGGCGCTGCCGTAGAAGCGCATGTTGAGGCACTGGTTGTGCAGCCCTTCCTGGCAATAGCGGCAGGTCCGGCAGGGGCGGGACGGTGAAACCGCAACGAGCTGGCCTATCTTCAGCCCCTCGACACCCGATCCCAGCGCTTCCACGTAGGCCGAGACCTCGTGGCCGAGGATCATCGGCTCGCGCAGCCGCACCGTGCCGAAGCCGCCGTGATTGTAGTAATGCAGGTCGCTGCCGCAGACGCCGCCGACGGCGAGGCGCAGGCGAACTCCGCCTGGGCCCGGTTCCTCGACCGCCCGCTCCTCGATGCGCAGATCCTTTGCGCCGTGAACGACAATGGCTTTCATCGGGGCCTCCTTACAAAACAGGCGTCAGCAGCGGCTTGCCGGCAAAATGCGCGGCGAGATTGTCGCGCACCAACTGGCCCATGGCCTTGCGCGTCTCGATCGTGCCCGAGGCATGGTGCGGCTGGAGCAGCACGTTGTCGAGCGCCAGGAAGCGCGGGTTGAGGGCCGGCTCGCCCTCGAAGACGTCGAGCGCCGCGGAGCCGAGCGTCCTGTTTTCCAGCGCCTCGAGCAGCGCCTCCTCGTCGATGTTGGAGGCGCGGGAAATGTTGACCAGCATGCCTTCCGGCCCGAGTGCCGCGATCACTTCGCGGCCGACGATATGGCGCGTCGCGGCGGAAGCCGCGAGCGTGACGAACAGGAAGTCCGACCGTTCGGCAAGCGCCACCGGATCGGCGACGAATTCCCATTCGGATGCATAGGGCTTCGCCTCGACGTCGGAATAGGCGATGTCCATGTCGAAGCCGTTGAGGCGCTTGGCGACCTCGTAGCCGATACGGCCGAGGCCGAGCACGCCGGCACGCCGGCCCCAGACGCGGCGCTTCAGCGGATAGAGGCCTCGTGTCGCCCAACTGCCGTCCTTCACCCAGCTTTCCGCGCCGATCATGCCGCGCGACAGGCAGAGCATCATCGCCACGCCGAGATCGGCGACGTCGTTGGTCAGAACGTCCGGCGTGTTGGTGACGCGCACGCCGCGTTCACGGCAGGCGGCAAGATCGACCGCGTCGAAGCCGACGCCATAGACGGAGATGACTTCGAGCCCCGGGCACGCCTCGATCATCGCGCGGGTTGCGCCGAGTTCGCCGCGCGTGGCGATCCCTCTGACGCTTGGCCCGACCTCGGCGAGGAACCCCGCCTTGTCGGCGGCATCGAAGTAGCGGTGCACCGTAAAGGCTTCGTTCAACGGCACCTCGTCCCACTCCGGATAGGGCCCGACCTGGAGAATATGCGGCTTGGTCAATTCAGAAACTCCGTC
The DNA here is from genome assembly GCF_001651875.1 of Sinorhizobium saheli. Classification (GTDB taxonomy): domain Bacteria; phylum Pseudomonadota; class Alphaproteobacteria; order Rhizobiales; family Rhizobiaceae; genus Sinorhizobium; species Sinorhizobium saheli. Next base: position 97,348 of record NZ_LNQB01000065.1, read on the forward strand.
CCTTGACATTGAATGTTATCGATAACATAAACAGATCAAATCCGGATGTCGAGATGAAATGCGGGAGGAAAGATGACCCTCGAACTGTTCGATCTCAAAGGCCGGCGGGCGCTCGTCACCGGCTCGTCGCAGGGCATCGGCCTTGCGCTCGCCCGTGGCCTCGCCGATGCCGGGGCGGAAGTCGTCCTCAACGGGCGCGATCAGGCAAAGCTCGCCGAAGCGGCCGGACGCGTCCCCGGCGCGAAAAAGCTCGCCTTCGACGCGACCGACCATGAGGCGGTGCGCGGCGCCGTCGACGGCTTCGAGGCGGAAGTCGGGCCGATCGACATCCTCGTCAACAATGCCGGCATGCAGCACCGCACGCCGCTCGAGGACTTCCCCGCCGACGCCTTCGAGAAGCTGCTGAGGACCAACATCTCGACGGTCTTCAACGTCGGCCAGGCGGTAGCCCGGCACATGATCAAGCGCCGTGCCGGCAAGATCATCAACATCGCCAGCGTCCAGACGGCGCTCGCCCGTCCGGGCATCGCCCCCTACACCGCCACCAAGGGCGCGGTCGGCAATCTCACCAAGGGCATGGCGACCGACTGGGCGAAATACGGGTTGCAATGCAACGCCATCGCGCCGGGTTACTTCGACACGCCGCTCAACGCCGCCCTCGTTGCCGATCCGGACTTTTCGGCCTGGCTCGAAAAGCGCACCCCGGCCGGCCGCTGGGGCAGGGTGGAGGAGCTTGTCGGCGCCTGCATCTTCCTCGCCTCCAATGCTTCCTCTTTCGTGAACGGACACGTGCTCTATGTCGACGGCGGCATCACAGCTTCTCTCTGAAATCCCGCCGCGCATGGTGCTGATGGGCGTTGCCGGCTGCGGCAAGTCCTCGGTCGGCGCGGCGCTGGCCACGCGCATCGGCGCCGTCTATTTCGACGGCGACGACCTGCATCCGGCGGAAAACATCGCCAAGATGAGCAAGGGCATCCCGCTTGACGACGCCGACCGCTGGCCTTGGCTGACCCGCGTCGGCGAGGCGCTTGCGGCCGGCACCGGACCGACGATCATCGGCTGCTCGGCGCTGAAGCGCGCCTACCGCACGCATATTGTCCGCACGGCAGGCGAGCCTGTCACCTTCATCCATCTGGCAGGCACCAGAGCCGTCATCGAGAAGCGCATGGAGGAGCGGCAGGGGCATTTCATGCCGCCTGCGCTGCTGGACAGCCAGTTCGCGGCGCTCGAGCCGCCGGGACCGGACGAAAACGCCATCAGCGTCGACATCGACCAGCCGCTCGAGGCGGTCGTCGAGGCGATCGCTGCCCAACTGGGAGGACTGCATAAATGACGAACAAGGTCGCGTTGATCGGTGCCGGCGCCATGGGCGGCGCCATCGGGACGAGGCTCGTCGAAACCGGCAATCTGCTGACGGTCTTCGACCTCGACCGGGCCAAGGTGCAGGAGCTGGTCGACAAGGGAGCAAAGGCGGCGGCGAGTGCAGCGGAAGCGGCGGCGGCATCCGACACCGTCATCCTCAGCCTCAACTCGGCAAGAATCGTGCATATCGCCGTCTTCGGCGAGACCGGCGTCGCCAAGGGCGCCAAACCCGGAACCCTCATCATCGACATGTCGTCGATCGATCCGGAAGCCACCAGGGCGCTGGCGAAGGAGGCCGAGGAAACCGGGCTGCGCTGGGTCGACAGTCCGCTTTCGGGCGGCGCGCCGAAGGCGCTCATCGGTGAGTTGACGCTGATGGCCGGCGGCAAGGAGGAGGACGTCGCCGACGCCTATGAGGTGCTGAAGCACGTCGCCTCGAACTATACGCATATGGGGCCGTCCGGCGCCGGGCAGACGACCAAGCTGATCAACCAGGTTCTCTGCGGCCTGAATTTCCTCGCCGTCGCCGAGGCGACGCAGCTGGCGCTCGACGCCGGCGTCGACGCGGCGAAGGTCCCGCAGGCCTTGAAGGGCGGCCGCGCCGATAGCGCCATCCTGCAGGAATACATGCCGCGCTTCGTCGCCAGGGATTATCGCCGCACCGGCCGGATCGACAACATGGTCAAGGACCTGAACGGCGCGCAGGACCTTGCCCGCCGCACCAACACCGCCATGCCGCTGACCGCGACCTGCGCGGAAATACACCGCATGCTGACGGCCGCCGGCCTCGGCGGCGAGGACCAGGCGGCGCTGATGGAATTTTTCAAGGGACCCAACAAGGAGATTGCCGAATGATTACCCGCTACGCGCTGTTCGAGGGAAAGGTAAAGGATGGCGAGACCGAGGCCTTCCGGGCCGCGGTCCTCGAGGACATCCTGCCGAAGTGGAAGGCCTTTCCCGGTGCGCTCGACGTGCGCGTCACCTTCGCGGATTTCCGCGACGACGGAGCGCCGGAGATCCCGATGATCCTGGCGATCAACTACCCGGATCTCGACACGGTCGAAAAGGCGCTGGCGAGCCCGGCGCGGGCGGCGGCGAAAGCGGCAACCGAAGCGGTGCTGGCGCGCTTCTTCGAAGGCCGCATCCATCATCACGTCACCCAGGCGAACGAATTCCGCCTTTGAGTTGTGATCCGGTGCGGCACGCGTCCGGGTGCCGCACCCTCCGCCGGAGAATTTCCTCGCCGAGGCAGCGTGAGGCTTGCATTCCGACGACAATCCGGGTGTACTTGGATTGATATCGATAACATGGATGCAAATGGATACGATCCGCAAGCCCCCGACGATGGCCGACGTGGCGCGGCGAACCGGCGTTTCGCCGATGACCGTTTCGCGCGCCTTCAAGCGTGACAGTTCCGTCAGCCAGGAGACCCGCGAGGCAGTGCTGCGGGCTGCCGAGGAGCTCGGCTATGTCTTCGACAGCACTGCCTCCAATCTCCGCTCCCAGCGCACCGATTTCATCGCGGTGACGATCCCGTCGATCAACAATGCCAACTTCGCCGATACGGTGCGGGCGCTTTCGGACGGAGTCTCGGAACGGGGCCTGCAGATCCTGCTCGGCTACACCAACTACGATGTCGCGGAAGAGGAACGGCTGATCGAGCAGCTTCTGCGGCGCAAGCCCGAAGCGATCGTGGTGACGGGCGGCAAGCACACGCCGCGGGCCCGAAAGCTCTTGTCGAATGCCGGCATTCCGGTCATCGAGACCTGGGACCTGCCGGAGGAGCCGATCGGCCATGTCGTCGGCTTCTCGAACGCGCTGGCGGTGCGCGAGATGGTGGATCACTTCGTCAGCGTCGGCTATCGCAAGATCGCCTTCATCGGCGGTGACGCCGATCGCGATACGCGCGGTACCGATCGCCGGGCGGGCTTCATCGCCGCCCTTGTCCACCATGGTTTGGATACTTCACGCCTGATCGCCGCCGGGCCGCCGCCGATCTCCATGCGCGAGGGGGCCGATGCGATGAGGCAGTTGCTCGAGCGCTTCCCCGACACGGAGGCGGTCATCTGCGTCTCCGACCTTTCCGCCTTCGGGGCGCTCACCGAATGCCAGCGGCGCGGCATCGCCGTGCCCGACAGAATCGCGATCGCCGGCTTCGGCGATTACGAGATCGGCGCGATCTGCGTGCCGAGCCTCACGACGATCAACGCCTTTGCCAGCGAGATCGGCGCGAAAACGGCGGAACTGATCCTCGACGTGCTCAACGGCAAGCTCGACCAGCCGGGGCGCGTGACGATCCGCCCCGACCTGATCCTGCGGCAAACCAGCCGGTAGCGAGACGCTGCAGAAATACGCAGGAATACGCAATCGGGAGCACCAGTTCCGAGGGCGTGCCCGGCTTGGCACCTGCGTCGTCGGTTGCCGGTCCTTGCGGCCCCCGTCCCATGGGCAGATTTCACCATTAGTTCTTAGTATGGAAGCCCGGGAAATTCGGTGTAATGTTCGCAACCGGGGGTAGATCACTTCAACCGCGAAACTGAAGGAAGGCAGCTATGCAGCAAGCTCGAAAATACGTTTCGTCCGACAACTACGTTCCGGAAGGGGAAATCCCGCAGAACGCTGCAACGAATTTCACGTCCCCGGACTGCGGCTCGTATCAAGGTACGGCATCGGGGCCACCCCTGATGGCTGGTCAAGGTCTGCTTGCGATTAACGGCAATACGGATTTATCCAGCTGCATCGTCGGAAAAGATGGCGCAAACGTTTCCTCAATATATCTCGTCAATATGCCCCGATTTTCTTTCTACCAATACCAAGTTAATGTATATGGCCAGGGACCTTCGGGCGCGGGATCCTGGTATTTTTATCTGTATTTCACCGACCAGACGGGAGACACCTATAAATTGAAGCTCTTCAGGTCGGAACCTGCCTGGCACTATGTTCAATTCAACTCGGACGCGCCGGGCATCGTTCAGGTCACCTGGGATGGTGCCTAGTCGTTGCAGAAATGGCAAAAGCGAAAAGATAGAGCGGTGACGCGAACGCATTTGAGCGCATCCGGCTCTCAGAGTTCATCGTGAGCGGAGCAAAGGAGGCTGGCCTCGGCGCCAGCTTCCTCATCCAGTCATTTCAGCACCTTCAAGTGAGCCTCGGCCGTCACTTGACGTCGGATTTCACGAACTGGCGCAGTTCCGGCGTCTGAGGATCGGCGAAGAGCGCCGCGGACGGGCCCTGTTCCCAGATCTTACCCTTGTGCATGAAGATCGTCTGGGTGGCGACGCGGCGGGCAAAGCCCATTTCGTGCGTCACCAGGATCATCGTCATGCCGTCGCGGGCGAGGTTCTCCATGACCGTCAGCACTTCCTCGGTGAGTTCCGGGTCGAGCGCGGAGGTCACCTCGTCGAAGAGCATGACCTTCGGCCGCATGGCAAGCGAGCGGGCGATCGCGACGCGCTGCTGCTGGCCGCCGGAAAGCTGGTCCGGATAGGAATCGAACTTTTCCGACAGCCCGACGAGTTGCAGCACCTCGCGGGCAACGTCCCGCGCCTTCGCCTTCGCCACGTCCTTGACGATCCGCGGCGCCAGCATGATGTTCTCGCCGACCGTCAGGTGCGGAAAGAGATTGTAGCTCTGGAAGACAATGCCGACATCGGTGCGCAGCTTGCGCAGCGCCCTGGCGTCGCCGCCGAGCGCGTGGCCGGCGATCTCGATCCTGCCCGCATTGATCTTTTCGAGCCCGTTCATGCAACGCAGCAGCGTGCTCTTTCCCGAGCCCGACCGGCCGATCAGCGCGAAGACCTCGCCGCGCCCGACCGAAAGCGACACGCCCTTGAGGACTTCGAGAGCGCCGAAGCTCTTGTGGACGTTTTCAACGACTACTTCCGGCATGGAGCCTCCTTTCCAGCAGGCGAGATAGCTGGGACAGCGGGTAACAGACGACGAAATAAAGGACGGCGACGGCGAGGAAGACGCGGAAGGGCTGAAACGTCGCGTTGTTGATGAGCTGCCCGGCCCGGGCGAGTTCGACGAAGCCGATGATCGAGGTGATCGAGGTGTTCTTCACCACCTGGACGGCAAAGCCGACGGTCGGCGGCAGCGAAATGCGCATCGCCTGCGGCAGGATCACGTAGCGGTATTGCTGCAGACGGGTCATGGCGAGCGATTCCGACGCCTCCCATTGCTGCTTCGGCACCGCCTGGATGCAGCCGCGCCAGATTTCCGCAAGATAGCCGGACGCGTAGATCGTCATCGAGGCCCCGGCGGCACAGAGCGGCGGCAGCTCGAAGCCGGCAAGGCTCAGGCCGTAATAGGAGAGAAACAGGATCATCAGCACCGGGATGCCCTGGATGACCTGGATATAGGTGGCGGCGGCAATCCGCACCGGCTTCAGATGCGCGGTGCGCGCGAGCGCAACGGCGAAGCCGAGGAGGCCGCCGCCGACCAGCGCGATCACCGTCAGCAGGATCGTCCATTGCAGCGAGAAAACGAGAAAGCCGAATTGATCGAGGCCGAAGGTCTTGAGGGTCATGCCTGCACCTCCGGCAAGGCCGCCATCGTTCGGCGGGCGACGCGGCGGCCGAAGAGCCACATGCCGACGAGCGCAAGGGCTGCCCGCAGCGCCAGCGCCAATGCGAGATAAATCAGCGTCACCGCAATGTAGATCTCGAAGGACCGGTAGGTCTGCGATTCGATGAAGGCGGCCGAGGCGGCGAGTTCCTGGGTGGAGATCGCCGAGCAGATGCTGGAGGCCAGCATCATTAGCACGAACTGGCTGCAGAGCGCAGGATAGACCTTGGCGATCGCCGGCACGATGATGACGTGGCGATAGATCTGGAAGCGGGTGAAGCCGAGTGCTTCGCCAGCCTCGATCTGCGACTTGTGCACCGCTTCGATGCCCGCCCGGATGATCTCCGTCGAATAGGCGGCGAGGTTGATCGTCATGCCGATCAGCGCGGCCGTATCGGCGCCGACGCGCATGCCGAGGCCCGGCAGGCCGAAATAGACGATGAACAACTGGACGAGGAAGGGCGTGTTGCGGATGATCTCGACATAGGCATCGACGAGAAGGCGGACCGCACCGCCCCAGATGGAGCGAACCGAGGCAAGCAGGATGCCAGCGGCGCAGCCGAGGATGATCGACAGCACCGAAATCCTGATCGTCAGCCAGATGCCGTGCAGGATCTGGTCCTGGTACTGGGCCAGCACGCCGAATTGAAACGTGTAGGTCATGGGAACTCCGTCGCGGTTGCGCGGGCCGCCGGCAGAAGATTGCCGGCGTGCCCCTGTTCAACGCAATCAGAACGTCGGGAGCGCCGGCATCGGACGGCCGGTCCACTTCATCGCGATCTTGTCGAGATCGCCGGAGATCTTCATCAGGTAGATGGCGGTGTTGAGCCACTGACGGATCTCGTAGTCCTCCATCCGCGTCGCCATCGAATTGCCCTGCTGGAAGAAGGTGAAGCCGACCTGCAGGCCGGCATCCGGCCGCTGCTTGATGATCGCCTCGCCGACCGTGGAGGGCAGGGCGACCGCATCCACCTGTCCGGCGATCAGCGCCTGAGCGCTCGTGGAATCATCCTCGTAGACGACGATTTCGAGGCCCGGTACCGCTGCCTTGCGGAGCGCCGTCTCCTGCGACGAGCCGCGATTGACGGCGACACGCTTGCCTTCGAGATCGGTGAGCTTCGCGAATTTCTGGTCAGGCCCGGAGATGATGTCCATGTTGAAGGCGCTGTAGGGCTGGGTGAACATCACCGTCTTGGCCCGCTCGCCGGTCGGCGCCAGGGTGGCGACGAGGAAATCGACCTTGCCGGTCTGAAGCGCGGGGATGCGCGCCGGTGGCGTCAGCGGCACCAGCTCGACCGGCAACGACAGATAGCCGGCGATCAGGTTGGCGACGTCGACGTCGTAGCCGGTCGGATTGCCCTGCTCGTCGACCATCCCCATCGGCGGCGCGCCGGTGAGAACGCCGATGCGGACGGTACCGCGTGAGATGATGTCGTTCAGCGTGGCCGCCTGGGCTCCGACCGCCGAAGTGAGACTGGCCGCCGCGATAGCGATGGCTGCCACCATGTAGCGCACAAAGCTTGAAATCGTCATGTTTTCTCCTCCACCTGATAGATCGTCATTTCCGGCCTCCGCCCGCTCCTCGCGGGTTTTTGACCGAACCTTGCCCTTGCCGCCTCTCGTTCGCCGAGCGCAGATGCGCGTTCTCGCGGGCATGCGCCGCGCGCCGGGCCCGCAAACCAAATCATCTCGATCAGCCGGCTATTTCTCTTGAAAGACGCCGAAGGTTATCGTTAACTTAAAGGGATGTTATCGATAACAGCGAAGCTCGTCAATCCGTAAACGAACGGTGACGGTAAAGGAGAGCAGGGTGAGTCTGCGCGGAAAGGTGACGACGCTGCGAGATGTGGCAATCAGGGCCGGTGTGAGCACGATGACCGTTTCCAAGGTCCTGCGCGGCGCGGGGACGATTTCGGAGGAAACCCGCCGGAGGGTGAAGCAAGCCGCCGAGGAACTCGGCTATCTGCCGAACAATCTTGCCGGGTCGCTGAGTTCCCGCAAGAGCCGGATGGTCGCGGTGATCATTCCATCGATCAGCGACATCGTGTTTTCCGAAGTGCTGAGCGGCATCAATTCAACGCTGCGGCCGCAGGGATTGCAGACCTTCATCGGCGAATCGCTCTTCGACCCGGCGACCGAAACCGAACTGATCCGCGCCATGCTGTCGTTCCGGCCGGCCGGGATCCTGCTGAACGGCGGCATCGCCCGCAGCGCCGACGCGGCGAAGCTGTTGGCCCGGCGGAACTGCCCGGCGATCCAGCTCTGGGATTGCGACAGGCGCGCGCTGGATTTCAGCGCCGGTCCATCGCACGAGGAAGCCGGTCGGCTGGTTGCCAACCACTTCCTCGAGCGCGGGATGCGGCGCATCGCCTATGTCGGCGCCGAGCTAGACAAGGACCTCTGCGCCCGCCGCCGTTATCTGGCGCTGAAGTCGTCGCTGGCCGCCGCGGGCATCGATCTCATCACCGTGACCTGCGAAGAGAGGCCGCGACAGGCGGTCACCGGGCGTTACCTGACGGAGCAGCTGCTGCGGGACCATCCCGGGATCGAAGCCGTGCACTTTCTCAACGACGCCATGGCGCTCGGCGGTCTCTCCCATCTGCACGAAGCCGGTTTTCCGGTCCCCGAACGCATCTCCGTCGTCGGCTTCAACGGCACGTCGCTCGCCAACGCGGTCCGGACGCGGCTCACCACTATCGACGTACCGCGGGCGGAGATTGGCGAGAAGGCCGCACAGGCGCTGTTGCGGATGATTGGAGGGGAGGGGGTGCCCGACGCCTGGCAGGCGAGGTTGAAGCTGGTGCAAGGCAATACGACGATAGCGCTGGGCCGCCCGCAAGGCGCCTGACCTCCGTCAATCACTCAAGGCATTTCGCAGCGCTCCGACGAAACCGTCGAGCTCACCCTTCCGCATGTAGACATGCGGCGACACCCGCAGGCCCTCCATGTGCTCGACCTTGCGGTACTTCACATGGACCTGGTGCTTCTCGCGAAGATCGCGCTCGAGCTTCTCCATGTCCCGACCGTCGATCGCGAACAGGGCGATTGCGCCGAGACTATCGGTATCGGTGGCCGTGTGCAGCCTGAAACCCGGAATGTCACGCGCGAGCGATATCCAGTAGCGGGTCAGTTCGCGCAACCGCGCGTGCATCTTCTCCGCGCCGATCAGTTTGTGGAATGCGATGGCGGGCGCGATCCCCGCCTGTAGCGCCGAATTGTAGGTGCCGAGGTTCCAGTGGTCGAACTTGTCGATTTGCAGGGCCGGCCGGTCGAAGGGGGCAAGCAATCGCCCAAAAATCCTGCGTGATGGGCACCGAAATTGCCTGCAGAAGGATGGCGGGTCGGCGGGGCTCACAAAAAATGGGGCACCATTCGCGGTGCCCCAGTCCCGGGAGATTACATCTTGCCCCAGAGCTTCCTGTACTGATCGCGATAGCCGTTATCGGGATCGAATGTGTTCTTGGGGCCGCCGTCGAACTCGACATTGTCAGCGGTCACAACGTGCAGCGGCGACAGGTAGCCCGACCACTTTTCGCCGGCGAAGGCGCGGTTCAGCTCGTCGACCAGCTGCCAGCCCTGCAGGTTCAAGGGCTCGGCGACCGTCACCTTCTGGAACTGGCCGGCGCGGATGCGCTGATAGGCCGATTCCGAACCGTCGCCGGCCGCGACGTTGATCGGTGCATCGGTGCCGCCCTTGCCGGCGGCGGCGAGCGACGGTCCCATGAAGTCGAAATAGAGGTCGTTGATCGCCAGCGAATGGGTCCACTGGTCGCCGTATTTCTGCAGCAGCGATGTCGTCAGCTGCGGCATGCGCTGCGACGTCTCGGCGATCGGCGTGTCGACATATTCGAGCACCTTGCCGCCGAGCGCCTCGATCTCCGCCTTCATCTTGTCGGCCTTGGCGATCGCGATCGCATAGGTCGAGTCGGTGAAGATCACCACGCCCGGCTTGCCCTTGGCGTCGACGAAGGCCCAGTTTGCGGCCGCCTTCGACACTTCCATCGCGTCGGTGCTGACATTGGCGAAGAGCCCGGTCTTCTCGTCCGGGCCGATCACCGGCCCGGCATGCCAGGCAACGAGCGGGATGCCGGCCGCCCTGGCCTGTTCCAGCGCCGGCGCCTGTTCGACGGCGTCGAAGCCGTTGATGATGATGCCGGCCGGCTTCAGCGCCATCGCCTGTCCGAAGGCCGCCGTGCGGCCGCCGATCGAGCCGGCGCCGTCGATCACCTTCACCTCCCAGCCGATCGCCGCGGCGGCCTCTTCGACGCCGGTGGTGACGCCGAGGATGCCGCCGTTCTTCAGGTCGCCGGCGAGCACCACGATGGTCTTGCCCTCCTGGGCCTTCGGGCCCGATGTCGGGCCGTCCCAGGTGCTAACCTTGTTGGCGTATTTCGTGACGATCGCCTCGGCATCGGCCATCGGATCGGCAAGCGCAACATTGGCGCTCATCAGCGCGATTGCCGCCGCCGTGCCTGTCATGAAAGTCCTGCGCTTCATATACCCTTCCTCCCTTGGGTTCGTTATGGATGCAGATTCCTGGAATTCACTTCGTTCCGGCCGGCTGCAGCGCGGGGGCTGCTTTGCGCGTGACCGTGCCTTTCCTCCGCTGTGCGTAGCCGGCAATGCCGATCGCGACGAGCAGCGTGACGCCGTTGAACAGCGGTTCCACGAAGAACGACCCGCCGAATTGCTGGATGCCGGAGATGCCGACCGCCAGGATGATCACGCCGATCATCGTGCCCCAGACATTGACGCGACCTGGCTTGATTGTGGTCGAGCCGAGGAAGGCGCCGACGAGGGCGGGAAGCAGATATTCGAGGCCGACACTCGCCTGGCCGATCCGGAGCTTCGAGGCGAGCAGCACGCCGGCAAGCGCCGCCAGCGTGCCCGAGGAGACGAAGGCACCGATGACGAAGCGGCGCACCGGAATACCGTTCAGGGCCGCCGCCTTGGGGTTGGCACCGATCGCGTAGACATAGCGGCCGATCGGCAGATATTCGAGGACGAGCCACATCGCCAATGCCAGCACCAGGACATAGAAGCCGGTGATCGGCAGGCCGAGCACCATGGTGCCGTTCAACGCATAGAAACCATCCGGCAGGACGCCGACCACCTGCCGGCCGCCGGTGTGCCAGAGCGCCAGCGCATAGAGGATGGTTCCAGTGCCGAGCGTGGCGATGAAGGAGTCGATCCGCGCCACCTCGACGAGCAGCCCGTTCAGGAAGCCGGTGAGGGCGCCGAGCACGAGCACGATCAGCACGGCGAGCGGCCAGGGCACGCCGAACATCGTCTGCAGGCTGATCGCCAGGATGTGCCAGAGCACGATGCCGTAGCCGACCGTCAGGTCGATGCGTCCCGCGGCCATCGGGATCATCGCCGCCAGCGACAGGATGGCGATGATCGCCTTGTCGGAGATGATCGAGCGGACGTTGAGGACCGTCGGAAAGGTCTGCGGCAGGAGCAGCGAGAACAGGACAATCAGCAAGAGCGTCAGGATGACGAGGCCGTAAACCGGCAGGAAGCGGATGAGCTTCTGCGCCGGATTGAGGCCGGCAAGCTCGCCGCGGGTCGGTTCAAGCGCGGTGGATTCGATCGACTGCATTTTCTTCTCCCGGAACTTAAGCCGCTTCGGAGGCCGAGGCGGCGGCGATCACCGCCGAGGTCGTCAGTTCTTCGCCCTTGAGCTCGCGGACGATGCGTCCGCGCGAAAAGACCAGGGCGCGATGGCAGATATGGGCGATTTCCTCGAAATCGGTCGAGACGACGATGACGGCGAGACCCGCCTCGAGCGCGCGGGCGATCAGCCGGTAAATGTCGGCCTTGGCGCCGACGTCGACGCCGGCGGTCGGATCCTCGGCGACGAGGAGCCTGCGGCCGGTCGCGAGCCAGCGGCCGACCACGACCTTCTGCTGGTTGCCGCCGGAAAGCGCCTCGATCGGCAGACTCTGGTCGTTCGGCCTCAGGCCGACGCTTTCGCCGATCGCCTCCGCGAGCGCCGCCTCCTTCGAGGGTGCAAGGACCGAAAACAGGCCACGGCCCGAGGCTTGTGGATTGAGGAAGGTGTTCTCGCGCAGCGACAGCGACATGGCGACCGATTCTTCCGTGCGGTCGCGGGCGATCAGGCCGACGCCGGAGCGCATCGCCGCCTCGGGGCTCGACAGGTCCGGTTGCTCACCGCCGATCGTCACCGTTCCGGAAAACGGCTGGCAGCCGAAGAGGGCGCGCCCGACCAGTTCCTGGCCGGCGCCGCGCAGGCCGACGAGGCCGATGAGCTCGCCCTCGAGCACGTCGAAGGAGACGGGCCCGACGCCCTGGCAGGCGAGTTGCCGGACGCTGACGATCGCTTCGCCGGGCTTGCTCTCCGCCTTGACGAAGAGCTGGTCGGCCTTGCGCCCGACGATCATTTCGATGAGCTCGTCCGGCGTCGTCCGGGCGACCGGCTTCTGACCGACGAGCCGGCCGTCGCGCAGCACCGCGACCCGGTCGGCGATCCGGAAGATCTCATCGAGCCGATGCGAGACGTAGATCATGGCGACGCCGCGCTCCTTCAGCGGCCGTATGGCATTGAAGAGCCGCTCCACCTCGTCTGCCGGCAGGCTTGCCGTCGGCTCGTCGAGCACCAGCACATCGGCCTCGACGGCCAGGGCGCGGGCGATCGCCACCAGCGACTTTTCCGTGCGGGTCAGCGCCTGGACGCGGGTCGAGGGATCGAAATCGCAGCCGACGAGACGCAGGGCCGCGCGCGCCCGCTCCTCCGTGCGCCGCCAGTCGATCAGCCGGCTTCGCATCGAGAAGCCCTGCGCCAGGCCGACATTCTCGGCAACCGTCATCCATTCGATGAGGCCGAGATCCTGGTGGATGAAGGCGACCGGCTGGCGCTTGTTCGGCTTCGGCGGCTGGTTGACATAGGGCTCGCCGCGGAACCGGATCTCGCCGCCATCCGGCCGGTAGATGCCCGCAAGCGTCTTGATCAGCGTCGATTTGCCGGCGCCATTCTCTCCGAGAAGTGCCAGGATTTCCCCGGCCTCGAGGTCGAGCGAGACCTGCGACAGGGCCCGGGTGCCGCCGAACTCCTTGGTGATCGAACGGAATTCCAAGAGCTTCTGACCATCCATGCGCTCCTCCCAAAAGCGTAGATTGAGGAGGAGCTTATGTTATCGATAACAATTCTGTCAACGCTCGATTGGAGGTTTCTTTTTTGCGCTTGCCGGCAACAGGATATTTTCTATGTTATCGATAACATCCACCCGAGCCCGACGCAGGGGGCTTCATCAACTTGGAAATAGAATGTACCCCGTGTGAGTTCATGCCGAACTGCGACTTGCGCGTGTGACGCTGACGGTGGCGCTGAGGCCGGCTGCTCGCCAGCGAGCGATCCTGCGACGTTCATCCATATCAATCTGGGAGTAGGTGCGTCTCATCAGCCATTCCTTGCGAGTGATAACCCATTGGTATCTATCGCAAGTCGCACTTCATCCTTGAACCCACCCCGCTACACGCTCTGTCACAGCTATTTAAAGATGAGACAAAGTAGTCAACTTAGAAATGCGACATCATCCTATTCCTGATTACTGCGTTTGCAA
>NZ_LNQB01000066.1 GCF_001651875.1 Sinorhizobium saheli
CGAGGAGCAAGACCGAACCCGGCGAACAAGGAGGAACTCCTCATACGCAGGGGCTTGACGGCGAAAGCCTCATGTGAGGGGGCGGCCTGTGAAGGATCAGTAGCCGGCTATCTTGTCCACCACATGCTCCAGCGGCAGCCCGCTCTCGAACCGGCCGATCTGATGCTCGACATGGGCAAACAGCGCCTTGACGTCCGAAGCGGCGGCGACGTGCGGGGTCACGTAGACATTCGGCATGTCCCAGAAGCGGCTTTCGGGCGAGAGCGGCTCCTCTTCGAAGACGTCGAGCGAGGCGGCGGCGAGCACGCCGGAATCGAGGCAGTCGAGAATGCCGGCCTCCACCTGGCTGCCGCCGCGGCCGGCATTGATGAAGACCGGCGCGCCGAAGGGCCCCCTGCGGCTCAGCTTGGCGAAAAGGTCGGCGTTGAAGATGCCTCTCGTTTCGGCCGTCAGCGGCAGCAGGCCGACGAGGAAGTCCGTCCTTGCAAGAACTGCGTCCAGGCCGGCGGCGTCATAGGTCTCGATACCTTTGACGTCGCGCTTCGTGCGCGACCAGCCGATCACCTTGAAGCCCATCGTCGCGAGCTTGCGGGCGGCGTCCTGGCCGAGCACGCCCATGCCCATGATGCCGACGGTGACGTCGGCCGCCTCCGGCTGGATGAGGTCGCGCCACTCGTGTTTCCGCGCCAGTGCCTCATAGGCGCGGTGCTGGCGCAGATGCAGGAGGCATTGCATCACCACCCACTCGCTCATGCGCGTGGTCAGCGAGCGGTCGACGAAGCGCACCAGCGGCACCTCGGGAAGCCCCGGCAGCGTCAGCACATGGTCGACGCCGGCGCCGCCGGAAAAGACCACCTCGAGGTCCGGAGCGCGCGAAAAGAGGTCGGGGGCGGGTTTCCAGACCACCGCATAGGCGATGCCGGAAAGATCGCGTCGCTCATGCGCGGCATCGGCAAGATTGATGACCTCACGATCGGGAAAGGCGCCGGCAAGGGCCGCTTCGACCTCCTCCGGGATGAATTTCAGATCGACGATGACGGGGCTCTTGGCGGGCATGGGCAACTCGGTGTGGGGACTCTATTGACGGACGGCCGCCAGGTTGACGGCCTCGAGATTGAAGGCGGCGGCCATCAGCGCCCTCGTATAGTCTTCGGCGGGCGCGTTGAAGATGCGCTCGGCCGGACCCTGCTCGACCACCTTGCCGTGCCGCATGACGATGATCTCGTTGGCGAGCGCCCGCACGACCTTCAGGTCATGGCTGATGAACAGATAGGCGAGATTGTGCTTGCGCTGCAGGTCGCGCAAGAGATCGACCACCTGCGCCTGCACGCTCATGTCGAGCGCCGAGGTCGGCTCGTCGAGCATGACGAATTGCGGCTTCAGGACCATCGCCCGCGCGATCGCGATGCGCTGGCGCTGGCCGCCGGAGAATTCGTGCGGATAGCGCCAGCGGGTGGCCGGATCGAGCCCGACCTCCTGCAGCGCGGCGGCAACGCGGGCGTCGCGCTCGTCGTCGGAAAGCGCCCTCTCGTGGATCTTCAGGCCTTCGCCGACAATGTCGGCGATCGACATGCGGGGACTGAGGGAGCCGTAGGGATCCTGGAAGACCACCTGCATCCGGTTGCGGAGCGGCCGCATTTCCCGGAAGCTGTAGGCGTCGATGTTCTGGCCGACGAAGGCGATCCGGCCTTTGGACGAGATCAGCCGCGTCAGCGCCAGGCCGAGCGTCGTCTTGCCGGAACCGGATTCGCCGACGACGCCGAGCGTCTGGCCGGCGCGCAGCGTCAGGTCGACACCGTCGACCGCCTTCACGTGATCGACGACGCGGCGCAGGAACCCGGCCTTGATCGGGAACCAGACCTTCATCTCCTTCGCTTCGATGACGACCGGCTTCGATGCGTCCGACGGCGGCGGCTCGCCCTTGGGTTCGGCGGCAAGCAGGTGGCGCGTATAGGCGTGTTGCGGATTGGCGAAGATCTCGGCGGTCGGCCCTGCTTCGACGATCCTGCCCTTGGTCATGACGCAGACGCGGTCGGCGATCTTGCGGACGATGCCGAGGTCGTGGGTGATGAACAGCATGGACATGCCGTGCTGGTCCTTGAGCGATTTCAGGAGCTCGAGGATCTGCGCCTGCACGGTCACGTCGAGCGCCGTCGTCGGCTCGTCGGCGATCAGGAGCTCCGGCCGGTTGGCCAGCGCCATGGCGATCATCACGCGCTGGCGCTGGCCGCCGGAAAGCTGGTGCGGATAGGCGCCGAGACGCTTCTCCGCCTCGCGGATGCCGACCTGGTCGAGGAGTTCCAGCGTTCGCGCGCGGGCGGCCGCGCCCGTCACGTCCTGATGCAGTTCGAGGATCTCGCCGATCTGCTGCTCGATCGTGTGCAGCGGGTTGAGCGAGGTCATCGGCTCCTGGAAGATCATGGTGATGTCGTTGCCGCGGACGTGCCGCAACTCCTCGTCGCTCGCCTTCAACAGGTCCTTGCCGTTGAAGAAGATCTCGCCGCTTGGATGGCTCGCGGCCGGATAGGGCAGGAGCTTCAGGATCGAGTTGGCCGAGACCGACTTGCCGGAGCCCGATTCGCCGACGAGCGCGACGGTCTCGCCGCGCCTGATGTCGAAGGAAATATGGTCGACGGCGACGGAGGTTTCGCCGCCCTGATGGAAGGCGACGGAGAGATCGCGAACGGAGAGGAGGCTGTCTGTCATCGTCGCGCTCACCGGAACGTCTTTCTCGGGTCGAAGGCGTCGCGCGTCGCTTCGCCGACGAAGATCAGGAGCGACAGCATGACCGACATTGCCGTGAAGGCTGTGAGCCCCAGCCAGGGCGCCTGGAGGTTCGACTTGCCCTGGGCGATCATCTCGCCGAGCGAGGGCGATCCAGGCGGCATGCCGAAGCCGAGGAAGTCGAGCGAGGTGAGCGTGGTGATCGAGCCCGAAAGGATGAAGGGCAGGAAGGTGAGGGTGGCGACCATCGCGTTCGGCAGGAGGTGGCGGTACATGATCGTGCCGTTGCCGACGCCGAGCGCGCGGGCCGCGTTGACGTATTCGAAGTTCCGCGCCCTTAGAAATTCGGCACGGACGACGGCGACGAAGCCGACCCAGGAAAAGAGCAGCATGATGCCGAGGAGGATGAAGAAGCCGGGCGGCAGGATGGCGGCGATGATGAGCAGGATGTAAAGCACCGGCATCGACGACCAGATCTCGATGAAGCGCTGGAGAAGCAGGTCGGTCCAGCCGCCGAAATAGCCCTGCACCGCGCCGGCCGAAACGCCGATCAGCGCGGAGGCGATCGTCAGCGCCAGGCCGAACAGGACGGAGATGCGGAAGCCGTAGATCATCCGCGCCATCACGTCGCGCGCCTGGTCGTCCGTGCCGAGCCAGTTGAGGTTGCCGAGGATGCATCCGGGATCGGCGGCGCCTTTCGGATAGGCGGAGCAGCGCTCCTCCTTGCTCATCAGCCAGAAGGGCGGCGTCGGGGCCGAATGCGGGATATTGGAGTTGACAGTCTGGTAGGAATAACGGATCGGCGGCCAGATCATCCAGCCGTTCGCCTCGATCTCATCGCGGATGAAGTCGGAGCGGAAGTCGGTTTCGGCCAGGAAGCCGCCGAACTTCTCTTCCGGGTAATCGACGAGCACCGGATAGAGGATTTCGCCCTTGTAGGAGGCGATGATCGGCTTGTCGTTGGCGATGAATTCCGCGCAAAGGCTGAGGCCGAAAAGGACCAGGAAGAGCCAGAACGACCAGTAGCCGCGGCGGTTGGCCTTGAAATTCTGCCAGCGCCGCCGGCCGATCGGCGTCAGCCAGCCCTTTTCCGGGGCGCCGGCATAGGTCGCGACGGTGCTCATCAGACGTCCCTCCGCTCGAAGTCGATGCGGGGGTCGACCCAGGTATAGATGAGGTCCGAGACGAGGCTCACGAAAAGACCCATCAGCGAGAAGATGTAGAGCGTCGCGAAGACGATCGGATAGTCGCGCTTGACGACCGCGTCATAGCCGAGCCGCCCGAGCCCATCGAGGGAGAAGATGTATTCGATCAACAGCGAGCCGGTGAAGAAGGCGGAGATGAAGGCGCCGGGAAAGCCGGCGATGACGATCAGCATGGCGTTGCGGAAGACGTGGCCGTAGAGCACCCGCCGTTCGCTGAGGCCTTTCGCGCGCGCCGTCGTGACGTATTGCTTCTTGATCTCGTCGATGAAGGAGTTCTTGGTGAGCAGCGTCGTCGTCGCGAAGGCCGAGAGCAGGAGCGTGATCAGCGGCAGCGTCATGTGCCAGAAATAATCGAGGATCTTCTGCCACCAGGGCAGGTCGTAGAAATTGTCCGAGACGAGGCCGCGCAGGGGGAACCAGTCGAAGAAGGAGCCGCCGGCGAAGAGCACGATCAGCAGGATGGCGAAGAGGAAGCTCGGCACGGCATAGCCGATGACGATCACGCCGGACGTCCAGACGTCGAAGGTCGAGCCGTCGGAGACGGCCTTCTTGATGCCGAGCGGAATCGAGATGGCGTAGGAGAAGATGAGGATCCAGACCCCGAGCGAGATCGACACCGGCATCTTCTCGATGATGAGGTCGATCACCGAGGTGTTGCGGAAGAAGCTCTCGCCGAAATCGAAGCGGATATAGTTCCACATCATCGTCAGGAAGCGCTCGAGCGGCGGCTTGTCGAAGCCGAACTGCTTCTCGAGCTTGGCGATGAATTCCGGATC
This sequence comes from Sinorhizobium saheli, assembly GCF_001651875.1. Classification (GTDB taxonomy): domain Bacteria; phylum Pseudomonadota; class Alphaproteobacteria; order Rhizobiales; family Rhizobiaceae; genus Sinorhizobium; species Sinorhizobium saheli. Next base: position 4,706 of record NZ_LNQB01000066.1, read on the forward strand.
GAGCCCTTGAGCGCCGCGATACTGCCCGCCCTCGCCGCCCCCCTGCAGGAGATCACCGCCAGTGCCGGAAAGCCGGTCGGAGCCGGCGGCGTTGGTAAGGTCGGCGATCACCTGTTCAACCGGCCCGCCCGGCGCGAACTGCACGACGGCAAAGGAGATCGCCATGATGCCGACGATCGTCGGGATCATCAGCAGCAGCCGGCGCAGGATATAGGCACCCATCAGGCGAACCTCTGGATCGACGTGTTGCCGGCGAACCGGACCCACGAAGCGTCGGCATGCCCTTTATCGTGTTTCAATACCTGCATCTCCCGTCGGCTGCGGCCTCCGCGGAGCCTTTCGTGTTTCGTGATTCGCTTCCCGCATTTGGATTCGAGACGCCGCCCAAGCGCAAGGGCTTCATTTGGCTGCTGCCTTCGTCGACCACCAGATCGTCGGAAAACCGGTGGAATACTCGGGCAACGTCTCCGGCCGGGCAATTGTGTTCCAATAGGCTAGACGACCATATCGGGCGGTGTAACTCGGAACGACCAACTGGTAGGCAAGGAGCACACGATCGAGAGCCTTCGTTGCTGCAACGAGATCGTCGCGATCTTTGGCGAAGATGACCTTGTTGATCAAGGCATCGATTCCCGGATCGCTGATACCCGAATAGTTCTGTGAGCCCTCGCGCTTGGCGGCCTCCGAGCCCCAGTACTCGGCCTGCTCGTTGCCCGGGCTGATCGATTGTCCCCATCCAAGATAGAGGACGTCGAAATCGCGCGAACGCCATCGATTGGTGTATTGCGAAGAATCAACCGTTCGCACGGCAGCGTTGATTCCAATCTTCTTCAGGTTCTGAGTGAAGGGCAACGCGACGCGTTCGATCGTCGGTCCGTCGAGAAGTATCTCGAAACCGAATGGTTCGCCCGTCTTGACGTTGATCATCCGGTTGTCGCGCAGTTCGTAGCCGGCTTCCTTGAACAAGGCGATCGCCTTGCGCAGGTTGTCGCGCAGCTTCTTCGGATCCCCATTGACGGGATTCTTGTATTCCGTCGTGAAAACTTCAGGCGGTATCTTGTCTTTGACTTCGTTCAGGATTTCCAGTTCCCGGCCTTGGGGGAGACCGTGCGAGGCAAGCTCGGAACCGTAAAAGAAGCTGTCGATCCGCGTATACTCGTTATAGAAGATCGTGCGCTGCAGTTCCTCGAAGTCGAAGGCATAATTGATTGCCCGGCGTATGCGGATGTCCTGAAATTTCGGTCGGCGCAGATTGAAGATGAAGCCCACGAGTACGCCGCTGTCGCGATAGTCGTTCTCGAGTTTCTCGCGCTTGATGCGCCCATCCTTGACGGCTGGGAAATCGTAGGCGGTGGCCCAGCGGCGGGCCGAGTTCTCCGACCAGAAGTCGGCATTTCCCGACCGGAATGCCTCGAATGCGACGTCGAGGTCGGCGAAGTAGGTGTAGGTTATGGCGCCGAAGTTGTGGCTGCCGACATTCACGTTGAGGTCCTTGCCCCAATAATCGTCTCGCAGTTCGTAGCGCAAGGTCGAACCGGGCGAGACTCGCGTCAGCTTATAAGGCCCCGACCCCATGGGAACTTCCAACGTCGTCTTGCTGATGTCGCGCTCTTTGCCGTCGGCCGTCGTGCCTTCCCACCAATGCTTCGGCACGACCACGAGTTCGCCGACGATCCGCGGGAGTTCACGGTTGTTCTTCTCGTCGAACGTGAACGTGACTTCGCGGTCGCCCGTCTTTTCCGCCTTGATGACGTGCTGATAATAGAATTGCCGCTGCGGGTCGTGTTCCTTCGCCTTGTCGAAGCTGAAGACGACATCTTCCGGTGTCACGGGCTTCCCGTCGGCCCATTTTGCTTCGGGCCGCAGCCGGAACTTCGCGAAGGCCATGTCATCGGGAAAGGCGACCGCCTCCGCCAGCAATCCGTAATCGGTGCCGAGTTCGTCGAGAGCGCGCGTGAGCAGAGTCTCGAACACGAATGGGGTTCCGGCGGCGAGCTCACCCTTGGCGAGGAGGGGGTTCAATGTATCGAAAGTACCCATCGCGGTGAGTCGGAGCTCGCCGCCCTTGGGCGCCTCGGGATTGACGTAGTCGAACCGGGAAAAACCTTCCTCGTATTTCGGTGCGCCGAACATCGAAACGCCGTTGCGCCACTCCAAGTCCTGGCCGGCGGCGAACGAGGGAAAGAAGAGGCTCAACGCCAGCAGCGCACCGATCAGTTTGCCTTCCTTCCTTGCACTACCATGCCGCATGCCAGTCGCTTCTCCCTGCTTTAGGATGATCCTTCGGATGAGAATAGGCGAAATCAGGGCAATTGACAGGGCTTGCCCAAAATCAGGCGAAATTTTTCAGTCACATCCGGGCGAGTCGCAAGGCTGATGCAACCGCCGCGAATCAGGATAGGAGAGGGCGGCGGCTCTGGCCGCGCGTCACAGCTCGAGGGGAGTGGAATGGCATCTTTCAGGCGTGCTGCGCCAAGGCGTTGCAGTTCGGCGTTGTTGGCGCTGGTCATCGGCGCGGGCCTGCTGTCGGCGGACGCGCGTGCGGCCGACACGACGCCCGCCAAGGCGCTTTTCGGCGCCAAGGCGCTGCCCGTGCAGTCGGCCCCGACCTCCTACGGTTTTTATTCCAAGGGGTGCCTTGCCGGCGGCGTCGCCATCCCGACCGACGGGCCGACCTGGCAGGCGATGCGCCTGTCGCGCAATCGCCGCTGGGGCCATCCGGAAATGATCGCGCTGATCGAGCGCCTCTCCCATGACGCGGCCGACAAGATCGGCTGGCCGGGGCTTCTGCTCGGCGATATCTCCCAGCCGCGCGGCGGCCCGATGCTTTCCGGCCACGCCTCGCACCAGATCGGGCTCGATGCCGACATCTGGCTGACGCCGATGCCGAAGCGGACGCTGAGCTACGAGGAGCGGGAGACGATCTCCGCGACCTCGATGCTGGACAAGAGCAAGTTCCTGACGATCGACCGCTCCGTCTGGACGCCGGCGCACGCCCGGCTGATCATGCTGGCGGCGAGCTACCCTGAAGTCGAGCGCGTCTTCGTCAATCCGGCGATCAAGAAGAAGCTCTGCGACACCTGGCGCGGCGACCGCTCGGCGCTCGGCAAGGTCCGGCCGATCTATGGCCATGACTACCATTTTCATGTCCGCATCAAATGCCCGGCGGGCTCTGCCGGCTGCAAGGACCAGGCGGCGGTGCCGGCCGGCGACGGCTGCGACAAGTCGCTCGCCTGGTGGTTCACGGACGAGCCCTGGGCAAAGCCGAAAACGCCCAAAAAGCCCGTGAAGCCGAAATTCGCGACGCTTGCCGATCTGCCGAAGGCCTGCGCCGTGGTGCTGAACGGCCCGGCGGCCTCCGAACAGCAGGCGACCTACGGCACGGCCTATACTCAGCCGGCGGCAATCCCGGCCGCTGCGACCAGCGTCGAGGCCGTGATCGGCGCGGCGGAGACGCCGCTCGCAGACGTCCCGGTCCCGTCGCCGCGGCCGGCGCTGCAGTAGACCGGAAAGCCCTCGAGCGGGATGCGCTCACATGCGTTCGCGCCACCGCTCTATCACCTTGCCGACGGGACATCGGGCATCCCGTCGGCAAGGTGGCTCGCAGCAGCCCAAGGTGAAACATGATTGGATGCTGCGGTCCCGTTGCAATTTCACGACGCTCATGTATAGGGCATTCAAATCGATTTAAGTCGGTTCGGACGAGCGCGCCCAAAGCGCTCCATCGCGTCATGAACTCTTGCCGGGGGCTCCCGCATGGCAGATCGCAAATGTCTCGCCCTGATCGCCCATGATCAGAAGAAGGATGACCTTGCCGCCTTCGTTAAGGCGAACGAGGCGGTATTCGCCGGCTTGAAGATCGTCGCCACCGGAACGACCGGCGGGCGTGTCCTCGACATCTGCCCCGGGCTCGACGTCACGCGGCTGAAAAGCGGGCCGCTCGGCGGCGACCAGCAGATCGGTGCGATGATCGCGACCGGCGACGTGGACTGCCTGATCTTCTTCGTCGACCCGCTGACACCCATGCCGCACGACGTCGACGTCAAGGCGCTGATGCGGCTTGCGATCGTCTACGACATTCCGATGGCGCTCAACCGCGCCACCGCCGAAGAGTTGATCGCCTTCAGGCGCAGCTGATACACATCTACGGCGCCCCTTGCGTCCTCAAACGCGCGACGGTCGCCGCAGCACCTTGAATTGCTGCATGTTTCGCCCCTTGAGGAAACATGCAGGAGGACACCCGCGACCAGGACGGATCTTGCCATGCTCAATGCGAGTGATCAGAGCTTCCCCTTCCCGATATTGATCGGCGATATCGGCGGCACGAATGCCCGCTTCGCCTTGCTCGTCGACGCCGGTTCCGAACCGTTGCAGCTCCCGCCGATCAAGACGGGCGACTTCGCGACGATCGAGGAGGCGATGCGAAAAAGCATCCTCGACAAGACCGCCGTCGCGCCGCGTTCGGCCATCCTCGCCGTCGCCGGGCCGATCAAGGGCGACGAGATTCCGCTCACCAATGCCGGCTGGGTGATCCGGCCGAAGGACATGCTGGCAGGCCTCGGGCTCGAGGACGTGCTGGTCATCAACGATTTCGAGGCACAGGCGCTCGCCATCGCCGCGCCCGCCGACGAGGACCTCGTGCAGATCGGCGGCGGCAGCGTCCGGCCGCAGGCCTCGCGTGTCGTCCTCGGCCCCGGAACCGGGCTCGGCGTTGCCGGCCTGGTCTATGCGCAGCACACCTGGATTCCCGTGCCCGGCGAGGGCGGCCATGTCGATATCGGGCCGCGCACCGAGCGCGATTTCCGCATCTGGCCCTTCCTCGATCCGATCGAGGGGCGCATGGCGGGCGAGCAGATCCTCTGCGGCCGCGGCATCATGAATCTCTATCGCGCGGTCTGCGCCGCCGATGGCCTGGAGCCTGAGCTCAAGGATCAGGCGGAGGTGACGACAAGCGCGCTCTCGGGTGCCGATCCGGCAGCGGTCGAGACGGTGTCGCTCTTCGCAACCTATCTCGGGCGCGTTGCCGGCGACATGGCGCTCATCTTCATGGCGCGCGGCGGCGTGTTCCTCGCCGGCGGCATTTCGCAGAAGATCCTGCCGGCGCTGATGAAGCCGGAATTCCGCGCCGCCTTCGAGGACAAGGCGCCGCATTCGGCGCTGATGCGGACGATTCCGACCTTCGCCGTGATCCATCCGATGGCGGCGCTGTCCGGCCTCGCCGCCTTCGCGCGTGCGCCAAGGGCCTTCGGTGTTGCAACCGAGGGACGGCGCTGGAGAAGCTGACGCGCCGTTTACCGCAAAGACTCGCCAAAGCGGCTTCAAACCACTATAGAGCCCGACAGACGAGGCCGGGCATCCGGCTACAGGAGCGGGCTCAGGGAAGACGGGCTTATTGAACGCCAAGGATAGAAACCACCGCGCAGTCGATTCCGAAACGATCACCGGAATCCTGCGGCGCGTCATCGCCGAAAACGGCCGCGACCACATCCGGGGCTATGCCTTTGCCATCGGGTGCCTCGTGGTGGTGGCGGCAACCACGGGCTTCACCGCCTGGATCATGGAAACCGTGATCAACGAGGCCTTCGCCAACAGGCGCGCCGACATCGTATTGCTGATCTGCGTCTCGATCTTCGCCGCCTTCGTTTTGAGGGGCCTTGCGACCTACGGCCAGGCGGTCGCCCTTTCCAAGATCGGCAACAACATCGTCGCCCGTTACCAGCGGCGGCTTTACGCGCATCTGATGGCGCTCAGCGTCGGCTATTTCCACGAGCAGCGCTCGGCCCAGCTCGCCGCCAAGATCAGCCAGAACGTCGGCGGCATCCGCGACGTGCTCAACATGACGGTGACGTCGATCGCGCGTGATTTCCTGACGCTCCTCGGCCTGATCGGCGTCATGTTCAGCAAGGACTGGCTGCTGTCGCTGATCGTCTTCTTCGTCGCGCCGCCGCTGCTCCTCGGCCTGCGCTACATCTCGAAGCGCCTGCGCCTGGCAACGCGCGAGGCGGTCGAGGTGAACAGCCGCGTGCTCGGCGCGATGCAGGAGACCATCCAGGGGATCACCATCGTCAAGGCCTTCACCATGGAGGACGAGCTGCGCCGCAAGGTGGAGGCGATCATCGAGCGCGCCGAGAACCGCGCCAACCGCATCGCCCGGCTGAGCGAACGCACCGCGCCGATGACCGAGACCTTCGCGGGACTGGCGATCTCCAGCGTGCTTGCCTATGCCGCCTTCCGCACGATCTACAGCAACGTGCCGCCGGGCGCCTTCTTCGCCTTCGTGACCGCGCTGCTGATGGCCTATGACCCGGCGCGGCGCCTGGCGCGCCTGCAGGTGTCGCTCGAGCGCGCCGTCGTCAACGCCCGCATGATCTACGAGATCCTCGACACGGTGCCGCATCAGCGCGACCGTCCGGACGCCACCCAGCTGAAGCTCGGCGAGGCGACGGTCGAGCTCCGCGACGTGCGCTTCGCCTACGGCAACGGCGACGAAATCCTCAAGGGGGTGAGCTTCCGTGCCGAGGGCGGCAAGACGACGGCGCTCGTCGGCCCCTCCGGCGCCGGCAAGTCCACGATCATCAGCCTCATACCGCGCTTCTACGATCCGAGTTCGGGAGAAATCCTGATCGACGGCCAGAACATCGCCGGCGTCACCAAGCACTCGCTGCGCAACGGCCTCGCCTATGTGTCGCAGCAGCCCTATCTGTTCGAGGGTTCGATCCGCGACAATATCCGCTATGGCCGGCCGGAGGCGACCGATGCGGAAATCGAGGAAGCGGCGCGCCTTGCCTATGCCCATGATTTCATCCTGGCGCAGCCGCAGGGCTACGACACGCCGGTCGGCGAGCATGGCATCACGCTTTCGGGCGGTCAGCGCCAGCGCCTGTCGATCGCCCGCGCGCTCGTCCGCAATGCGCCGATCCTGCTTCTCGACGAGGCGACCTCGGCGCTCGACACCGAATCGGAAGCCGCCGTCCAGAAGGCGCTCGAACAGGCGATGAGCGGCCGCACCGTCATCGTCATCGCCCACCGGCTTTCCACCGTCGTCAGCGCCGACAAGATCGTCGTGATGAAGGAGGGCACCGTCGTCGAGGAGGGCACGCATGACGAGCTTGCGCGGCGACCCGACGGTCTCTACGCTCGCCTCCACAATCTCCAGGGCAGCGCGGACGTGACCGCTGACGCCGAAATCCTGTAAGAACGAGGAATTGCGAGGATGAGCGAAACGGACATGAAGCTCGTGGTGGTCGGTGCGGCCGGTCGGATGGGCCAGACGCTGATCAGGACCATCCACGGCATGGCCGGCGTACGCCTCCACGCCGCGGTCGGGCGGCCCGGTTCGCCCTTCATCGGCCGCGACGCCGGTGACCTCGCCGGTCTTGGACCGATCGGCGTTCCCGTCACCGACAAGCCGCTCGAAGCCTTCCTGGATGCAGAGGGCGTGCTCGATTTCACCTCGCCGGCAAGCTCGGTCGAATTCGCCGGCCTTGCCGCACAGGCGCGCATCGTCCACGTCGTCGGTAGCACCGGGTGGTCGGCGGACGAAGAGGCGAAGATCCTGGCCGCCGCCCGCCATGCCCGCATCGTCAAGTCGGGCAATATGAGCCTCGGCGTCAACCTGCTCGGCGTTCTGGCGGAAAAGGCGGCGCGCGCGCTGCCGGCCGCCGGCTGGGACATCGAGATCCTGGAAATGCACCACAAGCACAAGGTCGACGCGCCCTCCGGCACGGCGCTGCTCCTCGGCGAGGCGGCGGCGAAGGGCCGCGGCATCGAACTTGCCGCCCATTCCGTGCGGGTGCGCGACGGCCATACCGGCGCGCGCCCCGAAGGGGCGATCGGCTTTGCGACGCTGCGCGGCGGCTCGGTCATCGGCGAGCACTCGGTGATGCTCGCGGGCGAGGGCGAGACAGTGACGCTCTCGCACAGCGCCACCGACCGCTCGATCTTCGCGCGCGGCGCCGTCGCCGCAGCCCTCTGGGGCCGCGGCCAGAAGCCGGGCTTCTACTCCATGCTCGATGTTCTCGGGCTCAACTGACACGTAAAACTTCAAGAGGAAATCGAAATGAGCGGCACCCTCGTCCTCGTCCGGCACGGCCAGAGCGAATGGAACCTGAAGAACCTCTTCACCGGCTGGCGCGACCCCGACCTTACCGAACTCGGCATCGAAGAGGCGAAGGCCGGCGGCAAGGCGCTCGCCGAATACGGCATCAAGTTCGACATCGCCTTCACCTCCGCCCTTGTGCGCGCCCAGCGCACCTGCCAGCTCGTGCTCGATGCCGTCGGCCAGTCCTCGCTGGCGACGATCCGTGATGAGGCGCTCAACGAGCGCGACTACGGCGACCTCTCCGGTCTCAACAAGGACGATGCCCGGGCGAAATGGGGCGAGGAGCAGGTCCATGTCTGGCGCCGCTCCTATGATGTGCCGCCGCCCGGCGGCGAAAGCCTGCGCGACACCGGCGCGCGCGTCTGGCCCTATTATCTCACCGACATCCTGCCGCGCGTGCTCTCCGGCGAGAAGGTTCTGGTCGCCGCCCACGGCAATTCGCTGCGCTCGCTCGTCATGGTGCTCGACCGCCTGACCAAGGAGCAGATCCTCAAGCTCAACCTCGCGACCGGCGTGCCGATGGTCTACAAGCTGAACGCGGATTCGACGGTCGCCTCGAAGGAAGTGCTCGGCGACATGTCGGCCGCGCATTGAGTCGACGAAACTCTATGAGGGTCGAGGGATCACCCCTCCCCAACCCCTCCCCACAAGGGGGAGGGGCTTGGCCGCGGCGCCGTCTCGCCTGATCCGACATCTCGGCAATTGGCGACGGCTCGGTTCAGGTGGGGAGGGTGCAGCACGGGAGTCCCTCCCCCTTGTGGGGAGGGGTTGGGGAGGGGTAGCAACCGTCCCCAGGTTGCGCCCGGCTGCGAGGAGGCGGTCATTGCGGCTTTCTCACGCCTTCCCCGCTTCCCAGCCGAGGATCGCGCGTTTGCGCGTCAAACCCCAGTGATAGCCCGTCAGGTCGCCGCTCTTGCCGAGGGCGCGGTGGCAGGGGACGACGAAGGAGATCGGGTTGCGCCCGACCGCCGCGCCGACGGCGCGCGAGGCCGTCGGCTGGCCGATCTCTTCGGCGATCCTCGAATAGGTCGTGGCCTTGCCGAGGGGCACGTGGAGCAGCGCCTGCCAGACCCGGACCTGGAAATCCGAGCCGATCAGGAAGATCCTCAGCGGTTCCTCCGCCGACCAGCGGTCCGGGTCGAAGATGCGGGCGGCGTAGCGCGCCGTCGCGGCGCTGTCCTCCACGTAAAGCGCGTTCGGCCAGCGGCCGGCCATGTCCTCGAAGCTCGCGCGCTCTTCGCCCGGATCGGCGAAGGCGAGGCCGGCGAGGCCGCGATCGGTCACCATGACCAGCGCCGTGCCGAAGGGCGAAGGATGGAAGCCGTAGCGGATGGTGAGGCCGGCGCCGCGCGCCTTCCATTCGCCGGGCGACATCGCCTCGTGGGTGACGAAAAGGTCGTGCAGTCGTCCGGGGCCAGACAATCCGACCTCGATGCTCGTCTCGAGCAACGGCATGTCCTCCTGGCGCAGCAGCCGCTTGGCATGGTCGAGCGTCACCGCCTGCAGGAACGCCTTGGGCGAAAGTCCCGCCCAGCGGGTGAAGACCTTCTGCAATTGCGTCGGCGGCTGGCCGAGCCGCCTGGCGAGCGCCTCGAGCGACGGCTGGTCGCGATAGTTCTCGGTGAGCGCCTCGATCACGCACCTGACGGTGTCGTAATCGGTGCCTTTCGGGGTGATGTCGGTCTGAATGGATGTAGCGACGTTCATGATCATCTCCTCATGCCCGAGATAATCATGCGCCGGTCCTGATAACCACCCGATTCTTGTCGACGAACCGGGAGGCGAGGGCTCAGCGCGATCGTGCGGTCGCGAGTGCCCGGGCAAAGGCGGCGGCGAAGGTCTCGCGGTCGTCGTAGTTGAGAAACGAGCCGATCTCGGTGTGGCCGCCGCCGCCGCTGATCCGCATCGAGACGATGCCGATCTCCTGGTGGCGCCTGATGCTGAAGCGCGCCCAGAAGGGATTGAAGCGATGCTCGATCATTCGTCCCGACGGCGCGAACTTCTTCACCGACACGTCGGTGCGCGAAACGCTGACCTCCTCGCGGGCGCGGCCCGCCTGGTAGTTGAGCCAGAAGGCGCCGACGAGCAGGACGAAATCGATCCCGAAGAAGAACACGATCGGCCAGGCGCCGATCACCAGGAAAACGAAGATGTGCACGAGGCTCAGCGCGCCGGCGATCAGGAGCAGGATCCTGAAGCCCCTCCACCCGAGCGAACGGTAGGGCGTGAGTTCGGCCGCGAAGATCGGCTCGTCGTTGATGGTTGGCTCGGCGTTGCCTTCGGTCATGACCCATGACTATAGATGCGGCATGAAAAACGTGAAACTCAAATCGCTGCCGGGATCGTCGAAACCGAAGGCTGCCGCGAAGCGCAGCGCCTACGGCCCTGCCGAGGTAGAGGAGATTTTCCGCCGCTTCTCCGTGCAGCGGCCGGAGCCGAGGGGCGAGCTCGAGCACGTCAATCCGTTCACGCTGGTGGTCGCGGTCGCGCTTTCGGCACAGGCGACCGATGTCGGCGTCAACAAGGCGACGCGGCCGCTCTTTGCCGTCGCCGACACGCCGGAAAAGATGCTGGCGCTCGGCGAGGACAGGCTTCGCGACTTTATCAAGACGATCGGCCTTTATCGCAACAAGGCGAAGAACGTCATCGCGCTGTCCGAGAAGCTGATCACCGACTTCGGCGGCGAGGTGCCGCGCACGCGCGAGGAGCTGATGACGCTTCCGGGCGTCGGGCGGAAGACCGCCAACGTCGTCCTGCAGATGGCCTTCGGCCAGGCGGCGATCGCCGTCGACACGCATATCTTCCGCATCGCCAACCGCATCCGGCTCGCGCCCGGGAAGACACCGGACGAGGTCGAGGCGAAGCTGATGCGCGTCATCCCGAAGCACTATCTCTATCATGCCCATCATTGGCTGATCCTGCATGGCCGCTACGTGTGCAAGGCGCGCCGGCCGGAATGCGAGCGCTGCGTCATCGCCGACCTCTGCAAATCGCCGGAGAAAACCTGCGACATTCCGGCGCCGCTCGTCGAATTGCCGCCGCAGGTCGTTCCGGTGGCCGGCTAGACGGGTTTTGCAGTCGGGTGGAATCACCTGACGTCGCAAAAATGCAGATGGCGCCTCGCGTGAGCGCGCTTCACGGAGCGATCAGGCGATCGATCAGCCTGTCTATGGCGTAGGCATAGTCGGCGCGGGCGGCGCCGGCATCGATCTCGAGTGCTGCGCGATCGAAGGCGGCCGACAACAGGAAGGCCATAGCCTTCACCGCCTTTTCCTCGAGGCGATGCGGAGCCATGGCGGCGGTCAGTCCCTCCTCGAGCGTTCTGCGCCCATGCGCGGCGTCGATCAGCGCCATCTCGGTGACGCCGAGCACCGCCGGCCCGTCTAGCAGCAGCAGGCGCACCCTGCCCGGAACCGCCATGGCGTCGAAATAGGCGGCCGCGCCTGCGAGCAGCGCCTCATGTGGCCCAAGGTTTTCGCCCGCGGATTGTTCGATGAGCGCCGCGACCTCGCGCGCCTCTCTGTCGATGACGGCCCGAAACAACGCCTTCTTGTCCGCGAAATGGTGATAGAGGGCGCCGCGGGTAAGGCCGACCGCAGCGACGATCTCCGGCGTTGCCGTATCGGCATAGCCTTTCGCGACGAAAAGCGCGCGTGCCGCCTCGATGATCGCGGCCCGGGTGGCGTCGGAGCGCTCCTGGTTCGAGCGTCTGGTTTTTCCTTGTTGCATACATACAGCCTGTATGTTAGTTAGGTACATACAGATTGTATGTTACTCAGCGACGGAGAGGAAGCGTGAAATCGACCAGCTATTACCCGGTCCTCACGACCGACAACGTGCCGGCGACGGCAGATTTCTACGTGAGACACCTTCGCTTCGAGCCGCTCTTCACGAGCGATTGGTACATCCACCTTCAGTCGACGGAGGACGAGCACGTGACGCTCGCCATCCTCGACTACCGGCACGAGACGGTACCGGAAGCGCAGCGGGCGCCGGTCCGCGGCGTCATCCTGAATTTCGAAGTGGAGGATCCCGACCGTATCCATGCCGAGATGCGCGCCGCGGGCCTGCCCATCCTCAAGCCCATCTGTGACGAGGCCTTCGGCCAGCGTCATTTCATCACGGCCGATCCGAACGGCGTGCTGATCGACATCATCAAGCCGATCCCGCCGAATGCCGAGTTCGCCGCCGGCTACGACGCGAGCGCGCTGCCGACGTGATCGTCGTTCACGTCTTCCAAATGGCCGGAAAACCGCTATTAACCAATACCGGCCATTAAAGGAAACCGGACGGAGCCCATGACGAAATTCGACGTACTGACGATCGGCAATGCGATCGTCGACATCATTGCGCGCTGCGATGACAGCTTTCTCACGGAAAACGGCATCATCAAGGGCGCGATGAACCTGATCGATGCGGAACGGGCGGAGCTTCTCTATGCGCGCATGGGTCCGGCGGTCGAGGCTTCCGGCGGCAGCGCCGGCAACACGGCGGCCGGCGTCGCGAACCTCGGCGGACGAGCCGCCTATTTCGGCAAGGTCGCCGACGACCAGCTCGGCGAAATCTTCACCCACGACATCCGCGCCCAGGGCGTCCACTTCCAGACGCGGCCGCTCGACGGAACGCCGCCGACGGCGCGCTCGATGATCTTCGTCACCGAGGACGGCGAGCGCTCGATGAACACCTATCTCGGCGCCTGTGTCGAGCTCGGTCCGGAGGATGTCGAGGACGACGTCGTCGCCCAGTCCAGGGTCACCTATTTCGAAGGCTATCTGTGGGACCCGCCGCGCGCCAAGGACGCGATCCGCGCGGCGGCGCATATCGCCCATCGTCATGGCCGCGAGACCGCGATGACGCTTTCCGACAGTTTCTGCGTGCACCGTTACCGCGGCGAGTTCCTCGAGCTCATGCGTTCGGGCATCGTCGACATCGTCTTCGCCAACCGGCAGGAGGCGCTCGCGCTCTATGAGACCGAGGACTTCGACCGCGCGCTCGACCTGCTTTCGAGGGATTGCAAGCTTGCCGCCGTCACGCTGAGCGAGCACGGCTCGGTCGTGGTGCGCGGCGGCGAGCGCGTGCGCGTCGGGGCGAGTGCGATCGAGCAGGTGGTCGACACCACCGGCGCCGGCGATCTCTATGCCGCCGGCTTCCTCTTCGGCTATACGGCCGGCCGCTCGCTCGAGGATTGCAGCCGTCTCGGCAACCTCGCCGCCGGCATCGTGATCGGCCAGATCGGCCCGCGCCCGCTGATATCGCTCGCCAAGGCCGCCCGCGAGGCCGGGCTCGTCTGATGGATTGCCCTGTGGCGCCGCTCTGCAGGCAGCGGCGGGTGGCAGGAATGCACCTGACCCTGGCCCTCACCCCGCACGAGAGGGGGCTGAGACGGCGCCGCTTGCCCCTTCGCCCCGCTTGCGGGGAGCAGGTGGCCGGCAGGCCGGATGAGGGACGGACGCGAGCGATAACCTGAAATTTTCTTGGAATTCGTCGGCCACGCGCCGCCCTACTTGAAGGCCTCGCCCGGATAGGCGCCCCAGATCTCGCCCTGGGCGATCCAGCCTTCCACCCCTTGTGTCTCGGCATGGCACCAGTCGCCGTTGCATTCGCCGACATGGAGCAGCACGCCCGGTTCCATCCGCGCGACGATCGGCGCCGTCGCCTGCGGATCGCGGCGCATGTTGACGAAAATGCCCTCGCCCTTGCCGCGCATCCATGGGGCGGCGAGCGCCGTGCGGTCGCCGGAGAGAAGCGCCTGGTTGACCCAGCCTTCCGTGCCGTCGGCGTCGCGGATCCGCCGCCAATTGTCGTATTCCTGGATGATCTCGACCGGGACGCCGGACTTGAGATAGCGGAAGGCCACCGCATAATCGAGGCTCGGGCCGATTCGCAGGTTGACGCTCCGCGACTTCAGGCTGACGAAGCGGGGCAGCGGCAGGCCGCTCGGCCCCTTGGCCGCCTGGGCATGGGCGGCGGAGGTCATCACCGCCGTTCCGAGGAAGGCGGCCAGCAACAATGCAGAGGCTTTGGAAATGATGTGACGCATGACGAAGCCCGTTTTCCGTTCGTAAGCAAGGCTTTGCGGTAAGCCGGGAGCGGCATGAGGACAAGTGTCTGCGGCTTCCGCCCGCATCCGCTCCGGCCTCCTGGTCAGCCGCGCCGCGCCGCAAATCCTTGACCCCGGACAGCGACTTTCAATTGTCTTCCCCACCGGGTCTGGTAGAAAATGCGGCTATAGGGAGAAACTATCGCCCAACTTGGTTAAGGACCCGTCAACGAGGGCCGTTCACAGGCATGACAAGCAAGAAGAAACCAACGGTCTACATCACCCGGAAGCTGCCGGATGTGGTCGAAACCAGGATGCGCGAGCTCTTCGACGCGGAACTGAACATCGACGACACGCCGCGCAGCCAGCCGGAACTCGTCGCCGCGGTCAAGCGGGCCGACGTGCTCGTGCCGACGGTGACGGACCGGATCGACGCCGCGCTGATCGAGCAGGCGGGGCCGCAGCTGAAGCTCATTGCGGCCTTCTCCAACGGCGTCGACAACATCGACGTCGATGCGGCCGCCCGCAAGGGCATCACCGTCACCAACACGCCGAACGTGCTGACGGAGGACACCGCCGACATGACCATGGCGCTGATTCTCGCCGTGCCGCGCCGGCTCGCAGAGGGTGCGCAGGTGCTGACCGACCGCAAGGGCGAATGGGCCGGCTGGTCGCCGACCTGGATGCTCGGACGGCGCATCGCGGGAAAACGGATAGGCATCGTCGGCATGGGGCGGATCGGCACGGCCGTGGCGCGCCGGGCCAAGGCCTTCGGCCTCTCCATCCATTATCACAACCGCCATCGCGTCAAACCCGAGACCGAGGAAATGCTGGAGGCGACCTATTGGGACAGCCTCGACCAGATGCTCGCCCGCGTCGACATCGTTTCCGTCAACTGCCCGTCGACGCCGGCGACCTATCATCTGATCTCCGCCCGGCGGCTGGCGCTGATGCGTCCCGACAGCTACATCGTCAACACCGCACGCGGCGACGTCATCGACGAGGCCGCACTGATCAAATGCCTGCGGGAGGGCAAGATCGCCGGCGCCGGCCTCGACGTCTTCGAGAACGAGCCGGCCGTCAACCCGAAGCTGATCAAGCTCGCCAACGAGGGCAAGGTCGTGCTCCTGCCGCACATGAGCTCGGCGACGCTCGAAGGCCGCATCGACATGGGCGAGAAGGTGGTGATCAACATCCGCACCTTCTTCGACGGCCACCGCCCGCCCGACCGGGTGCTGCCGGGGCGGGATTAGCAATCGGGGGAGCATTGCTTTCGAAAGCCCTCCCCACCCCTCCCCCTTTTGAGGTTGGGAGGGGCCTTGGTGGGGAGGCGTGAGGAAGGGGTCTCTCGCCGTCAGAGGACTTTCCGCATCTCGATCGAGGTCGCGCGCGTGAAGCCGGGATGGGCGGAGCGGCTGGTCTCGACGAAGCCCCATGCGGCGAAGGTGGCGTGGTTCTCGGTGAGCTCGATGCGCGTCTGCAGTCTCAGCGCCGGCAGCTTCAGTCGCCGCGCCGTCTCTTCGGCGGCGGCAAGGAGCGTGCGGCCGACGCCCTTGCCCTGGAAGCCGGAGGCGACGGCGAGCTTGCCGATATAGAGACAGTCCGGCTCTGGCTTGCAGAAGACGCAGCCGAGCAGGTCGTCCTCGGCGAGGACGGCGAAAGCGACTTCGTCCTGCACCTTCTGCCGCAGCGACGCGACGGTCAGCGCATGCGCCGAGGAGGGCGGATCGATCCGGCCGTCCATATAGGCGAAGGACGAGCGGATGAGCGTGAGAAGCTCTTCGTAGCGCTCGAAACGGCCGTCGATGCGTATGGTCTCCATGGGTACCCTCAGCGGTTGCCGCGCCGGTAGCGGATCGTGTTGAACTGGCAGGTGAGCGCGTCGTAGAGCAGCAGGCGGCCGACGAGCGGCTCGCCGATGCCGGTGACGAGCTTGATCGCCTCCATCGCCTGCAGCGTGCCGATGACGCCGGTGAGCGCACCGATGATGCCGGCTTCGGCGCAGCTCGGGACGGCGCCGGGCGGGGGCGGCGAGGGAAAGAGGTCGCGGTAGGAGGGGTTGGGATGTCCCTCGGCATCGGTCTCGTAGGGCTTCAACACGGTGAGCGATCCGTCGAAGCGGCCGACGGCGCCGGTGACGAGCGGAACCGCAGCGGTCTCGGCCGTGTCGGCCGCGAGATAGCGCGTCTCGAAATTGTCCGAGCCGTCGACGACGAGGTCGTAGGCCTTGAAGATCGCCTCGGCATTGTCGGCTCCGAGCCTCACCGCATGGGTCACCACCTGCACATGCGGATTGAGGGCGTCGATGGCGGCAGCCGCGCTCTCCACCTTCGGCCGGCCGATATCCCGGGTGGCGTGGATGACCTGGCGCTGCAGGTTCGACAGCGAGACGGTATCGTCGTCGACGATGCCGAGCGTGCCAACGCCGGCGGCGGCGAGATATTGAAGCGCCGGCGCGCCGAGGCCGCCGGCGCCGATGACGAGCACGCGCGCGGCCTTGAGCCTCTGCTGCCCGGGGCCGCCGATTTCCGGCAGCACGATGTGGCGCGCATAGCGCGCGATTTCGTCAGCGGCGAGGGGGGCAGCGGTCGTCATCGGCGTCTCCGTCTGTTCTTTGCGGCTCCGCGAAGCGAGGCGCAAGCGGGATGTCACCCCGAAACGCAGCCGTTTGCAACGGTCAGGTAATGTCCGCGCTCGCCGAGCGCGTCGAACATCGCCCGGTCGGTTCCGGTCATGAAGGCCTGTCCGCCGAGCGCGTCGACGAGGTCGAAGAGGGCGGCGCGCCGCCCCTGGTCGAGATGGGCGGCGATTTCGTCGAGGAGCAGCACCGGCGCGTGGCCGGTCATGTCGCCGACGAGCCGGGCATGGGCGAGCACGAGGCCGACGAGCAGCGCCTTCTGTTCGCCGGTCGAGCAGCGCTCGGCTTCCATGTCCTTCTCCCGGTGGCGGATCAGGAGGTCGCTGCGGTGCGGCCCGTCGAGCGTGCGGCCGGCGGCGGCGTCGCGGGCGCGGCCTTCGGCGAGCATGGCGAGGTAACGCTCCTCGAGGTCGTAGGCCGGCAGGCCCGGGCAGTCGTCGAGGAAGCCGGCGATCGACAGGCGGGCGGACGGAAATGTCCCGTCGCCCTGGCTTCGTTCCACCAACGCCGTGAGCAGGCCGAGCATTTCCTGGCGGGCGAGCGCCATCGACACGCCGAGCCCGGCCATTTCGCGCTCGATCGCCGAGAGCCAGGCGGGATCGGGCCGAAAGTCGGATAGCAGCCGGTTGCGGCTGCGCATGGCGCGGTCGAATTCGCCGGCGCGCCGGCCGTGTTCGGGATCGAGCGAGAGCACCAGCCGGTCGAGAAAGCGCCGGCGGTCGGCGGAAGGACCGGTGAAGAGCCCGTCCATCGCCGGCGTCAGCCAGAGCACCCTGAGGTGGTCGGTCAACTCGTCGACGGTGCGCGCCGGCGTGCCGTTGAGCCTCAGCCGGCGCGATTGGCCCTCCTCCGTCCCTTGCGTTCCCGTGCCGATCTCCACCGGACCTTCCATGCCGTCGACGACGGCAAAGACGGAAAAGCCGTCCGCGGCGCCGACGCGGGCGACATCCGCATAGGCGGCGCGCCGCAGGCCGCGGCCTGGCGAGAGGAAGGAGACCGCCTCCATCAGGTTGGTCTTGCCCGCGCCGTTCTCGCCGGTCAGCACCACATGGCGCTGGTCAAGCTCGAGCGAAAGCGCCGCGTAATTGCGGAAATCATTGAGTTTCAGCCGGGTGAGAAAGACCTTGTGGGGCATTGCGGGTCCGAATTCGACGTTGCTGTCAGGTAGGACGAAAGCCGGGCCAAGGCAAGGCGAAACGGTCGTTCCGATCCGGTGGGCCGATCGGTCGCGACAAGGCTCTCGCCCCCTCATCCGCCTGCCGGCACCTTCTCCCCGCAGGCGGGGCGAAGGGATGAGCGGCACGCTTCCCAATCCTCACTCGCCGTCTTTGCGGGCAGAGCGCCAGTCCTTCGGGCCGCGTCCCCTTCTTCACTTCGCGCCCGCCGAATCCTTTGTGGGAAAGCTTTCATTTTCCGCCGCATCGGAACTTTCCCCGGGCGCGCAAGTACAATAAGACAACGGCGTGACAATCGACAGCTGGATGGATCGATGATGTTTGGCCTGTTTCGCAAGCTCCTCCCGCGCGAGGACCGGTTCTTCGATCTTTTCGCCGAGCACTCGCGTGTCGTCATGGGCGCGGCGGAGGCGTTGAATGCGCTGCTGGCGGGCGGGCCCGACATCGAAAGCCATTGCGATCGCATCGTCGCGCTCGAAAACGAGGCGGACGAAATCACCCGCGAGGTGCTGCTGGCCGTGCGCCGCAGCTTCATCACTCCCTTCGACCGGAGCAACATCAAGGATCTCATCCAGTCGATGGACGATGCGATCGACATGATGCACAAGACGGTGAAGACCATCCGGCTCTACGAGCAGAAGACGTTCGATCCCGGCATGCGCGAAATGGGAGCCGCCGTTGTCGAGGCCGCCCATCTCATCGCCGAGGCCATTCCCCTCCTCAACTGGATCGGCGCCAACGCCCATCGCCTGAGCGCCATCGGCGAGGAGGTGACGCGCGTCGAGGGCCGGTCCGACGAATTGCACGACCAGGGGCTCAAGGATCTGTTCCAGCGCTACGGCGCGAGCGATCCCATGGCCTATATGATCGGCCGGGAAATCTACGGCGAGCTCGAGAAGGTCGTCGATCGCTTCGAGGATGTGGCAAACGAAATCAGCGGCATCGTGATCGAGAACGTCTGATGGAAGCGACGCTCGCGTTCCCGCTGCTCCTGGGGCTGATCGTCATCGCCCTGTTCTTCGATTTCCTCAACGGACTGCACGACGCGGCCAACTCGATCGCGACCATCGTGTCGACCCGGGTGCTGAGACCGCATTACGCGGTCTTCTGGGCGGCCTTCTTCAACTTCATCGCCTTTCTGTTCTTCGGGCTGCACGTGGCCGAAACGCTCGGCAAGGGCATCATCGACCCGGGCATCGTCACGCCCGAGGTCATCTTCGCCGCCCTCGTGGGCGCGATCGTCTGGAACATCGTCACCTGGCTCTTCGGGATTCCCTCGAGCTCCTCGCACGCGCTGGTCGGCGGCCTCGTCGGCGCCGGTCTCGCCAAGGCCGGCTTCAGCTCCATCGTCTGGAACGGCCTCCTGAAGACGGCCGGTGCGATCGTCATGTCGCCGGCGATCGGCTTCTTCCTGGCGCTGCTCCTGGTCCTCATCGTCTCCTGGCTGTTCGTGCGGCAGACGCCCTTCGCGGTCGACCGCACCTTCCGCATGCTGCAGTTCGTCTCCGCTTCGCTCTATTCGCTGGGCCATGGCGGCAACGACGCGCAGAAGACGATGGGCATCATCGCCGTGCTGCTCTTCTCCCAGGGCTATCTCGGCTCGGAATTCTACGTGCCCTTCTGGGTGGTCATCACCTGCCAGGCGGCGATCGCGCTCGGGACGCTGTTCGGCGGCTGGCGCATCGTCCACACCATGGGCTCGAAGATCACCAAGCTCAATCCGATGCAGGGCTTCTGCGCCGAAACGGGCGGCGCCATCACGCTGTTCGCCGCCACCTGGCTCGGCATTCCGGTCTCGACCACCCATACGATCACCGGCGCGATCATCGGTGTCGGGTCGGCGCGCCGCGTCTCGGCGGTGCGCTGGGGCATCGCCGGCAACATCGTCGTCGCCTGGGTGATCACCATGCCGGCCGCGGCGCTGATCTCGGCTCTCAGCTATTTCGCCATCGACCTGATCGGCTGAGGTCCGGGAAGCAATTCAAAGTCTTACAGCGAGCTTGGCGCGTCCGATAAGACGCGCCGAGCTGTAGAAGGCGCGACGCCGTTGGCATCGGCGGCGCCGGAGAGTATATTTCGTCCCCTGCTGCATGTCCCTCGGTCGACCTCGATTGAAGGACGAGACATGCAGCAAAGTGCTGCAGCGGCTTTTGCGCGCCCGAGGAGGACGCGCGGCGCGGCAGTGGTCGCGTTCGCTGAAATCGACATCCATCGGATCTGGGAGGAGACGATGACGGACGTCAAATGGACGATCAAGGGTCGCGAATTCATTCATTGCAATTGCGCCTATGGCTGCCCCTGCCAGTTCAATGCGCGCCCGACGCAGGGGCACTGCAGCGCAATCGGCGTCGTCGAGATCGAGCAAGGGAACCATGGCGCCACGCGCCTCGACGGCTTGCGCTGCGCCATGATCGTGTCCTGGCCGGGTGCCATTCATGAGGGCAGGGGCGCTGTCGTGCCGATCATCGACGAGCGTGCCTCCGACGGCCAACGCGAGGCGCTGCTGCGCATCATGAGCGGTGAGGATACCGAACCCGGGGCGACGTTCTTCCAGGTGTTCGCGACGACCTTCGAGACCTTCCACGATCCGGTCTTCGCGCCGATCGATTTCGAGGTCGACATCGAGGGCCGGACGGCCCGCGTGAGCATACCGGGATGGATCGAGGCCCGCGGCGAGCCGATCCTCAATCCGGTGACGGGCGCCGTTCACCGCGCCCGGCTCAACCTTCCGGACGGCTTCGAATACGATCTCTGCGAGGTGGGCCGCGGCTGGGCCGACACGACCGGGCCGATCGCGCTTTCCCTGTCGGATTCGCATGCCCATTTCGCCCGGCTTCATATGACCGAAAGCGGCGTGGTCCACTGACGCCGTGCCCGACACAATGACAGACGCAATGCCCGACACCGCGCTCGAAACCCTCCTGCGACGGGACCGCGCGATCGTCGCGGCGTCGCTCGCCATGCTCGCCGCGCTCGCCTGGGCCTATATTCTCTGGCTGGCCGCCACGATGGACATGGGCGGCATGGCGATGCCCGAGCCCGGCATGGGTGCGGGCATGGACATGGACATGGACATGGACGACATGGGGAACATGGACATGTCGAACGGCCCGGCGACGCCGCTCGACACGCTTCTCGATGTCGCGCCGCGTCCCTGGACGGCCGTCGAGGCCGGCATCACCCTCACCATGTGGATCGTCATGATGGTCGGCATGATGCTGCCGTCGGCGACGCCGATGGTGCTGCTCTATGCCCGCGTCGGCCGCCAGAGCCGGAAGGAGGGGAAGCCCTTCGCCGCCACCGGCTTCTTTGCCGGCGGTTACCTGCTTGCCTGGGCTGGCTTCGCGGCGGCCGCGACGCTTGGGCAATGGCTGATGGAGGGCTCGCTGCTGACGCCGTCGCTCGCGAGCGCCAGCCGCGCCTTCAGCGGCCTCGTCCTGACGCTCGCCGGGCTCTACCAGTGGACGCCGCTCAAGGATGCATGCCTCGGCCAATGCCAGGCGCCCGTCGTCTTCCTGCAACGCCATGGCGGCTTCCGCCGCGATCCGGCCGGAGCGGTGCGGCTCGGCCTGCGCCACGGTCTCTATTGCATCGGCTGCTGCTGGGCGCTGATGGCGCTGCTCTTCGTCGGCGGCATCATGAACGTGCTTTGGATCGCGGCGATCGCCATCTTCGTGATGGCGGAAAAGGTGCTGCCGGCCGGCCGCCTGCTTTCCCGTGCGGCAGGTGCCGCGCTCATCGCCGCAGGCATCTGGCAACTGGTCGCGGCGGCGGCTTGAGAGCGTGCTGGTTCGGAATGTGCGCTTTTCAACGTATCTGCCCCTCGCCCGCTGCCGCGACCTTCTCCCCGCAGGCGGGGCGAAGGGGACTTGTGGCAGCGCCCCAGTCCCTCTCCTCGTCAGAACGGGAGAGGGTTAGTGGTCCTCGGCCTGAACCCGAGGAGAGGGGCAAAATTCAAGGACCACCCTAATCGCTCAGCGTGTCGAAGAAATCCTTCATGCGGGCGAAGAAGCCCGTCGATTCCGGATTGTTCTCCTTGGAGGAGATCTGCTCGAATTCCTGCAGGAGCTCGCGCTGGCGCTTGGTGAGCTTCTGCGGCGTCTCGATCTGGATCTGGATATAGAGGTCGCCCGTCTGGTTGGAGCGCAGCACCGGCATGCCCTTGCCCTTGAGGCGGAACTGCTTGCCGGCCTGGGTGCCCTCCGGCACGGTGACGCGCGACTTGGTGCCGTCGAGCGTGGTGACGTCGAACTTGCCGCCGAGCGCCGCCGTCGTCATCGAGATCGGCACGGAGCAATAGAGGTCGGCGCCGTCGCGCTGGTAGAATTCGTGCGGCTTGACCGAGAGGAAGATATAGAGGTCGCCCGCAGGGCCGCCGCGAAGCCCGGCCTCGCCTTCGCCCGAAAGGCGGATGCGCGTGCCGTCCTCGATGCCGGCCGGGATGTTGACCGAGAGCGTGCGCTCCTCCATCACCCGGCCCTGGCCGTGGCATTTGCCGCACGGATCGGTGATCGTCTGGCCGCGGCCGCCGCAGGTCGGACAGGTGCGCTCGATAGAGAAGAAGCCCTGGGCGGCGCGGATGCGGCCGCTGCCCTGACAGGTGCCGCAGGTCTTCGGGCTGGTGCCGGGCTTGGCGCCCGTGCCGGTGCAGACGTCACAGGTGACCGACGTCGGCACGCGAATCTGGGCCGTCTTGCCGGAAAAGGCCTCCTCGAGCGTGATCTCCATGTTGTAGCGCAGGTCCGCGCCGCGCTCGCGTCCGCCGGCCGAGCGGCGCCGGCCGCCGCCCATCATCTCGCCGAAGATGTCCTCGAAAATGTCGGAGAAGCCGCCGGCGCCGCCGGCGAAGCCGTTGCCGAAGCCCGCGCCCATGCCGCCGTGCTCGAAGGCCGCATGGCCGTAGCGGTCGTAGGCCGCGCGCTTTTGCGGGTCCTTCAGCGTCTCATAGGCTTCGTTGATTTCCTTGAAGGACTTTTCCGCTTCCTGGTCCCCGGGATTGCGGTCCGGGTGATATTTCATCGCGAGTTTGCGGAAGGCGCTCTTCAGTTCCTTCTCGTCCGCGTTTTTTTGAACGCCAAGCGTTTCGTAAAGATCACGTTTCATGCTTCAAAGATCGTCCTGTTAACAGCGACAGGGCTTGCCAGCGCCGCGGATCCGAAGGCTGCCTGATTATCTTGCCACAGGATTTAGTAAACCTTTAAGCGCGATACCATAGCCAAGTCGGGGCGGAAGCGGTTTTTTGTCGGAAAACGCGCATTTCACGCCACTTTCCCTGACCTCTTCCTCGATCCCCGGGCGTCCGATCCGGCACGCTGCAACAAAAAGGCCCGGGATCGCCCCGGGCCTCTCGTCCAAACCAGGATGCTCAGGCCGACCGCTTGCGGTCGTCTTCGTCCTTGACTTCCTCGTAGTCGGCGTCGACGACGTCCTCGCCCGAGCGCTTGGCGTCGGCAGCGGCATCCGCATGAGCGGCCTCCGCCTGCTGGGCCTCATAGATCGCCTGGCCGAGCTTCATGGAGACTTCCATGAGCGTGTTGGTCTTCGCCTTGATGTCCTCGGCGTCCGGCTCGGAAGCCTCGACGGCGGTCTTCAGCGCAGCGATCGCGTCCTCGATCGCCTTGCGGTCCGTCTCCGAAACCTTGTCACCATAGTCCTTGAGCGACTTCTCCGAGGAATGAATCAGGCTTTCGGCCTGGTTCTTGGCCTCGACCGCCTCGCGGCGCTTCTTGTCGGCCTCGGCATTGGCTTCGGCGTCCTTGACCATCTTCTCGATCTCGGAGTCGGAGAGGCCGCCGGAGGCCTGGATGCGGATCTGGTGCTCCTTGCCCGTGCCCTTGTCCTTGGCCGAGACCTGGACGATGCCGTTGGCGTCGATGTCGAAGGTCACTTCGATCTGCGGCACGCCGCGCGGTGCCGGCGGAATGCCGACGAGGTCGAACTGGCCGAGCAGCTTGTTGTCGGCCGCCATTTCGCGCTCGCCCTGCGAGACGCGGATCGTCACGGCGGACTGGTTGTCGTCGGCCGTCGAGAAGACCTGGCTCTTCTTCGTCGGGATCGTCGTGTTGCGCTCGATCAGGCGGGTGAAGACGCCGCCGAGCGT
The DNA here is from genome assembly GCF_001651875.1 of Sinorhizobium saheli. Classification (GTDB taxonomy): domain Bacteria; phylum Pseudomonadota; class Alphaproteobacteria; order Rhizobiales; family Rhizobiaceae; genus Sinorhizobium; species Sinorhizobium saheli. The sequence continues at coordinate 28,760 of NZ_LNQB01000066.1, forward strand.
TTCGATGCCGAGCGACAGCGGGGTCACGTCGAGCAGCAGCACGTCCTTGACGTCGCCCTGCAGCACGCCGGCCTGGATGGCGGCGCCCATGGCGACCACTTCATCCGGGTTGACGCCCTTGTGCGGCTCCTTGCCGAAGAGCTGCTTGACCGTCTCCTGGACCTTCGGCATGCGGGTCATGCCGCCGACGAGAACGACTTCGTCGATCTCGGCAGCCGAGACGCCGGCATCCTTGAGCGCGGCCTTGCACGGCGCGATGGTCTTCTGGATCAGGTCCTCGACCAGGCTTTCGAACTTGGCGCGCGAGAGCTTCATCGTCAGGTGCTTCGGACCGGAAGCGTCGGCCGTGATGAACGGCAGGTTGATCTCGGTCTGCTGCGAGGACGAGAGCTCGATCTTCGCCTTTTCGGCAGCTTCCTTGAGGCGCTGCAGCGCGAGCTTGTCGTTCTTGAGGTCGATGCCCTGCTCCTTCTTGAATTCGGAGGCGAGGTATTCGACGAGACGCATGTCGAAGTCTTCACCGCCAAGGAAGGTATCGCCGTTGGTCGACTTCACCTCGAAGACGCCGTCGCCGATCTCGAGAACCGAGATATCGAAGGTGCCGCCGCCGAGGTCGTAGACGGCAATGGTCTTGCCGTCCTTCTTGTCGAGGCCGTAGGCGAGCGCTGCCGCGGTCGGCTCGTTGATGATGCGCAGCACGTCGAGGCCGGCGATCTTGCCGGCATCCTTGGTGGCCTGGCGCTGGGCGTCGTTGAAATAGGCCGGAACGGTGATGACGGCCTTCTCGACCTTCTCACCCAGGTAGGATTCGGCCGTTTCCTTCATCTTCTGAAGGATCATCGCGGAGATCTGCGACGGAGAGTAGGTCTTGCCGTGTGCTTCGACCCAGGCGTCGCCATTGTCGGCCTTGACGATCTTGTAGGGGACCATCCCCTTGTCCTTCTGCGTCGTCGGGTCCTCGAAGGTACGGCCGATCAGGCGCTTGATCGCAAAAAGGGTGTTTTCCGGATTGGTGACGGCCTGGCGCTTGGCCGGCTGGCCGACGAGACGCTCGCCATCATCGGTGAATGCCACCATCGAGGGGGTCGTGCGCGCGCCCTCAGCATTTTCGATCACCTTCGCGTCCTTGCCGTCCATGACGGCGACGCAGGAGTTGGTCGTTCCGAGGTCTATACCAATAACTTTAGCCATGTCGTTCTCTCCTTGCAGCGGACTGTCGGAACCCCGGTCAGGCATTCGTGGGACAGCCCCTAACGGGATGGTCTTTTGAAGTTCATCGCAGCCGCGGCTGCGTCGATGCGGCGTATATAAGGACCGGCGTATCGGACTGCAAGGCATTCTGCGGGGCGATCCGGGGCAAATGCAAGCGGCCTCGGACGATCGGACGGAAGATGTGCTCGACCGCCTTCGCGGCTCGCGCGCCGAAGATTTGCAAGGCGGCCGTCGATGCCGCCCCCGGAGGGCCGCAAATGCGGCTCCGCGCGGGGCACTTCAATGGAGCAAAATCCTGAGCGCGTCGCGGTTCAGCCGCCCGTCAGCAGCTCGAACAGCGTCGTGCGGCGGGTCGTCCCCGTCGTTTCGCCGACGCCCGCCGGCGGGATCGGTCCGCCGGCCTGTTCCGCCGGGCGCACCTGCTCGACGGCGGCCGTGCCGTCGACGCCCGCGGGCGGCGCGGGGAAGGCCTCGGGATCGCCGCCCATGAGGCCGTCCGGCGCCGTCTCGCCGGCCGCGGCCATGCCGCCTTCGTCGAAGACCGGCTGCACGCCCGTCGTGCCGAAGAGCGGCGAGGGCGAAAGCCCCTCATGCGCGGCGACCATGAAATCATGCCAGGCCTTGGCCGGCAGGCCGCCGCCGGTGACCTTCTTCATCGACTTGCCGTCGTCGTTGCCGAACCAGACGCCGGTCGTCAGGTTCGACGTGTAGCCGACGAAGAGCGCGTCGCGGAAGGATTGCGTCGTGCCGGTCTTGCCGGCCGCCTCCCAGCCGGGCAGGCGTGCCTTCTTGCCGGTGCCGTTCGTCAGCACCCGCACCATCATCCGGTTCATCTCGCTGACGATCGCCGGGTCGAGCACGCGCGGCGGGTTGTCGTAGGTGTTTTCGTAGAGCACCGTGCCGTCGGCGGTGGAGATGCGGCGGATGACATGCGGGGTCGCCTTGAAGCCGCCATTCATGAAGGGGGCATAGGACGAGGTGAGTTCCACCAGCGTCACCTCCGACGTGCCGAGCGCGATCGAGGCGTTCGCCTGCATCTCGGAATCGATTCCCATCCGGTGCGCGAGCTGGACGACGTTCTGCGGTCCCACTTCCATCACCAGCTGGGCGGCAATCGTGTTCAGCGAATTGGCGAGCGCATCGGCGAGCGTCACCTCGCCGCGATATTTCTGGTCGTAGTTTTCCGGCGTCCAGTTGCCGATCCTGACCGGCGCGTCGTTCCTGACCGACATCGGCGTGCGGCCGATCTCCAGCGCCGCCGCGTAGACGAAGGGCTTGAAGGCCGAGCCCGGCTGGCGCTTCGCCTTGGAGGCGCGGTCGAACTGGCTCTCGGCATAGTCCCTGCCACCGACGAGCGCCCGGATGGCGCCGGTGCCGTCGATCGAGACGAGGGCCGCCTGCGACGCGTTGAGCTTGCCGCCCTCGGCATCGAGCGTCGCGGCGATGACCTCTTCGGCCTTCTTCTCGAGCGTGAGGTCGATCGTCGTGTCGATGACGAGGTCCTGCTTGACCTCGCCGATCATGCCGGGAAGCTGGTCCATCACCATGTCGGCGACGTAGTGCTCGGCCCCCGACCAGAAGCTCTTCGCCCTGGTCGGCGTCTGCGACATCGCCGTCTTGATCTCGGCATCGGTGACGTAGCCCTCCTCGCGCATGGCGCCGAGCACCACCTGCGCGCGCGCCTCCGCGGCTTCCGGGTCGCGCGCCGGCGACAGCCGCGACGGGGCCTTGAGGAGCCCGGCGAGCACCGCCGCCTCGCCGAGATTGACGTCGCGCGCCGACTTGTTGAAGTAGCGCCGCGAGGCCGCCTCGACGCCATAGGCGTTGGAGCCGAAGAAGACGCGGTTGAGATACATCGCCAGGATCTGGTCCTTGGTGTATTTCTGCTCCAGCCAGAAGGCGAGCAGCACCTCCTGCACCTTGCGCTCGAGCGTGCGTTCCGGTGACAGGAAGAGGTTCTTGGCGAGCTGCTGCGTGAGCGTCGAGCCGCCCTGGACCATGCGGCCGCTCGTGAGGTTGGTCAGCATGGCGCGCACGAGCCCCAGCGGGTCGACGCCGAAATGCGAATAGAACCGCCGATCCTCGATGGCGATCACCGCCTGCGGGATATAGGGCGACATGTCCTCGAGCGCGAGCGCCTCGCCGCCGGTCGCGCCGCGATTGGCGATGATGTCGCCGTTGACGGCGAGGATCTTGACGTTCGGCGGACGGTCGGGGATCGACCAGCTCGTCGCGCTCGGCATGCGCGCCCCGTAATAGAGCACCAGCCCGCCGACGCCGATCGCCCCCCATATGCCAAGCACGATGCACCAATAGGCAAGCCGCCGGACGAGCCCGAAGAAGCCGCCGCCGGAACCGCCGCGGCCGCCGCCCCTCTTCGCCGGCCTGCCGCGCGTCTCGCGCTTGCCGCGGCCCTCGGATGCCTTGGCGCGTTTCAAGGGCTTGCGGCCGCCGGCCGTCACGCGATCGCTCGCATCGACGCGGAACTCGTCGCCGTCGTCGTCTCCGCCGAAGGAAGGTTCGATCCGTTGTCCCGATTTGCCGCTCGCCATGCCGGAAGGATAGGTCCCCTTGAGGCCGGACCGGGCTCGATCATCGCTTCCAAGCGATCCCCGGCGGCGCAGTTGTCGCGCGTCGGGCCTGTCCCGTCCGCTCGTGCCGATCCGTTGAACTTTAAATGCGGCAATTTAAGGGGGAGTTAAGGACGGGGTTTCGCGGATTGTCGACATCTTTCAAATTGTTACCGCGGCCGCCGTCGACCGGTGCCGTGGATGCCGGATTTCGCCGATTCCGATGCTGCCCTGCATTATCTGCAATGCTGCAATGCAACATTGTCCCTGTTAAATCAGGGGGGATGATTTATTCTCCTCCTTGTCGACGCGCTGTACCTCCTCCCACGGCGCCCGACATGAGATCGGTTCCACTCCTCCTCCCAGAACCGATCGAGTTCAAAGACCCCGACGCCACCTCCTCCCGGCTCGGGGTCTTTTCTCTTTCTGGGCGTCCGCTGTCGTCGTGGTGGCCGCCGCAAGGCGCCTATCAGCGGACCCATGAACCCCAAGGCTAACGGCTACGTCTTCGCGCTTCTGGCGATCGTCATCTTCTCGATCCAGGACGGCATCTCGAAGCACCTCGGCGCGCTCTATCCGCCGGTTTTCGTAGCGATGATCCGCTACTGGGCCTTCGCCGCCTTCGCTGTGGCGCTCGCCGCGCGCGCGCCGGGCGGGCTTGGCGCCACCGTCAAGACGGGGAGGCCGCTCCTGCAGCTGCTGCGCGGCGCGCTTCTGCCGGCGCAGATCGTCGCCGTCATCACCTCCTTCACCATCGTCGGGCTCGCGCATTCCCAGGCGATCCTCGCGGCGACGCCGCTTTTCGTCGCCCTGCTCTCGATGCCGCTCCTCGGCGAGCGCGTCGGCTGGCGCCGCTGGACGGCGATCACCATCGGCCTCATCGGCGTGCTCCTGATCCTGAAGCCGCAGGAGGGGGCGTTCAATCTCGACTTCCTGCTGCCGCTTACCGCAGCCTCGATGTTCGCGATCTATGTCATCACCACGCGGCTTGCGAGCCGCGCGGATTCGGCGATGACCAGCTTCTTCTACACCGGCGTCGTCGGCGCCGCCGCGATCAGCCTCGTCGGTCCGTTCTTCTGGGCGACGCTGTCGGCGCCGGACTGGGGCTGGATGGTCCTGCTCTGCATCACCGGCTCGTCGAGCCATTATTTCCTGATCCGCGCCTATGACATGCTGGACGCCGCCGCGGTGCAGCCGCTCACCTACCTGCAGCTCGTCTTCGCCTCGATCATGGGCGTCGGCATGTTCGGCGAAACGCTGACGGCGAACATGATCGTCGGCTCGGTGCTGGTCGTCGCCGCCGGCATCTTCACCGTGTGGCGCGAGCACGTCGTCGCGCGACGCAGGGCCGGCCTGCCGCCGCGGTAACCGGCCTCCTCAACGCAAAATCGCCCGGATCATACCGATACTGGCCCTTGTGAGCCGCGCTCTTCCTGGGCTTTGGCGTTCGGGCGCCGTCGCCGAGCACTGACTGAGCGCTTGTGAATGGATCCTCGGGTCGAGCCAGTCGAGCCTGAGGATGACCTCCGGACAGCGGGGTGCAAACCCGACTCTGCGGCATTGCGCTCGGCGGGATTACCCCTTCGAGAGGAGATAGGATGAGGTTTCTATGCGCAGTCGCGTTCGCGGCACTTTCGGCAACCAGCATCGAGGCGATGGCGCAGGAGACCATCGCCTATGTCGATGACCGTTCCGACGGCGCGGCGCTCGTCAGGTCACTCTACAACGCCATCAACCGCAAGGAATATGCCAGGGCCTACAGCTATTTCGCCCCGTCGAAGCCCGTCGGCGAATTCAAGGCCTTCGTCGATGGTTACGCCAACACGCGATCCGTCGAATTGACGATCGGCAAGGCGACGACGGAGGGCGCCGCCGGCAGCATCTATGCTGCCGTTCCCGTGGTGCTGAAGTCGGTTGAAAGTCAGGGCGAGCCGCGCTTCTTTTTCGGCTGCTATGTGGCCCGGATCGCCAATCCGGCGATCCAGGGCCTCCCCTTCACGCCCTACCAGATCGAGAAAGCCCATCTCGAAGAAGTCGAGGAGCCGATCGATCGGGCGGTCCCCTCCACTTGCACCACGCGCTAAAGCGCCGCCTTCAATCCAATTCAAGCGATGGGGCGACATCAGGATTCGTTGGCGCTGCGCTGCTCCAGGAAGCGCGAGTGCTCGAAGACGAAGATGACGATCAGCGCCATGACGAAGGGGACGAGCAGGTAGAGCAGCCGGAAGATCGCCAGCGCCGCCAGCACGTCGGCCGGGTCCATCTCGGGGAGGGCGGCGATGAAGACGAGTTCCAGCACGCCGAGCCCGCCCGGCGCATGCGACAGGAGCGCTGCGGAGAAGGAGGCGAGGAAGATGCCGAGGACGACGATGTAGCCGGGATTGCCGGCTGCGGGCAGCGCAAAATAGATGATGCCGGCTGCGCCCAGAAGCTCGAGCGGGGCGATGATCAATTGCTTGAGGGCTATCGAAGGCCGCGGATAGTGGAGCTGGAACCAGCGCGTGCGCAGCGGCCGCAGGCCGACCAGGCTGCCGAGCACGTAGAGGGCGATGAGCGCGAGGATGAACACCCCGGTCGTCAGCGACATCTCGATCGGCAGCACTTCAGCGAAGCGCTCGATGATCTCGGGCCTCGCGAGTAGCACGATCGCCGAGAGCATCAGCGTGCCGAGCGTGAAGGTGAAGGAGCAGAAGGCGACGAGCACGCCCACTTCGCCGGGCGTCAGCCCCTTCGAGCGATAGGCGCGATAGCGCACGACGGCACCGGAAAACACCGAGGCGCCGAGATTGTGCGAGAGCGCATAAGTGGTGAACGAGCAGATCGTGATGTACCAGAGCGAGATGCGGTGGCCGAGATGGTCGAGTGCCAGCTTGTCGTAAGCGGCAAGCGCCGCATAGGCGATGAGCGTCGAGCCGACGGCCAGCAGCCAGCTCGTGAACGAAATCGCCTGGAAGCTCGCGACGAATTCGTCGAGCGAAAGCCCTCTGAGCTCATGATAGAGCGCGTTCACCGAGAACAGAATCGCCGCCAGCCCCACGACGGGCCAGAAATATGTTCTCAGTCGCTTCATGCTCGCATCAGGGGGCCGGCCGGATCGAGGCGTGCCTTCCGGTTCGCGGTGGTGCCCGAGCGGTCAAGCCTGTCCCGCGCAATTAAAAATTCGCGCCCGGAACCCGACGCCTCGCTCCTCAGCCCTGCCAATAGCCCACTTTCCCATTCTGTTCTGTTTTGTTTTCAAAAAAGGGAAGCATCCTGCGGCGGGCAGGTCAAGCAGCGATTACGATTGAGCGCGACGCGCTTCGATGCATGTCGCCCAAAAGTGTGGCGCGGTTTTGGGGCGACGACATGCATCAGGACCAACGCATGTCGCCCAAAAGTGTAGAGCGGTTTTGGGGCGCAGACATGCATAATGCATGTCGCCCAAAGCGCGTCGCAAGAAATGCGTTCGATCGCGACGCGCTCAGGCGAGCGCGTCGAGGATGCGGATCCACGAGCGGATGCCCTTGTGGAAGGACTGGAGCTCGTATTTCTCGTTGGGCGAATGGATGCGGTCGTCGGCAAGGCCGAAGCCGACGAGCAGGGACTCCATGCCGAGCATCTTCTGGAAGTCGCCGACGATCGGAATAGAGCCGCCCATGCCGATGACGATCGCCGGCTTCGGCCATTCTTGAGACAGCGCCGCCTTGGCCCTGGTGAGGAGTTCGGAATCATAGGGCAGATGGATAGCCGGCGAAGCGCCGTGCTCATGAAACTCGACCGAGCAGTCCGCCGGGATCTTCGAGCGCACATAGGCGCGGAAACTCTCGCGCACCTTCGCCGGATCCTGGTTGCCGACGAGGCGGAAGGAGACCTTGGCGGAGGCCTCGGCCGCGATCACCGTCTTGAAGCCCTCGCCCGTATAGCCGCCGACGATGCCGTTGACCTCCGCCGTCGGCCGCGCCCAGGTGAGCTCGAGCACCGAGCGGCCCGTCTCGCCCGCGGGAATCGAGAGCCCCACCTCGCCGAGGAAATTCTCGGCCGTCCGGCCGAGCTTCTCCCAGCTCGCCTTGATCTCGGCGGGTGTTTCCTCGACGCCGTCGTAGAAATTGTCGAGCGTCACGCGGCCGGTCTCGTCGTGCAGCCCGGCCAGGATGCCGGTGAGGATGTGGATCGGGTTTGCCGCCGCGCCGCCGAAAAGGCCGGAATGCAGATCCCGGTCCGCCGCCCGGACGACGATCTCCTCGCCGACCAGACCGCGCAGGCCGGCGGAGATCGCCGGGGTCTCCCGGTCCCACATGCCGGTGTCGCAGATCAGCGCGTAGTCGGCCTTGAGTTCGGCGGCATTGGCCTCGAGAAAGGGCTTGAGCGAGTGTGATCCGGATTCCTCCTCGCCCTCGAAGAGGATGGTGATGCGGCAGGGAAGGGCGCCGCGTGCCTCCTTGTAGGCGCGCACCGCCTCGACGAAGGTCATCAACTGCCCCTTGTCGTCGGATGTGCCGCGGCCGGTGAGGACCTTCCGTCCGGGTGCGATTTCCCTGACCGCGGGCTCGAAGGGGGGCGCCTCCCAGAGGTTCAGCGGGTCGACCGGCTGGACGTCGTAGTGGCCGTAGAACAGCAGGTGCGGCGCGTTCGCCGTTGCCGCTTGATGATGGGCCACGACCATCGGGTGGCCGGGCGTGTCGCGCACGGAGGCTTCGAAGCCGAGCGCCTGGAGTTCCGCCACTAGCCACTCGGCCGCCTTGCGGCACTCGGCCTTGTAGGCGGGGTCGGTGGAAATGGACTTGATGCGGACGAGGTCGAAGAGCCGTTCCAGGCTCTGCGGCAGGTTAGCGTCGGCGCGCTCGAGAACGGGGGCGATACTTGCCATCTTGCGAATCCCTTTTGGTCTTGCGGCGAAACTAGAATCGAAAGCGGGCCGCTTTAAGCGAATTCTTTTGATGCAACGATAAATTGTCGCACGGAAGCGGCCCGCCGATGAAACCGGCAACAAAAAACCGTCACGGCGCGGAGGCGGCGCCGTGACGGCTCTTTGAAAGCGGGACAAAGGCCCGGAGAGGGGGATGAGGCCTTTGTCCTCCATCTGGTGCGGGCGGGGGACAGGCCAATCACCAGACACGCGGCAATAATATCGTGCCGCTCCATATGATTTGAGGATTCAAATGTGGCTTTTCAAGGATTGCCCGACTGAATCGCACATTACAAATGTGTAACGTTTCCGTGAGTCTCCGACGGGCGATTCGTCACGAAATGCGGCGGCGTTCCCGGATCGAGAGCAAGCCGACGATTACGCCGTAGCCCATCGCAATCATCGTGAATTGCCCCAGCAAAAAACTCCCGGTCTGGTTGAGGTCGAGCCCCAGTATCACGACGAAGGAAGCGACCATCATCCCTTGTGCGAAGGAATATTCGAGCACCTGCCAGAGCGGCGGCTGCGCGCCGTCTTTTCCCTGGAAATGGGCATCGAGGCCCTTGCTTGCAAGAAGATAAGCCGGTGCGAAAATCGTCTTCACCGCGATGAGCGGTGCCGGGTCGGCGAGCAGGAAAGCGGAGAGGACAAAGCCCGCAAGCGCCGCCCCGCCATGCAGCAGGTATTGCAGAACGATATATTTCGCGTGTTCCGGCATGAATCGTTCTCCACAAAGTTGTCCGATCTTACGAAGCCCCGCGAAAACTGCAAGGGATCAAAACCGCAATGGACCTTTGCCGTGCCCCGCGCTATCCATGGCCGCATGAAAAACGGTGATCATCTCTTCCTCGTCGACGGCTCCGGCTTCATCTTCCGGGCGTTCCACGCCATCCCGCCGCTCAACCGCAAGTCGGACGGGCTTCCGGTCAATGCGGTCGCCGGCTTCTGCAACATGCTCTGGAAGCTCCTGACCGACGCGCGCGACACGTCGGTCGGTGTCACGCCGACGCATTTCGCGGTGATCTTCGACTATTCGTCGAAGACCTTCCGCAACGGGCTCTACGACCAGTACAAGGCGAACCGCACGGCGCCGCCGGAGGACCTGATCCCGCAATTCGGGCTGATCCGGCACGCCACCCGCGCCTTCAACCTGCCCTGCATCGAGAAGGAAGGCTACGAGGCCGACGACCTGATCGCGACCTATGCGCGGCTCGCCGAGGAGGCGGGCGCCGACGTCACCATCATTTCCTCCGACAAGGACCTCATGCAGCTCGTCACCCCGAAGGTGTCGATGTACGACAGCATGAAGGACAAGCAGATCACCATTCCGGACGTCATCGAGAAATGGGGCGTGCCGCCGGAGAAGATGATCGATCTCCAGGCGATGACCGGCGATTCGACCGACAACGTGCCGGGCATCCCGGGGATCGGCCCGAAGACCGCGGCGCAGCTTCTCGAGGAATATGGCGATCTCGACACGCTGCTCGGGCGTGCCGGCGAGATCAAGCAGCAGAAGCGGCGCGAGGCGATCATCGCCAATGCCGACATGGCCCGCCTTTCCCGCAAGCTCGTGACGCTCGACAAACACACGCCGCTCGACGTGCCGCTTGACGAGCTGAGGCTCGATTCCCAGGACGGGCCGAGGCTCATCGCCTTCCTGAAGGCACTGGAATTTACCACGCTCACCCGCCGCGTTGCCGCCGCTACCGATACGGATGCGGAGGCGGTCGAGCCGGCTTACGTTCCGGTCGAATGGGGCGCCCAGGCGCACGGCCCCGACCTCGACGTCGGCGAGGCCGCCGGCCCGCCGCCGACGCCGCAATCGTCGACTGCGACGCCGCCGCGCGGCGACGCCGCCAGGGCGGCCGTTCCCTTCCTGTCCAGGGGTCGGGACGCGACACCGGAAGGACTGGCCCGGGCGCGTGCGGAATTTTTCGCGAAGGCGCCCTTCGACCATTCGTCCTACGTGACGATCCGCGATCCCGCGACCCTCGATCGCTGGATCGCCGATGCGCGCGATGCCGGGCTCGTCGGCTTCGATACGGAAACGACATCGCTCGATGCGATGCAGGCGGAGCTTTGCGGCTTCTCGCTGGCGATCGCCGATTATGCGGACGATCCCCTGGGTTCGCGGATCAGGGCGGCCTATGTGCCGCTCACCCACAAGAACGGCGTCGGCGACCTTCTGGGCGGCGGGCTCGTGGAAAACCAGATTCCGCTACGCGAGGCATTGAGCCGGCTAAAGGAGCTGCTCGAAGACCCATCGGTCCTGAAGGTCGCGCAGAACCTGAAATACGACTATCTGGTGATGAAGCGGCATGGGATCACCATGCAGAGCTACGACGACACGATGCTGATGTCCTACGTGATCGATGCCGGCAACGGCGCCCACGGCATGGATTCGCTTGCCGAGCGCTGGCTCGGCCACACGCCGATCGCCTACAAGGACGTCACCGGCACCGGCCGCTCCTCGCTCACCTTCGACTTCGTCGACATCGACAGGGCGACGGCCTATGCCGCGGAAGACGCGGACGTGACGCTCAGGCTCTGGCATGTGCTGAAACCCCAGCTTGCCGCCAAGGGCCTGACGCGCGTCTATGAGCGGCTGGAGCGGCCGCTGGTCCCCGTACTTGCGCACATGGAGGAACGCGGCATCACGGTCGACCGCCAGATCCTGTCGCGGCTCTCCGGCGAGCTGGCGCAGGGGGCGGCCGCACTCGAGGACGAGATCTATCGCCTCGCCGGCGAGACCTTCACCATCGGCTCGCCGAAGCAGCTCGGCGACATCCTGTTCGGCAAGATGGGCTTTCCGGGCGGCTCCAAGACCAAGACCGGGCAATGGTCGACCTCCGCTTCGGTGCTCGAGGACCTCGCCGCCGCCGGGCACGAGCTGCCGCGCAAGATCGTCGACTGGCGCCAGCTCACCAAGCTCAAGTCCACCTATACCGACGCGCTGCCGGGTTTCGTGCATCCGGAAACGAAGCGCGTCCACACCTGCTTCGCACTGGCCGCCACGACCACCGGACGGCTTTCCTCCTCCGACCCGAACCTGCAGAACATCCCGATCAGGACCGCCGAGGGGCGCAAGATCCGCACCGCCTTCGTCGCGAGCCCGGGGAACAAGCTCGTTTCCGCGGATTACAGCCAGATCGAGCTGCGCGTGCTCGCCCATGTCGCCGATATCCCGCAACTCCGCCAGGCCTTCGCTGACGGCGTCGACATCCATGCGATGACCGCTTCGGAAATGTTCGGCGTGCCGGTCGAGGGCATGCCGAGCGAGATCCGCCGCCGCGCCAAGGCGATCAATTTCGGCATCATCTACGGGATCTCCGCCTTCGGCCTTGCCAACCAGCTCTCGATCGAGCGCTCGGAAGCCGGCGACTACATCAAGAAATATTTCGAACGCTTCCCCGGCATCCGCGACTACATGGAGAACACCAAGGCCTTTGCCCGCGAGCACGGCTATGTCGAGACGATCTTCGGCCGCCGCGCCCACTATCCGGACATCCGCTCCTCCAACCCGTCGATGCGCGCCTTCAACGAACGCGCCTCGATCAACGCGCCGATCCAGGGCTCGGCCGCCGACATCATCCGCCGCGCCATGGTCAAGATGGAACCGGCGCTTGAGGCGGCGAAGCTCTCCGCCCGGATGCTGCTCCAGGTCCACGACGAGTTGATCTTCGAGGTCGAGGAAGGCGAGATCGAGCGGGCCGTCCCGGTGATCGTGTCGGTGATGGAGAACGCGGCGATGCCGGCCCTCAGCATGAAGGTGCCGCTGAAGGTCGATGCCCGGGCGGCGCATAATTGGGACGAGGCGCATTAGGGCGGAATGCGCCCAAAAGCGTTCGCGCCGCCGCCTATCTCTTCAAGCGTTCAGCCTCGCGCCACGGCCATGGCGCGGGCGAAACCCGGGTCGCGGGCCGACAGCATCTTGTGCAGGTGCACCATCATGCCGGCCGCGAAGAGCGGTGTCAGCAGGTTGAGCAGAGGCACGGCGAGGAAGGCGACCAGGACGAGGCCGGCGAGAAACACCGTCGCCCGGTGCTTGCGGCGGAAGAGCCGCGCTTCCGCCGGCGGACGATGGCGCATGGCGGCGAATTCGAAGAATTCCCGTCCGAGCAGATAGCCGTTGACGAGGAAGAAGGCGATGAGATTGACGCCCGGCACCAGCAGAAGCAGGAGCGCGACGATGTTGCCGAGGATGACGACGCCGAGGAATTTGGCCGAGCTCGCGATCGCCTCGGCAAGCGGCAGCGGCGTGCCCGGCGCCTCTGACGGATAGTCGCGCTTCTCCACCACCTCGGCGACATCGTCGAGAAAGAAGCCGGCGATCAGCGCGGTCACCGGCGCGAGCAGCAGCGCCAGCCCGAGAGCGAGACCGAGGCTCGCCAGGATGCCGACCACGAAGGTGAGCCAGCCGGCCCATTCGGGGGTGCCGGGCATCAGCGCGTCGAGCCAGGGCAGCGCCAGCCAGGCGAAGAGTTCGCGCAGGGCGAACCAGAGCGCGACCAGCGCCAGCAGCGTCAGCCCGATGACCTTCCAGAAGACCGTGCGGGTCTCCGCCGCGAAGAGATTGGCGAAGGCAAGTCGCGCCGCATCGAGAATCATGACCGGTCTCCCTCAGGCAAGTGGATCGAGAGCCATGTAGGCGAGCGCATCGGCAGCGACAAGGCGGTCCCCATGCCTCGCCGTTATGTTCTTGGCAATCAACGGGCTGGACAATCAACGGGCTGGGGCGACAGGCGCTGGCAATCGGCAGGCGCGACGATATGTTAGGACGATAGGCGTCGCCACGTCCGCGGCGCGTCCTTCAACCGGCTCCGGTCTCGAGGTGACATGCAGGAGGGGAGACATCATGACCAATCAGAAGACGCTCGCGAGCCTCGCCGTTCTCGTGCAATCGGGGCAGCTCGATCCCGCCGCACTCGCGATGGAGACCCTGAGCCGGATCGAAAGCCATGCCGACCGGTCGATCTTCGTCGGGCTGACGCGCGAGCGGGCGGAACGGGAAGCGAAGGCCGCCTCCGCGCGCATCAAGGCCGGCCGCTCGCTCGGCCTGCTCGACGGCCTGCCCGTCGCCTGGAAGGACCTCTTCGATCTTGCCGGCAGCGTCACGACGGCCGGCTCCGTCGTGCTCGCGGACAGCCCGCCGGCGGCCGCCGACGCAACGGTGGTCGCCGCGCTCGCCGGTGCCGGCATGGTCAGCGTCGGCCGCACCAATATGAGCGAGTTCGCCTTTTCCGGCCTCGGCGTGAACCCGCATTACGGCACGCCCCGCAACCCGGCCTCGGCGGACGAGCATCGTATCCCGGGCGGGTCCTCCTCCGGTTCGGCGGCGGCAGTCGCCGCCGGGCTCGTGCCGCTGGCGATCGGCACCGACACCGGCGGCTCGGTCCGTATTCCGGCGGCGCTGACCGGCATCGTCGGCTACAAGGCGACGCGCGGGCGCTATGCGATGAAGGGCGTCTTCCCGCTCGCCGGGAGCCTCGATTCGCTCGGCCCCCTTTGCCATACGGTCGAGGACGCCATCTGGGCGGATGCGGGAATGCACGGGCTGACCGCGCCGGTGATCCGCCGGGCCGAGCTTGGCGACCTTTCGATCATCGTGCCGGAAACCGTCGTCTTCGACGACGCCGAGCCGGAAGTCGTCCGCACCTTCGAGGCGGCGGTCAGGAGACTGGAGGCGGCGGGCGTCAAGGTCCGGCGCCAACCCTTCCCGAGCTTTTCCGAGGTCTTCGAGCTGACGGCGCGCCACGGCGCGCTGGTGACGGCGGAGGCCCATGCGCTCCACCGCGAGCGCCTCGCCGGCCCTGAGGCCGCTCGGATCGATCACCGCGTCGTCGCGCGCATCCGCCTCGGCGAGAAGATCACCGTCAGCGACTATATCGCCCTTCTCGAGGCCCGCGACCGGCTGATCCACGAGACGGTCGAGCGCCTCAAGGGCGGAGAGTTCCTTGCGCATCCGACCCTGCCGCATGTGGCGCCGCCGGTCGCGCCGCTGCTTGCCGACGACGACCTCTTCTTCAAGGTGAATGCGAAGACGCTGCGCAACACCTTGATCGGCAACTTCCTCGATTTCTGCGGCGTCTCGATCCCCTGCGGCGAGGGCGCGGCGGGCCTGCCGGTCGGCTTCCTCCTCTCCGCGCCGCACCATCAGGATGACCGGCTGCTTTCCGCCGCACTCGCCCTCGAGGCGCTGATCCGGGGCGAGGCATGATCGTCTGCTTCGACATCGGCGGCTCGGCGATCAAGGGCGCGATCACCCATTCGCCGGAGCGGATCTTTCCGCTGCCGCGGCGCACGACGCCGCTCGATGATTTTCGGCGCTTCGTCCAGGTGCTGGAATCGCTGCTCGACGAAGCGGGCGGGCTGCCGGAACGGGTGGCGATCTCGATCACCGGCGTCATCGATCCCGAAACGCGCCGGATCAAATGCGCCAACATCCCCTGCATCGACGGGCGTGAACTCGCGGCCGAGCTCGAATCGGCGCTGCACCTGCCGATCGTGATCGCCAACGATGCCGACTGCTTCGCGCTCGCCGAAGCGGGCATCGGCGCCGGCCGCGGTCATCGCATCGTCTTCGGCGCGATCCTCGGCACCGGCGTCGGCGGCGGGCTGGTGGTCGAGGGCAGGCTGATCAACGCCGATGGCGGCTTCGCCGGCGAATGGGGCCACGGACCCTCCGTCGCGGCCGAGGCCGGGCATCCGCCGATCGCCATCCCGGCCTTTCCCTGCGGTTGCGGCCAGAGCCGCTGTGTCGATACCGTCGGCGGCGCCCGCGGACTGGAGCGGCTACACGAGACGGTCCACGGCAAGGCGCTGGCGAGCCACGAGATTATCGACACCTGGCAGGGCGGCAATGCCGAAGCGGCGCGGACGATCGACGTCTTCGTCGACCTCGTCAGCTCGCCCCTGGCGCTGGCGATCAACATCACCGGCGCGACGATCGTGCCGGTCGGCGGCGGCCTCTCCAACGCCGAAGCGCTGCTGGCCGAAATCGACCGCAGCGTGCGCCAGCGGATTCTCCGACGCTTCGACCGGCCGCTGGTCGTGCGCGGCGCGTGCCGGGTGGAACCGGGCCTGATCGGCGCCGCCCTGCTCGGCTTTGAAGGGAAGGCATCATGACCGGCATAAAGCTCGAGGTCTGCGTCGACGACGCGGCGGGCCTCGCCGCGGCGATCGACGGCGGCGCCGACCGGATCGAACTCTGCTCCGCCCTTGCCCTTGGCGGGCTGACGCCGAGTGCCGGGCTGATGGCGCTTGCCGGCCCGCCGCCGGTGCCAGTCTATGCGATGATCCGCCCGCGCCCCGGCGACTTCGTCTATGGCGCCGCCGATCTCGACGTGATGCGCCGGGACATCGATCAAGCCCGCGAGGTGGGGCTTGCCGGCGTGGTGCTCGGGGCGTCGCTCGCCGACGGCCGGCTCGACGCACGCATGCTGACGAAGCTCGCCGGCCACGCCGCCGGCCTGGGGCTCACCCTCCATCGCGCCTTCGATCTCACGCCGGATTTCGCCGAGGCGATCTCGCTCGCCGTCGATCTCGGCTTCGAGCGCATCCTGACCTCGGGCGGCGCGAGAAGCGCGCCGGAAGCGGTCGAGACGCTGGCCGGGCTCGTCGAACTCGCCGCCGGGCGGATCTCGATCATGCCCGGTTCCGGCATCACCGTCGACACGATCGGCTTGCTGCTGCCGAGGCTCGCGGTGACGGAGGTCCACTCGTCCTGCTCGCTCAGCGAGTCGACCAGGGACCGACGGCTCATCGATATGGGCTTTGCCGCCGAGGGCCGTCGCCGCACCGATGCGGCAGCGGTGAAAGCGCTGAAGGCGCGGCTCGAGGCCTTGCAGGCGAGCTCTTGACCCCGGTCGCGGCTGGAGGAGTCGGGTCGGAGACCGATTCTCCCGCGCCCGCCTCATCCGGCCTGCCGGCCACCTTCTCCCCGCAAGCGCCGCAAGCGGGGCGAAGGGGACGCGCGGCGGCGCCCCAGTCCCCTGTCGCCGTCAGAACGGGGAGGGTGAGGGGCTTTTCTCGGCGTGACCCGCTGCCTCAGGCGGCGAAGACAATCTCGCCGCCGATCCAGGTCGAGCGCATGGCGAGCTCCGGCGTCAGCAGCACGAAATCGGCATCCGTGCCGGGCAAGAGCCGGCCCTTGTGCGAGGCGATGCCCATGACGTCGGCTGGATAGGCGGAGGCCATCCGGATCGCCTCCTCGACCGGCAGGCCGAGCTTCTCGTGCACGAAGCGGACGGAGGAGAGCATGTCGATGTCGGCGCCGGCGAGCGTGCCGTCGGCGAGCGTCAGCCGCCCGCCCTGGCGCAGGATCTCGCGGCCGTTTAGGAGGAAGCTCGTCTGATCGGTGCTGATCGGCGACATCGCGTCGGTGACGAGGAAGATCTGGCCCGGCCCGCGCTTGCCGCGGATGGCGATGCCCATCGTCGCCGGATCGACATGGAAGCCGTCGGCGATCAGGCCGGCATGCAGGGTGCCGGTGGCGAGGGCCGCGCCGACGACGCCCGGTTCACGGTGGCCGAGCCCGCTCATCGCGTTGAAGAGATGGGTGACGGTCCGCGCACCGGCTTTCGCATAGGCGCAGGCGGTGTCGTAGTCGACATCGGTATGGCCCAGGCTGACGACGACGCCGGCGTCGGCGAGCGCGCGCACTTGCTCCTTCGTCGCGTTTTCCGGGGCGACGGTGACCATCAGGCAGCCGAGCGCCTTCGCGCAGGCGAGCATTTCCCGGAGGTCGTCATCCTCCATCGGCCGGATCAGCGACGGATCGTGGGCGCCCTTGCGCGCGACCGACAGATGCGGTCCCTCGAGATGCAGGCCGAGGAAGCCGGGCACCAGCGCGGCCTTGGCGGCAAGCCCGGCCTCGATGGCAGCGGTCCTGATGTCCCGCCTGTCGGTGATCAGCGTCGGCAACAGCGCCGTCGTGCCGAATTGCGCATGCGCCTCGCAGATCTGCCGGATGCCGTCGAGCGTCGGCTGCTCGTTCAAGAGCGCACCGCCGCCGCCGTTGACCTGCAGGTCGATGAAGCCGGGAACGAGGAGAAGGCCGCGCGCATCGATCGTCTCGGCATCGTCTCCCGCGGCTGCGGCGGGAACGATCGCCTTGATATGCCCCCCCTCGATGACGAGGGCGGCGCCGTCGTGGCAGTCGATGCCGTCGAAAATCCGCGCGCCGATGATCTTCTTCTTCGCAGTCATCGTGTCTCCGTCACCTTGTTGAGGCTCGCGGGGGCGTCGGGGTCGAGGCCGCGCGAGCGAGACCAAGCTTCGACGAAGCCGTAGAACGGCAGGATCAGCGCCAGCGCGTCGGTGAGCGGATGTCCGGTCTCGACGAAAGGCAGGCGCTTCGCCTTCGTCGCCCGGGCCGAGGTCACGTGCACGACCGCGCCCTTGGCGCTCATGCCGTCGGCGATATCGGCGACCGAGGCCTCGGCCGCATCGCGTGCGGCAAGGACCAGCACCGGGAACCGCGGGCCGACGAGCGCCACCGGTCCGTGCAGCACCTCCGCCGCGGAATAGGCCTCGGCATGCATGCCCGACGTCTCCTTGAACTTCAGCGCCGCTTCGCTGGCGATCGCGAGCGCCGGGCCGCGGCCGAGCACGTAAAGCGATTCGGCTTCGCCGAGATCGGCGGCGAAATCCTGCCAATCGAGCTTCACCGCCCTGGCGAACTGGTTCGGCAGGTCGGCGACCGCCCGCTTGAGCCCCGCGTCGCCGGTCCATTCGCCGAGGACGGCAAGGCCCGCAACGACAGAGTTGACGTAGGACTTGGTCGCCGCGACGGCGATTTCGGGGCCGGCGAGGATATCGAGCGGGTGGGTGCAGGCCGCCGCGATCGGCGAAGGCAGCGTGTTCGTGAGCGCGATCGAGACGGCGCCGGCGCGGGTCGCGGCTTGAGCCATGGCGACGATGTCCGGGCTCTTGCCCGACTGCGAGATGGCAATCGCCGCGGCCCCGCCGAGCTTCAGCTCCGCGCCGTAGATCGAGGCAAGCGACGGCCCGAGCGAGGCGACGGGGCGGCCGGCCGAAAGCTCGATCGCATATTTCAGGAACAGGGCGGCGTGGTCGGAGGAACCGCGGGCGATCGTCACGAGAAAGGCCGGGTCCTTGGCGCGAAGGGCGGCGCCGGCGGCGGCGAGTGCTGCGGCCGAACGCTCCAGCAACCGGGCGGCGGCCTCGGGAATCTCGTCGATCTCGCGCCGCATGTTGGTCTGCATGGTCATGTCCTTTCCTGGATCGCGCTGATCCCGGTGCCGATCCGCGCAATCGAAGCTTATGAGTTAGGGCGGTTTCAGCTTTCGGGAATTGTCAGTTCCGCGACAAAATCATAGGCGTCGCCGCGGTAGAGCGAGCGGGTGAACTCGACGACGCGCCCGGATGCGAGATAGGAGATGCGCTCGATCGAGAGACCGGCCGCGCCGACGGCAACGCCGAGCATAGAGGCGTCGGGATCCTTGATGTTGCAGGCGGAGATGCGCTGCACCGCGCGCACCGGCCGGGCATTCTTCTTCTCGAGCTCGGCATAGAGCGACGAGGTGACGACAAGCGGGTCGGGAACGAATTCCGCCGAGACGCAGGCGCGCTCGATCGCAAGCGGCATGTCGTCGGCGATGCGCAGCCGCCCGAGACGGGCGACCAGTGCGCCGGCCGCAAGCCCGAGCGTCATCATCTCGTCGGGCGAGGGATGGAAGAGCCCCCGCTCCAGCCACTCCGCCCGCGCGTTGAGGCCGCGGCGGGCCATGTCCTCGGTAAACGAGGTAAGCCGCGAGAGCGATTGCTCGACGCGCGAGACGGGCCGCACGACGAAGGTGCCGGAGCCGTGCCGGCGCACCAGCAGGCCGTCGCGCACGAGGTCGTCGACGGCCTTGCGCACCGTGACGCGGCTGACATTGGCATAGTCGGCGAGGTCCCTCTCGGGCGGCAGCGCGTCGCCGTGATTGAGCTTGCCGGAGAGTATCGCGTCCTCGAGCGACTGGCGGAGCTTGAGATAAAGCGGGCCCGCGCCTCCCGACTGCAGGCCTTCGAGCGGCAGGATGGCGGCAAGCTGCTCGTTCATGCAACGACCTCCGGCCGGGAGCCGAAGCGGACGGCCGCAAGCGCCACGGCCCCCGTCAGCGCATCGGCCTCGGCCTCGACGAAGAGCGGCTGGTGGCGCTCGGCAAGCCAGGGACGGTAAAGTGCCGCGAGCCCGCCGAGCAGGCAAATCGTCCGGCTTCCCCGGGCGACGACCACGTCGAGCGCCTCGTCGACGGTGGTCGCGGCGGCCTTGAGGAGGCGGAGTGCCACCGGATCGCCGCGCCCGGCACAGTCGAAGACGCGCGGCGCATAGCGGCCGAACTCGCCGGGCTTGGCGAGGCGGGCGAAATCGACGAGATCGCGCGGATCGTTGTTGAACTCGGCCAGGACCGATTGGGTGACGGCCGAACTTTCGTGGATGCCGTCGAAGGCAAGCAGGCTTTCCTGCAGCAAGGCATGGCCGATGCGCGCGCCGCTGCCGTGGTCGCCGACGGTGAAGCCCCAGCCGCCGATGTAGCGCACCTTGTCGCCCTCACGTGCGATATAGATGGTGCCGGTTCCGAGGATGGCGACGGCGCCGTCCTTGTCGCCGAGCGCGCCCTGCAGCGCGATCAGCCCGTCCGATTCGATTTCGGCGGCGGCAAAGGGAAGCCGCCTCTTCACATAATGGACGGCATCGCCGACATTATGCCCGGCGACGCCGAGAATCGCCCGCGCTTCGGCGATGCCGGCCGGATCGAGACCCGCGTCCTGGAAGGCGGCCCGTGCCGCGTCGGCGATATGCTGCAGCGCCGTCTCGGGATCGGTTAGAATGTTGGCGGCGCCGGCCTTGCCGCGGCCGAGAATTCGGCCGTCCGAAGCCGCGACTGCCGCGCGGCAGCTCGTTCCGCCTCCATCGATTCCGATCAGGTAAGACGCCATGGGTACCTCCGTTTCCTCAAGATACCAAAAAAATACCATTAACCAAGCATGATTTCCGGCGAAGATTGACAATTCCATGCATACAATTGTTTTTATTGAAGAATTTTATCTACAGCGCGCTTTCTCTCATCAAAAGTTAAATTTCTCCTAGACAAGTGGTATTTTTTTGGCATTAATTCTCGGAGAGGAGAACGAACGATGCCGCCTGCAGGGACCGAAGAGCGCCACGACGATGCCAGGGGCCTGGATGTGATGCATCCGGCGCCTGCCCTTCGCCTGCTCGCCAGCGGGCAGCAGGCGGCGGCGAAGTCCGTCGACCGGGCGATCGAGGCGATCGCCGCGGCCGCGGATCTCGCCGCGAAGGTTCTCGCCGCCGGCGGGCGGCTCGCCTATGCGGGGGCCGGAAGCTCCGGCCTGATGGCCATGGCGGATGCGCTCGAGCTTCCGGGCACCTACGGCATCCCCAAGGAACAGATCGTCATCCTCCTGGCCGGCGGCGCCCAGAGCCTCGGCGATCTCGCCGGCGGTTACGAGGACGACACGGAGCTCGCACGCGCCGACGTGCGGAATGCCGGCATCACGGCCGGCGACTGCCTGGTCTCCGTTTCCGCCAGCGGCTCCACTCCCTATGCGCTTGCCGCGGCCGACGAGGCGAGAAAGCGCGGCGCCAGGGTCATCGCGGTCGCAAACAATGCCGGCGCGGCCCTTTTCGACGGAGCCGACGTCTCGATCCTGCTCGAGACGCCGCCGGAGGTCGTGTCCGGTTCGACGCGCATGGGTGCGGGAACGGCGCAGAAGATCGCCTTCAACATGTTCTCGACGATGGTCGGCATCCATCTCGGCCATGTGCTCGACGGCCACATGGTCAATCTGCGCGCCGACAACATCAAGCTGCGCGGCCGCGCGATCCGCATCGTCTCCGACATTACCGGCGTCGACGCCGCCGAGGCGGGCAGTCTGATCGCCCGGGCCTCCGGCTCCGTCAAGCTGGCGATCCTGCTCGCGTCGGGCGCGGGCGACGTCGCCGAGGCCGAAGCCGCACTGGACGAGGCCGACCAGAATTTGCGCCGGGCGATCGCCATCGTCCGGAGCTGAACGATAAACCGGGATCCAAACCGCGCCACCGAGCGCTCAAAACTGGGAGAACCTGAATGACCCGCAACACCATGAAAGGCTTGCTGCTCGCCTCGAGCATTCTCGGCTCGGCCGGGCTTGCTGAGGCGCAGGACGTGACGCTCACCATCGAGAGCTGGCGCAACGACGACCTGGCGATCTGGCAGGAGAAGCTGATCCCGGCCTTCGAGGCGAAGAACCCGGGCATCAAGGTGGTCTTCTCGCCCTCCGCCCCGACCGAATACAACGCGGCCCTGAACGCCAAGCTCGACGCCGGCTCCGCGGGCGACCTCATCACCTGCCGGCCGTTCGACGCCTCCCTCGAACTCTACAACAAGAAGCATCTCGCCGACCTGTCGGGTCTCGCCGGCATGGAGAACTTCTCCGACGTCGCCAAGTCCGCCTGGACGACCGATGACGGCAAAACGACCTTCTGCGTGCCGATGGCCTCGGTCATCCACGGCTTCATCTACAACAAGGACGCCTTCGACCAGCTCAAGCTTGCCGTGCCGACGACGGAAGAGGAATTCTTTGCCGTCCTCGACAAGATCAAGGCCGACGGCAACTACATCCCGATGGCGATGGGCACCAAGGATCTCTGGGAAGCCGCGACCATGGGCTACCAGAACATCGGCCCGAACTACTGGAAGGGCGAGGAGGGCCGTTTAGCGCTGATCAAGGGCGAGCAGAAGCTCACCGACGACGCCTGGGTCGAGCCCTACCGGGTGCTTGCCAAGTGGAAGGACTACCTTGGCGACGGCTTCGAGGCGCAGACCTATCCGGACAGCCAGAACCTCTTCACCCTCGGCCGTGCGGCGATCTATCCGGCCGGCTCGTGGGAAATCGCCGGCTTCAACACGCAGGCGCAGTTCAAGATGGGCGCCTTCCCGCCGCCGGTGAAGAAGGCGGGCGACACCTGCTACATCTCCGACCACAACGACATCGGCATCGGCCTCAACGCCAAGAGCCCGAATGCGGAGGCGGCCAAGACCTTCCTGACCTGGGTCGCGTCGCCCGAATTCGCGGAGATCTACGCCAACGCGCTCCCCGGCTTCTTCAGCCTCAACTCGACGGCGGTGAAGATGACCGACCCGCTCGCCCAGGAATTCGTCTCATGGCGTGAGAAGTGCAAGTCGACGATCCGCTCGACCTACCAGATCCTGTCGCGCGGCACGCCGAACCTCGAAAACGAGACCTGGGTGGCCTCTGCCAACGTCATCAACGGCACTGAGAAGCCGGAAGACGCCGCCAAGAAGCTGCAGGAAGGCCTCGACAGCTGGTACAAGCCGGCGAAGTGAGCCACAGGGGCGCGTGGCGATCCGGCCGCGCGCCCCTCTCCGGGTTGCCAGTTGAGGCGGCGGAGCGGCGCAAAGCAAGATGAAGTGCGCCGCGTGAGGAACAGGCGGCCGTCTTCATGCGAGCGATCGCAACGAACCCGACGCCGCTTTCCGCCCTTGGGGGCGCTAGGGCATTTTGCAGTCAGGTGGAATCGCCTGACGTCGCACAAATGCGGCAAAACAAACGGAAAGAGCGGTGGCGCGAACGCATGTGAGCGCATCCGGCTCTGGAGCCATGGCGGCAGACGCGCCGCATTTCGAGCGACATCGAGGCTGGCCGGGAGCCAGCGATCAGGACGGGCCAGAGGCCGATGAAATCACGCGAAACCACCATGGACGCCAGCGCGCTCAAGCGCCCCCGCCGTTGGCATATCCTCGTCTTCCTGCTGCCGGCTCTCGCCGTCTACACGGCGGTGATGATCCTGCCGCTGATCGAGACGCTGCGCCAGTCCTTCTACAACACGGTCGACGGCCAATATGCCTTCGTGGGCTTGAGCAATTTCAAGGTGCTGTTCGGCGATCCGCGCTGGGCGGCGGATTTCTGGAACGCGCTTCGCAACAATTTCGTCTTCTTCCTGATCCACATGGCGGTGCAGAACCCGATCGGCATCGCGCTCGCCGCCATGCTGTCGATCCCGAAGCTGCGCTTCAGCGCCTTCTACCGCACGGCGATCTTCCTGCCGACGCTCCTCTCCTTCGTCATCGTCGGCTTCATCTGGAAGCTGATCCTATCGCCGATCTGGGGCGTGGCGCCTTACCTCATGGACCTCGTCGGGATGAAATGGCTGTTCGCGCCCTGGCTCGGGCGGCCCGACTCGGCGCTGATCGCGGTGTCGCTGATCTCGGTCTGGCAATATGTCGGCATCCCGATGATGCTGATCTATGCGGCCCTCCTCAACATCCCGGACGAGGTGATCGAGGCGGCGGAGCTCGACGGCGTCACCGGCTGGAGCCAGTTCTGGAAGATCAAGCTGCCGCTGATCCTGCCGGCGATCGGCATCGTCTCGATCCTCACCTTCGTCGGCAACTTCAACGCCTTCGACCTGATCTACACGGTCCAGGGGGCGCTCGCCGGCCCGGACGGCTCGACGGACATCCTTGGCACGCTCCTCTACCGCACCTTCTTCGGTTTCCAGCTCCAGCTCGGCGACCGCTCGATGGGCGCGACGATCGCGGCGATCATGTTCCTGATCATCCTCGCAGGCGTCTCGCTCTACCTCTTCGTCATCCAGCGCCGCATGCGCCGCTACCAGTTCTGAGGAGGAAAGACATGTCGAAAGCACGCACCTCCATCGTCCGCACCGGCGCCGTCCACGCCGCGCTGATCGCCTATACGCTCGTCGCGCTGTTTCCGGTGTTTCTCACGATCGCCAACTCGTTCAAGAGCCGCAACGCGATCTTTCGCGAGCCGCTGGCGATCCCGACGCCCGAGACGTTCAGCCTGATCGGCTACGAGACGGTGCTGAAGCAGGGCGATTTCCTCGGCTATTTCCAGAACAGCCTCGTGGTCACCGTCGTGTCGATCGCGCTCGTCCTGCTCTTCGGCGCCATGGCCGCCTTCGCGCTCTCCGAATATCGCTTCCGCGGCAATACGCTGATGGGCCTCTACCTGGCGCTCGGCATCATGATCCCGATCCGCCTCGGCACGGTTGCGATCCTGCAGGGCATGGTGGCGGCCAACCTCGTCAACACGCTGACGGCACTGATCCTCGTCTATACGGCGCAGGGCCTGCCGCTCGCGGTCTTCATCCTGTCGGAGTTCATGCGCACCGTCTCGGACGATCTGAAGAACGCCGGGCGCATCGACGGGCTTTCCGAATATGCGATCTTCTTCCGGCTGGTGCTGCCGCTCGTGCGGCCCGCCATGGCGACGGTCGCCGTCTTCACCATGATCCCGATCTGGAACGACCTCTGGTTCCCGCTGATCCTCGCGCCGGCGGAGACGACGAAGACCGTGACCCTCGGCTCGCAGATCTTCATCGGCCAGTTCGTCACCAACTGGAACGCGGTGCTCTCGGCACTGTCGCTGGCGATCTTCCCGGTCCTCGTCCTCTACGTGATCTTCTCGCGGCAATTGATCCGCGGCATCACCGCAGGAGCAGTCAAGTGAACTCATCGGCACCCCAGATCCGCGTGCTCGTCGCCGGCCTCGGCAATATGGGACGCAGCCACGCGCTCGCCTACCACGAAAACCCCGGCTTCGAGATCGCCGGCCTCGTCAACCGGTCCGAGGTCGCGCTGCCGGAAGCGCTCTCCGGCTATGAGATCAGGCCGTCCTTCCGGGATGCGCTCCTCGAGTTCCGGCCGGAGCTCTGCTCGATCAACACCTACTCGGACAGCCATGCCGCCTATGCGGTGACGGCCATGGAGGCCGGCTGCCATGTCTTCGTCGAGAAGCCGCTCGCGACCACGGTCGCCGATGCCGAGCGGGTCGTCGCCTGCGCGCGGGCGAACGGCCGCAAGCTCGTCGTCGGCTATATCCTGCGCCACCACCCGTCCTGGATGCGGCTGATCGCCGAGGCGCGCAAGCTCGGCCCGCCCTATGTGTTCCGCATGAACCTGAACCAGCAGTCGAGCGGGGCGACCTGGGAGACGCACAAGTCGCTGATGCAGACGACGGCGCCGATCGTCGACTGCGGCGTCCACTATGTCGATGTCATGTGCCAGATCACCGACGCGAGGCCCGTCGAGGTGCGCGGCATGGGTTTGAGGCTCTCCGACGAGATCGCCCCGGACATGTACAATTACGGCCACCTCCAGGTCCTCTTCGAGGACGGCTCGGTCGGCTGGTACGAGGCCGGCTGGGGGCCGATGATGTCGGAGACCGCCTTCTTCGTGAAGGACGTCATCTCGCCGAAAGGTTCGGTCTCGATCGTCATGGACGACAAGGCGAGGTCCGACGATATCGACATGCACACCAGGACCGCCGTCATCCGGCTGCACGGTGCGGCGACCGGGCGCGACGGCCGGTTCATCGAGGCCGACGAGGACCTGGCGATGGAGGGCGAGCCCGGCCATCAGGAACTCTGCGACCGCGAGCAGGCCTTCGTGCTCAGGGCCATCCGCGAAGACATCAATCTCGACCGGCACATGGAGGACGCGGTGCAGTCGCTGAAGATCTGCCTCGCGGCCGACGAAAGCGTGCGCACCGGCAAGCCGGTGAAGCTTTAATTTCGAAGAGGGCGACACGTGGGATCACTTGAACTCAAATCCATCCGCAAGGCCTACGGCGGCCATGAGGTGCTGAAGGGCATCGACCTCGAGGTGAAGGACGGCGAATTCGTCATCTTCGTCGGCCCCTCGGGCTGCGGAAAATCGACCCTCTTGCGCACCATCGCCGGCCTCGAGGACGCGACCTCCGGCAGCGTGCAGATCGACGGCGAAGAGGTCGGCCATGTCGCGCCCGCCAAGCGCGGCATCGCCATGGTGTTCCAGTCCTATGCGCTCTATCCGCACCTGACGGTGAAGGACAATATGGGCCTGGGCTTGAAGCAGGCCGGCGCGCCCAAGGCCGAGATCGAGGAGAGGATCGCCAAGGCGGCGGGGATGCTGTCGCTGGAGCCCTATCTCGCCCGCCGTCCGGCCGAGCTTTCCGGCGGCCAGCGCCAGCGCGTGGCGATCGGCCGCGCGATCGTGCGCGAACCGAAACTCTTCCTCTTCGACGAGCCGCTCTCGAACCTCGACGCGGCGCTGCGCGTCAACACGCGGCTGGAGATCGCGCGGCTGCATCGCAGCCTCAAGGCGACGATGATCTACGTCACCCACGACCAGGTCGAGGCGATGACGCTCGCCGACAAGATCGTCGTGCTCAATGCCGGCCAGATCGAGCAGGTCGGCTCGCCGATGGAACTCTACAACCGCCCGGCCAACCTCTTCGTCGCCGGCTTCATCGGCTCGCCGCAGATGAATTTCATCGACGGCGCGAAGCTCGGCGACGGCGCGGCAAAGACGATCGGCATCCGCCCCGAACATATCGGGCTCTCCCGCGACGGCGGCGAATGGAAGGGCAAGGTCATCCATGTCGAGCATCTCGGCGCCGACACCATCGTCTATCTGGAAACGGAAACGGTCGGCACGCTGACCGTCCGGCTCTTCGGCGAGCACCGCTACGCCGCCGACGATGTCGCCTACGCGACGCCGGTCATCGGCAGCATGCACCGCTTCGACACCGATGGGCGGGTGGTCAATTCCGGTCCGTGATCGCCGACTGCGGATCGCCCCTCACCCTCGGCAGGGAATTTCGCCCCTCACCCTGGCCCTCTTCTCGCAAGCGGGGCGAGGGGACACCGTCGGCATTCTGCAGCCGGCGTATATGGCGGTGCGGGGGGCGCGGCAGCGGCATGAGGGCCGCTCCGCCAGCATCATCTTTGCTTCGCGGCGCTCCAAGAGCACCACCTGACGGGCGGCGGGAACTCCAGCCGTGAAGGCGCGTTGTGCCAGAACAGCAACCGCCGAGATTCGCCATGAACGCCGCGAAGGAACTGAGCCGCTCGCTCTGGATGGAGCACAGGATAAATCACCAGGGCCCGCCGCTCGCGGGCGACTTGACGACCGAGGTGCTCGTCATCGGCGCCGGCATCGCCGGCCTTTCCTGCGCTTACGAACTGGTGCGCTCGGGCCATCAGGTGGCGGTGGTGGATCGCGGGGCCTTGGGCGGCGGCATGACCGCGCGCACCAGCGCCCATCTCGCCTTCGAGCTCGACGACTTTTTCGAGGAGTTGCGTTCGCTGCGGGGAGAGGATGCCTGCCGGCAGTATTATGAAAGCCAATGCGCGGCGGTCGATCGCATCGAGGAGATTTGCCGCGAGGAGGCGATCGACTGCGATTTCGCGCGGATAGACGGCTACTTCGTTCCGGCGGAAGGGAGGGACGTCGACTATCTGCGAAAGGAGCTTGATGCGGCCCATGCCGCAGGCTTCGCCGATGCCGAATGGGTCGCGGCCGGCCCCGGCTTCTGGAGCTCCGGACCGGCGCTGCGCTTCCCGCGCCAGGGTCGCTTCCACCCGCTGAAATACCTCGACGGGCTCGTCCGCAGCCTGGAACGTCACGGCGCCGCTCTCTATCCGGAAACCCCGATCGTCGGCCTGGAGGAGAAGGACGGTCGCGTTGATGCCGTGACCGGCGCCGGCCGGACCATCAGGGCCGCTCAGGTCGTCGTGGCGACAAATTCGCCATTCCACCTCCGCATCCCCATCCACACCAAGCAGGCTCCCTACCGCACCTATGTGATCGCCGGCCCGGTTCCCAGGGGTGCCGCCCCGGATGCGCTCATCTGGGACACGCTGGAGCCCGCCTACCATTACGTTCGTATCCAGCCTGGAGCCGAAGCGGACACGCTGATCGTCGGTGGTGAGGATCACAAGACCGGCGAGGCGGACGACATGGATGAGCGCCTCGGTCGCCTCGAGGCCTGGACCAGGGAGCGCTTCCCGGAACTCGGCCCGATAGGACACAAATGGTCCGGTCAGGTTTTCGAGCCCTCGGACTACGCGCCGTTCCTGGGAAGAAGCCCCGGCCACGACCAGGTCTATCTCATCACCGGAGACAGCGGCGAAGGCCTTACCACGGGCGTGGCCGGAGCCCTCATGATCCGGGAGCTGATCGACGAGGGCGGCAGCCGCTGGTCCGGCGTCTATGACCCCGATCGCCTGATGCTGCGCGGCGCCGTCGAGTTCGTGAAGGAGAACGCCGACGCTGCAAGGCACTGGGCTGCTCACCTCGGCAGTGCGGAAGTCGGCTCGCTCGACGCGATACCTCCCGGCGAGGGCGGCCTGGTCAAGCTCGACGGCAAAATGACGGCCGCCTATCGGAACGGCGACGGCGATCTCAAGCTATTGAGCGCAAGTTGCACCCATATGGGCTGCGTGGTGCGTTGGAACCGCTTCGAGCGGTGCTGGGATTGCCCGTGTCATGGCTCCCATTTTTCTGTGGATGGCGAACCGCTCCAGGGCCCGGCCTTCAAGCCGCTCGCAAAGGTCGCCCCGTGACCCGGTGAGCCCCGGGCGTCCCGACCACGAGCAGCAGGCGCCGGGCGACAGGTGTTGCGTGCATCGAAGCGCCGCGCTCGAATTCTCTGGTTGTCCTGTTGCGCCCCCGGCAAGAAACTCCGTTGCACTGCGGCAGAAATTAACATACATTTGTGTTTGTATATTAGCTTTCCGGTATTTTCCCGAGACCGATACCGGCTCCGCTTCACCTCCCTTTCGGACCGCGCAGCGCCAGCCCGAGCGCAGCGGCTGCGGCCGGTCCTCGAAACATGGACATTCGCGATGCGCATGAACCGACCGATACTGGCCGCCTCGCTGGCTACCGTGATTTTTCTCGCCGGCTGCCAGAAGAACGAAGAGCAGCAGGCCGCAACGCCGGCCTTTCCTCCGGCGCCGGTTGCCGTCTACACGACGAGGACGGAACCGCTGCCGATCACCAACGAGCTGCCGGGCCGCATCACCGCGACCCGCATCGCGGAAGTGCGGCCGCGCGTTTCCGGCATCGTGGTGGAACGGGTGTTCGAGCAGGGCTCGAGGGTCAAGGAGGGCGACGTGCTCTACCGGATCGACCCGGCACCGTTCCAGGTCAAGGTCGACAGTGCCGAGGCGACGCTGAAGCGCGCGATCGCGGTGCGCGACCAGGCCCGGCAGACGCTCGACCGCCAGTCGCGCCTGAAGGAGGCGCAGGTTACCGCCGTGCAGCAATATGACGATGCCGTGGCGGTCCTCGCGCAGGCCGAGGCCGATGTCGGCATCGCCGAGGCGGGCCTCGCCGAGGCGAAGCTCAATCTGCAATATGCCAATGTCACCGCGCCGATCAGCGGCCGCATCGGCCGGGCGCTGATCACCGAGGGCGCCCTCGTCAACACCAATGACACGCAGTATCTCGCGACGATCCAGCAGCTCGACCCGATCTATGCCGACTTCACCCAATCGGCGACCGACCTCATCCGCCTGCGCAAGGCGCTCCAGGACGGCCAGCTGATGAGCGCCAGGGATGAGGCGGAGGTGCGGCTGATCCTCGATGACGGCACGTCTTATCCGCTCAAGGGCAGGCTGCTCTTTTCCGAGGCCGCCGTCGACACGACCACCGGCCAGGTGACGTTGCGCGGCGAATTCCCCAACCCGAACAACGATCTTCTGCCGGGCATGTATGTGCGCGTGCTGATCCAGCAGGGCCTGCAGAAGGACGCCATCACGGTTCCGCAGCAGGCCGTCCAGCGCAACAATGCCGGCCAGTCGCAGGTCTATGTCGTGACCGCCGACAACAAGGTCGAATTCCGCAATGTCACGCTCGGGCGGACGGTCGATAACCGCTGGCAGGTGACCTCCGGCCTCACGTCCGGGGAAAAGGTCATCGTCGAGGGCTTCCAGAAGGTCGCCCCCGGCGCTGCGGTGGTGCCGACGGCGTGGGACCCGAACGCCAAGCCGGCGACCGAGCAGGCAGCCGCCGGCGGCAAGGCTGCGACCCAGGTAAAGTGAGACCCTGATCATGCCGAGCTTCTTTATCGACAGGCCGATCTTTGCCTGGGTGGTGGCGATCTTCATCATGGTCGCCGGCATCATCGCGATCCCGCTGCTGCCGGTGTCGCAATATCCGGACGTCGCGCCGCCGCAGATCTCGATCAACACCACCTATCCCGGCGCCTCGTCGCAGGACACCTATCAGAGCGTCACGCGCCTGATCGAGGATGAGCTGAACGGCGTCGAGGGGCTGCTCTATTTCGAGTCGACCACGAGCTCCTCCGGCTCGGTTGAAATCAACGCCACCTTCAACCCCGGCACCGACCCGAGCCAAGCCTCGGTCGACATCCAGAACCGGGTGCAGCGCGTCGAGCCGCGCCTGCCCGATGCTGTCAAGCAGCAGGGCGTGCAGGTGGACGAGGCCGGTTCAGGCTTCCTGCTGATCATCTCGCTCACCTCGACCGACGGCTCGATGGATGCGGTCGGCCTCGGCGACTATCTCAGCCGCAACGTCTTGAGCGAAATCCAGCGCGTGCCGGGCGTCGGCCGCGCCCAGCTCTTTGCGACCGAGCGCTCGATGCGCATCTGGCTCGACCCGGACAAGATGCTCGGCCTCAACCTGACGGCGGCCGACGTCACCGCGGCGATCCAGGCGCAGAACGCGCAGATCGCCTCGGGCTCGATCGGCGCGCAGCCGAACCCGATCACCCAGCAGATCGCCGCTCCGGTGGTGATCAAGGGCCAGCTTTCGTCGCCGGAGGAATTCGGCGCCATCGTTCTTCGCGCCAATGCCGACGGTTCGGCGGTCAGGCTGCGCGACGTCGCCCGCGTCGAGATCGGCGGCGAGACCTATTCCTTCTCGACGCGCCTCAACGGCAAGCCCTCGGCGGCGATCGCGGTGCAGCTTTCGCCGAGCGGCAACGCGATGTCGACCTCCGCGGCGATCAAGGCGCGCATGGACGAGCTCGCCGAATTCTTCCCGGCCGGGCTCGAATATTCCATCCCCTACGACACATCGCCCTTCGTGAAGGTGTCGATCGAAAAGGTGCTGCATACGCTTCTCGAGGCGGTGGGGCTCGTCTTCGTGGTGATGTTCCTGTTCCTGCAGAACATCCGCTACACGATCATCCCGACCATCGTCGTGCCGGTCGCCCTTCTCGGCACCTCGGCGGTCATGCTGGCGATGGGCTTCTCGATCAACGTGCTCACCATGTTCGGCATGGTGCTGGCGATCGGCATCCTCGTCGACGATGCGATCATCGTCGTCGAGAACGTCGAACGCATCATGTCACAGGAGGGGCTGACGCCGAAGGAGGCGACCCGCAAGGCGATGAAGCAGATCACCGGTGCGGTGATCGGCATCACGCTGGTCTTGTCCTCGGTGTTCATTCCGATGGCCTTCTTCCCCGGCGCCGTCGGCGTCATCTATCGCCAGTTCAGCCTGACCATGGTCGTCTCGATCCTGTTCTCCGCGCTCTTGGCGCTGTCGCTGACGCCGGCGCTCTGCGCGAGCTTCCTGAAGCAGGTGCCGAAGGGCCACCATCACGCCAAGCGCGGCTTCTTCGGCTGGTTCAACCGCGGTTTCGACCGGACCTCGCATGGCTATACGCGCCTCGTGCACGGCGTGGTCCATCGCACCGGCCGCTTCATGATCATCTACCTGGCGCTGCTCGTCGGCCTCGGCTGGGCGTTCATGCGGCTGCCCTCCTCCTTCCTGCCGGACGAGGACCAGGGTTACGTCATCGTCATGATGCAACTGCCGTCGGAGGCGACCGGCAACCGCACGACGGAGGTGATCGAGCAGGCGGAAACGATCTTCGGCCAGGAGCCGGCGGTCAACACGATCGTCGCGATCAACGGTTTCTCCTTCTTCGGCACCGGCCAGAATGCCGGCCTCGCCTTCGTGACGCTGAAGGACTGGAGCGAGCGCGGTGCCGACAACGCCGCCCAGGCGATCGCCGGCCGCGCGACGATGGCGATGAGCCAGATCAAGGATGCGATCAGCTTCGCGCTGTCGCCTCCGGCGATCCAGGGCCTCGGCACCACCGGCGGCTTCTCCTTCCGCCTGCAGGATCGCGGCGGTCTCGGGGAAACGGCGCTGGCCGAGGCACGCGACCAGCTCCTCGGCCTTGCCGCCCAGAGCAAGGTGCTGGCCGGCGTCCGCTTCGAGGGCATGCCCGATGCGGCGCAGGTGAGCGTCACGATCGACCGCGAGAAGGCGAACACCTTCGGCGTGACCTTTGCCGATATCAACTCGACCATCTCGACCAATCTCGGCTCGTCCTATGTCAACGACTTCCCGAATGCCGGCCGCATGCAGAGGGTGACCGTGCAGGCCGACGAGACGAAGCGCATGCAGACGGCGGACCTTTTGAACCTGAACGTCCGCAATTCCAATGGCGGGATGGTCCCGCTCTCCGCCTTCGCAAGCGTCGAATGGGTCAAGGCGCCGACGCAGACGGTCGGCTATAACGGCTACCCGGCGGTGCGCCTCAGCGGCCAGGCGGCGCCCGGCTATTCCTCCGGCGATGCGATTGCCGAGATGGAGCGCCTGGCGGCTCAGCTTCCGGCGGGCTTCGGCTACGAGTGGACCGGCCAGTCCTTGCAGGAAATCCAGTCCGGCTCGCAGGCGCCGCTCCTGATCGCGCTCTCCTGCCTGCTCGTCTTCTTGTGCCTGGCCGCACTTTACGAGAGCTGGTCCATCCCGGTCTCGGTCATCATGGTCGTGCCGCTGGGCGTAATCGGCGCCGTGCTCGCGGTGACGCTCCGCGACATGCCGAACGACGTCTACTTCAAGGTCGGCCTGATCGCCATCATCGGGCTCTCGGCGAAGAACGCCATCCTGATCATCGAGTTCGCAAAGGAACTCCGCGAACAGGGCAAGTCGCTGGTCGATGCGACGCTGGAGGCGGCGCATCTGCGCTTCCGGCCGATCCTGATGACCTCGCTCGCCTTCACCCTCGGGGTGCTGCCGCTGGCGATCGCGACGGGGGCGAGCTCCGGCAGCCAGCGCGCCATCGGCACCGGGGTGATGGGCGGCATGATCTCGGCGACGGTGCTGGCGGTCCTCTTCGTGCCGGTCTTCTTCGTGTTCATCATGAAGTTCTTCGGGCGGAGAAAGGCGGATGAAACAGCTACGGACGAATCCGTAAGCCCCGCCGAATGACGATCGATGACGGCCCGCCTTCACCGGCGGGCCGTTCTGCAAGGAGAATAGCATGCGCCGAACCAAGGCCGATGCCGAGGCAACACGACAGAAGATCCTGAACGCCGCCGAGCGAATGTTCTACTTCAAGGGCGTCTCGAACACGACGCTCGAAGACGTCGCGAAGGAAGCCGGCGTCACGCGCGGCGCCATCTACTGGCATTTCGCCAACAAGACCGATCTCTTCCTCGCCCTCTACCAGGCGGTGCCGCTGCCGCATGAGGACATGATCGCCCGCGAGATCGAAACCGAAGCCTTCGACACGCTCGCCATCGTCGAGAGCGCGACCAGCGATTGGCTCGAGACGCTTGCGAGAGACGAGCAGCGGCAGCGCATCCTCGCGATCATGCTGCGCTGCGACTACGACAACGACATGTCCATGGTCCTCGAACGCCAGAGGGAAATCGACGAGCGCCATGATGCGACGCTCGAGCTCGCCTTTACGCGTGCGCTCGAAAGGGGGCAGCTGCAGGAGAGCTGGACACCGTCCTCCGCCACCCGGGCGCTGCGCTGGATGATGATGGGGCTCTGCACCGAATGGCTGCTCTTCGGCCGCCGCTTCGACCTCGTCGCCGAGGGACGCGACGCGCTCCGCCGCCTCTTCACCAGTTTCCGGCAGGTGCGGGCCGAGACGCTGGAAGTCTCATAATATGCCAGAAAAGTGGGGTTGCGGTGAAATTTGCCCCTCACCCTGGCCTCTCCGCGCGCGGTCGCGCCCGGGGAGAGGGGACGGGGAATTGCTCGCCGCCGCCTGCTGCGGAACCCGGCGGCGCGGCATCGCCCCTTCTCCGTTCTGAGGGGAGAAGGTCGCGGCAGCGGGATGAGGGTCAAAGGCGGCAGAAAACCGCTTTACCTCAACTGAACACGACCGTCTTGTGGCCGTTCAGCATGACCCGGCTTTCGAGATGCAGCTTGACGGCGCGGGCGAGGACGCGGCTCTCGATGTCGCGTCCGGTGGCGACGAAATCTTCCGCCGTCAGGGCGTGGCTGACGCGCTCCGTCTCCTGTTCGATGATCGGCCCCTCGTCGAGATCGGGCGTCACGTAATGGGCGGTCGCGCCGATCAGCTTGACGCCGCGCTCATGCGCCTGGTGGTAGGGCTTTGCCCCCTTGAAGCTCGGCAGGAAGGAATGGTGGATGTTGATCACCTTGCCGTAGAGCCGCTTCGACAGCCGGTCGGAGAGAACCTGCATGTAGCGGGCGAGGACGACGAGATCGGCGCCGGTTTCCTGGACGAGCTGCAGCAGTCTTTCCTCCTGCTCCCCCTTGTTGTCCTTCGAGACCGGCCAGCAGTGATAGGGGATCGCCTCCAGTTCGGCGGTGCGGCGGCTGTCCTCGTGGTTGGAGACGATCGCCACCACCGCGGCGTTCAGCCAGCCGACCCGGATCTGGTAGAGGAGGTGCAGAAGCGCATGGTCGAATTTCGACACCATCACGACGATCTTCGGCCGGCGGCCGGCCTCCGTCAGAGTGGTACGCATCTGAAACCGCTCCGCCGCCGGCCGCAGCGCCCGCTCGACATCCTCGCGGGTGACCCGCTCCGGCGCCTCGAAGGCGATGCGCATGAAGAAGCTGTTGGTGCTCCGGTCCCAGAACTGGTTGCTTTCGGCGATATTGGCGCCGAGGCCGGCGAGCTCCGTCGAGATTGCCGCCACGATGCCCGGCCTGTCTTCGCAGGACAGCACGAGGATGAAGGTGTTCGACGCCATGATCCGCTCCCGTAGAGAAACCCCGGAAGGCATTTGCCCTCCTCCACGGGTGATCCCCTAGACGCGGACGCCCTGCGACCGCAACCGTTCCATTCGCGACGCGGTGCAGTTTCTATCATCGTGATGGGACCGGGGGAGAAGACGGGCAGGAACGGGCGGCCGTGAAAGATTTTTCGCATACGGGATGAGAGGAATGCTGATGGGTTCTTCAGTGACCAGGCTGCTTGTATCGGCGTGGCAAAAGACCCCTCCCGACAGGTAGGAGGGGCTGTGCGGCTGCTGCAAGAAAACGGCAAGAAAACGGGGGGAAGGTCGCGCCAGCGGGATGGGGCCATGCCACGCCGCTCACGCCTCCGAGCGGATGATGCTTGACACCCGCGCGGGCGCGGACATTCTGCGCGCACGTTTGAACCTGGAGGACTGCATGAGTGGGACAGAGGACCGGATTACCCGTCTCGAGGAAACCGTGGCCCATCAGGCCAAGACCATCGAGGAGCTCTCGGACCAGCTCGCCGAGCAATGGAAGGTGGTCGAGCAGACGCGCGCCAAGCTCGATCGGCTGACCGAGCGCTTCCTGAACCTCGAGGAGCAGGCGCGCGAGGCGATCCCGGTGACGCGGCCGCCGCATTTTTGACGAAGGCAGCAAAAAGCCGCCGGCCCGTTGCGAACCGGCGGCTTTGCGCTATTGCGAATGTCGTTGGCCCAAAACCGCTGCGCACTTTTGGGCGGCATGCATTCAGTACGGGCAGGTCTCGTCGGTCATGTAGTCGTGGACCTTGACCTTGCCGGCAATGATGTCGGCCTTCACCTTTTCGACCGCGTCGAGCATTTCCGCCGTGATCAGCGGCTTGTTGTTGTCGTCGAGCGCGTAGCCGACGCCGTCTTCCTTGAGACCGAGGTTGGAGACGCCGAACTCGAACTTGTCGTCCTTGGCGGCCTTGAAGGCCTCGTAGACGGCGACGTCGACGCGCTTCAGCATCGAGGTCAGCACCTTGCCCGGCTGCAGCATGTTCTGGTTGGAATCGACGCCGATGCCGAGCTTGCCCGCATCCGCGGCCGCCTGCAGCACGCCGACGCCGGTGCCGCCGGCGGCGTGATAGACGACGTCCGCGCCCTGGTCGATCTGCGACTTCGCGATCTCACCGCCCTTGACCGGGTCGTTCCAGGCGTCCGGCGTCGTGCCCGTATAGGCCTCGAGCACCTTGACGTCCCCGCCGGTCGACTTGGCGCCGCCCACATAGCCGCAGGCGAACTTGTGGATCAGCGGGATGTCCATGCCGCCGACGAAGCCGACGGTCTTCGACTTGGAGGCAAGCCCGGCGAGCACGCCGACGAGATAGGAGCCTTCCTGTTCCTTGAAGACGATCGATTTGACGTTCGGTTTCTCGACCACCATGTCGATGATGGCGAACTTCGTGTCCGGATATTCCGCCGCGATCTTCTCGAGCGACGCGGCCCAGTTGAAGCCGGCCATGACGATCGGGCTGTTGCCGTCGCTGGCGAAGCGGCGCAGCGCCTGCTCGCGCTGGGCGTCGTTGGCGATCTCGAATTCGCGGTATTCGACGCCGGTTTCGGTCTTGAATTTCTCGGCGCCGTTGAAGGCCGCCTCGTTGAAGGATTTGTCGAACTTGCCGCCGAGGTCATAGATGATCGCCGGCTTGATGTCGGCGGCCAGTGCCGTCGCGGACATCATCGTGAAAGCAAAGAGACCGAGAATGGTTTTTTTCATCGTGCAGCCCTGTCGTCGCTATTTGATCTTTTCGGGTCCGCCGGTCACGAGGTGAGCCTCGCGGCGGAGCCCGCCCCCTCTCTTAAGGCTCGGGTGGCCGCATCCTTGCACGGCTTCGGCAAAAAAACACTCGAAATTTTTCGAATGGTAAAAAAGATGCCGGCACCGCATGGTTGCCGCCACCGCCATCGGCCCGGCGGGAAATCACCCAGCAATTCAACGCGCTACGGCGACCATTGCGTGCACGAGGCTTGGCGCAACAGCCCCGGGAGCAGTCACCCGAGGCCCCGGGCCCTATGGCGCCGCAGGCGCCGAGGGCGAGGCGCCGATCGGGCAGCTCACGCCGGTGCCGCGCAGCCCGCAATAGCCGTCCGGGTTCTTGGCGAGGTACTGCTGGTGATAGTCCTCGGCAAAATAGAACGGCCCGGCCATGGCGATCTCGGTGGTGATCTCGCGACCGTGATTGAAGGCCTTCAGCGCCTGCTGGAAGGCGTCGCGGGCGGCGTTCGCCTCGGCGAGTTGTTCCTCGTCGTAGACATGGATCACCGAGCGATAGGTCGTGCCGACATCATTGCCCTGGCGCATGCCCTGGGTCGGGTCGTGCTCCTCGAAGAAGGTCTTGAGCAGGCGCTGGAAGGAAACCCTGGCGGGATCATAGACCACCAGCACGACCTCCGCGTGGCCGGTCAGCCCGGTCGTCGTCTCCTGGTAGGTCGGGTTGGGCGTCAGGCCGCCGGAATAGCCGACGGCGGTCACATGGACGCCGGGGATTTGCCAGAAGAGCCGTTCGGCGCCCCAGAAGCATCCCATGCCGAAAAGCACCTTCTTCGTGCCGTCCGGGTAGGGGCCCTTCAGCGGCCGGCCGGAGACGAAATGCGTCTCGGCCGTCGGGATTTCCTCCTCGCGCCCCGGCAGCGCCGTCGCGGCATCGGGCAGAATCGTCTTCTTGTTGAACATGTCGATCAGAAACATCTGCGGCTCCTTTCGTGCGCCGAAGCGATCGAGGTTGAGCGGACCGCCCTCAGGCGGCAAAGCGCCCGGCGGCCGGCCTCTTCCTGTACCCCGCCATCCACAGGACAAGCGCGATGACGAGGAACACGGCAAAGGCCGGCTGCATGAAAAGCCAATGCAGCACGGTCAACCAGACGGCGGGCCCGGCTCCGGTGCGCTGCAGCGACTGCACCCAATTGAGCGCCTCCGGCCCGAGCGCCGCGATCCCGTCGCCAAGCGAGGTCATGACCGGTTCGGATGCGGCGACCGACTGAATCGAATCGACGGTGCCGGCGAGCACGGCGGCGACCAGCGCGAGAAAGCTTGCGAACCTCAGCAGCAACCGCATTCCGTCCTCTCCAATGCCCGCATGCGCCCTCACGTCTCTCCGCTCCAGGTGCACTTCCGTGCTCCGAACGCGGCGAGACCGCCTCACGCGCGGCGTCTCGCACCAAGAGATAGGCGCGTCGCTGCGGATGCGCAATGGCGCCTGCGCCCGACGCTTTTCACGCCATGTCAACAATCTGTCAGAAACCAGTTGATCCGGCGCGTATCATCGGTATATATCGCGCCCGTCCGCCGGTTTTCCCGGCGACGCGGAGGAGCCCCGCTCCTCCCCATCCAGCCGGACTGACCATCGGCTGCTTTCGGATGGACAGGTGGCCGAGTGGTTGAAGGCGCACGCCTGGAACGCGTGTATACGTGAAAGCGTATCGAGGGTTCGAATCCCTCTCTGTCCGCCATCTTCAAAGTTCCCGAGTCAATCTCGCAACACGATGTGCCGATAACGGCACCCGCCCGTAGCTTCATCGGATGACCTCACGGCGGCGCGAAGCGCGTGCTGGAGCGCGGCTCCAGAGTGCGATGACGAGTGCTCCTGCGATCAGCACCCCGGCCACCGCGAACGTCGCTTTCATGCCGGTCGCGACCGCGTCGGCGGGTGCCGTCGCAATATCGGGCGCGGCCGATGCGAAGGCGAATATCGCTCCCATGACGGAAGCACCGGTGACGAGCCCGAGATTGCGTGACAGGTTCAGCATCCCCGAGACGACGCCGCGCTGCCCGGGCTGGACATCGATCATGACAACCGTGCTGTTGGCCGCCTGGAACAACTGGTAGCCGGGGGTCAGCACGGCAATGGCCGCGATGTAGCCCGCGACGCCGAATAGCCCCGGAAGCAGGGAAAGGCCGAACGCCCCGGCGGCGATTGCGGCAAGTCCGAGGCTGACGATCAACGGCGCGCCGAAACGGTCGACCAGCCGCCCGGCCGGAACGCCGCTTACCGCCGCAATGATCGGCCCGGCCGACATGACCATTCCGACGATCGAGTCCTCCAGCCCGAGCGCGCGGGAGAGATAGAACGGCCCGACCACAAGCGTCGCCATCATCACCGTCGAGACGAGTGCATTCATGGCGAGCCCTGCGCCGAGCAGGCGGTGGCGAAACATTTCGAGCTGGATCAGGGGCGATGCCGATTTGCGCTCGGCGAAGACGAAAAGAGCCGCAGCGGCGAGGGCGCCGGCGACGAGGGCGAAGTTGACGAGGCCGAAACTGCCGCGGGTCGCCGTCATCGCCAGCGCATAGGCGGCCAGCGCCAAGCCGAGCAGCAAGGTGCCCGGGAGGTCGAAGCCCGTGCGCCCGGTGACCGGCCGGTCGGCGGCGAGGCTGCGATGGGCGAGAAGGAAGGCAAGGAGCCCCAGCGGGACGTTGACGAGGAAGATTGCCCGCCAGTCGAACGCCGCAAGCAGCAGCCCGCCGAGCGATGGTCCGAGAGCCGTGCCGATTGCCGACATGGTTCCGAGCAGGCCCATGGCACTGCCGGTCTTCTCCTTCGCGACCGTCTCGCCGACGAGCGCCATGCCGAGCGCCATCATGATCGCCGCTCCAAGGCCCTGCACCGCGCGCACGGCAATCAGCAACGGCAGGCTAGGCGCGACGCCGCAGGCTGCCGAAGCGATAGTGAAAAGCATGATTCCCGCGAGCAGCAATCGCCGGCGGCCAACAACGTCACCGATCCGCCCGACGCCGACCACCAGGATCGTGATGGCGAGGAGATAAGCGAGAACGACCCACTGGACCTGCTGGAAGGAGGCGGCGAAGGCTTCGGCGAGGCTCGGCAGCGCGACATTGGCGATGCTGGTGGCGAGGGACGAAAGCAGGATGGCGAAGGACAGGCTGGCAAGCGCCAACCGGCGGGATGGCGTCCGGGCGCCAGGACGGAGCGTGCGCTCCTCTCCTTCGGCAAGAATCGATTGCGGCATCAATGTCTCCTTCGGCAGCATTTCTGGGGCAGCATTTCTCGACTGCCGGAGAGGGTAGTGCGCCGTGAGACATGGCGGAACGCGCATGATTTGCAGGTCATTCGTGCATCTGACGCTATGTCATGGAAAAAACCGTGCTACGGTCGCAGCATGGCAAGACCCGATCTCAACCTCCTCGTGACCCTTGACGTGCTGCTTGACGAGGGCAGCGTGGCCCGTGCCGCCAGGCGGCTGCGGCTCAGCCCTTCGGCGATGAGCCGGGCGCTTCAGCGCCTGCGCGAGACGACGGGCGATCCGCTTCTCGTCAGGGCGGGGCGCGGCCTCGTGCCGACGCCGCGGGCAATCGAACTGCGCCAGCGCGTCGGTGAGCTCGTCGAGGAGGTCGAGGCGGTTCTGCGGCCGGCCGAACGGCTCGATCTCCAACGGCTCGCGCGAACCTTCACGCTGCGCACCAGCGACGGCTTCGTCGAGAATTTCGGACCAGCCCTGATCACCCGGATCGCCAGCCAGGCGCCCGGCGTGCGGCTGTGCTTCGTGCAGAAGCCCGACAGGGAGAGCGCGCCGCTTCGCGAAGGAACCGTGGATCTCGAAACCGGCGTCGTCGGCGAAAGGACAGGCTCGGAGCTGCGCACGCAGGCTCTGTTCCGAGACCGTTTCGTCGGCGTCGTGCACAGGGAGCACGGGCTCGGCGAGGGGAAGATCACCCCCGCCCGCTACGCGGCCGGCCGCCACATCCTGGTCTCGCGGCGAGGTCTCGACAAGGCGCCGCTCGATATCGATGAAGCGCTGAAGCCGCTTGGGCTGGAACGGGAGACCGCGGTGATCGTCGGCGGCTTCTCGGCCGCCCTCGCACTCGCCCGCAGCTCCGACCTGATCGCCACCGTTCCCGAACGGCACACAGAAGCCTTGCGCGCCGGAATGTTCAGCTTTCCGCTCCCCGTCGCTCTTTCCCCGATCACGGTTTCATTGCTCTGGCATCCGCGGCTCGATGCCGATCCGGCGCATCGCTGGCTGCGGAGCCTGGTTCGCGACGTCTGCGCCGGGCAAGGCTCCGATTGAGGGTCGCCGTCAGTCCCTCAGGTCGACCAGGAAATCCCGGCACCAGCGCGAGACGTCGTGCTCCAGCAAGTGGTCCATCATCGTCTTCCAGCGCTCCTTGCGCTCGTCCAGCGGCATGGTCAGGGCGCGCGCCATGGCGTTCGCGGTCCCTTCCATGTCGTAGGGGTTGACGAGCAGCGAGCCCTTGAGCTCGCGTGCGGCTCCGGCGAAGCGCGAAAGCACGAGCACGCCGGGATCGTCCGGATCCTGCGCGGCGACGTATTCCTTTGCGACCAGGTTCATCCCGTCCCGAAGCGGCGTCACGAGGCCGACCTTGGCAAGCCGGTAGAGCCCCGCAAGGATGTGGCGGCCGACGGAGCGGTTGATGTAGCGTATGGGAACCCAGTCGACGGCGCCGAGCGCGCCGTTCACCCGGCCGGCCTGCTCGGCGACGGTCCGTTGCATGGCTTCGTATTCCGGGACTTCGGAGCGGGATTTCGGCGTGATCTGGAGATAGGTGACGCGGCCCTGCTGCGCCGGATTGGCCAGGATGAAGCGCTCGAAGGCGTCGATGCGCTGCGTCAGTCCCTTGGAATAATCGAGGCGATCGACGCCGATGATCAGGCTGCGGTTCTCGATGCTTTGCTGCGCTTTCCTGACCGTGTTGCTCGTCGATG
Source organism: Sinorhizobium saheli (assembly GCF_001651875.1). GTDB lineage: Bacteria > Pseudomonadota > Alphaproteobacteria > Rhizobiales > Rhizobiaceae > Sinorhizobium > Sinorhizobium saheli. Next base: position 70,883 of record NZ_LNQB01000066.1, read on the forward strand.
CCTTTTTGGCGAATTCGGCAAAGGCCGCCGTCTCGATGCCGATCGGATAGGTGCCGCCCTTGAATATGCGGCCATAGGCGCTGAAGCGGCCGGCGCCGAGTTCGTCGCCGATGCCTTCCCGCCTGAGGCAGCCTGCGAAATTCTCGAGGTCATGATCGGTCTGGAAGCCGACGACCTCGTAGTGCGACAGGCCACGCATGATCTCCTCGTGAACGGGCATGGTGAAGAGCACGTCCGCAGGCGGCCAGGGGATGTGGAGGAAGAAGCCGATGCGGTTCTTCAAGCCCATCTGGCGCAGTTCCGCGGCCAGCGGAATCAGGTGATAGTCGTGCACCCAGATGACGTCATCGGGCTCGACGAGCGGCGCCAGCCGATGGGCGAAGAAGCGGTTGACGCGGAAATATCCGGCCATTTCCTTTCGACCGTATTCGGCGAGGTCGAGCCGGTAGTGGCAGATCGGCCAGAGAACGCGGTTGGCGAAGCCGTGATAGTATTCCTCGACATCGGTATCGGTCAGGTCCGTCAGGGCATAGGTGATGTTGCCCTGCCGCAGGCGCGCGAGCGGCGCCGGCTCATCCCCGCCGCTCGATTTTCCCGACCATCCCATCCATATGCCGCCATGCTCCTCGAGGGCGACCTTCAGTGCGACCGCCAGCCCGCCGGCGGGCGCAATGCCCCCCTTGTCCGGAACCGGTACGCGATTGGAGACGATGACGAGACGGCCCATGCCGAATTCCTTTCCCATGAGGAAAATATGTCAGGTGCTCGAACAGTCAGGAGGCCAGGGTCGCGATGACGCCCCGCAGCGCCTCGGCGGAAGGGATGAATCCGAGCGCCTCGCTCGCAGGCGAAGGCGGTCCGATGCGGATCGAATAGCCGCCCAGCCGGTTGACGGTGCGAAACATCGCTTCGTCGGTCACGTCGTCGCCGATCGCGATCGCACGCCTGCCGGCAAAGACCGGCTGCGCGAGAAATGCCGTGACGGCGCGGCCCTTGTCGGCGCTGGCCGGGCGGATTTCGATCACCATCTTGCCGTGCAGGATCGTCCATTCCGGTCCTGCCCGGATCAGCGCCCGCTCCATCAGCGGTTCGAGCTGGAGTTTTCTATCGGGCGCCAGCCGGTAATGGGCGGCGACGGCCGCTCCCTTGTCCTCGATCAGGACGCCCGCCCAGTTGGCGGTATCGGCGACGAGGTCGGCCTTCAGCCGCTCGAATTCGGCGCTCGCCGCGGCTCTGTGGACCTGGCCGTCCGGGTCGCGGCGCTCCGCGCCATGAAGGCCGGCGATCGGGAAATGGAAGGGCGAAAAAAGCTGGTCGGCATAATCGACGTCGCGACCGGTCACGAGCGCCAGGGCACCTTGGAGCTTTCCCGACAGGAGATCGAGATCGGCGGGCAGAGAAGGCGGTACGACTATGGCGTCCGGCGTTTCGGCAATGTCGAGCAAGGTGCCGTCGATATCGAGGAACAGGGCCCAGCTTTCGAGGTCGGACGAGAGCGCGGAGAGAATGAAGTCCATGCCGGAAACCGCATCCGGTTTCGGGGCGCTGAGAGGCTGCTTCTTGTATGACATGAAGGCCTATCTATGTCAGACCCCGTGACCGGCAACCCCATCGAGGGGGTTTCGTGGTCCCCGGCGCCTTCAGTCTTCGACATAGGCCTTGATGTTTTCGGCCTGGATCTCCCAGCCCTCCTCGTTGCTGTGCAGCGCCTCGTCGCGCTCACCTTCGGGCAGCGACTCGAAGCCCGATTCCGTGACAGTCAGGCGGGTCCCATTGGTCGTCGGGTCGAGGCGAAATTCCACCCGCGTCGACGGCGCCTTCGAGACATCGGCTTCGGGGTCATTGTAGTGCGGCCATCGGAAGGCGAAGAGCCGCGGCGCCTCCATCCGCTCCGTCACCGATGTCCATTTGGCGCCCTCATGGCCGGGATAGGTGATCCGGCCGGTGGTCTCTTCGCCGACGACGAAAGGTCCGTCGAGCTGCACCCGAAACTATTCGCCGAAGGCCTCGTGATCGGTCAGCGCCGCCCAGACCTTTTCGGCCGGGGCGGCGATCTCGATCGTCTTCTCGATGCGATTCGCCATGAGTCTGCCTCCTGATAGTGTTCGTGGTGATGCGGCCGCGGCCGCAGGGCGGCATTCCGTTCGGCCGTCCTAATCCGCCGCCCGCGCCGTCAGCCGGTTCTCGACGCTCACGACGCCGATCACCGAGGCGGCGGCCTCGCCGGCCGCGGCGATGTCCGCCTCCCGTGGGACTTCGCCGGAAAGCACGACCATGCCGCGAAGGGCGATCACGGAGATTTCGCTCGTGTCGATCTGGGTGGCGTAGCGCAGGAAATGCATGACCTTCTCCGCCAGCGCGTCGTCGGTCAGGTGCGGGTCGTCGTCCCTGTGGGAATAGATCGGATGTTCCGTCGACATATTCGCTTTCCGGTCGCCGAATGCAACGCCTGCGGCCCGACGAATGTTCCGGCCGAGCCGCGAGCGGATCCTCCAGCGGCGGTCGTTCGACCCTTGCCTGTGACTGCATAACGGGTCTATGCCTCGATCTCCCACCCAAGGCTCGCTGATGTCCGAAACCTTCCTGAACGTCGTCCCGATCTTCATCCTGATCCTCACCGGCTGGCTCGTCGTCCGCCTCGGCTACCTGAAGGCGGCGGTCGGCGACGCCCTCGGCGATTTCGTCTTCCGGGTCGCGGTTCCGGTGCTTCTCTTCCGCACCATCGCCGAGGCGGACTTCGAGGAAGGCTCGCCCTGGCCGCTCTGGGTCGCCTATTTCTCCGGCGTCGCCGTGACCTGGACGATCGGCCATCTCGCCGCCACCCTCGGCTTCGGCCGCGACGCGCGCATGGGTGTGCTTGCCGGCGTCTCCTCGGCCTTCGCCAACACCGTCTTCATCGGCCTGCCGCTGGTTTCGCGCGTGGTCGGCCAGGAGGGCGTGGTGGCGCTGTCGATCCTGCTTTCCGTCCACCTGCCGGTGATGATGATCGCCGGCACGCTGTTGATGGAGCGTGCGGAACGCAAGACGAGCGGCAAGCCGGGGCAGGGGCTATGGAGGCTCATGGGCGGCGTCGTCCGCAATCTCGTGCGCAATCCGCTGGTCATCGGGCTCGCCTTCGGCGCGCTCTTCCATCTGATCGGCCGGCCGCTCGGCGGACCGGCGAAGATCGTCGTCGACCAGCTCGCCGGCGTCGCCGCACCCGCGGCACTCGTCTCGATCGGCATGGCACTGGACAAATACGGCCTTGCCGGCAACACCGGGCTTGCGACCGTCACCAGCACGCTCAAGCTCCTGGTGCTGCCGGGCGCCGTCTTTGCCGCCTGCCACCTTTTGGGCCTCAGCGACAGCTGGACCTCCGCACTCGTCCTGACCTCGTCGGTGCCGACCGGCGTCAACGCCTGGCTGATCGCCAACCACTTCAACGTCGGCCACGCGCTCGCGTCCTCGACGATCACCCTGACGACCGCCCTCGGCGTCGTCAGCGTCTCCGCCTGGGCCTATCTTTTGATGTGACGTGGGCTGTCGGGCCGCCCTCATCCCGCTGCCGCGACCTTCTCCCCGTGAGCACGACGTGAGCACGGGGAGAGCCGCAACGGCTCACGGCAAGCGGAAAGAGGGACTGCGACGGCGCGGCGTATCCCTTCTCCCCGTCAGAACGGGGAGAAGGTCGCGGCAGCGGCATGAGGGGCGGAGCTCCTGGCCGTAACGCCGCGGCTCAGAACAGCCGGTCGAGCCAGCCGTGGCGGTCGGCCGCGCGGCCGTTCTGGATGTCGAGCAGCGCCGCCTTCAGGCGGCTGGCGACGGGGCCGGCGCCGCCGTCGCCGATGGTGAAGCCGTATTTCCGGCCCTTCACCTTGCCGATCGGCGTCACCACAGCCGCCGTGCCGCAGGCGAAGGCCTCTGTCAGCCGTCCGCTCTGCGCATCCGCCTGCCACTGGTCGATCGCATAGGGTTCCTCGCGCACCGTCAGCCCGAGGTCGCGGGCGAGCGTGATCAGCGAATCGCGGGTGATGCCCGGCAGGATCGTGCCGGTGAGCGGCGGCGTCTGCAGCGAGCCGTCATTGAAGACGAAGAAGACGTTCATGCCGCCGAGTTCCTCGATGTAGCGCCGCTCCACCGCATCGAGGAAGACCACCTGTTCGCAGCCTTGCTCGATCGCTTCCGCCTGCGCCGCGAGGCTGGCGGCATAGTTGCCGCCGCATTTCGCCTCGCCGGTGCCGCCGGGTGCTGCCCGCGTGTAGTTCTCGGAAACCCAGAGGGTCACCGCCGGCGAGCCGCCCTTGAAATAGGAGCCGACGGAGGAGGCGATGACGCAATAGACATATTCGGCCGAGGGCTTCACGCCGAGGAGGACTTCGGTCGCGAACATGAACGGCCGGAGATAGAGCGCCGCACCGTCGGCGGCCGGGATCCAGTCGCGCTCGACGCGTGTCAGCGCGCGCACCGATTCGACGAACAATTCCTCCGGCAGGGGCGTCATTGCGAGCCTCAGGGCGGAGTTGCGGAAGCGGCGCGCATTGGCGTCGGGGCGAAACAGCGTGGCGCCGCCATCGGGCAGGCGATAGGCCTTCATGCCCTCGAAGATCTCCTGGGCATAGTGGAACACCACGGTCGCCGGATCGAGATCGAAGCCCTTGCGGGGGCCGACCTTCGCATCATGCCAGCCGCGTTCCTCGGAATAGCGGATCGTGACCATGTGGTCGGTGAACACGCGGCCGAAACCCGGGTTCTGCAGCAGCGCCTCGCGCTCGCTCGCCGGCACCGGATTCGGGTTTTTCTCGAACAGGAAAGTCTGTGTGTCGCTCTCGGTCATCTGTCGTCCCCTCCCTTCATCCGAGTGGATCCGCTCGCGATCGAAGGCGGATCGGCTCAGATCGGGTGGCATTTGGTTGCGTCTGTCCTGTCTTACACATTTGCAGCCATCCGCAACAGCCAAAGGCGACACATTTGCGCAAGATCGAGCCGCCGTCGAGAAACGCAGGCCACGCAGCATCGGCGCCGCGCCGGTTCGTATGCCTCGATGGGTTCGCGCAGGGCTTTGGAGCGAGCAACAAAAAACCCGGCCGCTCGGCCGGGTTTCGATAAGGGTTGGTGCGTCCTTCCGCCGAGGCTCAGTTCGCCGGCGCCGCGGCTTCGCCGCCCTGTGCCGCCTGGCCTTCGGCCGGCGTCGCTTCGCTCGCGCCGGCAGCACCCGGCTCCGGCAGCGGTGCCGGGCTGTCCGCCTGCTGGCGCAGCCAGGCGAGCAGGTTGGCGCGTTCGTCCGCCTTCTTGAGGCCGGCAAAGCCCATGGCCGTGCCCGGCACGTGCTTCTTCGGCGCTTCGAGGAAGAAGCTCAGGTGGTCGTAGTCCCAGACGACCTTGCCGCCCTCGGAGAAGGTCTTCATGCCGGCGGAGTAGGCGAAACCCTCATGCGAGGCGACCGGACGGTTAACGACGCCCCAGAGATTCGGGCCGACCTTGTTCGGGCCGCCCTTCTCCACGGTGTGACAGCTTGCGCATTTCTTGAAAACGGCCTCGCCGGCGGCGGCATCCGCCTTGGCCAGCAGCGGCGCGATCGGCTCGGGCGCCGCTTCACCGCCGCCCGCGGTCTCGGCCTCGCCCGCCGTCTCCTCGGCGACGATCGCGAAACCTTCCTTCTCGGGAGCTTCGGAATGGAAGATGCCTTCTGAAGCAATGGACACGGTCATCAGCACGAAGACCGTACCCAACAAGGCACCCACACCCATGTTCACATATGGATTCATCTGCAAACGCTCCCTTTGCCACCGGCGCAAACAAAAAACCGGCCCATCTTGAAATCGCGCGGAACCTATGTCTTTTGGCTCTGCGTTGCAACAGAGATTATCGACCCCGGCGTGAGACCTTTTGACACTTTCCGCGGGGTTTTTGAAGGCCTGGACATGAATCGTGAACAATCGGGCAAATCCCTCGTGCTCATCCCGGCGCGCATGGCGTCGACGCGCCTCCCCGGCAAGCCGCTCGCCGACATATGCGGCCTGCCGATGATCGTTCAGGTGGCAAGGCGCGCGGCGGAGGCGGATGTCGGCCGGATCGTCGTCGCCGTCGACCATCCGGAGGTGTTTCAGGCCGTCAGCGACGCCGGTTTCGAGGCGATCATGACCCGGGTCGACCACCAGTCGGGATCGGACCGCATCCATGAGGCGCTGCTGAAGGCCGATCCGGAGGGCAGGGCCGAGATCGTCATCAACGTCCAGGGCGATCTGCCGACCATCGAGCCGGAACCGATCCGCGCGGCGCTGAAGCCGCTCGAAAACGGATCGACCGATATCGCGACGCTGACCGTGGCGATCACCGACGAGCACGAAAAGACCAATCCCAACGTCGTCAAGGTCGTCGGTTCGCCGATCTCCGAAAGCCGGCTGCGGGCGCTTTACTTCACCCGCGCCACCGCGCCCCATGGCGAAGGCCCGCTCTATCATCACATCGGCCTTTACGCCTATCGCCGCAGGGCGCTCGAGACCTTCGTATCGCTGAAGCCGTCGACGCTCGAGAGGCGCGAATCGCTCGAACAATTGCGGGCGCTCGAAGCCGGCATGCGCATCGACGTCGAGATCGTCGATTCCGTGCCGCTCGGCGTCGACACCCCGGCCGATCTCGAAAAGGCCCGCCGCATCCTTTCCGCCCGACTTTGAGAAGGGGAGCCACCGTGACCGCCAAGACCAACCGGATTTCCTTCCAGGGCGACTACGGCGCCAATTCCGACATGGCCTGCCGCGACATGTTCCCGGCCATGGAGCCGCTGCCCTGCCAGACCTTCGAGGATGCCTTCCTGGCGGTGGAGAACGGCGAGGCCGACCTCGCCATGATCCCGATCGAGAACACGATCGCCGGACGCGTCGCCGACATCCATCACCTCCTGCCGGAATCGCGCCTCCATATCGTCGGCGAGTATTTCATGCCGATCCGCTTCCAGCTGATGGTGCTGCCGGGCGTCAAGCACGACGAGATCCGCACGGTGCACAGCCATATCCACGCGCTCGGCCAGTGCCGCAAGATCGTCCGCGCCAATCGCTGGAAGCCGGTCGTGGCCGGTGACACGGCGGGCGCGGCCAAGCTCGTCCAGGAAACCGGCGACCGTTCGATGGCGGCGCTCGCCCCGCGCCTTGCCGCCGATCTCTATGGCCTCGAGATCATCGCCGAAAACGTCGAGGACACCGACAGCAACGTCACGCGTTTCGTCGTGCTTTCGCGCGAGGAGAGCCCGATCGCCCGGACGTCGGACGACGAACTGGTCATCACCACCTTCGTCTTCAAGGTCCGCAACATCCCGGCGGCCCTCTACAAGGCGCTCGGCGGCTTCGCGACCAACGGCATCAACATGACCAAGCTCGAAAGCTACCAGCTCGGCGGCAAGTTCTACGCGACGCAGTTCTACGCCGATATCGAGGGTCATCCGGACGACATCGGCGTCCGCCACGCCATGGACGAACTGCGCTTCTTCTCGGAAAACGTGCGCATCCTCGGCACCTACCGGGCGCATCCGATGCGCGGCGTGCTCTAGGCTTGTTTGTGCCTCGCGGGGATACCCCCTCTGGCCTGCCGGCCATCTTTCCCACAAGGGGGGAGAATAGATGTGGCGCGCCCGACGCCTCCATCACAGCGTTCCGCTTGCAGTAGCCTATCGGTTAGAGCGAGCCCATGCCGCACATATTCTCCCCCCTTGTGGGGGAGATGGCCGGCAGGCCAGAGGGGGTTGCGAATGCCGCACCATCCCGGCGTCCTTCGCTTTCCCGCGTTCCGCTCCCCGGCGAACTGGCAAAGGTGGCAAAAATGCGGTCACCCGCCATTCGTCTGGCGCATGCCTAATTTGCAATCATCGCGCTACTTAATTTTTGGGCGAATGCCTATTTGACCTTCGTCAAGATATGGAGTGTCAAAGATGAAGATCCGTCAGAAGATCATGGAATACGCAAAGATGCGCCGCGCGGTTCGCGAGTTGAGCGCACTCAACGATCACGCCCTGCGTGACATCGGTATTTCCCGTTCCCAGATTCACGCCGCCGTCTACGGCCGCTGATAGAAAGAAGTCCGCGCGCCTCATTGAGCGCGCGGCATTGAGGTCTCCCGCACCCCGCCGCTCTTCGCGCGGGGTGTGGGCGGAACCTTCACCAATCTGCTTCCGCCCCTCTTCGGACGTGCATCATTCGTCGTCAAGGCAGACCCGCAGGCGGTGGCCGTCCGGGTCGAGCGCCACGAAGGTCGGTCCGAAATCCATCCGCGTCAGTTCCTGCGCGATCGGCAGGCCCATAGCCCGCCACTCCTCGTAATGGACGCGGACGTCCTCTTCTCCTTTCACCATGAAGGCGAGCTCGGCGCGGCTGCCTTCGCCGACCGGCTGGGGCTGCACGCCTGCCTTTCCCCACAGCCCGAGCACGAATCCGTCCTGCAGCTCGATGGAGGCGAAGGTCGGAAAGGTGACGATCGGCTCCTTGCCGAGAAGTTTGCGGTAGAACTCGACGCTTGCCAGCGGGTCGGTGACATAAAGGACGATGAGATTTGCCTTTGCCATGATGGTCTCCTTTGTTTCGGGACCTCGAAACTAGGCTGAACCACTGTCAGTTTTTGTCAGCAGTGTTCGGCGGTCAGGCGCCGACGGGGTTGATGCCGTGCATGGCGCGCCAGTCCTTGAGCAGCGCCTGGCGGCGGCGCGGATAGCGATGGTCGAGCATTGCCGCTTCCGTAATCCGGTCGGTCCGGAAATGGCGGAAATCTTGTCTCAGCTCGCACCAGGCGGCGAGCACCCGCACCTCTTCGAAGAAACCGAGCGCGAAGGGCCAGACCGTGCGGCGGCTGTCGCGGCCGTCGCTGTCGAGATAGCGCAAGTCGAGCTTGTGTTCGCTGCGGATCGCCTTGCGCAAGAGGCCGAGATCGACCCTGTCGGCGCTCGCTCGCCGCGCGCCGACGAGCAGGGTCGAGCCCTCGAGCTTTCCCTTGAGGTCCGCCGGCAGCACCGCGCCGATCTTCGCCAGCGCATCGGTCGCGGCGGCCGCGAGCCTCTCGTCGCCGCGTTTCGCCACAAAGCGCGACCCGAGCACCAGCGCCTCTATCTCCTCCTCGGAAAACATCATCGGCGGCAGCATGAAGCCGGGCCTGAGGACATAGCCGACGCCCGGCTCTCCCTCTATGTGCGCGCCCTGCGCCTGCAGGCTGGCAATGTCGCGGTAGAGCGTCCTCAAGCTGACGCCGGTCTCCTCCGCCAGCACCCGGCCGCTCACCGGCCGGCGATGGCGCCTCAGCACCTGCATGAGATCGAGCAGGCGTTCCGAACGCGACATGCCGGCTCAGCCGCGTTCCGGCCAGGCGATCCAATCGCGCATGAGCTGGTGCGCAATGGCGCCCTTCGGCGGCGGGATGTGTTCGTCGCCGGTGTCGGCGACGCCGGTGGTGCGCTCCAGCATCGCCTCGGTTTCGGCGCGGGTGAACCAGCGGACGTCCTCCAGTTCCTGCTCGTCGCGCCGGATGGCGGTCGACTTCGCCTCGGCATAGCAGCCGATCATCAGCGAATGCGGCAGCGGCCAGGGCTGCGAGGCGTGATAGCGCACGCGGCCGACGCGGATGCCGGATTCCTCCTGCGTCTCCCGCCTGACGGCATTCTCGATCGTCTCGCCCGGCTCGACGAAGCCGGCGAGGCAGGAATACATGCCCGGCGCGAAATGCGGGCTGCGGCCGAGCAGGCAGAGATCGCGCTCAAGATCGATCGTCAGCATGATGACGACCGGGTCCGTGCGCGGAAAGACCAGGTGGCCGCAGGCGGTGCAGACGCGCCGGTAGCCGCCCGCCGCGCCGTCCATCGGCCCGCCGCAGCGGCCGCAGAAGCGGTTGTTGGCGTTCCAGACGATGAGGCTCGACCCTTGCGCGAACTGGCCGAGCAACTCCTCCGGCAGCATCTGCTGGCGGTAGAGCATGCGGGCATCGGCGATCTTGAACGGCTCCGGCACCGTCTCTTCCGTCAGGCCAGAGGGCACCGCGAGCCGCGGCTCGCCGTTCGGCAGGTAGCCGAGCAGAACGGTCTCGTCGAGATTGGGTTCGAGCCCAGCGAGCTCATAGGGCGCGAAGAGCGGATCGATGATCTTCTCGTCGTGCTTGACGATCAGCTTCGCCCCGGAAAAGGCGAGGAAGTGCGCGCCCGGATGCTTCAGCGCCGTCTCGATGCAATTGTCGGGCCGGTGCTCGGACTGGCGATCGAGGTGGTTCTCCGCGAAGGCGACGAAGGTGCTCGGCTCCGGATGGGGGTTTTGAAGGTCGAAGATCGTTTTCGTCATGCTCAAAGATTTTCCAGGATGCGTGCCGCGAATGCGCGATGGTCTTCCTCCGGCCAAGGCTCGGCCTTGCCGAAGCCCCAGACGGGGCCGGGCCAGTTCGGATCGCCCGCCCGCCGGGCGATGATATGCACGTGCAGTTGCCGGACGATATTGCCGAGCGCGCCGATATTGATCTTTTCGGCGTCCGCCGCCTTTTTCAAGGCTGTCGCCACCAGATTGGTCTCGAAGGTCAGCATCGCCTGGTCGAGCGGCGTCAGCTCGAACACCTCCGAGATGTCGGCGCGCTGGGGAACGAGGATCAGCCAGGGCCAACGGCGGTCGTTCATCAGCCTGATCTCGCAGAGCCCGAGCCTGCAGATCGGGATGCCGTCACGCCGAAGTCGCTCGTCGAGGGTGAAGGTCGTCAATAAAATCTCCTCGGCCGGAGCGGGATGAGGAAACATGACCGGCTCTCCGCCCGCATCCCTCTCCAGCTCTTCAGGTTCGATCGCCTTGATGATTCCTTGCGTCGATTCGCTTTAGAAATCATCAAGGTCCTTGGGCGGATTCGCCTTGTTTTGCATATCGATATCAGTTTTTTGACGGCTTGGCTTGCATTTGGTTCGGATATTGCCGATATGAGGGCCGGGAGGTTGGTGGTGGACGAGCCACTCGCCAACCGGGTCAGGTCCGGAAGGAAGCAGCCCTAACGAGCCCCGGCACGGGTCACCGTGCCAGCCTCCCACCTTCTCCGTCCTGTCGGGACAAGAGTGAACAGCGGCAGGGTCGATGAGCGAAACGCCCATTTCATCCGTGGATAAGCCGGCCGCCTACCGAGTTCTGGCGCGCAAATACCGCCCCAAGGACTTCTCCGACCTCATGGTCGGTCAGGAGCCGATGGTGCGCACGCTCACCAACGCCTTCGAGACCGGCCGCATCGCCCAGGCCTATATGCTGACCGGCGTTCGCGGCGTCGGCAAGACGACGACGGCGCGCATCCTGGCGCGGGCGCTGAATTACAAGACGGCCGAGATCGACAAGCCGACGATCGACCTGCGGGCGCCGGGCGAGCATTGCCAGGCCATCATGGACGGCCGCCATGTCGACGTGATCGAGATGGACGCCGCCTCGCACACCGGCATCGACGACATCCGCGAGATCATCGAACAGGTGCGCTACCGGCCGGTTTCCGCCCGCTACAAGGTCTACATCATCGACGAAGTGCACATGCTCTCGACCCAGGCCTTCAACGGCCTGCTGAAGACGCTCGAGGAGCCGCCGGAGCATGTGAAGTTCATCTTCGCGACCACCGAAATCCGTAAGGTTCCGATTACCGTCCTGTCGCGCTGCCAGCGTTTCGACCTTCGGCGTATCAGCGCCTCGGAGCTCGTCGGCCTCTTCTCGACCATCCTCGGCAAGGAGGGCGTGGCCTTCGATCCGGAGGCGCTGGCGATGGTGGCGCGCGCGGCGGAGGGCTCGGCGCGCGACGGCCTGTCGCTGCTCGACCAGGCGATTGCCCATGGCGGCGGTTCGGTCGAGGTGGAAACCGTGCGCTCGATGCTCGGCCTTGCCGACCGCGCCCGCATCGTCGATCTCTTCGAGCACGTCATCAAGGGCGACGTCGCCGGCGCGCTCAGCGAATTCGCCGGCCAGTACGAAGCCGGCGCCAATCCGACCGTGGTGCTCACCGACCTTGCCGATTTCACCCATCTCGTAACGAGGCTCAAATACGTCCCGGACGCGGTGAACGACCAGTCGCTGAGCGAGATCGAGCGCACCCGCGGCGCCGAGTTCGCCGGCAGCGTCGCGGTGACGACGCTTTCGCGCATCTGGCAGATGCTTCTGAAGGGCATCCCCGAGACGGAAAGCTCCTCGCGGCCGGCGGGTGCCGCCGAGATGGTGCTGATCCGGCTCGCCCATGCGGCACATCTGCCCGCGCCGGAAGAGGCGGCGCGGCGGCTGCTGGAGCTTTCCGGCGGCGAAACCGCCGGAACACGCCCGACGCCGAACGGCGGTGGCGGCGTGCAAGCCCAGGCCAGCGCGCCGGTCGAGGCGCGTGCGGTCGGGACGGCGGCCGTTCAGCGGCCGGGCGCCAACGGCGCGACGATGCTGCGCGCCGTGCCTGACGTGGCCCCCCAGCCGATCGAAGTCGGCCGGATCGAGGAGCGGCCGGTCGCCGTTGCCGCGCCGAAGCCGGAGCCGAAGGTTCACGTCAATTCGGTCAGCGACATCGCCGACCTTTGCGCCCGCAACCGCGACATCAAGCTGAAGACGCTCGTGCGCGGCTTCCTGAGGCTCGTGCATATCGAGCCGGGCCGGCTCGACGTCAATCTTCCCGACGACGCGCCGAAGACGCTGCTCGGCGAACTCGCCGTCAAGCTCAAGGAATGGACCGGCATCCATTGGGTCGTGAGCTACAGCCGCGAGCCGGGCGAGCCGACGCTGGTCGAGGCCGAGCAGCGCGCCCAGGAGCAGCGCGTCAACGACGCGCGCCAGGACCCCGATGTCGCCGCCATCCTGGCGCGGTTTCCGGGCGCCCGAATCACCGACGTGCGCATCCGTGCGGCGGAAGAGGAGGTGGAAAACCTCGCTCCGGCGGCGGCGCAATCCGAGGACGGCGATATCGTTCCCGGTGAAGACATCGAATGACACGGCGCATCGCGACGACGCAGCGCTTTGAAGACAGCGAAAAGACAGGAGACGACGATGCGCGACATCATGGGCATGATGGGCAAGGTCAAGGAAATGCAGGCCAAGATGGAGAAGATGCAGGCGGAGATCGCCGCTCTCGAAGTCGACGGCACGTCCGGCGGCGGCCTCGTCACTGTCCGGCTCGACGGCAAGGGCCACATGAAGAGCCTGAAGATCGACCCCTCGCTCTTCAAGGAAGACGATGTCGAGATCCTCGAGGACCTGATCGTCGCCGCCCACAAGGACGCCAAGGAAAAGGCCGAGGCGGTGCAGGCCGAAAAGACCCGCGAACTGACCGCCGGCCTGCCGATCCCGCCCGGCATGAAGCTGCCGTTCTGATCGGCGGCCACGGGTGGGATGCGGGGTGCTTGCACCTGCGCCGGTCGTTCGTTGTCAGGCGAATGCGATTCCGTTTGCCGGTGAATTGAGCTAAAAGCCGGCCATGGCAAAGCGAGTCACCGGTCCCGAAATTGAAAAGCTCATTCAGCTCCTGGCGAAGGTGCCGGGGCTTGGGCCCCGTTCCGCGCGGCGGGCGGCGCTGCATCTCGTCAAGAGGAAGGAGCAACTGCTCGGGCCTCTCGCCGAGGCCATGGGCGAGGCGCATCGCAAGGTCAGGATCTGCTCCTGCTGCGGCAATGTCGACACCATCGATCCCTGCACCGTCTGCACCGACGAGCGCCGCGACCAGTCGGTCATCATCGTCGTCGAGGATGTCGCCGACCTCTGGGCGCTGGAGCGGGCCGGCGCGATGAACGCCGCCTATCACGTGCTCGGCGGCGCGCTGTCGCCGCTCGACGGCGTCGGCCCGGACGATCTCAACATCAGGGGCCTCATCGACCGCGTCGCCAAGGGCGGCGTGCGCGAGCTGATCATCGCCGTCAACGCCACCGTCGAGGGCCAGACGACCGCGCATTACATCACCGACCAGCTCGAAGGCATGGCGGTGAAGATCACCCGCCTTGCCCATGGCGTGCCCGTCGGCGGCGAGCTCGACTATCTGGATGAAGGCACGCTCGCCGCGGCGCTTCGGGCGCGCACCACCATTTGAAGGGATGCCGATGCGTCTGAAATCTCGCCTTCGCTCGTGGTTTGCCGGTCGTACCGCCGGGGTCACCCCTCTCCGCCTCATAGCCGCCCTCGCTGCATTCCTCGCCCTCCACCTTCCCGCGCATGCCGCCTCCAAGGCCGACGTCGAGGCGCAATTCCGCCGCTGGATTGAGGTCGATCTCTGGCCGGAGGCGCGCCAGGCGGGCATATCGAGCGCCGCCTTCAAGGCGGCCTTTGCCGGCGTGAAGCTCAACTGGGACCTGCCCGACCTCGCGCCGCCGGGGTTCCCGAAGCCGAAGGCGCGCAAGCAGAGCCAGGCCGAGTTCTCCTCGCCCGGCTCCTATTTCTCGGAAAAGCGCCTGCAGGGCCTGGCGGCGACCGGCCGCAGCCTCGCCTCCGCCCACGCCTCGACCTTGAAGCGGATCGAGAGGACCTACGGCGTTCCGGGCCCGATCGTTCTCGCCATCTGGGGCAAGGAATCCGGCTTCGGCCGGGCGAAGATCCCGCATCCGATCATGGACGTGCTGGCGACCAAGGCCTTCATGTCCACCCGTCCCGAGCTCTTCCGCCACGAACTGGTCGCGGCGTTGCAGATCTTGCAGAGCGGCGACATCAAGGAGGCGGAGATGCGCGGTTCCTGGGCCGGCGCCATGGGCCAGCCGCAGTTCCTGCCGTCGAGCTTCCTGAAATATGCCGTCGACTTCGACGGCGACGGCCGCCGCGACATCTGGAACTCCGTGCCGGACAGCCTCGCCTCGATCGCCAACTATCTGGCCCAAAAAGGCTGGCAGGGCCGCCGCGACTGGGGCTTCGAGGTGGCGATCCCGGCAGGCGTCTCCTGCGCCCAGGAAGGCCCGGACCTCGCCCGCCCCATCGCCGATTGGGCAGGCATGGGGATCGGCCGTGTCTCCGGCAAGCCCTTTCCGGCGGGCGAAGGCGCGGCCCCGGGCATGATGCTCGTTCCGGCCGGCATCCACGGGCCGCAGTTCATCGTCACGCCGAACTTCTACGTGATCAAGGAATACAACAATTCCGATCTCTACGCGCTCTATATCGGCAACCTCGCCGACCGCATCGCCGCCGGCGCCGGCCCCTTCCGCGGCGCGTGGGGCGACGTCGGCAAGATGCTGCGCTCCGACGTGCTCGGCATGCAAAAGGCCCTCGTCGCGATCGGCTACGACGTCGGCAAGGTCGACGGCCTGCCCGGCTACAAGACCCGCCGCTCGCTCGGCGACTGGCAGGCGAAGAACGGCCTGGCGCCGACCTGCTTTCCGGATGCTTCGCTGAAGGCGAAGCTGCGCTGATCCCGGACGGCAGCTTCGCGCCAGGAGCGGAGGTCGGCCAGTGCCACCATTAGGCGGCTGTATTATTACTTTGCCGGCCGTTACTCTTCACACGATAGCAGGGAGCCTGCTGGGCACTACGGCGTAAAGTCTGCGATATAGTTCTTTCGCTTTGGAAAGACGATCTCCATCCGCCTTCTCCGGTTTGCGCCTCGCTGTCTCCGCCCATGGATCCTCGAATTCGGCCGACAGGAAAAGTGCTGTTGCGGCGAGCTCCAGCTCTACCGAGTCGGCTTCAGCAGCCGTCCTCGCGAGTTTCAGACGCTCCGGCGGACCGTTCGGTGCCTCAGGGGCGGCGAGCGAAAAATCTGAATAGAAGCCACCCCATGAGGCAGGGTAAACTTTCTCGCAAACATTTCTCAACGCCACTGCATCTTCGGTCGCAGTCGCGAGTTCCTCGCTGAATGGACCGTAATGCTTGTACTTAAATCGAAAACCGTCGCCGAGGCTAGCCATCTCCAGAAAAAAGGAAACCTTCTGGAGCTTTGTGCGTCCAACTATACGGCCCCCAGCATCTCTAATAATACTTTTGACCTTTTCACTGTCTCGCATTGCCGATCTCCCCATCAACTATTGCGTTGACGACTTTCTGCGTTTCCATGTCACTCCGCTGGCAATAAACTCTGAACAGTTTGAACGGTTTCACAGCAGCGACGACGGCTGATCGTTGCTTCAGATCCACGAGCTTTCCGCCATTAGTATAAATGTTGATCCGATCAAGCGGCCCCTGTGTCTCCTCGACCACTTTGTAAGGCGACCGTTGGGCCTCATCCAGGTGGATTGGTGGCATATTCGCATCCTGCCTTCCTAGCCAATCGGTCAGCTTTTCCTTAATTTTTGCGCAGCATGCATCGATCTCATCGTCGGCCTTACCTGAGTCTTCAATAGCGTGCGCGACCCTCTCTCGAATATCTACGCATTTCCCCAATTCTCTATACCTCAGCGATTGAGCGAGGCTGGCGATCGCACCATCTCTTGCTTCGCACATGAGCGGCAAAGCCCCCCACACAGAAGTGTCATCGAGACCGAGTGCGGACTCCACATCGTCAGGGTGCCTGGCAAACCGGACTATCGGATGGTTGTTCGGCAGCCCAGTTGCATCCAAGCTATCATTTTGAATAAGCATGATTGTTCGGTAGAGCAACTCGCCAAAAATCTTCTCAGCGCCACGGGTTGCCTTGTGGAAATAGACAGTCGGGTAGAGTTGGAAGAGACCAAGAACATAAGCCTCAGCGCCGAAAATTGCTTTGGGCCCCAGGACGAAGGTTTCGATCTCGCCAATCGAGGATTCGTCAACACCAAAAGGTACGCTGGCGATCTGTAGATTCGCGATCAGCCACTTGAAATCGATTCCTGCGTGCTGCGTCCCCGTCATCAGACGATCGCGGCGCATATAATCGAGACGATCGGCATCGAACTGGCTCGAAACCACCGCTCTGTAGACGTTTTTCTTGCCACGCCCGCGAATGATATCGGCCACGTCATTTGCGAAACCGCTTCCGAGTTCATTTAGAACCGTTGCGACTTCGCTATCGCGGATGAGGACGTCGCTAACATGTTCGTGGTCGGCCATCTTCAGGCCAAGGCGCTTCCCGACGCTCTCGAAGGCATGGCTAAAGGGTCCGTGCCCGAGGTCGTGCACCAAAGCAGCAGCAAGCGCCTGTCGCATCTTAGAAACTTCTACCTTAGGCACGTGCCTGCCGATGACGTCCATCAACATGCGCGCGGTGTGGAATACTCCGATACTATGGGCCAGCCGCGAGTGCGTTGCACCTGGATAGACCAGATCGGAAAATCCAAGCTGCTTCACACGTCGAAGCCGTTGAAAAGGTTTCGTTTGGATGGCCTTCCAAAGAACCCCTTCGAACTCGTCTCGCTCGGTATCGAATTCGATGAGATCATGCAGCGGATCACGAATTCGCTGTCTCATAATCAGATTTGTTCCTAGTTTGTTCCGGTTTCGATTTCAAGTGAAATTCTCCCTGATTCGCTCTTAAAATGCATTTAAGTCTGTGGTTGCGATCATTCCTTTAGCAAATCCGCGGCAGCCAGCGCTCCCCGATACCTCATCCAACGGATGATCGCGATGCTTGGACTTCCGCTTCGGGCCGTCACCGGAACTCCCGGCTTGTAACCACGAGCGGCAGCAACCGGCACGCGACTCCGATACTGAACGCCAGGTTATTTCGTGCCCGCCCTCAATGCATCTCCACCGGCCGCTTGTAGCGCTCGTAGTGCCCCGGAACGATCGTCTGCCGTTCGATCATGCGGTGGACGCGCGGCGGCTGTTCGCCGCGGTGGAGCGCCGTGAGCCTGTCGCCCACGGCCGCATCCGCCTGCGTGCGGCGCTGGTTGTGGCGGACATATTCGACCCAGGTCGGCACGTGATAGGTTTCCGTCCAGGTCGTCGGGTTCTCGAGGTCGCGCATCAGCGCCCAGTGCCCCGCCCCGTCGCGGATGCGGATGCGGCGCCGTTCCGCCATAGTCTTCAGGAATTCCGGGATGTCCTCCTCGGCGATATCGTAGTCGATCATCACGACGATCGGGCCGCTGCGCGGCTTGAGGTCGAGCTCGAGCAGCGGCTCGTTGAAGCGGTTGAGCGGATCGAGGTTCAGCGACTTGAATTCCGGCAGCGAAAACCGCAAGCCGATGGCAATGCCGGCGAGCATCAGGAGACAGGAGCCGAAGAGCGCATTGGCGGCGCCGTATTCCTCGGCCGCCGCGCCCCAGAGCCAACTGCCGCCGGCGATCCCGCCGAAGGTCGTGGTCTGGTAGAGCGAGAGCGCCCGGCCGACCACCCAGCGTGGCGTGGAAAGCTGCACGGTGGTGTTGAAGAGCGACAGCGCCAGCACCCATGAGGCGCCGGAAACGGTGAGCACGAGCGAGGTGAGCCAGGCCTCCGAGCTGGTCGCCGTGACCGCCGCGCTGAGGGCGAAGCCGGCGAAGGCGAGCCGCACGATCGCCTCGCTCGAGAGAAACTCCCGCAGCCGTGCGCTCAGCAACGCGCCGCCGATCGCTCCGAGGCCGAAGGCGCCGAGCATGATGCCATAGGTGAGCGGCCCGCCGCCGACGAGATCGCGGGCGACGAGCGGCAGGAGTGCCAGGATGGCGCTTGCCGAAAGCCCGAAGGCGAAGCCGCGCATGAGCACCTTGGCGATATTCGGCGACATCGCCACGTAGCGCAGGCCCGCCGAGATGGCGCGGCCGAGCGTTTCGCGCGGCAGCCGGCTCTCCTGAACGGCCGGCCGCCAGCGGAAAAGCGCGAACAGGATCGCGAAATAGCTGAGCGCGTTGACGGCGAACGCGGCCGCAGCACCGGCGGCCGCGACGATCGCGCCGCCGATCGCCGGGCCGACGCTGCGGGTGATGTTGAAGCCCATGCTGTTCAGCGCGACCGCCGCCGGCAGGTCGTCGCGCGGAACCATGTCGCCGACCGAAGCCTGCCAGGACGGGTTGTTGAGCGCGGTGCCGCAACCGATGAGGAAGGTGAAGGCAAGCAGCAGCCACGGCGTCACCAGCCCGAAATAGGCGCAGACCGTCAGCAGCGCCGAGACCGCGAGCATGAAGCCCTGCGCCGTAAGCATGATCCGCCGCCGGTCGAAATTGTCGGCGAGCGCGCCAGACAGGAGCGAGAACAGCATGATCGGCAGCGAGGTCGACGCCTGCACCAGCGCCACCATGTTCACCGATTGCGAGATGGAGGTCATGAGCCAGGCAGCACCGACCGCCTGGATCAATCCGCCGAAGTTGGAGGCGAGGCTTGCGATCCAGATGGTTCGGAAGATGTCGTTTCTGAACGGGGCCAGCGGCGAAATGCGGTTCGTCACCTCGTGATCTCTTTCATTTGACGATGAAGCCGGGGTGCTCTCGTTATAAACCTCGAAATGCGATGCGCCAGCCGCTGAAACTTGCGATCGGGCCCGCTGTGGCGCTCTGAATTGCTCAATCTCCTTGTCCTTGAATCTTGGTCGATTGAAGGAGACGTGCGGCAAAGGTCCGGCCGATTGCGCATCGCCGCCACAAGCCTTGCAATTTCCGGCGATGAAGCGTATATGAGCCTCAAATTCTTGATCGGTAGATGAAGAGTGGGGCCGGAAGGACCCGCTCTTTTTTATTAGCCGGTCCGATGAGGAGACGAGCGTTTGTCCGATCCGACAACGGCTGAAAATCAGAATGAACCGCGGCTGATCACCGAGACCGGTCTCGACCGGCGCATCGCCGACATCATCGAGCCGGTGCTGGTGCAGATGGGTTTCCGCCTGGTGCGCGTGCGCATGTCCGGCCAGAACGGCCTGACGCTGCAGATCATGGCCGAGCGCAACGACGGCACCATGACGGTTGAGGATTGCGAGGAAGTCTCGAAGGCGATCTCGCCGGTCCTCGATGTGGAAGATCCGATCGACAAGGCGTATCATCTCGAAGTATCGTCGCCGGGCATCGATCGCCCGATGGTGCGCCGTTCCGACTTCATCCGCTGGCAGGGCCATCTGATGAAGTGCGAGACCTCGGTCATGGTCGAGGGGCGCAAGCGGTTCCGCGGCAAGATCGTGGCGGTCACCGAGGAGGGTTTCAGCCTCGAGCGCGACCAGCCTGCCTATGGCGAGGAGGCGACCGTCGCCGTTCCGTTCACCGCCCTTTCGGAAGCGCGGCTGATCCTGACGGATGACCTGATCCGCGATGCGCTCACGGCCGACAAGAAGGCCAAGGCTGCGCGTGCCGCCAACGAAAACTTCGAAGACGAAGACAAGGACATCGAATAAGGCAGAAGGCGCCTTCGTGGCCTCTGCAACAGACGGAGACAAGATATGGCAGTCAGTGCTAACCGGCTTGAGCTTCTGCAGATCGCAGATGCCGTCGCCCGCGAAAAGGTGATCGACCGCGAGATCGTTCTGGCGGCGATGGCCGATGCGATCCAGAAGGCGGCTCGCTCGCGCTACGGTTCGGAATCGAACATCCGTGCGGACATCAATCCGAAGACCGGTGAAATCCGTCTCCAGCGCCTTCTCGAAGTGGTCGAACACGCCGAGGACTACTCGACGCAGATCCCGCTCGAGCTTGCCCGCGACCGCAACCCGGACGCCAAGCTCGGCGACTTCATCGCCGACCCGCTGCCGCCCATGGATTTCGGCCGCATCGCCGCTCAATCCGCCAAGCAGGTGATCGTCCAGAAGGTGCGCGAGGCCGAGCGCGATCGCCAGTATGAGGAATTCAAGGACCGCGTCGGCGAGATCGTCAACGGCACCGTCAAGCGCGTCGAATACGGCAACGTCATTGTCGATCTCGGCCGTGGCGAAGGCATCATCCGACGCGACGAGATGATCCCGCGCGAGAACATGCGCTACGGCGACCGCGTCCGCGCCTTCGTCTACGACGTCCGCCGCGAGCAGCGCGGGCCGCAGATCTTCCTGTCGCGCACCCATCCGCAGTTCATGGTCAAGCTCTTCACCATGGAAGTGCCGGAAATCTACGACGGCATCATCCAGATCAAGTCGGTCGCCCGGGACCCGGGTTCGCGCGCCAAGATCGCCGTCGTCTCCAACGATTCCTCGATCGACCCGGTCGGCGCCTGCGTGGGCATGCGCGGCTCGCGCGTCCAGGCGGTCGTCGGCGAACTCCAGGGCGAGAAGATCGACATCATCCCGTGGTCGCCCGATCCGGCGTCCTTCATCGTCAATGCGCTGCAGCCGGCCGAAGTGACCAAGGTGGTCCTCGACGAGGATGCCGAGCGTATCGAGGTCGTGGTTCCGGACGAGCAGCTTTCGCTGGCGATCGGCCGCCGCGGCCAGAACGTCCGGCTCGCTTCGCAGCTTACCGGCTGGGATATCGACATCCTGACCGAGCAGGAGGAGAGCGAGCGCCGCCAGAAGGAATTCAACGAGCGCACCCAGCTCTTCATGGACGCGCTGGACGTCGACGAGATGGTCGGCCAGGTGCTTGCCTCCGAGGGCTTTGCCCAGGTGGAAGAGCTCGCCTATGTCGAACTCGACGAGATCGCCTCGATCGAGGGCTTCGACGAGGAGACCGCCACCGAGATCCAGACCCGCGCCCGCGAGTATCTCGAGAAGATCGAGGCGGAGATGGACGCGAGGCGCAAGGAACTCGGCGTTGCCGACGAGCTGCGCCAGATCGAGGGCATCACCGGCCAGATGCTGGTGGCTCTCGGCGAGGAAGGCATCAAGACGGTCGAGGATTTCGCCGGCTGCGCCGCCGACGATCTCGTCGGCTGGACCGAACGCAAGGACGGCGAGACCAAGCGCTTCGAGGGCATTTTCTCGAAGCTCGAGGTCACCCGTGAAGAGGCCGAGGCGATGATCGTCCAGGCGCGGCTGGCGGCCGGCTGGATCACGGAAGAGGATCTTGCGAGGAACGAGGAGCAGGAAGAGCCGCTCGACGTCGCTGAAGGCGCGGATCAGGACGCCTGATCGCGATGATCATGGAAACCGAAGCCGGTGCGCTTCCTTCGGACACCCTGCCCTCGGACAGGGGGCCGAAGGACCGGAGCGCGGCGAGCCGGACCTGCATCGTCACGCGCCAGAACGGCTCCCCCGATGAGCTGATCCGCTTCGTTGCCGGACCCGACGGACGTGTCGTTCCGGACCTGAAGCGGCAGCTTCCCGGGCGCGGCTGCTGGGTCGGGGCAGAGCGGCGGCTGGTCGAGAAGGCGGTGGCGAAGAAGCTCTTCGCCCGCGCGCTCAGGGCCGACGTCAAGGCGGATGCGGCGCTTGCCGGCGAGGTGGAGCGGCTGCTCGCCGAGCAGCTTGCCGGGATGATGAACATGGCGCGCAAGGCGGGCCAGTTCGTCTCCGGCGCGACGAAGACGGAACAGGCGGTGCGGGGTCTCGCGGCGCTCGCCGTCTTCCATGCGATCGATGCCGCCGCCGACGGCGTGCGCAAGATTGACCAGGCTCGCAAGGCGATGAGCTTCGTGAGCGACGACGAAACGGAGATACCCGCCTTCCGCCCCTTCACGGCGGCGGAAATGGAGGGACTTTTGGGAAGTAATGCCTTTATCCATGCCGCAGCGCTTGCGGGGCAGGCGGGTGAAGGTGTAGTGAAGCGCGCAATCATGCTCGAAAAGTACCGAGGATCCGTCCCGGTCCGGGCCGAAAGCGGCGCTGACAAGCCACAGCAATGACGCGCGTCACCGGCAGCGGCCGGCATAGCGAGCGTCGTTTGAGACAATTTGGAAGACGGGGTCAGGAGTTTCGTATCCGGCCCTGATCGCTAGGAACGGAACGGAATGACCGACAGCAAAGACGACAAGACTCTCAGCGTAGCGGGCAAGAAGACGCTGACCCTCAAGCCCTCCGGGGTGCAGCAGGGGACAGTGCGCCAGGACATGGGCCGCGGTCGCACCAAGGCGGTCGTGGTCGAAACCAAGAAGACACGCGGCCTGACCCGGCACAAGGACGAGCGGCCGATCACGCCGGTGAGCGCGACGCCTGCCGCCCGGCCGGCCGAGCAGCGGCCGGTTCCGCCGCAGCCGTCGGGGCGCCCGGCGCCGCAGCCGCAGCCGCACCAGCCGCGTGCCGAGCAGAACCGGCCCCGCGTCGGCGTCGTGCTCAACGACCTCTCGGCCGGCGAGATGGAAGCCCGCCGCCGCGCACTGGCCGAAGCCCAGGTGCGCGATGCCGAGGAGGCCAAGCGCCGCGCCGAAGAGGAGGCCCGCCGCCGTCGCGAGGAAGAAGAACGCATCGCACGCGAGAAGGAAGAGGCCGCTCGCCGCGCCGCCGAGGAGGCCGCGCGGCCGGCCGTCGTCGAAGCGGAGAGGGCCGAAGAAACGGTCGAGGCAGAGCGTCCGGTCGTTGCCGAGCGCCGTGCCGAGGCGCGTCCGCAGCCCGCCCGTCCGGCGCCCGCGGCGCCCCAGGCGCCGGCTGCTCCCGGGGCGGCCCTTCGCGGTCGCCGCGGTCAGGAGGAGGAGGATGAGCGCCCGCGCGGCGGAGCCGGGCCGGCGCGCGGCAAGGTCACGCGTCCCGAGCCGGCAAAGCCTGCGCCCCGCGCCAAGGGCGACGAAGGCCGCCGCCAGGGCAAGCTGACGCTGACGGCTGCCGTCGACGAGGACGGCGGTCAGCGCGGCCGTTCGCTTTCCGCCATGCGCCGCCGCCAGGAGAAGTTCAAGCGCAGCCAGATGCAGGAAACCCGCGAGAAGATCTCGCGCGAGGTCGTCCTGCCGGAGACCATCACGATCCAGGAACTGTCGCAGCGCATGTCCGAACGTGCCGTCGACGTCATCAAGTTCCTGATGAAGGAAGGTCAGATGATGAAGCCGGGCGACCTGATCGATGCGGACCTCGCCGAGCTCATCGCCGGCGAATTCGGTCATACGGTCAAGCGCGTCTCCGAGTCGGACGTCGAAGAGGGCATCTTCAACGTCGCCGACGTGGAGGAGAACATGGTGCCGCGTCCGCCGATCGTGACGATCATGGGCCACGTCGACCACGGCAAGACCTCGCTGCTCGACGCGATCCGGCACGCCAATGTGGTCGCCGGCGAAGCGGGCGGCATCACCCAGCATATCGGCGCCTACCAGGTCGAGCAGAACGGCCAAAAGATCACCTTCATCGACACGCCCGGCCACGCCGCCTTCACGGCGATGCGCGCCCGCGGCGCCCAGGCGACGGACATTGCCGTCCTCGTCGTCGCGGCCGATGACAGCGTGATGCCGCAGACGATCGAATCGATCAACCACGCCAAGGCGGCCAACGTGCCGATCATCGTGGCGATCAACAAGATCGACAAGCCGACGGCGAACCCGCAGAAGGTCCGCACCGAGCTGCTGCAGCACGAGGTCTTCGTCGAATCCATGGGCGGTGAGGTCCTCGACGTCGAGGTTTCGGCGAAGAACCAGACCAACCTCGACAAGCTGCTCGAAGCGATCCTGCTGCAGGCCGAAATCCTCGACCTCAAGGCCAATCCCAACCGGACCGCCGAAGGCACGGTGGTGGAAGCCGAGCTCGACCGCGGCCGCGGTGCGGTTGCCACCGTTCTCGTCCAGAAGGGCACGCTGACGCCCGGCCAGATCATCGTCGCGGGCGACCAGTGGGGCCGCGTGCGCGCGCTTGTCAACGACAAGGGCGAACACGTCAAGGAAGCAGGCCCCTCGATGCCGGTCGAGGTTCTCGGCCTTTCCGGCACGCCGGCGGCCGGCGACAAGTTTGCCGTCGTCGAGAACGAAAGCCGTGCGCGCGAGATCTCCGAATACCGCCAGCGGCTTGCGCGCGAGAAGATGGTCGCGCGCCAGTCCGGCTCGCGCGGCTCGCTCGAGCAGATGATGAGCCAGCTCCAGGCCTCCGGCCTGAAGGAGTTCCCGCTGGTCATCAAGGGCGACGTGCAGGGCTCGATCGAAGCGATCGCCGGTGCGCTCGAGAAGCTCGGGACGGACGAGGTGCGCGCGCGCATCGTCCATTCCGGCGCCGGCGGCATCACCGAGTCGGATATCTCGCTCGCCGAGGCCTCGAACGCGGCGATCATCGGCTTCAACGTGCGCGCCAACAAGCAGGCGCGCGATGCGGCCGAGCGCTCCGGCATCGAAATCCGCTACTACAACATCATCTACGATCTGGTGGATGACGTTAAAGCGGCGATGTCCGGCCTGCTTTCGCCCGAGCGGCGCGAGACCTTCCTCGGCAATGCCGAGATCCTGGAGGTGTTCAACATCACCAAGGTCGGCAAGGTCGCGGGCTGCCGCGTCACCGAGGGCAAGGTCGAGCGTGGCGTCGGCGTCCGCCTGGTGCGCGACAACGTCGTCATCCACGAAGGCAAGCTCAAGACGCTCAAGCGCTTCAAGGACGAGGTCTCCGAAGTCCAGTCCGGCCAGGAATGCGGCATGGCCTTCGAGAACTACGAGGACATCCGTCCCGGCGACACGATCGAGTGCTTCCGCGTCGAGCATGTGACGCGGACGCTGTAAGCCCGATCCCGCAAATGAGATTGTGCGGGCGCCGGATCAGTTCCGGCGCTCGTTTTTTAGGAGCGGGATGGGAGGGCGTAAGCGGTTTTCGCGTCGCCCCATCCCGCGTCTCTGCAAATCAAAGTGCTACGGCGACCTTTGCGCGTCTGATAGGAAGCGCGGCGCTGTAGGGAACCGACCGAAGCGATCTTGAACCGGGATCGTGGCGGTCCAGGACAAGCATCATGACCAGATCCACATCCTCCGCCCCGTCCCAGCGCATGCTGCGCGTCGGCGAACAGGTGCGCGCCGCGATCACGCAGGTGCTGCAGCGCGGCGAAGTGCGCGATCCGCTGATCGAAAAGACGGTGATCTCCATCTCGGAGGTGCGCATGTCGCCCGATCTCAAGATCGCCACGGCCTATGTGACGCCGCTCGGCGTCGCCGACCATGCCTCGGTGATCGAGGCGCTGAACCGGAACGCCAAGTTCATCCGCGGCCGGCTCGGGCCGCAGCTCCGGCAGATGAAATACATGCCGGACGTCCGTTTCCGCGACGATACCAGCTTCGAAAACTACCAGAAGATCGACGAGCTCCTGCGCTCGCCGGAAGTCAGCCGCGACCTCGATCGCGATGGCGGCGACGAAGAATAAGAAAGATCCATGTCCAAACCGCGCAAACCCAAGGGCCGGCCGATCTCGGGCTGGCTGATCCTCGACAAGCCGCTCGATTTCGGCTCCACCGAGGCCGTCTCCAAGATCAAGTGGCTGTTCAAGGCACAGAAGGCGGGCCACGCCGGCACGCTCGACCCGCTCGCCTCCGGCATGCTGCCGATCGCGCTCGGCGACGCGACGAAGACCGTTCCTTATGTGATGGATGGCCGCAAGATCTATGAGTTCACCGTCGCCTGGGGCGAGGAGCGCTCGACCGACGACCTCGAAGGCGACGTCGTCCGCTCATCGTCCGAGCGTCCGGGCGAGGAGGCGATCCGGGCGCTGCTGCCGAAATATACCGGCGTGATCAGCCAGGTGCCGCCGCAGTTCTCGGCTATCAAAATCGACGGCGAGCGCGCCTACGATCTTGCCCGCGACGGCGAGACCGTCGAGATTCCGGCCCGCGAGGTGGAGGTCTTCCGCCTGGCGCTGATCGGCGCGACGCCGCATCTCGCCCATTTCGAGATCGAATGCGGCAAGGGCACCTATGTCCGCTCGCTCGCCCGCGACATGGGCCGCGACCTCGGCTGCTTCGGGCACATCGCGTCGCTCCGCCGCACCTTCGTCGCGCCCTTCGGCGAGGAGGACATGGTGCCGCTCGCCGATCTCGTCGCCCTGGAGAAGATCGAGGACGATGCCGAACGGCTCGCTGCGCTCGACGCGTTCCTGATCGACACCGGCGAGGCCCTCTCCGACCTGCCGCACGTCGCCGTCAACGACGACCAGGCGCACCGCCTGAGGATGGGCAATCCGATCATCCTGCGCGGCCGCGACGCGCCGCTGCCGGCGCCCGAGGCCTACGCCACCGCCCGGGGCAAGCTCGTCGCGATCGGCGAGGTCGCGGAGGGCGAGTTCCGGCCGAAGCGGGTGTTTGCCGGCAGCTGATCGCGCCGCTGGCTCATGCATGTCCCAAAAGTGTGCAGCGTTTTTCGGCAGCGGCATGCACGAAAACGAGAACTTCAAGCCGTCCCATGCGTTCATTCCCGGTGCACCACAGCAGCGTAACCGGGGGTGGCGGATGCCGCTTTTCGCTCTCTTCTGCAACCGCTGGGCGGCAATGGACTGTTGTCGTGCCCTGTGAAATTGCGACGCGCCTAAGGGTGGCGTTTCGCTTTAAGGTCGCTATATCCGGCACAGGCGGCGTATACTTGTGCTGTGAAGCCGGCGGGCGGATGAGGGGCACAGGCGGATGTCGCTGGCAGCGTGACGACGCGAAAGGCAGCCCCGGTGGACGAGGTGACAGGGAAGAAACTGGAAAGCGCTCCGCCCGGCGGCCTGCAGGCCGCCGCCAGATTCGTCCGCCACTATCTCCGGCGGCCGTTCAGCTTCTATCTGCTCTCGCTGCTCCTGGTCGCGATCGTTCCCCCCTTCATTTTTTCCCTCGTGATCCTCAAGCGCAACGTCGATGCGCAGGAAGAGGTCGTCAACGCGTTGCTCAAGGCCTCGACCGGCTCCGTCACGCGCATCGTCGAGCGCGAGGTCGAGGGCAAGCTGACGACGCTCAAGGTGCTGTCGACGTCCGGCGTCGTGGAGCGCGGCGACATGCAGGCGCTTTACGATCACGCCTCCGTCGCGCTGGCGAGCACGGGTGCCGATCTGGTGGTCATCGATCGCGATCTCCGGCAAAGGTTGAACACGGGCCTCCCCTTCGGCACGCCGCTCGGGCCCGCCGGGGATCCGAAAACGATCGAGCTTGCCTTCAACAGCAAGGGGCCTCTGGTTTCACGCGTGTTCTTCGGCCGTGAGGAAGGGCGCTGGGTCTTCGGCGTCTACCTGCCGGTCCGGCCCGCGGGTGGCGCGTCCTATATCCTCGGCCTGACCCAGGATGCCGCCACCATGGCCAAGGCCGTCAATCCGGCGACCCTCCCGCCCGGGTGGGAAGCAGCGCTCATCGACGGCGAGGGCAAGGTGATCCTCTCGTCGGACGCGGCCGTGAAGACCGGCGCCCCGTTTTTTCTCGATAAGCTTCCGCCGCTCAGCATCGGCGTCGGCAATGTCCGGGAAAACGGCGTGAGCTACCGTGTGGCGGCCGAATTCTCGATGGTTACCGGCTGGCGCATCATCGCCTGGGCCCCGCGCGAGATCATCGACGCGCCGGTGCGCTGGTCGTTTCTGTGGTTGTCGCTCGGCGGCCTCCTCTTTGCCGGCATCGCCGTCGCCGGTTCGCTGACGATTGCGCGGCTGCTCACGCAAGGCGTCCGGCTGCTCGCCATGGACGCCCGCCGCCTTGGCGCCGGCGAGCCGGTCGAGGCCCGCCGCTACATGATCACGGAAGTCGAGGCGGTGTCGGCGGAGCTGGCACGCGCCGCGACCGCCCGTGCCAAAGCCGAGGGAGAAATCCGCCTGCTGATGCGCGAGGTCGTGCATCGCGCCAAGAACCAGCTCACCGTCATCCAGTCGATGTTGACGCAATCTGCCAATGCGGCGGAGGACACCACGGATTTCGTCGAGGCGTTCAACAAGCGCCTCTCGGGGCTTGCCCGCTCGACCGACCTGATGATCGCCAACGCGACCCTCGGTGTCGACTTCCGCGAGCTTGCGCGCAACCAGCTTCAGCCCTTCATGCCGGAGGACCCCGATCGCGTCGTCCTCTCCGGCCCCGACCTGCGGCTGGACGCGCAGATGGCGCAGACGCTGGGCATGGTGCTCCATGAACTGGCGACGAATGCCATCAAGCATGGGGCGCTCGCCAATGCACAGGGTACGATCACGCTCGAATGGTCGCTGTCGGCGGGCGCGATCGAGATTTGCTGGCGCGAGGCCGGCGCGGACATTCCCCGGACGGCGAAAGCGGCCCGCCGGGGCTTCGGAACCGTCGTGCTCGAGCGCATGCTCGGCAAGGCGCTCCACGCTGAGCTTGAAAGGACGATGCATCCGGACGGCATCGAATGGTGCATCCGCGTGCCGCGCGCCGGCGAGCGTGAAG
The DNA here is from genome assembly GCF_001651875.1 of Sinorhizobium saheli. Taxonomy (GTDB): domain Bacteria; phylum Pseudomonadota; class Alphaproteobacteria; order Rhizobiales; family Rhizobiaceae; genus Sinorhizobium; species Sinorhizobium saheli. The sequence continues at coordinate 99,754 of NZ_LNQB01000066.1, forward strand.
CGTCGCCGGATCGCGAGGCGCGGTAGCGAAATGTCGGGCGGCCGGGCGCCGGGCGCCCGGCGCAAACTTGCCCCTTTTTCATGACCCTTTCCTTTTGGATCGGTTTCGGCTATAGGCACGCCAGCGAAAGGCGCCGCCTCTTCGCGTGAACGGCCGCGGCTGGACGACATCCCGGCTGCCGGCGACCCTCAAAATCCTCGAGACGAAAGGATCATCCGATGTCGATCACTGCCGAGCGCAAGGCGCAGCTCATCAAGGAATTCGCAACCGCCGAAGGCGACACCGGTTCTCCGGAAGTACAGGTTGCGATCCTGACGGAACGGATCAACAACCTGACCGAACACTTCAAGGACCACAAGAAGGACAACCATTCCCGCCGTGGTCTTCTCGCGCTGGTTTCCAGCCGTCGCTCGCTCCTCGACTATCTGAAGAAGAAAGACGAAGCGCGCTACACCAAGCTGATCGGTGCCCTGGGCATCCGTCGCTAAACGACTTGTCCGGCGGGTCGCTTCGGCGGTCCGCCGGCTTTTCTTCTAAATGCAGCGCCCACGCGTCTGGCACGCGAAACGTCGCTGCAGCACTTTCACGGGCGCTTGGTCGCCCGATCGTTTGTCTCTCCCCAGGGGCGCCGAAGGCGCGATGAGCGGGGGAGCCGTCCAGCGGACCGGATGGGCCGGGATCGCGGATCAACCGATGGCCCGTCATGGGGCAGGATTGCAGGGTGCTTCGGCGCCTGCTTGCCGGAGCGGCTGCCGCGGGCAGTGCGGCATGCGGTTAAGCGGCCGGTTCTTTTTGAAGCCTCCCGTTGTCTTGCCCGTGATGCGCCACACCAGGCGGTTTCGAGATCGTCCGCGCTTCATGAGCCGCGGAAGGTCTGCCGCACACGAAGGACAGAACATGTTCGAGACCCACAAGGTAGAAATCGAATGGGCTGGGCGTCCGCTCAAGCTCGAAACCGGCAAGATCGCCCGTCAGGCAGACGGTGCCGTCCTCGCCACCTACGGCGAGACGGTCGTGCTCGCCACGGTGGTTTCGGCCAAGGCGCCGAAGCCCGGCCAGGACTTCTTCCCGCTGACCGTCAACTACCAGGAAAAGACCTATGCGGCCGGCAAGATCCCGGGCGGCTATTTCAAGCGTGAGGGCCGCCCCAGCGAAAACGAGACGCTGGTATCGCGCCTGATCGACCGGCCGATCCGCCCGCTCTTCCCGGAAGGCTACAAGAACGACACCCAGGTCATCATCACGGTCATGCAGCATGACCTCGAGAATGATCCGGACGTCGTCGCGATGGTTGCCGCCTCCGCTGCGCTGACGCTTTCCGGCGTCCCCTTCATGGGCCCGGTCGGCGGCGCCCGCGTCGGCTACATCAACGGCGAATACGTCCTGAACCCGCATATCGACGAAATGGACGAATCGGCGCTCGACCTCATCGTCGCCGGCACCCAGGACGCCGTGCTGATGGTCGAATCGGAAGCCAAGGAGCTTGCCGAGGACACCATGCTCGGCGCCGTCATGTTCGGCCACAGGGGCTTCCAGCCGGTAATCGACGCGATCATCAAGCTCGCCGAAGTCGCCGCCAAGGAGCCGCGCGAATTCGAGCCGGAAGATTCCTCCGCTCTCGAGCAGGCCATGCTGGCGATTGCCGAACAGGACCTGCGCGCAGCCTACAAGATCACCGAGAAGACCGCGCGTTATGCCGCCGTCGATGCGGTCAAGGCCAAGGTGAAGGAACACTTCCTGCCGGAAGGCATCGAGAACCCGGCGCATACGGCGGAAGAGATCGCCGCGGTCTTCAAGCACCTGCAGGCCAAGATCGTCCGCTGGAACATCCTCGACACGCAGAGCCGCATCGATGGCCGCGACCTCGTCACGGTCCGCCCGATCGTTGCCGAAGTCGGCCTCCTGCCGCGCACGCACGGCTCGGCGATCTTCACCCGCGGCGAGACGCAGGCGATCGTCGTCGCCACGCTCGGCACCGGCGAAGACGAGCAGTATGTCGATTCCTTGACCGGCATGTACAAGGAAAACTTCATGCTGCACTACAACTTCCCGCCCTTCTCGGTCGGTGAAACGGGCCGCCTCGGCTCGCCGGGTCGCCGCGAAATCGGCCACGGCAAGCTCGCCTGGCGCGCCATTCACCCGATGCTGCCGACGGCGGAGCAGTTCCCCTACACGCTGCGCGTCGTTTCCGAGATCACCGAATCGAACGGCTCCTCCTCGATGGCGACCGTCTGCGGCACCTCGCTGGCGCTGATGGACGCCGGCGTGCCGATCGCCAAGCCCGTCGCCGGCATCGCCATGGGCCTGATCAAGGAAGGTGACCGCTTCGCCGTCCTCTCCGACATTCTCGGCGACGAGGATCACCTCGGCGACATGGACTTCAAGGTCGCCGGCACCGAGGCGGGCGTCACCTCGCTGCAGATGGACATCAAGATCGCCGGCATCACCGAGGAGATCATGAAGGTCGCGCTCGATCAGGCGAAGTCCGGTCGCGTCCACATCCTCGGCGAGATGGCCAAGGCGATCTCCGAGAGCCGCGGCCAGCTCGGCGAATTCGCACCGCGCATCGAAGTCATGAATATTCCGGTCGACAAGATCCGCGAAGTCATCGGCTCCGGCGGCAAGGTCATCCGCGAAATCGTCGAGAAGACCGGCGCCAAGATCAACATCGAGGACGACGGCACGGTCAAGATCGCCTCGGCCTCCGGCAAGGAGATCGAAGCGGCCCGCAAGTGGATCCACTCGATCGTCGCCGAGCCGGAAGTCGGCCAGATCTACGAGGGCACGGTCGTCAAGACCGCCGATTTCGGCGCCTTCGTCAACTTCTTCGGCGCCCGCGACGGCCTCGTCCACATCTCGCAGCTCGCCTCCGAGCGCGTCGCCAAGACGACGGACGTCGTCAAGGAAGGCGACAAGGTCTGGGTCAAGCTCATGGGCTTCGATGAGCGCGGCAAAGTCCGCCTCTCCATGAAGGTCGTCGACCAGGCGACCGGCAAGGAAATCGCCGCCGAGAAGGCCGAGAAGAAGGACGGTGGCGAAGCGGCCGAGTAAGCCGCAAGCCACCCCTGCTCCGAAAACACCCCTTCCCAACCCCTCCCCACAAGGGGGAGGGGCTTTTTGCGCCTCGCCCTCCGTGGCAATCGCGACGACCGCGCATGCGGCACCGTTGATTGAGGAACGAGCGGCCGCGTCAACGAAGCCCCGCCCCTTGTGGGAGGGGTTGGGGAGGGATTCTTCCGAACGACGGAAATGGATCCATGAGCCGCGACGCGCTGAAAACCCTGTTCCACCCCTTTGCCACCGGCATCGTCGATCCGCCGGGCGAGGGCGGGCGGGTGCTCTTTCTGGGCGCCGAGGCGGGCTACCGGCTGCCCGAGGGCTTTGCCGCGTCGCTCTCCGCGGTCCAGCCGCTGAAGTCCCTCCATCGAGCCCTGCAGGGCGCTGGCGCCGAGGTGGCGCCGGTCGCCGCCGGGGAGGGCTACGACGCGGCGCTGGTGCTCTGCGGCAAGCACAAGGGCGAAAATGAGGACCGCATCGCCGAGGCGTTGAAGCGCACCCGCGCGGGCGCCCTGGTCATGGTCGCGGGCGGCAAGGAGGACGGCATCCTGCCGCTGCGCAAGAAGATTGGCAAGTTCGGCTGGGAGGGGGATTCGCTCCCCAAATATCACGGCGTCGCCTTCTGGTTCACACGTCCTGAAGACGTTTCCGAGGCCGTGGCGAAGCTCGCGAAGGTTCCGGTGCGCGTCGACGGCCTCTTCGAGGCGGCGCCCGGCATGTTCTCGCATGACCGAGTCGATGCCGGCTCGGAACTGCTCGCCTCGCGTCTGCCCAGCGATTTCACCGGCCATGCCGCGGATTTCGGCGCGGGCTGGGGCTATCTCTCGGTGAAGCTCGCCGAGGCCGCGCCGAAGCTCAAGGGCATCGACCTGTTCGAGGCGGACTACACGGCCCTCGAGGCTGCGCGCGCCAACATGGCGGCGAACGCCCCCTCGACGCCCGCCCGCTTCTACTGGCACGACCTGACGGCCGAGGAGACGCGGGACAAATACGACCTGATCGTCATGAACCCGCCCTTCCATGAGGGCCATGCCGCCGAGCCGGCGCTCGGAGCGGCGATGATCAAGGCCGCCGCCAAGGCGCTCAAGCACGGCGGCCGGGTGATGCTGGTCGCCAATCGCGGCCTGCCCTACGAGCAGGTGCTGGCCGAAAACTTCAAGGAAAGCGGCGAGACCTGCCGCAACGCACGCTTCAAGGTGCTCTGGGCGAAGCGCTGAGATTGGGATAGGGCGCTACCCCTCCCCACAAGGGCCCACAAGGGGGAGGGGCTTGATCTGCCGCACCGCCTCATTCGAGTTTGACCGAGCATTTGCAGTCAGGTGGGATCACCTGGCGAACACAAGAGATAGAGCGGCGGCGCGAACGCATGTGAGCGCATCCCGCTTCCCGCGAAATCGAATTGTGCGAAAGAATGTCGGCGCATGCCGCGGCGGCAAGCCCCTCCCCCTTGTGGGGAGGAGCTGGGGAGGGGTCTTCTTTCTCGCTATTCGGCGTCGGCTATCCGCAGCGTCTCGAGCGTCGGCATCGAGGTGATGTTGTAGCCGGAGTCCACGTAATGGATCTCGCCGGTGACGCCGCGCGAAAGGGGCGAGAGCAGGTAGAGTGCCGAGCTGCCGACGTCCTCGATGGTGACGGTGCGGCGGAGCGGCGAGTTCTTCTGCTGCCAGGAAAGCATGGCGCGCGCGTCGGAAATGCCGGCGCCGGCGAGCGTGCGGATCGGGCCGGCGGAGATCGCGTTGACGCGGATGCCGCGCGGGCCGTAATCGGCGGCGAGGTAGCGCACCGAGGCTTCGAGCGCCGCCTTGGCGACACCCATGACATTGTAGTTCGGCATCACGCGGACGGAGCCGCCATAGGTGAGCGTCAGCATCGTGCCGCCGTCGCTCATCAACTCGGCCGCGCGCTTCGCAATCTCGGTGAAGGAGAAGCAGGAGATCACCATGGTGCGGCTGAAATTCTCCCGCGTGGTATCCGCGTAGAGCCCCTTGAGCTCGTTCTTGTCGGAGAAGCCGATGGCGTGGACGATGAAGTCGAGCCTGCCCCAGCGCTCGGCAATCGCGGCGATCGTTTCATCGACGGAGGCGATGTCCTCGACGTCGCAGGCAAGCACGAAGTCGGACCCGACCTCGGCCGCGAGCGGCTTGACGCGCTTGCCGAGAGCCTCGCCCTGGTAGGTGAAGGCAAGCTCGGCGCCCTCGGCGGCAAGCGCCTTCGCGATTCCCCAGGCAATAGAATGGTTGTTGGCGACACCCATGATGAGGCCGCGCTTTCCGTTCATCAGTCCGTTCATCGTGTTATCCGTTATAGCGCTGGAAGACGAGCGTCGCGTTTGTGCCGCCGAAGCCGAAGGAGTTGGACAGGACCGTGTCAATCTTGGCGTTGTCGATGCGCTTGCGCACGATCGGCACGCCTTCGAATTCCGGGTCGAGCTCGCTGATATGCGCGCTTTCGCCGATGAAGCCGGCCTGCATCATCAACAGCCCGTAGATCGATTCCTGCACGCCGGCCGCACCCAGCGAATGGCCGGTCAGCGACTTGGTCGACTGGATATGCGGTATCTTCCCGCCGAAGACCTCGCGGATCGCGCCGATCTCCTTCTGGTCGCCGACCGGCGTCGAGGTGCCGTGGGTATTGATGTAGTCGACGTCGCCCTTCACGGTCGCGAGCGCCTGGCGCATGCAGCGCACGGCGCCTTCGCCCGAGGGGGCGACCATGTCGTAGCCGTCGGAGGTCGCGCCGTAGCCGACGATCTCGGCATAGATCTTGGCGCCGCGTGCCTTCGCGCGTTCCAGTTCCTCGAGCACGACGACGCCGGCGCCGCCGGCGATCACGAAGCCGTCGCGGTTGACGTCATAGGCGCGCGAGGCGGAAGAGGGCGTGTCGTTGTACTTCGACGACATCGCGCCCATCGCGTCGAAGAGGTTGGACATGGTCCAGTCGAGATCCTCATGGCCGCCGGCGAACATCACGTCCTGCTTGCCCCACTGGACCATCTCGGCGGCATTGCCGATGCAGTGCGCCGAGGTCGAGCACGCCGACGAGATCGAGTAGTTGACGCCGTGGATCTGGAACCAGGTCGCAAGCGTGGCCGACGCCGTCGAGGACATCGCCTTCGGCACCGCGAAGGGGCCGATGCGCTTGGGGCTGTTGTTCTTGCGGGTGATCTCCGCGGCTTCGACGATAGCGCGCGTCGAGGCGCCGCCCGAGCCCATGATGATGCCGGTGCGCTCGTTGGTGATGTCGGAGGCTTCGAGCCCCGCATCGGCGATCGCCTGCTTCATCGCCACGTGGTTCCAGGCGCCGCCCTGGGAGAGGAAGCGCATGGCGCGGCGGTCGACGAGATCGGTCGGGTCGAGCGTCGGTGCGCCCCAGACCTGGCACCTGAAGCCGTGTTCGGCAAAATCAGGCGAAAACGTGATGCCGGACTTCGCATCGCGCAGCGACGCGGTGACTTCGTCGGCATTGTTGCCGATCGAGGAAACGATGCCGAGGCCCGTTACAACAACCCGTCTCATGGTAGATGACCTTTTCTTCGATTGGATCCGTGCGGGGACAGAGGGCCCGCCGTTCAGTCGGCCTTTTCCTGGAAGAGGCCGACCCTGAGGTCGGTGGCCTTGTAGATCGTCTCGCCGTCGGCCTTCATCCAGCCGTCGGCGATGCCGAGGACCAGGCGGCCGCGCATCACGCGCTTGAAGTCGATGCCGTACTCTACCAGCCTGGTCTTCGGCGTCACCATGCCGGTGAACTTCACCTCGCCGGTCGAGATCGCCCGGCCCTTGCCGGGCTCGCCGAGCCAGCCGAGGAAGAAGCCGGTCAATTGCCACATGGCGTCGAGGCCGAGGCAGCCGGGCATGACGGGGTCGCCCATGAAATGGCAGGGAAAGAACCAGAGGTCCGGCGTGATGTCGAACTCGGCACGGACATAGCCCTTGTCGTGCGGGCCGCCGGTTTCGGAAATCTCGGTGATGCGGTTGAACATCAGCATCGGCGGCAGCGGCAGCTGCGCATTGCCGGGGCCAAACATTTCGCCTCGGCCGCAGGTCAGGATTTCCTCATAGCTGAAGCTGGATTGCCTGGTGGTCATCAGTGGTTGCTTCCCCGATAGTACGTGTTCTGCGAACTGCTTTAGAGCAAGTTCGGTCTGAATTGAAGCGTAGCCTGTATCCGCGGCTACCGTGCCGGCTGCAGTTCGTGATCTCTTCCAAGTAGGGCGGAATGCCGGCGAAAAAACCCCCGCCGGACGCCTCGCCTCCCGCTCTCCGTGGCGACATCGCTTTGCCGTCGCTTACAGTATGAATGTGGCGGCGACCAGAGTTAAATGCCGCCCTTCCCCTGCTTTGGGCCGATTTTCAGGCGTTTGCGGCCGTTGGAGGACCGGAATCTATTGAAAGCGCCGGCGCCAGAAGTTATATCGCAGACAGATAATCCAGGGATTTCGGCAGGAATATCGGAACGGGCTGCGCATGACGAAAGCAACGGACATGTCCTCGCAGGAAAGGCTGCGCAACTCGGGCCTGCGCCCGACGCGCCAGCGCGTGGCGCTCGCCGACCTGATCTTCGCCAAGGGCGACCGCCACCTGACGGTCGAGGAACTGCATGAGGAAGCCGTCGCCGCCGGCGTGCCGGTATCGCTCGCGACCGTCTACAACACCCTCCACCAGTTCACCGAAGCCGGCATGATCCGCGTTCTCGCCGTCGAGAGCGCCAAGACCTATTTCGACACCAACGTCTCGGACCACCACCACTTCTTCATCGAGGGGCAGAACGAGGTCCTCGACATTCCGGTGAGCAACATCCAGATCGACAATCTCCCCGAGCCGCCCGCCGGCATGGAGATCTCCCATGTCGACGTGGTGATCCGCCTGCGCCGCAAGTCCGAGCGCTGATCGTTCGGGCAGCGGAGCGTCAGGCTTCGTAACACTCGGAACCCTCGTCACATCACGTCGCTCGGGTCGCGGCCGGGGCCGGCCTTGCCGGTCGGCAGCGTCCAGCCGTATCGAAGCGCGCCGCCGCGCACGGCAAAGGCGGTGACGACGCCCAGCGCCGAGGTCGCGGCCAGCGGCATGCCGACGATCGTCGCGCAGACGAAGACGCTGGCGCCGACGAGCGCGGCGGTGACGTAGATTTCCGGCCTCAGCAGGACCGACGGCTCGCCGGCGAGCAGGTCGCGCAGGATGCCGCCGAAGGTCGCCGTCAGCATGCCGGTGACGACGGCCACGGTCGGCGAGCCGGTCGCCGCCAGCCCCTTGGCCGCACCCATCACGCAATAGGCCGAGAGGCCGACCGCATCGAGCCAGACGAGCATCCGGTAGCGCGATTCGAAGCGGTGCGCGGTCAGGAACATCAAAAGCCCGGCCGAAGCGCAGACGATGAGATAGGCGGGGTTCCGCACCCAGAAGACCGGCGTCGCGCCGAGAACCACATCGCGCATGGTACCGCCGCCGATGCCCGTGACGGAGGCGAGGAACAGATAGCCGATGATGTCGAGCTGCTTGCGAGAGGCCGAAAGCGCTCCGGTCGCCGCGAACACGGCGACGCCGGCATAGTCGAGGATTTCAAGGATCGGCATGGACGCTCCGCTCTGGACTGCGCCGAGAGGCTCGGCGCGATCCGCGATCCTTAGCGCAATGGCGGGAATAAGTCCGGGGCACGCCTTGCCTTGCAAGCATATGTGTCACCGCTCGAGGCGAAGCGCTCGCCCCGCTCTCTCTCCGTTCTGACCCGTTCTGGCGGGGAGAGGGGACGCCAGAGGCGGCCGCGTATCCCTTCGCCCCGCCTGCGGGGAGAAGGTGCCGGCAGGCGGATGAGGGGGCGCCTCGTCGGGCCACAACGGCCGCCCCTATCTCGGCAGCAGCGTCTGCGTCCGGCCGAGCAGATAATAGGCGAGAAGCCCGGTCCATTCCTTGGCGGCGGTCGTCGCCAGTTGCGCATTGAGCGAGGGCTGGGTGAAATCGAAGCCGAGCCGCACCTTGCCGCTCGTCCGATAATCCGCCGGCCAGGGCAGGACCTCGATGCCATTGGCGCGGAAGAGCGCGACCGAGCGCGGCATGTGATAGGCCGATGTGACGAGCGCGCAGCGCTCCATCCGGTGCTTGGCGAGCAGATCACGGGTATAGAGCGCATTCTCGAAGGTCGTCCGCGATTCTCCCTCGCGGATCAGCCGATCGGCGCCGATGCCGAAGGTCTTGAAGAACCCCTCCGACGCCTGCGCATCGCCCTCGTAGAGCCCGCTCAACGACCCGTCGCCGCCCGAAACGAGGATGCGTGCGGCTGGATAAGCCCGGGCGAGCCGCAAGGTCTCGACGAAGCGCTCCGCCGCCTGGTTGAACTCCATCCCGCCCCGGCTGGCGATCACCACATTCTCGAAGGCGCCGCCGAGCACGATGATGCAGGAGAGCTCCGCCGGCTCCGGCGCGGGACGCCGAAAGCGATTTTCAAGGATCTGCAGGAAGTAGGAGCCGGCGGTGGTGAAGAGGGTGACGAAGAGGACGACGAGCCCGAGCGAGGCGAAGACACCGCCGCTGCGGCGGAACCGGGCGAAGATCAGCAGCACGCCGATGAGTACGCTCATGAAGGCGAGGGACAGCGGCTGAGCGACGAGCCAGAAGATCTTGGAGGCGAGAAACATGGGGTCCAAAACTCTTCTGCTAAGTTGGCTATGAGTTCGCGAAGCCAAATGTCAAGATCATTCTCCGAGCTTGCAAAACCTCAGGTGCCAGCGGTTGGAAATACCAGAAGATCCCTAAAGGCGTCCCCTCGTAAAACCCGCTCGGGCCGATTGTTCACGGCTTCTCGAGCAGCGATTTGGAATTCCCTCGGAGGATCGGCTTCGAAAGCAAGCAGTTTTTCCCTTGTATCTGCCGTATCCAGGTTCGCAAGTCTGTTATCCAAAAATGCGAGCTCACAAACCATGGAGAAGAAGTTCGCCTTGTTCCACCAGATACTACGTTGTGGCAGGTTGAATTCTTCAATGATCCGAGCCACGCGGTTCATTTTTTCGAGAACCTCGTCGGCTTCCTCAAAACTCTCCGAATACGTTTCAAGAAACTCCTTTACCTTTGAATTTCGACCGTAGTATCCTCCTAAAATAGTTGCCATCACGTTGAGAACAAACATAAGTGGTACTTTACGTTGATACTCATAGGGCGAGAAAACGTCGTGCTCAGCCATGACGCGGGCAAAGTCACCCCCCACTCTCGTCATAAGAAAATCCCACTTTTCTTCCGAAATACCGGGGTCCCGTAGGAAGGAATTCGCGTCCACGTCATCTTTCGCGTCCGGCAACTCGTTTGCGTCGAATACATCCAGTGCTGCCTGCATTTCCTCCTGGGCGGTTTCTGGCGAGGAGATGTCCCCACACAAAACCCGAGCTAAAAGGAGAAATTCAGAAGCGCTGTACTCTGTAGCGATGCGCTCAATCGTGGACAGCGAATAGAACGTGCGATTAAGACGTTTGAAGACGTCCTTAAGGCGCGAATCTCCTGCATCAAGATCAAAGTCAATCACAGGTACTTCATACTTGATGAACGCCGTTTTTTCCTCGTTCTCCAACTGGGAAAAGTAACGACCATTCACCGGGAAAGCGTCAGCCGCGAATTCCCTAATTGCACTCAACCGCTGTTGTCCATCTACGACGCACGTGTAGGCAGTCATCGTGTTTACGTCGATTGGGCCGCGTGCCAAGAATATCTGCGGAAACGGTAATCCCGACAGAATGGTGTCTATGAAGTCGTGTTTGTGGGCTTCCCGCCAAACCAAATTACGCTGAAAGTAAGGCGATATTATTAGTCGCCCGCTACGCAACATTGCGATGAGATCTCCAATTTCCCTGGACCTCACTTGGTATTTAAGTTCATTTTGCATGACTTTCACCTACGATATGATCGAGCGCCGATCCTTGCTTCCAACAAAAAGAGTACTCATTTACATAGATCGCCAGCGTGATTGATTTGAAAAGCGACCGATGTTGCACGCTCAGGGAATTCAAGAATTTAAGCGTCTCGGCGCGTAACTCGCCTTTTGGAAGATACTTGGTGAATATCATACCTCGACGGAGCAGCTGATCCTTGAGTCGTTCCGCGTGGCTCGGTTCCGTGAACCGGCTTAGGTCGTTGAAGGCGTAGGTAGTCGATAAGACGTATTGCCAATATCTCTGAAAGAGACCGCTATTGAACCGCGCCGGGTTTGCCGGAGGCCGGTTGGTTTAAGTTATGCGGCCATGGCTGGCTCGTCCAGCATGGCGTAATAC
>NZ_LNQB01000067.1 GCF_001651875.1 Sinorhizobium saheli
AAATCAGTCCCTCTGTTGCAGCCGTAGGGAATCACGGCAAAAACCCAAAAGCCAGAGGGCTTTTTCAGCAGCCTGCTAGGCTGCCGCGAGGGCCGGCTGCTCCTTCGGGAACGGCTTGAAGGTCATCGCGATAAGGAAGGCGCCGATCCCGATGCCCCAGGCGCCGATGTAGAGCCAGGCGTAACTGTCGAAGGCGTCATAGATCAGACCGCCGGCGAGAGGGCCGATGGCCATGCCGAGACTGCCGGCCATCGCGGTTCCGCCGATGACCGTTCCCATCATGCGCAACGGAAAGTTCTCGCGGGCGAGGACGGCGTAGAGAGGCATGACGCCGGCATAGATGAAGCCGAACAGGGCGGCGACCGCATAGAAGGCGCCGAGTTCGCGCACGAAGACATAGGCGAGTGCGCCGAACGCCTGCAGCAGCAAGCCGGAGACCAGAATGCGCTTGGCACCGAACCGGTCGCCGAGGATGCCGAAGACGACGCGGCCGCCCATGCCCGCGAGACCCTCGACGCTGTAGATCGACACGGCGGCGATCATCGGAATCCCGCAGCTGATCGCGTAGCTCACCGTATGGAAGATCGGCCCCGAATGGGTGGCGCAGCAGAAGAAGTTCGTCAGCAGCAACAGGACGAATTGCGGTGATCTCAGCGCCTGCGCGACCGACATCTCCGCCTGCCCTGCCGCCGGGTCGGCGTTCCCGTGCTCGAGGGCCGGCGGCCGGCGCAAGAGCAGAGCGGCCGGGATCATGGTCGCCGCCGCGACGAGCGCGATGATCGCAAGCGCGGTCCGCCAGTCGTAGATGGAGACCAGCCACCCCGCCAGGGGCGACATGGTCATGGGCGCCATGCCCATGCCGGCGGACACCAGAGAAACGGCAAGGCTGCGGTGGGTGTCGAACCAGCCCGTCACACAGGCCATCATCGGCGCGAAGATCGCCGCGGCGGCGCTGCCGACGAGCACGCCGAACAGGAACTGAAACGCGATCAGCGACGTGGTGCGGCTGGCGAGCGCCAGGCTTGCGGCCAGAAGGATGGAGCCGGCGAGGACCACCAGGCGCGGCCCGAAGCGGTCCGAGAGGCTGCCCCAGACCATGCTCGCCAGGGCCATTGCGATGAAACCGATGGTCATCGCGGTCGAGATGCCGGTGACCGACCATCCGGTGTCCCGCGCGATGGGCAGGAGGAAAACCGGCAGCGAGAACATGGCGCCGATGGCGATGCAGCCCAGCAGACCACCTGCGGCGACGATTACCCAGCGATAGTATGAATCGGTCATCTTTCTCTCCAATCGGGCGAATCCTCCGGCGCGGCCTGTCTTCGCGCTTTCCGGCATTGGCTATAAGACGAACGACGTTTCCGCATTCCGACACGACCGGATCAAAAATTTCGGCTCCCGTGGCTCCACATCCGTGGCTCCATAGAGCGGGATGCGCTCGCGTGCGTTCGCGTCACCGCTCTATCTGATTGTTTTTGCCGCATTTGTGCGACGTCAGGTGATTCCACCTGACTGCAAAATGCTCTAGCGATCCACCGGCCGCTTCTCCCCGCGCAGCCTCACGCGGGCCGGGCCGACCGGGCCGATCGCCACTCTCGGCAACGGCGTCTTGGTGGCGATGCCGTCGTCGATGGCGAGCACGCTGTGGTAGAATGCCTCACCGCTTGCGGATTTCGGCGGGTTGGCGTCGTGCATCACGCTCAAGACCGTTGCGCGCGGGAGACTGTCGTGGATCGCCTGGTGAAAGGCGACCGCCGCCTCGCGGTCGAGGGCGCTTGTCGGTTCGTCGAGGAACAGCAGCGCCGGCCGCTGCAGGAGGATGCGCGCCAGCACCAGCTTCTGCTTCTGACCGCCGGAAAGCAGGCGATCCCAGCTTTGATTGCCCCGGCCCTCCTCGCCGAGCTCGCCGGCGAAATCCTCAAGGTCGGCCTCGGAAAGTGCCGCCGCGACCTCGTCGTCGGAGTGGGCCTCGGCGGCGTCGGGCAGGCAGACCAGTTCCTTCAGCGTCACGGGCGGCAGCTTCACGTCCTGCGTGGCAAAGAAGGTCCGTACATTCCCGGGCATCAGGATCGTGCCGCGGCCGTGCGGCCACAGGCCATTGATCGCCTTGAGGAGGGAAGACTTGCCGCTGCCCGATTCGCCGACGAGCAGCGTCCATTCGCCGGGATGGAACTGCAGCTCGCCTGTCGTGACAAAAGGTTCATCGGTACCCGGATGCATGATTTCAAGATCGCGAATCGTCAGTCCGCGCCTGGCGTCCTGCTCCGCATAGCGCAGCTCCGCAACGCCGGTGCGGGCATAGAATTCGCGTGGCCGCTGCACGTCCTCGATCGCCTTGGCGAGATCGATGACGCGCCCGGCATTCGCCCTGAGGTGCGCGATGTCGGGCATCACGTGGATGAACCAGGAGCAGTCGTTGATGATGGCATTGGCAAGCTCGGCGCCGGTGACATAGCCCTGCAGGCTGATCCTGTTCTCGGCATAGGAGAGCAGCCCCGGCGCGTAGGCGACGAGGCGCGAGCCGACGACGTTGTAGACGAGCTCGAATCCCATGTAGACGGCCGTCAGAATATTGACCCTCGCCCAGGTGCGATCGACCTCGCCATAGCGCCGCCGGTGGATGCCCTTCTGCGTTTCCTCGCCCCGGGCAGCCGCGATATGGAAACTGCGGTGAAGGAGCGTCGTCAGCTCACGGCGGTAGCTGCCCTCGGCCCATTGCATCCGGACGTCCAGCCGTTGCTGGATCGACCCCAGCTTTGCCGCTATCAGCGTGTTGATGGGGACGTAGGCGACGACCACTGCCAGCGTCAGGCAGGCGGTGGCGTAACTGCCGAGAAATTCAAGGCCGGCGACCGCGGTGGAGGTTTCGATGATCTTGCCGCCGACGAAGAACAGCGACAGGATCACGCCGGAAATGCCCATGGCGAGGCCGATGGCGCCGCCGGTCATGCCCTTGATCGATTCCTGCACGCGCTGGTCGACATTGTCCGGCACGCCGCCCGCGGTCGGGATCGCCTCCGCGGCGCCGTGCTGCAGGTGGAGATGCGTGTGATTGCAGTCGAGCAGCGCGTCGTTGAAGCGGCGGTCGAGCCAGGCGCGCCATTTGCGATGCAGACTGGTCGAGAAGAAGTGGCGCACCGCCGTGAACCCGACTTCCCGGAGCGCAATGATGGCGGCGAGGCTTGCCGCGCTTGCCAGAAGAGAATTCAGCGTCGTCGGCGTTTCGGGATGGTGAAGAAAGGCGATCGCACCGACGAGCTCTCCGGACGCCACGGCGAACCAGACGCTGGCCATGGCCTGCAGCCCGGTGAGCACGACGATGATGGCCGCCAGCCCCCAAGCCTCGTGCCATCGGTCGGAGAACCAATAGGCCCACATCAGCCCCCAGAAGCTGCGCATCGAGGAAACGGGGGTCAGTTGCGGCTGCTTTTTCCAGGTGCGGCTCCACCAGTGCAAGGCCATCTCCCGCCTTCGCGGCCTGTGATCAGGACCTCCTCATCCGAGACCATCTTGAAAACATCGACGATGCCGCGCCCGCGTCCGACCATTGAACGACTGCAAATCCTTGCCTTCATGCCTCGGCAGAACACGGGCTGCGCGACCCTCATCATGAAGGGTTTCGGACCGAGAGTCGATGTCGAGGAGAGAACCGGCGGCATTTTCAGGCGCGGATGGCTGCCGTAGCGCCTTGAATCCTCTCGTGATTTCCATTCAGCCGATTGGGGAATCAGCGCGTGCTCGCCAATCCGGGCTCATCGGCGAGCGCCGTCAATATCCGATGGGCGGCCTTCACGCGTTCCGGGATCGGATAGGCCTTGTTCGCCAGCATGACGATGCCGATGCGCCTCTCCGGCACGAAGGCGGCATAGGCGCCGAAGCCTCTCGTCGAGCCGGTCTTGTTGATCAGCACGTCTTCCCGCGGCGGCCGCGGCGGCTCGAGCTTCCTCACCTTGTTCGGCTTGAGGCTCACCTCGGCCGAATTGCCCGCAAGCAGCCGGTCGAGCTTCGCCGGATAGGCATGGAGCTCCCAGCCCAGGCCCTGTGTCATGTCGCCGACGGCATAATATCCGGTGTGGGTCGCGGCGATCGCCCGCCGCAGCGGTTCGTCCAGATGCGAGCCATCCATGTTCGCCTCGACGAAACGGATCATGTCGGCCGCCGTCGTCTTCACGCCATAGGCTTCCGAGTCGAGGATGCCGGGCGTTACCCGGACGGCCTTGCCGTCCTTCGTATTGCCGTAGGCGTAGTTCGCCATCTGGTCCTTCGGAACCCGGATGTAGGTGCGGCTCAGACCGAGGGCCGGGAAGAGTTCCTGTTCCATCAGATCGTCGAACGGCTTCCCCATGCTCGCCGCGGCGAGGTGCCCGAACAGGCCGATGCTCGGATTCGAGTAGAGCCGGTGGCTGCCGGCGGCATAGGCCGGGCGCCAGCTCCGGAAATAGGCGACCATCTCGTCCCGGTCGTCGACATTCTCCGGAAACTGCAGCGGCAGTCCGCCTGCCGTATAGGTGCCGAGATCGAGAAGGCTGATCGCGTCGAAGCTGCTGCCGGCGAGGGCCGGCAGATATTTGCTGGCATTGTCGGAGAGCGACAAGGCACCCTTCGCCTCGGCATAGGCCGCAAGGGTCGCGGTAAAGGTCTTGCTGATCGAGCCGATTTCAAAGAGCGTCTCCTCGGTGACCTTCTTTCCGCTCTCCTTCGAAGCGATGCCGTAGCTGAAGAGATAGTGCTTGCCTTGCACCGTGACCGCCACTGCCATTCCCGGTATTTCGTTTGCCTCCATGAGGGGCCGGATCACCTCGCCGACGACGCGGTCGAGCTCGCTCTCGCGCGGGTCGTCGGCAGCCTCGGCGACGGTGGCGAAGAGCAACGAAACCGCCGTCAGCGCGCCGAGCCCCGGAAGGAAGATATGTCTCATCATAGAAAGGTCCTCGTGATCGATCGTAAGGAATTAAGGCGCGGGATGCGGGCGGAAAGACGCTGCACGCCTTTCCGTGATCCCGCACCGGCAGATTTCAGAGCCCTGATGCGATCCGGCCGATTTCGGCAATGACGGCATTGCGCTCGTCCGCCGATATGGAGGGAATCTCGCAATAGGCCGTGACGATGATCGGCGCCCCATCCGGCCGCCACAGGACCGCGATGTCGTTGGCAATTCCGTGCTTGTCGCCGTTGGTGCCGGTCTTGTCACCGACGAGCCAGTTCTTCGGAACGCCTGCGCGCAAGCGGCTGTCGCCGGTCTTGTTGGTGATGAGCCAGGCGGCGAGTCGGGAACGCGAGGAAGGCGAAAGCGCATCGGTAAACAGAAGCCTGCGCAGATTTTCGAGCATCGCGGCCGCCGTGGTGGTGTCGCGAATGTCGTCCGGTCCGTCATGATAGTTGAGGTCGGTCTCGATACGGTCGAGCCGCGAAACGTCGTCCCCGAGCGAACGGAAAAAGGCGGTGAGCGCCGCCGGCCCCCCGAAACTGGCGAGCAGCAGATTTCCGGCCGTATTGTCGCTGCGCGTCACGGCGGCGTCGCAGAGCTCCGCCATCGTCATGCCTGCTCCGCCGGCATGCGTCTCCGTCGCCGCCGAACCGGCGACGAGGTCGTTCTTCGAGAACTTGATGCGCCGGTCCAGCCGCTCTTCGCCCTTGTCTACGCGCGCCAGCACGAGGGCCGCCGCAAGCGCCTTGAAGGTGCTGCACATGAGAATGCGTTCGTCGGCCCGGTGCTCGACCCGTTTGCCGCTTGCAACCTCGAGAATGCTCACGCAGATGCGGCCGGGATGCCTGCGTTCCAGCGCGTCGAGCCTCGCCGCGGCAGCTTGTGCGTCCTCGGCGCGACCTTCCGCCGCCGTCGTTGCAAGGACCGGGATCGTGAGCAAACTGCCGGCAAGCGCCTGCCGGCGTGACAATGTGATCGTCATTCCTGTCATCCGTCTGAAAATTGGTGTTGGAAAGAGCTGACCCTACGGCGCGCGCGTCCCGCCGGACATGCAAATGGTCGCCGCAGCACCTCGATGCACTTCGCCAAGGTCCCGTCCGGACCTCGCGAACGGGACTATGAAGCGGACCGAGCCCCTGGACAAACGATCAATTCTGCGCTCAGACATGAGAAAAACTTAGGCATGGACATCGATGGAAATCTCCCAGCTCCCGCTCAACTCGCTGCGCGCCTTCGAGGCGTCGGCACGACATTTGAGCTTCACCCGCGCGGGGCTGGAGCTTCGCGTCACGCAGACGGCCATCAGCCACCAGGTGAAGGCGCTCGAAGAGGTCCTCGGCGTCACCTTGTTCAAGCGCCTCCCGCGCGGCCTCACCCTGACCGATGAGGCACACGCGCTGCTGCCGGTGCTCTCCGACGCCTTTCGCCGCATGAGCGCAACGCTCAGCCAGTTCGAGGAGGGTAATTTCCGCGAGATACTGACGGTCGGCGTCGTCGGCACCTTCGCGATCGGCTGGCTCCTGCCGCGGCTCAACGCCTTCAAGGAGCAGAATCCTCACCTCGACCTGCGCCTCAAGACCAACAACAATCGCTCCGACATCCTCGTCGACGGCCTCGACTTCTTCATCCGCTTCGGCGACGGCGCATGGCACGGGACGGAAGCGATCCATTTGATGGACGCGCCGCTTTCTCCCGTCTGCGCGCCGGCGCTTGGCGAACGCCTGCTGACACCGGCGGACCTCGCCAAAGTCGAGCTGCTGCGCTCCTACCGGATCGACGAATGGCCCCTGTGGTGCAGGGCGGCGGGGATAGCGCCGCCGAATCTCCGCGGCTGGATGTTCGACTCGTCGCTGACGCTCGTGGAGGCCGCGGCGCGCGGCGTCGGAGTGGCGCTCGTTCCGGTCGCAATGTTCCTCCAGGAGATCGAGGAGGGGCGCATCGTCCAGCCCTTCGACATCGTCGCGCATACGGGGAGCTACTGGCTGACGCGGCTGAAATCGCGCCCGGAAACCGGCTCGATGAAGGCCTTCCGCCGATGGCTCCTGGCGGAGGTCGAGTCTGGTTAGAGCATTTTGCAGTCAAGTGGAATCACCTGACGTCGCACGAATGCGGCAAGACAAACAGGTGGAGCGGTGGCGCGAACGCATGTGAGCGCAGCCCGCTCCAGGGGGCGGTCGGCGGACGGTCGCTCATTGACCGCCAAGCTCGGCAATCCTCTTGCGCAGAAAGGCCTTCTCCGGTTCCTGGCGGCACAGTTCCAGTGCGGTTTCATAGGCGAGGCGCGCGTCGGCGAAGCGCTGCAACTGCCGCAGGAAATCGGCGCGGGCCGCATGGGCGAGGTGGTAACGATGCAATTCGCCGCTGGCGAGGATGGCATCGACGACCGCCAGACCCGCGGCCGGCCCTTCGCACATCGCCACGGCGACGGCCCGGTTGAGTTCCACGATCGACGACGGGCGGGCGGCGAGAAGCAGGTCGTAGAAGCCGGCAATGCGGCGCCAGTCGGTTTCATGAGCCCTGGGCGCGCGGACATGTTCGGCGGCAATGGCGGCCTGCAGGCCATAACAGCCCAAGGTTCCAGCGCCGAGCGCGCCATCGACGATGGCCAGGCCTTCCCTGATCCTTTCGCCGTCCCAAAGGGAACGGTCCTGATCGGCGAGCAGGATCATCTCGCCCGAGGCGCCTCGTCTCGCGGCGCGCCTGGCGTCCTGCAATAGCATCAGCGCGAGCAGCCCCGAGACCTCCGGGTCCGGCAGCAGGGTGAGGAGCAGCCGGCAAAGACGGATCGCTTCGGAGGTCAGGTCCGACCTGACGATCTCTGCGCCGGACGAGGCGGAATAGCCCTCGTTGAAGACGAGATAGATCACATGCAGGACGTGCTGCAGGCGGTCGGGCAGCTCGGCCTTGTCCGGCACTTCATAGGGAATTCCGGCCGCGCGGATGCGGTTCTTGGCGCGCACGATCCTTTGCGCAATGGTCGGCGCCGGGGTCAGGAAAGCGTGAGCGATTTCCTCCGTCGTCAGCCCGCAGATTTCCCTGAGGGACATGGCGATCTGCGCGTCCGCCGGAATGATCGGGTGACAGCAAATGAAGATGAGCCGGAGCACGTCATCTTCTATCAGGGCCATGTCGCCGATCTCCAGATCGTCACCCTCCCGATAGAGGCTGTCTTCGATATCGGGGACCGCGGCCGCGAAGCGAACCTGCCGCCTCAGATGGTCGATTGCCCGGAACCGTCCCGCAGACACGAGCCAGGCGAACGGGTTGCGGGGTATCCCCTCGCTCGGCCACGTCCGGGCCGCTTCGGCAAAGGCGTCCTGCAGCGCCTCCTCGGCCCGGTCGAAATCGCCAAGCAGGCGGATCAATGTTGCCAGTACCTTCCGCGAATGCGCGCGGTAGATGTCCTCGATCTGCTTCTGCAAGAGCCTCTCCGGGTGCGTGGCGTCGCCATGACCTGCCGTCACTGCGTCTCCTTTATGGAATAGGCCGGACGCACCTCGATCGCGGCATACCTCGCCAGCGGCGAGCGGCTCGCGATGCCGATTGCCTCATCCATGTCCGCGGCCTTGATGAGGATGATGCCGCCGAGATGCTCCTTGATCTCGGCAAATGGCCCGTCGGTCACCGAAATCCGGCCGTCGCTCACGCGCACGGTCCTGGCGGACGCGGGCTGGCGCAGGGCCTGCGCCATGAGCAAATGCCCGCTTGCGGCGAGGCCGTCGTCATATGCCTTGCAGTCGGCCGTAAGCCTTCGCCCTTCTTCCTCCGACAGCTCTGCTATTGCCGATGTCTCGAACCAGAATTGGCAGAGATAGTTCATTGCTGCCTCCTGACGCACTCCTGATATGGGGTAATATGGGGCCGCCGCCGCGGCGCGTGGTGCTCGCCTCAAGCCTGGCCGCCGAAGTCATAGATCGGCCGCACCTCGATGCTGCCAAGCTTCGCGAGCGGAATGCCTGCCGCGACGCGGATCGCGTCGTTCAAGTCCCTCGCCTCGATCAGGATGAAGCCGCCGATATGTTCCTTGGCTTCGGCGAAGGGGCCGTCGGTCACGGAAACCTCGGAATGGCGCACGCGGACCACGACGGAGTTCGCCGGCGCCTGCAGCGCTTCCGCGGCGATCATGTGCCCGCTTCCGGCGAGTTGCTGATCATAGCTCAGGGAATCGCGATCGATTTGATCCCTTTCCTCCTGCGACAAGGCTTCGAACTGTCCTTCCTCGCACCAGACCAGGCAGAGATACTTCACGGCGATGTCCTCCTTTGTTTCGACGGTCTGTTGACGAGCAGCCTCGGCGCATTTCGACAAGGCCGGCAAATTTTCCTGCCCCTTCGATGGAGAAGTCGAACTCCGATGGTCCGGTTCGACCAATGCCGTCAAAAGGAGTGACGGCCATGACCATCATGGAAGCTGTTCTGGCACAAGGGATGTTTGCCCGCCGCAATCCAGCATGGCAGCGTTTGGAGGCCATGGAAAGCCGCCATGCATTGCGGCGGCTTTGCGCTCTTCTCTCTATCCTGGCTGTCGTTGTCGCCACGCTCGAGATCACGGGCGCGGCATCGCTACCGCTCCATGCGGAGCCCGTGACCCGATCGACCCTCGGGATCCGATAAACGCGCGCCGAGACGACGCGCCGGTTCGCCGGCGCGTCGTCGGAGGAGTGCGGCTCGGTGCCGCGCGCCGCTTTACTGCGTCGCGCGCGCCTCGTTGATCTTGCGCACGTCGTCCTCCAGCACCTTGTAGGTTTCATCGAGCGACAATTCGCCGACGATCAGCTGGCTCACGCGCTGGACGATCTGCTGATAGAGCGCCGTGCCGCCCTTCTGGCGCTCGAAGTCGCGCGCGGCCTGCGGCACGTTCTTCTTGTTGTCGAGGAAGACGGCCATGGCCGCCTTGGCGTCGTCGCTCGAAAGCTTGTACTGCGGATCCTTGATCTCGGCGCCGGTGAG
Organism: Sinorhizobium saheli; assembly: GCF_001651875.1. Classification (GTDB taxonomy): domain Bacteria; phylum Pseudomonadota; class Alphaproteobacteria; order Rhizobiales; family Rhizobiaceae; genus Sinorhizobium; species Sinorhizobium saheli. The sequence continues at coordinate 9,877 of NZ_LNQB01000067.1, forward strand.
GATCACGTAGCTCTCCGCAATCTCGCGCTGAACCTTCTCGGAGCCGAGGAACTCGATGAACTCGGCGACCGCCTCGGGATGCTTCGTCCGCTTGAAGCCGACGATCGCGGTCGCACCCGGCATGGCATAGCATCCGGCCTCGCCGCAGGGGGCGTTAATCGCCGTCCAATCGAAGGCGTCGCCGATCTTGCTCTGGAACGGATTGACCATCCAGTTGCCCGCGAGATAGGTCACGACGTTGCCGTTGACGAATTCGTCGCCCATGTTCTTGTACTGCGAACCGCCGGCCGCGCCCCACATCTCCTTGGGGAAGCTGCCGTTCTCCGTCCAGGCATGGAGGTCGGCGATGTATTTCCTCGCCGCCTCGTCGGGGAAGCTGAACTTGCCGTCCTTGACATAGGTCGCGCCGTAGGAGAACGCCCCGCCGGAGAAGCGATGGCCCGAACGGTCCATGGTGAAGGGGATCTGGACACCGGTCGCCTTCGCCACCCGCGCCGAAGCCTCGACGATCTCCTTCAAGGTCGCCTTCGGCCCGGGCAGCGGCTCGCCGGCCTGCTCGAACAGGGTCTTGTTGACGAAGGGCAGGTTGAGCGTCTGCGACGCCACGTAGCCATTGATCGAATTCGGCTCGTTGATGCCCGGCAGGCGCAACTGCTCGAGGCTTTCGCCATGAAGCCGGGCGAAGGCGTCCGCGTCCTTCATGTAGGGGCGCATGTCGAGATAATAGGGCGCGAGCTGCCAGTCGGTGATCTTGGCGAGGTCGGGCCCCTCGCCGACGGCGAGCTGCACCGGAAGCTGCTTGACGACGGCGTCGTAGCCGGAAGAGACGAAATTGACCTTTACGTCCGGATGGCTCGCTTCGAACTCCTTGGTGAGCTCGGCCATGCGCTGGACATAGCCCTGGTCGTCATCCGTGAACAGGAACGTGATCGACTTGGTTTCGGCCTCAGCCGACGCCGCTCCGACCAGACCGGCAAATACAAGTGCACTTACGCCTGAGAAAAGCCTTGACATGCACATCCTCCCTATGAAAACTTTTTCATAAACCGAACCGGAGCTCCTCTCCCAAATTCGATTTTCACTTTTTGCGACTTGACAACGAAAACGTCAAGCCGTTTGTTTTGCCGGAATTCGGCGAGCAAGCCTTCGGGCATGACTTCGCAAAGTTTACGAAAATATTTTCATAAGATCGGCGGGAGGCGGTCTATGAAGCGCAATTCCGCGACGGATAAGGCCTCACCCGACCCGACCTATGAGGTCTCGAGGGGCGAGACGATCACCGCCTGGATCGTATCCGGCCTGATCCGCGCCGACTTTCCGGGCGTTGCGGCGCCGGCGGAGGATCGCGTCGATTATCGCTTCATCAACGGTTTCGTCGATGTGGGCGACCTCCCCTGCCGCAAGGCCTTCTGGGCCGGGATGGTCGGCCGGGCGATCGAGCCGGAAGGCGATTGGCCGGCGGCCCACCTGAACCTTCCGGGTGCCAACCGTCGCGTCGAGTTCACCGGCTTCTGGCATGTGCCGACCCATATCCGGCGATGGCTGAAGGGCACGTTCCGGAGCGAAGCCCCCCGCAGGCTCCACCTCAGGCTCAGGACCTGCGGCGGCGTGCGCATCTGGGTGAACGGCAGCGAGCAGGTCCGCTTCGAACCGTTCCGGCGCAATGTCGAGAGCACGTCGGACGTGAGGCTCGACCTTGCCGCCGGCGACAACCACATCCTGCTCCACACGGAAGATCTCGCCGAGCGCGACACGATCTGGTTCTTCGAGCTCGAGCTTCTGGACGAGGCGCCGCTCACCATCGTGCTGCCGGTCGCGCTCGACCGCGACGAGGTCGGCCGGCTCGCCGCACTTGCCCGCGACGTGCGGCCGGGCCGTGACGTCTTCATCGGGGAGGCGCTGGAAATCGTCTTCGACGCGCCGCCCGGGAGCGACCTGCCCGTTTGCGTCGAGGTCTTCAGCCACGGCCACGACAGGGCCGTGCTGGCGCGGGCCGAGGCGACGCTCGGCGCGAGCCAAACCCGCCTCGCAATTCCCGGGACGCTCAGGCTTCCGGACGGTTATCACGGCGTCAGGCTGACGATCGGGTCGGGTGCGGGCACCGTTACGCGCATCATCGATGCGGCGTTCCTCAGCCGGCTTGCACCCGGCGCAATGGCCCCGACGCTCGCAGAGCGAAAGCGCGCGGCGCTCGCCTTCAGCGCGCGCCATGGCGCCGAGCGCATCGGCCGGGCGCTCGCGATCGTCGCGACAGGCAGCGACGACACGGCCACCATCGAGCGGATCATTGCGGCGACCCTCCATTCGATCGACCGGCGCGAGGATTGCTCGGACTTCGTCATGGTGCCGCTCCTGTGGCTCGCCCGCGGATATGGCGAGCACCTGGCGCCGGAAACGCTCGCGACGATCCGGCGCTCGGTCCTCGGTTACCGCTATTGGGTGGACGAACCGGGCAACGACGCCATGTGGTTCTGGAGCGAGAACCATGTGCTGTGCTTTCATGTCAGCCAGCTGCTCGCCGGCGCGCTCCTGCCGGATGCGGTCTTCGAGGCCTCGGGCAGGACCGGGCGGGAACAGGCGGCGCTGGCGACGGCGCGCCTGCATCGCTGGTTCGACGCGGTCGAGGCACACGGCCTCGCCGAATGGAACTCGGCCGCCTATTATCCGATCGATTTCATCGGCCTTCTCGCGCTCGAACATTGGGCTGAGGCGGAACTCGCCGAGCGCGCACGACGCCAGCTCGACCTGATCTTCGAAATGATCGCGCTGCACACGCTTGCCGGCGTGCCGGCGGGCTCGCAGGGGCGCGCCTATGACAAGGAATTGCGCGCCGGCCCGCTGACCGAACTCGCCCCCTTCGCCGCGGTCGCCTTCGGCGAGGGCTGGCTGAACGGCGGCGTCGCATCACTGCCGATGTTCTGCTGCTCCAACTATGCCCCGCCGGCCGATCTCGTCCGCCTGGCGCGGCTCGAGCCGGGCCGCGCCATCGAAGCCCGCTACGCGCAGGGGCTCGATGCGGGAAGGCTCGTTCTCTTCAAGAACGAGGCGGCGCAGCTCTCGACCGTCGTCGACCACAAGACCGGTGTGAACGGCCATCAGCAGCATGTGGTGGATATCCGCCTCTCCGGTCACCCGATGGCGCGGCTGTGGGTGAACCATCCGGGCGAGGACGATCCCTGGGGCACGCAGCGGCCGTCCTACTGGGCGGGCAGCGGCATCCTTCCGCGCGTTGCGCAGCACCGGGACCTGGCGCTGATGGTCTTCGACACGCAGGACCATCGCAACGGCTGGACGCATGCCTATCTCGGGCGCGACGGCCTCGACGAGGTCCTGATCGAGGCCGGGTGGCTGATCGTCCGCTCGGGCACGGGCTTTGCGGCCCTGCACTCGACCAACGGCCTCGCCATGGTCGAGACGGGCGCCACCGCCGGACGGGAACTCCGCTCCGAAGGCCGGCGCTGCGGCTGGATCGCCGCCGTCGGCTGCGGCGACGGCGCCGATTTCGGCCGCTTCCGAAAGCGCGTCCTCGCCACCAGGGTCGCCTTCGACGCCGATCGGCTCCTGCTCTCGGTCGCGCCACCCAATCGGCCGGAGTTGCGGCTCGCCCATGACGGCGCCTTCTCGATCGGCGAGCGGCCGCACGCCTTCGTTAACCGGCAGCCGACGCCGGAACTCACGTTCGACAGTACCGGTCCCGCCATTGGCGCGGACCCTCTCTTCTATTCATGAGTGGAACATCAATATGAACCGGATCACCATCGATCGATCCTCGCTCAAGACCACGGTCGACAAGGTCGCAGCCGCTTTCAGCCGCCTGAAGGGGATCAAGGAAGGTCTGGCCGGCGTGAACGATGCCGGCGGCATCCAGTTCGACGAATGGGACTGGGAGGTCGGCGTCGGTCTCTACGGCTTCCTGCGCCGGGCGCTCGCCACGAACGACTGCAAGGCGCTCGACGAGCTCGTCGCCTGGTACGCCTGGCAGATCGAACGCGGCCTGCCGCCGCGCCAGATCAACAGCACCGCGCCGATGCTGCCGCTCGCCATCCTGACGGAACATGTCGACCGCCCGGATTTCCGCGCGCTCGTCGAGGACTGGGCGGACTGGCTCGTGCATCGCCTGCCGAAAACCGAGGACGGCGGCTTCCAGCATGTGGTGAAGGAGCGGCTGAACGACGGCGAACTCTGGGACGACACGCTGTTCATGGCCGGCCTCTTCCTCGCCCGCGCCGGCGTCATCTGCAATCGCCGGGACTGGACCGACGAGGCCGTCTACCAGTTCATGATCCACACCCGCTATCTTTCCGATCCGATCACCGGGCTCTGGTATCACGGCTGGACCTTCAACGGCCGCCACAACTTCGCCAAGGCCTTCTGGGCGCGCGGCAACGCCTGGATCACCGTCGCGATCCCCGAGCTTTTCGAACTGGTGCCGTCGCTCGCCCCAAATGACCGGCGCTTCCTCGCCAACGTGCTCAAGAGCCAGGTCTGCGCGCTGAAGCGCCATCAGCGCGAGGACGGCATGTTCCACACGCTCGTCAACGATCCGACCTCGCCTCTCGAAACCTCCGCCACCGCGGGGATCGCCTACGGAATCCTGCGCGGCATCGAAGCCGGCATCCTCGACAAGCAGGATCGGGTGCACGCCGACCGGGCGCTGATCGCCGTGCTCAGGCAGATCGACCGGGAAGGCGTCGTCCACGGCGTCTCCGACGGGACGCCCATGGGCCACGACCTCGACTTCTATCGGCGGATCCCCAACCTGCCGACGCCTTACGGCCAGGCACTGACCATGCTGCTGCTGATCGATGTCCTTTTCGAGGAGGATGCTGAGGCGTGACCGGAGCACGGCAGATCGATATCGAGGCGACCGGGCGGGACGCGACCACCGCGATCCAGTCGGCGATCGACGAGATATCCGCCCACGGCGGCGGCCGCGTGTCGCTCCTTGCCGGCGAGCATGTGGCGGGCGGGCTCATCCTCAGGGGCGGCGTCGAGCTCAATCTCGGCCAAGGCGCGCTGCTGCGCCCCATTCCCGATTACGAGGCCTATCGCGAGACGACCGTCCGCGTCATCGCCGAAAAGTCAAACCGGGGCATGATCGTCGCGCGCGACGCCGAGAACGTGCGGATCACCGGCCCGGGCCGGATCGAGTCGGGCGGCGAGCATTTCATCACCGGCGACGATGCGAGCGTCGGCACCTTCGTGCCGGCAGAGTTCCGGCCGCGGGTCATCGTCCTTGAAGGATGCCGCAACCTCGTCCTCGACGGGTTTCGGGTCACCGGCTCGCCGATGTGGACCCTGCACCTCGCCGATTGCGAGGACATCGTCATCCGCAATGTCACGATCGAAAACGACCGGCGGCTGCCGAACACGGACGGCATGGTGCTCGATGCCTGCCGCCGCGTGCTGGTCGAGGACTGCGCCATCTCGACCGCCGACGACGGCATCTGCCTCAAGACCAGCGCCGGGCCCGACGGCAAGGCGATCGGGACCTGCGAGGATGTCACCGTCCGCCGCGCTTCCGTCTCGAGCCTGAGCTGCGCGCTGAAACTCGGGACGGAATCCTTCGGCGATTTCAACAATATCGTCTTCGAGGACTGCAGGGTGAGCCGCTCCAATCGCGGTCTCGGCCTCTTCTCGCGCGATGGCGGCCACATGAGAAACATCCGTTTCTCGCGGATCGAGGTCGATTGCCGCGAGACGCCCGACGGCTTCTGGGGCTCGGGCGAAGCGCTGACCGTGACCGTCGTCGACAGGCGCCCCGAACGGAGCGCCGGCGCGGTGGAGAACCTTCTGGTGGAGGAGATCACCGGCCGCATGGAGGGGGCGATCAATCTCGTCTGCGCGTCTCCTGCCGGCATTCGCAACGTCGCGTTCCGCGCGATCACGCTTGCGCAGGCGCCCGGACCGCTCGGCACCGGCCTGCGCTACGATCTGAGGCCGACCTTTGCCGATATCGCCCCGAGCGCCGAGTCGGAAGGCCGGGCCAATGCCTGGACGCGGGGCGCCGACGGCAGGATCGTCGGGCTTCTCGATTATCCGGGCGGCATGCCGGCGATCTTTTTGAAGGGCGTCGGGGACTTGTCCGCGCGGGACGTGGCGGTCAAGCGTCCGGCAATCCTGCCGGACGGGTGGAATGCGAAGGATATCGTCGAAGAATTGACCTGACGGGAGCAGGGCGATGGGAGATCTCAGGCTTACCAATCTCAACAAGTCGTACGGCGCGGTCGCCGCGCTGCACGACGTGAACCTGTCGATCGACAATGGCGAGTTCGTCGTCTTCGTCGGTCCGTCCGGCTGCGGCAAGTCGACGCTTCTGCGCATCATCGCCGGTCTCGAGGACATCACGTCCGGAGCGATCGCGATCGGCGGGCGCGATGTCGGTGCGCTGTCGCCGGCCGAGCGCAAGATCGCCATGGTCTTCCAGTCCTACGCGCTCTACCCGCACATGAGCGTGCGCAAGAACCTCGCGTTCGGGTTAGAAAACTTGAAGTTCAAGCGGGCCGAGATCGACGCCCGGATAGCCGAGGCCGCGCGGATGCTGGCGATCGAGCCCTATCTCGACCGCAAGCCGCGGCAGCTCTCCGGCGGCCAGCGCCAGCGCGTGGCGATCGGCCGGGCGATCGTGCGCGAGCCGGCGATCTTCCTCTTCGACGAGCCGCTCTCCAACCTCGACGCGGCGCTGCGCGTCCAGACCCGCGCCGAGATCACCAAGCTTCATCGTCAGATGCAGACGACGATGATCTACGTCACCCACGACCAGGTCGAGGCGATGACCATGGCCGACAAGATCGTCGTGCTTCGCGCCGGCCGCGTCGAGCAGGTCGGCACGCCGCTCGAGCTCTTCGACTTTCCCGCCAATCTCTTCGTCGCGGGCTTCCTCGGCTCGCCGCGAATGAACATTTTGAAGGGCAGGATCGTCATCGGCGACGATCGCCGGGTGCTGGTGGACGTCGGGCAACCGGCCCTGCTCGAGAGCGACGTCGATCCTGCCAGCGTCTCGGCCGGCCAGGAGGTGCTTGCTGGCATCCGCCCGGCGCATTTCGTCGTTTCCGAGGAAGGCCTGCCCTTCGAGGTGCAGTATCACGAGAGCCTCGGAACCGAGACCTATGTCTACGGCACCCTTCAGGGGCAGGCGGAGCAGGTCATCGTCCACCAGCCCGGCCATTTTGCGCCCGCCGCGGGCGCGGTCCTGAAGGTCATGCCGCAGGAAGGGCGCCTGCATGTCTTCGACCCCGCAAGCGAGCTGGCGCTTGCACGTCGCCACGGGGGGCACTGACATGGCCGGGGCGACAGGTTTCGCGGATCGCGCGCTCGACCTTGCAATGGCCGTGGTCGAGGCGCCGATCAACGCCGTCGAGCGGCTGATCGGCAAGCGGCGGATGCCCTATCTTTTCCTGGCACCGAACCTCGTGCTCTTCGGCATCTTCACCTTCCTGCCGATCGCGATCGCCGTCGGCTATGCCTTTACCGGCGGCACCGAGCTCCTAATCTCGAACCGCCCCTTCGTCGGCCTCGACAACTTCCGGACGCTTCTAAGCTGCGAAAGTTACCTCGTGCCGGGAAGCTGCGAGGAATCGCTCTTCTGGACGGCGATCTGGAACACGCTCTGGTTCGTCGGCTTCAATGTCGCGGCCACGCTTCTCGTCGCACTCGTCACGGCGCTGATCCTCGACCGCGCGATCGCCGCGCGCGGCTTCTTCCGGGCGATGTTCTTCTATCCGGTACTTCTGTCGCCGGTCGTCATCGGCCTCATCTGGAAGTGGTTCCTCGATCGCAACGGCCTGCTCAACGCCTTCCTGCAGATGCTCGGCGTGCCGCCGGAAATCTTCCTTCTCGAAGTCGGCTGGTCGCGCTTCTTCGTGGTCGTCGTCTCCGTCTGGTTCCACATGGGCTTCTACACGCTGATCCTGCTCGCCGGCCTGCAGGCGATCCCCAAGGATCTCTACGAGGCGGCGGCGATCGACGCCGCCACGCCGTCGCGCACCCTGTTGCGGATCACCCTGCCGCTCCTCGGCCCGAACCTCATCGTCGTGCTGGTCCTCCTGATGATCAAGTCGGTGCAGATCTTCGACGAGGCCTGGGTGCTGACGAATGGCGGCGGACCGGGCACCGCCAATACCTTCCTCGTCCAGTATATCTACCAGATGGCCTTTGCCGGCGACCTGAGGCTCTACGGCCTCGCCTCGGCCGCCTCGGTCCTCATGGGGCTGGTGCTTCTGGTGCTCACCCTTGTCCAGTTGCGCCTCGGAAAAAAGGCGGAGTCCTGATCATGCACGGCACCTTCAGCGCCATCGGCTTCCTGACCCGCACCCGGCGCCCGGGCCGGATCGACATGACCGACATCCTCTCCTGGCTGTGGCTGGTCGGCGGCACGCTCGCCGTTCTCATCCCCGTCATCTGGGCCGGCCTGTCCTCGCTCAAGCCCGAGGCGGAGATCACCCGCTTCCCGCCGACGCTGCTGCCGCGCGCGGCGGTGCAGGTGGAGGTCCAGGGCTTCGACAAGCCCTTGAGCCTCTGGAACGCGACGGTCGACGGCGAGGCCCGCGAGATGGCGATGGTCCGCCGCATCGGCCTCAAGGCGCAAATGGTCGACCCCAAGTATCCCGGCAAGCCCGTCAGCGTCGATACCCGGAGCATTTCGCCGGTGCAGCGGCTGACGGTGGCGACGGAGAACTACACGGACCCGCTGACCCGCTTCAACTTCCTGACCTTCCTCAAGAATTCGGTCTTCGTCACCTTCGTCGCGACGCTTCTGACCCTCATCGTCAACGCGCTCGCGGCCTTCGCGCTCTCCAAATACCGCTTCCGCGGCGACACGGCGATTTTCGTGCTGATCATCTCGACGCTGATGATCCCGCTGACCGTCGTCATGGTGCCGGCCTATCTCGTCGTCGTCGGCGTCGGCCTCGTCGACAATCTCTGGGGCGTGATCATCCCGACGGTCGCCTCGCCGACCGGCGTCTTCCTCTTGAGGCAATACATGCTGACGATCCCCGACGAGCTGATCGAAGCGGCACGGGTCGACGCGGCCAGCGAATTCCGCATCTTCTGGCGCATCGTCCTGCCGCTCACCGCCCCGGCGCTCGCCGTCCTGGCGATCTTTTCCGTGCTCTGGCGCTGGAACGACTTCCTCTGGCCCCTGATCGTGCTCAGCAGCCGCGAGAATTTTACGCTCCAGGTCGGCCTCAATGCCTTCCAGGGCGAGTTCTCCGTGCAATGGCACTATATCCTCGCCATGACATTCCTGAGCCTCGTGCCGGTGACGCTGGTGTTCCTCTTCCTGCAGCGCTACATCACCACCGGCATCGCCGGGACGGGAATGAAATAGGACTTGTCGAGGGGGTTCAACCTGCCCTATCTCGGCGGCGGCGCGATGCTGCCTCTCAGGATCAGGCGGCAACCGAGCTCCAGCCGGTGCGCCGGGCGCAGCGGGTCGTTGGCGAGCGCGCGTTGCTCGAGCAGGAAAAGTGCGGCGGCCCCCAGGCGGTCGGCCGGCATCTGGATCGTGCTCAAGGGCGGCGCGCTGAACTCGCCCGGCACGATGTCGTCGAAACCCAGCACCGAGACATCTTCCGGCACGCGAATGCCGGCCTCGCTGAGTGCCTTCAGGCAGCCGAGCGCCAGATTGTCGGCGGCGCAGAAGATCGCGGTTGCGCCGCGCAGGCTGCGGTCGGCCTTCAACAGGGCGCGCATCACCTGCTCGCCATGCTTCGGCTCGTAGCTTTCCGCGACCACGACCATGTTGTCCGGCGCGGGCAGGCCGGCGACCAGATGAGCATCGACATAGCCGTCATAGCGCCGGCGGATGGTCGTGCGGCCCTGCCATGTCAGGTGCAGGATGCGGCGATGGCCGAGCGACAGGAGATGCTCGACGCCGAGGCGCGCGCCGAAACGGTTTTCGACCGTCACCGTGTCGACGAGCATCGCCGGATCTTCGCCGTTAAGGATGACGGACGACTTGTCGAGCGCCGACAGTGCCCGGATGAGATCCGGCCTGTCATCGTTGAGCACGACGATGCCGTCGACATTCTCGCCCTCCGCGGCGTCCCGCACCTCGGCGGGATCGAGCCGCGTGAGCGCACTGACGAAGGGCACGATGCGGATTCCCCGCCTTTCGCATTCGCGCCGCAGGCCGTTGAGGATCGTCCAGCTCACCATGTTGAGGTCGCTCTGCGGCGCCGCGTCGCTCGTCAGCGCGAGCAGGACGCTGCGCAGCGCGGCGATCGTCGCCTTTTTCCGCCGGCTTTCGAGATAGCCGAGGCGGCGGGCCGACTCGAGCACCCGCTTACGCACCTCGACCGTTAGCGGCGCGGTGCCGTTGAGAGCATGCGATGCGGTACTCAGCGAAACCCCGGCTTCGCGCGCCACATCCTTGAGACTCGTCTTTCGCTCCACGATCAACCGTCCGCCGTTCCGGCCTCTGGAGCGGGATGCACTCACATGCGTTCGCGCCACCGCTCTATTTGCTTTTGCCGCATTTGTGCGACGTCAGGTGATTCCACCATGATTGAGCATGTCGGAATCGGTTCACGGACAAAATCATGCAGCAATTCAGAGTTCTACAGCGACGCGGGCGCGTCTGACCAGACCCGCCGATCATTCAAACCCCATCGGCTTCGCGGGCGTCCTGTCGCGCACCTCCTCGAACAGGGCGAAATCGTCATTCGTCAGTCCCGCCCGCCGTCCGATCTCCGCAAGAGCATCGCCCATGCGGATGCGCTGCTCCGATTTCACCGCACTTTCCAGAATGTCGCGGACTTCCGCCTCGGTGCTGCGGCCGTGCATGGCCGCTCGCAGGCGCAGAGCCCGGTGCACCTCATCCGGCACGTTTCGCACTGTCAGGATGGCCACAGTCAAAACCTCCAAGACGCTTTCATTGACTGCAACTCTAGATCAATGCAGTCGCGCCGCAAGGCTTGCCGCGTCGCCGCCGGATCATCGGGAAAGCCAAACCGGCAGCCGGGCGGGCACGCGGCCGGTCAAGGCGGCGGTGACGCAATCGGCGAGGCTGCCGAAGCGCGTGGCGCGGCCGGAAAGACCGGGGCCGTAATGGGCGTATTTGCCGGAATTCGTCATCACCGTGCGGGTCCGCACCGGGAAGACCGGCTCTGAGATCGAGCACCAGCAGAGATCCGGCAGCACCTCGACGCCGCTTGCTTCGAGCCGCGCGAGCGTGCCGTCGCTCCGCGCCGCTTCGATGATCTGCCGCCCGGCGGTGACGATCACCGCGACGTCGGGGTGTCGCATGCGCCCGCCGAGCGCCGCGGCGAGCGTCCGGCATTCGGCGAGCGAGGCGTGCGGGCTGCCGATGGCGACGAGTTGCACCTCCTCGGGTCCCTCGTTCAGGGCCGACCAGGCGGCGGCCATGTCGGCGCGGGAGATGGCCGCCACGCCGGCATCGTCCGCCGCGGCGCGATCGGCCTCGGGCGTCACGCCCTCCACATGCAGCATCGGTGCCGCGGAGGTGGTGCCGAAGGCGGCGCAGAGCGCCTTGAGGTCGTCACGCGAGGGCCGCGCCGCGGCGAGCCCGCGCACAAGCGGGATGCGGTCGGGTGCCGCGCGTCCGGCGAGATAGCCGATGAGCGGCCAGAAGGCATCGTCGACGCCCACGGGCAGTTCCACGTCGATGATCCGCCGCGCCCTGCGGTTTTCGTCGAGATAGACGCCGGAAAGCGGCGCCCGACCGGTGAGCGCGATGCAGAGATCGAGGAAATCCGGGTGCTTCGCCGTCCTTGCGCCGAGCACGCTGTTGGCAAAGATCACCGCATTGGATTCCGACCAGGCGACCGCTTCGCCGGCCCCGGGCGCGCCGTCGAGCAGATAGGGCGAGCAGGTGAAGGTCGGCCGGCAGCCCATGCGGACATAGGCACCGGCGAGCCGGGCCGCCGGGGCGCCGAATGCGCGGGGAACGCCCTGGGCCTCCCAGCGGGCGTGGTCGACGGAGATCGCATTCATCGTCGTCGGCACCCGCACCCTCGCCCCCATCCCGGCCATCTTCTCGGCGAAGTTCAGGTTCGCGGGGCTCGCATAGATGCAGCCGTCGATATGGCCCTGCGTCACGCCGACGAGGCTCCGCGCCCCCTGCTGTGTCGCCACGGCGCAAATGATGCGCATGGCCTGTTGCACGGCGACGCCCTCGCGCCCGTCGAGCATGGCACGATCGGCCGCGGAGAGGTCGAGCGCAGCGGCGGCCGGCGGGGCAAGCGGGATCGTCAGCCCCTCCGCTTCGATCGCCGCGTCGCTGATCCGGGCCGTCTTCGCGCGCGACAACTGCGAGAACACCTCCGGCGCAAGGCGCAGCACCGGCAGCGGCCTGCCGAACATCTCGGCGGCAATCAGCGCGCCGAGGGTCAGGACCTCCTCGGCTTCGGCAAAGACGAGGGCCGCCGGAGCCCGGCCCGTCAGGATGAGATCGAGCAACACGCCCGAGCCGGAGCAGGAGCCCCGGCTCGACGGCATCATGAGGATGGAGCCGGTGAGCGGGACGCCATGCAGCGGGTGATGCACGTCGATCACGCGCGCCGTGGCCGGGTCGACCCCGCCCCAGAAGCTCAGCGCCTCCGGCGAAGCAACGACAGGGCCCTCGGCCGAGCCGCCAAGGATGCTCAGCGCGGGTGCCCGGTCCGTCATTTTACGACGAAGCCGTGGGCGAAGGGATCGCGATCGTCGATGAAGATTGTGTTGATGCCGGTCATCCGCGCCCAGCCGGCGATCGAGGGGATGATCGCATCGCGACCGGCGACCGTCACCGCCGCCTCGACGCGGCCCTTGAACAGCGAGCCGATGATCGACTCGTGGACGAAGTCGTCTCCGACCCTGAGCTTGCCCTTGGCGGCAAGCTGCGCCATGCGGGCCGAGGTGCCGGTGCCGCAGGGCGAGCGGTCGATCGCCTTCTCGCCATAGAACACCGCGTTGCGGCCATGCGCCTCCGGTTGCGTCGGCTTGCCCGTCCACTGGATATGGCTCAAGCCCCGGATCTGCGGATGCTCGGGATGGACGAATTCATATTTCGCGTTGAGCGCGGCGCGCAGTTTCGGGCTCCAGCCGACGAGTTCGCCGGCGGTGTGGTCGGCCATGTCGCGAAAGTTCTTCTGCGGCTCGACGATCGCATAGAAATTGCCGCCATAGGCAACGTCGACGACGATCTCGCCCAGCCCTTCCACTTCCGCGGTCAGCCCCTCCGCGTAAAGGAAGCTCGGCACGTTGGTGAGGCGCACCTCCTCGACGAAGCGGCCCTCCTGGCGATAGGTGATGTCGACCTTGCCCGCCGGCGCGTCGATCGACAGCCTGCCGGGCTCGCGCGGGGTGACCAGGCCGTTCTCGATCCCCATGGTGATCGTGCCGATCGTGCCGTGCCCGCACATCGGCAGGCAGCCGGAGGTCTCGATGAACAGCACCGCCACGTCGCAGTCGGGCCGCGTCGGCGGATAGAGGATCGAGCCCGACATCATGTCGTGGCCGCGCGGCTCGAACATCAGTCCGGTGCGGATCCAGTCGAATTCCTTAAGGAAATGCGCCCGCTTTTCCAGCATGGTCGCGCCTTCGAGACGCGGGCCCCCGCCGGAGACCAGGCGGACGGGATTGCCGCAGGTATGACCGTCGATGCAGGAGAAGGTGTAGGTGGCCATGATCGAAACCTCTGTCAGAATCTTTGCGGCGAAAAGGGTGCGATGTCGATGGCGGGGGCCTGCCCGGTCGTCTGCCCGGTCAGGAGATCGGCAACGATCCGCGCGGTGCCCGCCGATTGGGTGAGGCCGAGATGGCCGTGGCCGAAGGCGTAGACGACCCGCGGCGTCGCGCGGGCGCGGCCGATCGCCGGCAGGCTGTCCGGCAGCGACGGGCGAAAGCCCATCCACTTGACGCCGCCTTGCGGCTTCAGTCCCGGCAGGAAGGCCTGCGCCTTCGCGAGCATTGCCTCCGAGCGGCGGAAGTTCGGCGGCAGCTCGAGCCCTCCGAGTTCCACCGCGCCGCCGACGCGGATGCCGGTCGCAAGCCGCGTGACGACGAAGCCATGATCGCCGAATGTCACCTGCGTGCGCAGGTCGAAGGCGTCGGCCGGAAGCGTCGTGTTGTAGCCGCGCTCGGTTTCGAGCGGAATGCGCTCGCCGATGGTGCGGGCGATCCGGTGCGAGAAAGCGCCGGCCGCAAGCACCACCTGCGCCGCGCGGCGACCCTTGCCGTCTGCAGCCAGGACCTCGACCGCGTCCTCGGCGGGCCTGAGCGCCGTAACCTCCGCGCGCCCGATCACCCCGCCGGTCGCGCGAAAATGATCCGCCAGCGCCAGCGTATAGAGCTTCGGATCGGCGATCGAGTACCAGCCGGGCGTGAAGGTGCCGTGGGTGAAGCGCGGCGCAAGGCCCGGCTGGATTTCGGCCATGCCGGCCGCATCGAGGTGACGGAACTCGATCCCGTGCTCTTCGCGCGCCTTCCATCCGGAAAGCGAGGCCTCGAATTCCGCCTCGCCCTCATAGACCTGGAGGTTGCCGTCCTTGCGCAGCATCGGCACCGTGCCGGTCTGCGCGAGGAACGGTTCCAGCTCCGCCTTCGACAGATCCATGAGCGCGGTTTGCGCCCTGGTCGAATGCGCGACGCGCCTTGGCGAGCAGGCGCGCCAGAAACGAAACATCCACGGCGCGATCCTGAGCGCATAGGCGGGCGGCACCGTCAGCGGCCCGAGCGGATCGATGAGCCACCTCGGTGCCTTCCTGAGGATGCCGGGCGAAGCCAGCGGCAGGATATCGGTGAAGGCGAAGGCCCCGGCATTGCCGGCCGACGCTCCGGCCGCCGGTCCCTCGCGATCCAGGACGGTGACCGACAGCCCGCGCGCCGCGGCGGCGATCGCGGCGGAGAGCCCGACGACGCCCGCGCCGATGACGATGACATCAGGTCCTTTGCCGGCGGCGGCCATCTGACGCGTCTTTCCTGCCGATCTCGCACACCATCGGGTCATGCCTTGTAGGTCTGCACGGCGCCGGGGAGCCTGCTCCATTCGGCATACCACGTGTTGAAGAGCTTGAACTGCGCCTCGACATAGCCGCGCTGGCTCTCGGTGAGCGCATCGGTTTCGTTGAAGTGAAGGGTGTATTCCCTTTCTCCCTTCAGCACCATCATGTGCTTGAAATAGAGGACGAGGTCGGGCCCCTCGTCGAAGGATGAGAGGACGGCGAGCGCCTGCTCCAGCTCCTGCGCGCGCTGACGTGCGTCGACGTCGCCGCGGGCAGCGGCCTGCGCCAGATTGCAGAGGTGCAGCACCTCCTTCGGCAGGACATTGCCGATGCCGGTGATCGCGCCGGTGGCGCCGCAATTGACGAAGCCGTGGAAAACGGCGGTGTCAACGCCGATCATCAAAGAGACGTCGTCGTCGCGGCTGGTGATGTTCTCGGCCGCGTAGCGCAGGTCCGCCGGGCCGCCGAACTCCTTGAAGCCGACGAGGTTCGGATGCTCGGCGCGCAGCGCGAAGAACAGGTCGGCGCGGGTGGCGAAACCGTAATAGGGGCTGTTGTAGATCACCGCCGGCAGGTCCGGCGCGGCGGAAAGGATCGCCTTGAAATGCGCCTTCTGCGCCGCCACCGACGGACCGCGCGACAGGACCCGCGGGATGACCATCAGGCCTTGCGCGCCGACCTTCTGGCCATGCGCCGCGTGTGCCACGGCGGCGGCGCTGTTGACGGCGCCGGTGCCGACGATGACCGGCACGCCCGCCTTCACCAGGCGCTCCACGCCCTCCATGCGCTGCGCGTCGGTCAGGAGCGGCCAGTCGCCCATCGAGCCGCAATAGACGACGGCCGACATGCCTTCGGCGATCAACTCCTTCCCCTTGCGGACGAGCGCGTCGAAATCCGGGGTGCGATCTTCCTTGCAGGGGGTCATCAGCGCGGGGACCACGCCGGAGAAAATCTTCGCCTTCATCTCAAAGCTCCTTTGGCTCCAGAGCGGGGATGCGCTCACATGCGTTCGCGCCGCCGCTCCATCTGTTTGTTTTGCCGCATTTGTGCGACGTCGGGGGATTCCACCTGGCCGCAAATCGCTTGGCGATACCACGTCGTCGCCGGCGTGCAGGCTGCCCTTCCACGCGATAATACGCTTTGTATTTTATTTGTCGACAAAAAATCGACGACGCGTTCACAGCTCTATGTCCAACCGCCTGTCGCGCGAAAAAAGCTTGCGGATCTGGTCGACGATCTGCTCGCCATGCGCCTTGGCCAGCCGATCGGCCGCACCGAGGTCGCGCGCCGCTATGACGGCGATCATGGCTTCGTGCTCGTCGACGAAACGCCTGGGCAATCGATCGTCATAGGACTGGTAGTAAAGCCTGAGAATGCGCCGCCCCTCGTCCAGCAGCCGCTTGAAGAGGCCGGTGAAATAAGGGTTGCGGCCTGCCTCGGCGATCGCGGAATGGAAGGCCGCATTGGTGGCGATCATCGCCAGCGCATCCTGCGCCTCGACCGCCGCGGCAAACGCGGCCTGGTGCGCGCGGATCACCTGCAGATCCTCGGCCCGATGATGCTCGGCCGCAAGCCGCGTCGTGACACGGTACATCAGCACCAGCGCATCGAAATAGGTGTGCATGTTGAGGAAGTCGATGTTCGACACCATCGTCGACCGGTTGGGCAGCGTGTCGATCAGGCCCTCTCCGGCCAGCCGCACCAGCGCCTCGCGGATCGGCGTGCGCGACATCTTGAAGCGCTCGGCCAGTTGCGCCTCGTCGATCGGGCTGCCGGGCGGCAGGACGAGGTCGAGGATCTCGTCGCGCAGAAGATCGTAAACCATCTTCACGCCGGAGCCGCGTCTGCGTTCCGGGAGCCCATTCGTATCGGTATCGGTCATCTGGCAATCCTTCTGTCGACAAGAGAAATACTTCTCCGGGCGAAGGCGATCAACGGTTTAGGGGGAGGACAAAATTTGCGCTCCGCCGAGCGGCAGCCTGGGCTGCGGCAACGGACGGGTATCCCCTATCAGAGGCGGGCGCCGTCAGGAGACTCGGCAAGGGCGCCCGCCGGACGGGGGCCGGCGGTCATGAGCGTGAAATCGAATGGCACGCGCCGGTCGGCGTCGAGCACATACTGCCGGTGGACCCGCAGAAAATCCCGCCTGATCTTCCGGTACCGCTCGGGCGAAAGCATGTGCCTCAGGCGAATGAAAACGATCCGCGGCTGCGGCGCATCGGGGTGCCCCGCAAGCGCCACCACGGGGCATTTATAGAAGTTTATGGCGTCGGTCAGGCATTGAACCTCGAACCACAACACCTCCTTCGCCCGGGCGATGAGACCGATGCGCGCCCGCAATACCTCGGCGCAGCGAAGCAGGGCGCATTGCAGGATTGCGCCGCCAAGGGTCGCAAAGACGACGCGCTTTCCGGCGAACAGTTCCGCGTCTCGTTCGATGAGCATGCCGATCACATGGGCGGCGATGCTCGAACCCATGCTGTGCGAGCTCACCACATATTCGTCGGCCGCCTCGTCGAAGGCTGCCCGCGCCGATGCGGCGCATTCGTCGAGCCACCGGGCGAGATAGGACTGGTCGAGGCTTGCGACCGCAACGGCCAGTTCCCAATCGGCAAAGAGATGCAGCGTGAACAGCCTGTCCGACCAGGGAAGAAATAGCCGGAAAAAGAAGGCGCAGGCGCAGGCGACGCTCAGGAGGAAATACCAAGGAGAAAGCGCGAGCCACCAGGGAGAGGCGGCAATGGCGAGGCTCGCGACGAGCGCGAGCACGACGAGCGCAAAGGGGAAGGCGAAGAACAGGCCGAAGCGCCAGGCGTGCCGGAAATATCCGGCGGCACCGCCCTCGATAATGACACGGGCGGCGCTCACGAATCCGCACGCCAGTCTCTGAAGCGCCGGCCGGCCGTTCAGTTTTCGCACGAGGTCGTTGTGATCGAGGATGTAGACCCGGCTCACCGTCCGCCAGCCGATGCCTGCGCTGTCGACATCGAAATAATGGTTCCGGCCGTCGGAATGAAGCGGCCCGACATCGGCCTTGAAGTCCCACAGGTCGGCGGTCTTCAGCGCCGTGCGCTCGTAGCGGTCCCGGTGTTTGCCGGCGTCCAGCGGCTCGAATCCCGGAAAATGCAGGACGACGCGCTTCTTGATGCGCCCGGGCGGATTGTCGTGGTGCAAATGCAATTGCCTTGATGCTGGTCACTTGCGCCGCAGCGGGGGCGCCATGTGCCCCCCGCGCAAGCGTGGGCACACGGGCTGCTGCAGCCTTTTCGCGGTTCTACACATGCCGATCGCGATGGCAAGCACCCCGGAGGCGGAAGAGGCGGGCAGGCCTCTCTCGAGTTGACGCTTGTATGATGGGTGGGTTTCGCTCTTGCCATTTCGCCGGATTATCGGTCATTGGGCCCAGACAGATGTTCATCGAAAGGCGGCGGCCTTCGTCGGCCGCGAAACTCAAGAGGGCCGCATGGACCACGAGGCACTTCCCCTCCCCGCCGGCGCCATCCTCCGGCAGGCCGGCCGCACCTGTTTTCACCATCTCGTCAGCACCACGCCAGCGCTTCTCCAGGTGTATTCAGGGACCAAAGTGGTCATCGCCCGCGACATGCCGTTGCGCCTCGTCGCCGGCGAGTTCGCCCTGTTGCCGGACCATCAGCCCATGACGATGGAGAATATCCCCAAGGCGCCGCAGAACTACGAAGCGCGCCTCCTGCCGATCCCGCGCGCCCTGTTCGAGGAGACCTACGCCCGCATCGCCTCCGTCACGCAGCCTCAAACCGCCCTGCCGGTCAAGGCAAGGGGATTGCCGGCCGAAGCGGCGGCATTGTTCGAGTTCTTCTGCTCGCCCGGCCATGTCGCGGCCCTGCCGCCGGCCGTCGCCAAGGTCCGGCTGATGGAGCTCATCACATGGTTCGCCTTGAGCGGAGCCGTGCTCGGCAAGGGGCAAAGCCCGCGCCTTGAGGATCGGCTGCGGCAGATGATCGAAACGGATCCCGCGCGCGACTGGACCTTGGCTCATGCCGCTCGCGCCCTGCACATGAGCGAAGCCACGCTACGGCGCAAGCTGGCGGCCGAGAGCACCAGCTTCACCGAGACATTGAGCGACACGCGCATGACGCGGGCGCTGGGCTTCCTGCAGACGACGACCCTGCCGATCGCCCGTGTCGCCCAGGAAGTGGGCTATGATTCCGCTTCGCAGTTTTCGGCGCGGTTCAAGGGACGCTTCGGCATCAGTCCGCGCGATGTGCGGGGCGATACCCGCGCATTTGAGCGGATCGGGACAGAAGTCGAGCATCTCGGGGCAGACGAAATCTCGCTTTGAGCTATGCTTCCTGTATCAGGCATGCCGCCCGGAAGTGCGTAGCGGTTCCGGGAGCGACGACATGCATGAAACAAGACCATAAGGCGCGTCGCGAGGATTCCTCCGGTCGCGACACGCCCAGCAACGGCAGGACCGATACCCATGCGCTTCATCACCACCCTTCTCACCCTGAGCCTTCTTGGCGCCACCGCCGCCCAGGCGGAAATGAAACTGACCTCGAAGGACCTCACGCCCGGCAAAGCCATGGCCGACGCCCAGGTCTTCAAGGGCTTCGGCTGCGAGGGCGGCAACGTCTCGCCGCAGCTCTCCTGGTCGGGCGCGCCGGCAGACACCAAGAGCTTCGCGATCATGGCCTATGACCCGGATGCCCCGACCGGCTCCGGCTGGTGGCACTGGACGGTGTTCAACCTGCCCGCCGATACCGCGGAGCTTGCAAGCGGGGCAAGCGGCGGGAAACTTCCTCAAGGCGCCGTTGAAGGTCGCACGGATTTCGGCATGTCGGGCTACGGCGGCGCCTGCCCGCCCGCGGGCGATCAACCGCACCGCTACCAGTTCACGGTTTATGCCCTCAAGCTCGACAAGCTGCCCCTCGATGAAACGGCCCCGGCCGCCATGGTCGGCTTCTTCGTCCGCGCCAATACGTTGGATCAGGCGACGATCGAGGTGACCTACGGGCGCTGAGCGACGCCGGGCCTTCGATCGGCCTGCGGCCGGCTCAATGTCGCCGGAAGCCGGCGGCTTTGGGCCAATGACGATCGGAACGGCAGCGTCGCATGAAGTCAACATGCGGCGCGCACGATGCAGGGCAGCCCTTGCCTAGCCGCAATGCACCGGCGGCAATGTCGGCTCGGACAGGAGATAGCCCTGGACATGCGTCGCGCCGGCAACCCTTGCGGCATCGAGCTGCGCATATGTCTCGATGCCTTCAACGATCACGGTCGGCGCGGCGCAGGACGCCAGCCCGACCATATGACGAAGGACCCGCTCGGCGCTGTCGCTGCGGTGCTGCACGAAGAACGCATCGATCTTCACGATATCGACGGGGATCGACAAAAGCGATTCCGGCGTCGAGTAGCCGGTCCCGAAATCATCGGCGGCGATCCGGTAGCCGAGCGCGCGGAGAGCCTGAAGCAGCTCTGTGGCCGCCGACAGCGCCGTTATCGGCAGGCTCTCCGTGATTTCGAGAACGAGACGCGAGGCGATTGCGCGGTGGCTCGAAAGCAGATCGTAGAGCGCCGTCCGGCTGCAATCGTCGGAGAGGTTGTCGGCCGAGAGATTGCAGCCCAATGCCTGCGCCGGATGGCTCACCAGCCAGTCGCATGCAATGCCAAGAAGATGCCGGTCGAAGAGCGGTGCACATCCGACCGTTTCCAGTGGGCCTATGAACTCTCCGCCGGTTCTGACGGTGCCGTTCCGTTCGACGAGCCGCGCGAGACATTCCGAATAGAGAACGTCGCCTGGTTCGTCGGCGGCGTGGACCTCTTGCAACGAGAAGCCGACCCGTGCCTCCTGCATAGCAGCCGTAACGACCGCAACCGCGCTGTTGAATTGCTTCACGTTCATGCGCCGAACCGACCAGTGGTTGCTGCCGTTGCCGATCGCCTGCGATCACTTAGCGGGAGATGAGGAGGAGTGTGAAGGTGCCCGCGCGTTTTGCGGCGGACTTCGTCGTGCGCTGCAGCGTCTCGAGAGGCGCGCAGCGGGTCGAAAGATGCGGGCGGACAGCGTCGCTCCGCCCGCGCTCAGCGTCAATTCGCGGTATCGGTCTCGTCCGTCGAGTCGTCGACGGGTTCGGGAAGCGTCTCGCGAATCTCGTCGATCTTGCCGACTGCCGGTCCGACGCCCAGGATTTCCTTGGCCTCGTCAAGGCTCTCGTCGCTCACCTCGCCGCCCTTCGTGAAGCTCTCGAGCGCCTCGCGCAGCGCTTCGTCGCTCAAGGCCGGATCGGTCGGGATGGCATCGACGCCGTTCTCCGCCTCGAACTCGGCATAGGCGATGGCGTAGGCCGAAATCGCCGCCATGCGCGGATCGTTCGAGTTGAGATAGGCGTGATAGTTCCTGTTGAGCGAGCTGAGCTTGGCTGTCTCGGCCGCGGTGTCCGTCACATCGGTCACGTCGGCCACGGTGGCCTTGGCCGGCTTTTGGGCCTTCTCGGCCCTGATCGTCTTATGGGACTTCGTGCCCTTCTTGAAGAGCGACTTCAGGGTGTCGCCAAAGCTGCGATCGCTGCTCTTCTTGCCCGAATGGGTTCCGGACTTGCCCGAGCCGGAATGTCCGTTGCCATGGCCTCCGCCGTTGCCGTTTCCGCCGCCGTGGCCGCCACCATTACCGCCACCATTGCCGCCGCCGTTGCCGCCCTTGGCGAACGCAACGTCCGACGTCGCGAAGGTGACCGTTGCGATCGGGGCTGCCGCGATCGCCAGGGCGACGACGCTGCGTCCGATTATCTTGGAAATAGCCATGCCAGGCCTCCCGTTGTTTGCATACCCTTTGGCGGGCACATTTGAACACGTCGAATTGATGCAACGGTAGCTTGCGCCATGGCGGCGTACCACCGTCCTTGGACCATTGCCTCGGCGGGTAGGACTTAGGTCCGATCGGGCGGCCGCAAAAAGTCCGATCCACCGGCGCGATGACGGCGCACCATTGACCGGACGACCGCGAGCGGTAGTTTATCGCCGTCAAAACCAACCATGTGCCGCAGTGAATCGAGCGGACATTTCCGAGATTTCCGTGCGCGCCCGAGACCTGATCGACCGATGGAATGGACAGCCGTTGGCAAAGCAGTTCCTGCTCGCCGGCGGCATCGTCGCGGCGTCGGCCATGGTGGCAGTCGGCGCATTCGTCACCAGCCTCATAGAAGACGCGGTCACCCGCAATTCGGCGGCAACGACCGCACTCTATGTCGATAGCGTCATCGCGCCGCTGCTGCCCGACATGCAGACGACGCGCGTTCTCGACGATGCCGTCGCGCGCGCGCTCGACGAGACGCTCGGACAGGGCGCGCTCGGCAACCGCCTGCTGGCATTTCGCCTGTGGCGCGCCGACGGCACCGTTCTCTATTCGAACGATGCGGAGATGGTCGGCAAGCGCGTCGCGGTCAACGACGAGCTGAAGACGGCGTTCGACGGCAAGATGGTCGCCCGCTTCAAGCCGGTCGGCGACCCGGGGGATGAAGCGGACGAAACCACGGAGACGCCGCTCCTCCGGATCTACAATCCGGTGCTGCAGCCGTGGTCGGGACAGGTCGTCGCCGTTTCCGAGTTCCATGAAGTTGCCTACGACTTCGAGGACAGTCTCCACCGCGCCCGCCTTTTGACCTGGTTCGCAGTCGCGGCGTTCACGCTGGCCTTCTTCGTCGCCCTCTCGGCGATCGTCATGCGGGGCGGCAGAACCATCGAAAAGCAGCGCCTTGCCCTCAAGCAGCGCGTCGACGAGCTTTCGGCGCTGCTGTCGCAGAACGAGACGCTCCGCAGCCGACTGCAGCAGGCTTCGCAACGGGCGACGGCGCTCAACGAGAAGATGCTGCGGCGGATCGGCGCCGACCTGCATGATGGCCCGGCACAGCTCGTAGCCTATGCATCGTTGCGGCTGGACAGCGATCTGCTGACCCGGCCGTCGACGTCCATGGCCGCGCGCGAGCGCGAGATCGCCGCCATCAAGGCCAGCCTCGACGAGGCGATGCACGAAATCAGGACGATATGCAGCGGTCTCGTCCTGCCGCAGATCGAGACGGCGAGCCTCGCCGAGATCCTCGAGCGCTGCGTTCACGCCCACAGGCAGCGCACCGGATCGGCGGTGGATTTGTCGCTGTCCGATCCGCCGGAGCGGCTTCCGCCATCGGCAAAGATCTGCATATACCGCTTCGTCCAGGAGGCGCTCAACAACGCCTACCGCCACGGTGGCGGCGTCGGGCAACGGGTCGTGCAGAGCGTCGACGGCGACAGGGTGCGGATCGAGGTTGGCGATGGCGGGCCGGGCTTCGACCTCAGCGAGATACGACCCACGAGCATCGGGCTTGCCGGTCTGAGAGAACGGATAGAAAGTCTCGGAGGGACATTCGAGATCGACGGCGCCGCTCCCGGCACCGTCGTCCGCATGTCGCTCGGCATCAAGGAGGTTGGTGAGGCATGACGAGAATACGCGTGGCGGTGATCGACGACCATCCGCTCTTCCGGGAGGGGGTGACGCGAAGCCTCTCGGAGATCGACGGCTTCGAGATCGTGGCGGAAGGAGGCTCGCGCGACGACGCGATCCGTATCGCCGAGCACCTCGGCCCGGACGTGCTGCTGCTCGACATTTCCATGCCCGGCGGCGGACTGGAGGCGGTGCCGCGCATCCTCGATATCGCGCCGGCGCAGAAGATCGTCATGCTCACCGTCTCCGAGGCCGGCGACGACGTCACGGCGGCGCTGCAGGGCGGCGCGAAGGGCTATGTTCTCAAGGGGGTCGGATCGAAGGCGCTCGCCGACGTCATTCGCGCCGTGGCCGCCGGGGAGAGCTACGTCGCCCCGACGCTCTCCGCCAAGCTGCTCTCCAGCCGCCCGGTCGCCACACCGCCGAAATCCGACGCCATCGAAGACCTGACCGCCCGGGAGCGCGAGGTCCTCGGCCTCGTGGCCTCAGGCATGAGCAACAAGCAGGTGGCCCGCAAGCTCGACCTTCATGAGAAGACCGTCAAGCATCACATGACGCAGATCATGGCGAAACTCGATGTCGCCAACCGGACGGAGGCCGCCATGGTCCTGCGGGACGCGCAGGAGCGGCGCGGCGTCAGTCAGTGAGGGCCTGAAGCCGTTTCTCATCCTTCGAAGTCGCGCGGCGGTTCACGATGGTGCGCCCCCGCGAATCCTTCATGATATAGCGGCCGTCCCTGATCTCTTCGCTGATTCCGTCGACGTGGCGGACCTTCAGCGGCGCATAGCTGCCGTCGATGGTCGAGCTTTTGCTCGCGCTGCCCGAGCCGCTGTTAGCGTTGCCGCCGCTCGAACCGTTGCCGCCCCTGCCGTTGCCGTTTCCGCCGCCATTGCCGTTGCCGCCGCCGTTGCCATTGCCGCCGCCGTTACCGTTGCCGCCGTTCTTCGCGAGCGCGGAGTTGGCGGCAAGCTCGAAGGCCGCGCCGGACAGGGTGATCTTGTAAGGAAGGGTCGCGGCGACCAAGCCGAGCGATGCGGTGCACAGTGCCGAAACGAACATTCGACGCGTGGTCATCGTGGTCCCCTTGGAAATATGCTTGGCGGGCAACGGCGGAGTTTCATCCCGGATTCATCGCAAAGGCGCGTCGTTGCAAAGGCGCGTCGGTTCACTGCCACCACCATGCCCACGGTGGGGTCCGGCCGTCAACTCATGGGCCTTGTTCATCGCGCCAAGTCGGACCTTTTCCTCGTCGCGCCCCGACATTCGTCCAATCGTCCTAGGACCATGGTCTGACCGCCGTCGCGCGGCCGGAGCGCCCCCTGCGGGCATACCCGGCATTACGACCAAGGTGCAATATCGGCGCCTTCGCCGCCGGAGGATGATGAGCCCCGCCAGACGGTTGCGGCTCACGCAAGCGAGGGAAGGAGATGGATATGAACAGATTGATGCTGACTGCCGTGACGGTCCTGTCACTGGCGGGACTGGCCGAGGCGGGGGTCACGGAGGAAGACCTCGCCAACGACGCCACCACGGTCGGCGATGTGCTGACGAACGGCATGGGACGGGGGCTGCAGCGCTTCTCCCCGCTCGAAACGCTCAACAAGACCAACGTCAAGAATCTCGTGCCGGCCTGGGCCTTCAGCCTTGGCGGTGAAAAGCAGCGCGGGCAGGAAAGCCAGCCGATCGTCTATGACGGCGTGATGTACGTCACCGCCTCCTACAGCCGGCTTTTCGCGATCGACATCAAGACCGGCAAGGAGCTCTGGCAGTTCGACGCGCGCCTGCCCGAGGGCATCCTGCCCTGCTGCGACGTGGTCAACCGGGGTGCGGCGATCTACGGCGACAACATCTATTTCGGCACGCTCGACGCCCGTCTCGTCGCGCTGAACCGCAAGACGGGCGATGTGGTCTGGAACAAGAAGATCGCCAACTACAAGGAGGGCTACAGCTATACGGCGGCGCCCTTGATCGTGAACGGCCTCGTCATCACCGGCAATTCCGGCGGCGAGTTCGGCGTCGTCGGCGAGGTTCAGGCCCGCGACGCCAAGACCGGCGAAATGGTATGGACCCGCCCCGTCATCGAAGGGCACATGGGGACCTACAAGGGCAAGGAAAGCACGATGACCGGGACGCTGAACGCGACCTGGCCGGGCGACCTCTGGAAGACCGGCGGCGGCGCCACCTGGCTCGGCGGCTCCTACGATGCCGACACCAACACCCTGGTCTTCGGCACCGGCAACCCCGCTCCCTGGAACAGCCACCTGCGCAATGCCGGCAAGCCAGTCGAGGGCAACAAGGGCGACAACCTCTACGCGGCGAGCCGCCTCGGCATCGATCCCGAGAACGGCGAGATCAAGTGGCACTTCCAGACCACGCCGAGGGAGGGCTGGGATTTCGACGGCGTCAACGAAGTCGTGCCCTTCATCGGCAAGGACGGCACGAAGCGTTTCGCGACCGCCGACCGCAACGGCTTCTTCTATGTCCTCAACCGCGAGGACGGCAAGTTCGTGGCCGCCTATCCTTTCGTCAAGAACATCAGCTGGGCGAAGGGTATCGATAAGAACGGCCGGCCGATCTACGTCGAGGAGAACCGCCCGGGCGATCCCTCCGCGGCCGCCGACGGCGGCAAGGGGCAGCAGGTCTTTGCGGTACCCTCCTTCCTCGGCGGCAAGAACTGGATGCCGATGGCCTACAGCCACAAGACGGAGCTCTTCTACGTGCCCTCCAACGAGTGGGGCATGGACATCTGGAACGAACCGATCTCCTACAAGAAGGGTGCCGCCTATCTCGGCGCGGGCTTCACCATCAAGCCGCTGTTCGAGGACCATATCGGCTCGCTGAAGGCGATCGACCCGAATACCGGCGAGATCAAATGGGAGTACAAGAACAGCGCGCCGCTGTGGGGCGGCGTGATGACGACCGCCGGCGGCCTCGTCTTCGTCGGGACGCCCGAGGGTGAGTTCAAGGCGCTCGACGACGAGACCGGCGAAGTGCTCTGGACCTTCCAGACCGGGTCCGGCGTCGTCGGCCAGCCCATCACCTGGGAACAGGACGGCGAGCAATATGTGTCGGTGATCTCCGGCTGGGGCGGCGCCGTTCCGCTCTGGGGCGGCGAAGTGGCAAAGAAGGTGAATTACCTCAACCAAGGCGGTATGGTATGGACCTTCCGTCTGCCCAAGCAGCTGGCATCGGTCCAGTAGCATGGGGGGCCGGGCTTGGAAGCCCGGCCCTTCGCGGTTCGTAGGGCCATAGGAAAAGACAGCAGAACGCGCGGAGACTCGAGATGATCATAATCCGCCACTCTTCCCCGGGAACGCACACGAACGTGCCGGTGCGGCCGCTGTTCGACCCTGTCGAACTGCGATCGGCACTGATCGTCGACGACCATCCGCTGTTCTGCGATGCGCTTGCGATGACGCTGACGGGGCCGGTCGGCATCCATTCCGTCGATTCCGTCGGCACGCTCGATGCCGCCCTCTCCCGCCTGGATCGGGAGGCCCCGCCCGATGTCATCGTGCTCGACCTCAACCTGCCGGACGTCAACGGCCTCGACGGCGTCGTGCGCCTGAGGCAAGCCGCACCGAAAACACCGATCGTCGTCGTCTCGTCGCTGGACGAGCTGAAGGTCGTCCGCGCACTCCTCAAGGCCGGCATCAACGGCTTCGTTCCCAAGCACGCCAATCGCGACGAATTCCGCGCCGCCTTCGCGGCGATCGCACGGGGCGAGGTCTACGCGCCGCAGATGGCCCTGGAGCCGGGCGGCGCCTCCCTGTCGGACGAGGCGGTCGCGCGACTGGCGCTGCTGACGCGCCAGCAGGCGAAGATCCTGCAGCTCGTCTGCGCCGGCCTCATGAACAAGCAGATCGCCTACGAGCTTTCGATCGCCGAGACGACCGTGAAGGCGCATGTCACCGCCATCATGCGCAAGCTCGGCGTCCAGACGCGGATGCAGGCGGTGCTGTTTGCGCAAGAAGCGAGCTTCGCGGCATTGGCGCTGGAGGATTGACCTCGGCGGGAAAGCTGGATTCCGGACCGATTGCGGTTTTACTGTAGTGCCGGGAGGAACGGGCCATGAGGATATCCGGTGGTCTTCAGCGCGAGACGATCGTTCCGCACGCGAGCGTCGGCGCGAACGAACCCAGGCCCATGGAAATTCTGGCGCAGCGCTTGGGACGAGGACCCTTCGCGCTCGTCATGCTGTTCGTCTCGCCCGCCGGCGACCTCGAGCGCCTGCCCGGGGAGGCGGCGCGGGTCTTCGACGGCGTCCCCGTCATCGGCTGCACCACGGCCGGCGAGATTTCCGATGCTGGCTACGACGAGGGAACGATCGTCGCGCTCGCGCTGCCGTCGCGCTATTTCCGCGTCGATACGCTGACCGTCTCCGACCTGACGCGGCTCGATCCCCCCGCTCTCGCCGCCGACCTCGTGCGCCGCCGCGCCGACATGGCCCAGCGTCACCCCGAACTGCCTCATGAATTCGCCATGCTGCTCGTCGACGGGCTGTCGCAGAAGGAGGACGAGCTCACCTCGGCGCTTGCCGCCGGCCTAGGAGCGACGCCCATGCTCGGAGGGTCGGCCGGCGATGGCGCGCGCTTCGGCCAGACCTTCGTGCTCGACGGCGAGCGGCTGGCGCGGGACATCGCGGTGCTGGCGCTGGTGCGCACGCAATGTCCGATCCGGGTCTTCAATTTCGATCACCTTATTCCGACCGAAACGCGCATGGTCGTCACCGAGGCCGATCCGCGCCGCCGCATCGTCCGCCAGATCAACGCCGAACCGGCGGCGCGCGAATACGCCCGTCTTCTCGGCAAGGATCCGCAACAACTCGGCCCCTTCACCTTCGCCGCGCATCCGGTCGCCGTCCGCATGGGTGCGCGCCACCACGTGCGCGCCATAAGGCAGGTGGCCGAAAACGGCGATCTCGTCTTCTTCTCCGCCATCGACGAGGGGGTCGTGCTGACGATCGCGGAACCGGCGGACATGGTCGACCACCTCGGCCGCGAACTCGCCCGGCTGTGCAGGCCGGAACGCCCGGCGGCGATCCTCGCCTTCGACTGCATCCTGCGGCGGCTGGAGGCCGAGCAGAAGCAGGTGAGCGGACACGTCTCCGACCTGCTGCGCCGCTACGGCGTCGTCGGCTTCTCGACCTACGGCGAGCAATTCGGCCCGATGCACGTCAACCAGACGATGACGGGCGTCGCCATCTATCCGCCGGGCACGGTGCTCGCCGAAAAGGTTCCCTGATGACACGCATCTCCGATTCGCTGATCGATGCCGGCGACAGCCCCGAGCGCAACACCGAGAAACTTCTGACCATCGCCGAAGTGCTGATGCGCCAGGTCGAGCAGGCATCCGGTGACCGCGGCGCGGCCTATGAGCAGTTCCAGCGTGCGGCGATGCTCGAAGAGCGGGTCCGCCAGCGCACATGCGATCTCGAAGCGACGCTGAAGGTCCTGAGCGACACCAATGCGCGGCTCGCCGAAGCCCGCCGGAACCTCGCCGACGCCATCGAGGCGGTGGAGGAGGGTTTTGCGCTCTTCGACGCCGCCGAAAACCTGGTGATGTACAATTCGCGCTTCTGCCGCGACCTTGAGGACGTGCGTGCCGTCCTTCGTCCGGGCCTGCCGTTCGCGGACTACATCGAAGCGGCAAGCCGCTCGCGCTTTCTCGCCTTGCCGGAAAGCGAGACGCCGGCCGGCTGGACGGCGAAGCGGATGCAGCGTCACCGGATGCGCAGCGTCTTCACCGTCGCCCTTGCCGGCGACCGCTGGCTGCAGATCAGCGAGCAGCGCACCTCCGAAGGCGGCACGGTCGTTCTTCAGACCGACGTGACGGACATCATCCGCATGGAGCGGACCGAGCGCGGCAGGATGCTGGACGACCAGGCGCGGCTGATCCGCGCGACGCTCGAGCACATCAACCAGGGCATCTGCATCTTCGACGCCGCCGGCCGGCTGGTCGGCTGGAACGAACGGCTCCGCCTGCTGCTCGACATTCCCGTGACCGTCCTGCGCACCGGCGCCGGCTTCGACACGCTGCAGCGCTGGATCCGCCGCGACAGCGAGCTCATCGGCGATGTCATGTCGTCCGATCTTGCCACCTGGGCCGTCCAGAGGACCCCGCGCCCGCCGCTGTTTCTGGAGGTCCGCCGCGCCTCGGGCATGATCCTCGTGGCCTTTGCCGAGGAGACCCCGGACAGGGGCTTCGTGATGTCCTTCAGCGACGTGACGCGCGAACGGCTGGCGATCCAGGCGATGCAGCGCGCCAATGCCTCGCTCGAGGCGCGAGTGGCCGCCCGCACCGAGGATCTGCGCGCCGCGCTCGCCGATGCCGAGCGCGCCAACTCCACCCGCGCCCGCTTCGTTGCGGCGGCGAGCCACGACCTTCTCCAGCCGCTCTCCGCCGCCAAGCTCTTCGTCGCATCGGCCCGCGACGAAGTGGCGGACGAACACGCCGGCGGCACCCTCGACAAGGCGCACAAGGCACTGGCGAGCGTCGAGGCCATCCTCGGGGCCCTGCTCGACATCTCGCGGCTGGACGAGGCGGTCGTCGAGCGATCGCCGGTGCGGCTTGCGCCGCTCATCGCCCAGCTTACCGACGAATTCGCCCCCATGGCGGAACGCAAGGGATTGAAGCTTGCCATCCTCCCCTGCACGCTGACGGTCTTCAGCGACCCGGCCTATCTCAGGCGCATCCTGCAAAATCTCATCAGCAACGCGATCCGCTACACCCGCACCGGACGCGTGCTCGTCGGAACCCGGCGGCTGCCCGGGGCCGTGCGCATCGAAGTGCACGACACCGGCCCCGGTATTGCCGCGGAGGACCAGCGCGCGATCTTTCGCGAATTCCACCGGCTGAACGCCTCGGCCTCCGCATCCGAGGGCCTGGGGCTCGGGCTGGCGATCGTGGAGCGCGCCTGCGCGCTGCTCGATCATCGCCTGACGCTGAGCTCGACGCCGGGGCGCGGCACCTGCTTTGCCGTCGAACTGGAACGCGCCCCCGCCCGCGCCGCCGCCAGCTACAGCTGCAGCGAGACCGCCGAGGATGGCCCCATGGCCGACGGCAGCGACCGGATCGCGCTGCTCGTTGAGAACGACGAGGAGCTGCGCCATGCCATGAGCCTGCACCTCGAACGGCGCGGCGTCACCGTGCTG
This sequence comes from Sinorhizobium saheli, assembly GCF_001651875.1. GTDB lineage: Bacteria > Pseudomonadota > Alphaproteobacteria > Rhizobiales > Rhizobiaceae > Sinorhizobium > Sinorhizobium saheli. Next base: position 40,434 of record NZ_LNQB01000067.1, read on the forward strand.
GAGGTCGCAAGCGGCGAGGAGGCACTGGAGCTGGTGGAGGAGATGGGCATCGTGCCCGACCTTTATCTGATCGACCAGCAGCTCGGCGACGGATTGACCGGCATCGAGACGCTGATCGCCCTCCGGGCCCGGCACGGCGACCGGCCGGCAAGGATCATCACCGCCGACCGCACGCCGGGCGTGCGCGAGGCCTGCGCCGCCGCCGACGTCGAAATCATGTACAAGCCCATCGATGCCGAGGCGCTGGAGGCCTTCGTCGCCGGCGGACGCTAGAGCGGGATGCGCTCACATGCGTTCGCGCCAATGCTCCGGACCGGCACCAAGGTCGCATTGTCCGTCCCCGCCTTCCGATGTTTCCTTTCCAGCAGTTCGGAACCTTATGGGGAGAAGCCAATGCTGAAGAAGTTTGGGATCGCTGCCGCGATGATGCTCATGGCCGGCGGAGTCAATGCCGGGGAACATCAGGTGAAGATGCTGAACAAGGGAGAGAGCGGCGCCATGGTCTTCGAACCGGCTCTCGTCAAGGCCGCGCCCGGCGACACCATCCGCTTCGTGCCCGTCGACAAGGGCCACAATGTCGAGTCGATCAAGGGCATGCTGCCGGACGGCGTGGAGAAGTTCAAAAGCAAGGTCAACGAGGAATATGTGATGACCGTCACCGTTCCCGGCCTCTACGGGGTCAAGTGCTCGCCGCATTTCTCGATGGGGATGGTGGCGCTGATCCAGGTGGGCGACGTGCCGGCGACGGTCGAAGCCGTAAGCGCGGTGAAACTGCCGAAGAAGGCCGACGAGCGGATCAAGGCCGCGCTTGCCGCTTCCGCCCGTTGACGGGCCCGCACCGCCGGGAAACCGGGCGGCTGGCCAAAGCCGGCTCAACGCCGCGCGTCCGGTCAGACGCGCGGCGTTGCGTATGTGTACCGCGGGGCGGCTGGGTCAGCCTCCCCGCGGGTTCAACTAGGCCCGGGCGAGGTCGAAGCGGTCGGCGTTCATCACCTTGTTCCAGGCCGCCACGAAATCGCGCACGAACTTCTCGCGGGAATCCTCCTGCCCGTAGACTTCCGCGATCGCCCGGAGCTGGGAGTTCGAGCCGAAGACGAGGTCGGCGCGGGTGGCCGTCCATTTCACGTCGCCTGTCTTCCGGTCACGCCCTTCGAAGACTTCCTGGGCGTCCGAGACCGCCTTCCAGGCGGTGCCCATGTCGAGCAGGTTGACGAAGAAGTCGTTGCTGAGCGTGCCGGCGCGATCGGTGAAGACGCCGTGCGCCGTGCCGCCGTGATTCGCGCCAAGGACGCGCAGGCCGCCGACCAGGACCGTCATCTCCGGCGCGGTGAGCGTCATGAGTTGTGCCCGGTCGATGAGCAGTTCCTCCGTCGAAAGCGAGTACCGAGCCTTCTGGTAATTGCGGAACCCGTCGGCGATCGGCTCGAGAACGGCAAAGGACTCGATGTCGGTCTGCTCCTGGGAGGCGTCCGTGCGGCCCGGCACGAACGGAACCTCGACGTCGTGGCCGGCAGCCTTCGCGGCCTTTTCCACCGCGGCGGCGCCGCCGAGCACGATCAGGTCGGCGAGCGACACCTTTTTGCCGCCGGTCTGCTCGGCGTTGAAGGCCTTCTGGATGCCCTCGAGGACTTCGACCACTTTTGCGAGTTGCGCCGGCTCATTGACGTCCCAGCCCCTCTGGGGCTCGAGGCGGATGCGCGCCCCGTTGGCGCCGCCGCGCTTGTCCGAGCCGCGGAAGGTCGATGCCGAGGCCCAGGCCGTCGAGACGAGCTCGGCGATCGACAGGCCGGAGGCGAGGATCCTCGCCTTGAGCTCGGCAACGTCCTTCGCGTCGATCAGCGGGTGATCGGCGGCGGGAACCGGATCCTGCCAGATCAGATCCTCCGCCGGCACTTCCGGGCCGAGATAACGCACCTTCGGCCCCATGTCGCGGTGGGTCAGCTTGAACCACGCGCGGGCGAAGGCGTCGGCGAACTGGTCCGGGTTCTCGTAGAAGCGCCGTGCGATCTTCTCGTAGGCGGGATCGAAGCGGAGCGCCAGGTCCGTCGTCAGCATCGCCGGCGCGTGGCGCTTCGACGCGTCATGCGCGTCCGGCACCGTGCCGGCACCCGCACCATGCTTCGGCTTCCACTGATGGGCGCCGGCCGGGCTCGTAGTCAGTTCCCATTCATAGCCGAACAGGTTCCAGAAGAAGTTGTTGCTCCACTTCGTCGGCGTCGAGGTCCAGGTGACTTCCAGGCCGCTGGTGATCGTGTCGCCGCCCCTGCCGCTGCCATAGCTGCTGGTCCAGCCGAGGCCCTGCTCCTCGATGCCGGCGCCTTCCGGTTCCGGGCCCACATGCGATGCGGCGCCGGCGCCGTGCGTCTTGCCGAAGGTGTGGCCGCCGGCGATGAGCGCGACCGTTTCCTCGTCATTCATGGCCATGCGCGCGAAGGTCTCGCGAATGTCCCGCGCGGCGGCGAGCGGATCCGGGTTGCCGTTCGGCCCTTCCGGATTCACGTAGATCAGGCCCATCTGGACGGCGGCCAGCGGGTTCTCGAGCTCGCGATCGCCGCTGTAGCGCTTGTCGGCCAGCCATTCGCCCTCGGTTCCCCAGTAGATGTCTTCCTCGGGTTCCCAGACGTCGGCACGCCCGCCGCCGAAGCCGAAAGTCTTGAAGCCCATCGACTCGAGAGCGCAGTTGCCGGCGAGAATCATCAGGTCGGCCCAGGAGATCCGGTTGCCGTATTTCTGCTTGATCGGCCAGAGCAGCCGGCGCGCCTTGTCGAGGTTGGCGTTGTCCGGCCAGCTGTTGAGCGGCGCAAAGCGCTGGGTGCCCGAGGACGCACCGCCCCGCCCGTCGCCGGTGCGGTAGGTGCCCGCGCTGTGCCATGCCATGCGGATGAACAGCGGGCCGTAGTGACCGAAGTCGGCCGGCCACCAGTCCTGGCTGTCCGTCATCAGGGCATAAAGGTCCTGCTTGACGGCATTGAGGTCGAGCTTCTTGAACGCCTCGGCATAGTCGAACGCCGAGCCCATCGGATCGGAAAGCGCCGAGTTCTGGTGAAGGACCTTGAGGTTCAGCTGGTTCGGCCACCAGTCGCGGTTGGTGGTGCCGCGCGGTCCGTGCATGACAGGGCATTTGCCCGTGCTGTCGGCTTTGGCGTCCATATCGATCTCCCCTTGAATGCTTTCGAGATTTGTAATGTCCAGAGGAACGGCGTTCCGCTCTGGAAAGTGATCCGGGTTCATGGCGGCGCGATGACGGAGCGCCTGCCATATGGAAATTGTGCTTGTCTCCGCCTCTTTTGGAAAAGCGTGCTGAAGCCACTGGCGCAGCGGCAATCCGTCCCCTGCCAGCCGTCGGGGAATTTGTCATTCCCCTCACGGCTGCGGGCACTGTACCAACAGCCGTCAATTAGTTTAAGTTGGATTTACTGATAGGCGCGATAAGGAAATCTGATGGCAAACCTGACCCTCAAGCAGCTTCGTTATTTCGAGGCCGTGGCGCGGCATGGCCACTTCGGCCGGGCGGCCGATGCCTGCGCGATCTCCCAACCCGCCTTGTCGATGCAGATCAGGGAACTGGAAGAATCGCTCGGCACCGAGCTCTTTGAACGCGGCGCCCGTCAGGTCCGGCTCACCGGCTTCGGAGAAGTGTTCGTGCTACGCGTCCGCGACATCCTGCGGTCCGTCGACGAGCTGGGAGACCTGGCGCGCGCCTCGCGGGAGCGGCTGGCGGGGCGGCTCCGAATCGGCATCATCCCGACCGTCGCCCCCTACCTGCTGCCCGCCATCATCGGCAATCTCACCCGCATGTATGGCGGCGTCGAGATAAACGTGCGCGAGACGCTGACGTCGAAGCTGGTCGAGGAGCTGGTGGAAGGTCGGCTCGATACGGCAATCGTCGCCTTGCCGATATCGGAGCCTTCCCTCGCCGAGGTCGCCCTGTTCGAAGAAGATTTCGTGCTCGTCCGGCCGAGCGAGGACGAGGGAAAGCCGGTGCCCAATCGTGAAGCGCTGCGGGAAATGCGGCTGCTGCTCCTCGAAGAAGGGCATTGCTTTCGCGAGCAGGCCCTGTCGTTCTGCAATATGCGCTCGGTGCAGCCGCGCGAGCTGATGGACGGCAGCTCGCTCTCGACGCTGGTGCAGATGGTCGGCGCCGGCATTGGCGTCACGCTCATCCCGGAAATGGCCGTGGCGGTGGAAACGCGCTCCGCATCGGTGTCCGTCGCGCGCTTCAAGCATCCGCAGCCCTCGCGGACGATCGGCATGATCTGGCGCAGGACAAACCCCCTGGCCAAGCAACTGCTGCAGATTTCCGACGTCGTTCGCCAGTCAGCGGACGCGATGCGCGCGAGCAGCACGATCTGATGGACCGAATTTCCCGAATTACGATTGCACCGGCATTCCGGCCGAGAGGTTGGTCACGACGATCGGCGTGCCGTTGGGCACGCGACCGTAGAGGTCGATGACATCCTGGTTGATCATCCGGACACAGCCGGACGAGACCGATTGGCCGATCGTCCACCATTCCGGCGATCCATGGATGCGGTAGAGCGTGTCTTCCCCGTTCTGGAAGATATAGAGGGCACGGGCGCCGAGCGGGTTGGTGAGGCCGGGCTCCATGCCGCCGCTGGCAATGCTGTATGGTTCCAGTTCCGGCTGCCGCGCCACCATCTCGTCCGGAGGGTTCCAGCGCGGCCATTCCCGCTTGTACTGGATGACGCCGCGGCCCGCCCACTCGAAACCGGCGCGGCCGAGACCGACGCCGTAGCGCATCGCCTGGCCGTTCTCCTGGACGAGATAGAGAAAGTGGTTGCCGACGTCGACGACGAGCGTGCCCGGCCGCTCGCCCGTCGGATCGGGCACGAGCTGGCGATAGAAACGGGGATCGATCTTTTCGTAAGGGATCGCCGGCAGGGGATAAGGCTCCATCGGGCGCTCGCCGTACATTTCCGCGAGCATCTGGTTCGCGCCGTAGGCATAGGGTGCCGGCGCGACGTATTCCGTGCGCGAACTTCTCGGAGCCGTGGTGCAACCCGCCAGCCCAAGCACCGCCGTTCCGGCAGCGAGCGTCAGGAAAGAGCGGCGGCGGATCTGGTATTCCGTCATGGATTTCCCTCGGTTGATCCCGATGATTGTAGAGCGCGTTTTCTCGCGGACCAGACCCCGCAGGCTCCGGCCTGATCAAAGCTTGTTGAACGGCGATTGCACGGCCGCAAAGATCGTCCGGCGGCGCTATGCTACAGTCGATGCCGAGCTATTCGAGGAGACGCTGAAATGAACCGCACCTTCCGCCTGGGCAGCCGCTTCGCCAGTGTCGCCGCTTTCATCGCGCTCGCCGCGCCGGCCTTCGCCGAGCCGCTTGAGGCGACGCTCTACAAGGACCCGGAATGCGGCTGCTGCGAGGGCTATGCCGCCTATCTCCGCGAGAACGGCTTCAACGTGGAGGTGAAGCCCACGGATGAGCTTGCCGCGATCAGCCGCAAGGCCGGCGTGCCGGAAGGCATGCAGGGCTGCCACACCATGTTCATCGACCGCTACGTGGTCGACGGCCATGTGCCGGTGAACGTCGTGCGCAAGCTCATCGGCGAGAAGCCGGCGATCGCCGGCATCACGCTCCCGGGAATGCCGATGGGTTCGCCCGGCATGGCGGGCACCAAGACAGGGAAGTTCGTGATCTACACCGTCCCGAAGGACGGCAAGGCAGCCTCCGTCTATGCGGAGGAATGACGCCGGGGAGCCCGCGCGCGCGGGGCTCGGCCGATTACCGCCACATGCCGCGCATGCGGGCGCCGACGTCGACGCGCATCGCTCGCCCCTCGCGCGCGCCGGCGACCGCCGGCTTCACGGCCGGCCAGGCCGCGCATTCGAAGAACTGCAGAAGCGTCGCCGGGATGAAGCGGCTTCGCGACGCATAGACGTGGCGATCGCCGGCGGCGTTCTGCCCATGCGTGAAAAACCGCTGCGGCGTGACGAGGTGCAGGCTGTCCCTGGCACGCGTCATCGCGACATAGAGTAGGCGGCGCTCCTCCTCGATTTCCGCCGTCGACCCGACGCCGAGATCGGACGGGATGCAGCCGTCGACGCAGTTGAGCATGAAGACCGACTTCCATTCCTGGCCCTTGGCCGAATGGATGGTCGACAGAATGAGATAATCCTCGTCGAGAAGCGGCACGCCCGCCTGATCGCTGGTCGCGTCCGGCGGATCGAGGGTGAGCTCGGTCAGGAACCGCTCGCGTGACGGGTAGCCGGCGGCGATCTGCTCGAGCTGCAGCAGATCGGCCTTGCGGACCTCCGCGTCCTCGTGGATGCGGTGGAGATGCGGTTCGTACCACGCGCGCGCCGCGCCGATCTCCGCCGGCCAGCCGGCCTTTCCCGTCCGCACGCTTTGAAGCATGTCGATGAAGGCGGTCCAGTTGTCGCCCGCGCGCGGCGGTGCTGGGATTTCGGCGAGCGCCGTCAAGGGTTCGGGATCGGCGGCCATCGCATCGAGCACCCGACCGGCCGTCTGCGGCCCGACACCGGGCAGAAGCTGCATCAGCCGGAAGCCGGCGACGCGGTCGCGCGGGTTCTGGGCAAAGCGCAGCGCCGCGAGCAGGTCCTTGACATGGGCGCTGTCCAGGAATTTGAGGCCGCCGAACTTGACGAACGGAATGTTGCGGCGGGTCAGTTCCACCTCGAGCGTGCCGCTGTGGTGGGAGGTGCGGAAGAGCACCGCCTGTTCTTTCAGGCGCATGCCGCCCTCGCGGTTTTCCAGAACCTGCTCGACGATATAGTTGGCCTGATCGGCTTCATCGCGCACCGTCACCAGCCGCGGCCGCTCGGCCGACTGGCGCTCGGTCCAGAGGTTCTTGGTGAAGCGCTCGCGGGCAAGCTCGATGACGCCGTTGGCGGCCGCCAGGATCGGCTGAGTCGAGCGGTAGTTCCGCTCGAGCGTGATGATGTCCGCCGCCGGCGTGAACGTCGCCGGAAAATCGAGGATGTTGCGCACGGTCGCGGCGCGGAAGGAATAGATCGACTGCGCGTCGTCGCCGACGACGGTGAGCCCGCGGCCGTCCGGCTTCAGCGCCGTCAGGATCGCCGCCTGCAGGCGGTTGGTGTCCTGATATTCGTCGACGAGCACATGGTCGAAGCGGCCGCCGATTTCCCCGGCAATCACCGGCTCGCCGACCATCTGCGCCCAGTAGAGCAGGAGGTCGTCGTAATCGAGGACGTTCTGCGCCTGCTTGGCATCGACATAGGAGGCGTAGAGCTCGCGCAACTGCTTTTCCCAGGACGCGCACCACGGAAAGCCGGTTCGCAGTACCTCGTCGAGCGGTTGCTGCGAATTCACGGCGCGCGAATAGATCGCCAGGCAGGTTCCCTTCGTGGGGAAGCGGCTCTCCGTCTTCGAGAAGCCGAGCTCGTGCCGGACGATGTTCATCAGGTCGGCCGAATCTTCGCGGTCGTGGATCGTGAAGTCCGGATCGATGCCGATCTCTGGGGCGTAGTCGCGCAGCAATCTCGCCCCGATGCCGTGGAAGGTGCCCGCCCAGGCGAGCGCGTCCGCCATGACCCCGGCCCTTTCACCGAGCACCTGCCGGCAGATGCGCTCGACGCGCCGGCCCATCTCGGCGGCGGCGCGGCGCGAGAAGGTCATCAGCAGGATCCGTCGCGGATCGGCGCCGTTGACGATCAGGTGGGCGACGCGGTGGGCGAGCGTGTTGGTCTTGCCGGACCCGGCGCCGGCGATGATCAGCAGCGGCCCGCCGATCTTCCCCTCCGGCAGGCCGATGCCATGCTCGACGGCGTCGCGCTGCCGGTCGTTCAGCTTCTCGAGATAGGCTGCGCTCATGGTTCCCCGCTTCATTGCACCGACGGCCAGCGCGGGATGGGCATTCACGCGACTCGATCGGGAACAGACGAGGAACATATCAGCCCGTCCCGCCGTTGCAAATCAGGCGAGGTCCGGCAACTGAAGCATTTTGCAGCCAGGTGGAATCACCTGGCGTCGCGCAAATGCGGCAGAAACAAGCAGATAGAGCGGTGGCGCGAACGCGATTGAGCGCGTCCCGCTCTATCGCACCGGAGGCTCGAAGGTCAGGCCCCCAGCCTTGAAAATCGCGGCGATCCGGCCGTCGGCGAGCGCCGCGGCGATCGCGTCGTCGACCGCATAGGCGAGGTCCTTGTGCTGGAAGTTCACGCCGACGCCCAAGGTCCACTTGCCGCGCGCCAGACCGACGAGCGGCGGCTCGTGAAGAGCGAGCGCCGCCTCCGGATGGGCGGCAATGCCCGCCTGAAGCTCTGCCCGCGGGCCCATGGCGGCCATGGTCTCCCCGCTCGCGAGCGCGTCCACGGCAAGCGCGGTGCTGCGATAGCGGCGGATCTTGTCGACCGGGCCGAGAAGTGACGTCAGATGGAAGTCGGAGATCGAGTCGTTTTCCACCGCCACCGTGTCGAAGCGGAAGAAGGGCGGTGTGGGCGCCTCCTCGGGATAATCGGTCCTGTCATAGGCAATGGCGATCGCCTCCCGGGCATATTGGCCGGTGAAGGTCACCTGCTCGATCCGGCAGGCATAGTCGCTGTCATAGGGGACATGCAGCATCACGTCGCTGACATGGCCGCCGATCACGGCGCCCTTCCAGACATAGTTGAGGAGGTCGGCGTCGAGCGTCTCGCCCGCCTGGACGAGGCGGAAACGGGCCTCGACCCCGAGTGCGGCGGCAATGAGCCGGCCGATCTCCACATCGACCCCGCGCGCACGCCCCTTCTCCTCATAGGACCAGGGCGCGAAATCCTCGTAGACCGCGAACTCGATCCAGCCCTCCTCGACGATCCGGTCGAAGGAGCGGCCGACGTCCTGGGGAAAGGTGTTCTGCGGCTTCGGCTGCGGCACGTGGCCCTCGCATCGTGCGAAGGCCACGGCCGGCAGGACGGCGCAAGCCATGGCTGCGAGCGCGATCGCCCGGGGAGCGCCCATGGCTCACTCCGTCGCAGACAGCCCGACGGTCAGGATCTCGCTGGCCTTCTTCCAGCTTTCCGGAGCGTCGGTCAGGATTCTCGCCGCCTCATAGGCGACGCTGTCGGCAACCGGCGCGCCGGAGGCCGTCTTCACTTCGGCGGCGATCTTCTCGAGTTCGGCCTTGAGCGCCTTCGGATCGGCGACCTTGGCCCCGGCGAGTTCGTTGCGAACCTCGTGCAGCCGGCCCGCATGCGCATCGAGCGCCCCGTCTTCCGGCCGGGTTTCGATATAGGTGCGGATCGCCCAGGCCGCCTTCTGGCCGAGAATGTCACCGAAGGCCGGCATCTTGGTGGTGCCGTCCTGGGTGTAGCCGTGGCGGAAGCGCTCGACGAACCATTCGTCACCGTATTCGGCCGCTTCCAGCAGCCGGAGGTCGGGGGCCAATCCCCCGGAGACGGCGCCGAGCCCGTGACAGCGGGCGCAGTTCTGGTTGAAACCGGAAGCGCCGATCTCGACGGCCTTCAGCCAGACGTCGCGTCCGACCTTGTCCTCGCGATAGGGGTTTTCGGTAAGCCATTCCTCACCGACATCCGGCAGGGCGTCGGTGTTGACCGGTTGCGGCGCCACGTCGCCATGCGCGACGACGACCGTCGCCGTCGCGATCAGCAGAAGCGCCGCAACCCCGGCGCGGATACGGTTCCTGGACATTCTTTCCTCCCTGGCAAGACTGCGTTCGGACCCGTTTCTTACAGCCGCCCGCGGTGGCCGCGGTATTCGACCTAGGTCGCGGCCCGGCATGGCACCTTGGTCGTATTCCGCTCCTCCCTGCTCGCGCCTTAACTTCGAGCGAGGAGGAGTTCCCCATGCCGAAGATCCGCGTCAAACGGACAATGTCCGCGTGCCTGCTGGCGGCGCTTGCCGGCGCCGCCGGCCCGGCCCGGGCGGACGTCACCGTCGCCATGACCTATCTGCGTCAGGAGGTGAAGGCGCCGCCGGTGCTTTCGAACCTCGACCCTGTCCCGGAGGATCTCGGTATCGCCGGGGCCGAGCTCGGACTCTCCGATACCGAGACGACCGGCAGCTTCCTCGGCCACCATTATGGGCTGAAGGTGGTTTCCGTCGCGCCCGGAGGCGACCTCACCGCGGCCGCCAGGGCCGCGCTCGCGGCATCGCCCGTGCTTTTTGTCGACGCGCCCGCCGAAAGCGTGCTGGCCGTCGCCGATCTGCCTGAGGCGAAGGGCGCGCTGATCGTCAATGTCGGCTCCGGCGAGCGCCGGCTGCGCGACGCCGATTGCCGCGGCAATCTCCTCCACACCATTCCCGAGGACGCGATGCGCGCCGAGGCGCTGATGCAGGTGTTGAGGGCGCGGCGCTGGACGCGCACCGTCATGATCGTCGGCCCGCGGCCGGAGGACGCGGCATTCGCCGCCACGTTGCGCGCCGCGGCGGCGAAGTTCGGCGTCGATATCCTGGCGGAAAAGGCCTGGACCTTCGACACCGACCTCAGGCGGATGGCGAGCAAGGAGGTGCCGCTCTTCACTCAGGACCTGCCCGAGCACGACGTGCTGCTGGTCGCCGACGAGGCCGACGACTTCGCCCGCTATGTTGCCAACAACACCTGGCTGGCGCGCCCGATCGCCGGCTCCGACGGCTTGCGCGGCGACGGCTGGGCGCCGGTGCTCGAGCAATGGGGCGCCGTGCAGTTGCAGAACCGCTTCGAGAGCGCGGCAAAACGCGAGATGCGGCCGCGCGACTATGCCGCCTGGACGGCGCTGCGCACCGTCGGCGAGGCGGTGACGCGGATCAACACGGCCGACCCGGAGAAACTCAGGGCTTTCATCCTGTCGGACGGCTTCGCGCTCGACGGCTTCAAGGGTCGCCCGCTCAGCTACCGGCGCTGGAATGGGCAGCTGCGCCAGCCGATGCCGGTCGTCAATGCCCGCGCGCTCGTGGAGCTGACGCCGCTCGACGGCTACCTGCATCCGCAAAACGAGATGGATACGCTCGGGCTCGACCGCCCGGAAAGCGCCTGCACCGCATTCGGAGACTGACATGAGACGGCTTCATTCCTTTCTGATTGCGCTGCCGATCGGCGCGCTTCCCCTTGCCGCGACGGCCGGCGAAATCTGGGTCACCAACGAGAAGGACGCCACGATCTCCGTCATCGATACCGCGACCCTCGAAGTCGTCCGCACGATCGCGACCGGCGAGCGCCCCCGCGGCATCACCTTCAACTCCGACCATTCGCGCGTCTATATCTGCGCGTCCGACAGCGATGCCGTGGAGGTGATGGACCCGGCGTCGGGCGAGATCCTTCACGAGCTGCCTTCGGGCGAGGATCCGGAACAGTTCGTGCTCGCCCCCGACGACAAGCACCTGTGGATCGCCAACGAGGACGATGCGGTTACCACGGTGGTCGACGTCGACGCGCGCGAGGTCGTGGCGCAGATCAATGTCGGCATCGAGCCGGAGGGCATGGCCGTTTCGGCGGACGGCAAGCTCGTCGTGACGACCTCCGAGACGACGAACATGGCCCATTGGATCGACACGGCGACGATGAAGATCGTCGCCAATACGCTCGTCGACAGCCGGCCGCGCCACGCGGAGTTCACGAGCGACGGCAAGGAGCTCTGGGTCTCCTCCGAGATCGGCGGCACGGTGACGGTGTTCGACGTCGCGACCCGGTCCGAAAAGGCCAAGATCCGCTTCGCCCTCACCGGCGTCAGGGACGACCTGATCCAGCCCGTCGGCTTCGAATTCACGCCCGACGGCACGACCGCCTTCATCGCGCTCGGTCCGGCAAACCACGTCGCCGTGGTCGACATGAAGACCTTCGAGGTCGAGACATACATCCTGGTCGGCCGGCGCGTCTGGCACCTGGCGTTCTCGCCAGATCACAGCCAGCTGTTCACGACGAACGGCATCTCGGGAGATGTCACGGTGGTCGATGTCGCCTCGCGCGAGGCGCTGAAATCGATCAAGGTCGGCCGCTTCCCGTGGGGCGCAGCGACGCGGCCGTAGGCCAAGGCGCGGATTAGACCGCCAGATAGGCCGCGATGACCGCTGCGATCTGATCCGAATTCAGCGCGTCCATCTGCGTCTCCATAAGCGCGTTCAGCTGGTCGCTGGAGAGGCTCGCAATGTCGTCGGTGGAGAGCCCCGCCACGCCGCTCGAACTGAACGCCGAGACGTCTTCCGTCGAAAAGGTCGCAAGGTCGTCCGCGCTCAGGGCCGCGACTTGCGCCGAGGTCATCGCACTGACCTGAATTGGCGTCAAAGCCTCGGCCTGGGCCGTCGTCAGGGCGGCGATGGCGTTGACGCTCAACCCCGAGATCGCGCTCGTGCTCAGGGCGACGATATGATCGGTGGAGAGCTGCGCGACGTCGTCGGTGCCGAGGGCTGCGGCCTGTATGGCGTTCAGCGCACCGACCTGCGCGATGGAGAGCGCGGCGATCTGGCTGGTGCTCATCGCCAGGACCTGCGTGTAGCCGAGCGATCCGACCTGGCTCGTCGTGAGCGCCCCGATCGCAAGCGTGGAAAGCGCTGCGACAAAATCGGTGGACAGTCCCTTGATCGCAGCCGCGTTGATCGACGCGAGTTCCCCGGTCGAGAATGTCGCGAGATCCTCGGTGCCCAGGCCCGCAAGCCCGTTCGCGCTCAAGGCGGAAATCTGGCCGGTGGAAAGCGCATCGATCTGCGCGGGGCTGAGCGCACCAACCTGGGCGCTCACCAGGCCCGCAACGCTGGCCGTGCCCAGCGCCGCGATTTCGCCGGTGGTGAGTGCCGCGATGAAGGCGGTGGAAAGCCCCTTGATGGCGGCGGAACTGATCGCCGCGAGCTCCTCGGCCGAGAACCCGTCCAGGTCCTCGGCGCTCAGGCCCGACAGCGCATCGGCCGTCAGGGCGCCAATCTGGCCTGTGGAGAATGCTTCGATCTGCTCGGCGCTCAAGGAACCGGCCTGGCCACTCGTCAGGCCCGCCAGGCCGGCCGCGCTCAGCGCCGCGATCTGGTCCGTCGAGAGCGCCGCCAGGTCGTCCGTGCCCAGCACCGCCACCTGCCTGGAGCCGAAGGCGCCGATCTGCCCGGTCGAAAGCGCCTCGATGTGGTCCGCGCTCAAGGCGCCGATCTGGGCGGTGGAAAGGCCGGAAATGCCGCTCGTGCCGAGCGCCGCGACCTGCTCGATGGAAAGCGCGGCGATCGTATCGGTGGACAGTCCCGCGATGGCGCTGGCGCTGATCGCCGCGATTTCCGCCGTCGAGAACGTCGCGAGGTCGTCCATGCCGAGAACGGCGATCTGCGTCGAACTCAGCGCGGCAATCTGCGAAGAGGTGAAGGCCTCGATCTGGTCGGTGCTCAACGCATTGAGCTGGGCGGTGGAAAGACCGGCGACGCCGGCGGTCCCAAAGGCCGCGATCTGCACCGCCGAAAGCGCCGCCATCGTATCGGTGGACAATCCCGCGACCGCATTCGAGCCGATCGCTGCGATATCCGCCGTCGAGAAGGTCGCCAGATCGTCCGTGCTCAGCGCCGCAATCTGCGTCGAGCGCATGGCCGCGACCTGCGCGGGGGTCAGGGCCTCGAGCTGATCGGCGTTCAGGGCGTCGATCTGGGCCGTGGAAAGCCCGGCGATGCCGGCCGTGCCCAGCGCGGCGACCTGGTCTGCCGAAAGCGCTGCTATGTCGGCAGTGCCGAGCGCTGCTACCTGCCTAGAGCCGAGAGCGCCGACCTGCCCGGTAGACAAGGCCTCGATCTGCTCGATGCTCAAGGCATCGATCTGGGCCGTGGAGAGACCGGCGATGCCGGCCGTGCTCAATGCCGCGAGCTGGCCCGGCGAAAGCGCCGCCAGCGTATCGGTCGACAGCCCCGCGACGGCGCTCGAACCGATCGCCGCGATATCCGCGGTCGAGAAGGCCTCGAGGTCGGCTGTGGTGAGCGCCGCGATCTGCGTCGAGCTCATGGCCGCGACCTGCGCAGGGGTCAGGGCCTCGAGCTGATCGCCGTTCAAGGCGGCGATCTGGGCCATGGAAAGGCCCGCGACGGCGGCCGTGTTCAGCGCCGCAATCTGGCCCGCGGAGAGAGCCGCCACGTCGCCGGTGCCGAGCGCCGCCACTTGCTTGGAGCCGAGAGCGCCGACCTGCCAGGTCGACAGGGCCTCGATCTGATCGAGGCTCAACGCATCGATCTGGGCCGTGGAAAGACCGGCGATGCCGGCCGTGCTCAGGGCCGCGATCTGCTCCGCCGAAAGCGCCGCCAGCGTATCGGTGGACAATCCTGCGACGGCGCTCGAACCGATCGCGGCAATGTCCGCGGTGGAGAAGGCTGCCAGATCGTCGGTGCTCAGCGCCGCGATCTGCGCCGAACTCATAACCGCGACCTGGTCGGGGGTCAGTGCCTCGAGCTGCTCGGCAGTCAAGGCGTCGATCTGGGCGGCGGAGAGCGCGGCAATGGCGGCCGTGCTCAGCGCGGCAACCTGATCGGCCGAGAGCGCGGCGATGGCATCGGTGCCGAGCACCGCCGCCTGCCGGGAGCCGAGAGCGCCGAGCTGTGCGCTCGACAAGGCCTCGAACTGATCGGTGCTCAAGGCCGCGATCTGGGCGCTGGAAAGGCCGGCGACGCCCGCGGTGCTCAAGGCGGCGATCTGATCGGAGGAAAGCGCGGCTATCGCGTCGGTCGACAGCCCCGCGACGGCGCTCGAACCGATCGCCGCGATCTCCGCGGTGGTGAAGGCCGCAATGTCGCCGGTGCTGAGGACGGCGATCTGCCGGGAGCCGAGGGCGCCGATCTGGTCCGCCGTCAGGGCCTCGACCTGGCCCGCGGAGAGAACCGCGACGTCCTCGGTGCCGAGACCCGCAATGCCCGCCGCGCTCAAGGCGGCGATCTGATCGGTCGAGAGCGTCGCGATGTCAGCGGTGCTCAAGGCGGCGACCTGCCCGGAGGTGAGCGCCCGCACTTGGCCGCTGGTCAAGGCTGCGACCTGACCGGTGCTCATGGCATCGACCTGCCGGGTGCTCAGCGCCGCGACGGCGGCAGTGCCCAATGCGGCGATCTGCTCGGTGGAAAAGGCAGCGATGACATCCGTTGCCAGGCCCGCGACGAGGTCGGCGCCAATCGCGGCGATGTCCTCGATCGACAATGCCCCTATGTCTTCCGTCCCGAGCGCGGAGGCTTGTCGCGAGGTCAACGCGCCGACCTGGCTGGCGGAGAGGGCCGCAATCTGGTCCGAACTCAGGGCAGCGATCTGCCTGGTGCCGAGCCCGGCGACGCCGGCGGTGCTGAGCGAATCGATCTGCTCGGTCGAGAGCGAAGCGACGGCGGCCGTGGAGAGACCGGCAATGGCGCCCGCGGCGATCGCCGCGATGTCCTTCGTCGAGAACACGGCGATGTCTTCGCTTCCGAGAACCGAGAGCTGGGCCGAGGTGAGAGCGGCGACTTGCGAAGGCGTCAGCGCCTCCATCTGGTCGGTGCTCAAGGCGGCGATCTGCCTGGTGCTCAAGCCCGCAATCGCCGCGGTGCTGAGTGTGGCGATCTGCCCGGTCGAAAGGGCCGCCACGTCGCTCGTGCCGAGCGCGGCGACTTGCGCCGCACTCAGCGCCGCAAGCTGCTTGCTGCTCAAGGCGGAAAGCTGGCTGGAACTCAGCGCATTGACCTGCGCGCTCGTCAGGCCCGCGATGCCGGCGGTGCTCAGCGCCGCGACCTGTCCGGTCGACAGCGCTGCGACGACGGCCGTCGACAGGCTCGATATGGCGCCCGCGCCGATCGCCGCGACGTCCTTGGTCGAGAAGGCCGCGATGTCCTCCGTTCCAAGCGCCGCGAGCTGGGTCGAACTCAGCGCCGCGACCTGGACCGTGGTCAGCGCCGCGAGCTGGTCGGTGCCGAGCGCAACGATCTGCTTGCTCGTCAAGCCCGCGAGGCCGGCGGTGCTCAGCGCGGCGACCTGCCGGGTCGACAGGGCCGCCAGATCGCTCGTGCCGAGCGCGGCGACTTGCACCGAACTCAGCGCAGCAACCTGCCCGGTGCCGAGCGCGGCGAGCTGGCCCGTCCCGAGCGCGGCGACCTGACCGGTGCTGAGGCCGGTGATGCCGGCCGTGCCGAGGCTCACGATCTGCCCGGTCGAGAGCGAAGCGAGAACGGACGTGGTGAGACCCGCTATTGCGCTCGAGCCGAGCGCGGCGATGTCTTGCGTCGAGAAGACCGCCAGGTCTTCCGTGCCCAGGGCCGCAAGCTGCGTCGAGCTCAGAACGCCGATCTGGGCCGAGCTCAGCGCCTCCATCTGCGCGGTGCTCAGGGCAACGATCTGCCTGGTGCCGAGCCCCGTGATCGCGGCCTTGCTCAGCGCAACGATCTGGCCGGACGAGAACGCCGCGAGATCCTGAGCCTCCAGGGCAGCGACCTGATCGGCGCTCAGCATGGCAACCTGCTTCGTGCCGAGTGCCGCGATCTGGTCGGAGGACAGGGCCTCCATCTGATCAGACGTCAGGCCCTTGAGGCCGGCTGCGCCGAGGACGGCGATCTGGTCGGAGGAGAGGGCCGCGACCTTCTCGGTGCCGAGGGCGGCAACCTGCGTCGCCTTGAGCACGGCGACCTGCCTGGTGCTCAAGGCAGCGACCTGATCGGCACTGAGCGCGTCGATCTGGTCGGTGGTCAATCCCGCGACCGCGGCCGTGCCAAGCGCGGCGATCTGGTCTGAGGAGAGGGTCGAGATGACATCCGTCGACAACCCCGCAATACCGCCCGCACCGATCGCTGCGATATCGGCACTGGAGAGCGCCGCTATATCCTCCTCGCTCAGGGCCGAAAGCTGCGCGGAGCTGAGAACAGCCACCTGGGCGGTCGAAAGGGCGGCGATCTGATCAGTGGACAAAGCGGCGATCTGATCGGCGCTGAGGCCGGTGACGCCCTTGGTGCTCAAGGCGGCGATCTGTGCCGTGGAGAGCGCTTCGACGAGGTCGGTCGTCAGCCCCGAAATGGCGCCCGCGCCGATCGCCGCCATTTCGGCGCTGGAGAACGTTGCCACGTCGTCCGCATGGAAGATCGCCAGCTGCTCGGCGCGAAGGGCGGCGATCTGGGTCGAGGAAAGCGCCTCGACCTGGGCCGTGGACAAGGCGTCGATCTGCTCGGAGCCGAGGCCAAGGATGCCTTTCGTGCTCAGTGCCGCGACCTGGGCGGTCGAGAACGCGGCGACATTCTCCGCGCTCAAAGCGGCGACCTGCACCGAACCCAGCACCCGGACCTGCATCGTGGACAGGGCGGCGGCCTGGCCGGTGGAGAGGGCGGCGAGCTGTGCGGTCGTCAGGCTCGCGACCGCACTCGTGCCGAGGGCGGCAAGCTGGGCCGTGGAAAGCGCGGCGATCGCCTCCGTGCTGAAGCCGGTCACGGCCTGGCTGGTGATTGCGGCGATATCGGCGGTCGAGAACGTTGCTATGCCTTCGGTCGCCAGGGCTTCGATCTGCCGCGAGCTCAGCGCCTTCACCTGCGAGACGGACAGCGCCTCGGCCTGGCCGGCCGACAGGGCGGCGATCTGCAGGCTCGTCAGGTTCGCGATCGCACTCGTGCCCAGCGCCGCGACCTGGTCGGTGGAGAGGGATGCGATGACATCGGTGGTCAGCCCCGGCGCCGCCTTGTTGCCGATCGCCGCGATTTCGCCGGTCGAGAATGTCGCGATGGCGTCCGTTCCGAGCGCGGCAACCTGCACTGCGCTCAGCACCTTCACCTGCGCGGCAGAAAGGGCTTCCGCCTGCGTGGGCGACAGCGCGGCGATCTGGTCGGTCGTCAGGCCCGGGATTCCCTTGGCGCTCAGCGCTGCGATCTGATCGGTGGACAGGGCCGCGACATTCTGCGTGCCGAGGGCCGCGACTTGCGCCGCACTGAATGTCCTGAGCTGTGCCGCGGAAAGGGCCGCGGCCTGGTCGGTCGACAGGGCGGCGATCTGCGCGGCCGTCAGGCTCGAAACCGCACTGGTGCTGAGCGCCGCCACCTGCTCGGCGGAAAGCGCGGAGATGGCCTCGGTGCCGAGACCCTTGACGGCCAGGTTGGTGATCGCGGCGATGTCGGCGGTCGAGAAGGTCGCGATATCCTCCGCCCCGAGCGCTGCGATCTGCCTCAGGCTCAGCGCCCTCACCTGTGCGGCGGACAATGCCTCGACCTGGTCGGTCGACAGGGCGGCGACCTGTGCCGTCGTCAGGCTCGAGACCGCACTCGTGCTGAACGCGGCAACCTGGGCGGTGGAAAGCGCGGCGATGGCGCCGCTCGCCAGGCCCGATACGGCCTTGTTGCTGATCGCCGCGATTTCGGAGACTGAGAACCGCTCCATGGCGTCGGGATCGAGCGCCCCGAGCTGCGCCGCGCTCAGCGCCTTCACCTGCGCGACCGACAGCGCCTCGACCTGATCGGCCGACAGGGCAGCGACCATGTCCGTCGAAAGGCCCGCGATCGCCAGGGTGCTCAGTGCGGCAATCTGGTCGGTCGAAAGCGCGGCGATGCCGCCCGCGCCCAGCGCCCCGACTTGCGACCCCTTCAGCGCGCCGATCTGGACCGTCGTCAGGGCGGCGATCTGGTCGGCGGACAAGGCGGCGATCTGCGCGGTCGAAAGGCCTGCGATCGCGCGCGTGCTGAAGGCCGCAACCTGGGCGGAAGAAAGGGAGGCGACGACATCCGCGGCAAGCCCCGTTACGGCCTTTCCATCGATGGCCGCGATGTCGGCGGTAGAGAAGGCCGCGAGATCCTCGTCGCTCAAGACAGAAAGCTGAGCCGCGTTGAGGACGGCGACCTGGGAGGCACTGAACGCCTCCGCCTGCTCCGTCGTCAATCCGTCGATCTGGGTGGTGGTGAGCGCCGCAACCTGGTTCGTGCCCAGGCTTTCGATGTCACTCTTGTCAAGCACGGCCAACTGATCCAGCGTCAGGCCGACGATTGCGGTCTGGGAGATCGCCCGCAACTGGCGGGAGCTGAGGATATCGACATCCTCCGTGTCCAAAGCCGCGATCTGCGCCGAAGAGAGCGCCTTGATCTGGCTGGTGGAAAGCGACGCCACGTCTTCCGTCGTCCAGGCAGAAACGCTCGCCGTCGATAGCGACCTGATCTGGCTGACACTGAGGGAAGGAATGGTCGTGCTCATGCGTGAACCCTTGAGGCTTATAGCGAATCGCCTGTCCAACCCGCCGCCGGGAGGGCGCGCGGCCGTACGCTACCATCGATAGGGGGACTGGCTTGCCTGAACCTGAAGTTGGCACGCGAAAGCAGATTCTTTTCAAGGCGTTAAAGCCCGGTGCCGTCCGGGCTTGCGATCGACCGGGGGATTCCTGGCGCGAGCGTCTCGGCTTCGCGCCTGCGCGGCAGCCGTTTTCGGCCGCCGCGAGCGGCGTGACCGTTACGATCCGGCTCTCGGCTCGACCGGCTGCCATATGCTTATCCTGCGGGTCTCGGGCATCAGGTACAGCGCGAGCAGGAAACAAACGGCAGGAACGGCGATCGGATAGATCAGCGCGTAGCCGACGCTGTTGGTGGCCGCGAAGGCCGCCGAGGTGACGAAGGGCACCAAGCCGCCGCCCCAGCCGTTGCCGATGTGATACGGCACCGACACCGACGTGTAGCGAATCCTGCCGGGAAAATATTCCGCCAGGAACGCCCCGACCGGGCCATAGACCATCCCGACATAGCAGACGAGGATGAAGATGATGAAGATCGCGGTCGGATAATTGATGTTGTCGGGCTGCGTGACCGTTCCGAGCCACAGATACAGCGGGTAATAGGTGATCGCGGCGAGCAACATGCCGCTGAGGATTACCGGCTTGCGGCCGATGATGTCCGACAACCAGCCGAAGAAGATCAGGCTCGGTGTCGCAAGGAGCAGCGCCGCTCCGACGATATAGGCCGAGCTCAGCGCATCGACCTTGGAGACCTGCTGCAGAAAGTACAGGGCCCAGAACTGGCCGCTGTACCAGACAACGCCTTGCCCGATCAGCACGATGGTGGCGATCCCGACATATTTCGCGTTGGAGCTGAGGAACGCCTCCCTCCACGGATTCCGGGTCATCTGCCCCTTCGCCCTGATCTCCTGGAAGATCGGCGTCTCCTGGAGCTGGAGCCGGATGTATATCGCGATGGCGACCAGCAGGAACGACATGAGGAAGGGAACGCGCCACGCCCATGCCTCGAAGACCTCATTGCCGAAATAGGTGCGCGTCGCGATGATCACGCCGAGCGACACCACGATCCCGAGCGTCGGCGAGGTCTGGAGCCAGCCGGTATAATAGCCGCGGCGTTCGTCGGGCACATGCTCGGCAACGTAGGTGATGGCGCCGCCATACTCGCCGCCCAGGCACAGGCCCTGGATCATCCTGAGGCCGAAGAGCAGGAACGCCGCGGTCAGGCCGATCGCCTCGTAGGATGGGATCAGGCCGATCGCGCCGGTGCCGAGGCCCATTCCGCTGAGCGTCATGAGGAACGTGTATTTACGGCCGACCCGGTCGCCCATCCAGCCGAACAGGAACGCGCCCAGCGGGCGGATCAGGAAGCCCGCGGTGAAGAGCGCGATGGTACTCAGCAGCGCCGCGACCGGGTGCGACGGTTCAAAGAACTTGACCGACAGGACCGCGGCCAGGCTCCCGAAGATATAAAAGTCATACCATTCAATGATATTTCCCACCGAGGCGGCAACGATCACGCGGCGGAAATCCGTCGGGACTTGAAGAGCCATGTTGGTTCCTCCCGTTTTAGGACATGGCCTGCGAAATCCTGCACTCTAGCACGAAATTCCCCGATCACGAACCGGCGCCCCCCGGCGAGTGCCGCAGGGTCAACGGAAAGCGCACCTCTTCTTTTTCTAAAGCGGACGTTACGGCCGTTGCGGCTGGCCGCTTTCGGCGGCGGCGAGGATCGCCGCAATGAGGCGATGGACCTTCAGCGCCTCGCGCCCGTCCACGCGCGGCGCATGTCCGTGCTCGATCGCATCGAGGAAATCGGCGAGCACCGCACGGTGATGGTGATGCGGAAAGGCCATGGGGTCGGCGCCGGCGCCGCCCGCCGCTTCGTCTTCGATCGAGATTTCGCTTCCATCATGGAAGGAAGCGGCAAGGCTTCGCCCGCCGAGGCGCGCCATGCCGCGCGTGCCGATGATGTCGATCTCGTCCGGATAGCCGGGATAGGCGCAGGTGGTGGCGCTCACCGTGCCGATCGCGGCATTTGCGAAGCGGATCGCCGCCATCGCCAGATCCTCGGTCTCCATGCGGTGCACCTTGCTGGTCGTCGCATAGGCGTTGACCTCCTCGGGAAGCCCGGCGAGCGAGATCAGGAGGTCGAGCGTATGGATCGCCTGGGTCAGCAGCACGCCGCCGCCATCGCGGGCACGCGTGCCGCGACCCGGCTGATCGTAATAGCTTTGCGGCCGCCAGTTGTGCAGGCGGGCCGAGGCGCTGACGATTTCGCCGAGCCGCCCCTCGTCGATGAGCTGCGCAAGGGCCCGGCTTACCGGCCGGAACCGGTGCTGCAGAACGGTGCCAAGCTTGACGCCGGCGCGCTCCGCCGTCTCGACCAGAGCCTCCACCCGCTCGCCGGTAATCTCCAGCGGCTTTTCGAGAAGCACGTGCTTGCCCGCTTCGGCAGCGCGCCTCACGAGCTCGAGATGCGTATTCGGCGGCGTCAGTACCAGGACGGCCGCGATCGACCGGTCATCGAAGATCGTTTCGGCCGCGTCGCAGACGGCGAAGCCATAGGTGTCGGAAAATGCGCGCCGCCGCGCCGCGGTCGGACTGAAGGCGGCGGCGACCTCGACCCTGTCCTCAAGATCGAGCAGGCTTTTGGCATGCGGCGCCGCTGCCATGCCGAGCCCGATCACGCCGACGCGCAGCCTTGCCATCTCAGAGCCTCCGATCGAAAGCGCCCGGCAGGCGCAAAGACGGGTGCGCGCCGGTCAGTCTCGCATTGCGCATGGGTTTCCTCCCCGTTCTCCTCATCTCTTGCCTACCCCGAGTGGCCGGCATCGCGCAAGAAATTCGTCATACAACATCATCAATTTTGTATGTTGACATTATATTTTACAAGCCGTAGCCATAACGGACCTGTTGGAGGAGCGGGCTAGAATGGCGGGACTGATCGATCCAGATCTTCTGTTTCCGGGGGACGAGCGCACGCGTGCGGTGGCGCGAAACCTCTATACCGAAGTGAAAGGGCTGCCGATCGTGAGCCCGCACGGGCACACCGAGCCACGCTGGTATGCGCTCGACGAGCCGTTCCCCGATCCCGCGCAACTCCTGATCGTGCCGGACCATTATGTCTTCCGCATGCTGTTCAGCCAGGGCGTGAGGCTCGAAGACCTCGGCGTCCCGACGCTCGACGGTTCGCCGGTCGAGACGGATGGCCGTACGATCTGGCGGCGCTTCTGCGAAAATTATCATCTCTTCCGCGGGACGCCGACGCGGCTGTGGTTCGACTATACGCTTTCGAATCTCTTCGGCGTCGACGAACTGCCCTCGGCTGGCAACTCCGACCGGCTCTACGACCGGATTGGCGAATGCCTGGCGCGCCCGGACTATCGCCCCCGCGCGCTCTACGAGCGCTTCAACATAGAGGTGATCTCCACGACCGACGGCGCCCTGGATCCGTTGGCCTGGCACGCGAAGATCCGCGACAGCGGCTGGAAGGGGCGGGTCGTCCCGGCCTACCGGCCGGACGCGGTGGTCGATCCGGACTTCGAGGGCTTTTCAGCCAATCTCGACAGGCTTGGCGAGATTACCGGCGCCGACACCGGAAGCTGGTCGGGCTATCTGGATGCGCACCGTGCCCGGCGGGCCTATTTCAAGGAGTTCGGCGCGACCTCCAGCGACCACGGCCATGCCACGGCCGATACCGCCAATCTGGCGAAAGCGGAGGCCGCGGCCCTGTTCGACAAGGTGCGCTCCGGCAAGGCGGACGCCAGCGAGCGGCGGCTGTTCCGGGCCCAGATGCTGACGGAAATGGCGAAGATGAGCCTGGACGACGGGCTCGTGCTGCAGATTCATCCGGGTTCCTTCCGCAACCACGCGCCCGCCGTCATGGCGAAGTTCGGTCGCGACAAGGGCTTCGATATCCCGACCCGCACCGATTATGTCACCGCGCTGAAGCCGCTGCTCGACGCCGTCGGCCTCGAGCGCGACCTGACCGTCATCCTCTTCACCCTGGACGAGACGAGCTATGCGCGGGAGCTGGCGCCGCTCGCCGGCGTCTACCCGGCCCTGAAGCTCGGGCCCGCCTGGTGGTTCCACGACAGTCCGGAAGGCATGCGCCGCTTCCGCGAGATGACCACCGAGACGGCCGGCTTCTACAACACCGTCGGCTTCAACGACGACACCCGGGCCTTTCCGTCGATCCCCGCGCGCCACGACATAGCCCGCCGGGTCGACTGTGCATTTCTCGCGCGACTTGTCGCGGAACACCGCCTGCGAGAGGACGAGGCGTACGAGCTCGCGCGGGAACTGGCCTACGGCCTCGCAAAGAAGGCTTACAAGCTCTGAACCAATCGATCATGCGAAACGGGAGGAAAGCATGAAACACTTCGCAAAACTGGCGGCCGGCCTGTTCGTTGCCGCTTCATTCATGGCCACCGCGGCCAGCGCCCAGACGGTGCTGCGCTCGTCCGATACCCATCCGGACGGCTATCCGACGGTCGAGGCGGTCAAATATTTCGGCGAACTGGTCAAGGAGCGTACGGCCGGTCGTTACGCCGTCGACGTCTACCATTCCGCGCAACTCGGCGAGGAAAAGGACACGATCGAACAGGTCCGCTCCGGCGTCATCGAGCTGAACCGCGTTTCGATGGCACCCTTCAACGGCACGGTGAAGGAATCGATCGTTCCGGCCCTGCCCTATCTCTTCCGTTCGGAAGAACACATGCACAAGGTCATGGACGGCGCGATCGGCGACCAGATCAAGAAGGCCTTCGAAGGGGCCGGGCTGGTGGTGCTTGCCTATTATGATGCCGGCTCGCGCTCCTTCTACAACAAGCAGAAGCCGATCAACTCGGTTGCCGACATGAAGGGCCTGAAGTTCCGCGTCATCCAGTCCGACATCTTCGTCGACATGGTGGCAGCGCTCGGCGCGAACGCGACGCCGATGCCCTATGGCGAAGTCTATTCTTCAATCGAAACCGGCGTCATCGACGGCGCGGAAAACAACTTTCCGAGCTACGATACCGCCAAGCATTTCGAGGTGGCCAAGAACTTCTCGCTCGACGAGCACACGATTCTTCCCGAGGTGTTCGTGATGAACAAGGCCGCCTTCGACAAGCTGACCCCGGAAGACCAGGAGATCTTCAAGCAGGCCGCCAAGGACAGCGTCGCCAAGCAGCGCGAGCTCTGGGCGGCCAAGGTCAGCGAGTCGCGCGCCAAGGTCGAGGCCGCCGGCGCGAAGATCACCACGCCCGACAAGCAGGGTTTCATCGACGCGATGAAGCCGGTCTACGAAAAGCACGTCACCGACCCGGTCCTGAAAAAGATGGTCGAGGACGTGCAGGCGGTTCAGTGACGAGACCGACGGGCAGGCTTGCAGCGCCGCGCGTCTTATCAGACGCGCAAGGGTCGCCGTAGCGCTTTGAACTGCTGCATGTCTCTTAAATCGATGTCGGTTCAAGGAGACATGCAGTGGCCTGCCCGCCTCTCTTTGAGGGAATGAAGACTGTGCCTACAACACTGGTGAAAACTGGGCGCGCGCTCTCCTGGCTGAGCTCGCTCTCGCTGTGGCTCGCCGGCGGCGGCCTCGTCGTGATGACGGCCATCGTCGCCTGGCAGGTGTTCTGCCGCTACGTGCTGAACGATTCTCCGAGCTGGACCGAACCCGGCGCCGTCATGCTGATGAGCTGGTTCATCTTTCTGGGCGCCGCCGTCGGCGTGCGCGAAAACTATCACCTCGGCTTCGACGTGCTGCTCTACGTGGTGCCGAAAGGCGGCAAGAAGTGGCTGCGCATGATCTCCGATCTCGTCGCCCTCGCCTTCGGCATCGGCATGATCTGGTACGGGATCGAACTCGTCCGCCTCACCTGGGACACCGTGTTGCCGTCGCTGCAGATCTCCGGCGGCTGGGACTACGTCCCGCTCGTTGCCGGCGGCGTCCTCATCGGCCTCTTCGCGCTGGAACGCATCGTTCTGCGGCTTGCCGGCGAGCCGATCGACGACGTTCTCGACGAAATGCCGCCGGCCGAAGTTGCCGCCGAACTCGACACTGCGGAAATAAAGGTCTGACGCGATGGACATGATCATCCTCTTCGGCGTGTTCACCGCCCTGATGCTGATCGGCACGCCGATCGCCTTCTGCCTTGGCGTCGCGTCCTTCGCCACCGTGCTCTATCTCGGGCTCCCGCCGCTCGTCATCTTCCAGCGTCTGAATTCCGGCATGAGCGTGTTTTCGCTGCTCGCCATCCCCTTCTTCATCTATGCCGGCGACCTGATGGTACGCGGCGGCATCGCCCAGAAGATCGTCGCCTTCGCGGCCTCGCTGGTCGGGCATATCCGCGGCGGCCTCGGGCAGGTCAATATCGTCACCGCGACGCTCTTCGGCGGCATTTCCGGATCGGCGGTTGCGGAAGCCGCAGCGGTCGGCGGATTGATGATCCCGCAGATGAAGGAGCGCGGCTACGGCGCCGACTATGCCGTGAACGTCACCTCGATGGCGGCGTTGATCGCGCTGATGCTGCCGCCGTCGCACAACATGATCATCTATTCGATCTCGGCGGGCGGAAAGATCTCGATCGCCGATCTCTTCACCGCCGGCATCGTTCCCGGCCTCCTCTATGCGGTCGCGCTGATGGCGACCGCCTATGTCGTCGCGCGCCACCGCGGCTATCCGACCGAGGTCTTTCCGGGCTTCGGCAGGGTCGGCCGCCTGCTGCTGGTCTCGACCCCCGGCCTGCTGCTCATCGGCATCATCTTCGGCGGCGTCCGCTCGGGCGTCTTCACGGCGACCGAGAGTTCCTGCATCGCCGTTCTCTATGCGCTCGCCGTTACCGTCTTCGTCTATCGGCAGATGCGGTGGCAGGATTTCGTTCACGCCACCTTCGGCGCGGTGCGCACCACGGCCATGGTGCTGCTCATCATCGGCATGGCGGCCGCCTTCTCCTGGCTGATGGCGTTCCTGAAGGTCCCTGCCGCGCTGATCGACTGGATGAACACGATCTCGGAGAACCCGATCATCGTGCTCCTCCTGATCAACGTCCTGATGCTGTTCCTCGGCACCTTCATGGACATGGGGCCGACCATCATCATCTGCACGCCGATCTTCCTGCCGGTGGCGATGGCCTATGGCGTCGACCCGGTTCATTTCGGGGTCATCATGATCCTCAACTTCGGCATCGGCCTCAACACGCCGCCGGTCGGCGCCGTGCAGTTCGTGGCCTGCGCGGTCGGGAAGATCTCCGTCTGGGAAGCCATGCGCAGCATCTGGCCCTTCTATCTCGCCGGCTTGATCGTCCTCGGGCTCGTCACCTATGTTCCGGCCCTTTCGCTCTGGCTGCCGAGCGTGTTTAAGGGGTGATGGCGACATGGTTTCTCTCGCCGAATACAAGATCGAGCGCAAGCCGAAGCTCTCCGAACGGGTGGCAAGCGCGATCCGCGAGCAGGTTCTGAAAGGCGAGATCGCGCCCGGGGAGAAGCTGCCGACGGAAAGCCGGATGAGCGAGTTCTTCGGCGTCAGCCGCACTGTCGTCCGCGAGGCGCTTGCGACGCTTGCCGCCGACGGCCTCGTCGAGGCGCGGCAGGGCGCCGGCGTCTTCGTCAAGGATCACCCGACGCTGGCCTTCGGCTCGATCAGCCTCGATGTCGGAAACCGGATCTCCCATGCGCTGAACGTGATCGAGGTGCGCATGGGGCTGGAGATCGAAAGCGCCGGTCTTGCGGCGCTCAGGCGCAACGCCGCGCAGGAGGCGCAGATCCAGGAGGCGTTCTTCGAGTTCGACCGCCTGCTCGAGCGCGGCGAGGCGACCGGCAAGAGCGACTTCGCCTTCCACCGGGCGATCGCCGCCGCCACCAACAATCCCTATTATGTCGAGGTCCTCGACGCGCTCGGCATGCGGGCGATCCCCTGCGATGTCGCCTCGCCCTGGGGCACCGACAGCGTGCTGTCGCGCGAGTACCAGGAAAGCCTGCAGCGCGAGCACCTGGCGATCCTCAAAGCCATTTCCGCCAATGACCCGGAGGCCGCCCGCGCCGCCATGCGCGCCCACCTGACCGCCAGCCAGGAACGCTACCGCGTCCGGTTGAGCGGCCAGCAGGCCGAATGGGGCGCGGCCAAGCGCCGGGTCTGATGTCCTTCCCCAATCCGAGAGCGAGCCGATGACCGCAAGCCATGTCGACTACACCATCCGTCACGCCATCGACCCGGCCACCGCCGCGCGCATGGATACCGATGCGCTGCGCGCGAATTTCCACATCGGCGATCTCTTTCGCCCGGGCCGGATATCGCTCACCTATACCCATTACGACCGCATGATCGTCGGCGGCGCGATGCCGACCGACGCGCCTCTGCCGCTCGAGACCATCCGTCCGACCGGCACGCCGCGCTTTCTCGACCGGCGCGAGCTCATCGCGGTCAATATCGGCGGCCCGGGACGCGTCGAGATGAATGGCGAAAGCTTCCGGCTCGAGCCGCGCGACATGGCCTATGCGGGCTTGGGAGAGGAGGTCGCCTTCTCGTCCGAAGACCCGGCCAACCCGGCCAAGTTCTATCTGCTCAGCGCGCCCGCCCACCAGGCGCTGCCCAGGCGCCACATCCGCATCGGCGATGCCAAGCGGATCGATCTCGGCAGCCCCGCCACCTCGAACGAGCGCTCGATCTTCCAGTTCATCCATCCGGAAGGGGTGAAGACCTGCCAGCTCGTCGTCGGCATGACGCAGCTTGCTGCCGGCTCGGTCTGGAACACCATGCCGTGCCACGTGCATGACCGGCGCATGGAGGCCTACCTCTATTTCGATCTCGCCGACGGCGCGCGTGTCCTGCACCTCATGGGCGAGCCCAGCGAAACGCGCCACCTCGTGCTGGCGAAGGAGGAAGTGGCGCTTTCCCCGCCCTGGTCCATCCATTCCGGCTGCGGTACGTCGAACTACGCCTTCATCTGGGCCATGGCCGGCGACAATGTCGATTATACGGACGTGGAAATGGTGCCGATGGAGGCACTCAGATGAGCCTGCCCTCGGCCTTCAGCCTTGCCGGCCGCCGCATCGTCGTCACCGGCGCCAATACGGGAATCGGCCAGGGCATTGCCGTCGCGATCGCCCGGGCCGGCGGCACGGTGGTCGGCGTCGGCCGCTCCGCCATGGATGAAACCCAGGCGAAGGTCGCCGCAGCGGGCGGGGCTTTCATCGCCGCCCATGCCGATCTTGCGGACCGCGCGGCAGCCCGCGCGCTCATCGATCGCTTGTGGAATGAACACGGTCCGCTCGACGGCCTCGTCAACAATGCCGGGATCATCCGCCGCGCCGACGCCGTGGACCTCAGCGAAGCCGACTGGGACGACGTGATCGACATCAACCTCGGATCGCTCTTCTTCCTCAGCCAGGCCTACGGCCGCCGCCTGCTCGCCGAGACGAGGCGCGGCAAGATCGTCAACATCGCTTCGCTGCTTTCCTTCCAGGGCGGCATCCGCGTCGCTTCTTATACCGCCTCCAAGCACGGCGCGCTCGGCATCACCCGCCTCCTCGCCTGCGAATGGGCCGCCAAGGGCATCAATGTCAATGCGGTGGCGCCCGGCTATATCGTCACCAATAACACCGAGGCGCTCCGCGCCGATGAGAAGCGCAGCGCCGCGATCCTGGAGCGTATTCCGGCCGGCCGCTGGGGCACCCCGGACGATATCGGCGACGCGACCGTGTTCCTGCTCGCCCCCGCCTCGGACTACATGCATGGGGCCGTCGTTCCGGTCGACGGCGGCTGGCTCGCGCGATGAGGAGATGAAAATGGAGACGCAGCTTTTCGCTCGCGCCGACGAAGGTGAATGGACCGATCTCGGACAGGGCAACCGCCGGCGGGTGATCCTCCACACGGACGAGCTGATGATGGTCGAATTCACCTTCGAGAAGGGCGGCATCGGCGCGCCGCACTCGCATCCGCACGTCCAGGCGAGCTATGTCGCGGAAGGAAAGTTCGAAGTCACGGTCGGCGGACACAGCACGGTTCTTTCCGCCGGCGACAGTTTCATCGCGCCCTCGGGCGTGGTCCACGGCGTCGTCGCGCTGGCAGCCGGGCGGCTGATCGACAGCTTCACGCCGCATCGCGCCGACTTCCTGAAATAGGAAACCGGCTCCTCAGCCAGCCAGTTCCTCGATCGAATCCACCCGATCCGGATAGAACGCCAGGCGGTCCTTGATTTCACGGACCGCCGCATGCGGGTCCTCATAGGTCCAGACGGCGTTCTTCGAACGCTCGCCGCCGAGCGGTATGCTGTAATAGGAAGCGTCGCCCTTGTAGGGGCAATGCGTCGCATGATCGGTGCGCGCAAGCAGCGACATGTCGACGTCCTCGCGGGGGATATAGTGCACCGGCGCGTAGGATGCCTCGCGCAATGTCAGCGCCTCGCGCGTATCGGCGACGACGTGCCCACCGAGCCTGACGACGACGCGCGCCGGGTTGCGGTCGATGGTGATCGGATGGTCGGGCCCGGGAATTCTGATCGGCTTGTCGGACATCAGCGATCGCCTTCGGGATGATTGCACCCGCTGTTACATAGGGCAGACCGCCCGCTTCCCAAGGGGGCGGCTGGAGCGGGACGCGCTCACAGGCGTTCGCGCCACCCCTCTATCCATTTGTTTTTGCCGCATTTTTCGGTCACGTGACTCCACCGGACTGCAAAATGCTCCAGCGGGCCGCCCGGCCCCAAAACGCCGGGTGCCGCGCCGACGGAGGTGTTGCCCAAAGGCCACCACATGGCCAGCGATCACGCGGTGCGGGTCGGATGAGCACATTTTTGTGAAAAGGGGGGCTCCATTTCATCAATTACTTCATTAGCATTCGCGTAACTGCATCCCAGATTCGGGGGACATCATGGGACCGGTAACGCTTGTGATGACCGTGTGCCTTGCGTCGGCACCGGAAAAATGCCGCGAGGAGAACCTGCAGCTTCAGGATCTCGTTTCCTTGCACCAATGCATGTTTCAGTCCGTCATATACGTGGCGCAATGGTCGGAGCAGCATCCGGCGCTTCGCGTCAAGAGATGGCGATGCATGCTTCCGGACGTTGGTCGAATGATTTGAGCGCCGCGTCGTTTCATGCTCTCCTGCGCCGTTCACCGGCCGCGATAGATCAGGCCAGCCGACTGCGTCGTCGAAAGCGCATCCGCTTCGCGCGTCAGCCGCTCGCGAAGCGGTGAGCGGATGCAAACCGGGTCCGTTGCGCTGGCGTCGCCGGCAAGCGCCATGGCCTGGCAGCGGCAGCCGCCGAAATCCACCTTCTTGCGCTCGCAGCTCCGGCAGAGCTCCGGCATCCAGTCCTCGCCGCGATAGGCATTGAAGGCGTCGCTGTCGTACCAGATCGCGGCAAGCGAGGTTTCGCGCACATTCTCGAAGGACAGGCTCGGAATGGTTTCCGCGGCGTGGCAGGGAAGCACCCGTCCCGACGGCGTGACGTTCAGCCCCACCCGGCCCCAGCCGCCCATGCAGGCCTTCGGGTATCTGGAATGGTAGTCGGCCGGCACGTAGTCGATCACCAGCACGCCCTGATATTTCTCGCGCGCCTCGGCGACCGTTCGCGTCGCCCGCTCGACCTGCTCGCGCGTCGGCATCAGGGCCGCCTTGTTGCGCTCGGCCCAACCGTGAAACTGCACCGTGGCGATCTCCACCCGCCGCGCCTTCAGCCGGATCGCAAGCTCGATCATCGCGTCGATCTCGCCCATGTTCTCCCGGTGGCAGACGGCGTTGAGGGTCAGCGGAATGCCGGCACCGGCCACCCAGGCGGCGACGGCCATTTTCCGTTCATAGCCGCCCTGATAGCCGCCGATCCGGTCGGCGCTTTCGGGGGAGACGCCCTGGAGCGAGAGCTGAAGGTGGTCGAGCCCGGCATCGGCGAGGCTGCCGATCCGGGCCCCGGTCAAACCCACGCCCGAGGTGATGAGATTGGTATAGAGCCCCAGGGAAACCGCCGCCCGGGTGAGTTCGACCAGATCCCTGCGCGAGGCCGGCTCGCCGCCCGACAAGTGCAGATGCAAGACGCCGAGATCGGCGGCTTGCCTGAAGACGCCTATCCATTCCTCCGTCGACAGCTCCTCGTTCGCCCGCGTCAGCTCGATCGGATTGGAGCAATAGGGGCAGGCGAGCGGACAGCGATGCGTCAGCTCGGCGAGCATCGCCATGGGCGGCGGAGCGCGCGGAATGTCGCGCGCGATATCGCCGGCGGAGGTGACGCTCGTTCTCATTCGACGATCTCCAGCATGCGGCGGACGGCAAGCTCGTGGATGAACGTCTCGACGTCCTCCGCGATCCGGGCGACGGGAGCGTCGAACTTTTCGGCAAAGTCGGCGGCGATCCGCTCGAGGCTCCGCTTGCCATCGAGGGCCTCGACGATGGCAACGGCGATATCGTCGAGCGCCATGGCGCTTTCCGGCGCCAGCAGCACCGTCTGGCCGCGGACCGGATCCTCGCGCAGCCGCACCCCTCGCGCCAGCTTGACGACGCTGGAACCGGAAATCCGAGGGGCATCGCCGCTCATTCGGCTGCCTCCGTCGCGATCGTCTTGCCGACGACGCCCTCCTCGCCGTCCCAGCCGCCCGGCGGAATGCGGCCCGGCGTCACATAGGCGGAATAGAGCGCGTCGAGTTGCGACCAGAGAACATCCGTCTTGAAGGTGAGCGCGGCTGCGGCCGCATCCTGCTTTTCGCGGGTGTCGGCGTGATCGAGGACAAAGGAGAGGCCGAACTCGACATCGCGCGGCGCCTCGTTCAGCCGCTGGCGGAAATAGGCGAGCGCCGCATCGTCCGCGAAGGCATAGTGCTCCAGCAGCCCGGCGATGCGCTCCGAATGGATTTTCGGCGCGAAAAGCTCGGTCAGCGAGGATGCCACCGCCTCGACGAGCGGCTTTTCCCGGACGAAGGACACATAGGCGTCGACGGCAAAGCGGGTCGCGGGCAGCACCCCCTTGGTCGAAGCGACATAAGCAGGGTCAAGGCCGACAGCTTCGGCGAGACGCAGCCAACGGCGGATGCCGCCGCCCTCGTCGATGCCGCCGTCATGGTCCTCGATGCGGGAGCGCCAGGCCCGACGCAGGTCCGGGTCGTCGCAACGCGACAGGAAAGCCGCATCCTTCATCGGGATGCGGCTCTGGTAATAGTAGCGGTTGATGACCCAGGCGCGAACCTGCGTCATCGTGCAGTGGCCGCCATGGAGCATCACGTGAAAGGGGTGCTTGTCGTGATAGCGCTCCTTGCCGATCTCCAGAAGCCGGGCATGAAAAGCGTGCTTGTCGGTTGGCGTCGTCAAAGTCGGACCTCCATGCCGTCGAACCCGACTTCCAGGCCTCGTCCCTCGACGCGTTCGCGCTCGGCGCCGGGCCGCCAGATCGGGTTCGTGTTGTTGATGTGGACGTAGATCTTTCGGCGAATGTTCAATCGCGCGAGCGCATCGAGGCTGCCTCCTTCGCCGGCGATCGGCATGTGGCCCATGCGACGG
This sequence comes from Sinorhizobium saheli, assembly GCF_001651875.1. GTDB lineage: Bacteria > Pseudomonadota > Alphaproteobacteria > Rhizobiales > Rhizobiaceae > Sinorhizobium > Sinorhizobium saheli. The sequence continues at coordinate 72,973 of NZ_LNQB01000067.1, forward strand.
CCCGTCTTCCGGCCCGTTCCGGTCGCGATCATCTCGTCATCGCTGAAGAGCGTGCCGTCGAAGAACAGCGCATCGGCCCCTTCGAGGCGCGCGGCAAGGGCGTCGTTCATCATGCCGCAGCCCGGAATGTAATAGACACGTCTGCCGCCGGCGCGCAGCTCAATTCCGACCGTGTCTTCGCCTTCAACGTTGAGGTCCGGTTCGCCGTCTTCGAGAAAGAGCGGAACCTTGCCGGGCACGGCGAACACCCGCGCTTCAAGGCCGGGGAGCGGGGAGAATGCCTGCTCGATCGCGATGGACTTCCTCGCAACGAATTCCGGATCGAGCACGCCGAAGATCGCGTTCCCGGCGATGATGCGGTCGACGGCCGCGGTCGCGAAGACGGTGAACGCCTGCTTTTCCCTGAGGACGAGCAGTCCCGCCAGGTGGTCGATATCGCCGTTGGTGAGGACCACGCTTTTGATCGGCGTGTGGCGCAGGCGGCGCGGCTGCAGTTGCGGATTGGCCTGAATCTGCTGGCGGATGTCCGGCGAGGCGTTGAAAACGGCCCAGGCTTCGCCATCGAGACTGACCGCGAGGGAGGATTGCGTCTGCGGCTTGAGGGGGGACGCCGTATCGCGCGCCGCCGAACAGTTTGCACAGCCGCAGTTCCATTGCGGAAGGCCGCCGCCGGCGGCGGCCCCCAGAACGATGATGCGAAGATCGGACGTTTTCTTCACCGGGAGATACCTAATGCGTTTCGGACCGACCCTCGCTGCGCTGCCTCAGAAGAGGATCGGCTCATCCCCGTCAGCGGGAACGTAGCGGGTGATTTCCATAGCGCAGCTGACTTCGATGAATTTCGGTTTGTGCCAGGCCATATTTCCTCCATTCGGCTTGGGTTGGGTGCTCGCTCCCGTTCTCGCAGGCGCCCTCGCAGCCGGGGCGAGCATGGAACAAGCGGCGCCCGGGACGAGCGCGGCTTGAGTGAACGGCCGGGTGGCTTGCGCCTCATCCGGCGAGGCCCGGCAGCGCCGTGGCCGGGCTTCTTCGCAAGGTCGGTTTCCGCGCGGGCTGGCGGGCTGAAAGCCTCGCGGCTCGCCGCTTTCGACAATCGGCCGACAAGCGATCGCGCTATCTCCTCCTCCGTCTCGAATGGTAGCAAGCGGGGTGGGGACTAGCAATTACGACCTAGGTCGACATGCCGGCGGCTTGCGAAGGCGGCACATTTGTGCGCCCGGCCGCTTCACGAAGCCGGGCGTGCGGCGAGCAAGGCGACAGAGGAGCCGATCGCTATCCGCTCAGCGGAAGGCGTTTGCGGGGTAGGGTTTGCTCACCACCGGCAGATAGCGCGCACCGGAAGCGAGCAGGAAGCGCTCGAAGGCCTGCACGGCCGGCGTCGCGGCACGATCCATGCGCGTGACGCTGAACCATTGGCGGCGGATCGGCGTGTCGACGACGTCGAGGATGACGAGGCGCCCGAGCTTCACCTCCTGCTCGATCGTATGGGCCGAGATGAAGGCAATGCCGAGGCCGGCGATGACGGCCTGCTTGATCGTCTCGTTGGAAGCGATCTCGGTGCCGACTTCCTCCAGCTTGTGCGGCGTGTCGCTCAGGAATATCTCCAGCGAGATACGCGTCCCCGACCCCTTTTCCCGCACCAAAAATTGTTCCTGGGCGATCCGCTCGCGCGAAATCTCGAGAATGCCCGCGAGCGCGTGGCCGGCGGGGGCGATGAAGACCAGCGGATGATCGCCGAACACCTGCGCCCGCACCTCGAAGTCGCGCGGCGGCCGCCCCATGAGGGCGATATCGACCTCGTGATCCCTCAATTTGGCGATGATCTCGGCACGGTTGCCGATGAAGAGATTGATCTCGATATCCGGCATCTGGTCGCGGAAGGCGGCAATGAGCTGCGGCGCAAAATATTTTCCGGTCGACACGACGCCGAGGCGCAATCGCCCGGTTCTCAGCCCCTTGATGGCACCGATCGAATCCTCGAGCGCCGCCAGGCTGTCCTCGACCGCCCGCGCCGCCTCGAGGAAGGCAAGACCGTAGGCCGTCGGAACCATGCCGCTGCGCGTCCGGTCGAACAGCGGCACGCCGGCATCCCTTTCGAGCTGCTGGACCTGCAGCGTGAGCGCCGGCCCGGTCACACGCAAGGCCTCGGCCGCGAGGTTGATCTTCCCCAGGCGGCAGATGGCTTCCACGGTGCGGAGCTGGCGAATGGTCAGGTTGCGCATACAGCAAGAGTAAGAAAAGCTAACTTCCCAAGTCAATCGAATAAATTTTACAAACTCTCCGTTTGCGCCATGCTGCCCTCAACATTCTGGAGGAGGCATCATGTCAGGCGCAACGCTCGAGGCTTATCTCAGCTCACGCACCGCCAATGGCGACGATATCGGGCAGGAAGTCGCCGCGGTGATCCAGAGGCTGGCAACCGCCGCCCTCGTCGTCCGCAAGATCGTCAATCAGGGGGCGCTCGGCACCGCGTTCAACGGCACCGGCGGCGGCACCAATGCCGACGGCGACCTGCAGAAGGACCTGGACGTCCTGTGCGACGAGCTCTTCCTCTCCTGCCTTCAGGAAGCACCCGTCGCCCACTACGCCTCGGAGGAGCTCGAAAAGCCTGCCCTCCTCGATCCGACCGCGCGCCTTGCGGTTGCCGTCGATCCGCTCGACGGTTCGTCCAACATCGACGGCAACATCTCCATCGGCACGGTCTTCTCGGTGGTGCCCGCCGTCAAGGGACCGGACACCGACCCTGCGCAGTCCTTCCTGCAGCCCGGAAACCGCCAGCTGGCGGCCGGCTTCTTCATCTATGGCCCACAGACCACGCTCGTCCTGTCGCTCGGCAAGGGCACGGAGATCTTCATCTTTTCCAATCGGCTCGGATGCTTCGTCGAGGCCTACAAGTCGGTCAGCATCCCGGAGCGCACCAGCGAGTTCGCCATCAACATGTCGAATTACCGCCACTGGGAAGAGGCCGTCCGGCTCTATGTCGACGATTGCCTGGCGGGATCGGAAGGGCCGCGCGAGCGTGACTTCAACATGCGGTGGGTCGCCTCTCTGGTCGCCGAGACCTATCGGATCCTCGTTCGCGGCGGCATCTTCCTCTACCCCGCCGACGGTCGCAAGGGCTACCACCAGGGCCGGCTGCGGCTCGTCTACGAGGCCAATCCGATCGCCTTCGTCATCGAGAATGCCGGCGGTGCGGCCACGAACTCCATCACCCGCATTCTCGATCTCGTTCCGGAAAACCTGCACCAGCGCGTGCCGCTGGCTTTCGGCTCGCAGCGCGAGGTGGCGCGCGTCGCGCGCTATCACGTCGACCCGAACATGATTGGCGAACGCGCGCCGCTCTTCGGCAAGCGCGGCCTGTTTCGCGCCTGAGGGGAACAACACATGTCCGCCAAATATCCGATCATATCGATCACCGGCTCGTCCGGCGCCGGCACCACGACCGTCAAGGACACGTTCGAGAAGATCTTCAAGCGCGAGAACGTCCGCGCGTCCTTCATCGAAGGGGATGCCTTCCACCGCTACGACCGCGAAAGCATGCGCCGCAAGATAGCCGAGGAGAAGGCGAGAGGCGTCGACTTCACCCATTTCTCCGCCGAGGCGAACGAGCTGGAAATCCTCGAAAGCGTCTTTGCCGAATATGGCCGGCGCGGCGTCGGGCGCACCCGCCACTATGTGCATGACGACGCCGAGGCCGCGAAATATGGCGCCGCCCCCGGCACCTTCACGGACTGGGAGGAGTTCGGCGACAGCGACCTCCTGTTCTACGAGGGATTGCACGGCTGTGCCGTCACCGACGAGGTCAATCTCGCCCAGCATTGCGACCTGAAGATCGGCGTCGTTCCGGTGATCAATCTCGAATGGATCCAGAAGATCCACCGCGACAAGGCGACGCGCGGCTACTCCACCGAGGCCGTGACCGACACGATCCTCCGGCGGATGCCCGATTACGTGAACTATATCTGCCCGCAGTTTTCGCTGACCGACATCAATTTCCAGCGCGTGCCGATCGTCGACACGTCGAACCCCTTCATCGCCCGCTGGATACCGACGGCGGCGGAATCGATCCTGGTCATCCGATTCGCCAAGCCGCAAAGCATCGATTTCCCCTACCTCCTGTCGATGCTCCACAACAGCTTCATGTCGCGCGCCAATTCCATCGTGGTGCCGGGCGACAAGCTCGACCTGGCCATGCAGCTGATCTTCACCCCGCTCATCCACAAGCTGCTCGAGCGCAAGCACCGCATGTCGTGAGGAGACCACCCATGAATGTTTCGCAGCAGATCGACACCCGTGCCGCCGCATCGGAACGCAACATGGCCGACGCCATCCGCTTTCTCGCCATGGATGCCGTCGAGAAGGCCAAGTCCGGCCATCCCGGCATGCCGATGGGCATGGCCGACGCGGTGACCGTGCTCTTCAACCGCTTCATCCGGATCGATCCTTCGCTGCCCGACTGGCCGGATCGCGACCGTTTCGTGCTTTCGGCCGGCCACGGCTCGATGCTGCTTTATGCCATCCATCACCTGATCGGCTTTGCCGACATGCCGATGGCGGAGCTCTCGGCCTTCCGCCAGCTCGGCTCGAAGACGGCCGGCCATCCGGAATACGGCCATGCGCTCGGGATCGAGACGACCACCGGCCCGCTCGGCCAGGGGATTTCCACGGCCGTCGGCATGGCGATCGCCGAGCAGATGATGGCCGCCCGCTTTACGAGTTCGCTCTGCAACCACTTCACCTATGTCGTTGCGGGCGACGGCTGCCTGCAGGAGGGCATCAGCCACGAGGCGATTGACCTTGCCGGGCATCTGAAGCTGCGCAAGCTCATCGTGCTCTGGGACGACAACCGGATATCGATCGATGGTTCGACCGACCTCTCCACCTCCATGAACCAGCTTGCGCGCTTCCGCGCCGCCGGCTGGGATGCGCAGAGCGTCGACGGCCATGATCCGGAGGCGATGGCGAAGGCGATCGAGCGGGCGCGCCGGACCCGCAAACCGTCGCTGATCGCCTGCCGTACCCGGATCGGCAAGGGCGCGGCAACCATGGAGGGCTCGCACAAGACCCATGGGGCCGCACTCGGCGAGAAGGAAATCGCCGCGACGCGCGAGAAACTCGGCTGGCCCCACCCGCCCTTCTTCGTACCGCCGGAGATCAGGTCCGCCTGGCAAAGGGTGGCCGCGCGGGGCCGGATGGCGCGCGAGGCATGGGAAATCCGGCTGGACGCTTCGCGCTCGAAAAAGCGCTACGAACGGACGATCGGCCGGGAACTGGACAGGGAAGTGGCCGATCTCCTGGCGAAATTCCGCGCCGCGCATCGCAAGAAAGCGTCGAAGGTCGCCACGCGGCAGGCCTCGCAGATGGTGCTGGAGGTCATCAACGGCGCGACGGCGCTGACGATCGGCGGCTCGGCCGACCTCACCGGCTCGAACCTGACGATGACGTCGCAGACTGAAGCCATTGCGCCCGGCAATTTCAAGGGACGCTATCTGCATTACGGCATCCGCGAGCACGCCATGGCGGCCGCCATGAACGGGATTGCGCTCCATGGCGGCTTCATCCCCTATGGCGGCACCTTCCTGGTCTTTTCCGACTATGCCCGCGGCGCCATGCGTCTCTCGGCGCTGATGGGCCTTCCCGTCATCTACGTCCTGACCCATGATTCCATCGGGCTCGGCGAGGACGGACCGACGCACCAGCCGGTCGAGCATCTGGCGATGCTCAGGGCGACCCCCAACCTCAACGTCTTCCGGCCCGCCGACATCATCGAGACGGCCGAGTGCTGGGAGATCGCGCTTGGCGAGAAGAAGACGCCGAGCGTCCTTGCCCTGTCGCGTCAGGCCCTGCCGATGCTGCGCCAGAGCGAGGGGGAGGAGAACCTGTCGGCGCGCGGGGCCTATGTGCTGAAGGAAGCGCGCCGGCGACGCGACGTCACGCTGCTTGCCACCGGATCGGAGGTCGAGATCGCCCTTGCCGCAGCCGAACGGCTGCAGGCCGAGGAGGGCATCGAAGCGGCGGTGGTCTCCATGCCCTGCTGGGAGAAGTTCGAGGCCCAGGATGCAGCCTACCGGCGGCAGGTCCTCGGCGACGCGCCGCGCATCGCCGTCGAGGCGGCCGGCCGCCTCGGCTGGGATCGCTGGATGGGGCCGGACGGCGTCTTCGTCGGCATGCCTGGCTTCGGCGCCTCGGCGCCCGCCGGAGACCTCTACCGCCATTTCGGCATCACCGCCGACCACGTCGTCGCGGAAGCCTTGGAGCTGGTTCGCGGGGATTATCGGGAAGCGCCGCTCACGAGACCGAGAGACGTCATCACATCATCCAGGGAGGTTTGACATGGCCCGCATCACGCTCCGCCAATTGCTCGATCATGCCGCCGAACGCAGCTACGGCGTGCCGGCCTTCAACATCAACAACATGGAACAGGGGCTGGCGATCATGGAGGCGGCGCGCGCCTGCGATGCACCGGTGATCCTGCAGGCCTCGCGCGGCGCCCGCACCTATGCCAACGACATCATGCTGGCCAAGATGATGGAAGCGCTCGAGGCGATGTATCCCGACATCCCGCTCTGCATCCACCAGGACCACGGCAACAATGTCGCGACCTGCCTCTCGGCGATCCAGCACGGCTTCACCTCGGTGATGATGGACGGCTCGTTGAAGGAGGACGCGAAGACCCCGGCCGACTATGCCTACAACGTCGCGATCACCGCCGAAGTGAGCCGCCTCGCCCACATGGTCGGCGCTTCGGTGGAAGGCGAACTCGGCTGCCTCGGCTCGCTCGAGACCGGCCACGGCGAGGCCGAGGACGGTCACGGCTTCGAAGGCGCGCTCGACCGGTCGCAGCTTCTGACCGACCCGGACGAGGCCGCCCGCTTCGTCGCCGAGACTGAGGTCGATGCGCTGGCGGTGGCGATCGGCACCTCGCACGGCGCCTACAAATTCACCCGCAAGCCGACCGGCGACGTGCTCGCCATGGACGTCATCGAGAAGATTCACGAGCGGCTGCCGAACACCCATATCGTCATGCACGGCTCGTCCTCGGTGCCGCAGGAGTGGCAGGACGTCTTCAACGCCCATGGCGGCGAGATGCGCGAGACCTACGGCGTGCCCGTCGAGGAGATCGTCAGAGGCATCCGCTTCGGCGTGCGCAAGGTCAATATCGACACCGACCTGCGGCTCGCCGCAGCCGCCGCCTTTCGCCGCGTCGCCGATACGAGCCGCAGTGAATTCGACCCGCGCAAGTTCCTGAAGCCCGCCATGGACGCCATGTCTGCCGTCTGCAAGGCCCGTTTCGAGGCCTTCGGCACTGCGGGCAACGCCTCCCGAATCAAGGTCGTCCCGCTCGCGGAGATGGCCCGGCGCTATGCGAGCGGCTCGCTCAAACCCCTGGCAACGCGGTCCGAGGCCGCCTGACGCAAGCTATCAAAGGAAAGGACTTCGCCATGAACGCCGATGCAAAGACAGAGATCAAGGGCAAGGAACGCTACAGGGCCGGCGTGCTCAAATACGCGCAGATGGGCTATTGGAACGGCGACTACGAACCGAAGGACACCGATCTGATCGCGCTGTTCCGGATCACGCCGCAGGACGGCGTCGACCCGATCGAGGCGGCCGCCGCCGTTGCCGGCGAAAGCTCGACCGCCACCTGGACGGTCGTCTGGACCGACCGGCTGACCGCCTGCGACCAGTATCGCGCCAAGGCCTACCGGGTCGATCCGGTCCCGGGAGCGCCGGGGCAATATTTCTGCTATGTGGCCTACGACCTCATCCTCTTCGAGGAAGGATCGATCGCCAATCTCACCGCATCGATTATTGGCAACGTCTTCTCGTTCAAGCCCTTGAAGGCGGCAAGGCTCGAGGACATGCGGCTGCCCGTCGCCTATGTGAAGACCTTCAAGGGCCCGCCGACCGGCATCGTCGTCGAGCGCGAGCGGCTCGACAAGTTCGGCAAGCCGCTGCTCGGCGCCACCACCAAGCCGAAGCTCGGGCTGTCGGGCAAGAACTATGGCCGGGTCGTCTATGAGGGACTGAAGGGCGGCCTCGACTTCATGAAGGACGACGAGAACATCAATTCGCAGCCCTTCATGCATTGGCGCGACCGCTTCCTCTACTGCATGGAGGCGGTCAACCACGCCTCCGCCGTCACCGGCGAGGTCAAGGGGCATTACCTCAACGTCACCGCCGGCACGATGGAGGAAATGTACCGCCGTGCCGAATTCGCCAAGGAGCTCGGCTCCGTCATCGTCATGGTCGACCTCATCGTCGGCTGGACCGCCATCCAGTCCATCTCGGAATGGTGCCGGCAGAACGACATGATTCTGCACATGCATCGGGCCGGCCACGGCACCTATACGCGGCAGAAGAACCACGGCATCTCCTTCCGCGTCATCGCCAAATGGCTGAGGCTCGCCGGCGTCGACCACCTGCACGCCGGCACCGCCGTCGGCAAGCTCGAAGGCGACCCCTTGACCGTGCAGGGCTACTACAATGTCTGCCGCGAGATGAAGAACGAGGTCGACCTGCCGCGCGGGCTGTTCTTCGAGCAGGACTGGGCCGACATCAAGAAGGTCATGCCGGTGGCCTCCGGCGGCATCCATGCCGGCCAGATGCACCAACTGCTCGACCTCTTCGGCGACGACGTCGTGCTGCAGTTCGGCGGCGGCACGATCGGGCATCCGATGGGCATCCAGGCGGGCGCTACCGCCAATCGCGTCGCGCTCGAAACCATGGTGCTTGCCCGCAACGAGGGCCGTGACATCGCCAACGACGGCCCGGAAATCCTCCGGGCGGCGGCCAAATGGTGCAAGCCGCTGGAAGCGGCGCTCGAGACCTGGGGCAACATCACCTTCAACTACACCCCGACGGACTCCTCGGACTTCGTCCCGACCGTAAGCGTCGCCTGACGCATCAGAGAAGGAAAGACGATCATGCGTATCACTCAAGGGTGCTTCTCGTTCCTGCCGGACCTGACGGACGAGCAGATCACGGCGCAGGTGGAATATTGCCTCGGCAGGGGATGGGCGATCGGCGTCGAGCATACCGACGACCCCCACCCCCGCAACACCTATTGGGAAATGTGGGGCAATCCGATGTTCGACCTCAAGGATGCCAAGGGCGTGATGATGGAGCTGGAGGATTGCCGCAAGACCCACCCGCAACACTACATCCGCCTCAATGCCTTCGATTCCAGCCGCGGGCTCGAGACCGTGACGATGTCCTTCATCGTCAACCGTCCGGAAAACGAACCGAGCCTCAGGATGACCCGAACGGAGAGCCGCGGCCGCAGCCAGCATTACGCCTGGGAAACGCGAGCGTAGGAGGAGCAAACAGATGGTGATGCCGGAAGCTCAGCCGGACCCCGAAACCCTGCCGACATCGGTCGATCTCGCGGAGGAATACAGGGTGTCCGGCGTCGCCGAGATCCTCGAGGAGCTGGATCGGGAACTTGTCGGACTAAAGCCCGTGAAGCAGCGGATCCGCGAGACGGCAGCCCTGCTGCTCGTCGAGCGGGCCCGCCGGGCGATGGGGCTCAGCCATGAGCCGCCGTCGCTGCACATGAGCTTCACCGGCAATCCCGGCACCGGCAAGACGACGGTCGCCTTGCGCATGGCCAATCTCTTGCACCGGCTCGGCTATATCCGCAAAGGGCATCTGGTATCGGTGACGCGCGACGATTTGGTCGGGCAATATATCGGCCACACCGCGCCCAAGACCAAGGAGATCCTGAAGAAGGCGATGGGCGGCGTGCTGTTCATCGACGAGGCCTATTACCTTTATCGCCCCGACAACGAGCGCGACTACGGCCAGGAAGCGATCGAGATCCTCCTGCAGGTGATGGAGAACAACCGCGACGACCTGGTGGTCATTCTCGCCGGCTATGCCGACCGCATGGACCGGTTCTTCGAGAGCAATCCGGGCTTCCGCTCACGCATCGCCCACCACATCGATTTCCCCGACTATGACGACGGGGAGCTCTTGTCGATCGCCGAGACCATGCTCAGCCATCAGGGCTATCGATTCGACACCAAGGCGGCGACGGTGATGAGCGACTATATCGCCCGCCGGCGGCAACAGCCGCATTTCGCCAATGCGCGCTCCATCCGCAATGCGCTCGACCGCGCCCGGCTGCGCCAGGCGAACCGCCTGTTCGAGGAAAGCGCCGGGCCGGTCAATGCCGAGCAACTCTCGACCATCACGGCCCGGGACATTTCCGCCAGCCGTGTCTTCGGCATGGTCGAGCCCAAACATCCGGAGACATCGTCATGAGCAGGAAGACCCTCATAGCCCCCTCGATCCTGTCGGCCGATTTCTCGCTGCTCGGCGAGGAGGTCGAGGCCGTCTCGAAGGCGGGTGCCGACTGGATCCACCTCGACGTGATGGACGGTCATTTCGTGCCGAACATCACCTTCGGGCCTCCGGTCATCAAGGCGATCCGCAACCGGACCGACAAGGTGTTCGACTGTCATCTGATGATCGCGCCGGCCGACCCGTTTCTAGGCGCCTTCGCCGATGCCGGCTGCGACGTCATCACCGTGCACGCCGAAGCGACCATCCATCTCGACCGGTCCTTGCAGGCGATCCGCAATCTCGGCTGCAAGGCCGGCGTCTCGCTCAATCCTTCGACACCGGAAACGGCAATAGAATATGTGCTCGACCGGCTCGACCTGATCCTCATGATGACGGTCAATCCCGGCTTCGGCGGCCAGGCCTTCATCCCGGCGGTCGTCGAGAAGGTGCGGCGCGTGAAATCGATGATCGGCAACCGTCCGATCCAGATCGAGATCGACGGCGGCGTCACGCCCGAGACCGCGCCGCTGGTTGCCCGGGCCGGCGCCGACGTGCTGGTTGCCGGGTCCGCGGTCTTCAAGGGCGGCCGGGAGGCCTATGCCGGCAATATCAGGGCGTTGCGCGCCGCCGCGGACGCACCCGGATTGGCGACCCTCGGCTCACGGTGACGACGGGCGACGCCCCGGAACCGGAATCGTGATCGCATTTGCGCGTGAAGCGGGCGGAAATCCGCGTACACTTGGCTATCCGTTCTCGGCTATCCGTTCTAGAAAGAGGAGTTGAAGCAACATGGCAGCGACCCCGCCCCTTTGCAATTTCGGCTGGAAGGCGGTCGACGCCCGCCTGCAGGCGACCGATGGCCGGACCTATTCGATCCTCGACCTTTCCGGCCCGAACGGGCTCGTCGTCGCCTTCATCTGCAATCATTGCCCATATGTGAAGGCGGTCATCAGCCGTATCGCCCGGGACGCGAGGGACCTCAAGGACCACGGCATCGGCTTCTTGGCTATTAACGCGAACGACGCCGAGGCCTATCCGGAGGATTCGTTCGACAACATGAAGCGCTTTGCCGCGCAGCACGCCCTGCCCTTCCCTTACCTCCACGATGAGGACCAATCCGTCGCCAAAGCCTATGACACCGTCTGCACGCCCGACTTCTTCGGGTTCAACAGCGACATGGAACTGCAGTATCGCGGTCGCCTGGACGCCTCGCGCAAGGACATCGGCCCTGCCGATCTGAGGCGCGACCTCTACGAGGCGATGGTCATGGTGTCGCGCACCGGGAAAGGCCCGGCGGAGCAGCAGCCCTCGATCGGTTGTTCCATCAAATGGAAGACTTCGCCGTATCAGCCTTGACGCCGTTCCGCCCACGAGCGCCAATAAGGGACCACAAAAGCGGAAAGCCCGGGCACTGCTCCGGGCTCCCGTCACTGTTGCGACTACGGCGCCGCGCATCAGACGCGCGGCGCCGCAGGACTTCGAATTGCTACCCTGTCTTTGTCCTTGAACCGAGGTCGCTTCAAGGAGACCTGGAACGGAGCGACCCTCTCAGGCCGCCCGGACCCCCGCCGTGATCGGGATCTCGATGTCGACTTCCAGCGTGGTGACGTGCTCGCCGCGGTCCATCTTCACGCTCACCCTGTCGCGGTCGACCTGCACGTGCTTGGCGATGACGGCAAGGATTTCCTCCCGGAGCACCGCCACCAGGTCCGACTGCCCGACCGAGGCCCGCTCATGCGCGAGCAGGACCTGAAGGCGCTCGCGCGCCGTCGGCGCGGAGCTCTGTTTGCTGAAGAAACGGAATATGCTCATGCTGCCCTCCGTCCGAATATCTTGCCGAGGAAGCCTCGCTTTTCTCCCGGAATGGTGATCGGCAGCGTTTCGCCGGCAAGCCGGCGGGCGGCGTCGAGATAGGCGATCGCCGGGGCGCTTCGGCTGTCGGCGAGCGTCACCGGGGCACCGAGGTTGGAAGCCTTGAGGACGTCGGCGCTCTCCGGAACGATGCCGATGAGCGGGATCGACAGGATCTCCAGGACATCGTCGACCTTCAGCATGTCGCCGCGTTCGGCGCGGACGGCGTCGTAGCGCGTCAGCAGCAGGTGCTTTTCAACCCGCTCTCCCCGTTCCGCCCGCTCCGTCTTTGCATCGAGGAGGCCGATGATGCGGTCGGAGTCGCGAACCGAGGAGACTTCCGGGTTCGTCACCACGACGGCGACGTCGGCGTGGCGCATCGCGAGCGTCGCGCCGCGCTCTATGCCGGCCGGGCTGTCGCAGATGATCCAGTCAAAGTGCTTCTTCAACTCGTCCATCACCCGCTCGACACCCTCGGGCGTCAGCGCATCCTTGTCGCGGGTCTGCGATGCCGGCAGCAGGAAGAGCGTCTCCAGCCTCTTGTCGCGGATCATCGCCTGCGTCAGCTTGGCGTCGCCCTGTATGACGTTGACCAGGTCGTAAACGACCCTGCGCTCGGCCCCCATGACGAGGTCGAGATTGCGCAGGCCGACGTCGAAGTCGACGACGACCGTCTTCTCGTTGCGCTGGGCCAGCGCCGCGCCGAGTGCGGCGGTTGAAGTCGTCTTGCCGACGCCGCCCTTGCCCGATGTAACAACAACAACTTTCGCCATCTTCCCGCTCCTGTTGCAGAGCGGGCCCGCATCCCGCTCCAATCCGTTAGAATCGAGCCGGCAGCCGGCTCAGTTAAGTCTCTCCGCCATGATCGAATCGCCTTCGAGCCAAAGCTGCACCGCCTGGCCGCGAAGTCCCGGCGCCATGTCCTCGGCGGTCTTGTAGACGCCGTCGATCGCAAGCAGCTCCGCCTCGAGCTTGCGGCAGAAAATGCGCGCCGATGCATTTCCGACCGACCCTGCCAGCGCTCGTCCCCTGAGTGTCCCGTAGATATGGACCGAACCCCCCGCGATGATTTCCGCACCCGATGCCACGGAGCCGATGACCGTCACGTCGCCTTCGGGAAAGATCACCGACTGGCCGGAGCGCACGGGCTCCCGGACGATGATCGAGGCCGTGGCCCGGGCCGGCTGGACCTCCTCGCGGATGACCGGCGCGGCCGATGCGACCTCGGCAGCGGCCTTCGACGATTCGGCCGCCGGCTCGTTCTCCGGAACCTCGAAATCGGGGGCCGGACGGCCGCCCTTCATGGCCGGCGGCATGCCCGGCTCGAAGAGCGACGGACGGCCGCCTTCGATGCCCATGATCCTGACATTGCGCTTGCCGAGCTCCTCGATGAGGCCCTTCAGTTGCGCCCGGTCGATCTCGAGGTCGGCCACGTCGAGGACGACCGGCCGGCCGAGGAAAAAGCCCGCCGAACGGGCGGCGAGATCGTCGAGTCGGCCCAGCCACCAATCGAGCGGCAGTTCCGGGGAAAGTACGAGCGCCAGGAAGGAGCGGCCCTTGATACGGATCGAACGAGCGTCGGTTAGCACTTTGGTCATCTTCGTTAATTTTTCATTGCCAAGATGTAGCCGACGCATGGTTAACAAATAGTTAATCCGACCTCCTTCTTTGCCCCGCGAAGGCCTCGTCGCGGAGGCGCCGGCGGCGCGCGGCAAGGCCCCGCAGCCACCATTCATTGAGGGGCGGAGAGGGATTATCTCATTGCTATTCAACGCTTAGCCAGATGCATGATAGGCTAGCGGCTCATCTGCGGTTGATTCGGCGATGGCTAATGCGCCTTCAATCGAAGATGGTCGTCAGCAGCGGAGGAATCAGCATGAACCGAAATGTGATCATCGGCATCATAGTGCTCGCGATCGTCATCCTCGCGGTCATCTTCTTCATGCCGGGAACGCAGCAGGAAGCGGAGCAGCCCGCACCTTCTGCAACGGAAACGACGCCAACCCAGCCGGCGCCAGCCGAACCGGCACCAACGACGCCTGCCCCGGCCGAACCGGCACCGACGACGCCTGCCCCGGCCGAGCCCGCGCCTGCCCCGGCTCAGCCGGCTCAATAAGAGCTTCGCGAAATCGCACGTCCCGTTCGCGGCGGGACGTGCGGTCTGATATTGGAGGACGACTGGTCCTAAACCGAACGCCGGCTCGCGCGACGGCGGGTGCAGCGTTGAGGTTCGTATGCACACGCGGGCGGTACAGCGCCCCCGCGTCAGTAGCGGGTGATTTCCTTGACGGGCTCCACGAGCTGCGGCCCGAGATGCAGGTAGCGCGTCGCCTTGCGCTTGGCCGCGATGTCCGCCCAGACGCGTTTCACCTCGTCGGCGTTCAATTGCGCCGCACGCCCCACCGCATCGGCGCCGATACCGTTGTTGAGGCCGTAGAGGCAGAGGTCCATCCGGTCGTAGGGCAGCGAGAAATAGAACTCCTCCTGCGTCTGTGCGAGCGAATAGGTGTCGGTCGTCGGTGGCCGGCGGCGGATTTCCTCGGGCACCCCGAGATAGCCGGCAAGCGCATAGACCTGCGACTTGTAGAGATGGGCGATCGGCTTGACGTCGGCGGCCCCGTCGCCGTTCTTGACGAAGAAGCCCTGGTCGTATTCGAGCCGGTTCGGCGTCCCCAGCACGGCGAAGTTCAGCCGGTCGGCATGAAAGTATTCGATCTGCTTGCGGGTGCGCTGCTTCATGTTCGTTGCCGCCACGATGCCGAGATAGGCGGAGGGCGGCATGCGCAGCTTCGTCTGCCTGCCCTCCGGGTCCTGGACGACCAGCGACGAGATATTGTAGCCCTCACCCTCGAGCGCATTGGCGATGACGATCTTCGAGGCCCAGCCCGGCCCGTAGCCGGGCACGAGTTCGCGGATGAAGGCGTCGCGGCGCGCGTAGCAGCCCATCGCGGCAAGCGTCGGTCCGATATCCTCGACGATCGCCTCCACCCCGAAGGTTTCGGCGACCAGCCGGCCGAGGCGCAGGCTTTCCGGATCGGAGTCATTTTCCGGCATGAACAGGCAGAAGACATTTTTCGCGCCGACGGCGCGAACCGCGAGCGCCACCGAAACGCTGGAATCGATCCCGCCCGAAAGCCCCAGCACCAGGCCGCGCTTGCGCATCGCCCGCAATTGCGCCCTGAGCCCCGCGACGATCCGTTGCGTCTCCACGGCCTCGTCGATCTTCAGCGCATCGGCGGAGAAGATGAATGCGTCCTCACTCGGGCGGATATTCATTCTGCGGGCTCCAATGTTTCGGCCGCAAGCCGGCGGCTGACCTTGCCTGTGTCCGTTTTCGGCAGTTCGGTGCGGAATTCGACGATCTTCGGCACCATGAAATCCTCGAGATGCCGGGCGCAGTGGCGGATGATGTCCTTTTCGGAAAGCGTCGGGTCCGAGAGCACCACGAGCGCGCCGATCGCTGCCCCGAGCACCGGATCGGGAACGCCGATGACGACCGCCTCCGCAATGCCCGGATGGGCGTGCAGCACGGTCTCGACCTCCTTCGGCGCCACCTTCTCGCCGCGCGTCTTGATGATGTCGTCCTTGCGTCCGACGAAATAGAGGAAGCCCTCCTCGTCGGTGCGGAAGAGGTCGCCGGTATGAAGCACCTTTTCCCACGGGTTCGGCCCCGGGCGAAGCATCTGGGCGGTCGCGGCATCGTTGCGCCAATAGCCCTGCATCACATGCGGACCGCGGATGACGAGTTCGCCGGGGACGCCGGGCGGCACGCGCTTGCCCTCGTCGTCGACCACGAAGGCCTCCGTGTTGGGAATGGCGATGCCGACCGATCCGGGCCGCCGGTCAAGCTCCTCGGGCGGCAGATAGGTGCAGCGCTTGCACTCCGTCAGCCCGTACATCGAATAGAGGCGGGCGGTCGGAAAGAGCTCCCTCAGCCGCGCGATATGCGCCGGCGGCAGCGCCGCCGCGGTGTTGGATAGGTAGCGCAGGCTCGGCAGGAAGCCGGGTTCGAGGTCGCGCATCTGCAGGATCATCGCCGCCATCGTCGGCACCAGCGGGAAGCCGGTGACGCCCTCGGCGCGGATTCGCTCGAAGATCGCCTGCGGGAAGGCGAAGGATTTCTCGAGCACGAGCGTGGCGCCGAGCCGGATCGTCATCAGCAGTTGATAGAGGCCGTAGTCGAAGGCGAGCGGCAGGACGTTGAGGATGATATCGTCGGGCGTGTTGCGCAGATAGGTGGTGATCGACTCCGACGCCGCATCGATATTGCGGTGGGTCATCATCACGCCCTTGGGCCGGCCGGTCGAGCCGGACGTATAGATCAGCATGGCGAGGTCGACGTCGATGCCGCCATGGCGGACGGGCGCGCGCTCTGCGGCAAGGCAGTCCTCGAAGGATGCGGCCCCCTCGGGGGTACGGCCACCCGGCGCTGCGGTCGAGGCGACGAATAGCGCATTGTCCGGCGAAAGAGCCAGCGCCTCGGCGACGACCGGCATCAGTTTCGCCTGCGTCAGGATCGCCGCGGCTTCGCAATCCGCGACGATATAGGCGAGCTTGTCCGCCTTCGTAGACGCATTGATCGGGCTGAAGGTCGCGCCGGCCTTTAGGATGGCGAAGATCGCCACCGCCGCCTCCCAGCAATTGTCCATGAAGACGAGGACGCGATCGTTCCGCTTTACGCCGTTTGCCTGAAGGGCGGTCGCGAGCCGCGCCGAAAGATCGTCGAACTCAGCGTAGCCGAGCCGCCTGCGGTCGGTGATCAGCGCCGTCTTCGCCCCGTTGGCCGCAGCATTGCCGATGAGGAATTGCTCGAACCGCATGGTCGTGATGCCTCCAAGCGCTCAGTCGGTCAGGCCGAGACCGGCACGGCGGCTTTCGCCTCGATAAAGGCCGCGATGCGCGCAAGCGAATCGAGGTTCTGGGGCACGATGTCGCTATCGGCCATGGCGATCCCGAAATTGTCCTCGATGAAGGCGACGAGTTCGAGCACCCCGGTGGAATCGATAATGTCGTTTTCGATCAGCGAGGCGGTGTCGGCAAGCTCGTACGAGCCGTCGCCGAAGAGGAAGTTCTCGATAATGAAGGCCTTGACCCTGTCCTTAACCGTATCCGTCATTTCCACTTATTCCCTTCCATGAAAGATTTCAGGCAGCGTCCGCCGTGCGGAGCCTGCTGCCGGTGAATGTCTGAAGCCAGAGTTGCGTCGACAGGATGCCGACGAAGGCGGCGTTGTCGCGGAAGCCGGAAGCCGGGCGCGATCGGCATTTCTCGTGGAGCTTCGACACGGCCCTGGCGTTGAAGAGCCCCCCGGCGGCGATCGCGTCCTCGCTCATGGCTTCGCGGACGTAGTCGAGCTCGCCGGCGCCGCTGAAGGCGTGGCTGTCGGGGGCGCGATAGGGCTGCTTCGTCCGTTTGCCGATCGCGGGCGGCAGGAGGTCCTTCGTCGCCTCGCGCAGGATATGCTTCTCCGTGAGGCCTTTCAGCTTCATCTCGGGCGGCAATCCGGCGGCAAACTCGACCAGCCGATGATCGAGGAAGGGGAAGCGGCCTTCGATCCCGTGCGCCATCGCCATCCGGTCGCCCTGGCTGGAGAGAATGTAGCCGGGCAAGAGGAAACGGGCCTCGATATATTGCGCCTGGTGAAGCGTGTGCCAGCGCGCGAAATCCCCGGGCAGCCGGCTCATGAGCTCGTCGGCCGCATCATAGCCCTCGAGCTCGGCGCGCAGGTCGCCGGAGAAGAACATCTTCGTCGCCGCGGTGCCCTTGAAGCGCGGGCGATGCGAGAAGAGCGGGTCGTCGAGGGACACGTCGCCGGCGCCGAAGAAAGCCGCCAGATATTCGGCCGATTGCTGTTTCAGCCCCGGCAGGTAGGGGTAGAGCTTGCGGAAGAGATGCGGCCTGATATGCGAACCCGGCTGGCGTCCGCAGAAGCGGCGCACGCGCGCCTCCTTGAAGATGTCGTAGCCCGCAAAGACCTCGTCGGCGCCCTCCCCCGTCAGCACCACCTTCAGGCCAGCCTCGCGCACGAGGCCGGAAAGCTGGTAGAGCGGTGCCGGCGCCGTGCGGATGACCGGCCGCTCGGTGAAGCGGATCACATCGGGAAAGACCCTGGCGATGTCGCCGCCGCGGCACGCCACCGCGCCATGCCGCGTGCCGAGCGCTGTCGCCATCTCCTCCTGGAAGGCGCTCTCGTCGTGCTCCGCGCTGTCGAAGGTGACCGAGAAGGTCCTCAAGCCCTGCGGCGTCATGCCTGCCGCCAGAGCCGAGACGATCGACGAATCGAGCCCACCCGAGAGATAGGCCCCGACCGGCACGTCGGCGCGCATGCGGATGCGCGTCGCATCCGTCAGCAGAGCGCGCAGTTCCTCCGCCGCCTGCCTCTCGTCCGTGTAGGCCGGCGGCTGATCCCGATCCGGATATTGAAGGCACCAATAGGCCCGCGTCGTCACGCCGCTCTGGTCGGCGATCATCACATGCGCGGGCTCGAGCTCGTGGATGTCGCGGAACGGAGTGCGCGGCGCGATCGGCGCCCAGATCGTGAAGATCTGGTCGAGCGCGATCGGGTCGAGCGCCGCCGACAGACCCGGCACCTCGAGCAGCGCCTTGATCTCGGAGGCGAAATAGAGCGTACCGCCGTGCATCGTATAGAACAGCGGCCTGACACCCATGCGGTCACGCGCCAGCATTATCCGGCGCCGGCGCGCGTCCCATAGCGCAAAGGCGAAGTCGCCGTTGAGCACGGACACGCAGTTCTCGCCCATCTCCTCATAAAGATGGAGGATGACCTCCGTGTCGCTGGACGTACGAAAACGGCGGCCCCTGGCGCGGAGCTCGTCGCGCAACTCGACATAGTTGAAAATCTCGCCGTTGAAGGCGATCGTCAGGTCGCCGCTCGCATCCGACATCGGCTGCTGGCCGTCGCCAAGCCCGACGATCGACAGCCGCACATGGCCGAGGCCCGCCTCGGGCGTCGTGAAGATGCCATGCTCGTCCGGCCCGCGATGCGCGATCGCGGCCGTCATTCTTTCGAGCAGGACCCTTCCGTCCCGTATTGAACCAAGATAGCCGCTGAAGCCGCACATGCCAAATCCCACGCCCGCTTTGACCGTGCGAACATAGACGAGATGGCGGCAACAAAGGTTAATGTCGGAAGAATTCTGCGAGGATGGTAAATGCTTCAAGAGCTTTCGGCAATAAACCCCGCTTTTGCTCATTTGGCGTCGCTGAAAGTAACTGCAATTCTACTGGATAAAGGTTTACGATAATTTTAATCAAAGCATAATAAACCTGCTTGTCGCAAGATTAACAAGCCGATAACGGCGGTCGCGCCGCGACCCAGCACTGTCCCCGCGCCGCTTGCAAACAGCCGCGGCGCGAGGCGCACAGACGTGGTTTCCTTTTTATTAAGGAAAAGCGTCCAATCTTCTCGTCTGACGTGCAATGTCTCCGGAGCGCATGATGAGCTACGATTGGACCGGTGAGCGGACGCGCCGACTGAGGATGATGCGGTACGGCATCGCCATCGCGATCGCCGCAGTCGTGATCGCGGGCGCCGCAACCTTGGCCTTGCAGGGCGCCTGATTGAGCCCCGCGGCGTGCGGGCGGCACGCCACCACTACCACTTATCCTAACCCGAATTGACTAAGCGCTAAACCTTGACGCGAGCCCGCGCCCGGAGTGGAATCCGGCATGAGGCGTCGGCCTTGAGGCCGCCGAACGACCCCTTGAGGGTGGGGCGGCCTCACCAGTTTCGAGGGGCGATGGGTGCGCCCCGCCGGTTAAGCGTCGGGCGGGGCCACCTATTTTCACCGCCGCGCCGGGACCGCCGGCACCATGACCAAAGCGATTTCTTCATGGGTTCGCAGGTTCTGCCGGAACAAAGAACCCTCTTGCGTGTTCCTTGACGCAGCCCGCGAGGAGGACCAGATGCAGCAGAAATTCATGTCGACGGATGCGTTCCTGCGCCTCGAAAAGGAATGGCAGCGCATGCGCCATGCAAGGCACAATCTCGAGATCGAGGCGGTCCGGCCGGACGATCAAGGCATCGGCGTGTCGACCGGCCTGGAGCCGGCCAGTATCACTCCGGGCCAGATTAAATCTTCGTAAGCTATTGAAAAAGCACTAGACTGCGCTCCCGCTTCTCATAGATGCTCCGTTGGAGTTCGGACGAGACCCCCGGTCTCGATCCGGCGAAGCGGAGTGCGCGATCATGCAGAGTCGGGTCCTCATTGCCGTCGTCGCCCTCGGCTCGATGCTCGGCGGGACCATGATCGCGCCGCTCGCGGGGTTGCCGGCGACCGCGCTCTTCGCTACCGACGCAGGTTCAGGCGCGCATGAGGCCGGGCCTCGGCCCGATGGGGACAAGCGCTCCGCGGGCGGGCCGCGGGGAGCCGCGGGCGGGCCGCGGGGAGCCGCGGTCGAAGTCGCGCAGGTTAAGACGCAGGACTTTCCCGTCGTCGTCAGCACCTTCGCCAATGTCGAGGCGCCCGAGACCGTGACGGTCAACGCCCGTGTCTCGAGCCAGGTGACCGCAATCCATGTCAGGGATGGACAGATGGTGCGTGCCGGCGACCTCTTGGTGTCGCTCGACGACCGCGCCCTGAAAGCAGCACTCAACCGCGACAAGGCGATACTGGCGAAGGACACCGCTCTCCTGGCGGATGCCAAGATCGAGCTCGAGCGCGCAAGGACCTTGCGCGACGACCGGAGCGGAACCGAGCAGGCCTATGATACGGCGCTCGCCGCGCAGCAGTCCGCCAAGGCGACCGTCGACGCCGACCAGGCGACCGTCGACGTGGACGAGGTGACGCTCAGCTATACCAGCATTCGTGCGCCGATCGACGGCCGCCTCGGTGCCGTACAGGTGGCGATCGGCGATCTCGTCGGCACGTCCGGCAGCGGCTCGCCGACGAGTCTCGTCACCATCACTTCAATCGATCCGATCGAGGTCGCCTTCCATCTGCCCGAGTCCTATCTGCAGAGCTTCAAGGCGCGGCTCGATACCGGCGCCCCGCCGCAGGTCAAGGCGCGCCAGAGCGGCACCGGCGGGCTCATCGGCACCGGCGTGCTCGATTTCATCGATTCCGCCATCGACGCGGCGACGGGCACGGTGATGATGCGCGCTCGGTTCGACAACGGCGAGCAGAAGCTCTGGCCGGGGCAGTATGTCGAAATCGACGTCGAGCAGAACATTCTGCCCAAGGCCGCCGTCATTCCAGCCGTTGCCGTGCAGACCGGCCAGAAAGGTGACTTCGTCTACCGCCTGGCCCCGAACGATACGGTCGAACTGCGCCCGGTCGTCGTCGCGGCCAATGACGGGCAGGTAGCTGCGATCAGTTCGGGGCTGGCGGCGGGCGACAAGGTGGTGACGGAGGGACAACTCAATCTCAAGGCCGGCGACAAGGCGCGGATTGCGGAGAAGCGGTGATGTCGATCTCCGAATTCTGCATTCGCCGTCCCGTCGCCACACTGCTGATGTCCCTGGCGCTGGTGGCGGCGGGTCTCTTTGCCTACACCGTGCTGCCCATCGCGGCGCTGCCGCGGACCGATTTCCCGGTGATCAACGTCTCCGCGACCCTGCCCGGCGCCTCCCCCGAGACGATGGCGACCTCCGTCGCAACGCCGCTCATCAAGCAGTTCAACACGATCGCCGGGATCGACAGCATCTCGACTACGAACGCGCTCGGCTCGACGTCGATCTCCATCCAGTTCGAACTCAGCCGCGATATCGACGCCGCGGCCGCCGACGTCCAGGCGGCCATTACCCGTACGCTGCGCACGCTGCCGCAGGACATGCCGTCGCCGCCGAGCTTCCGCAAGGTCAACCCCGCGGACGCGCCGGTGCTGCTCCTCGCACTGAAGAGCGACACGGTGCCGCTCACAAAGCTCGATGCCCTGGCCGAGCAGGTGATCTCACCGGCGCTGTCAACCCTCGACGGCGTTGCGGAAGTCTCGATCTTCGGCAGCCAGCAATTCGCCGTCCGCATCGAGGTCGATCCCGACGCGCTCGCCGCCCGCGGCATCTCGCTCGATGCTCTCAAGGCGGCCGTCGCGGCGGCAAACGACAATTCACCGCTCGGCACGGTGCAGTCGACCGGGCGGCAGATGACCATCGTCGCCGACACGCAGCTCGACAATGCCGCCGCCTTCTCCAAGCTGATCGTCAAGAGCGCCGACGGCAAGGCCGTTCGGCTCGGCGACGTGGCCAGGGTCATCGACTCGGTCGCCAACACCCAGACCGCAAGCTGGCATGACGGGTCGCGCGCCATCATCCTTGCAGTCCAGCGCCAGCCAGACGCGAATACGGTGGCCGTGGTCGACAAGGTGAAGGCGATGCTGCCCTCCTTCCGCCAGTCCCTGCCGGCGGCGGCGTCGCTCAAGATGCTCAACGACCGTTCCCAGACGGTGCGCGGCGCCGTTGAGGATGTGGAATTCACCCTCGCGATCACGATCGGGCTGGTGATCCTGGTGATCTTCCTCTTCGTCAGGCGCCTCCGGGCAACGCTCATCCCGGCCTTTGCCGTGCCGATCTCGGTCATTGCCACCTTCGCGGTCATGTATCTTTTCGGCTTCTCCATCGACAATATCTCGCTGATGGCGCTGACCCTCTCCGTCGGCCTCGTGGTCGATGATGCCATCGTCATGCTGGAGAACATCGTCCGGCACATGGAGGAAACGGGACAGGGCGCCTTCGCGGCGGCGATTGCGGCGTCGCGGGAGATCGGCTTCACCATCATCGCGATTTCGCTGTCGCTCGTCGCCGTGTTCATCCCGGTGCTGCTGATGGGCGGCGTGATCGGCCGGATCTTCAACGAGTTCGCCGTGGTGGTGACGATTGCGATCCTCGCCTCCGCTTTCGTCTCCCTGACGCTGACACCCATGCTCGCCGCACGCCTGCCGAATGTGGCCGACGATGACAAGGAAAGGCACGGGCTGGATGCGCTGCTCGAGCGTGGCTTCGAAGCGATGCTCCGCGGATATGAGCGCCTGCTGACGCTCTGCCTGCGCCACCGCCTCGCCGTCCTCCTCCTCCTCTTCTTCGCCACCATCGGGCTGACGATCTACCAGGTGCGGACGACGCCGAAGGGCTTCTTCCCGCAGGAGGATATCGGCCAGCTCCAGGTGACGACGCAGGCGCGCCCGGACATCTCCTTTGCGGCCATGTCGGCGCTGCAGGGGAAGGTCGAGGACGTGTTCGCCCGCTCGCCCTATGTCGCGCATGTAGCAAGCTCAGTCGGCACCGGCGGCTCGTCGGCCTCGAATTCGGGAAGGCTCTTCATCGAGTTGAAGCCGAAGAGCGACCGGCCGCCATTGCCAAGGATCCTGTCGGAACTGCGTTCGCAGCTCGGCGACATTGCCGGCATCCGCAGTTCCATCACGCCGGTCCAGAACCTCTCCGTCGGTGCGCGCAGCTCCGCCAGCCAATACCAGCTCGTCGTGCAGAGCCTGAACCAGGGCTTGATGAACGGCTGGGCCGACAAGTTGACGGAAGCGATGCGGCGGGACCGTGCCTTCTTCACCGACGTCAACTCCGACCTGCAGAACAATGCGCCGCAGGCGGAGCTGGTGATAGACCGCGACAAGGCGGCCGCACTCGGCATCACGGCGGACGTGCTGCGCTCGACGCTTTATGGCGGCTTCGGCTCAGAGCAGATCTCGACCATCTACACTTCCGGCGACAGCTACGAGGTGATCATGGAACTCGATCCGGCGAAAAACTGGCCGCCATCGGCGCTCGCCGAATTGCAGGTGCCGACCGCCGACAACAAGCTGGTGCCGCTCGGCGCATTCGCCCGCATCGACACTTCCCCCGGGCCGCTCACCGTCAACCAGCTCGGGCAGCTGCCGGCCGTCACCATCTCCTACAACCTGCCCACCGGGGTGGCGCTCGGCGACAGCGTCAGCGAGATCGGCCGTCTGAAGAGCGAGATCGGCATGCCGTCGGAGGTCACGACGCGCTATTACGGCACGGCGCAACTCTTTCAGGATGCGATGTCCAACCAGGCCTGGCTGATCCTCGCAGCGATCCTCACCATCTATATCGTTCTCGGCATTCTCTACGAGAGCTTCATCCATCCGCTGACGATCCTTTCCGGCCTGCCTTCGGCGGCCTCGGGAGCGCTGGTCGCGATCAGGCTCGCCGGCTTCGACCTGTCGATCATCGCGGTCATCGGCCTTCTGATGCTCATCGGCATCGTGAAGAAGAACGCAATCATGATGATCGACGTGGCACTCTCACTCGAGCGCGCCGGCATGGCCCCCACTGAGGCGATCCAGCGGGCCTGCCTGATGCGCTTCCGGCCGATCATGATGACCTCGCTCGCAGCACTGATGGGCACGCTTCCGATCGCGCTCGGCAGCGGCGCCAGCGCCGAACTGCGCCAGCCGCTCGGCGTCGCCGTGGTCGGCGGCCTCCTCGTCTCGCAGCCGCTAACGCTCTTCGTCACGCCGGTGATCTATCTCTACATGGAAAAGCTTGCCGAAGGCCTCAGTCTGCTGTTCTCCCCTCGGCCGCGACGACGCATGGTGGCCTCGTGATCGGGCGATCGCGCGACTGATAAATCCGGTCACGCATTTTTTCTCCCCCCTGTCGGCATGGGCGCTGCCGGAACGTCTTCAGCACATGACGACACGAAGGAGGTCCTCCATGCCCAAGATCATCTCCAACCTCTGGTTCGCGAAGGACGCGCGCGAAGCGGTCGAGTTTTACGTCTCGGTCATTCCCAATTCCACCGCCGGCGCTTCGACGACGGTGCCGGCCGACACGCCGAGCGGACCGCCGGGCAGCGTCCAGGTGATCGCGTTCAAGCTCGGCGACCAGAATTTCATTGCGCTCGAGGCCGGTCCGTTCGATCCGTTCAACCA
Organism: Sinorhizobium saheli; assembly: GCF_001651875.1. GTDB lineage: Bacteria > Pseudomonadota > Alphaproteobacteria > Rhizobiales > Rhizobiaceae > Sinorhizobium > Sinorhizobium saheli. The sequence continues at coordinate 97,975 of NZ_LNQB01000067.1, forward strand.
TGCCTTCTCGATATTGGTCGAGTGCGACAGCCAGGCGGAGATCGACCGCATCTGGGACGCATTCATTGCCAATGGCGGCGAGCCCGAGCAATGCGGCTGGCTCAAGGACCGCTGGGGCCTCTCCTGGCAGATCGTCCCGCGGGCGCTTGGCGAGATGATCGCGGGTACCGATCGCGAAGCGGCGAAGCGCGCGACGGAAGCGATGCTCGGCATGGTGAAGCTCGCCATCGCCGCACTCGAGCGGGCCTATCGCGGCGAGCCGTGATCGCGCTCGGCGCAGAGCACACGCCCGCGATCACGACTTCGTGGCTGCGGGCGGGCTGCGGCCGGGTTATCATCACGTCTCAGCGAACTCGCCTTGCCTTCGCGCATGTCGTCCCGGCCGCAAGGCTCGAACGGAAGGAGAGACCCCGATGGCCATCACCCGGCGCGCCGTCGTTCAGGGGCTCGGTTTCGGCTTGTCGCTGCCGCTCGTGCCGCGGGTCGCGGCCGGCCAGTCGGCCGACCTCCTCACCCGGCCCATTCCGAAGAGCGGCGAGCCGATGCCGGTCGTCGGCCTCGGCACCTGGATCACGTTCAACGTCGGGGACGATCCCGTCCTGAAGGACGAATGCGCCGCCGTCATCGCCGCCTTCTTCGAAGGCGGCGGCCGCATGATCGATTCCTCGCCGATGTATGGATCGTCCCAGCCGACGATCGGCTACGGGCTGCGCAAGCTCGGCTATCCCGAACGGCTGTTTTCGGCCGAGAAGGTCTGGATATCCGACCCGGATGAGGGAGCCGCGCAGCTCGAGGCATCCCGCGCCTATTGGGGTGTGGCGAAATTCGATCTCATGCAGGTCCATAATCTCGTGTCCTGGGAAGACCATCTGCCCGCCCTCTTCGACAGGAAGGCGGCGGGGCAATTGCGCTATGTCGGGATAACGACGTCGGAAGGGCGCAGGCACCGCGAGATCGAGCGCGTCATGGCCAATGAGCCGATCGATTTCGTGCAGATCACCTACAACATCCTCGACCGCGAGGTCGAGGACCGCATCCTGCCGTTGGCGCGGGACAAGGGCATAGCCGTCATCGTTAACCGCCCCTTCCGGCAGGGCGCGTTGATCCGGCGGTTCGAGGATGCGCCGCTGCCCGATTGGGCGGCGGAAACGGGTGCCCGCAGTTGGGCGCAGTTCCTCCTGAAATTCATCATCTCGCATCCGGCCGTCACCTGCGCCATACCCGCGACCACGCGCGCTGACCATGTGCGCGAGAATCTCGATACGGCAAGAGGCGTTCTGCCGGACGAGAAGATGCGCCGGCGCATGGTCGACTATGCGGAAGCGCTTTGAAGGCGCAGAACGCAGACCGTAGGGATGGGCAGAGGCTGATGTCCGATTGGGCGACCTACAGGCTCGCGGATTTCCTGATGTTCTCGCCGCGCGTCTACTTCCGCCTGATCGAACGCTACAATCAGGACCTGTGGCCGCTGCAACTCGTTTTCGTCGCCGGCGCCCTCGTCGTTCTTTTCGCAATCGCGGCGCGCGCCCGGCGCGCCCGCGCCGCGGCGCTGGCGATCCTTGCGGCGGCCTGGGTCTTCTGCGCCTGGCAATTCCTGTGGCTGCGCTACGCCACCATCAATTGGGCAATGTCCTACGTCGCGGCCCCGTTCCTGCTGCAAGCCCTCTTGCTGCTTCTCGCGATCCGGCTGACGGACCGCGTACCCATGCCCGCAGGGAGACTGCGCCGTAGCGGCGGCCTCGGCCTCATGGCCTTCGGCGCGCTCTTCTATCCCTTCCTGCCCCTGCTTTCTGGCCGCGCCCCCGGAACGGCCGAGACCTTCGCCATGATGCCGGACCCGACCGTCGCGGCGACGCTTGGCGCCCTCCTGGCACAGACGCGGCAGAAACTCTGGCTGCTCGTACCGATCCCAGTTCTGTGGTGCGGCTTCAGCGGCCTCACCCTCCTGGCGCTGAAAGACGCCGGCGCATGGGCGCCGCTCGCCGTCATCGTCGCCACCTTCGTGGCCCTCGCCGCGGCAAGGCGATGACCTTGCCGCACGTCGTCACTCCTTCACCGCCCCCGTCATCGACGAGACGTAGTAGTCGACGAAGAACGAGTAGAGGATGACCACGGGCAGCGAACCGAACAGCGCCCCCGCCATCAGCGCGCCCCATTCGAAGACGTCGCCGCGCACCAGTTCCGTCAGCACCCCGACCGGCACCGTCTTGTTCTCCGACGACTGGATGAAGGTCAGCGCATAGATGAACTCGTTCCACGACAGCGTGAAGGCGAAGATGCCGGCCGAGATCAGCCCCGGCACCGCGAGCGGCAGGACGATCCTGACGAGGATCTGCCAGCGCGTCGCCCCGTCGACCAGCGCGCTTTCCTCGAGCTCGAACGGGATCGAGCGGAAATAGCCCATCAGCAGCCAGGTGCAGAAGGGGATGAGGAAGGTCGGATAGGTGAAGATCAGCGCCAGCTTGGAATCGTAGATGCCGAACTTGAACACGATAAGCGCCAGCGGAATGAACAGGATCGACGGCGGCACCAGATAGGCGAGAAAGATCATCAGCCCGACCGGCCGCGAGCCGGTGAAGCGCACCCGCTCGATCGCATAGGCCGCGAAGATCGACGCCGCGAGCGAGAGGATGGTCGAGCCGAGGGCGACGAGCATCGTGTTCCACAGCCAGCCGGGATAGGAGGTCTCGAAGAGCAGGTACTTGATGTGGTCGAGCGTCGGCCCGACCACCCAGAACGGGCTGTAGTTGTTGTAGTCGGTGAGCTGCGAATTCGGCTTCACCGCCGTGATCGCCATCCAGTAGAACGGGAAGAGCAGCACGAAGACGAAGACCGCCATCGGCAGGTAAAGGGTGACGATCCGGCGCGGCAGGCGGTTGAGATAGCTCATGCCCTCGGCGGTATCGGTGAGGACCTCGTCTTGCGTTCTTACGGTCGTGTTCATCTTATCCTCCCGATCTCAGTCCTGTCCGCCCTGCTGCCATTTGCGACGCTGCAGGCCGAAGAAGCTGAACATGATGGCGGCGAGCAGGAAGGGGATCATGGCGACCGCGATCGCCGCTCCTTCGCCGAGCTGGCCGCCGGGAATGCCGCGCTGGAAGGAGAGCGTCGCCATCAGATGCGTCGCATTCACCGGTCCGCCCTTGGTCAGCACGTAGATGAGCTGGAAATCGGTGAAGGTGAAGAGCACCGAGAAGGTCATCACGACGGCGATGATCGGCGTCAGCATCGGCAGGGTCACATAGCGGAAACGCTGCCAGCTGGTGGCGCCGTCGAGTGAGGCCGCCTCCTGCAGCGATGCCGGGATCGTCTGCAGGCCGGCGAGCAGCGAGATCGCCACGAAGGGAATGCCGCGCCAGACATTGGCGGCAATGACGGAGGCGCGCGCGTTGGTCGGGTCACCGAGGAAGTTGATCGGCCCGTCGATCAGGCCGATCTGCATCAGCGACCATGAGATGATCGAGAACTGTGAGTCGTAGATCCACCAGAAGGCGAGCGCCGACAGCACCGTCGGCACAACCCAGGGGAGAAGCACGATCGCCCGGAAGAAGGACTTGAACGGCAGGTTTTCGTTCAGGAGCAGCGCCAGCCAGAGGCCGAGCACGAATTTTAGGATCGACGCCACGAAGGTGTAGAGCAGCGTGTTGAAGACCGAGAGCCAGAAGACCGAGTCCCGCGCCAGGAACTCGTAGTTCTCGAGCCCGATGAAGATGCCGTCGCGGCCGATGCGCGTATCGGTGAAGCCGAGCCAGACGCCGAGCCCCAGCGGATAGGTGAGGAAGCAGATGAGAAACACGGCGGCCGGCAGCATGAACAGGAAGCCGAGCACATTGTTGTTCTGCATCAGCGAAGCCATGGCGGATGGCGGCTTTCCGGACGACGTGATGGACATCGAAATTCTCCGGCCAAGAATGGGTTTAGAAATGGGGCCGGCGGCTCTTACCGCCGGCCTTGTCGATAGTCGTGGCGGCCGATATGCCGCCACGAGCAATCAGACGCGATAATAGCGGTTGGCCCGCCGTTCGGCCTCGATGATCGCGTCCTCCGGCGACATCTGGCCCGTCACCGCGGTGGCGAACATGTCGACGAGCACGTAGTCCGCCATGACGCCTGCGGACGCCGCGCCGAGCGGGCCGGCGTAGCCGTTCGGACGCAAGGTCTCGGAAGCCCGCGCATAGGGCGCGTGGATCGGGTCGGAGGTCCAGACCGGGTTATTGGCGAAGGCCTTCAGCGGCTGGCAGCAATAGGCGCTCGAACCTTCGATCCAGGCGTTCATCTGGTCGGCCTCCATCATGTACTTGATGTAGGCCTTCGCCGCTTCCGGATACTTGCTGTGGTTGAAGAGCAGGATCGAGCTCGTCTGATGAAGCTCGACGCTCTGGCCGACCGGACCGACCGGGAAGTTGGTGGTGCGGATATCCGCTGCGAGCTCCGCAAGCGCCGGGTCCTTCTTGGCCGCGTAGTAGAGCGAGACGCCGTTCGCCGTCAGCGACACCTGGCCGGCGAGGAAGGCGCGGTTGTTGTTGATGTCGAGCCAGCTCTCGGTGCCCGGTATGAAGGTCTCGTAGAGCTGCTTGGCATAGTTGACCGCGGCGAGCGTCTCCGGGCTGTTGATGGTCACCTTGCCGCTTTCGTCGACCATCTTGCCGCCGTGGCTCCACAGCAGCCAGTGGGCATAGTTGTTGCCGTCGCCGACCGCCTTGCCGTGCGGGAAGCCGGCCGGGGTGCCCTTGGCCTTCAGCGCCTTGCAAAGCTCGAGGAAGCCTGCGGTATCCTTGGGGAATTCGCTGAAGCCCGCCGCCTTCATGTGGCTGTCGCGGTAGCAGACGGCGTTACCGATCGCCGTCAGCGGCATGGCGATGAACTTGTCGCCGCGGGTGGCATAGCCCTTGAGGCCGTCATACCAACCGCCATATTTTTCGCCGAGATAGTTGGCGAGCTCGGTGACGTCGACGAGCTTGTCGGGATATTGATGGGCATCGTCGAACCAGCACATCACCATGTCCGGGCCCGAGCCGACATTCGCGGCAACCGCCGCCTTCGGGCGGATGTCCTCCCAGCTTTCCTTGTCGATGCGGACCTCGACGCCGGTCGCCTCGGTGAACTTCTTCGTGTTGGCGAGCCAGGCGTCCTCGTCGCCCTTGACGAAGGGCGTCCAGCGAAGAAGCCTGAGGCTCGCCCCTTCCTCGGGCTTGTAGCTCGGCTCCGCCTGCGCGAAGGACGGGCGGATGCCAAGGCCCGCGGCGCCCGCAAGCGCGGCGGAGGCGGCGAGAAAATCACGTCTTCTTATCGGCATTTGGTACTCCTCCTTGAGAGCGGGAGCATCTTCTTCCGGCATTCACCGTCCCGCGGGGCGAATGCTTTGATGGCGATGCCCGGCGACTTACCCGGCATCCTGGCCGCGGCGCCCGGAGAAGGCTCCTCCCCTTCTCCGGGCCCGCCCGCGCGTCAGTCGAACAGCCGTCGCCCGCTGTCGGCGTCGAAAAGGTGCACATGCGCCGCATCGATCGACAGCCGGATCGTCTCACCCGGCTTGGCATTCACCCTTTCGCGGAACACGCAGGTCACCTCGTTGCCGCCGAGCCTCGCAATCATCTGCGTCTCGTAGCCGGTCGGCTCGATCACTACGACTTCCGCCGGCAGGCCGTTCGGGTCGAGCGCGATATATTCGGGCCTGAGGCCGTAGACGAGGTCGCGCCCGCGCGCGGCTGCCGCCGGCCGCGCCACCGGCAGCGCGGTTCCGTCGGCGGTGAGAAACCGATTGGGATCGTTCGCATCGAGCCGTCCCTTGATCATGTTCATCGCCGGCGAGCCGATGAAACCGGCGACGAAGAGATTGGCCGGGTTGTCGTAAAGGTCCAGCGGCGCGCCGATCTGCTCGACGATGCCGTCATGCATGACGACGATTTTGTCGGCCATGGTCATCGCCTCGATCTGGTCGTGGGTGACATAGACCGTCGTCGTCTTCAGCCGCTGGTGCAGTTCCTTGATCTCGGCGCGCATGGCGACGCGCAGCTTCGCGTCGAGGTTCGACAGCGGCTCGTCGAAGAGGAACACCTGCGGATCGCGCACGATCGCCCGGCCCATGGCGACGCGCTGGCGCTGACCGCCGGAGAGCTGGCGCGGATAGCGGTCGAGCAGCTTCGCGAGACCGAGGATTTCCGCCGCCACACCGACGCGCTTGTCCCGTTCTTCCTTCGGCTTGCCCGCGAGCATCAGCGAGAAGGCCATGTTGTCGGCGACCGTCATATGCGGATAGAGCGCGTAGTTCTGGAACACCATGGCGATGTCGCGGTCCTTCGGCGGCAGCCGGTTGACGACGCGATTGCCGATGCGGATCTCGCCCGCGGTGATGTTCTCGAGCCCCGCCAGCATCCGGAGCAACGTCGACTTTCCGCAGCCGGAGGGGCCGACGAGGATCACGAACTCGCCGTCCTCGATTTCGATGTTCACACCCTTGATGACCGGAAAGGCACCGAAGGATTTCCTGACATCGACAAAATCCACGCCTGCCATATGCGTTCCTCCCAGAACTGATACCTGCCTCCGCGCCGCACCCTTCCGCACCCCTTCGGATATGGAGCGGCCGGCGCAGAATTCTCCTATCCGCGCCCGACCAGCGGCATTTTCGTCGCCATCACCGTCATGGTCAGCACATTGGCCGAGAGCGGCAGGCTCGCCATGTAGACGACCGCCTCGGCGACATGCGCGACCGGAATGGTCGGCTCCGGTGCGACCTCGCCGTTCGCCTGCAGCACGCCGGTGCTCATCTTCTCGGTCATGTCGGTCGAGGCGTTGCCGATATCGATCTGCCCGCAGGCGATGTCGAACGGCCGCCCGTCGAGCGCCGTCGATTTCGTCAGCCCGGTGATCGCGTGCTTGGTGGCCGTATAGGGCGCCGAGTTCGGCCGCGGCGTCGTTGCCGAGATCGAGCCGTTGTTGATGATCCGCCCGCCGCGTGGGTCCTGGGCCTTCATCAGCCGGAAGGCGTGCTGGGTGCAGAGGAAGGCGCCCGTCAGGTTCGCCGCGAGGATGCTGCTCCATTGCTCGAAGGTCACCTCTTCGAGCGGCACGGCCGGCACGTTCGAGCCGGCATTGTTGACGAGCAGGTCGAGCCGGCCGAATTCGGAGCGGATGGCGCCGAAGAGCGCCCCGACCTGGTCCGGATCGCCGATATCGCAGGCGATCGCCCGGACGTTGCCGCCGGTTTCCGCCGCGATCGCGGCGGCCGCTTTCTCGAGCACGTCCGGACGGCGGCCGGTGATGACGAGGCTGTAGCCCTCGGCACTCAGGGCCGCGGCGATCCCGCGTCCGACGCCGGTGCCGCCGCCTGTCACCAGCGCGATCCTGCCTTCGCCCGATCTTTTCGCCTGCGCCATGTCAGACCCTCCCTCCGAGTTCGTCCTCGATATGGATGCGTATGATCTCGTCGAAGTTGCTTTCCGCCGTGAAGCCGAGCTCGCGCGCCCGGCGCGCGTCGAAATTGGTCGGCCAGCCGGCGACGATCGCGCGGATCACCGGGTCCGGCTCGCGGCGGATTAGACCGACGGCCTTCTTGCCGGCGATGCGGCCGAGCGCCTCGATCTCTTCGCCCACCAGCGCCGAGAGGCCGGGCATGGTGAGGTTCCGCCGCGGGCCGATCAGGCTCGTGTCGATCCGCGCCGCATGGACGAAGAAGCCCACGGCCGAGCGGGGGCTCGCGAACCAGTGGCGGACGTCTTCATCCACCGGCAGGACGGCCTCCTGCCCCGCGAGCGGCTCGCGCAGGATGTTCGAGAAGAAGCCGGAGGCCGCCTTGTTGGGCTGGCCCGGGCGGACGCAGATGGTCGGCAGGCGGATGCCGATGCCGTCGAAGAAGCCGCGCCGCGTATAGTCGGCGAGCAGAAGTTCGCAGATCGCCTTCTGCGTGCCGTAGCTCGTCAGCGGCGTCGTGAAGAACTCGTCGCCGATCTTCTCCGGGAACGGCTGGCCGAAGACGGCGATCGACGAGGCGAAGATGATGCGCGGGAAATAGCGTTCGCGTCGGGCCTCCTGGCGGATCGCCTCGAAGAGCGCCCGCGTGCCGTCGAGATTGACGCGGTATCCCTTGTCGAAATCGGCCTCGGCCTCGCCGGAGACGATCGCCGCGAGGTGGAAGATGACGTCCGGCCGCGATGCGATGAGGCGCTCCGCGCTGCCTTCGGACGACAGATCGACTGCGGGCGCCGTCGACGTCGCGGAGAGTGCCGCCGGCACCGGCGGCTCGACCACGTCCACCAATGTCAGCCGGGTAACCTCGTAGCCGAGGACGGCCGGCTCGGCGGCCAGCTTTCCAACCAGTTTCCGGCCGACCATCCCGGCCGCACCTATGACCATGACATGCATTCGCGGCGAACCTCCTCTGTCCGGCCACGCCCGATCAATCCGGGCTCAGCGTGCCTTTCTGTTTCTGCCTTCTCCCACCGGCGTCCTTGCCGGCGAGCATGTCCTTCGTCGTCTCGTAAATGCGGATGAGATGGTGGTGAAAGGCGGCCACCACAGCCGCGCGGTCGCGCCGCCTCAAGGCGGCGACGATCTCGCCGTGGTCCTTGTAGCTCGCCTCGATCGCGCCCGGGCGCGACATGGCGCTCCGCCGGAAATCCATCATGTAGGTGTAAAGATCGGTAACGAAATCGGAGAGCAGCGGATTGCCGCAGGCCCGGTAGATCGCCACGTGGAACTCGCGGTCGCAGATCAGGAATCGCATCGCATCGTCGCCGCAGAGCTTCTGCGCGTCGAGCAGGCTCTCGAGCTTCTTCAGCGTCTCCTCGTCGATCTTGTCGGCGGCGTCGCCCACCACCTTGAGTTCGATATGGAGCCTTGCGGCATGAACGTCTTCGAGGTCGTAGCTGTCGATGGCGTTCGGCGAGGCGATCGTAACCGTGACGTCGCTGAGGTCGACATCGGCGACCCGGCTGCGGCTTCCCTGCGACACCTCGATGATGCCTCGCGCCGCCAGCGTCTGGATGGCACCGCGCACCGTCTCGCGGCTGACATGGAGCACGCTCGCCAGCTCCCGCTCGCCCGGCAGCTCGTCGCCCGGCCTCAGCATATTGGTGGCGACCAGCACCATCAGCTTGTCGGCAATCAGGTCGCGCGCCGTGCGGCGGTCGAGGCTGCGCCCAACCTTCGGCATCTGCGTGAGTATCGGACTGCCAGCCATCGGCGCCACTCCTCCGACTGATCCACTGGTTGGTCCAGCAGATCAGTAATACGAATAGATCGCCTAAAGGAGTGCCCGGTCAACCCCAGTTCGTCGCCGCGCCGCACCAAAAATGCATGAGGCTTTTGTGCAGCGCACGCGAGTTCGGGAGGGCTGTCCATCCCGGCTGGCCCGTGCCGCGCCGTTTGAGGCTCCTCGCCTGAGCGTAGAGAGACTGAGGTGCCGCGCGTGATATGCTGTGTGGCTGATCCTGTGCCGCAAACGGGATTTCCGGTGTTAGCCAGAAAGTGGGCACCCGCTCTCCCTGGATCTGCTCTTTCAGCTTGCCCCTGCCGGGCCACTGGATTTCCGGGGAATGAGCGTTGGTGCGGCGACACGAATACGATCGTCGCCCGGAACGGTCTCGCTGGAGAGCAGGTCGAGCGCATTCGCCGCAATCTGCTCGAAGGGCACGCGCAATGTCGTCAGTGGTGTCGGAAGATGGCTGACGATCGGTATGTCGTTGTACCCCACCAAGGAAACATCCCCCGGCACGGACAGTCCAAGCCTTGCCAAGCCGGAAAGGGCTCCGATCGCGGTATTGTCGTTGACGGCAAAGATCGCGGTCGGCCGTGCGTCAAGCAGCATGAGTTTCTCGACGGCTTCCGACCCGGAGTCGATGCCGAAGGTCGACGCGACGATGCATGCGGGGTCGATCGTCAGACCCGCCTCGCTCAGGGCATGCCTGTAGCCTTCGACCCGCCCCCGCGAATTCGATGCATAGGCCGGCCCGGCAATGATGCCAATCCGGCGATGGCCGAGGTCGAGGAGGTGTCGGGTTGCCAGATAGCCGCCGAGCTTGTCGTCGCCGACGGATGAAAGGCTCCGGCCGTCCGTTCTCACCGCAAGCACATGCGGCACGCCTCTGGCGGTCAGTTCGTCCGGAAAGTCGTCATCATCGCGCGCGGTCGAGAGAATGAGGCCGTCGACACCTCGCTTCAGCAGGGTTTCGGCCGCGAGGCGATCGGCTTTCGGCTTATCGTCGGTGGTTGCCACGATTGCGAACCGTCCGGATCGGCTGCAGGCCTTTGCCAGGGCTTCGTAGAGCATCGCCATAACGGTGTCCGTCAGCCGCGGCACGATCACGCCGACCGTCATAGTGCTGCCGCGTCTCAGGCTTGCTGCGGAAACATCCCGGACGTATCCAAGGTCTTCGGCAATCTGCCGTACGCGTCGCGCGGTATCGCTGTCCGAGCGCGGCAGCCGCTCATCGAGGATCCGCGACACGGTTGATTTCGAGACTCCAGCCGCCGCCGCCACCTCGAGAATGGTGACGCGGGAGTGCCTGGAAGCTTCATCCACCTTTGAATTCATTGCGTCTTTTCCGAGCCTCTGCCACGCGAGTCGGTCCCTGCCGCCCACTCGATATCACCATGCACCAAAAAAATTGTTGACTCCAGCAAAATCGAGAACGATATTGGGAACGTTCCCACTAACGATCCCGTCACTGTTCCAAGAGAACAGTGATTGCTCATGAGGAGATACCCAATGCAACCGATGGACCTTCGCGGCCTTAGCCCGGCACCCGTCACCGCCTTTACCCGTGATGGCGAAGTAGACCACAAGGCGAACGCCCGCCTTGCCAAATGGCTCGTCTCAATGGAGGGCGTGAAGAGCCTCGTCATTCTCGGCCATGCCGGCGAGGGTACATTCCTGACCGTGGAAGAGCGTCTCGCGCTGATCCGCACCTATGTCGAAGCGGTTGACGGCGCAGTGCCGATTATCGCCGGCATCACCGGCGAGGGTACGAAGGTGGCCGCTGAGGAAGCCAAGAAATGCAAGGCCGCAGGGGCAACCGGCGCGCTCGTCTACCCGAACCACGGCTGGCTGCGTTTCGGCTTCCAGAAGGGCGCTCCGCAAAGCCGCTACAAGGCGATCTGGGAAGAGTCAGGCCTTCAGTGCATCCTGTTCCAGTATCCGGATGTGACCAAGGCATCCTACGATCTCGACACCCAGCTCGCGATCGCCACGCAGGAAGGTGTCGTCGCCACCAAGAACGGCGTGCGCAACATGAAGCGCTGGTACGTGGAAATTCCGGAACTGAAAAAGGCTAATCCGAATCTGCAGGTCCTCAGCTGCCACGACGAGTGGCTGCTTCCGACCATGTTCGACGTCGACGGCTTGCTCGTCGGCTACGGCAATATCGCGCCGGAACTGCTGATCGAGCTGATCAAGGCTGGCAAGGCCCAGAACTATCCGGAAGCCCGCAAGATCTTCGAACGTCTGCTGCCGGTGACCCGCGCCGTCTATCATCGCGGCTCCCACATGGAAGGCACCGTTGCGCTGAAGCTCGGCCTCGTCCACCGCGGCTTGCTCGATCATGCGACAATCCGGGAGCCGCTGAAAAACCTCGGCGAAAAGGCGGAAGCCGAGATCTTTGCCGCCTTCGATGCCGCCGGCATCGGCCGCGTCGATCAACTCCAGGCTGCCGAGTGATCTTCATGCCCCTGTGCTCTCCACGGGGGCACTTTTGCTCGACTGAGTCCAGAGGAGAAACGACGCGCAGCGGCTCGTTGCGCTGCCGATCTGATGTCAACGCACAACGCGAAAAGCCTTCGGCCGGGAGAAAAGATGTCGGGGCTGTTTCAATAGGAGGAGAAAATGTATTATCAGCCACTCCCCGTGGGGACGGCAAAACCACCCTTGGATCCGCAAGCCGAAATCAGCGCTCGCCTTGAACGCCTGCCGGTCACCCGTGAGGTCTTCTGGGCACGCAACATTGTAGGCGCCGCCACCTTCTTCGACGGCTACACCGTCATCGCCATAGCCTATGCCATGCCGGTACTTGTCCGCGAGTGGGGTCTCTCACCAGGGCAGACGGGCATGATCCTGTCGATGGGTTATCTCGGTCAGCTCCTTGGTGCGATCTTCTTTGGCTGGTTGGCGGAAAGGGTAGGACGCCTCAAGGTTCTGCTGTTCACAATCCTGTTGTTCGTGAGCATGGACGTCGCCTGCCTCTTCGCCGCAGGAGCCGGGATGATGATGGCCTTCCGCTTCATTCAAGGAATTGGCACGGGTGGCGAGGTCCCCGTCGCCAGCGCCTATATCAATGAAATGATCAGTTCCAAGGGGCGCGGCCGCTTCTTCCTCCTCTATGAGGTCATGTTCCTGCTTGGCCTCGTCGGTGCGGGCATGATCGGCTACTTCATGGTTCCGGCTTACGGATGGAAGGCGATGTTCGTCGTCGGCCTCGTCCCCGCGATCCTGATGATCCCGTTACGCTGGTTCCTGAAGGAATCACCGCGCTGGCTGGTGGCGAACGGCCGCTATGAGGAAGCCGATCGGCTCGTGACGCGGATGGAGGATAGTGCTCGCGCGGCTGGTCGAGAATTGCCCGAGCCCGAGATTGTAGCGCGGCCTGTTCAGCGCAAATCGGACTGGCGTGAGCTTTTCCAAGGCGTTTACCTGAAGCGGACGCTGTCGGTCTGGGCGATGTGGTTCTCAGCCTATATGGTTGCGAACGGCACCATCACCTGGCTGCCAACGCTCTACCGCCAGAGCTTCAACCTGCCGCTCGAAACGAGCATTCTCTACGGTTTCTTCACCTCGGTCGGCGGCGTCATCGCGGCCGTGATCTGCGCACTGTTCATCGACAAGGTCGGGCGCAAGCGGTGGTACACTGGCGCGCTGCTGATCGCTCCGTTACCGCTGCTCCTGCTGGCATGGCTTGGCGCAACCTCGGCGACCCAGGTGCTCATCCTCGCCGGACTTGCCTATGCGATCGTCCAGACGGTCACCTTCTCGCTCTATCTCTATTCGGCCGAGATCTACCCGACGCGCCTTCGCGCTGTGGGCACCGGCACGGGCAGCGCTTGGCTGCGGCTTGGTTCGTCCGCAGGGCCGATCGTCGTCGGATGGGTGATGTCGTCGATGGGCATTCAGTACGTCTTTGCCGCGTTTGCCGTTATCCTCCTTATCGGTGCGCTGATAACCACCGTGTTCGCGGTCGAGACCAAGGGGCGCGTGCTTGAGGAACTGTCGCCGTAAGCAACACTTGGCTGTTGATCGGAACTGATTCCGGACCTGGCGGGAAACCGCCGGGTCATCGGTTGTAATTTGGCCGACAAAACGACTGCCAAAGGCCTCCATTATAGCTCTGGCTGTATGTCCGCTTGGAAGGACCGCCGAACTTCGGCTTCCGCCCTTCCACGACGTTAGGAACCCTGAAAGCTCGGCCCGGAGCGGTCGGCGGCATCCGCACCAAGAATGGCACGGTTCGGCTCTGTGCGGTCATTCGCCGAGTTCGTCCTAGGTTCGGCGGCTCCAGCGTTTTGCCTCTGTTCGTTGTTGGTACGACCCATGCTACTTTGATGGCAGCGTAGGAGGGTGAAGCAATGGCCTATTCATATCGCTGCAAGGATTACCCTGGAATGGAAACCTGTCCGGCGTCGTTCACGGCCGAGACTGAAGCGGAGCTATGGAAGCACATCGAGCTCCACGGAGAAACCGCCCATCAGGAGGAACCCAACAAGTGGTCCTCGGAAGATCGGCAACAGATCAAAAACTTAGTTCGCGAAACGTAGGACGGACGCGCACCGTCGCGTCACTCTAAGGAGCCGCGGATGGGCATTTTACAGCGATGTGATCCTGCCGAAGCTATGCGATCTTTCCATGCGTAACGGGCGCCTGCATCCCTATCGCGAGCGCGTGGTAGGGCCGCCAGCGTCGCGCCGCGGCCCGCATCGAAAACTCTCTCCTAAGCGGTCATCTGCGGTGCAGGCGATCAATGTCCTTCAGTTCCTCGATCTTCCCTTAGATGGATCAAGCCGGCCTACGGCGGACGATGCACGCCCCCGTGATCTCATCGATCGTTGTGAGTCCGAGGAGCGCCATGTTTCTGTGCAGCTCCGTCTTGAGAATGTCGGCGGCCTTCAAAACGCCGGGCAATCCCGCTAGGGCAGCCGCATACAGAAATGGGCGACCGACAAAAACGAAGCGCGCGCCCAAAGCAAGGGCCTTGATGACATCGGTGCCCCGCCGGAAGCCCCCATCGACCATGACCGTTGTCTTGCCGCCGACCTGATCGACAATCTCGGGAAGCGCGCTGAGCGGCGACATCGTTCCATCGAGCTGGCGACCGCCATGGTTGGAAACTATGAGGCCGTCGACACCGGCACTATGGGCTCTGGCAGCGTCCTCCGGATGCATCACGCCTTTGACGATGAGTTTTCCCGGCCAACGCTGGCGGATGCGTTCAAGATGCGTCCAGTTCAGGTGATCTTTGCGTCCGAAGTTCCGCAGGACATTGGACGAAATGATGGGGGCGCCGCGCGTCGCGTATGAATTCTCGAAGTGCGGGATGCCGTGCAGCACGAGGGTGCGCAAGAACGTCCCTATCGTCCAGCGAGGATGGGTGATGCCTTCCCACAGCAACCCCGCGCTGGGTCGCAGTGGGGTAGAGAATCCGGCTCTGATGTTGTTTTCGCGGTTCGCCAAAGCGGCGGTATCAACCGTGAGTACCATCGTTTGAAAGCCGGCCTTTTGCACCCGCTGAATCAGAGCGTCGATCCTGTCCGGCTCTCCCGGAAGATAAGCCTGGAACCAGCTCTGGGGACTAACGGAAATGACGTCTTCAAGCCTGATGAGGGAAGAGCCGCTCATTATCATCGGAATTCGCGCTCGGCCCGCCCCTTCCGCAAGCACGATGTCGCCCCGGTAGGCCATCAATGCACTGATCCCCATCGGAGCAATCCCGAACGGCGCGCTGAAAGTCTCACCGAATAACGTCGTCTCGGTGCTGCGTTGGGACACGTCTCGTAGCACGCGCGGCTTGAAGGCGTACGCATCGAAGTCTTCAGTATTGTAGCGCAACGAAGCGTTGGTCTCACTTGCACCGGACACATAAGCGAACAAGGGATGAGGCAGATGACGCTTGGCCTTCTGTTCGAAGTCGCTGAGGCACAAATAATGTTTTAGCTGACGGGTCATCCGCTCGGCCGGCGCCCGGTTCTCTGAATTCTCCGACATGCGGAATCAGCCCGGTTGAGGTTGGAAGAATGACGACTGCACGTGGCGGCCGTTGTGAAGTTCAGTGATCTGCAGGAGGCTTATGCCTCTTCGTCCTGGAAGGCCTCTTGGCGTGTCCGCCGGAACGACGGTAGGATCATCAGTACAAACATGCCGACGGTCGCGATGAGCAGTAACAGGCTGATCGGGCGCTCGTAGAACACGCCCGGATCACCATGAGAGATGGTCATGGCGCGGCGAATGTTTGTTTCGAGTAGCGGGCCGAGAACAAAGCCAAGCAGCAACGGACCCGCCTCGCATTTCGCCTTGCGGAAGGCGTAGCCCAGAAGACCAAATCCTGCGGCCAGGACCACGTCGAAGATACGGTTGTTGATGCTGTAGACGCCGACGCAGCAGAACAGCAAGATCGCGGGATAAAGCAGCCGGTACGGAACCGTCAGCAGCTTCACCCAGATGCCGATCAGCGGCAGATTGATCACGACCAGCATCAGGTTGCCGACCCACATGCTGGCGACAAGGCCCCAGAATATTTCCGGCTGGGTCGCGAGGACCGTCGGGCCCGGCGTGATGCCGTGGATGATGAAGGCGCTGAGCATCATCGCCATCATGTTGTTGGACGGGATACCAAGCGTGAGCAGCGGGATGAAAGAGGACTGTGCGCCAGCATTGTTGGCGGCCTCCGGGCCAGCGACGCCTTCGACCGCGCCGTTGCCGAACTCCTTGGGATTTTTGGAGGCCTTCTTCTCCACTGAATAGGCGCAGAACGAAGCGAGGGTCGCTCCTCCTCCCGGAAGAACGCCGAGGAACGTGCCGACGCCCGTTCCTCGCAGGACGGCAGGCCAAGCACGGCGGAAGTCTTCTCCTGTCGGCCACAACCGGCTCAACTTCGTGACCAGAACACCACGCGCCTCATGGTTCTCGAGGTTTTCGATGATCTCGGCGAAGCCGAACAAGCCGATGGCGATCACCACGAAGTCAATGCCGTCGAACAACTCCACGGCGCTGAAGGTCAAGCGCTCTTCACCCGAGCTGGCGTCGATGCCGACCATGCCAAAAAGCAAGCCGAGCAGGACCATGCCGATGGCTTTGAGAACTGGCCCACGGGCGAGAACAGTCGCCGCCAGCAGACCGAACAGCATGAGCGAGACGTATTCGGCCGGCCCGAATGACAAGGCAAACGAAGAAAGGGTCGGACCCGCAATTGCGATGCCGAAAGTGGCAACGGTGCCTGCAAAGAACGAGCCGAGAGCTGCGACGGCCAGTGCCGACCCCGCTCGCCCGTTCCGCGCCATTCGATATCCGTCGATCGCGGTCACCACCGAAGACGCTTCGCCAGGCAGATTGACCAGAATCGCCGTCGTCGAGCCGCCATATTGGGCACCGTAGTAGATACCGGCGAGCATAATAATGCCGGCCAACGGAGGCAGGTAGAACGTGATTGGCAGGAGAACGGCGATCGTTGCTGTTGGGCCGATGCCGGGCAACACGCCAATAAGAGTGCCGAGCAGCGCGCCCAACAGGCAGAAGCCCAGATTGGTCGGCGTCAGCGCTTCACTGAAGCCCAATGAAAGAAGATCAAGGAATTCCATGTTCCATCCTCAAAACGGCCAAATAGGCATCTGCACACCCAACCCGACGATGAAGACCAAGGCGCCGAAAGCGGTCAGCCCGGCGGTAAGCATGAGCACCTCGCGGGGCTTCGAGTCGCGATCAGCAACGCTTCCGACGAGAAGCAGCCACACTGCCGCCGCAACGAAACCGAAAAATTCCGCGATAAACGCAAAGCCGACCACTGCTGCCGGGATGATTACCACCGGCCAAAGCTTCGGCTTGGCGATCTCCTCGCGATCACGAAATGCTCCAAGACCGCCAACGGTCACGCCGACGATGATCAAGAGCCAACAGATGATCGTGGGAAGGTAGCCAGGCCCCATCGCGGACGCGGTACCGAAGGTCAGGTCGCGCCCGGCCCAAAGGCCGAGCGCTCCGAAACCCACGAAAAGTCCGGCCGTCAGAAACTCTGGGCGATCGCCGGTTCCGCCAGGCTCGCGCGGATTCGACATCATTGCTGTTCCTTAGCCAGTTTCCAGATGGCGCCAAGCCGCTCGGCCCGTACCGGCATCTCCCTGTTCCAGTCTTCCGAAGACAGGTAAGAAAGTGCGAGAGACTGCTGCTTCGCTTTGCCCTGGAATTCCGGGTTATCGAGCGCCTTGCGAACGGCGTCGGAGAACTTCGTCCGAATGTTCTCCGGCACATCGCAACCCATAGCAATGCCGCGCTCGGAGCTGATAAGAACCTCATACCCCTGCTCCTTGGCCGTCGGCAAATCGGGGGCGATCACGGCGCGCTTCTCGGCGAACTGGCCGAGGTTCTTGAAAGCGGAGTGGTCGCTGCCGACGAACTCGCCGACATTGATGCCGATCGCCATGACATGACCGCCGAGTAACGCGGTGCGTGCCTCGTTCGCGCCATTAAAAGTCACTGCCGTGAAATCGACGCCGGCGGACTTCTCGAGCTGCAGCATCGCCAGATGTTCGTCCGTTCCGAGACCAGTGGTCCCAACCGTAACCGCGCCGGGATTTGCCTTGGCATAGGCCACAAGGTCCTTGAGCGAGTTGAACTCCGAGTTGGCCTGCACAATGAAGGAACCCGGATCCTCGACGATACGGGCAACCAGGCAGAGCTTCTTGGGATCGAAGCGAACCTTGCGATCCATCTGCATCGTCAGGTAACCCGGCGTGTTGAGCGACGACGCGGTGTAGCCGTCCGGATTGGCTTCGGTCATCGCAGTATACGCAATTTCGCCGGACGCACCCGGCCGGTTTAGGATGGTGATCTTGGCACCGAGCTCCTTCTCGATGAAGGGCGCGAGCGTCCGGTTCATCACGTCCGTGCCACCACCTGGCGCGAAGGCGACAATCAATTCGATGGGGCGGTCGCCCGGCCAGTCGGCGTGGGCAACGCCAGCGCCGAGCAGCAGAGTTGTGGCGAGTGTGGTATTACGGATCAAATGCTTCATCGTATCCTCCCGTTGACGAGATCTATCTAAAGCGATGCAACGCGCTCAGAATACTGTTTGGCCCTGCACAGGCAGGGTGGTTTGGCTTGCGCGGCTGGGTCTTCCACCTCCTCAGTACAAGACCGGCCGCATTTCATTGCGTGGCGTCAGCCCTCTTGCGGCAGCTCGCAGCCGCTCTTGGCGAGGGCATCGTCGAACCAAGTCGGCTTGTGGGTTCCGGCCTTGATGTTTTCAATCTGCTTGTTTTCTGCGGCGTGCTTGGCAACCGTGCGCTCGTAGACCTCAGCCACGTCATCGATCGGAACGACGACCACACCGTCCGCATCTCCAAGGACCAAGTCGCCCGGCATGATCACCATTCCGCCGATCGCGATGGGGCAGTTGATTTCACCGGGGCCGTTCTTATACGGGCCGCGGTGCGTTATACCGACAGCGAAGGACGGCAGGTTCATCTCCAGGAACGCATCCGCATCACGAATTGCGCCGTTCAAGACGAAACCGACGACACCACGACGGCGAGCGTAGTCGAGCATCATCTCGCCCATCAGCGCATGGGTGACGTCACCGCCGGCATCCATGACGATGACGTCGCCGTCGACCGCCATATCCATTGCCTTGTGCAGCATGAGATTGTCACCGGGCGGCGCCTTGACCGTAATCGCGCGACCGGCAAGTTTGCCGGAACGATGCATCGGCCGGAGCTGAGCGCCACCTGCGTACATGCGGTGCATGCTATCGCTGACGTTGGCGACGGGTAGTTCCTTGAACTTCTCGACCCATTTCCGGTCGACGACCCGAGACCGGTTGCGAACCCTGAAACCTATGGCCAATTTTCTCTCCTGAAATCGATATCGATATGGCTGGGAAACTTGATCAGGCAGACGCCTTTTGCAGCGCGCGAAAGTTGACGATTTTCTCGCGACCCAGTTCACGACCCTGGACGACAGCGAGAATTCCCTCGATCGCGTCGATGCCGACGCGAGCATTTGCTTCCTCGGTCACTCCGCCAATGTGGGGCGTGACGACGATCTTGGGTTCACTCCAGAAGGGATGATCGGAAGCGGGTGGCTCGGTCTGGAACGTGTCGATGCCCGCTCCCGCGATGTGGCCACTCGCAACGGCTCTCAGCAGCGCCGCTTCGTCGATCAGTCCACCGCGTGCGGTATTGATGACGTAAGATCCGGGCTTCATGAGGCCGAGCCCCCTGTCGTCGAGGAGATTGCGTGTCTCGGGCGTAAGCGGGCAGTGCAGGCTGACGATGTCGGAGGCCGCGAGAAGCGCTTCCACCGTGTTATCCCGCGCGACGCCGGCTTCGCGGAATATGGAGTCCTCGGCGAAGGGATCGTAGGCGCGAAGGCTGATACCGAAGGCCTTTGCGAGTGCTGCGGTGCGGCGCGCGATTGCACCGAAACCGACGAGGCCCATGGTCATGCCGGAAAGCTCCTTCCCGGAGAAACCGGGTTTCTCCCATTTTCCGGCCCGCAGACCGCCATCCAACGGCAGAATCCGCTTGACCGTCGCAAGCAGGAGCGCGATTGCGTGCTCCGCGACTGAAGGGGCATTCGCACCGGTTGCGACCACGACGGGAATTTCGCGACGCGATGCTGCGTCCACGTCGATGTTGTCGACACCGACACCGTGTTTGGAAATGACGCGAAGGGACGGTGCCGCCGCAATCGCCGGTTCGCCGAACCGCCCCATCCTGACGATCACACCGATCGGGTTCACGTCAGCGACCATGCGGACGAGATCATCTTCGCTCGTATAGGGCGGCACGTAGGCCATGCTGTAGCCGTTGGCTTCGGCGAGCTTCACCGCACGCTCGTTGATGGCCGGACCGGTGACAAGAATGTGTTGGCTTCCCATGCGTACCTCGACTGGAAATGGCGAGGACGCGGAGCGACGATTCCGCTCTCGAAGCACATCCCCCTTGTGCCCAAGATCTTCCGGGCACCTCCAATTCCTGACGTTAACATAAGAATTTCTTGAAAAAAGCGAATAATTCTGTCAAAAAAGAACAGTAACCCTTAATTCAAGGAAGCTGACCGTGGATATCCGCCAGCTCAAAACCTTCATTGCTATCGCTGAACATGGGACATTCGCAAAAGCCGCGGATGCCGTCGGCCTGACTGCTTCCGCAGTTAGCCAACAAATACAGGCATTGGAAGCCGAAGTTCGGTCAGAGCTGTTTGATCGCTCTACGCGGCCGATCACGCTGAACAGTCAAGGTCTTCAAATGCTGGAAGCGGCCCAGGGACTTGTACGCTCAGCCGAAGATATCGTCGATGCGATCTCAGGACGGGCAATCGGTGGAACTTTCACCATAGGCTCGGTTCGCTCAAGTGCTCTCTCACTTCTGCCAAGAGCCATCATAGAGCTCAAGAAGGACTACCCCGATCTCAAGATCAAGCTCCATGTGGCGAACACCGACGAGCTCCTCAACGATGTCGTGAGCGGACGCCTAGATTCCGCGATGGTGGCGGAATACTCCGGTGTTCCCTCGACCTTGAGATGGAGTCCTTTCATCAAGGAGCCGCTATTTGCTATTGCACCCAGAGGAACTGAGCCGATGCCGGCGTCGGAGATGCTCTCGCGGCTTCCTTACGTAAAATTCATCAGCAGATTCCGCCTCGCGAACATCATCGAGACCGAGGTCGCGAGAAGCGGAATCGTCACGAATGTCATCGCAGAGATTGACACGATAACAGCAGTCGTTGCCTGTGTGGTACATGGCCTCGGTGCGTCTGTTGCGCCATGGAGCGCCTTAAAGGAGACTCCAGAGGAGGTCGTCGCTGTACCATTCGGGGATCCGCAAATTCATCGGCAGATTGGGTTGATAGAACGACGCGCCAGTCCTCGTGCCGCAGTCATCGATCAACTGCACCGACATCTCGTCAGCTTCAGCGGCGAGTTCGGGCTCCCTCGGTAAAGCCTCTCCACTATTGAACAGGGAGGCGACCTGGTCGTGTCCCTACAGGTGGTGTAGCTCGGCGGTAGCGAAGCCGCTCGCGAGCGCGCCCTCAACAGCGCCGTAGCGAGCGG
>NZ_LNQB01000068.1 GCF_001651875.1 Sinorhizobium saheli
CAACCTGCCGACGGCCGGCGTCGATTTCCACGTGCCGTTCGGCGGCCGCAAGGGCTCGTCCTACGGCCCGCGCGAGCAGGGAAGATACGCCGCCGAATTCTACACGACCGTCAAGACCGCCTACACGCTGGCTTGACGAGCAGGGGGTGAGGAGACGGGCGGAACCGCCCGCTCCGACGCCCCCATGTTTCCGCCCGACCAGGGCCAGAAGGAAGAAGAGATGAAGAAGAAAGCTGAGTGGCCGCGTAAGCTCCGTTCGCAGGAATGGTTCGGGGGAACTGGCAAGAACGCCATCATGCATCGCTCGTGGATGAAGAACCAGGGGCTTCCTGCCGATACCTTCGACGGCCGGCCGATCATCGGCATCTGCAACACCTGGTCGGAACTGACCCCGTGCAACGCGCACCTGCGCGATCTTGCGGAGCGGGTGAAGCGTGGCGTGTACGAGGCCGGCGGCTTCCCGGTCGAGTTCCCGGTGTTCTCGACCGGTGAGAGCACGCTGCGTCCGACGGCGATGATGTTCCGCAACCTCGCGGCCATGGACGTCGAAGAGGCGATCCGCGGCAATCCGGTCGATGGCGTCGTGCTGCTCGGCGGCTGCGACAAGACCACGCCCAGCCTTCTGATGGGTGCGGCAAGCGTCGACATCCCGGCGATCGTCGTCTCGGGCGGTCCGATGCTGAATGGCAAATGGCGCGGCAAGGATGTCGGCTCCGGCACCGCGGTCTGGCAGTTCTCCGAAATGGTCAAGTCCGGCGAGATGACGCTAGAGGAGTTCATGGATGCCGAGCAGGGCATGGCCCGCTCGGCAGGAAGCTGTATGACCATGGGCACGGCCTCGACCATGGCGTCGATGGCCGAAGCGCTCGGCATGACGCTCTCGGGCAACGCCGCCATCCCCGCGGTCGACGCGCGCCGGCGGGTGATCTCGCAGCTTACCGGCCGCCGCATCGTCGAGATGGTCAAGGAAGACCTGAAGCCTTCCGACATCCTGACCAAGCAGGCCTTCGAGAACGCCATCCGCGTCAACGGCGCCGTCGGCGGCTCGACCAATGCGGTGCTGCACCTCCTGGCGCTTGCCGGCCGTGTCGGCGTCGACCTGACGCTGGACGACTGGGACAGGCTCGGCCGCGACGTGCCGACGATCGTCAACCTGCAGCCCTCCGGCAAGTATCTGATGGAGGAGTTCTATTATGCCGGCGGCCTGCCGGTCGTCATCAAGGCGGTCGCCGAGATGGGGCTCCTGCACAACGATGCCATCACCGTCAGCGGCGACACGATCTGGAACGACGTCAAGGGCGTCGTCAACTACAATGACGACGTCATCCTGTCGCCGGAGAACGCCTTGACGAAGTCGGGCGGCATTGCCGTGCTGCGCGGCAACCTCGCGCCGCGCGGCGCCGTCCTGAAGCCCTCGGCCGCCTCGCCGCATCTGATGCAGCACAAGGGACGCGCGGTCGTCTTCGAGAGCATCGAGGACTATCACGCCCGCATCAACCGGGACGATCTCGACATCGACGAGAACTGCATCATGGTGCTGAAATATTGCGGCCCGAAGGGATATCCCGGCATGGCCGAGGTCGGCAACATGGGCCTGCCGCCGAAGGTGCTGAAGAAAGGCATCACCGACATGATCCGCATTTCGGATGCACGCATGTCGGGGACGGCCTACGGCACGGTCATCCTCCACACGGCGCCTGAGGCTGCCGAAGGCGGGCCGCTGGCGCTCGTCGAGAACGGCGACGTGATCGAGGTCGATATCCCGAACCGCAAGCTGCACCTGCATGTCTCGGACGAGGAACTCGCCCGCCGCCGTGCCGCCTGGGTTTCTCCGGTCAAGCCGCTCACCGGCGGCTATGGCGGCCTCTACATCAAGACCGTCATGCAGGCCGACTCCGGCGCCGACCTCGACTTCCTCGTCGGCGCGCGCGGCGACCGCATCCCGATGGATCGCGACAGCCATTGATGGAAATAGGCTGAACTGTCTGAAGTCCCGGGCGCATTTGCCCCTCACCCTGACCCTCTCCCCGTCCTGACATCGTTCTGGGGGGGGGGGAGGGGATTTGGAGTTCGCCGCTCGCCCTTTCTTCCGTGGCTCAGGAGAGGAGGCTGGGGCGGTGCGACGCGTCTCCTTCGCCCCGCTTGCGTTGCGACCGCCTGCGGGGAGAAAGTGCCGACAGGCCGGATGAAGGGCGAAATGGGCCCGCCCGACGTTTACTGGCTCTGCGCCTGGCTCTGCTCGCCTTGCCTCTGACTTTGCGTCTGCCCCTGCCGCTCCACCGTCACCGCCACCTTCAAGGTCTCGCTTGCCACACCGTGCACCAGTCCGGAGACCGGTGCGGCGTCGCGGTAGCAGAGGCCAGAGGCGATGCGGACGTAGCGGTCGTCGGGGCAGATCTTGTTGGCGGGGTCGAAGCCGACCCAGCCGAGGCCGGGAATATGGATGTCGGCCCAGGCGTGGCTCGCGGTCTGTTCGGGATCACCCTCCACCATCAGGTAGCCGGAGACGTAGCGGGCCGGGTGGCCAAGCGTGCGGGCGGCGGCGATGAGGATGTGGGCGTGGTCCTGGCAGACGCCTTTGCCGCGCGCCAGAGCCTCCTCCGCGCTGGTGTCCGTGAGCGTCTCGCCCGACTTGTATTCGACCGTCTCGTGGATCATCGCCATCAGCGCATGCATGCGCTCGAGGTCAGTCTCGCCTTCGGCCGATTTCGCGAGATCGCGGACAAGCTTGCCTGCCTTGCTCAGCGGCGTCTCGCGCAGATAGAGCCAGAGCGGCACATGGGAATGGTGCGGCCCGAAGACGCCGGCCTTATCCTCCGTATCGACCTCGCCGCTCGCCTCGATCCGGAAGGTCTTCCGGTCGGCATCGATGCTGACGAGATGCGTGCGATTGCCGAAGTGATCGTCATAGGCGACCTCGACGACGGCACCCTCGACGAGCGTGCGCCAGTTCAGGACCGTCTGGCCCGGCTGTGTCGTCGGCGTCAGGCGCAGGCGCTGCAGCGCATAGGGCACCGGCTCGTCGTAATGGTACTCGGTCGTGTGGCTGATTTTCAGGTGCATCCCAATCTCCTCAGCCTCAGTGGTAGAACCGGTAGCCGTCGGTGATTTCCTGCCCCAGACGGTTGTTGTGGCTGATGAACTCTTCCAAATATTCGTGCAGCCCCTGATCCATGATGTCGTCGATCGATCGATTGCGAAGCGATTCGAGCGTCTGTTCCGCGGTCTCGTGAGCCGCATGCCGTTCGCCGTATTCGCGCGCGAGGTAGCCGAGATTGCTGACGATCTTCTCGTAGCAATAGGCGAGCGAGCGCGGCATGCGGCCGTTCGAGATCAGGAAGTCGGCGATGTTCGCGGGCCTGAGCTCGGCGTCATAGACCCAGCCATAGGCCCGGTGCGCCGAGACCGAGCGCAGGATCGACTCCCATTGCACATTGTCCATCGACGACCCGACGGCGGAGACCGCCGGCAGCAGGACGTAATATTTCACGTCGAGGATGCGGGCGGTGTTGTCGGCCCTCTCGATGAAGGTGCCGATCCGCGAGAAGTTGAAGATCTCGTTCCTGAGCATCGTGCCGTGGAAGGCGCCGCGGATGAGGCCGGCCCGGCGCTTGATGGCGTCGATGATCTCGGGCATGTCGGCGGGCCGCGCCTTCTTGGCGAGCAAGGCCCTCATCTCGATCCAGCATTCGTTGGTCGCCTCCCAGGTCTCCCGCGTCAGCGCGGTGCGGACCATGCGGGCATTGTGGCGGCCCGCCTCGATGCAGGACATGACGCTCGAGGGATTGGCGCGGTCGCGCAGCAGGAAATCGATGGCGTCGGCGCTCGTCAGTGTGTCGTGCACCTCGTCGTAAAGCTCGCGCACGCCGGCGCTCTGCAGCACGCCGTCCCAGTCGCCCTCCGTCGATGCGCTGCGCGTCAGCGACATGCGCAGGCCGGCGTCGATCAGGCGGGCGCCGTTCTCGGCGCGCTCGATATATCGGAACATCCAGTAGAGGCCGTTTGCAGTTCTTCCCAACATGGCCTCAGTCCTCCAGTACCCAGGTATCCTTGGTGCCGCCGCCCTGGCTGGAATTCACCACCAGCGAGCCCTCCTTCAGCGCGACCCGCGTCAGGCCGCCGGGAATGATCTGCACCTTGTCCGAGACGAGAACGTAGGGACGCAAATCGACGTGCCGCGGCGCGATGCCCTTGTTGACGAGGATCGGCACGGTCGAGAGCGACAGTGTCGGCTGGGCGATATAATTGCCGGGGCGCTCCTTGAGTTTCTCGGCGAAGGCGGCGCGCTCCCGCTTGTTCGCCGTCGGGCCGACGAGCATGCCGTAGCCGCCGGAGCCGTGCACCTCCTTGACGACGAGTTCCTCGAGATGCTCGAGCACGTATTTGAGGCTCTGCGGCTCCGAGCAGCGCCAGGTCGGGACGTTCTCGAGCAGCGGCTTGCGGCCGGTATAGAACTCGACTATCTCCGGCATGTAGGAATAGATCGCCTTGTCGTCGGAGATGCCGGTGCCGGGCGCGTTGGCGATGGTGATATTGCCGGCGCGATAGACGTCCATGATGCCGGGAATGCCGAGGGCCGAATCCGGCCGGAAGGTGAGGGGGTCGAGGAAGTCGTCGTCGACGCGGCGGTAGAGCACGTCGATCGCCTCATAGCCGCGCGTCGTGCGCATCTTCACCTTGCCGTCGATGACGCGCAGGTCCGAGCCCTCGACCAGCTCGACCCCCATCATGTCGGCGAGGAAGGCATGCTCGTAGAAGGCCGAATTGTAGATGCCGGGGGTGAGCACGGCGACGCGCGGCTTGCCGGTGCAGCCGGGGGGCGCGAGCGACGACAGGCTCTGGCGCAGCAGGTAGGGGTAGTTCTCCACCGGCCGGACCCGGTTCTCATGGAAGAGCTCCGGGAACATCTGCATCATGGTTTCGCGGTTTTCCAGCATGTAGCTGACGCCCGACGGCGTGCGGGCATTGTCCTCCAGCACGTAGAACTGGTCCTCGCCGGTGCGCACGATGTCGGTGCCGACGATGTGGGTGTAGACGCCGCCCGGCGGCCGGAAGCCGATCATCTGCGGCAGGAAGGCATCGTTCTTCTCGATCAGCTCGCGCGGGATGCGGCCGGCGCGGATGATCTCCTGCTTGTGGTAAATGTCGTCGAGGAAGGCGTTGAGCGCGATGACGCGCTGCTCGATTCCCTGGGCGAGGCGGCGCCACTCGCGGCCGGAAATGATGCGCGGAATGAGGTCGAAGGGGATGAGCTTTTCGGAGGAATCGGCGTGTCCGTAGACCGCGAAGGTGATGCCCGTCTTACGGAAGATGTTTTCCGCTTCTTTCGATTTCGCTATGAGCCGGTTTCTGTCCTGGCTGGCATACCATTGATGATAAGTCGAATATGGCTGGCGCGGACTGCTGTCCGCATTGATCATTTCGTCAAATGCCAAAGGCGTGGTCCCCTTATTTTTGACCATTTGAGTACAACGCCGAGTGCAATGCAAGAAGCGTGCACAGTCGTGCGTCAAGAATTTGCGAATCCCCGTCGGCCGATTTGAAAGCGCTTTCGCTTCAAGGCATCCGGATGGATTCCGTCACCGGCCAGCGTTGCGCGGCGACGGACTTCGCCGCCTGACCTGCAAATGGGCATGTGCCTAAACTTTGGGCGATGGAGCGGCGGCCGCGCCTTGCCGATCATGCCCTGCTCGCAAAGAGCGTGGTAGAATGGCGTCGCGGACGGCCGAGACAGGAATGGGAATGGCGGCATGGAGGCAGTCTACGAGATCGCGCGACGGCCGGCGCAGCGCATCACTGGTCGCATCTGGGAGGGCACGTTCGTCGAAGCGGCCGACGGTGCCGTCCATCGGCTGATCGCCGAGACGCAGGAGCATCGCCGGCGGACGCATCCGCGCGACCATTCCGCCCTCATCGGCCTTTCCTGGAATGTCCGGCCCGAGGGCTTCAGCTATCTCGTCGGCTATGTCGGCGACGATCACACGACATTCGCCGAGCCGGAGCACCGGGACCTGCCGGCCATGCTCTTCGCGACGACGATACACCACCCGGAGGACGGAGACGTCTTCGTCCAATACCGGCGGATGTACGACTGGATCGCCGCCGAGGGACACATCGTCGACGCGACCTGTCTCCAGTATCGTGAAGAATACGAGGCCGGTTTCGTTTCCCCGTCCGCTTCTTCCCTCCGCCTGATGGTTCCGATCCGCTGATGGTCACATCAGAAAAATTGCTTTGACGGCGCGCATCGCGCCCTCTATCGCAACGGTTCCGATCCCGTGTGGATCGCCATGTGGCAGGGAAACGCCGATGATGCTCGCCCGCCTGGCTCCGGCCATCTTCGTGCTGCTCTGGTCGACCGGCTGGGTCGTTGCCAAATATGCGGCCTTTTTCGCCGATCCCTTGACCTTCCTGGCGCTGCGCTACAGCTTCGCCATTCTGCTCTTCATCGGCTTCTGCATGGCGACCGGCGCGCGTTGGCCGCGCTCCCTGCCCGTGATCGGCCATGCGGTCGTCTCCGGCATCCTGCTGCACGGTTTCTATCTCGGTGCCGTCTGGTGGGCGATCGGGCAGGGCGTACCGGCGGCGATCTCCGGCATCATCGCCGGCCTGCAGCCGCTGATGACGGCTGCGGTCGCGCCGTTCCTGATCGGTGAAAGATTGAGCGGGCAGCAGCGGCTCGGGCTCGTGCTCGGCTTCTTCGGCATCGCGCTCGCGGTCGCGCCGAAGATGCTGGCGATCGATACGGGCGCGACGCCGATCGACCTCCTGCCGGTGATCGTCAACGTCGTCGGCATGGCGGCGGTGACCTACGGAACGCTCTACCAGAAGCGGCACCTGCAGAACGGCGACATCCGGTCGATCGCGGCCCTGCAATATGCCGGCGCGCTCATCGTCACCATCCCGCTCGCGCTGATGCTCGAGGACCTCAACGTCACCTGGAACCTCCAGCTCGTCGCGGCCCTTGCCTGGTCGGTGCTCGGCCTCTCCATGGGAGCGATCGCGCTGCTCCTCTACCTCATCCGCAGAGGCCAGGTGTCGCGGGCCGCATCGCTCATCTATCTCGTACCCCCGCTTGCGGCGGTGCAGGCGGCGCTCTTCTTCGGCGAGGCGCTGACCTGGCCGATGATCGTCGGCACCATCATCGCGGTGACGGGTGTCTATCTCACCAACCGCAAGGTCGCGGGCCCGGCCGCCTCCGGCGAGCGCGCGAGCGGCGTGGCGGCGCGTTGAGACGGGCGGCAATCAACGATTACAGGCGGATTCCGGAGCTCGACCGATAATGACCAAAGCGCTTCTGATCATCGACGTACAAAACGCGATCCTGTCGGGAAAAGGCACGCCGGAGCGGCAGCCGCACATCGATGCGGCGCTCAACGAGACGGTGGAGCGCCTGCGCATCCTTCAACGGGAGGCCCGCCGTGCCGGCATCCCGGTGGTGCTCGTCCAGCATGACGGCGCGCCGGACCATCGCCTGGCCGTGGGCACCCATGGCTGGGCCATTCGCGAGGAAATCGCACCCGGGCCAAGCGACGTTGTCGTGCACAAGACGAGTTGCGACTCCTTCTTCGAAACCGATCTTGCAGAGCGCCTTCAGGAGCGCTCGGTGACGCATCTGGTCGTCGGCGGATGCATGACTCAGTTCTGCGTCGATACGACCGTGCGGCGCGCCGTCTCGCTTGGATTTGACGTGACGCTCGTCGCCGATGGCCACATGACGGGGGATACGGGGAGCCTGTCGTTTCCCGAGATCATCGCGCATCACAACGGAACGCTCGACGGCTTTGATGCGGGCCGGGCCCAGGTCGAGGTCCGCCCCGCCGCCGAGATCGCGTTCTAAAAAGCCGGCGGCGATCGATCGTAGCAAACGGGGCCGCAACGCAATGTGCTGCAGCGACCTTCGCCGACAGATCACAGTGCACGGCAGCGGCCGATTGCTGCGTCGGCGGCTGTGGTCGGCACACGCTCCTCTCCGAACCTCATTCCTGTGCTTGTCACAGGAATCCAGCCAGCCCAAGTCCTTGGGCTGAAGAGATTCTTCCGCGCCGCAGACGCGGCGCTGCTGGATCCCTGTGACAACAGGGACGAGGGAGAAAAAGCAGCGGACGCCAACCTCAGTTGCGTTGCCGTCGTGTACCGCGCGTCTGACAAGACGCGCGGCGCTGTATGGGTCAGCCTTGGCGGCCGCGGTTGTCGGCGCGGCGCATGCCCCGGCCGTCTTCGCGGCGATTGCCGGGCTCCTGGCGCCGGCCATCATGCTTCGGCCCCGGGCGGCCGTGGTGCTTCTTGGCGTCGTGATTGCGGTTGCCTTCCGACCGGGCATCCTGGTGGCCGTGGCCCGCGGCGCGGTGATCGCGGCGCTCGTGCTTCTGCGGGCGGTCTTCGCGCAGAAGCTCGTCGCCGGCAAAGCCCGCCGCCGCCGGTTCCCGTGCCGGCCGCTTGCCGCGTTGGTTGCCGCGCTGATTGCCGCCTTGGCGCTCGCCGCCATTGCCGCGATGCTGGCCGTTGCCGCGACCGCCGCGCCCCTTGGACGGGCGCGCCTGGTCGGCCGGCGCCTCGCCGCTGGCAACGGCGATCTCGATGCCCATCAGTCTCTCGATGTCGCGCAGCAGCCGGATTTCGTCCGGCGTGCAGAAGGCGATCGCGACGCCGTCGCGGCCGTTACGCGCCGTGCGGCCGATGCGATGGACATAGGCATCCGGCACTTCCGGCAGGTCGTAGTTGTAGACGTGCGTGACCCCCGGAATGTCGATGCCCCGGGCGGCGACGTCGGTTGCGACAAGCACGCGGATTTCGCCGTCGCGGAAAGCCTTCAGCGCGCGCTCGCGCTGGTTCTGGCTCTTGTTGCCGTGGATGGAGGCGGCCTTGAAGCCGACATGGTCGAGATGCTTCATCAGCTTCTCCGCACCGTGCTTGGTGCGGCTGAAGATCAGCGACAGACCGTCGGGATTGCTGGTGAGCGACTGCTTGAGAATCTGCGTCTTCAGGTCCTTGCCGGGCACGAAATGCACGTACTGCTCGACCTTGTCGGCCGCCTTGCCGGGCGGCGTCACTTCGACCTTGAGCGGGTCGGTCAGGTACTCGCCGGCAAGCTCGGCGATCTGCTTCGGCATCGTCGCGGAGAAGAGCAGCGTCTGGCGGTTTTTCGGCACCAGCTTCGAAATCTTGCGCAGGTCGTGGATGAAGCCGAGGTCAAGCATCTGGTCGGCCTCGTCGAGGACGAGATAGCGCCCTTGCGTCAGCGTCACCGCCTTGCGGGCGACGAGGTCGAGCAGGCGGCCGGGAGTCGCGACGAGGATGTCGACGCCGCGGGCGAGCTGTTCGGTCTGCTTATTGATCGAAACGCCACCGACGACGAGGCCGATCTTGAGCGGCGTGTTCTTGACGAAGAGCCTCAGATTGGTGGCGATCTGGTTGACGAGTTCACGCGTCGGCGCAAGCACCAGCGCGCGGATGTTTCGCGGATCGGCGCGGCGGCCGTCGGCAAGGAGTTTTTCGATCATCGGCAGGCCGAATGCGGCCGTCTTGCCGGTGCCGGTCTGGGCGAGGCCGATGAGATCATGGCCTTTGAGGACGAGCGGAATCGCCTGCGTCTGGATGGGCGTCGGCTTGTCGAAGCCATTGGCGGAGAGGGTCGCCAGGATCTGCTCGGAGAGGCCAAGCTCTTTAAATGTGGACAAGGGATATACCTTTCGGGGGCGCCAAACACATCCGCCGGAATCGCTCACATGCAATTCCGGTGTCGTCTGGCGTCAAGAACCCCGCGTGAATTGGGAACTTGTGGGTTAAGGAAAGTCGTCAAGCGCCTGTGCTGCCGCTGATCGCGGCGATGTTCGCGCATTCCTTCTTCACGGCTCAATAGTCATTGCCGAGGGCGCGCTCACGCGGCGGCCGGAAGGTGACGCGGGCTTTAGATCGTCGTTTTGGCTCGGAAAGTCAAGCTGCATCTTTTCGCACTCGCGAAATCTCACGCAACCCGGGCGAGGGCAGGCTCGAAATCTGCCTCCCGGCGGGCACCCGCTTATCCGGCGATCGCCGATGCGCGCAGGCTTCACATCGCAGATGAAAGCCTTGCAGAAGAAACGTCCGAGCGTACAATCTGCCCTCTCGGCCTTAGCGTTTTCGGGCACTTTTGGCTGCTGACGGCCTGGTGCGACTTGCGCCCAGGATTCCGCGTCTTCCGGGTCGACCGGCTCCGCCCAACACGGGTCGGGAGCGGTACGAGCCGGCACGCAGCCTTCATGCCTGTCTTGTCCCGAATGGTGCTGGGGCGCGCGACATCGCATGCGAAAGATTCGCGGGAAAAGGGAACATGACGCGGCTCACCTTGTTTCGCCCATGTCCGCCGACCTATCTGCCACCCGAGATACGAGGAGAAAATAGTGCGGAACCGGATTTGGATACTGGCAGCCGATGGAAACACGGCGCACATCGTCAAGGACGTCAACTTGCTGAAGGACGGACGCCAGCAGCCGGAAGTGGAGACATTCCAAATCGAGACCAAACGCCGCCAGGACATCATGGCCGACAAGCCCGGCCGCAGCCACTCGTCGGTCGGCTTCGGCCGCTCGGCCATGGAATACAGCAGCGATCCGGTCCGCGAGGAGCAGCACCGCTTCGCCATGGAGATCGCCGGAAAACTCGACCACTACGCGCATGAGCACGCCTTCGAGAACCTCGTGATCTGCGCGGCCCCGAAAACCCTGGGCGACCTCAGGAAGTTGCTTTCCAATCAGGTCAAGGAAAAGACCTTGGCCGAGATCGATCGCAACTGCGTGGCAGTGCCGACCGACCAGTTGATCGCGACGGTCAAGGCCGTGGTGTTTCCCGGCTAGAGCCCCCTACTGCATGTCTCCTTTAAGGACAAGGACGTGCAGCAATTCAAAGTCCTGCAGCGACCTTTGCGCGTCGATAAAACGCGCGGCGCCGTAGTCCCTCACGGCTTGTCGCCGCGCAGCATCTCGCGCTTTCCGGCAAAGCCCGGAAGTCGTTCGACGCCGAAGCCGGCTGCCGTGAGGTTGCGACGCACGAAACCGGCGGCGGCATAGGTCGCGAAGGTGCCGCCGGAGACGGTCCTGGCGAAGACCAGTCGCATCAGCTCCTCGGACCACATGTCCGGATTGCGGGATGGCGCGAAGCCGTCGAGATACCAGGCATCGAAGGTTTCAGGCGACGCGGCGAGGCCTTCGAGCGCGGGGCCAATGACGACCGAGAGCCGCACCGTCTCGCTGAAGTCGATATCGACGCGGCCCTCTGGCGTTCGCGGCCAACGGGCGACGAGCGACTGCCGCTCCGCATCGATCTCCGGCCAGTGGCAAAGCGCCCGATCGATATCGGCGGCGCGCAGCGGAAATCGTTCGAAGGAGATGAAGTGGAGGCGCTTGCCGGCGGCCGGCAGTTCCTTCCACCGTCGCCAGGTTTCCGAGAAATTGAGACCGGTGCCGAAGCCGAGTTCTCCGATCGTGAAGGTGCCGGCTGCGCGCCAGCGCTCGGGCAGCCTGTTGCCGGCGAGGAAGACATGGCCGCATTCGAGCCGCCCGTCCGTGCGGCAATAAAAGTGATCGCCAAATTCCCGTGAATAGGGCATATCGCCGTCGTGCCATTCGAGGCTTTGCCGCGATGGCGGATGGCTCTGGCTGAGGTCGCTTCCCGTCATGGAGATGCGGATAGTTCTCCGGCCCGAAAAGGTCAATCGATGAGTGAAGTTCTGATCGTCGGCGGCGGGGTCATGGGGCTCTGGGCCGCGTTGATGGCCGGCCGGGCAGGCCTCGAGACGCGCCTCATCGAGCGCGGGCGGATCGGCGCCGGCGCGAGTGGCGGCCTGCTCGGGGCCCTCATGCCGCACATGCCTGACCGCTGGAACGCGAAGAAGCAATTGCAGTTCGATGCCCTCGTCGCGCTCGAAGGCGAGATCGCCGCGCTCGAGTCGGCGACGGGCGTGTCTGCCGGCTACCGGCGCTGCGGTCGGATCATGCCGCTCGGCAAGCCGCATCTGCGCGACATCGCGCTCGCTCACGAGCAGGATGCGGCGCGGCACTGGATCGCCGGCGAGCGGCGGTTCCACTGGCACGTCCGCGACGGCGAAGCCGACGGCTGGCCGACGGCCGATTCAGCACCCTTCGGTGTCGTCCATGACACGCTCGCCGCGAGGGTGGCGCCGCGACGCCTGCTTGCGACGCTCCGGGCGGCGCTCGAGCAACTACCGCATGTCCGGATCGAAGAGGGCGCCGATGTCGTCGCGATCGACCCGGAGCGCGGCCGCGCCTCGCTTGGCGACGGGCGCGTGCTGACGTTCGATCGCTGCATCCTTGCCGCGGGCGTCGAGAGCTTCGCCTTCCTGGACCGGTTGTCGGAGCGGCGGCGGGCGCCGAGCGGCAGCGCGGTGAAAGGCCAGGCGGCGCTGCTCAGGGCCGATATCGATCCCGCGACGCCGATCATCTTCACCGACGGGCTCTATATCGTTGCCCATGAAAACGGCCACGTCGCCGTCGGCAGCACCAGCGAGAACGCGTTCGACGAGCCGCACTCCACCGACGGGCAGCTGGATGCGCTGATCGAGCGGGCGGCCGCCCTGGCGCCCGTGCTGCGCCACGCGCCGGTGATCGAGCGCTGGGCGGGGCTGCGTCCGAAGGCGGCGGGCCGCGAACCCATGGTCGGCCGCCATCCAGACCACGAAAGGCTGTTCGTGCTGACCGGCGGCTTCAAGGTCAGTTTCGGCCTGGCGCATGTCCTCGCGCGAATCGTGGTCGACGAGATTGCCGGGCGGCCGACGGGCGACCTGCCCGACAGTTTCGCGTGTGCCCGTCACATCGCTGCCCTGCGCTAGCCTTCGGTCTTGGGCCCGCGACGGGCGGCCTTTCGACCGCATGGCTCCGGGGATCGGGCCGGTTCATCATGCAGCCTCTCAAGGTGCAACGACGACCTTTGCACGTCCGATCAGAGGCGCGGCGCGGCACGTCATTTTCATCTCGACAATCCGCTTCGCGGTGATACCGTTCCGGAAAGATCGAAGGTGATTTCATGACGGAAAAATCCTACCCGCGCGACCTCGTCGGCTATGGCCGCACGCCGCCGCGACCGCACTGGCCGGGCGATGCGCGCATCGCCGTACAGTTCGTCCTGAACTACGAAGAGGGCGGCGAGAGCTCAATTCTCGATGGCGATCCTGCCTCGGAAAGCCTCCTGTCCGAGATCGTCGGCGCCCAGCCCTGGCCGGGGCAGCGCAACCTCAACATGGAGTCGATCTACGAATACGGCGCGCGCGCCGGCTTCTGGCGCCTGTGGCGGATGTTCACGAGCCGGGGCGTGACGCTGAC
Organism: Sinorhizobium saheli; assembly: GCF_001651875.1. Classification (GTDB taxonomy): domain Bacteria; phylum Pseudomonadota; class Alphaproteobacteria; order Rhizobiales; family Rhizobiaceae; genus Sinorhizobium; species Sinorhizobium saheli. The sequence continues at coordinate 13,317 of NZ_LNQB01000068.1, forward strand.
GGTCTATGGCGTGACGCTCGCCATGGCGCGCAATCCGGAGGCGGTCGCGGCGATGAAGGAGGCGGGCTGGGAGATCGCCAGCCACGGCCTGCGCTGGCTCGAATACAAGGATTTTCCGGAAGAGGTCGAACGGCAGCACATCCGCGAGGTGGTGCGGCTGCACACGGAACTCACCGGCGAACGGCCGCTCGGCATCTACCAGGGCAAGCCCTCGGTCAACACGCTGAAGCTCGTCCTCGAGGAGGGCGGTTTCCTCTATTCCTGCGATTCCTACGCGGACGAGCTTCCCTACTGGGTGCCGGGGCTGACGCCCGACAAGCCGCATCTCATCATTCCCTACACGCTCGACGCCAACGACATGCGTTTTGCGACCAATCAGGGTTTCAACTCGGGCGACCAGTTCTTCACCTATCTCAAGGACACCTTCGACTTCCTCTACGCCGAGGGCAGGGAAGGCAGCCCGAAGATGATGAATGTGGGGCTCCATTGCCGCCTCGTCGGCCGGCCCGGCCGCGCAGCGGCGCTCGCCCGCTTCATCGATTACGTGACGTCGCACGAGAAGGTCTGGGTGCCGCGCCGCATCGACATCGCGCGCCACTGGTATGAGCATCACAAGCCCGAAGGAGCGCGCTGATGTCCGAGCGCGAGGATTTCGTCCGCCGCTTCGGCGGCGTCTTCGAGCATTCGCCCTGGGTTGCGGAACGGGCCTTCGATCGCGCGGCCTCCGTAGGGCTGACGGCCGGCAATGTCCATTCGGCGCTTTGCAACGCCTTTCGCGCGGCCTCGCCCGCCGAGCGGCGCGCGGTGTTGCGCGCCCATCCGGATCTCGCCGGCAAGCTGGCGCTCGCGGGCAAGCTCACCGCCGCTTCGACGGTCGAGCAGGCATCGGCGGGACTCGACCGCCTGTCGCCCGAGGAGCACCAGCGCTTCACCGAGCTCAACGCGGCCTATATGAAGAAATTCGGCTTTCCCTTCATCATCGCGGTGAAGGGATTGACGAAGGAGGACATCCTCGCCGCCTTCGAAAGGCGCATTGACAATTCCCCGGAAGAGGAATTTGAAACCGCTTGCGCGCAGGTGGAGCAGATCGCCCGCCTGCGGCTTCGTTCCATGCTTCCGGGAGAAGATAATGCCTGATGCCCGTCCCGACCGATCCATATGCGCAACCGGGGTGTCTCCTTGTCCCGGTGCCGAAGGGCCGCGCGTCGGACTGACGGCCTGATGTCTCGCATGCTTTCGATCGAGCCCCTGACGAAGGAGGCTTTTGCACCGTTCGGCAGCGTCATCGAGACCGACCGGGCGTCGATGCGCCTCATCAACGGCGGCAATACCGAACGGTTTCATGCGCTGGCGCGGGTAGACGTCGTCGGTGCCGGTGCCATCATCAACATCTTTCGCGGCCAGCCGCGGGCCTTCCCCTATGCGCTCGCGATGATGGAGCGTCATCCGCTCGGCAGCCAGAGTTTTTCGCCGGTGGATGACCGGCCCTGGCTGGTGGTGGTCGCCGCGGACGAGGGCGGCCGGCCGGGCCGGCCGCGGGTCTTCCTGGCGAGCGGCCGGCAGGGGGTCAATTACGGCCGCAATGTCTGGCATCATCCGTTGATGGCCCTCGGCGCCGCCAGCGACTTCATCGTCGTCGACCGTGAAGCGCCGGGCGACAATCTCGAGGAGTTCTTCTACGACGAGGCTTTCGTCATTCCCGATCCGCTTTGAAGGAAAGAACGATGAGCAAGACCGGCCGTCTCACGACCCATGTTCTCGACACCGCGCTCGGCAAGCCGGCTCAAGGCCTGAAGATCGATCTCTATCGGCTCGAAGGCGAGGAGCGGCGGCTGATCCGCAGCGTCCGCACCAATAGCGACGGGCGCGTCGACGGGCCGATGATCGAGGGCGCCGGTTTCACGGCGGGGAATTACGAACTGGTCTTTTACGCCGGCGACTATCTCCGCGCGGCAGGCCTCGCCCTTCCCGAGCCTGCCTTCCTCGATCTCATCCCGTTGCGGTTCGGGATCGCCGATCCCGAGAGCCACTATCACGTGCCGCTGCTCCTCTCACCCTACGGCTATTCGACCTATCGCGGCAGTTGAGGAGTTGGGGAAAACCGCGCAGGAAGAGCCTTTCAGCCCAAGGACTTGGGCTGGCTGAATTCCTGTGGCAAGCACCGGATTGAGGAGGGGAGCCTGCTGCATGTCCGCTCAAATCGACCTAAAGAGATGCAGCAAACGACCGGGGCTACCTGCTCGGTGACCCACCCTACTCCGCGATGATATCGCGGCCGACGTCGGTGATGCGGCGCTTGCCGCAGAGCGCCATGGTGATGTCCATCTCCTTGCGGATGATGTCGAGCGCGAGGGTCACGCCTTCCTTGCCCATGGCGCCGAGGCCGTAGAGGAAGGGACGGCCGATGAAGGTGCCCTTGGCGCCGAGCGCGATCGCCTTCAGCACGTCCTGGCCCGAGCGGATGCCGCCGTCGAGATGCACCTCGATTTGATCCCCGACCGCATCGACGATCTTCGGCAGCATGCTGATCGAGGAATGCGCCCCGTCGAGCTGGCGGCCGCCGTGGTTGGACACCACGATCGCGTCCGCGCCGGTCTTCGCCGCCATCCTGGCGTCCTCCGGATCGAGAATGCCCTTGAGGATCAGCGGACCGCCCCAGCGCTCCTTGATCCACTCGACATCCTTCCAGGAAAGCTGCGGATCGAATTGCTCGGCGGTCCAGGAATGGAGCGAGGAAAGCTCGCTCACGCCCTTGGCGTGGCCGACGATGTTGCGGAAGGTGCGCCGCTTGGTGCCGAGCATCTTCATGCACCAGCGCGGCCGCGTCGCCATCATCCACAGATGCTTCGGCGTCAGCCGCGGCGGCGCCGACAGGCCGTTGCGGAGATCCTTGTGGCGCTGGCCGAGGATCTGCAGGTCGAGCGTCAGCACCAGTGCCGAGCATTTGGCGGCCTTCGCCCGGTCGATGAGGTCGAGGACGAAGCCGCGCTCGCGCATCACATAGAGCTGGAACCAGAAGGGCCTGGTGGTGACCGATGCAACGTCCTCGATCGAGCAGATGCTCATGGTCGAGAGCGTGAAGGGGACTCCATAGGCCTCCGCCGCCTGCGCCGCCAGCATTTCGCCGTCGGCGTGCTGCATGCCGGTCAGGCCGGTCGGAGCGAGCGCCACCGGCATCGACACCTTCTGGCCGATCATCGTCGTCTCGAGCGAGCGGTTGGTCATGTCGACCAGAACCCGCTGGCGCAGCTTGATCTTGGCAAAATCCTCCTCGTTCGCCCGATAGGTTCCCTCGGTCCAGGCGCCGCTGTCGGCATAGTCGAAGAAGAGTTTCGGGACGCGCCGCCTGGCAAGCGCCTTGAGGTCGTGGATGTCGAGGATTTGCGTCATGGGCTCGGCCTTCATCGCTGGATGACTGCCGAGCCCTTACCATTTTTTGACGTGGGTTGTAATAGCCACGGAGGGCAAGAGGTAAAAAAATTTGACCTCTCGCCTCGGCGCCTGTCAGCTCATGCCGAGCACGGATTTGCAGGGCTTGCCAGCGACGTAGGTTTCGACGATCGCCCGGTCGTCGCCCATCGTCTGCAGCAGGAAGAGCTCGTCCGCCAGCGAATTGACCACTTCGGCCCTGAGCGCCATGGCCGGCGTCGCCGCCATGTCGAGGACCACGAGGTCGGCATCGCTGCCGGGCTCCAGCGTGCCCAGCCGGTCGGCCAGCGAAAGCGCCTCGGCATTGCCGCGGGTCATCAGGTGGAAGCTGTCGAAGGGGTTCAGCCGTTCGCCCTGCAACTGCAGGATCTTGTAGGCCTCGTCGAGCGTCCTCAGCATCGAATAGCTGGTGCCGCCGCCGATGTCGGAGGCGATGGAAACGCGCACCGGCTTCTGCCGCCGCGTCAGCGCCCGCAGCGGAAACAGGCCGGAGCCGAGGAAGAGATTGGAGGTCGGGCAGAAGACGGCGACCGAACCGGTCTCGCTCATCGCGTCCGCCTCGCGCTCCGACAGATGGATGCAATGGCCGAAGAGGCTTTTGGGGCCGAGCAGGCCGTAGCGGGCGTAGACGTCGGTATAGTCCTTCGCCTCCGGATAGAGCTCCGAGGTGAAGGCGATCTCGTCGCGGTTCTCGGAGAGATGCGTCTGCACGTGCAGGTGGGGGAACTCGCGGACCAGCGATTGCGCGACCTCCATCTGCTCCGGCGTCGAGGTGATGGCGAAGCGCGGGGTGATGGCCACGTGGTTGCGGCCCTTGCCGTGCCAGTCGTCAATGACCGCGCGGGTCTCGTCGTAGCTCATCTCGGGCGTGTCGAGCAGGCCCTGCGGCGCGTTGCGGTCCATCATCACCTTGCCGGCGATCATGCACATGTTGCGCTTCAGGCTCTCGGCGAAGAATGCGTCGGCGGAGGTCTTGTGAACGGAGCAATAGGCGGTCGCCGTCGTCGTGCCGTGGCGGATCATCTCGTCGAAGAAATGGACGGCGATCCGCTCGGCATGGGCCGGCTCGACGAAGCGGCACTCCTCCGGAAAGGTGTAGGTGTTCAGCCATTCCAAGAGATCGGCCGCATAGGAGGCCATCACCTGCATCTGGGGAAAATGCAGATGCGTGTCGATGAAGCCCGGCATGATCAGGTGCGGCCGATGGTCGACTTCCGCGACATCCTGAGGCGCTGTGGCCTTGACCGCCGCATAGGCGCCCGCGGCCGCGATCACGCCGTCCTCGATGAGCAGGCCGCCGTCGCTCTCGTAGGTGTAGGCGGCGCTGTCGTCGATGTCTTCGGGTGCGCGGTTGAAGCTCAGCAGGCGGCCGCGGATGAGGGTGGATGTCATTGTGTCTCCCCGACGGCGCTTTCGAACCAGGCCGCCAGAAGCCTGCGCTCGTCCGCCGTCATATCGGTTAGGTTGCCGGGCGGCATGGCATGGCTGCGCCCGGCCTGGATATAGATTTCGCGCGCACGGGCGGCAATCTCGGCGTCGCTTTCGAGTATGACGCCGTTCGGCGCCCGGGCAATGCCCTCGTAGACCGGCTCGGCCGCGTGGCACATGCTGCAGCGGGTCGAGATCGCATCCTTCACCGCCGGAAAATGCGGGTTTTCGGCGAAGCGCCTGAAGGCCGGCGCGATGGCCGCCTGTTCCCCGCCCGTCAGCACCTTCGGCACGGTCGAGAGCCAGATGATCAGGATGAAGAGGATGACGGTCGCGAGCCAGGTCCAGGTCGGCTTGCCCTTGCGCGCATGCGTCGTGTTGAACCAGTGGCGGATGGTGACGCCCATCAGGAAGACCAGCGCGGCGATGATCCAGTTGAAGGCCGTCGCAAACGCCAGCGGATAGTGATTCGACAGCATGAAGAAAATGACGGGCAGCGTCAGGTAGTTGTTGTGCAGCGAGCGCTGCTTCGCCTGGGCGCCGAGCCTCGGATCGGGGGTGCGCCCGGCGATGAGGTCGGCGACGACGATCTTCTGGTTGGGAATGATGATGAAGAAGACGTTGGCCGACATGATCGTCGCGGTGAAGGCGCCGAGATGCAGGAAGGCGGCGCGGCCGGTGAAGACCTGCGTATAGCCCCAGGCCATGGCGACGAGCACGAGATAGAGGAGCGCCATCAGCCCCCAGGTGTGCTTGCCGACCGGAGACTTGCAGAGAAGATCGTAGAGGACCCAGCCGAGGCCGAGCGAGGCAAGCGAGATCAGGATCGCCGTCGTCGCGGAGACGTCGAGCACATGCCGGTCGACGAGGAAGAGATCGGCGCCGCCATAATAGACGATGCAGAGCATCGCAAAACCTGAGAGCCAGGTCGAATAGGACTCCCATTTGAACCAGGTGAGGTGTTCCGGCATCGTCGCCGGGGCCACCAGGTATTTCTGGATGTGATAAAAGCCGCCGCCATGCACCTGCCATTCCTCGCCGTAGGCGCCTGCGGGCAGGTGGTCGCGCTTCACCAGGCCAAGATCGAGCGCGATGAAATAGAAGGATGAGCCGATCCAGGCGATGGCGGTGATGACATGCAGCCAGCGGACGGCAAAGGCCAGCCATTCCCAGGCAATGGCGAATTCATACATTCAGGTGCCCCTTTCTCTCCGTTGCGGCAAGCTTGCGAGAAAAAGCGGGAGCGGGGAAGAGGCGATTTCGATCGCTCGCGCCGTATTTTGCCGCTCGTGTTTGGCGGCCCTGAGCCGATCGCTTGCAGGAGGTTAGCGTGTTTCCGGCGGCTCAAGCGCTGTCCGGAGTGAGCTCGCCAAGGATCCACTCGCGGAAGGCGCGGATCTTCGGCGCATTGCGCCGAGCATGCGGATAGACGAGCCAGTAGTTGCGCCCCTCGCTGCAGCGCAGTTCGAAGGGCTGGTAAAGCCGGCCGAGCGCCACGTCGTCGCTGTAGAACTCCGGCGTCAGAATCGCAACGCCCTGGCCCGCGACCGCGGCTCGCGCCTCGAAGGATTGGGCGCCGAGCCGGCTTGCCGGTCGGCCGGCGAGACTGGGCTCGTCGACCGCCGGCGGCACGGAACCAGAGCGTCCACCAGGGATCGTTCGGATCGATGATTCTGAGTTTCAGGAGGTCGCGCGGCTCATGCACACCGCCGATCGTCTCCGCCAGTGCCGGGCTCAGCATGGGCGTAAACTCCACTCGCATCAGCGGGTGGCTGGTCAGCCCTGCCCAAGTGCCGTCACCATAGCGAATGGCGATATCGGCCGCTTCCTCGCTGAAATCGACGATCCTGTCACCTGTTGTCAGCCGCACCGCGATGTTTGGATGGGCGATCTGGAAGGTGCCGATATTGCGCGCCAGCCATTGCCCAGCGAAGGTCGGCGTGGAGTGAACGAACAGCGTGTCATCCGCGTCGCCACGGGCTGTCGAAACCGCCTCCTGCAGCATCTCGAAGGCTTCCGTCACCTTCGGCGCCAACCGCTGGCCCACTTCCGTCAGCGTGACCTGCCGCGGCCGCCTCAGGAACAGCGGTTCGCCGACGTTCTCCTCGATCACCTTGATCTGGTAGCTGACCGCCGTCTGGGTCATGCCCAGTTCCGCGCCGGCCCTGGTGAAGCTGCCGAGCCGGGCGGCGGCCTCGAAGACCCTCAGCGCATTCAGCGGGAACTGCTTCGACATCTTCATGGATAAGCTCTCTTTATGCATAGAGACGGATGTTCGATTGGAATTCGAGCATTTTTGCGGGCAAGCTGCAAGGCAACTTCACCGCGTCAGAAGGGTGCTCAGATGTCCTGCGATGTATCGGAATTTGTTGAAAGTAAGCCGTCTTCCGCAGCAGGCGGGATCATCCGCGTCGCTGCTTCCGCGCTCCGCCGTATGAGGGGCCGCCGCTTGAGGCTCGACCTTGAATCGACCTCCGATTACCTCAAGAAGGACTTGGGATTGCTGGACGGGCGGATGCCGCGGATGGACGATGACATGCTGCGATAGGGCAGGCATTTTTGCCCCTCATCCGGCCTGCCGGCCACCTTCTCCCCGCAGGCGGGGCGAAGGGGACTCGCGGCACCGCCTCCGTCCCCTTTACCCGTCAAAACGGGAGAGGGTTAAGGTGAGGGGCATTGTTGGGTTTTCAGCCGCTCCACCGCCAGCAGCACCCGTTCCGGCGTGGCCGGGGTGTCGAGCCGCGGGCACGCGCGGTAGTCGGCGACGCTGGTGACCGCCATTGACAGCGCTTCGACGACCGAGATCGGAAGCATCAGCGGCGGCTCCCCCACGGCCTTCGAGCGGCCGATCGTCATCTCCGCGTTTTCCGACCATTCGGCAAGGCGCACGTTGAAGATCTTCGGCCGGTCGGAGGCGAGCGGGATCTTGTAGGTGGAGGGGGCATGTGTGCGGAGCCGCCCCTTCTCGTCCCACCAGAGCTCTTCCGTCGTCAGCCAGCCCATGCCCTGGACGAAGCCGCCCTCGACCTGGCCGACGTCGATCGCCGGGTTGAGCGAGCGGCCGACATCGTGGAGCACGTCGACGCGGTCGACCATGTATTCGCCGGTCAACGTATCGACCGACACTTCGGAAACGGCGGCTCCGTAGGCGAAATAGTAGAACGGGTTGCCGCGGCCGGTCGTCCGGTCCCAGTGGATCTTCGGCGTCGCATAGAAGCCGGCGGCGGAAAGCTGGACGCGCGCGCCATAGGCCTGCTGAACGAGTTCCGTGAAGGGAACGAGCTCTTCGCCGATCCTGACGTGATTGGCGACGAAGGTGACGTTCTCGGCCGTCGTCTGCCAGCGCTCGGCCGCGAAGGCGACAAGCCGCTCCTTGATCTGGCGGGCGGCGTCGAAGGCGGCCATGCCGTTGAGGTCGGAACCGGAGGAGGCCGCTGTCGCCGAGGTGTTCGGCACCTTGCCGGTCGTCGTCGCGGTGATCTTCACGCGGTCGATGTCGATCTGGAAACTCTCGGCGAGGACCTGCGCGACCTTGGTGTAGACACCCTGGCCCATCTCCGTGCCGCCGTGGTTGAGGTGCACCGACCCGTCGGTATAGACATGGACGAGGGCGCCCGCCTGGTTGAGATGGGTGAGGGTGAAGGAGATGCCGAACTTCACCGGCGTCAGCGCGATGCCCTTGCGGATCACCCGGCTCGATCTGTTGAAGTCGATCACTGCGGCCCGCCGCGCCCGATAGTCGGCGCTCGCTTCCAGTTCGTCGACGATCCGGGAGATGATGTTGTCTTCGACCGTCTGGTGGTAGGGCGTGACGTTGCGGCCGGAATCCTTGTCGCCGTAGAAGTTAAGCTTTCGGATGTCGAGCGGGTCCTTGCCGAGGGCGTAGGCGATTTCCTCGATGATCCGTTCGCCGCCGAGCATGCCCTGCGGTCCGCCGAAGCCGCGAAAGGCCGTGTTGGATACCGTATTGGTTTTCAAGGGTTGCGAGGTCAGCCTCACATGCGGGTAGAAATAGGCATTGTCGGCATGGAAGAGCGCGCGGTCGGTGACCGGGCCGGAGAGATCGGCGGAATAGCCGCAACGGGCGGCGTAATTCGCCTCTACCGCGAGGATGCGGCCTTCGTCATCGAAGCCGACGTCGTAGTCGACGAGGAAGTCGTGGCGCTTGCCGGTGGCGGTCATGTCGTCGTCGCGGTCCGGGCGGAACTTGACGGCGCGGCGGAGTTTCCGCGCGGCGACGGCGGCAAGTGCGGCGAACTGGTTGCCCTGCGTTTCCTTGCCGCCGAAGCCGCCGCCCATGCGGCGCACATTGACGGTGACGGCGTTTGCGGGCACGCCGAGCACCTGTGCGACCATGCGCTGGACCTCGCTCGGGTGCTGGGTCGAGACCCAGACGGTCACCTCGTCGTCTTCGCCGGGGATGGCGAGTGCGATGTGCCCCTCCAGGTAGAAGTGCTCCTGGCCGCCGATCCGCATCCTTCCCTTGAGCCGGCGCGGTGCCCGCGCAAGCTCGCCTTCGGCATCGCCGCGCGCGAGTGTCAGCGGCGGCGTCACGAATTCGCCACCGGCCGCGATGGCGTCGGCGACGTCGATTGCGGCCGGCAGGTCGCGGTAGGTGATCCTCGCCATGCGCGCGGCGCGGCGGGCGATGTCGCGGGTCTCAGCGATCACCGCAAAGGCCGGCTGGCCGTGGAACTGCACCAGCCCGTCGGCGAGCACCGGCTCGTCATGCAGATGGGTGGGGCTGATGTCGTTCGCATGCGGCATGTCTTCTGCCGTCAATACGCAGACGACGCCGGGGAGGGCGGCAACGGCCGAGAGGTCCATCTCGAGGATTTCGGCACTGGCGCGGTCCGTCAGGCCGAGCGCGCCATGCAGGGTGCCGACCGGTTCCGGCATGTCGTCGATATAGTCGGCGGTCCCTGCCACATGCTTGTGCGCGCTGTCATGGGGCAGCGGCGCGTGCATCGCGCCTGTGATCGTGCTGCGGTCTTCGAAGGTGGATTTATCCATGCCCCGGACTCCTTGCGAAGGAAGCACCCCTCATCCGGCCTGCCGGCCACCTTCTCCCCGTACTGACGGGGAGAAGGGACATTGCCGCGCCGCCCCTGTCCGCTCTCCCCGCGTGCGGGGAGAGGGCTAGGGTGAGGGGCAATCGCGGCGTGCCGCCCGCCGGTCTCACGCCACCTCCTCGAACCGCCTAAGCTGCGCCGTCTCCCCCGTGCTCTCCAGGAAGAAGCGCATGAGCAGGTTCTTGGCCGCCAGCAGGCGATAGGCGCTGGTGGCGCGCCAGTCGGTGATCGGCTGGTAATCGGTGTCGAAAGCGGCCTGCGCCGCGCGGATCGTCTCCTCGCTCCAGGGCTGTCCGATCAGCGCGGCCTCGACGGCCTTCGCGCGCTTCGGGGTTGCGGCCATGCCGCCGAAGGCGATGCGGGCGGACGTCACCCGGTTGTCCGGGGCGAGGGCAATGCGGAAGGCGCCGAGCAGGGCGGAAATGTCCTCGTCGCGCCGCTTCGAGATCTTGTAGGCGGCGAAGCGTTCGCCGGCGGGAAGTGCCGGAACGAAGACGCTCTCGACGAACTCGCCGGGCTTTCGATCCTGCCTGCCGTAGGCGATGAAGAAATCCTCGAGCGGCAGGCTGCGCGTCCCGTCGCTGGAGCGGAGCGTGACCGTGGCTGCGAGCGCGATCAGCGGCGGCGGGCTGTCGCCGATCGGCGAGCCGTTGGCGATATTGCCGCCGATCGTGCCCATGTTGCGAATCTGTTCGCCGCCGATGCGTTCGATCAGCCGGCCAAGCGTGGGGTAGGCGGCGGAGAGCGCCTCGAACGCGGCCGTGTAACTCACGCCGGCGCCGATCGTGAGGCCGGCCTCAGAGCTTTCGAGCCGCTGCAGTTCCGCAATGCCGTTGATGAAGACCACCGGATTGAGCGAGCGCAATTGCTTCGTCACCCAGAGGCCGACATCCGTGGAGCCGGCAACGATCGTTGCATCCGGATGGTCCGCGAGGACGCGCGCGAGGTCGGCGGCGTCGACGGGCACGATGAGACAGTCCTCGCCCCTGCGGATGACGATCGTCTTGTCCTGCCGCAGCGCCTTCAGCCGGGCGATCACCGTCTCCCGCGCCCGCGCGATCGGATCGAACAGCGCCGAGGGCCGTTCCCTGGCGGCCGCTTCGGCCGCACGCACGATCGGCTCGTAGCCGGTGCAGCGACAGAGATTGCCCTGCAGCGCCTTCTCGATCGCCGCGCGGCTCGGCTTGTCGTTCGCGAGCCATAACCCATAGAGCGACATGACGATGCCGGGGGTGCAGAAGCCGCATTGCGAGCCGTGGAAGTCCACCATCGCCTGCTGCACCGGATGCAGCCTGCCGTCCTTGCGCGCGAGGTGCTCGACGGTCACGACGTGGGTGGCGTTGAGCGAGCCCAGGAATCGGATGCAGGCGTTGACGCTTTCATAGGCGAGGGTTTCGTCACCCTGCCCATCCTTCGCAAGGCGGCCGACAAGCACGGTGCAGGCGCCGCAGTCGCCTTCGGCGCAGCCTTCCTTGGTGCCGGTGAGGCGCCGTTCGAGCCTCAGATAATCGAGCAGCGTCGCGGTCGGCGCGACATCGGAAACGGCGACCTCCGTGTCGTTCAGGATGAAGCGGATGCTGCCTGATGACTGGTCCATGGCCTTCCTCCGAGAAGCCGCCTACTGCGCCGTCCAGCCGCCATCCATCGAGACATGCGTGCCGGTGATCTGCGCGGCGCCGTCGCTGGCAAGATAAAGCGCCAGCGAGGCGACCTGCTCGACGGTTATGAACTTCTTCGTCGGCTGGCCCTTGAGCATCACCTCGCTGACAACCTGCTCCTCGGTGATGCCGCGCGTTCTCGCCTGGTCCGGTATCTGCTTTTCGACCAGCGGCGTCAGCACGTAGCCGGGGCAGATCGAGTTCACGGTGATGCCGTTTTCCGCCACCTCCAGCGCGACGGTCTTCGTCAGCCCCATGATACCATGCTTCGCCGCCACATAGGCGGACTTGAAGGGCGAGGCGACGAGCCCATGCGCCGAGGCGACATTGATGATGCGCCCCCAGCCTTTCTTCTTCATCGGCGGGACGGCGGCCCTGATCGTGTGGAAGGAGGAGGAGAGATTGATGGCGATGATCCGGTCCCATTGCTCGACCGGAAAATCCTCGATCTTCTCGACGAACTGCACGCCGGCATTGTTGACGAGAATGTCGGCCCCGCCGAAGCGCGAGACGGCCGTCGCCATCAGGTCGGCGATTTCCTCCGGTTTCGTCATGTCGGCGGGGTGATGAAGCACCGTGCCGGAAGTGAGGCTCGCGACGTCGTCCGTCACTCTCCTGATTTCCTCCGCCGTGCCGAAGCCGTTCAGCACGATGTTGGCGCCGGTGTTGGCAAAGGCTTTGGCAACCGCCAGCCCGATGCCGCTCGTCGATCCGGTTATCACCGCAGTCTTCGTCATGCTCGATCTCTCCCTTCGCGCCTTGCGATTGCCGTCCGCGAAGCTTCCTCGTTCCCGCCCGCCGTTTTGCGACGCAACAGGCTCAGCCTACGCGCAAATGCGCGGCGGTGACAATTGTGTTTTTCGGATCGCCTACGCAGAGTCGGCGCCGGCGTCCGCCGCCTGGTGTGGAGTTGCGTTTTGTTTTCGTTTGACATTCGTTTTCTCGTCGTATTGAAGTTTTCCGAATGTCGCCTCTGAGGAAGGGCGAAATGAGACTTCGTGCCGAGGAGGGGCATATGGGCGGATATATTCTCGCGATCGACCAGGGTACGACGTCGAGCCGGGCGATCGTCTTCGACGGCCAGCAGAAGATCGCGGGCGTCGGGCAGAAGGAGTTCAGGCAGCATTTCCCGAAATCGGGCTGGGTCGAGCACGACCCGGAGGAGATCTGGGAGACGGTGGTCTTCACGGTCAGGGAAGCGATTGCCAAGGCCGGTATTGCGGCGGGCGACATCGCCGCCATCGGCATCACCAACCAGCGCGAGACGGTGGTCGTGTGGGAGCGCGAGACCGGCAAGCCGGTACACAATGCCATCGTCTGGCAGGACCGGCGCACCGCCGCCTTCTGCGACAAGCTCAAGAAGAAGGGGCTGGAGAAGACATTCGCCAGGAAGACCGGCCTGCTGCTCGACCCCTATTTTTCCGGAACGAAGCTCAGCTGGCTGCTCGCCAATGTGAAAGGCGCGCAGGCGCGGGCGGCGAAGGGGGAACTCTGCTTCGGCACCATCGATACCTTCCTCATCTGGCGGCTGACCGGCGGCAAGTCCTTCGTCACCGACGCCACCAACGCCTCGCGCACGCTCCTCTACAACATTGCCGAAAATGCCTGGGATGACGAACTCACCGAGATCCTGCGCGTGCCCCGAGCGATGCTGCCGGAGGTGAAGGACTGCGCGGCGGATTTCGGCGTCACCGATCCGTCGATCTTCGGCGCCGCGATCCCGATCCTCGGCGTTGCCGGCGACCAGCAGGCGGCCACCATCGGCCAGGCCTGCTTCGAGCCGGGCATGATGAAATCGACCTACGGCACCGGCTGCTTCGCGCTGCTCAACACCGGCAAGGACATGGTGCGCTCGAAGAACCGCCTGCTCACCACCATCGCCTATCGCCTCGACGGCGAGACGACCTATGCGCTCGAAGGCTCGATCTTCGTTGCGGGTGCGGCCGTGCAATGGCTGCGCGATGGTCTCAAGGTCATCAAGGCGGCACCCGACACCGGCACGCTCGCCGAGAGCGCCGATCCCTCGCAGGAGGTCTATCTGGTGCCGGCCTTCACCGGCCTCGGCGCGCCGCATTGGGACCCGGACGCGCGCGGCGCGATCTTCGGCATGACGCGCAACACGGGTCCCGCGGAATTCGCCCGCGCCGCGCTCGAAGCCGTCTGCTACCAGACGCGCGACCTGCTCGAGGCCATGCACAAGGATTGGCGCAGCAACGGCAAGAAAACGGTGCTGCGCGTCGATGGCGGCATGGTCGCCTCCGACTGGACGATGCAGCGCCTCGCGGACTTGCTCGACGCGCCCGTCGACCGCCCGGTCATCCTCGAAACCACCGCGCTCGGCGTCGCCTGGCTCGCGGGAAGCCGCGCCGGCGTCTGGCCGGACAGGCAAGAGTTCGCCAAATCCTGGGCGCGCGACCGCCGCTTCGAGCCGCGGATGGACGAAGCGACGCGCAAGGTGAAGCTCAAGGGCTGGCGGAGCGCGGTGAAGCGGACGCTGATCGCGGCGTGAGGCGGCGCGGTTTGCCTTTTCCGTCGATGGTCGCACCTTTTCCCAAGAGGCGGCCCCGGCATCCGGTGCGAATGCATAGTCAATGAGGTATATTCGCCGCGCCTCGCGCCCGGCATCCCCGCCATGTAGTCGATGCCTGAAAGCATCGCTCCCATTGATCCGCAAGCCTATACTGCACCGCTCCGGGCAGTGCGGCACACAGTTTTTCCGTACGTTTCCTGGGAGATACTCATCCGATCCAGGTGCAGGCTTGACGCACACATATCTGGTTGGCTATATGTCAATCCATAGCCAACCAGGTATGAGTCCGACATGTCAGAGGCTCACGATGTTCTTTTCAGGACGCTCGCCGACCCAACGCGGCGGGCCCTTTTTGAACGACTCTGCCGCGAAGGGGAAAGAACGGTCGGAGCCTTGACGGAGCGGGCGGGTGTCTCGCAGCCAGTCGTCTCCAAGCATCTCGGCCTATTGAAGCAAGCCGGTCTCGTGCGTGATCGCCATCAAGGTCGCCACACCTATTACAGCGCCCAACTCGGGGCGCTCGCCCCCTTGGTCGACTGGACAAGCGAAATGGCTGGATTCTGGCAGAGCCGTTTCGACGACCTCGAAGATTTGCTGAAAAGGATGGACCAATGAATGAAACCCGCACCGTCGTAGTCGAACGCGACATACCGTATCCGCCGGAGAAGATCTGGCGCGCACTCACCCAACCACACCTCATCGAGGAATGGCTGATGAAGAACGACTTTCAGGCCGTCGTCGGTCATCGTTTCAATCTGCGCGGAGAATGGGGTGGTGAGCTGGACTGCGAAGTCCTCGCCGTGGAGCCGAACAGAAGGCTGACATACACTTGGAATTTCGTGCACGAGGATGCCGCCTTCGACCTCAAAAGCGTGGTGACGTTCACCCTCACCCCAACGACCACGGGCACCCAGCTACGCATGGAGCAGTCGGGCTTCCGGCCGGAGCAGCGCCAGGCCTTTGGTGGCGCCAAGGCCGGGTGGCAGCAGTTTCTTGCAAATTTGGAGGAGGTTCTGGCGCGGACGAATTGAGTGTCCGCCAGCCTGTCAAACTGCAGCCAATCGGGTTCGATTCGCTGCGACTAATTTGATTGGAGATTCGAATGAATTGGAGCATTTGGATTCGGCAAACCCACCGGTGGCTGTCCATCGCCTTCACCGTGACCGTGATCGCCAACTTCGTCGCCATGGGACTGGGCGAGCCTCCCGCCTGGGTGGTCTATTCGCCGCTTCCCCCGCTCTTCCTGCTGCTGTTCACTGGCCTCTACATGTTCGCGTTGCCGTATGCTCGACGCGGAGCTCGCAACGAGGCGGAATAGGCGGAGGTCGATTTGAGGACAAAGACATGCAGTAGTAAATGTTTCATCGCCTCACTGCACGAGGTCGCGCGCACGACGGCTTCGATAGATTCTCGGGCCCAGCCGGAACCATTGCGCATACCCCAACGCAGCAAAGATCGGGGTCGTTACGAGGGTAATCTCTGCAGGCGTTGAAAGCCCCATGTACAGGAGAACAAAGCCGATTGCTGACGCAAAGACCCCGATCGGAAAAGTGAGTACTGCGAGAATCCAATGGCTTATAGCCATTATAAGAAGCTCGTTTTCGGGATAAACGAAATTCATGCCGATGCTCCCGAAGCCGGCGATGAACACCACCGCGATATAGGCTGCTTTGTAGCCCTGCATTCTCTCCCCCCTGTGCACACGCACCAGCGAACGTTTAGAGGACGCCTGTCGACGTCCAGCCGCGTGCTATTGCCCATTTGTCGTAGACGCGGCGCATTTCGGTTCGGTTAGCGCCGGCCAGTTCCACCGCTCTTGCATCGGATATCCCGAGCCCGTGAAGAAGGTCATTGAGCGAATTGTTGATCGCGAGGCAAACCGGCCCGCTGTCGACCGAGTCATCCACGTCCGGCCATTTCGCAAGGATGCCGCGCATCTCGCCCTCGGTCACACCGAACCGCGTTTCAATGTCCCACCCGTGGTGCAGCAGAGCACCTTCGATGGAGCGGCGTACGACGTCGAGTTCTTGTTCGGATAACGCAGCGAGCGACATCTGGAGTCCGGTGCAAATGAATCAACTAGAGCGAGAGGGGTAGCACTAATCGCTTTCGCTCGCGATAGCCTGACAAACCTAGTCGCCAGCCTCGGCACCGGCCGGATAAAGCAACGGTCAACCTGCGGGGGCCGTGCAGCATGGATTGATTGCTACTCGGACGGACCTGGAAACGGTGCGTTTCCTTCGCGTGCATTTGCAGCCTGGTCCTGCGCGATCTATCTGTGGCGGAACGACAGCAGGAAGCCAATCATGGAACTCGGACTCTATACTTTCGCCGACGTCGATCCCAATGCGGCCGACAAGGGTGCCGAAGGACGCCGGCGGCTTGCCAATCTCCTGGAGGAGATCGAGCTTGCCGATCAGGTCGGGCTCGACGTCTTCGGCCTGGGCGAGCATCATCGGCCCGATTATGCGGTCTCCGCGCCGGCGGTGGTGCTGGCGGCGGCGGCAGCGCGCACCAGCCGCATCCGGCTGACGAGCGCGGTCACGGTGCTGAGCTCCGACGAGCCGGTGCGCGTCTTCCAGCAGTTTGCGACGCTCGACCTCCTCTCCAACGGGCGCGCCGAGATCATGGCCGGGCGCGGCTCCTTCATCGAATCCTTCCCGCTCTTCGGTCAATCGCTGGACGACTACGACGGGCTTTTTGCCGAGAAGCTGGACCTGCTGCTGACGCTGCGCGACAGCGAGAAGGTCACGTGGTCGGGCGAAATGCGGCCGCCGATCAACGACCGCGGCGTCTATCCGCGGCCGCTGCAGAACCCGCTGCCGCTCTGGATCGCCGTCGGCGGCACGCCGCAGTCGGTGGCGCGCGCCGGGGCGCTCGGCTTACCCGTGGCGCTCGCGATCATCGGCGGCGAGCCGCGGCGGTTCGCGCCGCTCTTCGACCTCTATCGCGAGGCCGCACGCCGCGCCGGACAGGACGCCTCGACGCTGAAGACGAGCATCAACGTGCACGGCTTCATCGCCGAGACGACCGAGAAGGCGGCCGACCAGTTCTACGGTCCGCAGGCGGAGGTGATGAACCGCATCGGCCGCGAACGCGGCTGGGGGCCGACCAATCGCGCCCATTTCGACCAGGCACGCAGCCCGACCGGCAATCTCTTCCTCGGGGATCCGGAGAGCGTGGCGAAGAAGATCGTCGCCCACCAGAAAATCTTCCGCAACGATCGCTTTCTGCTGCAGATGGCGATCGGGCTCATGCCGCACGACCAGATCATGCGCGGCATCGAGCTTTACGGCACGAAGGTCGCGCCGCTCGTGCGCGAGATGCTGGCCGAAGAGCGCCCGTAAAGGGACCTGCGTCGACTTGCGGCACTGGCATCTCCGGCGTTGAGCCGCTACTGCATGTTTCCTTGAACATGCAGCCGTTCGAAGTGCTACAGCGACCCTTGCGCGTTCGATAGACGCGCGGCGCTGTAGATGCCGGCGAAAGCGAGACACGATGACCCTCAACAACGATGAAGACCTCGAGCGGCTGAAGGAAATCGGCCGCATCTGTGCCAATGCGCTGCAGGCGATGGGCGAGGCGCTCCAGCCGGGCATCACAACGGCGGAACTCGACGCGATCGGTCGCAAGGTGCTCGACGAGGCGGGCGCGCGCTCAGCGCCCGAGCTCTGCTACAACTTCCCCGGCGCAACCTGCATCAGCGTCAACGAGGAAATCGCCCATGGCATTCCGGGCAGCCGGGTGATCCAGGCGGGCGACCTCGTCAATATCGACGTTTCGGCGGAAAAGGACGGCATCTTCGCCGATACCGGCGCGTCCTTCCCGGTGCCGCCGGTGACGAGCGCCATCGACAGGCTCTGCCGCGACGGCAAGCGCGCCATGTGGGTCGGCCTGAAGCAGGTCCGGCCGGGGCAGTCGCTGGCGGCGATCGGCAACGCCATCGGCGAGTTCGCCCGCAATAACCGCTACTCGCTCGTCACCAACCTGGCGAGCCACGGCATCGGCCGCTCGCTGCACGAGGAACCGGCCGAGATCGCCACCTGGCCGGACCCGTCCGAGCGGCGGCGGATGGCCGAGGGCATGGTCTTCACCGTCGAGCCGTTCCTGTCGATGGGCGCGCACTGGGCCGGGGGCGGCGACGACGACTGGACGCTCTACAGCGAGCCGCGTGCGCCGACCGTGCAATATGAGCATACGGTCGTGGTCACCCGCGGCGGACCGCTGGTCGTGACGCTGCCGGGGTAGAGCACCTTGCGGTCAGGTGGAATCGCCTGACGTCGCGCAAATGCGGCAAAAGCAAACAGATCGAGCGGTGCGCAAACGCATGGGAGCGCCGCTCTAGGACCCGGTTGCCGAGCCGCACCTCCCTCTGGCGCCGATGTCGCGGCATTCCCCCGCGGCCGGGAGCGTTCGATTCCTTCGATGGCTCGTTCAATTATAATGATTTGTCGGCTTCTTGTTGCGATGCAATAAGAAGGACATGAGCACTCTCCAGAGACTGCAGGGCAGCGAAGGGACCGGATCGAAGCGATCCGTTGGGGGCAACGACCCTCATCGGGACCAATCGTCGCCGGCCTCCGACCGCTCCCTCAAAAGCGTCAATCTCGCCGCAACCGCTCTCGCCGGGGCGATCGCCATGGCGGCGGCCATGGGCTTCGGCCGGTTCTCCTATACGCCGATCCTGCCGGCGATGATGGCCGATCATGGGCTTTCTCCGGGCGATGCCGGCCTCATCGCCTCGGCGAATTTCATCGGCTATCTCCTCGGCGCGGTCTCTGCCGCCTATGGCTGGGCGCACGGGCGCGAGCGCGGGATCGGGCTTGCCGCGCTGGCCGCAACGACCCTGTTGCTCGCCGCCATGGGCCTCACGTCCTCCGTCCTCGTCTTTTCCATCATCCGCTTCCTCGCGGGGCTCGCGAGCGCCTTTGCGATGATCTTCGTCTCGGGGATCGTGCTGGGGCAGGGGCTCGCCGCGAGGTCGCAGCACGTTCCCTCCGTGCATTTCGGCGGCGTCGGGGCCGGCATCGCGCTGTCCTCGCTCGCCGTCTGGGCGGCGCCGCTTGCAGGCGTCGCCGGGTTTTCGGGCTCACAGGCCGACTGGTTCACCGGTGCGCTCGTCGCGGCGGCGGGGACCGTCGCGGCGGCCGTGCTGCTGCCGGCGGGTCATCATGCCGCCGCCGGCGGTCGCCCGGAGCCGCCGCTCACCTGGACGCGACCGCTCAAGGTGATGACGCTCACCTACGGCTTCTTCGGCTTCGGCTACGTCATCACCGCCACCTTCCTCGTCGCCATGGCGCGCGGGTCGAACGGCGGCCACGGCGTCGAGTTTCTCGCCTGGCTGATCACCGGCGCCAGCGCCGCGCTCTCGATCTGGCTCTGGCGTTTCGCCGTGCCGAGGCTTGGCTTGGCAGGCGTCTATGCCGCCGGGCTCCTCTTCGAGGCCGCCGGCCTCGTTCTGACCGTGTCTCTGCCTTCGCCTTTCGCGCCGCTCGTCGGCGGGCTGATGCTGGGGGCGACCTTCATGATGGTCACCGCCTACGGCCTGCAGATCGGCCGGCAACTGGCCCCGGAAAGCCCCCGCCGGGCGCTCGCCTTCATGACCGCCGCCTTCGGCGTCGGCCAGATCGTCGGGCCGCTGGTAGCAGGGTGGCTCGCCGAGCGGACCGGTAGTTACGCCTTGCCGACGCTTGCCGCGGCGTTCGTGCTGCTCGGGTGCGGTGGCGTTGTTTTGGTCGAACTGCCGCGTATCAGGACCGCTTTGGCTGGGCGGCAGCTTTAAGATTTTGCTGCACAGGAGCTAGGTTCCGGCCCGCAGCCCCATGAAATATCAGCAATGTTCGCTTTAGAAGATTGTTGCAGATCGGCTTTTGCCCTAGTTTCGGCGCATGGGACGGCAAGCTGTCCGTCTTCCTGAAACGCGAGTTGACTCCCTTGTTCCATTCATTCTTTCCCAAGCCGAAGCTGTTCTTCGCGTCCGGCGCGATCTGGTCGCTTATCTGCATTCTTATCTGGTACACCGTCGGACCGCAGGTGGGAGCAGCAGTCGGCTTGCCGCCTCTTGCTCCGGATCAGAAGGCGCCGATCGGTCTCGCCTACTTCTTCACTCCCGACAATCTTTGGTTTTATCTCTATTTCACTATCTTTGTGCTGATCTTCGGCGGTGTTTGGAAAATAATCGCCAGGGATCACCCGTGGGTAAACTGGTCTATCTGGGGTTCGGCGTTCATCATTTTCATCGCCTATTTCGCAGTGCAGACTTCGGTTGCGGTCAATAATTGGCGCGGCCCGTTCTTCGATTTGCTGCAAGACGCTCTTGCAAGGAAGCCGGGGATCACGGCCAGTCAGTTCTACCTGCTCCAACTGCGCTTCCTCGAAATCGGGTTCGTCGGTGTTACACTGAACGTCATCACGGCCTTCTTCACCAATCATTACGTGTTCCGCTGGCGCACGGCGATGAATGATTTCTATATGTCGAAGTGGGAGCAACTTCGGCACATCGAAGGTGCCTCGCAACGTGTTCAGGAAGACACGATGCGTTTCGCCAACATCCTCGAAGGACTAGGCGTCACGCTCATCAACTCGGTGATGACTCTCGTGGTCTTTCTGCCACTGCTCTTCGATATGTCAAAGCATGTCGCCGATCTGCCTGTGCTCGGCGCCATTCCTCACTCACTTTTTTGGCTTGCGATCATATGGTCTCTCTTCGGCACCATGCTTTTGGCGGGCGCCGGCATCAAGCTACCTGGGTTGAATTTTCGTAATCAGCGTGTTGAAGCAGCCTACCGCAAGGAGCTCGTCTACGGTGAGGATCATGCAGATCGCGCGCAACCTCTTACAGTAAGAGAGCTTTACAGTAATGTCCGTCGAAATTATTTCCGTATGTACTGGCATTATCTGTACTTCAATGTCGCCCGTTATTCTTATGGGCAGCTCGATGCGATTTTCTTGAACTTCATGCTTATTCCTACCTTCGTTGCCGGAAAGATAACGTTGGGTATCTGGCAGCAGATATCCACGGCCTTTGGCGAGGTCAGCAATTCGTTCCAGTATCTGGTGAACTATTGGCCGACGATCGTCGAACTCCTGTCGATCCAAAAACGCCTCAAGGCCTTCGAAGCAGCGATCGAGGAAGAACCGCTGCCGGAGATCGACCAGCAGTTCATCGAAGCCGGCGGCAAGGAAGAACTTGCCCTCTAACGCGCGGCATCAGAAGGCGGAGCGATCCGCCTTCTTTCTTGCCTCCTCGATCAGGGGCAATGCCTCGGCATAGCTGACACAGGCGACCTCCGGCTTGCCGCAGGTCTCCGTCAGGAAACGATCGAGTGCGCGCCAATAGGCGCCGCCGTTCATCTCGACGAAATGGAAGCCGAGCTGCAGCGGGATGCGCTCGCCGTCATATTCCTTCTGGAAGGCCTTGCGGTAGGCTTCGAGCGTGCGCTCCTCGAAGCGGGCGCTGTCCTTCCTGTTCTCGACGCCCATCGAATGGCGGATGAAGAGATTGTAGTCCATGCCGATCACCGGGCGACGGGAAGGACCTTCGGGAATGAGAGGCAGGCCGAACCGCGGCATGCCGTCTTTCGTCATGGGCCAGCCGGGCCCCTTGGTGACGAGGCTGGCATCGTAGCTGAAGCCGAAGTCCTTGACGGCGGGCAGGAGGCCGTCGCTCAGCGACAGATAGGGGGCGCGGAAACCCTCGATGCCGTGTTCGGCGAAATCCGCCCAGCCCGGCGGCTCGGCTTCCGGTTTGCCTGCCTTTTTCCAGGCGTCGCGCAACGCCGTCCGGAAGGCGGTGAATTCGCTTTCCCAGTCGGCCTTGCTCCAACCCCCGCCGTCGAAATGGCCGCAGGCATGGCTGCCGATGTCATGGCCCTCGAGATGCGCCCGCCAGATGTTCGCAGCGCGAACGGCGATCTCCTCGCGGCTCTGGGCAAAGCCGACATTCGACCGCCCGGCCTTCTGGCCCGGCGCCTTGTATTCCCTCTTGGCGTCTGCCTTCGTCATCAGGAAGGTGCAGGAGAGGAAATAGGTGAAATGCGCGCCGGTGCGGCTCGCCATGGCGAGGCTTTTCTCCCACAGCGCATTGTCGTGCGCGCCGTCGAAGGAGACGATGACGAGCTGCTTTTCCTTGACGGGCAGGGGTGCCGCTGGCGGATCGGCGAGCGTGGCCGTGGGAAAAAGACAAAGCGAGAGCGCGAGGATCTTGCGTGGCATGGGGACGGCTTCTCGGGAGAATCAGCGGATGCGAGGAGTGGTTCCCGCCGTCCCTTCTTCAACAATGCGGCAATCCTTTGATCTCGCCGGAATTTCGCGGGGACATCGTCACGCCATGGTAAACGAAGGAATAAAGCAGGAATCCAAAGGGTTTGATGCGGGGAACCGCTTGCATACCGCGCTCATTTTTTGATTGATGGGCGTTACAGTCCGGACGTTCCGGAAGCGGCATCATCTAGCGGCGGGTGAATTATGACTCTACTGGTTCTGGGCATCGTGATCTTTCTCGGCATGCACCTCGTCCGCGTCGTCGCGCCCGGGCTGCGCGCTCGCGTCATCGAGGGCGTCGGCAAAGGTCCGTGGATGGGGCTCTATGCGCTCATCAGCCTCGTCGGCCTCGGTCTCATCATCTACGGGTTCGGGCAGGCGCGTGGCGAAACGGGAGTGCTCTACAATCCTCCGGTCTTCCTGAAGCACATCGCCCTCCTGCTGATGCTCCTCGCCTTCATCTCGCTTGCGGCGGGTTTCCTTCCGGCGGGCCGTATCGCCGTGGCGTTGAAACATCCGCAGATCCTCGCGATCAAGATCTGGGCGCTTGCGCACCTGCTCGCCAATGGCGAGACGTCTTCGGTGCTGCTCTTCGGTTCCTTTCTCGCCTGGGCGGTGATCCTGCGCATTTCGTTGAAACGACGGGAGCGTGCGGGCGAACGCGTGCTGCCGATGTTCAAGTCGGCGCGCAACGATGTGCTGGCGGTCGTTGTCGGCCTTGCCGCCTACCTGCTCTTCGTCTGGAGGCTGCATGAGCTCCTGATCGGCGTTCAACCGCTCTAAATGACGATCTCCCCCTTACAAGCGTCGCAAAATCGGGTAGAAGGCGCCAGTTTCATTGCATGAAGGCCGGAGAACCCGGGACGGGACATGGTAAATCAGGACGACAGCTTTATCCGCGAGGTCAATGAAGAACTCCGCTCCGACCAGATGAAAGCCATCTGGACGCGTTTCGGCGGTCTCATCATCGGCCTTGCCGTCCTGATCGTGCTCGGCACCGTCGGCAAGGTCGGTTACGACTACTGGCAGGAGACATCCTCGTCGCAATCGGGCGATCAGTTCCTCGCCGCGCTCAATCTGGCGCGGGAAAACAAGTCGGACGAGGCCCTTTCGGCGCTCGCCGAGCTCCAGAAGGAGGGCTACGGCTCCTATCCGGTTCTGGCGCGGCTGCGTGCGGCGACCCTGCAGGCACAGAAGGGCGAAACCGAGGCGGCCGTCGCGGCGTTTTCCGAGATCGGCAAGGACACGCGCATTCCGCCGGCCCTGCGCGATGCGGCGCGGCTGCGTGCGGCTTATCTCCTCATCGATGCGGGGACCTACGAGCAGGTCTCCTCCGAGGTCGAGCAATTGGCCGTTCCGCAGAACGCCATGCGCCATTCGGCGCGCGAGGCGCTCGGCCTTGCGGCCTACAAGGCGGGCGACTACGCCAAGGCGAAGAGCTGGTTCCAGCAGATCGCCGACGATGCCGAGAGCCCGCGCGGCATCGCAAGCCGCGCGCAGATGCTGCTTGACGTGATCGCGGCCAGCGGCAAAGCCTGACCAGGATTTCGAGATGAGCTTCACCGTCGCCATCGTCGGGCGCCCCAATGTCGGCAAGTCCACCTTGTTCAACCGCCTGGTTGGCAAGAAGCTGGCGCTCGTCGACGATACGCCGGGGGTGACCCGCGACCGGCGGCCCGGCGACGCGAGGCTCGTCGACCTCAAGTTCCGCATCATCGACACCGCCGGTCTCGAGCAATCGGCGCCCGATAGCCTGCAGGGGCGGATGTGGGCGCAGACCGAGGCGGCGATCGACGAGGCGGACCTGTCGCTCTTCGTCGTCGACGCCAAGGCCGGCCTGACGCCGGCCGACGAGACGCTCGCCGAGATGCTGCGCCGCCGGGGAAAACCGGTGATCGTCGTCGCCAACAAGGCGGAAGCGCGCGGCTCCGAAGGCGGCTTCTACGATGCCTTCACGCTCGGCCTCGGCGAGCCGTGCCCGATCTCGGCCGAACACGGCCAGGGCATGCTCGACCTGCGCGACGCGATCGTCGCCGCGCTCGGGGAGGAGAGGGCGTTTCCGCCGGCCGAGGACGTCGCCGAGACCGATGTCGATCTCAGCCCGACCGTCCCGGGCGAGGAGGAGGAAGAGGCGGAGCCCGTCTATGACGAGACGAAGCCGTTGCGGGTTGCGATCGTCGGCCGGCCGAATGCCGGCAAGTCGACGCTCATCAACCGCTTCCTCGGCGAGGACCGGCTGCTGACCGGCCCCGAGGCCGGCATCACCCGGGATTCCATCTCGGTCGAGTGGCATTGGCGCGGACGCACGATCAAGATGTTCGACACCGCCGGCATGCGCCGCAAGGCGAAGGTGCAGGAGAAGCTCGAAAAGCTCTCGGTCGCCGACGCGCTGCGCGCCATCCGTTTTGCCGAGACAGTCGTCATCGTCTTCGACGCCACGATCCCCTTCGAAAAGCAGGACCTGCAGATCGTCGATCTGGTCCTGCGCGAGGGCCGCGCCGCCGTGCTTGCCTTCAACAAATGGGATCTCGTCGAGAACTGGCAGGCGGTGCTTGCGGACCTGCGCGAAAAGACCGAGCGCCTCCTGCCGCAGGCGCGCGGCATCCGGGCGGTGCCGATTTCCGGGCACACCGGCTACGGCCTCGACCGGCTGATGCAGGCGATAATCGAAACCGACAAGGTCTGGAACCGGCGCATCTCGACCGCGCGCCTCAACCGCTGGCTCGAGCAGCAACAGGTGCAGCATCCGCCGCCGGCCGTCTCCGGCCGCCGCCTGAAGCTCAAATACATGACCCAGGTGAAGGCCCGTCCGCCGGGCTTCATGATCTCCTGCACGCGGCCGGAGGCCGTGCCGGAATCCTATGTCCGTTACCTGATCAACGGCCTGCGCAACGATTTCGACATGCCGGGCGTGCCGATCCGCATGCATTTCCGGGCGTCGGACAACCCTTACGAATCGAGGGCGCGCAAGAAGCGCTAGATGTGAGCATTTTGCAGTCAGGTGGAATCACCTGACGTCGTAGAAATGCGGCAAAAACAAAAAGATAGAGCGGTGGCGCGAACGCATGTGCGCGCATCCGGCTCTAGCCGATTTCTAAGGTCGTGAAAGCCCCTCATCCGGCTGCCGCCACCTTCTCCCCGCAGGCGGGGCGAAGGGACGATGCCGCGTCGCCCGAGTCCTCTCCCCGCAAGCGACGCAAGCGGGGAGAGGGTTAGTCTTCGGGTAAACCCGAGGAGAGGGGCGAGCGCAGCCTCACATCATGCTGTCTGCCGGCAATTTCTTCCGTTCCACCAGCGCCCCGTGATGGCCGATCACGGCTGCCGCTACCCGCGCGGCGAAGGCTGCGGCGTCGGCGGGGCGGTCGCCGGCTGCGAGGCGGGCGAGGAACGAGCCGTTGAAGCTGTCGCCGGCGCTGGTGGTGTCGACGATGCGGGAAACGGGTGCGGCCGGGACATGCAGGCGGGCTTCCTTGCCGAACTCAAGCGTGACGCCGTTGGCGCCGTCCTTGACGGCGACGTCTTCGGCGCCGAGCGCACGGTAGCGCTCGATCGTCGCGCCGACGGATGCGTCGCCGAAATGCGCGGCCTCGTCGTCGTAGCTCGGCAGGACCATCGTCGCAGCGCGGGCGCCGGCCTCGATGGTCGCACGCATCCGCGCTGCGTCGTCCCAGAGGCGCGGGCGGATATTGGGGTCGAAGGCGACGCGCTTGCCGCCCGCCTTGGCGCGCCGCATCTCCGACAGCAGCGTTTCGACGGCGTCGGGCGCAAGGATCGCGAGCGTGATGCCCGAGAAGAAGACGACGTCGGCCGCCTCGATCGCGCTCCTCAGCCGGTCGGGATCGTCAGCGAGCCGCTTGGCGGCGGAGGTGGAGCGCCAATAGGAGAAGCTCCGTTCGCCATCCTTGAGATGGATCATGTAGAGGCCGGGCATCAGCCCCTCCAGGCGGCGGATCCGCGCCGTTCGAACCCCGGTATCCTCCATGAAGGCAAGCATCTCGTCCGACACGACGTCGGTGCCGACGGCGGTGAAATAATCCACCGTCCAATCCGCCGGCAGGAAGAGCCGTGCATAGTAGGCGGTGTTGAATGTGTCGCCGGCATAGCCCTTGCGCAGCATGCCTCCTTCCGCCTGCATCAGCTCGACCATGCATTCGCCGATCGACAGCATGCTGCCCTTCATCTGTTCCTCCCTTTCGTGCCGCATTCGCCCAATGGGTTAGCGGCGCGCCGTCGCTTCGGCAAGCGAATGTTGACAGCGGCGTTTACGCGGGCGACGCCTGACGGTAAATCTTGGTTCGGAACTCGTGCCGAGGGAGATCGAATGGCGACAGCACCGAGATCGGGCAAGGACTGGTGGCGTGGTGCGGTGATCTACCAGGTCTATCCGCGGTCCTTCCAGGATACGAACGGCGACGGTATCGGCGACCTGCGCGGCGTCACCCGGCGGCTTCCCCACATCGCATCGCTGGGCGTCGACGCCATATGGCTGTCCCCCTTCTTCACCTCGCCCCAGGCGGACATGGGTTACGACGTTTCCGATTATTGCGACGTCGATCCGATGTTCGGCACGCTCGCCGATTTCGACGAGATGCTTGCCGAGGCGCACCGGCTGGGGCTGAAGGTGATCATCGACCAGGTCATCTCGCACACCTCCGACCAGCACCCCTGGTTCATCGAAAGCCGGTCGAGCAGGACCAATGCGAGGGCTGACTGGTACGTCTGGGCGGACCCGAAGCCGGACGGCACGGCGCCGAACAACTGGCTTTCGATCTTCGGCGGCCCCGCCTGGGAATGGGACGGCGTCCGCAGGCAATATTACATGCACAATTTCCTGTCGTCGCAGCCGGACCTCAACTTCCATAATCCGGAAGTGCAGGAGGCGGTGCTTTCGACCGTCCGCTTCTGGCTCGACCGCGGCGTCGACGGGTTCCGCCTAGACACCGCGAATTTCTATTTCCATGACCGGCATCTGCGGGACAACCCGCCGCGCGTTCCCGATCCGGACGCGATCGGCCTCGATGCGCCCGACGTCAACCCCTACGGCATGCAGGATCACCTTTACGACAAGAGCCAGCCCGAGAATATCGGCTTCCTGAGGCGGCTGCGGGCGCTGCTCGACGCCTATGGCGACCGCGCGACGGTTGGCGAGGTCGGCGACGGCCCGCGCTCGCTGAAGACCGTTGCCGCCTATACCGGCGGCAACGACAAGCTCAACATGTGCTACACCTTCGACCTGCTCGGGCCGGATTTTACCGCAAGCCACATCCGCCGCTGCGTCGCCGATTTCCAGGCGATCGTCGCCGATGGCTGGGTCTGCTGGGCCTTCTCGAACCACGACGTCATGCGCCATGTCAGCCGCTTCGCGCTCGGCGAGGCCGACCGGGAACGGGTGGCGAAGCTCGCCATTGCGCTGCTTGCCAGCCTGCGCGGCTCGATCTGCCTTTACCAGGGCGAGGAACTGGGCCTGCCGGAGGCGGAGCTCACCTTCGAGGAACTGCGCGATCCCTACGGCATCCGCTTCTGGCCCGCTTTCAAGGGCCGCGACGGCTGCCGCACGCCGATGGTCTGGGAACGGGACCGGCCGAATGCCGGCTTTTCCGCCGCGAACCCATGGCTGCCGGTGCACGATGACCAGCGGCTGCTGGCGGTGGACGCGCAGGACGGCGTTGCCGGATCGGTGCTGGACCATTACCGCCGGACACTCGCCTTCCGCCGCATGCACGCGCCGCTCCTCGACGGGGACCTGGCGTTTCTCACCATCAGGCAAGACGTTCTCGCTTTCACGAGGGAGAAGGACGGCGAGCGGCTGCTCTTCGTCTTCAACCTGACGCGGGAGCGGGAGCGGGTTCGGCTGCCTGCCGACACACGCGTCATCGAGCCGCTGCCAATGCCCGGTTTTGCGCCGGCCTTTATCGACGAGGTGGTTGTCCTCAAGGGCCTTGACGTGTTTTGCGGAAGGCTGCGGTGAATTGAGCCTTCCCTTTCGCCGTCATCCTCGGCTCAAGGCAGCTCAAGGCCGGGGATGACCTCCGGCGGGGGAGGGGATCCTCACCCGATCAACGCGAACTTGTCCACATCGACCAGGCCGCGGTCGGAAATCTTCAGGTGCGGGATCACCGGCAGCGGCAGGAAGGCGAGTTGCAGGAAGGGCTCTTCGAGCGTCGCTCCGAGCGCGAAGGCGGCCTGGCGCAGATGATGCAGGGTGTCGCGGACGCGCTCGTAGGGTTCGAGGCTCATGAGACCGGCGACGGGCAGCGCGATCTCGCCGGTGACCTTGCCGTCCTCGACGACGACGAAGCCGCCCTTGATCTCGCCGAGCCGATTGGCGGCAAGCGCCATGTCTTCGTCGCTGACGCCGACGACGCAGATATTGTGGCTGTCGTGACCGACGGTGGAGGCGATCGCCCCTTTCTTCAGCCCGAAGCCCTGGACGAAGCCGTTGGCGTGATTGCCGTTGACGCCGTGGCGCTCGATGACCGCGACCTTGATGATGTCGCGGCCGAGATCGACGCCGGTCTGGTTGCCCTCGGCCGGCAGCCGATAGCGGCGGTGTTCGGTGATGATCTTGCCGGGTAGAACGCCGATCACCGACGTCTCGGTCTCGCTATAGGGGACGCCGAAGTCGGCGGTCTTTACCGCGCGCGCCCTGACGCTGTCGAGCCCCACCGGCTCCACCGCCTTGCGGCGGGCGAAGAGCGCGTCCGTGACGCGTCTTCCGGCGGAAAAGACCATTTCGGCCCGGCAGCTCTCCAGGCTGTCGATGACGACGAGGTCGGCGCGCCAGCCGGGCGCGACGAGGCCGCGATCCCTGAGGCCGAAGGCGCGCGCGGCCGAGATCGAGGCGGCGCGGTAGATCGCGAGCGGCTCGACGCCGGCGGCAATCGCCGTACGGATCATGTGGTCGAGATGGCCCTGCTCGGCGATGTCGAGCGGATTGCGGTCGTCGGTGCAGAGCGCGAGATAGGGCGACAGCCGCTCGGTGATGATCGGCATCAGGGCATGCAGGTCCTTCGACACCGACCCTTCGCGCACGAGGATGTGCATGCCCTTGCGGATTTTCTCGAGTGCTTCCTCGGCCGTCGTGCATTCATGGTCAGTGCGGATGCCGGTTGCGAGGTAACCGTTCAGGTCCTTGCCGCGCAGAAGCGGTGCGTGACCGTCGATGTGTCCGCCCTGGAAGGCGTCGAGTTTTGCGAGGCAGACCGGATCCTTGTGGAGGACGCCGGGGAAGTTCATGAATTCGGCCAGCCCGATCACCTTCGGATGATGGCGGAAGGGCACGAGCCGTTCGACCGGCAGGTCGGCACCGGCGGTCTCGAGATGCGTCGCCGGCACGCAGGAGGAAAGCTGGACGCGGATGTCCATGACCGTTTCCATCGCCGAATCCAGGAAGAACTGGATGCCTTCGGTGCCAAGCACATTGGCGATCTCGTGCGGGTCGCAGATGGCGGTGGTGATGCCGAGCGGCAGGACGCAGCGGTCGAATTCATGCGGCGTGACGAGCGAGGACTCGATGTGCAGATGCGTGTCGATGAAGCCGGCGACGACGATGCGGCCGGAGACGTCGATTTCCTCGCGCCCCTGATAATCGCCGCAGGTGCCGACGATCCGGTCGCCCGAGATCGCGATGTCGGACGCGACGAGCTCGCCGGTGACGAGATCGAAGAAGCGCCCGCCCTTGAGCACGATGTCCGCCGGCTCGCGGCCGACGCCCTGATCGATGAACCGTTCCAGCGCTTCGGACATGCGTGCACCCTCGCTCTTCCACATTGATTCATAACAATAACCCTCTCCCCGCATGCGGGGAAAGGGCGTCCGTAAATCTCGAAGATAAGGCTCAGATGTTGTTTTTCAGGACGTCGCGCAGCTTGTCGAAGAGTTCGTCGATCTGTTTCTTCTCGATGATCAGCGGCGGCGAAAGCGCGATGATGTCGCCGGTGGTGCGGATCAACAGGCCCTTTTCATAGGCCTTGAGGAAGGCCGAGAAGGCGCGCTTCGTCGGCTCTCCGGCAATCGGCTCGAGCTCGATCGCGCCGATCAAACCGATATTGCGGATGTCGATCACATGCGGGCAATCCTTCAGCGAATGCAGCGCCTCTTCCCAATAGGGGGCGAGCTCGGCGGCCCGCGTCAGGAGACCCTCTTCCTTGTAGGTGTCGAGCGTTCCGAGTGCGGCGGCGGAAGCGATCGGGTTGCCCGAATAGGTATAGCCGTGGAAGAACTCGATGAGGTGCTCGGGGCCGGTCATGAAGGCGTCATGGATTTCCGAGGTGACGAAAACCGCGCCCATCGGGATGACGCCGTTGGTCAGCCCCTTCGCCGTGGTGATGATGTCCGGCTTCACGTCGAAATATTGCGCGGCAAAGGGCGTGCCGAGGCGGCCATAGCCGGTGATGACCTCGTCGAAGATCAACAGGATGCCGTGCCTGGTGCAGATTTCGCGCAACTTCTGGAGATATCCCTTCGGCGGAACGAGCACGCCCGTGGAGCCTGCGACCGGCTCGACGATGACAGCGGCGATCGTCGAAGCATCATGCAGGGTGACGATGCGCTCGAGTTCCGCAGCGAGATCGGCACCGTGCTCGGGCTCGCCGCGCGTGAAAGAATTTTTCGCCGGCAGGTGCGTGTGCGGCAGATGGTCGACGCCGGTCAGCAGCGTGCCGAACATCTTGCGATTGGCGACGATGCCGCCGACCGAGATGCCGCCGAAATTGACACCGTGATAGCCGCGCTCGCGGCCGATCAGCCGGAAGCGCGAGCCGTTGCCCTTGGCGCGGTGATAGGCGAGCGCCACCTTCAGGGCGGTGTCGACCGATTCCGAACCGGAATTGGTGTAGAGAACGTGGTTCAGGCCTTCGGGCGCGATGTCGACCAGCCGGTTCGCCAGCTCGAACGCCTTCGGATGGCCGAGCTGGAAGGCCGGCGCATAGTCGAGCTCGCCCGCCTGCTCGCGGATCGCTTCGGTGATCTTGGGCCGACAATGGCCGGCATTGACGCACCAGAGGCCCGCCGTGCCGTCCAGCACCGTCCTGCCGTCATGCGTCGTGTAGTACATGTCCTTGGCACCGACGAAGAGGCGCGGCTCCTTCTTGAACTGCCGGTTGGCGGTGAACGGCATCCAGAAGGCCCTGAGATCGTTCGGCGTGGTGTTCAGGCGGTTCGACATGTCGGTTCTCCTCGGTGGATTCTGCCCATGCTGCAATGGCTTAGGCCGGATTCTTTTACCTGTTGGTCAAACTATCAGCGCGCCGATAAGCGTCAAGCCTGCGGTCGATCGCGTCCCACACACCATGAACTGTCGCAATGCTCGGCTGCGCACATGCTCGAAGCTGCCGTGTTGCAGGGCATGCAGGGCATGCAGGGCACGCAGGATGACCGCGATGCTTGCGAGCTGGTTCGTGCGAGCTCGCCTATTTGTCATGTCGGCAGGCGAAACGACCCGCTTTTCACGGCCTCGATCACCGCGCTCAGGGTGTCGTCCCGACTGTGTCCGTTGGTTGACAGGACATGCCGCTCAAGCAGCCCCAGCGATGAGAGCTGTCGGTACAGCTGCGTGATAGGCCCCGGGTCGGTCAAGGTGTCCCCGCCACGCTCCTGGCAACGCCAGATCGCGACATCGAGCGGTGGACGTAGAACGACGTAGTGGAGCGGCGCTGAGATCTTCTTGAATGGTTCCAAGAACCACGGTCCGACAATGCCGTCTACCACGACAAAATAGCCACCCTCGGCGTACGCCGCGGCCACCTTCGTCAAAATATCGACCACAAGGATGTTTTGTTCACGCGCTTCAGGCAGATAGGGCGGAATCGCTCCGTTCTTGATGAAGTGCCAGAAGTCGTCGCAATGCAGATGGACCTTCGATGATCCAGGCTCTCCGGCAAGCTTCTGCGCTGTCGTGGTTTTTCCAGAACCGGGCGGCCCGGTGAGTATGAGAATTTCGCCCGCGTGATCCATGGCGCGATCAATAGCATGCAGCCGCGCAATACAAAACATAAGCCCCGCGCGACTGGGTCGCCGGGGCTTGTAAGGCTGGTCTGTCGGCCTGGCGTCTTGGGAGGCTACGCCGACTTGCGGATCAGGGGTTTTTCTTCTGCGGCACTCGCGTCTTCGCCGTAGATCTCGGAGAGGGCGCCCAAAATCTTCATGACCGCGTCAGAGGAGCTCGAATAATAGATCGTCTGCGCGTCACGACGGGTGCTGACCAGATTCTGGGCACGCAGTTTCGAAAGGTGCTGGGAAAGAGCCGACTGGCTCAGCCCGACCTTGTTGGCCAATGCACCGACGGCCATCTCCTCCTTGACCAGCGAGTCGAGGATGAGCAGGCGCTTCGGATTTGCCATGGCCGAAAGGAAACCGGCTGCTATCTCGGCTTCCTCGTGTTTTTCTGGCGAGAGAGGCTGCATCGCGTGCTCCATGCGAAGATTCATCACACGTAGTTATGTTTGACGAAGGACGATAATTAGCCGTGATGCATAAAAGGGCAACCACCCACTGCAAGAAATGGGGGTAGGTAGATGCGGTTTAACCGTAAAGTTTTTTCAAAATTGGCCGTAACTCGGCCACATCGCGGATCGGCGTTTCGAATTCGAGGCGCTTGAGCTGCTCGCCGTCCGAGAGGTCGAGACCCGCCGCATCGATGCCGACGATTCGCCAGTCGCCCTCCCGTGCCTTGCAATGAGTCGTTGCATAGAACTGCACCGCGTCGAGATGATCGGTGTTCATGTGCTCGATTGCGCTGGCTTCCATTTCGGCCAATGCGGAGAGCGCCGGGGAGTCGACGGCGAGATCTTCGGCCGCCAAGGCATAGGCGCGCCCGAAGCCGCCGTTCAGGCTTGCGCGCAGCGGATTGAGGCGGAAGAAGCCGAAATCGGGGAAATCGATGTAGAGCGCGGCCTTCGAATGCCGGCGGAGGAAACGCTCGCGAATGCGGACATGGGTCGCGGAGTCACGCGCCACCTCCTCGGCGTCGCACTGAACGGTCAGCCGCGGATGGGCGAGCGGATCGCCCTTTCCCGGTTCGCCGGTCAGAAGGGAGGCGCGGCTGTCGGCGAGGAGCGCCCGGGTGTGCGTCGACAGCCGCGAGACGAGGATTACCGGCGCTCCGTCGACGTCGAAGCCGATGAGTACACGGCTGACGAAGGGGAAGCCGCCGCTGTCGGGCTCGATGGCGGCAAGCGCGCCGCTTCTTGCCGAACGCAGCAGCATGCGCGCGAGCTTGCGGGCCTCGTCATCGGTCTCGCGCAGGACGTTCTGTTTCTCGCTCATGGTTCGCCTCCTCGCGCCGGATATCGTTTCCTTGCCGCTCCAAAACAAAAAGCCTGGAGCGACCGCTCCAGGCTTTTTTGAACCGTGCGGCGTGCCGCGTCAATTTTTGCTGCGATGGCGCGTCAGCCCTTCGACGATGTTCTGCGCGTCGATCGTGCCGACTACCGAGCCGTTATCGACGACGCCGATGCTGCCGGGCTGGCGGGACATGGCGTCGAGGATATCGACGAGCGGCGTCGTCGGCTTGGCGGTCGCCGTCACGCCGGCGCCGGCCGCCCGCTCGACGCCGGTGGCCATCACGTCCTTCGCCGTCAGCATGGTGATCGGGTTCATGTGCTGGACGAAATCGGCCACGTACTGGTTGGCCGGGTTCTTGACGATCTCCTGCGGTGTTCCGCACTGGATGATGCGTCCGCCCTCCATGATGGCGATTCGGTTGCCGATGCGGAAGGCCTCGTCGAGGTCGTGGCTGACGAAGATGATCGTCTTTTTCAGCCGCCGCTGGAATTCGAGCAGCTCGTCCTGCAGGCGCGTGCGGATCAGGGGATCGAGCGCGGAGAACGGCTCGTCCATCAGCAGGATGGGGGCGCCGGTGGCAAAGGCGCGGGCGAGGCCGACGCGCTGCTGCATGCCGCCCGAAAGCTCGTTGACCTTGCGCTCGGCCCATTTCGTCAGGTTGACGAGCTCGAGCTGCTCGCCGACGAGCTTTTTCCTTTCCGCTTCCGGAACGCCGGCGAGCTCCAGTCCGAAACCGACATTGTCCGCGACCGTGCGCCACGGCAGGAGCGCGAACTGCTGGAACACCATCGAGACCGTGTGCATGCGGAAATCGCGCAGGGACTTCGCGTTGCAGCGATAGGGATTGAGCGATCCGCCCGCGGTCTTCACCTCGACTTCGCCGCGTACCACCGGGGCCAGGCCGTTGACGGCCCTCAGCAGCGTCGATTTGCCGGAGCCGGAGAGCCCCATCAGGACGAGGATCTCGCCCTCGTGGATCGACAGCGACGCGCCGGCGACGCCCAGCACCAGGCCGGTGGCGGCGCCGATCTCGTCGCGGGTCTTGCCCTGGTCGACCATCTGCAGGGCGGTCTGCGGGTTCTTGCCGAAGATGATGTCGACATTCTTGAAAACGACGGCGTCTGTCATGCGCCTTCTCCTTCATCGGACGTGCGGAACAGACGGTCGAGAACGATGGCAAGGATGACGA
The DNA here is from genome assembly GCF_001651875.1 of Sinorhizobium saheli. Taxonomy (GTDB): domain Bacteria; phylum Pseudomonadota; class Alphaproteobacteria; order Rhizobiales; family Rhizobiaceae; genus Sinorhizobium; species Sinorhizobium saheli. The sequence continues at coordinate 48,168 of NZ_LNQB01000068.1, forward strand.
TGCAGAGTCCGGATTCGAAGCCCTTGGCGATGTTGACCGTGTTCAGCGCCCTGAGGACAGGCACGCCGAGACCGTCTGCACCGACGAGCGCGGCGATGACCACCATCGACAGCGACAGCATGATCGTCTGGGTGAGACCGGCCATGATCTGCGGCATCGCGAAAGGCAGTTCCACTTTTCGCAGCACCTGCCACGGGGTGGCGCCAAAGGATTCGGCCGCCTCGACGAGCGACGGCGGCGTCGAGATGATGCCAAGGCGCGTCAGGCGGATGGGTGCGGGAATGGCGAAGATGACCGTTGCGATCAGCCCGGGCACCATGCCGAGGCCGAAAAGGATCAGCGCCGGAATGAGATAGACGAAGGTGGGGATCGTCTGCATGAGATCGAGGATCGGGCGCATGATCGAGTAGATCCAGGCGCGCCGCGCGGCAGCGATGCCGAGCGGTACGCCGACGGCCATGCTGACGAAGGTCGCAGCGAGCACGAGGGCCAGCGTCTCCGTCGTTTCCTGCCAATAGCCCTGATTGACGATCAGGAGCAAACCAAGACAGGTGAAGAGGGCGATGCCGATCGAGCGGCGGAACCACCATGCAAGCGCAGTGACCAGCGCGATGACGACAAGGGGATGCGGCGCCTGGAGGATGTAGAGCAGGACGGAGATGATCGCCGAGAGCAGATTTGCGAGCTGGTCGAAGAACAGCGCGAAGTTCGTCGTCAGCCAGTCGACGAACGCCTTGGCCCAGCCGCCGATGGGGATGCGGTTTTCAGTCAGAAATTCCACGAACTGGATCCCTCTTGTCAGGGTCAAACATTGATCGCATGACGCGGTGAAGGAAGGCGGAGGGATTCCCCGCCTCTATCCGCAGGCTCTCCTGAAGTCGTCGCCGACTCAAGCAAGCCATGCGCCAATTCAGAGCGCGACAGCGACCTTTGCGCGGGCCTTTGGAGGCGCGCCGGCGCCGCGGTCGATCAGAGACCGAGGGCCGTCTTCACTGCGGCAAGGCCGTCGCCGCCGTCCTTGGTGGTAACGCCTGCGAGCCAAGGTTCGACGGCGGACGGATTATCCTTGAGCCAGGCCGCAGCCGCCTTTTCCGGGTCTTCGCCGTCGTTCAGGATCTTGCCCATGATCTCGTTCTCCATCGGGAGCGAGAACTTCATGTTCTTGAGCAGGGCGCCGACATTCGGGCATTCGGTCGTATAGCCGGCACGCACGTTGGTGTAGACCGTGGCACCGCCGTAGTTCGGGCCAAAAATGTCGTCGCCGCCGGAAAGATAGGTGAGCTTGAAGTTGGCGTTCATCGGATGCGGCTCCCATCCGAGGAAGACGATCGGCTCGCCGCCCTTCTCGGCACGCGCCACCTGCGCGAGCATGCCCTGCTCGGAGGACTCGACGACCTCGAAGCCCTTGAGATCGAAGGTGCCCTTCTCGACCATGTCGATGATCAGACGGTTGCCGTCATTGCCGGGTTCGATCCCGTAGATCTTGCCGCCGAGCTCGTCCTTGTGGCCAGCGATGTCCTTGAAGTCCTTGATGCCGAGCTCGGCACCCTTGGCATTGGTCGCGAGCGTGTACTTCGCGCCCTCGAGGTTCTCGCGCACCGTTTCGACCGACTTGTCGTCGCGATAGGGCGCGATGTCGGCTTCCATCGTCGGCATCCAGTTGCCGAGGAAGACGTCGATATCCTTGTTCTTCAAGGACGTATAGGTGACCGGAACCGACAGGACCTTCACGTCCGTCTGGTAGCCGAGCGCCTTGAGGATGGTCGTCGCGGTCGCGGTCGTGGCGGTGATGTCCGTCCAACCGACATCGGAGAAGCGGACGGTGCCGCAGCTTTCCGGCTCGGCCGCAAGCGCGCTGCCTGCGGTGAGCGCTGCCATGCAAACGGCGCCCGCCAGCATGAACTTGAGAGAATAGGTCCTTATCATCGTCATCGTTCCCCTGCGTCAGTTGTTTTTTTAGCCAAACACCAATGAAGCCCGAATTCAAGCGCCTTGGCGTCGACGGCAGTGTATTGCCTCATTACATTAAGGGGGCGCACAGAGCGACGCGGAATGTCGCAATGGCAGCTAAAAAGGACGCGGCGCGGCCATGCGACGGCCATGGCGGCGGTTCGCGGGGCGCCTGCGAAATTCTGTGGGTCGCGCCGCCATGCTCTGGCCATTCGTCGCCGGCCTCGTCATGTAGCGCCATGCGATTCCGGAGACGGGGACAATGGCCAAGCTCTACTTCAGCTATGCGACGATGAATGCGGGCAAGAGCACGCTGCTCCTGCAGGCCGCCTACAACTATCAGGAGCGCGGCATGCGCGTCGTCATGCTGATCGCCGCCTTCGACGACCGCGCCGGCACGGGCCGCATCGCGTCGCGCATCGGCCTCGAATCGGAGGCGATTCCCTTCCACGCGAAGGACGATCTCTACGGGCTCATCGAGCGCCTGACCGGCGACGGCTCCGGCGAAATCGCCTGCGTCTTCGTGGACGAGGCGCAGTTCCTCGGCGAGGAGCAGGTCTAGCAGCTTGCCCGCGTCGCCGATCGCCTCGGCATCCCGGTGATGGCCTATGGCTTGCGCACCGATTTCCAGGGCAAGCTCTTTCCGGGCTCGATGGCGCTTCTGGCGCTTGCGGACGAATTGCGCGAGGTCAGGACGATCTGCCATTGCGGGCGCAAGGCGACGATGGTCGTGCGCCTCGACGGCGACGGCAAGGTCGTGCGCGAGGGAGCGCAGGTGGATGTCGGCGGCAATGAAAAGTACGTCTCCTATTGCCGGCGCCACTGGGAAGAGCGGATTCGCAAGGGCTGACCATCGCCGGCCGCGCCGGCGGCGACGCCGTCGCACCTTGAATTTGCTGCATGCCGCCCGAAACCGCCGAACCGTTTCGGGCCGTATGCGTTTAAGCGAAAAAGCCGGCGCGCCACCTTGTCGTTATCCTGTAAACACCCTTTATATAACTGCAATCGAGGGCTGAATAATCCGGCGCGCACATGCTTGCCCGGACGGAGGGAGAAATCGAATGGCGACGCTTCAGAATTTTGACGCGGAAATCGAGAAGACGCGCGGCGTCGTTGACCAGATGCGCAGCAAGCTGGAGCAGTCCGGCGTCGTCCTCGAACAGTTCGCCAAGGCCGACACGAAGCTCGGCGACGTCAATTTCGATATCGAGAACGCCCGCATCCAGGACGTGATCAGCCAGCAGAAGGTGATGGAAGCCAACATTGCCGATCTCATCATCGGGCTGGAGGACGCGACCAATGTCTTCGGCGCCGAATTCGAAAGCATGAAGAGCTATACCGGCTACGAGAAGTTCATCGGCATCTTCTCCAAGCAGGCGATGCAGCGGATGCGCACCGATCGCGTCCGAAACATGTCGCTCGCCGGCAACCTGCAGGAACTGCTCTCCAAGTCCGACACCATCGTCGGCATCCTCAAGGAGCAGCGGTCGATCCTCGACCAGCGCTACAAGACCTCCGAACAGAGCCTCATCCAGGTGATCGAGCGGCGCAAGGGCACCATGGCGGCGCTCGAGGAGACGCAGAAGCGTATCGAGGAACTCAATCCGCTGCTGCTCGACATCGAGAACCGGATCGCCGCCTCGACCGACCAGATGACCCGCACCGGACTCGAAGCCGAGCGTTCGCAGCTTGCCACCGAGTATAACGAGAAGCAGGCGAAGGAGCAGGAGCTGCTCGCCGAGAGCCAGACGCTCGAGCGCTACACGGCGATGTTCCAGACCTTCGTCGATTCGCTCAACAACCAGATCGCCGCCCAGAACACGCTGATCAACAAGCTGACCATCGACACCGAGCAGCGCATCGTCCTCTACAAGGCGCTCGAGGACTCGCTGAAGACGGCGGCGCAGCAGGACGTTGCCCACAAGATCAACACGCTCGGCAGCCAGGTCGACACGGCCGCCGAGGAGACGATGGCGGGGATCGGCGCCGCCGCGCAGCGCCATATCGGCGACCTCTTGGAAATGCATGAAAAGAACATGCTTGCGACGCAGGATATCCAGCGGCGCAAGAAGCTCGCCGATGACGCCTTTGCCCGTCGCTTCCAGTCGGTGATGGACAAGCACAATGCCGCAAACTACGTGAAGCAGTGATCGGCAAGGCGGCATGACCAGCTTTCCGACCGCCTTTCGGCATTTGCCGGGAGGACTTGAATGAACACCGCGGTTCCCCCTGCCGTCAGGCAGTATTTCGCCTCCATTCGCGCCGCTTTGGCCGGGCTCGAGCTCTTCCTCGGCGAGCGCAATTCGCCGCTCTACCGCAACACGGTCGTCGGGGAGGTCATCGTTCCCTTTCTCGCCCGGCTGAAGGCCTCCGTTGCTTGCTGGGAGAACCGCATCGGCTTCGTCGAGCATTTCCGGATATCGCGTGCGGAAAGCGGATTCCCCGTTTTCCAGAGCGTGCTGGAGCTCGAGAACGACCGGCAGAGCGCGGAGAAGCGCCTGGCGAACATCCCTGCCGCCGATGCGCTGCGCGAGGAGATGGTGGATTTCATCCTCCGCCAGAAGGCCTTTCCGGAGGCGCTGCAGGCCCGCATGGCCGAGAGGCTCTATCTCGAGCAGATCGGCAAGGGCGACATCTTCTCGCCGTTCATCCTGCCGGAGACGATCCGGGTCGCCGTCAATCCGAGGACGATGCGGCCCTATTACGTCGTCTCCTGGGGGGCCTTCGACGGCAGCCAGACCTTGCCCATGGTCTATATGGCGACGATCGAGGATTCCTCGGAAGACATCGTCCGGATGCTGGTCACCGAAGACGGCAGGCTCAACCCCGACGTGGATATCCCGCTTCCGGTCGGCGGCCTGCTCAATCCGGAGCTTGCGAGCCGTTTCGACGATTTCGCCTCGAAGAACAGCGCCTATTCGCTGACGCCGGTGACGATCGCCACCAATCTCGACAAGGATTTCCCGGAACTGCACCCGAAGCAGCTTCGGCGCATCGTGCTCGGACCGTTCTATTCGGCCGGCATCACCGAGAACAATGCGAGGATCAACGAGATCCTCTCCAAGGTGCGCAAGAGCGAAAATGCCTGGCTGCTCACCTGGACGGTGCAGGAGGTCTTCTCGAAGGCGGAGCGGCCGGCGAGGCGAGGCTTCTGGTCGACGACGCCGGCGCAGGAGGAATTCCATATCGATACCGCCAATCTCGAGGCGGCGCGCATGGGGGTGAGCGCCTACGAGAAGCACGCGCTGGTGCCGCACGACGCCTACCAGGCACTCTATGCCGCCGGCGAGGCGGGGCAGGTCTTCGGCGATTACAAGGTGCATGTCATTTCCGGCAACCAGGTGGTGAGCGAGGTTTGAGCCATGACGTTGAATGCGGGCCTGACGACGCTGCACGAGGACGACATCGCCAAGCATCAGGCGGTGGCCCAGAGCCTCGTGACCAAGCTGGTGATCCTGGAGAAGGAAGATGCCGCCGCCGGAACCCCGATCGCCGGCACCGGCCGCCGCTTCGTCTCCACCGTTTCGACCGGGGGCCAGCGCCGCACCCGCGAGATCGAACTTCAGCGCACCATCCAGGCGGTGCGCGGCGCCGATCCGCTGCTGTCACCGGCGCAGCATGCGGTGCTCTACCGCACGCGCCGCGGCATCCAGGTGGCGCTTGCGGTGGCCGAGGTCTTCGGGCGGCAGACCGATCTCGAACAATTGCAGGCGCGCAATGCGAGCGCACCGCTTGCCGGCGAGGACGCCGCACACTTCAAGGCGCTGCTGTCGGCTTCGGCCTATGTCGCGGCCTTCACGCTTGCCGCCTATATAGGCGCGACGCTTGCGGGGGAGGGCGAGCCCGTCGACGACGCCGCCGAGCCGGATTTCCTCTTCGACACGCCGCAGGACGCACTGAAGAGCATGGTTGCCGGCCTTGAGCGCAGCATCGCCGGCGCGCCGGACGACCTGACGCTCACCGCGCGGGCGCGCGCCTTCTCGCGCGTCGCGATCGAGGGATTGATCGCCCGCAAGGCGCGCTTCACCGGGCTGCAGAGTTTCGAGACCGTGCATCTCCGGCTCGACCAGGACGACTTCACCCTCAACGGCTTCGATGTCGCGCCCGGGCAGAAGCGCAAGCCCCTGGTGATGACCTTCAAGAAGCCCGAGGAGATCATCGGCAACCACATCGCCAAGTACCAGGCGCTGAAGCTCGCCAAGATGCTGATGGCCTACGATTTCGACCGGCAGATGAACCCCTTCGTCGAGCTCGGCGGCTTCCTCTTCACCTTCATCGGCGACGGCATGCCCGGCACCGGCAAGACGATTCTCATCCAGATGCTCGCCGGCATGCTTCACGACTATTGCGGCGTCGCCGGCTACCCCTTCCACTACGAGAATTTCGGCGTCGACCAGATATCATCCTACCAGGGCAAATCCGGCCAGAACTGCAAGGAGTTCGTCAACAACGTGATGAACCCGCGGGCGATCGGCTTCGGCACGATCGACGATGTCGACCAGGTGGCGGCGAAGCGTTTCGACGACCGGGCCTCGGCCGGCCAGCACGAGGTGACGGCGGTGCTGATGGAGAGCTTCGCCGGCGCCTCCACCGTGGTGCGCGGCAACTGCACCTTCGGCATGTTCTCGAACTACCCGGAGAATGTCGACGATGCGCTGCGCCAGCGGGCCGGCGCACGCTGGCTGGTCGACGGGCCGCAGACGGAGACGGACTATATCGATATCTTCGCGCTCCTCGTCGGCAAAAACCACGAGATTCCGCTCGGGCAACACGAGCTCTATGCCGGCCAGGAAATCAAGCGCGCGGTTTCGCAATCCTACGCCGCGCATTCGCGTCCGCAGGAGGAGGGGCTCGCCGCGGTCTGGGAACGCTACGAGAAAGAGAAGGGCAAGATCGCCACGCTCGCCGATGTCGGCGCCTATCTGCACATGATCAAGGAAGCCGAACCGCGCTTCACCGGCCGGGCGATCAGGAACATCACCGATGCGATCAAGATGCGGGCGATCGACGTCGAACTGCCTGACGACTGGTTCAAGGATGCGGGCTCCTTCATGCACAAGTCCTACGACGAGAAGAAGGCCATGATCGAGGAACTGCGCGGGCCCATCACCATCGACATGGTGCTGCAGGAAATCAACCGCTATGCCGACAGCGAGTTCCGCTACACCGACAAGTCCGACGATGCCGCCGTCGCCGACATCATCCGCCGCGAGCGGCAGCGGGAAAAGGCGATCCGCGAGATCGAGACGATGAAGCGCGAGGGCAGGTGGCAGGGATGATTGATCGTCTCATTGCCCTGGGCTTTGCCCCTCACCCTAACCCTCTCCCCGCAGGCGGGGAGAGGGGACGAGGTCCGCGTTTGGGATTGCCGTTGGTGGATTCCGGACACGCCTTTGCTGGATTAGGCGGGTGCAAATCGCCCCCGGCTGACGGCCATTTGTGTCTCGGACTGGCACCGTCGGCCGCAACGGAATCCCCTCTCCCCGCGTGCGGGGAGAGGGCCAGGGTGAGGGGCAGCCACAAGGTGAAGCGCGCATGAGAGGGGCCAACGAACGCCGGACGCAGCGCGCCAGAGACCTCAGACAAGGCGACAACGACGCAGAGTCGATCCTGTGGTCGGAACTGCGGGACAGGCGCCTCAACGGCTTCAAGTTCGTCCGGCAGTTTCCGATCGGCGCTTACTTCGCCGATTTCGCCTGCCGCGATGCGCGGTTGGTCGTTGAAGTAGACGGCAGCCAGCACGCCGTCAGTAGCCGCGATGTTGCGCGCGACAAGTACATGCTCCTGAACGGTTGGAGCGTGGCTCGCTTTTGGAACACGCACATATTCCGCGATCGCGCCGGGGTTTTGGAGACGATCGTTGCCATTTTGGAGAAGCGATTGGTGCGCGAGGTAAGGACGACGGATTTGACGTTCATTCCTGCGGGTGGAAGACATGATTGAAATGTCGAGATTTGCCTTGCGATTTGCCCCTCTCCTCGGGTTCAACCCGAAAACTAGCCCTCTCCCCGCTCGCGGGGAGAGGGGACGAAATCGCTTGACCGCATTGTATTATCCGGATTCGGGGTTGTTTGATGGTCGGTTTCGACGCACTTCGGCTGGGTGGGGCGGAGCGTCCACGCACGACGCTGGCATCCCCTCTTTCCGTGCGCGGGGAGAGGGCCAGGGTGAGGGGCAGAGGCGGAGGCTCGGTGAGAGGCAGAGGATGCGCCGTGGGAGCACCACCGCATGAAACGCCTCCTCGAAGCGGAACTCATCTACGGGCGGCTGCTCGAGATCGCCGAGCCGCATTTGATCGCACGCTACAACAAGGCGCTCGGGGGCTTCGGGTTGAAGCCGACCGGGCTCGCGCGCTTCAGCATCGACATGACCGGCTTCTCGCCGGAGGTCGCCCACGAGCTCGGCGATCGCGACTATCTCGATCCCAATCGCGTCAACCGCCGCTTCATCATCCTGACGCCCGCGCAGGCGGAGCTGCCCGTGGTTCACACGAGCTTTTCCAACACCGCGGCGCTGATGCATGAATTCTTCAACGCCAACAGCCGGGCGATCAATGCGGTTACGATCAAGGACACGCTCTATGGCGAGATCGAGGATTCGGTCTCAATGGTCGAGGATATCGACGATCTCCTGTCGATCAACGAAGTGCGCTTCCGGGTGCTTTCGGCCGAGGACATGCTCGGCAAGGCGACCGAGCTTCGCGAACTCATCGACCGGCTGAAGAAGGTGCCCAATGCCTGGGCCGACGACCCCATGCTCGAGCGGATGGTGGAACTCGCCAGGACGACCGGCGACATCCGGCAGAACGCGCTCGTTCCCGACGAGCTCGTCTTCCGCCACCAGGCCTTCTGGGCCAACCATTTCGGCGGTGTCTACGTCTTCCTCGACGAGAAGACGACGACGGTCATCTGCGATCCTTCGGTGCCGGGTTTCCGGCGGTCGCGGCCCTGGCAGGTGAGCTACATCGCGATTACCGACCACGCCCGCATCTACGACTTTCTCGCGACGACCAGGCGGCTGCAATTGCCGCAGGCATCCTGGGTGCAGGAATCCGGTCTTTTCCAGCACCGTGCGGACATGGTCGTGCGCGGCCTCATCAACGATGTCGATCCTGGGGCCGATCTGACGAATGCCGACCGGATCTGGCTGCAGACCTGGATTCACCGCAACGCCGCCCTCGTCGCGCGCGATGGGCTCTATCCGTTCCTCCAGGAAATGTCGCGGGCGATCGCCGCGACCGGCTCGATCAAGATGCAGGAGATCGCGCCCGAAAATCGTTTCCTCCTGGTGAGGGCCGCACCCGACCACCCCGACCGGTGGCTCGTCAACCAGCTCATTTCACAGCTCGTCCCCCGCGATTTCGTCTCGCGTTTCGTGTTCGACAAGCAAGGCTTCTACGGCGCCTACGAACGCTACGGCGAAAAGTTCCGCGAATATGTTGTGGCAACGCTGACCGGCACATATCTCAGCGACAAGGCCGCCTTCCGCCACAAGCTCTACGGTCTCAAAGAGGAATAGGACATGTTCGATCCGATCGTTGCGTTCTTCCAGCGTGTTTTCACGGCGATCGGCCGTGGCATCGGCCTGGCGGTGGCGTGGATTCTCTGGCCCTTCGTCGCGCTCGGCGCCTGGTACCGGGGGCGGAGCTGGATCATCAAGGGGCCGATCGCGCTGATCCTCCTGGCACTCGTCGTCTTCTACGGATACTTCATCTGGCAGACGCAGGCCTGGACCAATTTCGATCCGGACTACGTCGATCGCTACAAGCTTGCCGAGCGCACGGTGCCGGCCGGTTCGCCGGTCAGCGGCCCGGGTGCGGCGACGGGTCAGTCCGGTGCCGCGGCGGGCGCAAACCAGGCCGCGGTCCAACCCTCCGGTGCCGACAGCACGACCGAGGCGCTCGCCGTCGTGCAACTTCCGGCCGGAACGGTCTGCCAGACCTCGGCCATCGTCGACGTGACGGCGGATCTGATAGACCTCAACGTCAACCAGAATGCCTGGATATCCTCGATGCTCGCCTACAAGCTCGGCTTTTTCGGGCTCGACTGGGACGACACGCCCTGGCTCGACAACAAGGCGTCGTTCCAGCGCGGCATAAACCAGGCGGTGCGGCGCACGGCGGTCGAGCTCGTCGATTCGCTCGGCCGCGTCCGCGGCACCTCAGGCATCAACAACGACCTGCAGAGCGCCCGCGGCAACATCCAGTTCGACGAGGAGACCTGGTATTTCGGCCTCAACCCCTTCGGCCCCAAGACCCCGACGCCGAGCTTCTACCGCGCCGCCGAGCGCGACTTCCGGAAGTTCAACGTCTCGCTCGGAAAATGCGAAGCGGTCTTCGACGGCCGGTCCGACAACATGGTCGAGTTCCTCGACCGCATCGCCAACGACCTCGGCAATACCTCCGCCATCATCCGCGAGCGCTCGGAATTCCACAATGGCGGCTGGTTCGACACGCGGGCCGACGACCGCTTCTGGTTCTCCTTCGGCCAGCTCTACGGCTATTACGGCATCCTTTCGGCCGCCGGTGCCGACTTCGAGAATGTCGTCCAGCAACGCGGCCTGACGCCAATCTACACCGAGACGCTGAAGCAGCTTCGCTCGGCGCTGCGCATCCAGCCGCTCATCATCTCGAACGGCCGCGAGGATGGCTGGATCATGCCGACTCATCTCGCCACCATGGGCTTCTACATCCTTCGCGTCCGCTCGAACCTCGTCGAAATGCGCGACATCCTTGCGCGCTGACGGGCGGCATGCCAGCGTAAGCGCAAAGAAACGCAGCGCGCGTTCCGCGGAGGAGGCGGAGTGCGCGAGCGAAAAAGGGGGGAGACATGCCGGAGGTCAGATCCGATATCGAGATCGCGCGCGCCGCGAAGAAGAAGCCGATCACGGAGATCGGTGAAAAGCTCGGCATACCGCCGGAGCATCTTTTGCCCTACGGCCACGACAAGGCGAAGGTCAGCGCCGCGTTCATCGCCGCGCAAAAGGAGAAAAGCAGCGGCCGGCTCATCCTGGTGACGGCGATCAACCCGACGCCGGCGGGCGAGGGCAAGACGACGACGACCGTCGGCCTCGGCGACGGCCTCAACCGCATCGGCAAGAAGGCGATCGTCTGCATCCGGGAAGCCTCGCTCGGCCCCTGCTTCGGCAGCAAGGGCGGTGCGGCCGGCGGCGGCTACGCCCAGGTCGTGCCCATGGAGGACATCAACCTTCACTTCACCGGTGACTTCCACGCGATCACGGCGGCGCACAACCTGCTCTCGGCCCTGATCGACAACCATATCTACTGGGGCAACGAACAGGCGATCGACATCCGCCGCATCGCCTGGCGCCGCGTGATGGACATCAACGATCGGGCGCTGCGCCAGATCGTCGGTTCGCTCGGCGGCGTCGCCAACGGCTATCCGCGCGAGACCGGTTTCGACATCACCGTCGCCTCTGAAGTCATGGCGATCCTGTGCCTGGCGATGGACCTCAAGGACCTCGAGACGCGACTCGGCAACATCATCATCGGGTACCGGCGCGACAAGAGCCCGGTCTTTGCGCGCGACATCAAGGCGGACGGGGCGATGACGGTGCTGCTCAAGGATGCGATGCAGCCGAATCTGGTGCAGACGCTCGAGAACAACCCGGCCTTCGTCCATGGCGGGCCTTTCGCCAATATCGCCCACGGCTGCAATTCGGTCGTGGCCACGGCGACGGCGCTGAAGCTCGCCGACTATGTCGTGACCGAGGCCGGTTTCGGCGCCGACCTCGGGGCGGAGAAATTCTTCGACATAAAGTGCCGCAAGGCGGGCCTGAAGCCGGACGCTGCCGTCGTCGTCGCGACCGTCAGGGCGATCAAGATGAATGGCGGCGTGAAAAGGGAGGACCTCGGCCGGGAGAATGTCGAGGCGGTCAGGAAGGGCTGCGCCAACCTCGGCCGGCACGTGCAGAACGTCAAGAAATTCGGCGTGCCGGTGCTGGTCGCGATCAACCATTTCACGACCGATACGGAAACGGAAATCCAGGCGATCAAGGCCTATGTCGCCACTCTCGGTTCCGAGGCGATCCTCTGCAAGCACTGGGCCCAGGGCTCGGCGGGGACCGAGGAGCTCGCGCGCAAGGTCGTGGACCTCGCCAATGCCGGGCATTCGCAGTTCTCGCCGCTTTACCCGGACGACATGCCGCTCTTCCAGAAGATCGAGACGATCGCCAAGGACATCTATCACGCGAGCGAGGTCATCGCCGACAAGGTCGTGCGCGACCAGCTCAGGACCTGGGAGGACCAGGGCTACGGGCAACTGCCGATCTGCATGGCCAAGACCCAATATTCCTTCTCGACCGACCCGAACCTGCGCGGCGCGCCGAGCGGCCACACCGTACCGATCCGCGAGGTGCGGCTTGCCGCCGGCGCCGGCTTCATCGTCGTCATCACCGGGGAGATCATGACGATGCCGGGCCTGCCGAAGGTGCCTTCGTCGGAGCGAATCTGCCTCAACGAGGAGGGGCTGATCGAGGGGCTGTTTTAACACCGTCGCGGGCGTCCACCCCCTCTGGCCTGCCGGCGATCTCCCCCACAGGGGGCCACAAGGGGGAGAAGCGGTGTGGCACCGTCTACGCCACCGCGGGAGCGTGCCGCTTGCAGGACGGCTCGTCGGAGCAAGGCGCCCGCCGCATATGTTCTCCCCCCTTGTGGGGCTTGTGGGGGAGATGGCCGGCAGGCCAGAGGGGGTAAGACGCGGAGGCAGAAAGTATAGAACTACCCGAGCCCGACGATGAAATCCGACTTGCCGATCGGAACGCCCTTGTGCCGGAGGATGGCGTAAGCGGTGGTGACGTGGAAGTAGAAGTTCGGCAATACGAATTTGAGGAGATAGTCCTCGCCGCTGAAGGTCATCTTGAAGTTGGGGAAGCTGAGCGTCACTTCGCGGCTCTCGCTGCCTTCGAGATCTTCCGGTTTGACCGTCTCGAAGAACGCCACGGTTTTTCCGATCCGCTGGCGCAGATCGTCGAAATTCCTTTCGTCATCGGGAAACCGCGGCACTTCGAGGGTGGTCAGCCGGGCGATGGCATTCTTGCTCGTGTCGCTCGCCCTCTGGACCTGCCCCGAGAGCGGCAGCATGTCCGGTGCCAGCCGCGCATCGAAGAGTTCGGAGAGCGGCAGGCCACTTTCAGAGGCGAAGGCCTCGGCCTTGTCGAGAAGGCCGCTGAGGGCGGAAAAGCCACGGGTGAAGGCGGGAACGGAAAGCGTGTGCATGGTGAGCGGCATGGAATGCTCCTCGGGTGGGGCGGGTGACGGCGGGATGAGCCAAAGGAAGATCGGCTGCGGTTTCATAGATCGTGTCGCGTGCCGATAATTTCAATCGAGACGGGAGCGCTTGCCTATCCGAAAGCCGACTTGCGGCCACTCGCTCGATGTGCTTTCGCTCGAGCACTACGTCTCCGATAGCGTCGCCGGGAACAACAGGGAGGCATCATGACACCAACGGAACTGCAGGCCTACCTCCACACCCACATACCGCTTTCCGCCGCGATGAAGGTCGAGGTGGTGGCCGCCGATTGGGATCACGTGCTCCTTCAGGCGCCGCTGGCACCGAACATAAACCATCGTGAAACCGTGTTCGGCGGCAGCGCTTCCGCCCTTGCGATTCTCTCCGCCTGGTCGCTCCTGCACCTTCGACTTCGTTCGAGCGGCGTTGCCGGCCGCCTGGTGATCCAGAGCAACACCATGGACTACCTAAAGCCCATGGCAGGCGCATTCTCGGCCCGCTCGAGCCTTGCGGACCCAGGGCAATGGCCGAGCTTCCTGCGATTGCTGGAACGACGGGGCCGGGCGCGCCTCGTGGTCACCGCCGAGCTCATGAGCGAGGGCGAGGCAGCCGGCCGCTTCTCCGGCGAGTTCGTGGCGCTTCGATAGTATCTCGCAGGGCGGAGCAGAAGCGAAGGTCGAGGATTTTGCCCCCCACCCTGAGCCTCTCCCCGCTTGCCCACCGCATGCATGAGGGGCGATTCCCAGCCGGTTCTATCGACAGTAGCGGTACCCGTTCTCCCGCTCGATGACGTCGAGATGCAGGTGCATCTCGTGCGCCTCGTCGCTGCCCGGATCGAGCACGGTCGTGAAGTAGAGGCAGGCCGAGGCCGTGACGGCGCGCTGGAACGCGCCGGTCAAGGTGCCGTCCTCGTCGCGTGGCTGGATGACGATGGTCTTGCCGTCGGCGAGCTCGAAGGAGGCGATGTCGACGGCGTTGCCGTGGGCGTGTTCCGATATCTTGCCCGTGCTCGCACCGTTCCTGTGCCGGCAGACATAGGTGGAGGCCTGGTTCAAGGCGGTGATGCGGGTATCCGGCCCGAAGGCCGTGCGGGCCGCCGGGGCCGCCGCTTCCTTGGTCCAGGTGGCGAGCGCCAGTGCCGTCCGGCAGCGCATCCTTCCCCCTGGGGAGAGGGCCACGCCGGGCAATATCGTCTCGACCTCGATCGGCTTGTCGATGCCGCAGCCGCTGCCGTCGTCGATGCGTGCCGCCTCGGTGAAGCGGCTGCCGATCTTCCTCAGCGCGGCGAGACAGGATGCATATTCCTCGGCGGACTCCGTCTTGACTGGAACGATCACCTCCGCCGGGGCCGCGCTCCCGGGCGGAGGGGGAAGCGCGTCATCCTTCTGCGGCAGGTCCTCACCTTTCCCGGGCGGGCTCTCCGCCTTGCTCGCGTCGTTGGCGAGACCTTCATCGCCGTCGCGCGCCTTCGCCGGTTTCGATGGGGGTCGCGGCATCGGTGTCGGTTGTCCGCCGAGGGTCGCGGGCTTTGCAACAGGCACCGGCCCCTTCTTCGGCAGCGTCGCGCCCGTAAGGATCACGGAGGAAAGCAGTATCATTCCGACGGCGTGGCGCATTGAGGTCCTCCCGTGTAGCGGCCGAAGCGGCGTAACGCGCGGAAAAACAATCCTGTTTCAAATTGTGCTGAAATTCAGGACGGGCCCGTCAGGAGGTCGTCGGGAGGGGAGGGGGACGTCCTTCCCCACCCTAATTTATATTGACTATTACACTCATGTTTTCTTATGTGGCGCAAATAAGGCGAGCGAAGCCCGTCTTGCCCGATTTCCGACACATGCCCAGCCAGCCCTTGAGTTCGCCGCTCAACAGCAAGCCCGGCCAACATCTCAAAAGGACTGGTCCATGCTCAACCGGCATCATCGCCTGGCGCTCCTCGCATGCACGGCATTCGTCACCCTCGCCGGGACGACATTTTCCCGTGCGCAATCGGCCGACGAAGCGGCAACGGCCAATGAAAAACAAGATCGCGTCACCGTGCTGAAAAAGCTGACCGTCAAAGGCGGGGGGGAGGAAGGCGTGGCCGACACCCCGCTTGCCGAAGAGGTGACGCAAGAGGAGCTCGACAACAACCAGATATCGAGCTTCGAGGATCTGGGCAGAAGCCTGGAGCCCGGCGTGGGCTTCAACCGCTCGAACGGCAGCGTCAACATTCGCGGCCTCGAGGGGCCTCGTGTGCTGACGACGATAGACGGCATTCCGATCCCGTTCATCGATGACGGTGCGCGCGACGCGGACGGCGGGATCGACAGCTTCGATTTCGCCGCCCTCTCGGCCGTCGACATCGTGCGCGGTGCCGATTCCAGCCGCGCCGGCGGCGGCGCGCTCGGCGGCGCCGTGGTGCTCAGGACACTCGAGCCGGAAGACCTGATCGGCGAGGGCAGGACCTGGGGCGGCATCTTCAAGCTCGCCTATGACGGCGAAGACGAGGGCCTCGGCGGATCCGCCGCCGGTGCCGCGCGCTACGATAACACCGCGGTCCTGGTCCAGGGCGGTTACAAGAGGGGACACGAAAGGAAGAGCAACGGCGATGTCGGCGGTTATTCCACGACGCGCACTGAGGCGGATCCCGCCGACTACGACCAGAACAACCTCCTGTTCAAGGTCCGCCAATATACCGACAGCGGGCATACATTCGGCCTGACGGCCGAGCGCTTCGACCGTGAAAAGGACATCGATTTCATGTCGGGCCAGAGCCTCACCGGCAACTACCGTCCGGGCGACTACGACAAAGTCGACAATACCCGGCGCGAGCGCCTGTCGCTCGACTACGATTTCGCGGCCACCGACGACGACGCCTGGTTCGACAGCGCTTCCGCCGTCGTCTATTGGCAGCGCCTGCTTCGCGAGAACGGCGTCGATGCGTACCGCAGCCTCTCGGTGATCGGCGACTACTCGCGCCTCAACGAGGCCGAAAACGAGAGCTTCGGCGCGGGCGGCTATGTCGACAAGTTCTTCGACAGCGGCGTGCTCCAGCACAAGGTGACGCTCGGCGGCGACTTTGCGATCGGCAAGCTGCACCAATATTCCTCGGGCGAGGATAGCTGCGACACGACACCCACCCCGACCTGCAACTTCCTGCACACGAACCAGTCCGACAGCCCGGATGTCGACAGCCGGCAGTTCGGCATCTATCTGCAGGATCGCATTTCGATCGGCGATGGCCCCTTCGCGCTGACGCCGGGCATCCGTTTCGACTGGTACGACTACGCGCCGGAAAACACCGCGGCCTACATGGGCAATCCCAACTATGACGGCCTGCCGCCGGGCCAGAGCGACCAGGCGCTCTCGCCGAAGCTGCTTGCGACCTACCAGGCGGCCGAAGAGGTCGAGCTTTTTGCGCAATGGGCGATGGCCTTCCGGCCGCCGACGGCGGAAGAGCTCTACCTGAACTACGGCGCGCCGGGCAGCTATCTGCAGATCGGCAATCCCGACCTGAAGCCGGAAACGAGCCACGGCTTCGAGGTCGGCGCCAATCTCGGGGACGAGGAGTTCGGCGGGCGCGTGAGCGCCTTCTACAACAGGTACAGGAACTTCATCGACGAGCGCCGGACCGCCGATACGACCGGCACCTATCCGCTCGGCATCACCGAGGCGATAAACCGCGCCAACGTCTCGATTCACGGTATCGAGGTGTCGGGACACAAGGTCTTCAGCAACGGATTCCATGTGCGCACGGCTCTCGCCTATGCCTATGGCCAAGACCTGGACACGGACGAGGTGCTGGGTTCGGTGCCGCCGCTCAAGGGCGTGCTCGGCCTCGGCTATGCAACGGAAACCTGGGGAACCGACCTGATCCTGACGGCAGCAGCGGCCGTTTCGGACAAGTCGACCAACAGCTTCAAGGCGCCCGGCTACGGCATCGTCGACGTGACCGGTTGGTGGCAGCCGGAGCAAATGCCGGGATTGCGGGTGAACGCCGGCATCTACAATATATTCGACAAGACCTATTGGGACGCGGTGAACACGCAGAACACGTTCATTCAGCCGGCGGAATTCTATTCGGAGCCGGGCCGAACCTTCAAGGTCTCGCTGACGCAGCGCTTCTGAGGCTTTCAGGGGCTTCTTCAAAAGGGGCGACCATCGTGGCCGCCCTTTTTTGAACTCGCCGCTTGCTAAGCCACGCGAGGCAGGCTAACAGTTGCGCCCATGGCAAACACGCAGAACATTTCGATCTGGTGGTGGGCTCGCTGAGGCGGCCTTGACCAGTCATGCGTGATTGAGACATGAAGCCGCCCGGAGATTTCGAGGCGGCTTTTTCGTATTCTGGCCGCGTGGAAAGACCGGGCTTTTACGGAGCGAGACGAATGGCAACGGTAATTCTGGAAGACGGCGCTGAGAGTTACACCACCCAGGGCGGCATCGTGGTCACGCGCAGACGGCGTGATGCTTCCTATGCGGGCGCGATCGCGGGTTATGTCGACAGGCTCGACGAGCGGCGCGGCGCCGTCTTCTCTTCGAACTACGAATATCCCGGCCGCTATACCCGTTGGGACACCGCCGTCGTCGACCCGCCGCTCGCCATCTCCTCCTTCGGTCGCTCGCTCTGGATCGAAGCCTATAACGAGCGCGGCGAGGTGCTGCTGGCGCTGATTGCCGAGCATCTGAAATCCGTCGCCGACATCACGCTCGGTGCACTCACCGCCCGCCGCCTCGACCTCACCGTCAACGAGCCCGATCGCGTCTTCACCGAGGAAGAGCGCTCGAAGATGCCGACCGTCTTCACCGTCCTGCGTGCGGTGACGAACCTGTTCCACTCGGAAGAGGATTCGAGCCTCGGGCTCTACGGCGCCTTCGGCTACGACCTTGCCTTCCAGTTCGACGCGATCGAATTGAAGCTCGCCCGTCCGGACGACCAGCGCGACATGGTCCTCTTCCTGCCGGACGAGATCCTCGTCGTCGACCACTATGCGGCCAAGGCCTGGATCGACCGCTACGATTTCGCCAGGGACGGCCTCTCGACCGAGGGCAAGGCGGCGGATATCGCGCCGGAGCCTTTCCTGAGCGTCGACAGCATTCCGCCGCATGGCGACCATCGCCCGGGCGAATACGCAGAGCTGGTCGTCAAGGCGAAGGAGAGCTTCCGCCGCGGCGATCTCTTCGAAGTGGTACCGGGGCAGAAGTTCTACGAGCGCTGCGACAGCCGCCCCTCGGAGATCTCCAACCGGCTGAAGGCGATCAATCCGTCGCCCTATTCCTTCTTCATCAATCTCGGCAACCAGGAATATCTCGTCGGCGCCTCACCGGAGATGTTCGTGCGCGTTTCCGGCCGTCGCATCGAGACCTGCCCGATCTCCGGCACGATCAAGCGCGGCGACGATCCGATCGCCGACAGCCAGCAGATCCTGAAGCTTCTGAACTCCAAGAAGGACGAATCCGAGCTTACCATGTGCTCGGATGTCGACCGCAACGACAAGAGCCGCGTCTGCGTGCCGGGCTCGGTGAAGGTGATCGGCCGTCGCCAGATCGAAATGTATTCGCGGCTGATCCACACGGTCGACCATATCGAGGGCCGCCTGCGCGACGACATGGATGCCTTCGACGGGTTCCTGAGCCACGCCTGGGCGGTGACCGTCACCGGTGCGCCGAAG
Organism: Sinorhizobium saheli; assembly: GCF_001651875.1. Lineage (GTDB taxonomy): Bacteria > Pseudomonadota > Alphaproteobacteria > Rhizobiales > Rhizobiaceae > Sinorhizobium > Sinorhizobium saheli. Next base: position 67,012 of record NZ_LNQB01000068.1, read on the forward strand.
CTCTGGGCGATGCGCTTCATCGAAGCCCATGAGAAGAGCCCGCGCGCCTGGTATGGCGGTGCGATCGGCATGGTCGGCTTCAACGGCGACATGAACACCGGGCTGACGCTGCGCACGATCCGCATCAAGGACGGGATCGCCGAGGTGAGGGCGGGTGCGACGCTGCTCTACGATTCCAACCCGGAAGAGGAAGAAGCCGAAACCGAACTGAAGGCCTCCGCCATGATTGCAGCCATCCGCGACGCGAAAGCCGCCAACAGCGCCAATGCGGCGCGCGACGTCGCGCCGGTCGGCGCGGGCGTCAACATCCTGCTCGTCGACCACGAGGACAGCTTCGTCCATACGCTGGCGAATTATTTCCGCCAGACGGGCGCGACGGTTACCACCGTGCGCACGCCGGTCGCCGAGGAGCTCTTCGACCGGGTCAAACCGGATCTCGTCGTGCTCTCGCCCGGCCCCGGCAGCCCGAAGGATTTCGACTGCAGGGCGACGATCAAGAAGGCGCGGGCGCGCGAACTGCCGATCTTCGGCGTCTGCCTCGGTCTTCAGGCGCTTGCCGAAGCCTATGGCGGCGATCTCAGGCAACTGGCGATCCCGATGCACGGCAAGCCCTCACGCATCCGCGTGCTCGAGCCCGGCATCGTCTTCTCGGGCCTCGGCAAGGAAGTGACGGTCGGGCGCTATCACTCGATCTTCGCCGATCCCTCCAGCCTGCCGCGCGAGTTCATGATCACCGCCGAAAGCGAGGACGGGACGATCATGGGCATCGAGCACCTGAAGGAGCCGGTGGCGGCCGTGCAGTTCCATCCGGAATCGATCATGACGCTCGGCGGCGACGCCGGCATGCGGATGATCGAGAACGTGGTGGCGCACCTCGCCAAGCGGGCGAAGATCAAGGCGGCGTGATCTCGCGCAGCCGCCGGTAAACCTTTGACAAGCGGCGCGACATCGCCCATATGACGTATAGCTCCGCCTGCGCGAAAACCCGCGCGGGCGGTTTTGCGTTTGAATGGATGTGCATTTGCAAAGCGTTTGCATCTGCACGAGGAATGAAGATGGCTGCGTCCGACAATCGAACAGTCCTGAGGCTCGCCTTCTGGGGCGTGCCGCTCTCTCTCGGGGTGATGAGCCTGAAGATGCTGGCCTGGTGGGTGACGGGTTCCGTTGCGCTCCTGTCCGACGGGCTCGAGTCCACGGTGAACGTGGTGGCGGCGGTGATCGCCTATGCCATGATCGGCTATGCCGCAAAACCGGCGGACGCCGACCATCCGTTCGGGCACCACAAGGCGGAGTATTTTTCCGCGGTGATCGAGGGCGTGCTGATCGTGGTGGCGGCGCTGGTGATCATCTGGGAGGCGATACCGGCCCTGATGGCGCCGGCCACCCTCGATGCGCCGGCGCTAGGGCTGGCGATCAACTTCGGCGCCGGCATCGTCAACGCGATCTGGGCGATCGTGCTGATCCGGGCGGGCAGGGCCCATCGGTCGCCGGCGCTAAGTGCCGACGGGCATCACGTTCTTTCCGACGTCGTCACCTCGGCCGGCGTGCTCGTCGGGCTTCTCCTGGTCCTCGGCACCGGCTATACCATCCTCGATCCTCTGCTTGCGATCGTGGTTGCCGGCAATATCCTGTTCCAGGGCTGGAAGGTCATCTCGCGCTCGATCGACGGCCTCATGGACAAGGCGGTGCCGGCGGAGGAGGAAGAGGCGATCAAGCAGGCGATTGCGGCCAATGCCGGCGGCTCGCTCGGCGTCCACGATCTGAAGACGCGGCAGGCGGGCAAGGCGACCTTCGTGGATTTCCACATGGTCGTTCCGGAGGCGATGCCGGTCGGCGACGCCCATGACATCTGCGACCGCATCGAGGAAGCGATCCGCGCCGTCCATCCGGGCGCGAGCATCGCCATCCATGTCGAGCCGGAAGGCGAAAAGGCGCACGGCGTGCGCGTCAAAGTTAGTGGAGCACTACGGAAATGACCAAGACGGACCTAACAGGACTTTCACAGCTCGGGGCAAAGGTCGATCTGCCCCAAAGCCCGGAAGAGGCGGTGCTCGAAAGGGTGCCGAGCGGCCACGCAGGCACTGATTTCGTCGTGCGCTTCACCGCGCCGGAATTCACCTCGCTCTGCCCGATGACCGGACAGCCGGACTTCGCCCATATCGTCATCGACTATGTGCCGGACGGCTGGCTGGTGGAATCCAAGTCGCTGAAGCTGTTCCTGCATTCCTTCCGCAACCACGGCGCCTTCCACGAGGATTGCACCATCGACATCGCCAAGCGGCTGGTGTCGCTGCTTTCGCCGAAGTGGCTCAGGATCGGTGCCTACTGGTATCCGCGCGGCGGCATCCCGATCGACGTCTTCTGGCAGACCGGCAACCCGCCCGAAGGCGTCTGGCTGCCGGACCAGGGCGTGCCGACCTATCGCGGCCGGGGGTAACGCACGGGAGCGGCGCAGGACCCGGCCTCCGACCTTCCCGCAAGGTCGTTCCGACGGGGAGAGGGACTGAGGCGGCGCCGCGAGTCCCTTCGCCCGCCGCGGACCGCCTGCGGGGAGAAGGTGGCCGGCAGGCCGGATGAGCGGGAATCTCGCTACACCTCCTGAACGGCATCCCGCGCTTGAACGACACCCGCGCGAAACGGTTTTCCTCAATCGCATATTCGTGTAGGCAGCGGGGCGATCGGCCGCCTGGCCGAAGTTTCACACTCCACCGAGAGCCCGCCTGATGATCATCCTGCGTTCGATCCTGTTCAATCTGGTCTTCTATGCGAATCTGATCGTCCAGATGATCGTGCTGACGCCGGTCTATTTCCTGCTGCCGCGAAAGGCCGCCTGGTTCGTGCCGAAGAACTGGGTGCGCAGCAATCACTGGCTGATGGCGAAGATCGTCGGCACGACCTTCGAGATCGAGGGCCTGGAGAACATTCCGAAGGGCTCCTTTATCTTCGCGCCGAAGCATCAGTCCTTCTGGGACGCCTATGCGCTTCTGCCCTGGCTCGACGATCCCTTCTACATCCTCAAGCGGGAGCTGACCTGGATTCCGCTCTTCGGCTGGTACGTCCTCAAGCAGCGCATGGTGCCGGTCAACCGCGCCGCGCGCGGCAAGGCCATGACAGCGGTCATGGATCGCACCAAGCGCGAGATGGCGAGCGGTCGCCAGCTGATCATCTATCCCGAGGGCACGCGCCGCCCGCCGGGCGCGCCGCCGGAGTACAAATACGGCATCGCCCGGCTTTACCGCGACCTGCAGGTCCCGGTCGTCCCCGTCGCCATGCATCCGGGCCTGTTCTGGCCGCGGCGCAAGTTTCTGCGCTTCCCCGGCCATTTCAAGGTGCGCATCCTGCCGCCGATCGAGGCCGGCATGGACCCGGATGCCTTTCTGGCGAAGCTGGTGGAGGTGACGGAGGCCGCCAGCGACGATCTCCTGGTCGAAACCGTGAAGGCCAATCCGCATCTGCCGTTGCCGCCCACGGCGGAGCAGCGCCTGCGCGAACTCGGGGCGGAATGAGGACGGCGCAGCTTTCCGCCCGAAATCGGGGTTAAGCCCGGGCCGACATGCCGCCGCCCGCCTCCAACATCGCCGCGACCTCCTCGAGCCAGTGGTCGCGGATGCCCATTTCCTTGAGATGCGCGAGCGTGTTGAGGACATATTCGCGATTGGGGCCGGACTTGCCGACCGCACCCGCGACCGTTGCCGCCGCCTGCGCGGCGGTCAGCGCGCCGGCATATTGAGCGTGACTGCGGTCGGTGACATAGGCGAGCGCCGGCACGCGCCGTCCGTCGGCAAGCTGCACGGGCATCGTGCGTTCCTTGTAGACACGCGTCACCAGTTCGCGTTCGCGCAGGTAGTCGATCACGTCCGCCTTTTCCGAGGATGCCACCCGGAAAGCCGTGCCGATGCAGGAGCCGCCGTAGTCGAGGCCGAGCACGAGGCCCGGCCGGTGCTCCGTTCCCCGGTGCACCCAGGAATGCACGCAAAGCGAACGGCGATAGCCGAAGGCGCGCGCCGTCCGCTTCTCTTCGAAGCGAAAGCCCGGATTCCACATCAGCGAGCCGTAGCCAAAGACCCAAAATTCGTCCATATCCGCTACCAATCACCCCGTGCCGCCGACCGCCGAATCAGCGATCGGCGCCGTTGCGGCATTCGAATTTTCTACCGCATCTCTCCATAAATCGACCTCGATTCAAGGACAAAGACATGCGGCAATTCAAAGTGCTGCAGCGACATGCAGCCTCAAGTTCGCCGGATGGGAACCGGTCGCCCGAAAGGCCGTTCCCACCGCATCATATGGAGTATCCGATATCATGACGGCAACCGCAGTCGCCAACCGATCGTCCGTCAGCAGGAAGATTTTATGGCTGGCCGCGGGCATCGCGCTCGTGAGCGGCCTTTACTCCGCCGGCTGGTTCGTCGCCGCGGACCAGGTCGAGAAGCGCCTCACGGCCTATCTCACGGAAAGGCAGGCGAGCGGTTTCGGTGGCGAATGCGCGGAGATGGAGGTGCGGGGATTTCCGTTCCGCATCGGCCTTTTCTGTGACAAGGTGCGCCTCGACGATACCCGCCACGGCGCCTCCGCATCCTTCGGCGCCCTGCGATCGGCCGCCCAGGTCTACCAGCCCGGACGCGCCGTGATCGAACTCGACGGCCCGGCCGAAATCCGCGTCTCGCCGGGCGCCACGATCTCGGCCGACTGGACGCTCCTCCACGCGAGCCTTGCGGCGACGCTCTCCGGCGTCGACCGCACCTCGCTCGCCTATGACAACCTGACCGGCACCGCACGCTCGCCGCTGACGGGGAAGGGCCTGGGCTTCGGCGCAAGCCATGGCGAAATCCACCTGCGCCAGAACGGCGGCGACCTCGACGCGGCGCTCAGCATCGACAAGCTCGACCTGCGCCCGGGCGAGGGACCGAGCCTCGCCCCGCCGGCCGACGTCACCATGGAGCTGACGGTCGCCGGCAAGGCCGAATGGCTTCAGGCCGCCTCCTTCTCGCCGCACATGCTGCGCGCCACAAGCGGCGAACTGCGCCAGCTGACGCTCGATGCAGGTTCGGGAATGAGCGCCAAACTCTCCGGCCCCTTCTCGGTCGATGACCAGGGGCTGATCTCCGGCGAATTTTCACTGGTGATCGCGAATATCGATAGCTGGCGGGAAAGCCTCGTGAAGATAATACCCGGTGAGGCCGAGCTTCTCGACAACATCGCCAACATGCTGAAGGCGCTTTCAGGCGGCAGGAACGAAGCGATCGTCAAGCTCAATGTGCGCGACGGCACCGCCTTCCTCGCCTTCGTTCCGATCGGCGTGCTGCCCGCGCTCTGACAAGGGAAGGCTATTTCTGGTCCATGGCATGCCGGCCGAAGTCCGGCATTGCCGTGTCCTGGCCCGCCTGGATGATCGACCGGCGGATCGCGCGCGTGCGGGTGAAAAGATCGAACAGCTTGTCGCCGTCGCCCCAGCGGATCGCCCGCTGCAGCGAGGCGAGGTCCTCCGAGAAGCGCGCGAGCATTTCGAGGATCGCCTCCTTGTTGTGCAGGCAGACGTCGCGCCACATGATCGGATCGGAGGCGGCAAGGCGGGTGAAGTCGCGGAAACCTGAGGCGGAATACTTGATCACCTCGGACTCGGTCACGGTTTCGAGATCGTCGGCCGTGCCGACGATGTTGTAGGCGATGATGTGCGGAAGGTGCGAAACGATCGCCAGCACCTTGTCGTGATGCTCCGGATCCATCTCGTCGACCATCGAGCCGAGCGTTTCCCAGAAGAGCCTGAGTCTCGCGACCGCCTCCTCGTCCGTCCCTGGCGGCGGGGTCAGGATGCACCAGCGCCCGCGGAACAGCCCGACGAAACCGGCATCCGGACCGGAGTGCTCGGTACCGGCGATCGGATGGCCGGGGATGAAATGCACGGTTTTCGGCAGATGCGGCATCATCTGCGCGATGACCGAGCCCTTTGTCGAGCCGACATCGGTCACGATCGCCCCGGGCTTCAGGTGCGCGGCGATCTCGGTCGCGACGGCGCCCGAGGCGCCGACCGGCACCGACACGATGACGAGGTCCGCGTCCTTCACCGCCTCGGCCGTCGAGAGCGTATAGCGGTCGCCGAGGCCAAGCTCGCCGGCGCGCTTCAACGTTGCTTCGCTGCGCGTCGTCACGACGATCGTGGCGGCAAGCTGCTTCTCGCGGATTTCCCGGGCGATCGACGATCCGATCAGGCCGATGCCGATGAGGGCGATGGTGTCGAACTGCTGAGCCATCATTTCCGTCCCATGAATTCGCTGAGCGCCGCGATCACGCCTTCGTTCGCTTCTTCAGAGCCGATGGTCATCCGCAGCGCATTGGGAAAGCCGTAGGCGCCGACGGCGCGCAGGATGAAGCCCCGGCTCGTCAGGAACGCATCCGCCGCCTCGGCCGACCTGTCCGCTTCGTCCGGGAAGTGGATCAGCGCGAAGTTGGTCACCGACGGGGTGACGCGAAGACCAATTGCCGTCAAGGCCTCGCTGACGCGCGCGAGCCAAGTCTGGTTGTGATCGACGGCAGCGGCGACGAAGGCCTGGTCGCGGACCGCCGCAGCACCGGCCGCGATCGCCGGCGCGTTGAGGTTGAATGGTCCGCGCACGCGATCGACCGCCGCCACCACATGGCGCGGCGCATACATCCAGCCGATGCGCAGGCCCGCAAGACCGTAGATTTTCGAGAAGGTCCGCGTCATCACCACGTTGCGGTTGGTCGAAACGAGCTCCAGGCCGGCCTCGTAGTCGTTGCGCCGGACATATTCCGCATAGGCGGCATCGAGCACCAGCAGCACATGTGCCGGCAGTCCCGCGTGCAGCCGCCGCACTTCGTCGACCGGAATATAGGTGCCCGTCGGGTTCGCCGGATTGGCGATGAAGACGATCTTCGTCCGCTCCGTCACGGCCGCGAGAATCGCATCGACATCGACCCGCTGATCCTTCTCCCGGACCGCCACCGGCGTGCCGCCGGCCGCGGTGATCTGGATCTTGTAGACGAGGAATCCGTGCTCGGTGACGATCCCCTCGTCGCCGGGGCCGAGATAGGTGTGGCAGAGGAGGCCGAGCAATTCGTCCGAGCCGTTGCCGCAAAGGATGTTTGCGGGGTTGAGGCCGTGAACCGCCGCGATCGCATCCTTCAGCGCATGCTGCTGCCCGTCCGGATAGCGCTCGAGAGCGAAGGCCGCGGCCTGGAAGGCCTCGATCGCGCGCGGGCTCGCACCAAGCGGCGTCTCGTTCGACGACAGCTTGTGAACCCTGGCCACGCCCGGCGCATGTTCCTTGCCGGGCACATAGGCGGCGATATCCAGGATGCCGGGACGCGGCTCAGGGCTCTTCAAGGCAAGGTCCATCGGATCGGCTTTCACGGAAAGAATGCGGTCCAGCCAATACCGGGGCCAGTGATTTTTGTCGAGTGCGACGTTGTGGCCGCGATGCCGCGAATTAGAAGAGTTCGGGTAGCTGATTCGCCCCTCATCCGCCTGCCGGCACCTTCTCCCCGTTCTGACGGGGAGAAGGGACAAGCAGCGGCCGCTCGCTCAAATCTCAGCGCATGCGCAGGATGCTGCCGCAAGCCCTGGGGCAGAGCATCGCCGCGAGTCCCTTCGCCCCGCCTGCGGGGAGAAGGTGCCGGCAGGTGGATGAGGAGCAATCCAGAATGAAAACCGCCTACGGCTCCGCTCGACCTCGCGTGCTCGGCACGCCGTGCGGCGCCAGCACCGGAACGAAGACGCGGCGCGAGGCGCGTGCGGCGACCGGCAGGCCCTGATAGAGGCGCTTCTGCGCCTCTACGATGATGACCCCGGAAAACACCGGCCAAAGCCACCGGCCGAAGCGCTCCAGACTGTGGCGCATGCGAAGGATCAGCTTGCGTTTCGACGGCGGGAAGAACAGGGCCTCGGAGGTGGCGCCGGGCGTGAAGTTCGTCTCGCGCAGGAGCGCCGTCAGTTGCCCGCGCGAATAGGGCCGCCCCGAGCCGAACGGGGTGTGCTCCATGCGGGCCCAGACGCCGCGGCGGTTCGGCACCACGATGATGAGGCGCCCGCCGGGGGCGAGCACCCGCCAGATCTCCTTCATCGTCTCGCGCGGGCTTTCGGCGAATTCGAGCGAGTGAACCATCAGCACCCGGTCGATCGAGGCATCCGGCAGCGGCAATTCCTCGTCGAAAACCAGCGCCGTGGACGAGAGTTCCGCCACCGGCCAGTTCACCGCCCCCTGTCCCGCCGGCATGAAGGCGAATGTCCGCTCCGTGTCGGCGCGGAAACGCTCGAGATAGGGAACGGCATAGCCGAGCCCGACCAGCCGCTCCTCCGGCAGACGCGCCCAGACGGAGGCAAGCGCCATGCTGACCGCCTGTTCCGCCATTCGGCCGAGTTCGGAATGATAGAATTGGCGGAGATCGACAATATCCGTGTGCATGGGCAACATGTTAGCTTCGAAGCGGTAGACTTCAAGGCGAGCCTCGCTACATTCGGCTACAGCGCCGCGCCGCGCCGGACGCGTCAAGGCGGCGCTGTCGCACTCGCCCATACCCGATCGGAGGACCAAGCCATGGCCGCGCTCGAACTCGACCTTTTCCTCTGCCGCACGGACAATTTCGGCGTGCTTCTCCACAACCCTTCGAGCGGCGCCACGGCCTCGATCGACGCGCCGGAGGAACAGCCGATCCTCGAAGCGCTCGAACGGCGAGGCTGGCAACTGACCCATATCCTGACGACGCATCATCACGGCGACCACGTGGCGGCGAATGTAAGCCTCAAGGAACGTTTCGGCGTGACAATCATCGGTCCGAAGAACGAGGCGGCGAAGATTCCGGGCATCGACAAGACGGTCGGCCAGGGCGACCGTTTCGATTTCGCCGGCCATGCCGTCGAAGTCATCGAAACGCCGGGGCACACGGCCGGCCACGTCTGCTTCCATTTCCCCGAGGACAAGCTGCTCTTCGCTGCCGACACCCTGTTTGCGCTCGGCTGCGGCCGGCTCTTCGAGGGAAACGCCGAGACGATGTGGCAATCGCTGGGCAAGCTGATGGCGCTGCCGGATGATACCGCCGTCTATTTCGGTCACGAATACACGCTCTCCAACGCCCATTTCGCCGTCACCATCGATCCGGAAAACAAGGCGCTCAAGGACCGCGCGAGGGAGATCGAGGAAACCCGATCGGACGGCGGCTACACCGCGCCGACGACGATCGGCCTCGAAAAGCGGACGAACCCGTTCCTGCGCGCCGGCGATCCGAAGATCCGCGCCCATCTCGGCATGGAGAAGGCGAGCGATGCCGCCGTCTTCGCGGAGATCCGCAAGCGCAAGGACAATTTCTGATGGCATCGCGGGAAATGACGGCGGAGACGATTATCGCGACGCTCGGGCTTGCCCGGCATCCGGAAGGCGGCTGGTACGCCGAGACGTTCCGCGATCCCGGCGGGCCCCCGCGCGGCCATTCGACCGCGATCTACTATCTGCTCGAGAAAGGCGAGCGCTCGCACTGGCATCGCGTCCGCGACGCTGCCGAGCTCTGGCACTATTACGCCGGCGCGCCGCTCGAGCTCAGCATCGCCGGACCGGAGGGGCCCGCCTCAAAGGTGCGGCTCGGCCCGAACCTTGCGGACGGCGAACGGCCGCAGCAGGTCGTGCCGGCCGACTGGTGGCAGTCCGCCACCTCGCTCGGCGACTGGACGCTCGTCGGCTGCACGGTCGCGCCCGGTTTCGACTTCTCCGCCTTCGAAATGGCGCCGCCCGATTGGCGGCCGCCTGGCGAGTAGGCCTGTGGAAATTTCGCCCCTCATCTCGGCCACCTTCTCCAATTGCCGGCGCGCCTGGCGGCGGAGCCGGACGATCTCGTGATCTCTACCTGCCACTGGATCCGCGGACCGGGGCATGAACGAGTGCTTTGGACAGGCCGATCTTTTCGAGGTCGGTTTCGAGTATGGGATCGAAGGCGACCTTCTTCCAGAGCACCCGGTAGCCGAGATGCTGGTAAAGCCGGAGCGCCCGTTCGTTCGCGGCGGCCACGTGAATGCGGGCGTCCCTGTATCCCCGATGGGCGATTTGCGTTTCCAGCGCCGCAATGAGTGCCGATCCGGCGCCCCGCCCTTCGAAGGCCGGGGCCACCCAGATGTCGCTGATGGTGTCGTCGGCGTGCTCGCAGGCGCCGATGCCGGCGGGCTTCCCGTCTATTTCGGCGACCAGAACGCGCGCACCCAACTCCCGCAGGAATGGCAGGAACGGATTGGTCTGGTCGATCCTCGCCGCGACCTGCGCCGTCACCAGAGGCTCTATCCCCTTGCGCCACGCCGCGAGGCCGATCTGCGCCAGGACGTCGGTTTCGTCCGCCTGGGCGGGACGGATGGTCACCATTCCGGCTTTCCTTCCGAAAAGGGCCGGTGGAACCAGCCCCTTGGCTCGCGGTTCGGCGACATCAGCCAATGAGCAAGGCCGCGCCGATTACGGCGGTGATGCCGCCGAGAAGCCGGGCGAGGGTGCCCTTGTGCGAAAGCCTCGCGACGCCGAGGCCAATGCCGATGCCGGCGATGTGCAGAAGGACGGTCGCGATGATGAAGCCTGCCGCGAATGGCCAGGCACCGGCTGTGCCGAGTTCGCCGCCATGGGCGTGACCGTGAAAGAGCGCGAAGACCGCCACGACCGCCGCGGCTGCAGCCGCGTCGAGCCGCACGGCCATGGCGACGAGGAGGCCGAGGGCCACCACGGAAGCGAGGATCGCCGGCTCCACGAAGGGCAGCATGACGCCGCCGACGGCAAGGCCGAAGCCGAGCGCCATCGTTGCGACAAAGGCGGCCGGCACGCTCCACAGCGCCCGCCGACCGATCTGAGCCGCCCAGAGCCCGACCGCAATCATCGCCAGGACGTGGTCGGCGCCGAAGAACGGATGGGAAAGGCCCGCCATCAACGAGCCGTGCGCGACGGGATCAACATGGGCGAGGGCGGGCGCGGCGGACGTGCCGAGCGCCGTGACGGCGATAAGAATCTGTTTCTTCATTCTGGTCCCCACTGGTCGGCAGGTCCGGGAGGCGGCCTGCCCGATTTCGAAACGGCCGGAGAGGCATGGCACGCTTGCCGTCTTCGACGAGCCGCTGATCTTATTGGGGTTTTACCCGCTGTCCATACGGCATTTGGCGGTCCCCCGTTTACCATGGCGGCAGCGCCGGCCGTGGAACCGGCCTTCGCCCGTCCCTTTGCATTGTTTTCGCCGTCGAGTCGCATTATCTGACTTTGAAGACATTTGACGAGGAGTCCGGAGAATGCGGAACGACGACGAACAGGAAGAGAAAAAGACCGAACTGCCCTTGGGCAAGGAAACGGAGGCGAACCTTTTCAAGTCGCGTTCGATTTTCATCTACGGAACGATCACCCAGGAGCTGGCGCAGAAGGTCTGCTCGCAGCTCATGGCACTTTCCGCGGCAAGCGACGAGGATATCCGCATCTTCGTGAACTCGCCGGGCGGTCATGTCGAATCGGGCGACAGCATTCACGACATGATCAAGTTCGTGAAGCCGAAGGTCTGGACCATCGGTACCGGCTGGGTGGCCTCCGCCGGCGCGCTCATCTATGTCGGGGCTCCGAAGGAGCGGCGCCTGTGCCTGCCGAACACCCGCTTCCTGCTGCATCAACCCTCCGGCGGAACCCGCGGCATGGCCTCCGACATCGAGATCCAGGCTCGCGAAATCCTCAAGATGAACGAGCGGCTCAACCGGATCTTTTCGGAAGCGACCGGCCAACCGGTCGAGAAGATCGCCAAGGATACCGATCGCGACTACTGGCTCGGCGCCGAAGAGGCCAAGGCCTATGGGCTCGTCTCGCGGATCATCACGTCGATCGCCGAGATTTGATATCGGGCGGACTCACGCTTGGTCCACTGAGCGCTTGTTCTCCCTCGGGTTTGCCCCTCACCCTAACCCTCTCCCCGCATGCGGGGAGAGGGGACCTGGAGCGAAGCGGTTGCCGCGAGTCCCTTCGCCCCGCCTCGCGGGGAGAAGGTGCCGGCAGGCGGATGAGGGGCGAATTCCGGCCGCGCGTCACATGCATCAGCTCCCTTGCCCTGCGGCGTCAAGCCGTGTATAGGCTCTGCCCATGACCAAGGCGAACGCATACAAGATCGCAGCGATCTTTTCCGGACACGGTGGCAACCGTGCTCCTGCGCGCGCCTTCGCCTCGCTTCTTCTTCTCGGCCTTACTCGCGGTTGCCGGGTTCGCTGAGGAGCGCCCGGCGGCCGAAAAGCCTGCCGGCATGAGCTCCTCGAAATCCAGAAAAGCTTGAGACAAATCGCGTTGCGCCGCCGGCATCAGCCATCGCAATATCCTCGGTGATCGGCTATTGCATGCGGCAGGCTACGCCCAGTGACGAAGAGAAGCTGCACATGATCCTGAAATCGCATCCCACCAAGGTCGGCATGCCCGAGGCGGCTGTGAAATATCAGCCCTATCCCCAGATCGCCCTGCCGGATCGCACCTGGCCTTCCAAGACGATCACCAAAGCGCCGATCTGGTGCTCGGTGGACCTGCGTGACGGCAACCAGGCACTCGTCGATCCGATGGGCCACGACCGCAAGGCGCGCATGTTCCATCTGCTCCTGGACATGGGCTTCAAGGAAATCGAGATCGGCTTCCCCTCCGCCTCGCAGACCGACTTCGACTTCGCCCGCTGGTGCGTGGAGGAGGGCAACGTCCCCGAGGACGTGTCGCTGCAGGTCCTGGTGCAGTGCCGCCCGGAACTGATCACGCGCACTTTCGAGGCGCTCGAGGGCGCGCACAGGCCGATCGTCCATTTCTACAATTCGACCAGCGAGCTGCAGCGCCGCGTCGTGTTCGGCAAGGATGTCGCCGGCATCAAGCAGATCGCGACGGACGCTGCGAAGATGATCACCGACATGGCGGCAAAGGCCGGTGGTGGCTACCGGTTCCAGTACTCGCCGGAGAGCTTCACCGGCACCGAGCTCGAAGTGGCCCTTGAGATCTGCAACGCCGTCATCGAGATCGTCAGGCCGACGCCGGACAACAAGCTGATCATCAATCTGCCCTCGACGGTCGAGATGGCAACGCCGAACGTCTATGCGGACCAGATCGAATGGATGTGCCGCCGCCTCGACAACCGCGAGAACCTGATCGTCTCGCTGCATCCGCACAACGACCGCGGCACCGGCATTGCCGCCACGGAACTCGGCCTGATGGCGGGCGCCGACCGCGTCGAGGGTACGCTCTTCGGCAATGGCGAGCGCACCGGCAATGTCGACGTGGTGACGCTGGCCTTGAACATGTTCACGCAAGGTGTCGATCCGACGCTCGACTGCTCCGACATCGAGCGGATCAAGGAAGTCTACGAATATTCCAACCAGATGGTCATTCCGGAACGCCATCCTTATGTCGGCGAGCTTGTCTACACCGCCTTCTCCGGATCGCATCAGGATGCGATCAACAAGGGCATGAAGGCCTTGAAGCAGGCGAACAAGCCCATCTGGGAGGTGCCTTACCTGCCGATCGACCCGCGCGACGTCGGGCGCAGCTACGAGGCGATCATCCGCATCAATTCCCAGTCGGGCAAGGGCGGCATCGCCTATATCCTGCAGGAGGACTACGGCATCAACCTGCCGCGCAACCTGCAGATCGAGTTCCGCGAGGACATTCAGCGGATCACCGACGAGGAAGGCAAGGAATTGCCGTCCAAGCGCATCCACCAGCGCTTCCTCGAGTGCTACGTCGAGCAGCCGGGCGCGCGCATCAAGTTCGTCGACCACCACACCTATCCGGTCGGCGAGCACAAGGGTCTGCGCGTCGTCGCGGCCGAGATCACCGATCGGGGTGAGACGAAGCGGATCGAAGGCAAGGGCACCGGCCCGATCGACGGCTTCATCAACGCGCTGTCGATCTATCTCGGCATCGAGCTCTCGGTAGCGGACTATTCCGAGCATTCGCTGCAGCACGGCTCGAACGCCGCCGCGATCGCCTATGTGGAGGTCGAGTATCCGGGCGGGACGCTCTTCGGCGTCGGCATCAACACCAACATCGTCGCCGCCTCCCTGGAAGCGATCGTGTCGGCGGCCAATCGCGTGCTGGAAGTGATGGGCCGTTAACGCCCTGACTGGTTGCTGGGCACGGATTACGGAGGCTGTGCCCCTCACCCTAACCCTCTCCCGCATGCGCGGAGAGGGGACGGGGGCGGTGCGGTATCGTCCCTTCGCCCCCGTCTTCACGGGGAGAAGGTGCCGGCAGGGCGGATGAGCCGCAAGCCGCGCCGTTATCTCACATCAGATAGCTGCCGCCGCCGTTTCGGCGAGGTCCTGCAATGCGGGGTTCGACGAGGGGCCGACGATCACGAAGGATGCCCCGTTTCTCTGCCAGGAGACGAAGCCGAGGTCGCCGCGAATGGTCTCGATGAAGTCGCCCGATGGCGGCGCAGCCGCCTGCTTGCGGAAGCAGATGGCGACGATCTCGCCCTCGCGATCGCGGTAGACGAGCTGGGCGACCGGGTTGCCGTCGACGACCAGCAGCCGCGCGCCCTCGAAGGTCAGGCCCTTGCCGTCGAGCGTCGGGATCCGGAAGGTCACGCCGACGCTCGAGGCGAGCCAGGTTTCTATCTTTTCGCCCTGCGCTGCCGGCACTTCGACAAGGTGCTCCCTCTGGCGCGAATAGACATGGTGGTATTCGGCGATCTCGTCGAGCCAGGAGCGCTCGTTAGCCATCCTCGTCGGCTCGGCGATGTTGGTGGCGCTGCCGAGAATGAAGCCGGCGACGCCGCCAAGCAGCAGCAGGACGGTGGAGGCGGCGACGATGCGGGGCCAGATATGGGCGCTTCGCTTCGGAAGATTGGCCGTGGCGACGCGCTCGGACTTCGGGCTGATGCCGGATCCCTGCTTGATCTGGCGCACCAGCGCAAGCGGTACCGGGTCATGGAGGAAATCCTCGAAGGCCCCGTTGCCGAAGGCACTGCCCGCCTTCAGCTTGTCGAGCAGGGCCCGTGCATCCTCGTCGCTCGCCAGCAGTGCGTCGAGCTCGGTCTTCTCGGCTTCGCCGAGTTCGCCGTCGATATACGCGGACAATCGCACTTCGAGCGCCACACCCTTCGTCTGCAACAACGTCACGCCCTCCTTTCCGTATTCTCTGACAGCATGGCAGCGAGCCGGAGCCGGGCCGTCGACAGCCGGCTCATGACGGTGCCGATCGGTATGCCGAGGATCTCCGCCGCTTCCCGGTAGCTGTAACCCTCGACATTGACGAGCAGAAAGACGCTGGCCAATCCCTCCGGCATGGAAAGGATCATCTTCTGCACCTGGCTGGCATAGACGGCCTTTTCGGCCGCCGCTTCCGTGTTCAACTCATCCTGCTCGAAGATGTCGACCATCCCACCACCGCCGCGGACCTTGCGCTTGCGGACCTCGTCGACCCAAAGATTGCGGGTCATGGCGTAGATCCAGCTTTCGAGCCGGCCCTCACCGCTCCATAGGTGGCTGCGGGCGATCGCACGCTCGCAGGCCTCCTGAACGAGGTCGTCGGCGTCGTTGGCGTTGCGCGTCAGCGTCATCGCGAAGCGGCGCAGCTTGGGCAGCATGCTGACCAGATCGCGTCTGAAGTCCTTCGTATCTGCGGCTGGGCGCATTGCTCTTCCAGTGAGACGTGCCGGATCATGCGTCTATTCGCCATGCGGACGCATTGCGCATGATATGAAACATTTGATCCGAAGTCTGCAAGGGAAGAGCCGGAACGGCAGGCGGTTTTTGCGTTCCGGCACCGGTTTTCCCACTGTCCCGTGTTCCATCGTCTAAGGCTGCCGTCAATAGGTGCGAACACCCCCGAGAGACTGCAGCAGTGCCCGGTAGGCCCATGTGTCTTCGCCGCCGCGGTCGCGGATTTCGATGAGCTGGACTTTCGCTTCCTCGATCTTGCCCTGCTCGACCAATGCCTGGCCCATATAGGAGCGCGCGAGGATATAGTTCTCGTCCGCCTGAAGCGCGCGGCGATAATATTGCATGCCGACCTCCATCCGGCCCGCCTTGCGGTTGGCGTAGCCGAGATAGTTCAAGACGCGCGCGCTCTTCTGCTCCTTCATCGCGCCGAGAACCTTGATCGCATTTTCGTATTGGCCGGCATAGGCGAGCTCGCGGGCGGCATCGAACAGGACGTCGTCACCGAGATCGCTCCTCTTGGCGTCGACGCATCTGTTCGACTTGGCGTCCCAGACCTTGCCGTCGCGGCATTGGGTGGTCGTCTTGGTCTTCTTCGGCGGCTCGCTGGTGTCTTCGCCGACGGCCAGGGCGGCATGGCCCATGACCGAGGTCATGAGGGCCGCGAGGGTGAAGAGGGTCGCATTGCGGTTCATCGTGCCTGTCTCCCGTGAAAATCGCGCCGGCGCCGGGTGCACCTGTCGCTGCGTCCGGCGGTTGTCATCGAAAGCGGCTACAGCGCCGCGCGTCTTATCAGGCGCGCAATGGTCGCTGTAGCGGCTTGAATTGCTGTCCTTAAATCGAGATGGATTTAAGGAGACCTGCAGCAGGACGCTTGAGGTGCGCGATTTATTCGGTCCAGTCGAATTTTTCAGAAATGCGTGGTCTCGGCGAGCGTGACGTCGGTGGCGTCGGCAGTGAGCGCGAAGCGCTCCCGGGTCAGCCGCCAGTCTCCGGGCCCGCCGTCGACTGAGAAAAGGTTGTAGGCCGCGACCGGCTTGCTGCCGCCGGGGCCCTGCGAGGCGGACGCGATGCCGACGACCGGGACCGGTCCCGCATGTCCCTTGAGCCAGTAGACGGTGTTGAGGTGCGTGTGGCCGTGCAGGACGAGCTCGGCGCCTCCGGAGGAGACGGTGGCGGCGAACCGGCGGATGCCGATCATGCGCTTGTGCATCGAAGTCGCGCCGCGGATCGGCGGGTGATGGATCATGACGATGCGGAAGAGCCCGGCCTCGCCGGCCGCGCGCAGAAGGTTGACCGTCGCTCGCGCCTGCCGCGGCCCGAAGTAGCCGCTGGCGGCGAAGGGCGGCGTGGCGACGGCCGTCGAGCAGCCGATGAGTGCTACCGGACCGCGCACGCGCATATAGGGAAAGCAGCCGTGATCCTTCAGCCAGCCGGCCGGACTGTCGTCGCCGCGCATGAAAGGATACCACGCACGCGATGTCTTCTCGTAGGCGCCCGGCACATAGGCGTCGTGGTTGCCCGGAACGATCGAGATGTCCTTGGGATCGCCTGCCGCCATGAGCCAGGCGGTGACCGCCTCGATTTCAAGGGAGGAAGCGAGGTTGACGAGGTCCCCGGTGATCGCGAGGTGATCCGGCTTGCGCTTTTCGATGTCCTTCATCAGGCAGTCGAGCGTGCCCGGAAACAGATGGCGTATCCTGTTCCTGTGCCAATTGACGAAACCGGTGATCCGCTTGGAGGCGAGCTCGCGGAAAGTGAGGTCCGGCAACGGGCCGAGATGGACGTCGGATATATGCGCAAGTTTGAACATCGACTCCGTCTACCGCATATTCCGCGACAGGGGAATCACTTGGATGGATTATCCCTGCGGCGCCGCGCGCCCCGATCGGGCACGCGAAGGTCGCCGTAATCGGAGCGGTGCCGAAGGAGAATCGATATGGACGAGGACCGTCCGCCGGACGCGCTCAACTGGCGGCTCCGCCTGCTGACGCGGATTGCCCATGTCTATCTTGCCTTCGCCCGCGGCATGACGCTCGGGGTGCGGGCCGCCTGTTTCGACGAGGAGGGGCGGGTCTTCCTCGTCAAGCATTCGTATCTTCCCGGATGGCACCTCCCGGGCGGCGGTCTCGATCGTCATGAAACGGCGGTGGAGGGGCTCGTGCGCGAGCTCAGGGAGGAAGGCAATCTCGCGCTGACGGCACCGCCGCGGCTCTTTCAGGTCTATTACAACCGGCGCACCAGCAAGCGCGATCACGTCATCTTCTTCCGCTGCGACAACGTCCGCCAGGAGCGGCCGAAGGTCGCCGATCTCGAAATCGTCGCGGCAGGCTTCTTCGCCCCCGACGCGCTTCCGGTGGACACCACGGCCGCAACGCGGCGCCGGCTCGCCGAACTTGCCGGAACGGTGACGCCGGATACGTTCTGGTAGGAGCTTAAGGCCGCGGACGCTCGCCGTTCAAAGCCCGTCCCGCCCATGCGGCGCGCCGAGGTCGATCTCCGGTCCGACCGGCACGATGCCGTTCGGATTGATCATCGTGTGGCTGCGGTAATAGTGCTGCTTGATGTGGTGCAGGTTCACCGTCTCGGCGACGCCCGGCACCTGATAGAGGTCGCGCAGATAGCCGGAGAGGTTCGGATAGTCGGCGATGCGGCGAAGATTGCATTTGAAATGCCCGACATAGACCGGATCGAAGCGGACGAGCGTCGTGAACAGGCGCCAATCGGCTTCGGTGATGAGGTCGCCGAGGAGATATCGGCGCGAGGCAAGGCGGTTGTCGAGCTCGTCAAGCATGGCGAAGAGCGCCGCCACGCTCTCCTCGTATGCCGCCTGGGTGGTCGCGAAGCCTGCCTTGTAGACGCCATTGTTGACCGCGTCGTAGACGCGGGCGTTGAGCGCATCGATTTCCGGCCGCAGCTGTTCGGGGCAGAAGTCGGCGGTCGACCCGGTGAGTTGGTCGAAGGCCGAGTTGAACATGCGGATGATTTCGGCGGACTCGTTCGAGACGATGGTGTTCTTCCGCTTGTCCCAAAGAACCGGCACCGTCGCCCGGCCGGAATAGACGGGATCGGCGCGTACATAGACCTGCCAGAGGGCGCGCGAGCCGAAGAGATGATCGGGATTGCCGTTCTCGTCGTTGAATTCCCAGCCGTTCGCCAGCATCAGCGGATCGACGACCGAGAGCGAGATCAGCTCCTCGAGCTTCTTGAGCTTGCGGAAGATCAGCGTGCGGTGGGCCCAGGGGCAGGCGAGCGAGACATAAAGATGATAGCGGCCCGCCTCGGCCTTGAAGCCGCCATCGCCGGTAGGGCCGGGCGAACCATCGGCGGTGACCCAGTTGCGGAACTGCGACTCGCTGCGCTTGAAATGGCCGTTCGTTGAACGCGTGTCGTACCAGACGTCCTGCCAGACGCCGTCCACCAGCCTGCCCATGCGCAATCTCCTGTCCGTGGCTTCCTTGTCTCAATAGATAGTGCAAAGAGCCGCGGCCAATAGGTGCGAAATTCCGAACAGTGCGTTTTCGCTTTGACAGACGGCGATTTTCTGCTATCGGCGATCCGAACGCTTTTTCACCTTGGGAAACGACCATAGCCATGATCCTGTCGGGAAGCCTGCGACGACGCTGATGCTGCGAACGCCCATTCGGGGCGAGCCATCTCAATTCCGTTCGCATGCCGGTCTCGACATCCATGAAAAAGCACGATCTCGTCTATCTGACTGAAGACGCGTCCCACGACGCAGCCATCGAAATCATCAACGAAGAAGCCTTCGGCCCGGGCCGGTTCGCCCGCGCGGCGGCGCGCATTCGCGAACAGGGGCCGCATGACCGGTCGCTCTCCTTCGTCTGCGCCGACGCCGGCGAAACGATCGCATCGGTCAGGATGACGCCGGTCATGGCGGGGTCCGTCAAAGGACATCTGCTTGGCCCGCTTGCGGTGCGGCCGTCGCATAAGAACAAGGGCATCGGCCGGGAACTGGTGCGCATCGCCGTAGAAGCGGCGCGGCGGAAGGGCTCCGAGGCGGTGATCCTCGTCGGCGACCCGCCCTATTACCAGCCGCTCGGCTTCGAGAAGGTGCGCTACGGTGCGCTCGACTTTCCGGGCCCGGTCGACCCGGCCCGCGTGCTGGTCGTCCCGATCGCCGCCGACGTTCACGCGCGGCTCGAAGGCGTGATCGCCTGGCGGGACGACAATGTAACGGCGGCCGAGACCGCTGCGCCGCAGGCCCAGGGCGCTGCGGCCTGAAGCGGGCGGTGTTTATTGGTCGCCCCAAGCCGCGCCAAATGTGTTGCGCGGCGCAGGCCCGAGATCGTGACCTCGCCACCGGTTACCGCCCTTCGCGGTACCAGGTGGCGGAGACGAGGAAGAGCAGGGCGGCGAGACCGAACAGGCCGGAGAAGAGCGACAGCGAGTTGACGCCCTTCAGCACCGTCTCGTCGGTCATGCGCAACGACAGGCGCTGGTCGTCGGCGACCCGCACCGCTCCGCGAACCGGCAGGATCGAGGGGAGGTCGACCGGGCCGTCGGCGTCCGCCAGTCGGCGGACGAGGCCCTTGGTCTTTTCCGCCCAGGGCCTTAATTTTTCTTCGGTCGAGATCGCCGCCTTGAACTCCGGGGCGTCGACGTTGCCGACATGCACGAGCGTCGTCATTTCGTCGTTCGATACCTCGAAGAGGCCGATCTCGTCGGTCTTCACCTCGGCCTTGTAGAGGCCGGGCTCGCGCTCGGCCAGATTGACGTCCTGCGTCCGGCCCGAGGGATAGGTGAGAGTCGCCTGGCCCGGGTCCCCCTCGATCGTCTGGCGGGTGATCTCCAGCGTCCGGCCGAGGGCGCGGGCAGTCAGAGCCTCCTCCTCGAGCGCCGGCTCCTGCATCAGCCAGTGGGCGGTGCGGCGATAGAGCGAGACGTGCGGCCCGCCTCCCTCGAAACCGCGCGCCCAGAGCCAGCCCTGGTCGGAGAGCAGCATGGCGACGCGCCCCTTGCCGACGCGGTTGAGGACGAGCAGCGGCTTGCCGTCGGCCGCTTCCATCACCGTCTGGCCGAGCGGCCTGTCGACATCGACGGTGCGGAACCAGCGCCCCCACGCGGGCGGCTCGCTCGACGCGCCTTCGAGGCCGCGGGTGACCGGATGCTTCTTACCCTCCTCCGAAAGCCGCGGGAAGAAGGCCTTTTCGTTCATGACGCCGGTCGGGGTCGCCGGCAGCACCGCCGAAAGCGGGGTCGCGGCGATCGAATCGTCGCCGGCATGCTCGGGGCCCGCAGCGATCAGCAGGGCGCCGCCGTTCTGCACATATTGCGCGATGTTGTCGTAGTAGAGGATCGGCAGCACGCCGCGGTGCTGGTAGCGATCGAAGATGATGAGGTCGAACTCGCTGATCTTGTCGACGAAAAGCTCGCGCGTCGGAAAGGCGATGAGCGAGAGTTCGTTGATCGGGGTGCCGTCCTGTTTCTCCGGCGGCCGCAGAATGGTGAAGTGGACGAGATCGACGGCGGCGTCCGATTTCAAAAGATTGCGCCAGGCGCGCTCGCCGGCATGCGGCTCGCCGGAGACGAGAAGCACGCGCAGGTTCTCGCGAATGCCGTCGAGCATGTGGACGGCGCGATTGTTGGCCTCCGTCACTTCGCCGGGAATGGCATTGACGGCGAATTCGAGGATGTTGTTGCCGCCGCGCGGGACGGTAAAGCTGAACGGCACGTCCGTCCCCGGTTCCGCGTGCTCGGTGGCGATCTCGTTGCCGTTGAGACGGATCGTCACTTCGGCGCTGCCGCCCGGGGCCGCACCCTCGTCGACGACGCGGAACGTCATTTTCTGCTGTTCGCCGACAATGCCGAAGCGCGGGGCGCTGACGATCTCGATGCGCCGGTCGAACTCGTCCGGCCGGCCGGTGATCAGCCCATGGATGGGCGCGTCGACGCCGAGCTTCTGGTTCACGTCCGGGACGTCGTGGATCTGGCCGTCGGTGATGAAGATGGCGCCGCCGACACGCGCAGGCGGCACGTCGGCGAGTGCGGTCGCGAGCGCACCGAAGAGCTTTGTCGAGGGGGCCTCGCTCTCCTCGCCGTCCGCGGCCTCGACCACCCGGGTCTCGATCTGCGGAAAGCGGGCAAGGCGTTCCTTGAGCTCGGCAAGCGCGGAATCGGTCTGGGCGCGGCGGTCGCCGTTCTCCTGGCTCTGGCTGCGGTCGACGACGACGGCGACGACGGTCGAGAGCGGCTGCCGCTCCTCCTGGAAGAAGACGGGATTGGCGAGCGCCAGGCAGAAGGCGGCAAGCGCCGCCGCCCGGATCCAGGCGCCGCGCACGCGCCGCCAGATGCCGAGCGCCGCCAGTGCAGCCGCGACAAGCGCCAGCGCCGCAAGATAGGGCCAGGCGAGGATCGGCGAAAAGACGATGGTCATCGCTCTGTCCTCACTGTCCGAGCCGCTCGAGCAGGGCGGGCACGTGCACCTGGTCGGCCTTGTAGTTGCCGGTCAGCATGTACATCATGATGTTGACGCCGGAACGGTAGGCGTATTCGCGCTGCATCTCGTCCGGCGGCACGGTCGGCAGCAGGGCGGCGCCGTTCGCATCCACCGCCCAGGCGCCGGCGAAGTCGTTGCCGGTGATCATGATCGGCGTCACGCCGTCGCCTGAGCGCGCCGGCCGGTTGCTCGGCTCCTCGCGGTTGTCGAACGTCGCCTCGATCCAGAGCGGGCTGCCGGCATAGCGGCCGGGAAAGTTCGTCAGCAGGTAGAAGGCCTTGGTCAGCACATGATCGGCCGGAACCGGTTCCAGCGGCGGTATGTCGAGATTGGCGAGGATCGCCTGCAGGCGCTCGGCATTCGGGCTGGTTCCGCCCGAGGAGGCGCCGAGCGAGGAGAACTGGTCGCGCGTGTCGAAAAGCACGGTGCCGCCGGCGCGCATATAGGCATCGATGCGGCTGACTGCCTGCGGGTTCGGCATCGGGGCGCTTGCCGAGATCGGCCAGTAGATGATCGGGTAGAAGCTGAGCTCGTCCTTCGCGATGTCGAGGCCGACCGGCGCGCCCGGCTCGAGCGTGGTGCGATAGGTCAGGAAATCAGTGAGGCCCTTGAGGCCGTTTTCGGAGAGACGATCCACGTCCTCCTCGCCGGTGACGACATAGGCGAGGTGAGTCGTGTCGAGCCGCTCCAGGATGCGCGCGTCGTCCGGCCGCGTGTCGTCCGCAAGGGCTGGCGGTGACGGCAGGAGGGCCGCGCCGGCGAGCACGAGGAGCAGCAATGTCGCCGCGGTGGCGCTCGCCCTTTTGACGCGCGAGAAGACGCCGCTCATGAAGAGGACGATGACGGCGTCGGCGAGCAGCAACAGGAGCGCAAGCGTCATCAGCGCAGGCTTCAGCGACCAGCTTTCCGCACCGGCCAGCCGTTCGGCGACGTGCGGGCCGGCCGCCACCATGTCCATCCGCTTCAGTTCCGCATTGCGCGGCAGCACGTTGAGCGCGGTGAAGCCGTCCTCGGAGCCGTAGAGGCCCGGCGGGTTGTCCGGCGTCGCGAGCGGCTCCTTGCCCGGTGCGACGTTGAGCGGACGGGCGTTGCCGGTCTCGGCGACGAGCAGGCCATGGGCGTTCAGCAATCGGTAGGGCGGCAGCGTCTGCGCCTTGACGGCCTTGCCTTCGCTGGCGATGCCGCCGCTGCGCGAAAGCTGGACGCTGCGGCGAAGCATTTCGACGAAATGCCCGGAGATCGGCAGGTTCGACCAGGTGGCCTCGGCGCTCACATGGAAAAGGATGATACGGCCGGCGCCGCGTGTCGCCGTCGTCACCAGCGGCGTGCCGTCGGCGAGGTTTGCCCAGGTGCGCTCGGCAAGGTCGGCGGTCGGCTCGGCGAGCACCTGCCGCTTGACGAGAATGTCGGTCGGCCGGGGCATGCCGGCGAAGGGGCTGTTCGCCGGGTAGTCGGCAAGCGGCTGCGGCTCGGACCAGGACAGCGCGCCGCCGAGCGCGCGCTCGCCCTGCCGAAGCGTGACCGGGACCAGCGGATCGTCGGCGGGCGCGGCGGCCAGTCGCGGACCGGCGAAGCGGATCAGCGTGCCGCCATTGTCGATCCATTTCGCGAGCACCGGATAGGTTTCCTCCGGCAGGCGGCCGATGTCCGCCATGATCAGGACCGAGGGCCGCTGTTCCAGGAGTTCCGGAATGGCGACGGCGAGGTCGGTCTCGCGCGGCTCGACGAGATCGGCGTAGGGGACGAGGGCCCGGTTGATGTAGTAGAGCGGCGACAGCAGCGGCTGGGAGAGGTCGCGGGCCTCGCCGCTCAGGAGGGCGACGCGGCGGCGGCGGAAGCCGTCGTCCAGGAGGTGGGTGGCACCCGCCGTCGAGAGGCCATCGATGCCGATGCGGGCGAAGTCGTTGCGCAACTCGAAAGGCGCCTCGATGGTGCCCTTGGCGGTCGCCGCGCCGGGCGTGAAATCGATCGCGCCGTTGGCGATCGCGCGGCCGCGGGTGTCGTAGGCGACGACCGACAGCGTGCGCCGGTCGTCGGTCTTCAGCCGTGTGGCCGTCACCGACATGCCGCTCGATTCGTTGCTCGTATCGGTCAGCGCCACCGCCTCGCTTCCGTCCGCCTCGATCACCCGGAGACCGCCCGCCCGGATCGCTGCGAGGGCCGCCATCGTCTTGCCGTCCGGGGCCTCGATGCTGTCGGTGATGAAGGCGATGGTGCCGGGCGGAGCGTCCTTGAAGGCCGCCTGCAGGGCGGCGATCGCGGACCGACGGTCGGCGGGCAGCGGTTCTGGGCCGGCTGCGGCGAGGCGATTGCGCGCCGTTCCGGCCGATCCCGGCGTCGCATCGTGCTGGCGCTCGCCGGTGAAGACGATCGACACGGCGAGGTCCTTCGCCTCGGCATCGTCGATGAGCGCCGAGGCGGCCTCGACCCGCCGCTCCCAATCGGGCGCGGTCGCCCAGCTGTTGTCGATCATGAGCGCGAGCGGCCCGGATGTCGCAAGCGTGTTGCTGCGCGGGTTGAACACCGGGTCGGCGATCGCAAGAATGACGGCTGTCGCCATCAGCATCCTGAGGAGCGTCAGCCACCAGGGGCTCTTCGAAGGCGTCTCCTCGCGCTTCATCACCGAGGCGAGGATGCGCAGCGGCGGAAAGACTTCCGCCGCCGGCCGCGGCGGCGTCATGCGCAGCAGCCACCAGATCACCGGCAGCGCGATGAGGGCCGCCAGTATGGCCGGGTTGGCGAAGGCGAAGGAAAGCCCGCCGATCATCGCAGGCCCCCATGCGTCGCCCGGGTAGGCATTCCGGAGAGATACATATGCACCGCGACCAGCGCCTCCGAGGCCGGCCGATCGGTGCGGTGCGGAATGAAGGTCCAGCCGAGATGGCGAAGGCTCTCGCCGAGGCTGTCACGGCGGGCGCGATAGGCGCGCTGGTAGTCCTCGCGCAGGATTTCGGCGCGGCCGGCGGTCAGCTTCTCGCCGGTCTCCGGATCGGTGAATTCGGTTCGGCCGGCATAGGGGAAGACCTCCTCGGCCGGGTCGGCGATCTCGACGACGTGGCCGTGCAGTCCCCGCCGTGCAAGCGGTCCGAGCCGTTCCATCACCTCGTCCGCCGGATCGAGGAAATCGCCGATCAGCACCAGATCGCTGGCGCCGCGGATCATGCCGGTCTCGGGCAGGCCCTCGGCAAGCGGGCTCAGCATGATGGCCGTTGCCAGCCGTTCGGCGGCGTTGCGGGCCGAGACCGGCTCCATGACTCCCGGGCAGCCGATGCGTTCGCCGGAGCGGGCAAGAATTTCGGCGAGCGCCAGCATGAGCACGAGGGCGCGGCTTTCCTTCGAAACGGCGCCGAGCGTCGACTTGTACATCATCGAGGGCGAAAGATCGGCCCAGAGCCAGATCGTGTGCGCGGCCTCCCATTCACGGTCGCGGACGTAGGTGTGGTCGTCCTTGGCGGAGCGGCGCCAGTCGATGCGCGACAGGCTTTCGCCTTCGCTGTAGGGCCGGAATTGCCAGAAGTTTTCCCCGATGCCGCGCTTGCGCCGGCCATGCCAGCCCGAGATCACCGTATTGGCGATCCGCCGCGCCTCGACGAGGCAGTCGGGCACGAGCATCGCGCGCTGCTGCGCGCGCGACAGGACCTCGCCAGAGGGAGTCCGCGCAACAATGTGCCCGATCGAGGCCATACGCTATCCCTTGGCTCGCTTCACCAGGTCGGCGATGACGTCGCGCACGGTCATCCCCTCGGCGCGGGCGGCAAAGGTCAGCGCCATGCGGTGCTGGAGAACGGGTTCGGCAAGCGCAAGGATGTCGTCGATGGAAGGGGCAAGCCGCCCGTCATATAGCGCGCGGGCCCGGGCGCAGAGCATCAGGGCCTGTCCGGCGCGCGGTCCCGGACCCCAGGCGACGTTCTTGTCGGTGGCGGCATTGCCGTTGCCGGGACGGGCGGAACGCACGAGCACCAGGATGGCATCGACCACCTTTTCGCCGACCGGCATCTGGCGGATCAGGCTCTGGACCTGCTGCAGGCGCTCGGCATTGATCACCGGCCGCGCCTCTGCCTCGGCGAGGCCTGTCGTCTCCAGGAGGATCTGGCGCTCGGCGGCGAGTTCGGGATAACCGACATCGACCTGCATCAGGAAGCGGTCGAGCTGGGCCTCGGGCAAGGGATAGGTGCCTTCCTGCTCCAGCGGATTCTGCGTCGCAAGCACATGGAAGGGCTGCGGCAGGTCCTTGCGCGCGCCGGCAACGGTGATGTGGTATTCCTGCATGGCCTGCAACAGGGCCGACTGGGTGCGCGGCGAGGCCCGGTTGATCTCGTCGGCCATCAGGAGCTGGGTGAAGATCGGGCCGGGAATGAAGCGGAAGGAGCGATGGCCGGCGGTGTCCTGGTCCATCACCTCGGAGCCCAGGATATCGGAGGGCATCAGGTCGGGTGTGAACTGGATGCGGCTGTTGTCGAGCCCGAGAACGGTGCCGAGCGTCGCGACGAGCTTGGTCTTGGCAAGGCCGGGCACGCCGACAAGCAGCGCATGGCCGCCGGAAAGCACGGCCAGCAGCGTCTGCTCGATGACGCTCTCCTGACCGAAGATGACCTTGCCGATCTCCGCGCGGATGAGCGCGATTTCACCGAGGGCAGCTTCCGCAGCGGCAACGATCGCCTTTTCATCGGCCAGTTCGGTTGCGCTTTTCATCACACTCATCACAGCTCTCCCCCGGCCGCGCGCCGCCCGGACGAATCGTCATCGCCCGCTGGCCAATTCCTATTTTTCAATTTAGACCCTGGCGAACGGCTGACAAGCCGGCGCCAACGCACTATCTCGTGAGTTCCAAGAGGCATACGGCACAGTTCGTAGACGTCGGATGCCCAACACGCAAGATCGGGGCCAAACGGGACAGAACAATGGCAGAGGCCAAGATTCGGCAAACGGGCGATGCGGCGGGCCTCGCCGCGCTGATCACGCGCGCTGCCGGCCAGACGGGCGGCGAGGCGAGGGGACTGCCGCCGGTCGAGCGCTGGAATCCGCCTTTCTGCGGCGACATCGACATGGAAATCCGTGCCGACGGCACCTGGTTCTATATGGGCACGCCGATCGGCCGCCAGCCGCTCGTCAGGCTGTTCTCGACCGTGCTGCGCAAGGACGACGACGGCGGTACCTATCTCGTGACGCCGGTGGAAAAAGTCGGCATCCGCGTGGCCGATGCTCACTTCATCGCCGTCGAAATGAGCGTGACGGCAAGGGACGACGCCCATGTGCTGACCTTCCGCACCAATGTCGGCGATGTGGTCGAGGCCGGCCCGGAGCACCCGTTGCGCTTCGTCATCCACGGCGACAATCGCGAGCTGAAGCCCTATCTGCATGTGCGCGGCCGGCTGGAGGCGCTCGTTTCGCGGCCCGTCATGTACGACCTCGTCGACCTCGGCGAGACGGTCGACTTCGACGGCATCGAGATGTTCTGCGTCAAATCGGCCGGGGCGGTTTTCCCGATCATGCCGGCGGCCGAGCTGGAAGCACTGTCGCGATGAGCCGTCATCCGTTCTCCGCCGATGAATTCCGCCGCCGCGCCTATGCGCAATCGGGCGGCCCGGTCGAAACCGCCTGGCGCGACCATGGCGACTTCCTGCTCAATCCGGGCATCGTGCCCTATCTCGAATCCCTGCATCTGAAGGATGCCGCCGTGCTCGTGCCCGTCGTCGACAGCGGCGAGGATGCGAGCGTGATCTTCACCCAGCGCACCTCGCACCTGCGCAAGCATTCCGGCCAGGTCGCCTTTCCGGGCGGAGCCGTCGATCCCGAGGACCGGTCCATCGAGGTTGCCGCACTGCGCGAGGCGCAGGAGGAGATCGGGCTCGATCCGCGCTTCGTCGAGACCATTGGCCGACTGCCGCACTACATGGCAATGTCCGGTTTCCGCATCACGCCGGTGCTTGCGGTGGTCCAGCCGGGCTTCGAGCTCATACCTAATCCGGAGGAAGTGGAAAGCGTGTTCGAGGTGCCGCTGTCGTTCCTGATGAACCCCGACAATCACGGCCGTGGCAGCCGCCACTGGCAGGGCGAGGAGCGGCAGTTCTACAGCATGCCCTATGGCGACCGGAACATCTGGGGAATCACCGCGGGAATCGTCCGCATGCTCTACGAGAGGCTCTACGCATGACCTCGATTGCCGCCGAGCCCTGGTTTCAGGCGCCTTCGCTGCAGCGCATCTTCGGCCTCTTGAACGTCGACGGCGGCGAGGTCCGCATCGTCGGCGGGGCGATCCGCAACAGCCTGATGGGCCTGCCGGTTGCCGATGTCGACCTGGCGACCACCTGGCGACCCGAGGACGTGGCCGAGAAGGCGAAGGCGGCCGGCATCAAGGCGGTGCCGACGGGCATCGACCATGGCACCGTCACGCTCGTCGTCGATGGCGAGCCCCACGAGATCACGACGCTGCGCCGCGACGTCGCCACCGACGGGCGTCGGGCCGAAGTGGCTTTCGGGACCGATTGGAAAGCGGATGCGGAACGGCGCGATTTCACGATCAACGCCCTTTATGCGAACAGCGAGGGAGAGGTCCTCGACTATGTCGGCGGGCTTGCGGACATCGAAAGCCGCACCTTGCGCTTCATCGGCAACGCCGCCGAACGGGTCGCGGAAGATTATCTCAGAATCCTGCGCTTCTTCCGTTTCTTCGCCCATTACGGCAGCGGCCGGCCGGATGCCGAGGGTCTGAAAGCCTGCGCGCAGGCGCGCGCGAAACTCGCGACCCTTTCCGCCGAGCGGGTCTGGAGCGAGACGAAGAAGCTGCTTGCCGCCGAGGATCCGGGCCGCGCGCTTCTCTGGATGCGCCAGGCGGGCGTGCTCGGCGAGGTCCTGCCGGAAAGCGAGAAATGGGGTATCGACGCGATCCCGGCCCTGATTGCGGCGGGGAAGAGCTTCTCCTGGCGGCCCGATCCGCTGTTGCGGTTGGCGGCGATCGTTCCCCCGGACGCCGAGCGGCTCGAAGCGATGGCGAAGCGGTTGCGGCTGTCGAAGGCGGAAGCCGCCTATCTGGACCGTTTCGCCAAGGCTCCGGCGATTGCCGCCAAGCTGGCGGACGCGGCCCTCGACCGCCAACTCTATCGTCATGGCAGCGAAGGGATTGTCGCGCGGCTAAAACTCTCGCTCGCCTCGGCTCGCCGCAAAGCCGAAACCGACCCGGCATTCCTTGCCGAAAGCGCGTCGTATCAGCGGTTGCTCGCGCGGGCGGAGAAGTGGCAGCGGCCGGCATTTCCGTTGAGCGGCGCGGACGTCCTGAAGGCTGGGGTTCCCGCCGGCCCGAGGGTCGGGGAGACGCTGGCGGAACTCGAAAATCTCTGGATCGAAAGGAATTTCGCCATCGACCGGGCGACGCTCCTCGCCCGGCTCGAATCCCTGGTGCGGCCGGCCTGAGCCGGCACTCGTCCGCGCGGTCAGGCCGCCTCGGTCTCGTCGACGATGCGAGCCTTGATGTTCTCGATCATGTTTTCGCGGATGACGGTTTCCCCATGGGTTTCGCGCATGTGCTCCACCGCGCGGCGGACGATCTCCGCATCTTCGTCGGCGCGAGTGTGCCAGGGACAACCCGGGACGAGCGAACCGCATTCGAACAGGCGCATGACGTTCCTCCTTCCTTCAATCGTCTGCAATCGGCAAAGCCTGGAAAAGCCTAGCATCAACCCGTGCCGCGGCCAAATCGTTCCGGTTGTGCCGATATACTGTTGCTTGCCTCGACCGCCGACATCATGAAGCTGCGTTCTGCGACGTGAGTGGAGAAAATCCTGTCGTCACGCGGTTCCTTGATGCTATGGCTATGCGATCCCGCAAGACAAAGGCCCGCTTCGAGACATGACCGCCATTCAATCGGAACTGATTTCCGCCATCCGCAGCATCCCGGACTATCCGAAGCCGGGCATCGTTTTCCGTGACATCACCACCTTGCTCGGCAATCCGCGGGCCTTCCGCCGGGCGATCGACGAACTGGTCCAACCCTATGCCGGCAACAAGATCGACAAGATCGCCGGCATCGAGGCGCGCGGCTTCATTCTGGGCGGTGCGATCGCGCACCAGCTTTCGGCCGGCTTCGTGCCCATCCGCAAGAAGGGCAAGCTTCCCTACGATACCGTCAGGATCGCCTACAGCCTGGAATACGGCGTCGACGAGATGGAGATGCATCGCGATGCGATCGTTCCCGGAGAGAAGGTGATCCTTGTCGACGATCTGATTGCGACCGGCGGCACGGCGGAAGGCGCGGTCAAGCTCCTGCGGCAGATGGGCGCGGAGATCGTCGCCGCCTGCTTCATCATCGACCTGCCCGAGCTTGGCGGCCGCAAGAAACTCGAGGCGCTCGGCGTCGATGTCCGGACGCTGATCGCGTTCGAGGGGCATTGAGAGAGGAAGGAGCCGCCGTTTCCAGCGGCTTCCCGGTCCGCCTCACGCAAATTCTATGACCTTGCTTTCGAAGCGGATCACCGCCTCGCCGTGCTGGTTTTCGCCTTCGCAGAGGATCGTGTTGATCCGCCAGCCGGGGCGCGACGCGACCACGCGGGCCTCGATCAGCGTGACCGCATAGGTGATCGTGTCGCCGGCATAGACCGGCTTCAGCCACTTGAGCTCACGGAAGCCGGGCGAGGGGCCGAGCTTCGGCGCGTGCAGGCCTTCGGCGGCGAGCCGTTGGATCTCACCCTTCCAGAATTCGACGAAGCAGTGCATCCAGCCGGCACTGGTGTGCCAGCCGGAGGCGCAGAGACCGCCGAAGAGCGAGTGCCTCGCCTCTTCCTCGTCGAGATGAAAGGGCTGCGGGTCGAAATCGCGGGCGAAGCGGATAATGTCCTCGGCGGCGAAGGTCAGGCTGCCGATCACGACCCTTCGGCCGGCTTCGTAAAGTTGTGCGAGCGTCATCATGCCCGGCGCTCCGCGTCGCGCCGGCGGAACATGACCGAGCATTCCGAGACCGCCACGGCTTCGCCGTTCTGGTTCTCGATTTCGTTGCGGAACTTGACGATGCCGATCGCGGGTTTCGACTTCGATTGGCGCGATTCCAGCACCAGGCTGAAGCCCGAGAGCAGATCGCCGGCAAGGACCGGCTTCTTCCACTCCATGAAGTCGATGCCCGGCGAGCCTTGCGAGGAGGAATTGCCGAGAAAGGCATCGATCATCATCCGCATGCCGATGGCGCTCGTGTGCCAGCCGGAAGCGGAGAGGCCGCCGAGAATGCTGCCCTTGCCCGCCTCTTCGTCGAGGTGCATCGGCTGCGGATCGAATTCCTTGGCGAAAGCGATCATGTCTGCCGTTCGCATCTGGACCGGGCGATAATCAAAGCGCCGTCCCGGCGAAAAATCCTCGAAATAGAGCATGCCGACTTCCTCATGTTGCGCCGCCCTCTCTGGCGGGATCTGACAGCTCCACATGGCGCTTGACGCCGGTTCATGCAACCACTTACTTGGGGTTGCGCCGTCCCGCCTGTACAAGGAGCAAATCTTGACCGAACTGAACACAGCACTTGCCGCCGCTGCCGACAAGGGGATCATCTTGCCGCATCAGGTAGGGGCCCTGGAAGCATATCTCCTGGAGCGCGGCATTGGTACAGGCGGCCGTGACGCAGCCTTGCGGGCGGGCACCCCCGCCGAAATCAAGACGGCGGAAGACAGCGAGCAGCCGCTGTTTCTAAGAGGATTTCATGACATCCTGATCACGATCGGGGTCGTCATTGCCCTGGTGGGGCTTTCCGGCATTGGCGGCGTACTCATCCTGCTGCCTGCGATCCTGGTGCTCGCCGAAATACTGGTTCGGCGGCAGAGGCTGGCCTTGCCTGCGGTTAGCCTGTCACTCGCAATGGTTTGGTGCGTCGCCATTGCGGCGCAGGACTTCGTGACCGACCAGGAGTGGGAGCGGTTTACCCGAGGAGTGATCTTCGTTTGGGCCTTTCCGCTGCCGCTCTGCTTGTTCTATTGGCGTTACCGGGTGCCCCTGTCGCTCGCGCTGTTCCTGCTCTCGGTCGCTGCCGCTGCAGTCATCCTCGTGCTCTTCGTCCTTTGGGAGGCGTGGAGAATCGACGCTGGCCTGGATCCGTATCTGCTCTCCAGCATCGTGTTCATCGCGGCGCTGGCGGTTTTCGCAGCAGCACTTCGATATGACATTTCGGATCCGCGGCGCGTGACGCCGCGCTCGGACACCGCGTTCTGGCTGCATATGGCAGCGGCGCCGGGATTGTTCTATGCGATGCTCGGTTTGATCACCGGCGGCGAGGCGTTTTGGTTGAGCGGCGAGGGGGACCTGGGTCGCGCAGCGGCTGTTGTGCTTCTTGTCGCATTTTTGATGACAATCGGCTTGGTGATCGACCGTCGGGCGTTCGTCACTTCGGGCCTGTTGTCGCTCGGCGGCGCGATCTGGGTCATCCTCAACGAAGCGGGCGTCTCATTCGACACCTACGTCTTCGTCGTGTTCGCCGCCGTTGGCCTGACGGTGCTTGTCATAGGGATTTTCTGGCAGGCGCTGCGCCGCGTGGTGATGCGGCTGTTACCGGATGCCATAACGACGCGCCTACCTGCCACGCGCTGACGGCCTCCAGCGGCCGCTGTCTTTCGGTGAGCACGCGTTGCGCGATGACCGCTCGACTGCGAGGTGTGAGGCGGGTATTTGGTTTCGACGTCCATTCGGTCCCCTGAGAATCACTGAAGCTTCGACAACATCAGCTTTCCCGGTCGAGACCGGATGGACGGCCTGTTGGACGCTCCGTTTTAGGTATTGAAGCGGAAGTGAATGACGTCGCCGTCCTGGACGACGTATTCCTTGCCTTCGTCGCGTGCCTTGCCCGCTTCCTTGGCACCGTTTTCGCCGCCATAGGCGATGTAATCGTCATAGGCGATGGTGTTGGCGCGGATGAAGCCGCGCTCGAAATCCGTATGGATGACGCCGGCGGCCTGCGGCGCCTTGGTGCCGCGCGGAATCGTCCAGGCGCGCGTCTCCTTCGGCCCGACCGTGAAATAGGTGATGAGATCGAGCAGCTTGTAGCCGGCGCGGATCAGCCGGTCGAGGCCGGCCTCTTCGAGACCGAGCGCGGCCAGGAATTCCGTCGCTTCCTCTTCCGGCAACTGCGCGACCTCGGATTCGATCGCCGCCGAGATGATGACGGTTTCGGCGCCTTGCTCCTTCGCCATCTTTTCGACGGCGCGGGTGTGCTCGTTGCCGGTCGCCGCATCGCTTTCGGCGACATTGCAGACGTAGAGAACCGGGTGGGCGGTGAGCAGGTTGAGGCCCTGCAGGATGCGCAGTTCGTCCGCATCGAGCTTCGCCAGCAGGGTGCGGACCGGCTTGCCTTCCTGCAGGAGCTTCAGCGAGGCTTCCATGATCGGAAGCTGCGCCATCGAGTCCTTGTCCTTGCCGGTCGCGCGCTTGCGCGTCTGTTCGGTGCGCCGCTCGAGGCTTTCGAGATCGGCAAGCATCAGCTCGGTCTCGATCGTCTCGGCGTCCTCGACCGGATGAATGCGGCCTTCGACATGGGTGATGTCGTCGTCCTCGAAGCAGCGCAACACGTGCACCACGGCGTCGACCTCGCGGATATTGGCGAGGAACTGGTTGCCGAGGCCTTCGCCCTTCGATGCGCCGCGGACGAGACCCGCGATATCGACGAAGGAAATCCTCGTCGGGATGATCTCCTTCGACTTGGCGACGTCGGCGAGCTTGCGCATGCGCGGATCGGGAACGGCGACCTCGCCGGTGTTCGGCTCGATCGTGCAGAAGGGATAGTTCGCCGCCTGTGCCGCCGCCGTCTTGGTCAGTGCATTGAAGAGTGTGGACTTGCCGACATTCGGCAGCCCGACGATACCGCATTTGAAGCCCATGGCCAAAACCTGTCATTCTTGATTGCTTGGGCGTGGCTATGGGATAAAGGAGAGAAGCGGTCAAGCTCTTCGCGCATATCCGGGCGTGCCCGAGCGCCTTTCCCCGCGAATGTCCCGGTCGCGGTGCCGGCGGGTCCCGGCGATCGTAACCGCCTCCTCGTGACGTCAACCGGTGGGCTTCCGATGAGTGACAGTGACGTTGCCGCAAAACGGAAAACCAGGTCGAAGCCGAAGCTGGAACGGCCGAGGCTCTACAAGGTCATCCTCGTCAACGACGATTACACGCCGCGCGAGTTCGTCGTGATGGTGCTGAAGGCCGTCTTCCGGATGAGCGAGGAGACCGGCTATCGGGTGATGATGACGGCGCACAAGCTCGGCACATCGGTCGTGGTGATCTGCGCCAAGGATGTCGCTGAAACCAAGGCCAAGGAGGCGACCGACCTCGGCAAGGAAGTCGGCTTCCCGCTCATGTTCACGACCGAACCGGAGGAGTGACGGTCCTGGTCGCCGCCCAATTCTGCGCGGCGTGCGTCAGTCCCCCTTCGAGCCGAACATCTTCTTCAGCATTTCGGCCATCGGACCGGTTGCCGGGAGCTTCTTCGGCTGGGCCGCGGCGCGGGCCTGGTGGATGTGCGACTGCGCCGCCGGCTTCTTCGACGCCCCGGGCTTTTCCGCCTCCGGCTTGCCGCCCGTCGCGAGCGCGATCTTGTTCAGGAGTTGCGACTCCTCGCCCTTCACCAGCATCGCCGCATTGTCGGCGATCGTGTCCAGCAGCGGTGAAAGCCAGGCCTGGTCGGCCTTGGCGAAGTCGCCGAGCACATGGGCATGCACCAGCTCCTTTACGCCCGGATGGCCGATGCCGAGGCGCAGGCGGCGGTAGTCCTTGCCGCAATGGGCGTCGATCGACTTGATGCCGTTGTGGCCGCCGTGGCCGCCCCCGGTCTTGATCCGCGCCTTGCCGGCCGGCAGGTCCAGCTCGTCATAGATGACGACGATATCCTCGGGCGCCAGCTTGTAGAAGCGCATGGCCTCGCCCACGGCTTCGCCGGAAAGATTCATGAAGGTCTGCGGCTTCACCAGGAGCACGCGCTCGCCGCCGATCTCGCCTTCGGCGATCTCGGACTTGAACTTCTTCGACCAGGAGGAGAAACCGTGACGCCGCTGAATGGCATCGGCCGCCATGAAGCCGATGTTGTGGCGGTTGCCGGCGTATTTCGGGCCTGGATTGCCAAGTCCGGCGATGATCAGCATGTCGGCAAGCTCCTGATGCGCATTTGCTCCACGGGCGGAGTGGAACGGCGCGGAAGCGCCCTTTTTGCCCCTCATCCCGCTGCCGCAGCCTTCTCCCCGCAGGCGGGGAGAAGGGGTATGCCGCGCCGCTAGAGTCCCTCTCCCCGCTTGCGGGGAGAGGGTTAGGGTGAGGGGCAATCACCCCTGTTCCGTTATTCAACCCCAAGATCATCGCGACCGGGCCAAAGTCAATGCCTATTTCGCCGCCTGCTCGATGCGGGTCGGCGGCAGGCCGTAGCGCTCGAAGATCCGGTTCTGCGTCCCATCGGCGATGAGGCGATCGAGCTCGGACTGCAGGCGGGCGATGATTTCGGCCGGCATGTCGCGGTGGCAGGCAATCCCGTATTGCTTGCCTTCGAGCACCAGCGCCGCCTCGACCGGCATTCCGTCGCTGCGCATGCTCTCGAACGTCTTCTGGGAAGTCATCATCAGATCGATGCGGCCGGCCACGAGCTTCTTGAGCGTCGAGTCGAGATTGGCGGCATAGTCGATTTTCCGGAAGCCGTGTTCCTTGAGATAGGTGGCGGAAAAGTCCTCGCGCTGCGTCCCAATGACGAACTGTTGCGCCGCCTCGACCGAGCGCGGTGCGACGGCCGAGCCCTTGCGGCGCACCATGATCATCTGGTCGACGAGCAGCGGCTCGACCCATTTGAACTTCCTGTCCCGTTCGGCATCGTGACCCGTGGTGAAGACGCAATGGAACGGCTGGGCTTCCGCAAGCGCAAAGGCTCGCGCCCAGGGCAGGACCTCGATCTCGTAAGGCAGGTCGAGCGCCTTCGCGATCAGTTCGACCTGTTCGACCGACGCACCGCTTGCGCCCTTCCCGTCGGTGAAGTTGTAGGGGGGATATTCTTCGGTGACAAAATGGATCGTTTCCGCATGGGCGGTGGCGGCAAGACCGAGGAAGAGTGCCACGATCAATTGCTTCATGCCCATTTTCCTTTTCATGTTGGCGCTAGAGCGGATGCACTCACATGCGTTCGCGCACCGCTCTATTTCATTGTTTTTGCCGCATTTGTGCGACGCCAGGTGCCTTCACCCGACTGCAAAATGCTCTAAGCCTGATGGCTCGCCTTGGCTTCCGATTCGTTCTCCAGCATCGCCACCATGTCGTTGATCGGCATGGGCCGGCTGAAGAGATAGCCCTGGCCATTATCCACACCAAGCTTGCGCAAAAGCTGCCATTGATCCTCAGTCTCGATGCCTTCGGCAACGACGGTGCATCCCATCTGGTGCGAGATGGTGCGAATGCCCTTGATGAGCATCCTGCTCTTGCGCCTGACGTCCACCGCATTGGAGCTCAGCGAGCGGGTGAAGGACTGGTCGACCTTGACGATGTCGACGGGGAACCGGTTGAGATAGCTGAGCGAGGAATAGCCGGTGCCGAAATCGTCGAGGGCGATCCGGCAGCCGAATTCGTTGAGCTGCTTCAGGACGGCATGGACCTCCGGATTGTCGAGCATCAGCACCGCTTCGGTGATCTCGATGACGATCCGCTGCGGCGAGATATGGTGCTTGAGCAGGAGCGCCGCGAGCTTGTGCGGGAGGGTGATCTCGAACTGCAGCGGCGAGAAGTTCACGGCGAGATAGGTGTCCTGGGTTCCGTCGAGCGCGGCGATCGCCGCGAGGTGACGGATCGCCTTTTCCAGCACGCGCTCGCCGATGCGGCCGATCG
The DNA here is from genome assembly GCF_001651875.1 of Sinorhizobium saheli. Taxonomy (GTDB): domain Bacteria; phylum Pseudomonadota; class Alphaproteobacteria; order Rhizobiales; family Rhizobiaceae; genus Sinorhizobium; species Sinorhizobium saheli. Next base: position 103,914 of record NZ_LNQB01000068.1, read on the forward strand.
TGCCGGTCTCCTCGGCGATGCCGATGATCTTGCCGGGCGGCATGAGCCCCTTTTCGGGATGGTTGAGCCGCATCAGCGCCTCGAAGCCGACGATCTTGCCATCGCCAAGGCTGACGATCGGCTGCAGCCAGGTCTCGAACCAGTCTTCCCTCAGGCCCGCCTCGATGCATTGTTCGATCTCGTGGCGCTCGCGTGCCGCATCGAGCATGCCCGCGTCGAAGATCTGCTGGCCGTTCTTGCCGTCGCGCTTGCGCGCATACATCGCCATGTCGGCCTTGAGCAGGAGGTCTGCAGCGCCCGTGGCATGGGCGGGGTAGACGGAAATGCCGACGCTGGCGCTGACGGAGAGCTCGTTGCCGGCGACCGGCATCGGCTCGCGCAGCGCCGCGCAGATCCGCTCGCCGATTTCGCTCGCGAGGTCGACGACTTCGGCGGCGGCAACGAGGATGGCGAATTCGTCGCCGCCAAGCCGCGCCATCACGTCTCCGGGGCCGAGCGTCGCGCGGATCAGTTCCACCGTCTGGCGGAGCACCGCGTCGCCGGTGGCGTGGCCGAAATTGTCGTTGATCCACTTGAAGCGATCGAGATCGATGAAAAGGCAGGCAAGCTGCATGCCGCATTCGTCGGCGCTCCGGATCGCCTCATCCAGCGCGCTTTCGAAGCCCTGGCGGTTGAGGAGGCCCGTCAGGTGGTCGGTGATCGCCTGGGCATGGTTGCGGCTTTCGGCCTGCTTGAGGGCCGTCACGTCGGTCATCACCGAAAGCGACAGTCCGTTGCTGCCGGTCTCCGTCTCGAGGATGAGCACGGTCATGAATTCGCCGTCGGCCTTGCGGAAGGGCAGGGTGACTTCGCGGATCGTGCCGTTGCCGGGGGCGGTCGACTGCACGTGCAGGCGATGGGCCTCGTGCCAGTTCGGGTCGACGAAATCGGTGAAGTTCCGGCCGATGACCGCTTCGCGGGCGTAGCCGGTCGCAAGCAGCCAATAATCGCTGACGGCGGTGAGGCGGCCTTCGGCATCGAGCGAGAACAGCATGGCCGGCGTGAGGTTGTAGATTTCGGTGGCGCGGCGATGCGCGACCTTCAGTTCCTGCTCCTCGCGCTCCAGCCGATCCTGCATCTCGTTGAAGTTTGCGGCAAGCGTGCCCATCTCGTCATCCGAGGTCCAATCGACCCGATGGCGTGAGCCGAGCCGCCGCGTCGCCTCGATCGCTGCCGTCAGGCGCATCAGCGGGCGCATGACCGTGAAACGGTTGCCGATTAGCGCCGCCGCAAAGACGACCGCCACCGCAAACAGAAGAATGCCTAGGATCGCCCACTCGTCCTTGCTGAAGCGCGAAAGGATGCCGGATGCGGGAACGCGGACTTCGAGCGTGCCCACGGATTTGGCGCCGTCGACGCCGTCGTAGGAGATGGCGGTCTTCAGCAGCCGTTGCTTCGCAGCCTCGACGCCGGGCCCCAGATGGGCAAGGACGTTGCCCGTCGCATCGCGAATGACGACCGCCTCGACATCGGTGGCGTTCATCAGCGAGCGGGCGATCCGCTCGATGCCGTCCTGGTCGAAGTCCCACATGGGCTTGGCGATGGCTTCGGCGCTCGCCTCCATCAGGAATTCGACGTTGTGCAGGCGCTCGCGCGCGAGCCGCTCGGTGGATATGGTCAGGAAAAGAGCGAGCAGCGGTGCAACGAAAGCGAGCATCGCCCCGCAGATAATGGCAATGAAACGGTTCTCCACCGAATGCATCATCGGATGCTCCCCCCGGCGGACGTTTTCGCTCTGTTCATTTCGGATTCTCTCGGACTGCCACCTACTCCCCTGCGGCAGAACATCATCAAATCCTTAAATGTTGCTGAAGCCGCATTGCGGTTTTCGGAAAAAGACGCCTGCTACCATGCCGGGCATTCCCCAGAAAGAAAGAACCCGCCCCAGGCGATCCCGGGACGGGTTCTCTTCAATGATGAGCGCGACAGGGCAGGCGGTGCCGGCCGGTCGCATGAAGCTGCATCAAGCCTCGGCTTCGCCCTCGGCCTCTGCTGCTTCGCCTTCGGCTTCCATCACGCGGCCGGCGATCGTGGCGACCGTGAAGTCGCGATCGCTGATGACCGGGGTGGCGCCTGCCGGAAGCTTGATGTCCGAGATGTGGACCGTGTCGCCGATGTTGAGGCCGGTGAGGTCGACCGTCAGGAATTCCGGGATGCTGTCGGCGGAAACGTTCAGTTCGACTTCATGGCGAACGATGTTGAGTGCGCCGCCGCGCTTCAGACCCGGGGACTTCTCTTCGTTTTCGAAGTGAACCGGAACCTGAACCGAAACCTGGCTGTCCTTCGAGACGCGCAGGAAGTCGACATGCATGGTGAAGTCGCGGACCGGATCGAGCTGATAGTCCTTCGGCAGGACGCGGATCTTCTCGCCATTGACGTCGATGACGGCGACGGTGGTCATGAAACCGCCGGCATGGATCTTCATCGTCACGTCCTTGGTGGACAGTGCGATGGAAAGCGGGGGCTGCTTGTCACCATAGATGACGGCGGGAATAAGACCGTTGCGGCGAAGTTCGCGGGAGGACCCCTTACCAACCCGTTCGCGCGTCTCGGCCTTGAGCTCGTAAGTCTGGCTCATGGGTAGACCTTTCTGGTTATTTGGAGAGTTCGTCCGCCAAGGGGTCAAGAGACCCGGGGGCGGAAAAACCTGAAGCCGCATGGCGGCTTCATCCGCGGTGCCTCCAAGGGTGTCTGCGCGGACGCGGGGTCCATAGCCGAGAACAGGCGGAATTGCAAGGCGCGGGCCGTCAGGTCCTCGTTTTGCCGATCGCGCCGCAAACCTTGCGTCACGCCCTGCGTTTCGCCAGGCGCGCGAGCGCAAGCATGAGGCCGCCGGCGACGAGGCCCCAGAAGGCGCCGGAGACGTTGGCGAGGCTGACGCCCGAGGCGGTGACGAGGAAGGTGATCGCGGCGGCTTCGCGCGTCTCGGCTTCGGTGAAGGCGGCCATGGCGGAGCTCGAGAAGGCGCCGATCAGCGCGAGCCCGGCCACGGCTTCGATCAGCACCGGCGGAGCGAGGCCGACGAAGGTCGTCACCGCGCCGGCGAGCAGGCCGAAGGCGATATAGGCAATGCCGGCGTTGATCGCCGACCAGTAGCGGCGTGCGCGGTCGGGATGGGAATCGGCGCCGGCACACATCGCCGCGGTGATCGCCGCCAGGTTGACCGCGTGACCGCCGAAGGGGGCGCTCAGCATCGAGAAGAAACCGGTCGTCGCGAAAAGCGGACCCGGGGCGGGATGATAGTCGTTGACCTTCAGCACGGCGATGCCGGGAATGTTCTGCGACGCCATGGTGACGATGAAGAGCGGCAGCGCGATGCTGACCGTTGCCGCGGCGTTGAAGGCCGGCGCGACGAACTCCGCCTTCGGCACGAGCGCGGCGGAAAGACCGCCGAGCGCGCCCGCCGGCATCTCGACGCCGAGCGCGATGACGACGACGAAGGCGAGCAGCGCCGCCGGCACGGCGTAAAGCCTGTTGACGCTGCCGACGAGCGCCCAGGCAAGCACGATCGGCAGGCCGAGGAGCGGGTTGAAGGCGATCGCCTTTGCAGGCGCGAAGCAGAGGCTCAGGAGCACGCCCGCGAGCATCGCATTCGCCAGAGCCGGCGGGATGGAGGAGACCATCCGGCCGAGCGGCTTCCAGAGGCCGGCGATGACGACCAGCAGGCCGCAGACCAGGAAGGCGCCGACGGCGGCGCTGAAGCCGCCTTCGACGGCGCCCGCGCTTGCGAGCAAGGCCGCGCCAGGCGTCGACCAGGCGATGCTGACGGGAAGCCGCGTGACGGCGCTGATGACGATGGCGCAGACACCCATGGAAATCGACAGCGCCATCAGGCCCGAGGCGGCTTGCGCGTCGCTCGCGCCGACGCCGGTGAGGCCGTGCAGGACGACGGCGAAGGAGCTGGCGAAGCCGACAAAGGCAATGAGCAGGCCCATGAACAGGCTTTGAACGGAAAAGTCACGAAACATGGCGGACGAATCGGTTGTTGTTGGGCGAGTCGCGGTAGCTGCCCCAACCGAGTAGCACATCCGGCGGGGCTGTCCACCGCTCGAGGCGCAAGGGGGCGACCTTCGTCTGGATGGACCTCTCGCAGAATTGATGCCTATAGTGGCGCCGGACGCGAGCAGCGGAGAGCGGGGAGAGCCGCGCGCCGGTCCGCGGGGGGACGCCTTGCGAAGGGGGATGGTTTCCGTCCGCGTTGCACTTGCGAGGATCGATCACGCTTATGATTTGCGTCGTCTCGACGCGTGTCGCACGTGGTCCAGGGAGGAACCGAATGGCTTCGAACAGAGATCACTCGGAGCATGTCTACCGAGTCACGCATCAGCCGTCCGCCGCCGCCAGTTCGCCGGTCGCCGCCTCGTGGCGGCGCTGCATGACCGTTCACGGTCTTGCTCCGGAAGAGGCGCGGCTGCCCTGGCGTCTCAGCGAGAGCGAGTTGCGGCAGGCGCGCGAGCGCTCGGGGGCGCTGATCGCGGAGGCAACGGGCGAGCTCGACCGGCTTTTTGCCATGGTGGGCAAGGCGGGCTACTGCCTGCTGCTGACCGATGAGAACGGCGTCGCGCTCGAGCGCCGCGGCGCCGGCGGCGACGACGCGGATTTTCGCGGCGTCGGCCTCTGGTCGGGGACAGTGTGGAGCGAGGCGAGTGTCGGGACCAACGGTATCGGCACGGCGATCGTCGACGAGCGACCCGTCGTCATCCACCGGGATCAGCATTTCCTCAGCAGCAATATCGGTCTGAGCTGCACCACGGCGCCGATCCGTGGTGAAACCGGGCGCCTTGCTGCGGCGATCGATATCTCCACCTGCCGCGAGGATGCCTCGGAGGCGGTGCTGTCGATCCTTTCCCAGGCCGTGCGCGACGCGGCGGCCCGTATCGAGGCCAACCTGTTCCGCCGCGCCTTCGCGGGCGCGCGCATCGTGCTCGTGCCGGTCGACCGGGCGGGGCCGGCGCTGCTCGCGGTCGACCGCGACGATCTCGTTCTCGGCGCCACCCGGGCGGCCCGGCAATGGCTCGGGCTCGACGACAAGCGCATCGCCGCCGGAATCCCGGCCTCCGACCTGCTTCAGGAAGACCTGCCCCGCGAGGGCGGGGCCTTGCCCGACGCCGAGCGGGCGGCCCTGCGCCGCGTGCTCTCGCGCACCAACGGCAACGTCTCGATGGCGGCCGACCTCCTCGGCATCAGCCGCGCCACGCTTTACCGCAAGATGAAGCGGCTTTCGTTGAACTAAGTGGTTGCGCCAAGAAGGCCTTCTCACAGGAAGATCCCCTCACCCTAACCCTCTCCCCGCATGCGGGGAGAGGGGACGAAGGCGGCGCCGCATATCCCTTCGCCCCGCTTGCGGGGAGAAGGTGCCGGCAGGCGGATGAGGGGCAGCCAAGCCCGCGAACCCCTCACATTCGACCATTGCTGCGCTGCAGCACGACAGCCTCCGCCCGCCTGTCTCAATTCTGAAACACATGCCGCTCCCCGAGCGCGGAGCCTCCCTATCGGAAAACCGAATTCGCCTGCACCCTTCCTTCCACAGCAATCGGAGTGCTGTTTCTTTTCCAAAGGGAGGAAGTCATGCTGCATCAGAAGATCCTCGAGAACCCCTACAAGCTCAAGTACGGCAACTTCATCGGCGGGAAGTGGCGCGAGCCTGTTGCCGGCCGCTATTTCGACAATATGACGCCGATCACCGGCGGCACGCTCTGCCAGGTCGCCCGGTCGGATGCGGCCGATATCGAGCTCGCGCTCGATGCGGCTCATGCCGCCAAGGAAAAATGGGGCCGGACCTCGACGACCGAGCGCTCCAACATCCTGATGAAGATCGCCTCGCGGATGGAGGACAATCTCGAGCTTCTGGCCCGGGCCGAGTCCTGGGACAACGGCAAGCCGATCCGCGAGACGATGGCCGCCGACATTCCGCTGGCGATCGACCACTTCCGCTATTTTGCCGCCTGCATCCGCGCGCAGGAAGGCTCGATCGGCGAGATCGACCATGACACCATCGCCTATCATTTCCATGAGCCGCTCGGCGTCGTCGGCCAGATCATCCCGTGGAACTTCCCGATCCTGATGGCCGCCTGGAAGGTTGCGCCGGCGCTCGCCGCCGGAAACTGCGTCGTGCTGAAGCCGGCCGAGCAGACGCCGGCCTCCATCCTGGTCCTCGCCGAACTCATCGCCGATCTCTTGCCGCCCGGCGTCCTCAACATCGTCAACGGCTTCGGCCTCGAGGCCGGTAAGCCGCTCGCCACCAGCCCGCGCATCGCCAAGATCGCCTTTACCGGCGAAACGACCACCGGCCGGCTGATCATGCAATATGCCAGCCAGAACCTCATCCCGGTGACGCTGGAACTCGGCGGCAAGTCGCCGAACATCTTCTTCGCGGATGTCGCCAACGAGGACGACGACTATTTCGACAAGGCGCTCGAAGGCTTTGCGATGTTTGCCCTCAACCAGGGCGAGGTCTGCACCTGCCCGAGCCGCGCGCTCGTCCAGGAAAGCATCTATGACCGCTTCATGGAGCACGCGCTGAAGCGGGTCGAGGCGATCCGGCAGGGCAATCCGCTCGACGAGGCGACGATGATCGGCGCACAGGCGTCGAGCGAACAGCTCGAGAAGATCCTCTCCTATATCGACATCGGCAAGCAGGAGGGCGCCGAGGTGCTGACCGGGGGCGGGCGCAACATGCTCGAGGGTGAACTTTCCGGCGGCTACTACGTCAAGCCCACGGTCTTCCGCGGCCATAACAAGATGCGCATCTTCCAGGAGGAAATCTTCGGGCCGGTCGTGTCGGTGACCACCTTCAAGACCGAGGCGGAAGCGCTGGAGATCGCCAACGACACGCTCTACGGCCTCGGCGCCGGCGTATGGAGCCGCGACGCCAATCGCTGCTATCACTTCGGTCGCGAGATCCAGGCCGGCCGCGTCTGGACGAACTGCTACCATGCCTATCCGGCGCATGCCGCCTTCGGCGGCTACAAGCAGTCGGGCATCGGCCGCGAGAACCACAAGATGATGCTCGACCATTACCAGCAGACGAAGAACATGCTGGTGAGCTACAGCCCGAAGGCGCTCGGCTTCTTCTGATCCTCAACCGTCCGGTCCCGGCGGCGATCGCCGGGATCCTCCCGGCGGGCTCCCGATATCCTGTCGGGGGCCTGTCGGCATGTGGGAAGGTAGAAAATGGTGACGGAAACAAATGGAGAGCCGCGGGTCCTCGCGACCGACGCCGCGATCGAACTCATCCGCGAAATCCGGCGCGATCATCCGGACATACTCTTCCATCAGTCGGGCGGCTGCTGCGACGGCTCGTCGCCCATGTGCTATCCCGCGGATGACTACATCGTCGGAGACAACGACGTGAAACTCGGCGAGATCGACGGCGTGCCGGTCTATATCAGCGCCAGCCAGTACGAGGCCTGGAAGCACACGCAACTCATCATCGACGTCGTGCCGGGCAGGGGCGGGATGTTCTCGCTCGACAACGGCCGGGAAAAGCGCTTCCTCACGCGCTCGCGGCTCTTTGGCGGGGGCGAGGGTTGTGTTTTGCCGTCCCGGAGGTGAACTGGCGAGCATGTTCCCTTTTTGTTCGTTCGATGATATCGCTTGTTCGTCATCGACGGCGGAGGCGGACATGGCAGATCAACGTAGCAAGTATCATGCATTCCGGGCCTTGCACGATCGAGCGGGTGCTTTCGTCATTCCCAACCCGTGGGATGCAGGGTCGGCGCGCATCCTCGCCGCGCTTGGCTTCGAGGCACTGGCTACCACCAGTGCCGGATTTGCCTTTTCCATCGGACGGAGAGATTCGTCGGCGGCTCTCTCGCGCGAGGCGATTCTGCAGAACGCCGGGAGTATCGTCGAAGCCACCGATCTGCCTGTCTCCGCTGACCTGGAAGACGGCTTCGGCGCAGATCCCGCGTCTTGCGCTGAGACGATTTCGCTGGCAGCGGATGTTGGGCTGGTCGGCGGTTCGATCGAAGACGCCACGGGCGACCCCGGCAATCCGATCTTTGACTTCGGGCTCGCTGTCGAACGCATTGCCGCCGCCGCCGAAGAGGCGCGCAGGCACCCATTCGTCTTGACGGCTCGGGCAGAAAATTTCCTGCATGGCAGGCCCGACCTGGACGACACGATCCGTCGTCTCGTCGCGTTTGAAGAGGCGGGCGCGGATGTTCTTTACGCCCCCGGTCTACCGAGTCTCGAGGCGATCCGAACAGTCTGTTCTTCGGTCAGCCGGCCGGTGAACGTCGTCATGGGACTTGCCGGGCAGACCTACACGGTAAAGGAACTCGAGGCGGCTGGGGTTAGGCGCATCAGCGTCGGCGGCTCCTTTGCGCGAGCGGCTCTCGCGGGAATGATGAGCGCCGCGCGGGAAGTCAAAGAACATGGCACTTTCACCTATTCGACGCATGCAATGTCCGCTGCCGAAGCGGCGTCCTACATGCTAGACATGAAAAGATGATGTTGGGAAAAGCCGCTAGCCAAAACAAGAACGCCGGCGCTTGCAACGCCGGCGTCGGATACTTTCCGGTTCCCCGAAAGATCGCCCTCAGTCGAACAGGCTCGAAACCGATTCTTCCTGGCTGGTGCGGCTGATCGCTTCGCCGATGAGTGCAGCGGTCGAGATCACCCGGACGTTGTGAGCCGATTGCACGGCGGTGGTCGGCTGGATGGAATCGGTGATGACCAGTTCCTTCAGCATCGAGGAGGTGACGCGGGTGACGGCGCCGCCGGAAAGAACGCCGTGGGTGATATAGGCGGTGACGCTGGTGGCGCCGTTCTTGAGCAGCGCCTCGGCAGCATTGCACAGGGTGCCGCCGGAATCGACGATGTCGTCGATGAGGATGCAGTCCTTGCCGCTGACGTCGCCGATGACGTTCATGACCTCCGATTCACCCGGGCGATCGCGACGCTTGTCGACGATCGCCAGCAGACAGTCGAGCCGCTTGGCGAGCGCACGGGCGCGGACGACGCCGCCGACGTCCGGGGAGACGACCATGACGTTGTTGAGGTCGTAGTTTTCCTTGATGTCGCGCGCGAGGATCGGAACCGCATAGAGATTGTCGGTCGGGATGTCGAAGAAGCCTTGGATCTGGCCGGCGTGGAGGTCGAGGGTCATGACGCGGTCGGCGCCGGCCTCGGTGATGAGATTGGCGACGAGTTTAGCCGAGATCGGCGTGCGGGGACCGGGTTTGCGATCCTGCCGGGCATAACCGAAATAGGGGAGCACCGCGGTGATGCGGCGGGCGGAGGAGCGGCGCACCGCGTCGATCATGATCAGGAGTTCCATCAGATGATCGTTGGTGGGGAAGGAGGTGGACTGGACGATGAACACGTCCTCGCCGCGCACGTTCTCGCCGATTTCCACGAAGATTTCCTGATCGGCGAAGCGCCTGACGGTGGCTTTGCCGAGCGGCAGGTTGAGATAATTGCAGATCGCTTCGGCCAGCAGCCGGTTCGAATTGCCTGCGAAAACCTTCATTGACGGTCCGCCTTGAGCTGGCGCGGTCGCCAGCGGTCCAATCCGGGGGCGAGTTTCATCCGCGCAAAATCCGTGAGCCATTCCGATCGCGGGCAATCATTGCGGATGGCCGCTGTCAGAGCTGATCGGCCGCTTTTTAGCGTCCCTGAAGTCGAATGCAAGGGGATTGCTGCGACGCAGCGCCCATTATCCTAAAAACTTTGCGTCAACCGGCGCGACTGAGGATGATTTTGCAGCGATAGACCGCAATCGAATAGCTTCCAAACCGGCCGGTGACGCCGATGCGGGCGAAAGCCGCACGCGCCGATCCTCATCCCGCTCTCGCCCGGCGCCATTCGAGATAGGCGTCGATGGTCTTGCTGGCGATCGCCTGCATCGTCTCTGGCGGCACGGCGGCCCAGGGATCGGCTGCGGAGCTCGAAACCGTGTCCTGCCCCTGGATGCGGTGCAGGCGGTTGCCGCTGCCGTCGAGAATATCCCAGACATAAACGACGGTGGTCTTGCCGTCCTCCTTGAGGGCCGAGAAATAGCCTTTGAGGATATGGTCGCTCGTGGTGTCCTTGGAACTCTTGATGGCGAGCCCCTGCGCTCGCGCCGAGGCCCCGAGCTGCTTCGAAAGCGGCGTGACGGCCTCGACCGGCGCGCCGATGATCGGCAGGAAGCGGATGCCGCCCGAGCCGGTCGCGGCGGCCGCCGGCGCCGCGGCGGCTTGGCTCGGTTCTGCGGGCGCCGATGCGGTCTCGACCGGCGCCGCCTCCGGCCGCCTGACATTCGCCTGCGCCGTTTCCTGTTCCGCGGGCTGCGAGGGCGGCGGCGGAGACCTCGTCGTCTGCACGGGCGCCTCGCCCTCTGCCAGGCGGCTTGCCTGGGCGTCGAGCGTGCCGGCGGGATCGGTATAGTCGTTGTAGCCGGCATTGCCCGCTGCGTATTGCGGCGGCGCCGCGATGTTCGGCTGCGCCGAGAATGCGGCGGTGCTGCCCGGCGGCACGGTTTCCACCGGCATCACCGCCGTCTGGGCGGACATGGAGTCGAGATCGGACTGCGTCACCGGCGGCGAGCGGAAATTGCCTTCTCCCACATCCACCTGCGGTATCAGCGCATCCGTGGTGTTGCAGCCGGCCAGGGCTGCGGCAAGACCGAGGCTCGCGATCGGGATGATCTGCTTTCGCATCGTTTCCACCGTTTCCGCTCGAACATGTCGGCGCGAATGCCGCCGGGGCCGGCAGCACGCGCGTTCTTCATTTTCTCACGGAAACCATAGGACGATTTCCTTACGCAGATATGAAGTCCAGTCCGTAGCGCGACAGCGGACGCGGCGTGTCGGCGGTCGTCAGGTAGGTCTGGCCGAGCGTCATCGCCGTTCCGCTGTCGGAATCCATGATGATCATGTGGACGAAGAGCGACATGTCGGGCTCGATTTCCTGAGGGTTGCCGACATGGAACATCTGGTGCTCCATCCAGGAGGGCGCGAAGCGCGCGCCGAGCGAATAGCCGCAGGCGTTGAGCCGGTGGCGGGCGAGGCCGCGCTCGTCCATGATCCGCGAATGGACGTCGAAGACGGTGCCGAAGGTGTTGCCGGGCCTCAGCACCATCTCGATCGCCTGGATTGCCTCGCGGCAGGCGCTGTAGAGCTCGCGGTGGCGGTTGGTCGGCTCGCCGATGACGATCGTGCGCATCATCGCCGCATGGTAATGGGCGCTGACGCCGGCCCATTCGAGGGTGAGCTGGTCATTTGCGTCGAGGGTGCGACGGCCCGCCTTGTAGCGGCACAGAAGCGCGTCGGCCCCGGAGCCGATGATGAACTCGTTGGCCGGATAGTCGCCGCCGCCGGCAAAGATCGCGCCCTGCATCGCGGCCAGGATGTCGGCCTCGCTGCCGCCCGGGCGGATCAGCGGCAGTGCGGCGTCGAGCGCGTCGTCCGCGAGGCTCGCGGCCTTCTCCACATGGGCGATTTCCGCCGGGCTCTTGATCAGGCGCAGCCGGCTGACGAGCAGCGAAGCGTCAATGAGTTCGCCGAAGGTGGAGAGCTGGTTGTCGAGGAGGCGCGCCGTCTTGCCGGTCATGCCGTGCGTGTCGTATTCGACGCCGATGCGGCAGCCGAGCAGGTCGAGCTCGCTCAGGAGGTTCTTGAGGTCCATCGCCGGATCGGCGTTGACGCGATCCACCCAGATCTCGATGCGCTCGATGTTGGACGTGTGGCGCGCCTGGCGCAGGTCGGCCGAGCGCGTGAGCAACACCATCTCGCCATCCTGCTTGACGACCAGCGTCTGGAAGAAGCAATAGCCGAAAGTGTCGTAGCCGGTCAGCCAATACATGCTCTCCTGCGCGAAGAGGAGCATGGCGTCGAGCTTCTCTTCCTGCATCTTTGCCGTGAGCAGCGCCAGGCGGGCCGCATATTCCTCTTCGGCGAAGTGGAGCGCCATATCAAACCTCCCTTATGCAAATCGCGGATATCTGCCGGCCGTAGTCAGGCTCGCGCCGGTGCGTGGTGCGGCGATAGGAAAAGAAGCGGTCCTCGTCGGCATAGGTGCAGATGTCGAGGTTTTCCGCGGTCACTCCGGCCTTGGTCAAGCGACTTACGGTGAGGCCCGGCAGGTCGAACATCGCATGGCCGTTCCGGCCGGACGGGCTGAAGAACGCCCCATAGTCCGGGTCGGTGGCGAGGAAGCGGTCGACGAATTCGGGGCCGACCTCGTAATGCTGCCGGCTGATCGAAGGGCCGAGGCAGGCGATGATGCGCTCGCGCTGCGCACCGAGCGAGATCATCGCCTCGATCGTGCCTTCGAGCACACCGCCGAGCGCTCCCTTCCACCCGGCATGGGCGGCGCCGATCACGCCCGCTTCCGGGTCGGCGAAGAGAACGGGCCCGCAATCGGCGGAAAGAACGCCAAGCACGATGCCGGGCGTCGCGGTCACCAGCGCATCGGCGTCCGGCCGGGCGCCGTCATAGCTGCCGTCGACGATGATTGCATCGGCGGAATGAACCTGATGCACCGTGGCGAGGCGCCTGGGGTGGGCCTTGAACCAGCGGGCGACCCGGGCGCGGTTTTCGCCGACGCGCTCCCGGTCGTCCTGGGAGCCGAGCCCGACGTTCAGGCCGCGATAGATGCCCTCGGAGACCCCGCCCTGGCGGGTAAAATAGCCATGGGCGATCGCGCCGCCCGCCTTCAGGTCGAAAAGCGGGCTCTGCACTGGGGAAAGCGAGGCATCGTGCTGCATTCGGTGTTCTCGCCCTGAACTTGTCTTCGTTGGATTGTGGGCGCGTACCGGCCCGGTGACCTGCGGCTGATTTGCGGGCGATGTTGGCCCAGGCATCCCGGACCTGTCAATCGCCGAACAAGGGTGGAGGTTCCATCGGGTTCCGCATCGCGGCCGTCACCCGCTTGAGAATCGGCCATCGATCTGCGTGCTTACGACGCCTTCTTCCGGAAGGGGGCCAGGGCCACTTCGGGGCTGCTGACGACGAGCACCTTGAACAGTTCGCCCATCTTCCCGGCACCGGCGCCGGCAAGCCGCTCGACGTCGTCGCGGATGCGATCCTGGGTCGCCGCGTCCTTGCCGCTGCCGAGCGCGGCGGCGCGTTCGAGGAGGCCGAGGCCGACGAGGAAGTCCCCCTGGTGGGCGAGCCCGTTGACCTGCACGCCCTGCGCCTTCGCGCGCCGTGCCAGTTGCTCGAAATCGACATGGCTGGTCAGGTCCGCCTCGCCCGGATTGGCGAGCGGCGGATCGTACCGGTGTTTGCGAACCGCCTGCAGCGTGTCGCCGTAGGCGGTCGAGACATGGCCGTAGTCGATGATGACGGCGGTTCCGCCGCCGGCGCGCAGGCGTTCGCAAAGGGCGGCCATCACCGCGTCGCGAGCCGGGGCGATCTCGAAGATCGTGCCTTCGGCGACCGTTTCGGGAGGCGACGGCAAGAGCGTCGAATCGAGCCCGGCGACGCCGGCCGCAAACGTCAGGCTGTGATCGGCGGCGAGCCCGACCATGCGCTCGCGGAAGCCCTGCGCGGTTCGCACGAACTGGCGAATCGGAATTGCGTCGAAAAGCTCGTTGGCCGCGAGCAGCAGGAAGCCGGGGGGCAGGCGCTCGAAGCCCTGATGCCAGTGGACCTTGCCCTGGTGGCCGGCAAGCGTCTTTGCCTGCACTTCGCGCAGGCGTTCGCTGGTCTCGACCAGGTGGACGCTGGCGGTCTCATAGAGGGCCGGTGCGAGGCGCCGGATGACGCGCAACATGTCCGACATCATGGTGCCGCGTCCCGGCCCGATCTCGGCGATGACGGCGTTTCCGGGCGCGCCGTGTTGCTGCCACGCATGCACCAGGAATATGCCGATCATTTCGCCAAAGAGCTGGCTGACCTCCGGCGCCGTCGTGAAGTCGCCGGCGCGGCCGAAAGGCTCGTTGACCCGATAGTAGCCGTATTGCGGGTCGGCGAGGCAGAGGGAAAAATAGTCGCTGACGCTGATCGGCCCGTTGGCCCTGATCAACGCCTTGATCTTGTCGGCGAGGGGATTGGTCATGCGTCCGGTCCAGCTATGCGGCGGCTGCCGCGCGCCGCGCCCGCGCAATGGCCCAAATTCCGGCAAGCGCCATCGGCAGCGAAAGCACCATGCCCATGGTCAACCATCCGCCGGCGAGATAGCCGATCTGCGCATCCGGTTCGCGGAAGAATTCGACGAAAATGCGGCTGGCGGCATAGCCGCAGACGAAGATCCCGGTGACGAGCCCGGGAATTTTCAGAGCTTTGCGGCGATAGACGAAATAGGCGAGCACCACGAGCAGAAGCAGGCCTTCGAGCGCCGCTTCGTAGAGCTGGCTCGGATGGCGGGCAAAGGGCCCTCCCGTCGGAAAAACGACCGCCCAGGGCATCGAGGAGAGGCGCCCCCAAAGCTCCGCATTGATGAAGTTGGCGATGCGGCCGAAGAAGAGCCCGATCGGCACTACCGCGGCAACGACGTCGAAGAGGCTCCAAAGGGGGATCGCGTTCTTGCGGGCGAAGACGATCATTGCCAGCGTGGTGCCGAGAAGGCCGCCATGGAACGACATGCCGCCGTTCCAGACCTGGATGGCGCGGATCGGATTCGCGAGGACCGTATCGAGGTCGTAGAAGAGGATGTAGCCGATGCGCCCGCCGAGCACGATGCCGCCGGCGGCCCAGAGCAGGAAATCGTCAAGCTGCAGCAGATTGAAGGCGGGCGCGTTGTTGCGCCAGAGCGAGGCGTTCTGAACCATGCGCCGCGCATAGAGCCATCCGAGGAGTATGCCGGCCACATAGGCGAGACCGTACCAGCGAACGGCGAACGGCCCGATCGTGAAGATGACCGGATCGATTTCGGGGAAGGGGAGGATGGCGAGGCGGGTGGCGATCGTTTCCAAGGTCTTTTCTCGTGCCGGGCCGATTGTTTCGGCGGAACATGACGGCCGAATGCGGCGGGGTCAAGCGCCGGAGGCGTTTCCCGCGGCCGCTCCATCGTTTCGGCCTCAAATCGGAGCGCGAGCGCCTTTGATTTTCCTTGCATCCTTGCTTCACGAACCCTACCTGAAATCATGATATACGCCGCTGGCGGCGGGACCGAATGGAGATCAGGACGATGAGCACAGGCGCCAACCGCATTCTCGACGATTTTGCCAGGCTGATGACGGATGCCGCGGGCGCGGCCCAGGGCGTGCGGCGCGAGGTCGAGGCGGCATTTCGCGCGCAGGCCGAAGGCTGGCTGAACTCGCTCGACGTCGTCAAGCGCGAGGAGTTCGAGGCCGTCAAGGAGATGGCCGCCCGGGCGCGCGACGAAAACGATGCCCTGCGCGCCCGGATCGAGGCGCTCGAGGCCCGCCTCGCGGCGACCGGACCGGCACCCGGCGATATAACGACGGGCAAGTGACGAACAGGGAAGGCGCCTTCGGGGCGGTCTAACCTGCGCTTTTCGAGCTGGGTATCCGCGCGGCTCGAGGAAATTTCCTTCGGCCAAGTCACTCGGGCTGAGCGTCTTATTGGAAGTCGCGGTACAGAACCGCAACCCATTCAGCCTCTGCGTTGTGGTGCGGCGATGCCCCTGCCTCATTCCTGTGCTCGTCACAGGAATCCAGCCAGTCCAGGTCTTTGGGCTGAAATAACTCTTCGGCCGCAGACGCGCCAAGCCAAAGTCCGTTGCTGTCGTGTCCTCTCAAGAGGCGCGCAAAGGTCGCCGTAGTGCTTTGAATTGCTGCATGTCTCTGTCCTTAATTCGAGTTCGATTCAAGGGGATATGCAGGAGCGCCGCGACGGTTTCGTCCCCGCGTCTCGTTTCGCCTCACGGTTAACAAATCGGAAAAGTTTTCCACCTGTGGACACTGCCAAAAAACCCTTATCGCAGAGTCGCTTAATGCCCCGCGCTGGATTGAAATCATAACGCGCCCGACATTCTTCCCGCGCAAATTTTCCGCTCGGGGGCTGGCACGCTGACTCTGCCGTTATACACTGATTTTAAATGATGATTCGAGACGGATCACGCAAGCTCCAGGCAGGGTAAGTAAGTCAGGATAGCGGCAGGTCCAGCAATCATAGTGTGTCGGTAGCCGGTATTGGGTTTGCAGTGTCGCGTCCTGTGAGCGTGACCTTGCGCGCCCGTGCCGCACCTTTAGGGTGATGCATGAGCCTTTTGGAAATGGAAGTCGAGCGCCAGTCCAACCCGGTCGACATGATCGAGTTTGTCGCTGCCAACAATGATTGGTCTTTCGAGCGATCGGGCGAAGACGAGATTGCCATGACCGTCGAGGGCAAATGGGCGGACTATCACGTTTCCTTCTCCTGGATGGAGGAGTTCGAGGCGCTGCATCTCGCCTGCGCCTTCGACATCAAGGTCCCGGAAAGCCGCGTCAACGAAGTGATCCGGCTCCTGTCGCACATCAACGGCCAGGTGCTGATGGGACATTTCGATCTCTGGCGCCAAGAAGAGGTCATCATCTTCCGTCAATCTCTCCTGCTCGCAGGCGGGGCGGAGCCCACAAACCAGCAGGTCGAAGTGCTGTTGTCGAATGCGCTCGATGCCTGCGAATCCTATTTCCAGGCGTTCCAGTTCGTCGTCTGGTCAGGCATGGATGCGCAGCGCGCCGTCGATACGGTGCTTTTCGAAACGGTGGGAGAAGCATGAGATGAGTGTGTCGCTTACGGGCCCGATCGTCCTTGTAGGCGCCGGCAATATGGGCGGCGCCATGCTGAAGGGCTGGGTCGCGAGCGGCGTGCGCGGGGGAGACATTCTCGTCATCGATCCGGGCCCGTCGCCGGCGATGACAAAGCTGCTTGCGGACCATGGTATCGGCCATGCCGCCTCCGCGCCCGCCGATGTCAAGGCCGGGGTGATTTTCCTGGCGGTGAAGCCCCAGGTCATGGAAGCGGTCCTGCCGCCCCTGAAGGGGCTCGTCGGCCCCGAGACGGTGATCGTCTCCGTCGCCGCCGGCAAGACGCTCGGCTTCATCGAGCGTCATCTCGGTGAAGCGGCGACCGTGCGCGCCATGCCGAATACGCCGGCGATGATCGGGCGCGGCGTCACGGGCGCCTTCGCGAACGCTCTCGTCAACGAAGCGCAGCGCGCGCTGGTTCACGATCTCCTCAAGGTCAGCGGCCCCGTCGAGTGGGTTGCGAGCGAAGCCGACATCGATGCGGTGACCGCCGTTTCCGGCAGCGGGCCGGCTTATGTCTTTTATCTCGTCGAGTGCATGGCGGAGGCCGGGCGCAAAGCCGGCCTCGAGGCGGACCTTGCCATGCGACTCGCTCGGGAAACCGTCGCGGGGGCTGGTGAACTCCTCCATCAGTCCCCCGACGATGCCGCGCGTCTGCGCCAGAACGTCACCTCGCCGGGTGGAACCACCGCGGCCGCGCTTGCGATATTGATGGCGGAAGACGGCATGCAGCCGCTTTTCGACAAGGCCATCGCCGCCGCGCGCAGGCGTGCCGAGGAACTGGCAGGATGAGGTTCGAGCATTCTGCAGTCAGGTGAAATCACCTGACGAAACTCATTGTGATTCAGGAAACACCATGACCGAAACCATCTCCTATGCCGATTTCGAGCGTGTCGACATTCGTGTCGGTACCATCGTGGAGGCTGAGGCCTTCCCGGAAGCGCGCAAGCCCGCCTACAAGTTGAAGATCGATTTCGGCCCGGAAATCGGAATCAAGAAGTCGTCCGCCCAGATTACGGTGCACTACAGGCCGGCGGACCTCGTCGGCAGGCAGGTGCTGGGCGTCGTCAACTTCCCGCCGCGCCAGATCGGCCCTGCCCGTTCCGAAGTGCTGACCCTCGGCTTCGAGGACGAGGCCGGTGCAATCGTGCTGGCGGCCAGCGAGAGGCCGGTTCCGAATGGCAGGAAGCTGATGTGACCAAAGACAAGCCCGCTCACGTCGGCACGCGCACGGTCGCGCGCAGGCCCCCGAGCGGACTGTCGGCCAGCGTGACGTTGCCGCCGTGGCTGCGGGCGATGTCGCGGGCGACCGCGAGGCCGAGGCCGGTGCCGGAGCTGTCGAGATTGCGGGCCTCGTCGAGGCGGAAGAACGGCTTGAACACGTCCTCGCGCGAGCGTTCCGGAATACCGGGGCCATCGTCATCGACCGTGATGGTCAGCCATTTCGCGCTCTGGCGTGCTTCGATGTGCACGGTGTTCGCGTAGCGATAGGCGTTCGAAGCGAGATTGGAGACCAGGCGGGTGAAGGCATTCGGGCGCACGTGGATCTCATCGGCACCCTCGATCGAAGTCGTCAGAGCCTTGCCGTAGAGGTCGGCCTCCGCGGCAAGGCGCGTCATCAGATCACTGAGCTTCAACTGCCCGACGTCCTCTTCTCCCTCGCCGCGGGCGAAGGCGAGATAGCCCTCCAGCATGTTCTGCATGTCCTCGACGTCCTGGTGGAGGCTTTCGAGGTCCGGATTGTTGCCGGCGATCGCGAGCTGCAGTTTGAAGCGGGTGAGGATCGTCCGCAGGTCATGGCTGACGCCGGTGAGCATCGCGGTGCGCTGCTCGATCTGGCGCTCGATCCGCTCGCGCATCAGGATGAAGGCGAGGCCGGCACGACGGATCTCGTCGGCGCCGCGCGGCGCGAAGTTGTCGATCTTCTGGCCCTTGCCGAAGCTTTCGGCAGCGCTCGCCAGTGCCAGGATCGGCCTGATCTGCCCGCGCAGGAAGAGAATCGCGATCGTCAGCAGCACGAGCGATGCCCCGACCATCCAGACGAGGAAGATGTGGGTGTTGGAGGCGTAGGCCTGGTTGCGCCGGGCATAGACCCTCAGGATGCGGCCGTCCTCGAGCTTGATGCGGATCTCGACGATCTTCGAGTTGCCGACGGTGTCGATCCAGAAGGGGCGGCGCACCTGATTGGCAATCTCTTCGCCGAGGATCTGGTCGAGGATTTCGAAGAAGGGCTTGGGGCGCGGCGGCGGCAACTCGCCGCCGGGCTCGACGCTGATGTTGAGATCGAGCTGCTCGCGGGCGATGCGGACGATCTGGTCGATGTCGCCGTCCCGCGGGAAGGTGGTGATCAGGTCGACGACGGCGGCGATGTCGTTGCTCACCGCGGACGAGAGCCGCTGGGTGACGAGCTGCCAGTGCCGCTCCATGAAGACGAAGGCGACCACGGATTGCAGCAGCACCATCGGAATGACGACGATCAGCAGCGAGCGCGCGTAAAGGCCCATCGGCAGCCGCCGGCGCAGCCACCGGACCAGGCGCTTCCAGGCGCTATCCGCGGCGCTCGCTCCTTCGCGCCTCAGGCTGTCAAAGCTTGCCATCGATCCTGCATCGTTCGTCGAAAAATTTCGCCTGTTGCATGTTTCCTTATATCCTACCGCATGTCTCCTCAAATCGACCTCGATGTTAAGGGCAAAAGACATGCAGCAAGTCAAAGTGCTGCAGCGCCTCTGATCAAGGCGCAGCGCCGTGGCGACCGGACGAGGACGGGGGAAGCGACTTTCCACCTGCTTCCCGCGCAATCCCGGCTGCTTCGCCGCTCAGTCGACGCTCAGTCGGTAACCGATGCCGCGGACGGTTTGGAGCCAGACCGGATTGGACGGATCGTCCTCGATCTTGCGCCGCAGCCGGTTGATCTGGACATCGATCGTCCGTTCGCCGACCTCGGCATCGTCGCCGATCAGTTCATGGCGCGGAATGGTCTCGCCGGCCCGCTGGGAAAACAGCGTCATGATCTCCTGCTCGCGGTCGGTGAGCCGGATATGATCGGCGCCGCGGCGAAGCTCCTTGCGCACCACGGAGAAGGTATAGGGGCCGAAAATGACCTGGTCGACCTTCGGCGCCTGTGCCGGCTGGTTGCGACGCAGGATATTGTTGATCCTGAGCACGAGTTCCCGGGGCTCGAAGGGCTTCGGCAGGTAATCGTCGGCACCGGCTTCCAGTCCCTCGATGCGCGAATTCGCCTCGGCCAGCGCCGTCAGCATGATGATCGGCACCGTCTTGATCTGCCTGAGGCCGTGCGTCAGGGCGATGCCGCTTTCCCCCGGCATCATGACGTCGACGATAAGCAGGTCGAAATCGAGGCCGGTGAGCTTGCGTCGTGCCTCGTCGGCGTCCGCTGCCGTCGTCACGCGAAATCCCTGCTCGACCAGGTAGCGGTTGAGCAGGTCGCGAATTCGCCGGTCGTCGTCGACGACGAGAAGATGTGCGGCATCATCCGAGACTCTCGCTTTTGCTGTCATCGCTCGATTATCCTTGTTGCCGGCAAGGCCGGACGTCGTCCCCACGCGATCACACTCCCATCATAATCAACCCGCTCCAGGATTGGAGACGCGCATAAAAGCAGATGCGCGACCGTCGCCCAAGTCCTCAGTCCCCCCGGCCGCATCCGTTCGCCGAACGACATACTCGCGCCCCCTTGAATCGAACTCCGTCCAGCGAACCCAGTGATCCGGTCAATCGGCGGAGCTGTTCCTCATGTTGGCGAGGAACCGCTTCACCGTTTCCCTTGCCCCCGGGCCGGTCTTTGCCAATGCATCGGCTATGCGGCGGGACTGTGGCTCGGCAAGCGCCCGCGCCAATGCCTGGCCCTCTTCTGTCGTGTAAAGCATGCGCTGGCGCCTGTCTTCGGGACCGGTGACCTGGCGGATATAGCCGGAATCGATCAATTGCTTGAGGACGCGGGCGAGGCTCTGTTTCGTGATCTTCAGCGTGTCGAGAAGGTCGGCGACGGTCATGCCGGGCTCGCGGTTGACGAAATGCACGACGCGATGGTGTGCCCGGCCGAAGCCGCTCTTCTCGAGGATCGCGTCCGGGTCGCTGGTGAAGTCGCGATAGGCAAAGAACAACAGCTCGATGATCTCGAAGTCGATCGTGTCCTCGTCCTCGCCGGTGCCGTCGCTCACGTACTGGCTCGTGTTCTTGGGTTGGCCCGCCACGCAGTCATTTCCTTTCGGTCGAATTGTCGTTCGCGAAACATATAGAAAAATAAGTCAGTTTTGTTGACAGAATTTACCGGCCCCCGTGTTCCTGTCACGACAGGCGGCTTTGAACTGCTGCACGGGATGGAGATGAGGATTGCGCGGAAGAGCTCAGATTGAACGAGTCATGGCGTAGCGCATCTCGAACGCGCTACGCCGAAGCTTTTTGAGCTGCTGTATGTCTTTGTCCTTAAATCGAGTGCGATTCAGGGAGACATGCAGTCGTCAGCGGTAGATGTAGACGATCCGCCGCGTTGCCGGTTCGACCAGCACGGGCTGGCCGTTCACGACCACATATTCATACTCGTAGTCGGGTATCTGCCGCACGGCGACGGTGTTCGGCAGGGTGGCGCCGAGGACAACCTCGCCCTCGAGATAAACCGGCTCTACGGGATTGCTGGTGATATAGGTCTGAACCGTCGGCGGAGGTGCAATGGGCTGGACCTCGTCGACCGGTCCGATCAACTCGAGCGGTTCGGCGGGCATGGCCGCGACGGAGCCCGTCGCCTCGTAGGTCACCACCGGAATGCCCAGTTCCGCGCGTCGCTCGGAGATTACCACCGTCGACCCTCCGGCGTCTGCAGAAAGATACTTGGCGTAGGCCCAGCCGCTGACGCCGCCGGCATTGACGCGGCACCAGAGGCTGCCTTCTATGCAGCCCTCGAGCACTGTCGTGCTGCCGCGGGTGGCGAGCGCGACGACCGGATATTGCGGGCCGGGGCCGGCGCGCACGTTGAGATCGGTCACTGCGGTTGCACTCATTGCCGCATAGCCGGTCGAAGCGCCTGCAGCGAGGATCAAACCCACTGCCGCGACCATTCGGAATGCGTGGGGGTAGAGGGTCTTCATCGTCTTACTCCTCTTCTATGATGCCGGGCAAACGCACCGCGCGAGCGGGATGTTCCCCGCGTGACATCAAGAAATGTGATCATGAAACATATTGCCGGGGCTTGACGTTGCTGAAGCAATTCTAACCCGTGACGGCTCGCCTTCATCAGGCCGTTGCCGCCACCGCCGTCCTCACTCGGGAGTTCGCATTATGGAGTACGAGCCAATCGACGAAGCCGAAGCCGCCGCCCGCCGGTTGCGTCCACTGGTCGCCCTCGTGGCGGCGGTAGGGCTGGCGGTATCGGCGCTGCTGCTCACCACGGTGGAGCTTCCGCCACAGGCGGCCCAGCCGGAAATAGCCGCTCTTCGCTGATTTCAACTGTCCCCCTGCCCATATATCGCTATAGGTGGCGGCACGACAGCGCCGCGCGTCCTATCGGATGCGCCAGGGCCGCGGCATCAAAGAGCGAGGTACGGCATGCTACAGGCGGGCATTATCCCGGTGACGCATTTCGAGCAGAACTGCACGGTCCTGTTCGACAGCGAGACCAAGGAGGGCGTCATCGTCGATCCCGGCGGCGATGTCGACGTCATCCTGCAGACGATCCGCGAAAACGGCATCACGCTGAAGGCGATCTGGCTCACGCATGGACATATCGACCATGCGGGCGGCGCCAAGGAGTTGAAGGAGGCCTTGGGGCTCCAGATCATCGGACCGCACAAGGACGATCTGCCCCTGCTTGAACGGCTGGAGAACCAGGCGGAGCGATTCGGTCTCGCCATGAAGGTCCAGAATGTGGTGCCGGATCGATGGCTGGAAGAGGGAGACACGGTCTCTTTCGGCAGCCATGTCTTCGAGGTGCTGCATTGCCCGGGCCATGCACCCGGCCATGTCGTCTATTTCAATCGCGCAGAGCGTTTCGCCCATGTCGGCGACGTGCTCTTTCATGGTTCGATCGGGCGCACCGACCTGCCGGGCGGCAATCACCAGCAGCTGCTGGATTCGATTCGCGACAAGATCCTGCCGCTCGGTGACGAGGTGGGCTTCATCTGCGGTCACGGCCCCGGCGGCCGGATCGGCGAGGAGCGGCGGACCAACCCTTATCTGCGTGGTCTCTGACGAGAAGTAGGCGAACAGGAAAAGGGCGCGCGACTTCTTCGGTCGCGCGCCCTTTCTGTCTGTCGAATCCGATCAGTTGGCGGCGCAGAAGTGGCGCATGCCGTCATAGCCGACGAACGTGCCGGAATCCGGGTCGAACGAGCGGTAACGCTGCGAGCAGTAGCGATACCATTCCGGCGTCCAGGGCTCGACGCCATAGGTTTCGACCACTACCGGACGATAGACCGGGCGGGCCCGGTAAACCGGACGCGGCTCGTAATATTCGGGTTCCGGGTCGATATAGGTCGGTTCGCTGTAGCGCGGCTGCGAGGCGATCGCGCCGCCGATGAGCGTGCCTGCGACGAGGCCCGCTGCCCCTGCCGCCCACGCATCGCTGTGGCTTTCCCGCCGATGAGTCGCTTGTGCTGTACCAAAGGTCGGGAGAACGATGGCGGCGGCTGCGACCGAAAGAGCGGCTGCTTTGATGAGTTTGTTCATGGGCTTCAATCCTATGCATGGGACCGGATCGATTTCCGGATTTCATGGTAAACAAACTCTATGCAGGCCAAACTGAACGGAGCCTGAACGAAAAAACCCGGCATGAATGCCGGGCTGCAACATTAAGCTATGAGCAGAGAGCGGCGTTAGCCGACGATCTGCAGGTTGACCGCCTTCGGTCCCTTGCCGCGGCGATCCGGCTCGGTGTCGAAGGAAACCTTCTGGTTTTCCGTGAGGCCGCTCAGGCCGGAAGCCTGTACGGCAGAGATATGCACGAAGATGTCAGCGCCACCGTTCTCGGGTTTGATGAAGCCAAAGCCCTTATCGGTGTTAAAGAATTTTACAGTGCCAGTTTCGGCCATGCGTCAGGTCCTTTTCTCTCCACCCGCTCGGCGGGCGGCATTACAGTTTGCCCAAATGGGCGTGGGGCAGGCAGTTCTCGACAATTGAGGAAAGGGTCCTGTTATCGCGACCAGACATAGGAAGGTTTGCCAAAACGAGCCTCCCCACCTCTCGCCGCCCGGAGTGGCTTGCGTCTCCGGCCCGCTTTTATTTCAAGATCTTCCCGTGTTCGCAAATTGCCCGAACAGAGTAAGATTGATGGGTTTATTTTGAATTGGCAAGCAAAACTTTTGCGGCGAGGAAACGCAACTTGGCATTGCTCGAAAATGCGTCAATCGCCGCTTTGCACGGGACATTCGAGACCCAGGACAAGCCGTTGAATTCAAAGCTCTTTGAAGGCGGAACCGGGGCGCCTGGACCGTTTGCGTCACATTCTGTCGTTGACGAGCATGCCGCGACTTTGGGCAGTTGCCCGCCCGATCCCGCAACCCCCTGATATGTCTCACCCTTCATGAGAAGTGTCCGGCTGGCATGGCCCGCTTGCCAACCTTACAGAAAAGATGCAAGAAATCTCTTTTTGCCGACCGGAACTGCTATTCCATTTTGATGTGAAGTAGAACGAGTTCAAACACTAATAAGTAATACAGTAAATTCCCGCTGATTTGCGGGGGTGGTACAGCGGCCTGCGCTCAGACGGCAGCTTCCGCTGCCCCTCGGCGCCTCTTCGTCAGTTCGGGCACGAGCTCGACCGCGAGCATTGCCGCGAAGATGACGGCGCAGCCGAGATAGCCGACCGGCGTGATGATCTCGTCGAGCAGCAGCACGCCGAAGAGGGCGGCGAACAGGGCCTCGCTCGACAGGAAGATCGCCGCCTGTGGCGCCGTGGTGTAACGCTGGCCGACGACCTGGCAGATGAAGGCGACGCCGCTCGAAAAGACGCCGGCATAAAGGATCTGCGGCAGCGCGCTGCCGACGGCGGCGAGACTCAGCGGTTCGTAGAGGGCGGCGAGCGCCGATCCCGCGACGGCGCACACGGCGAATTGCGTCATCGAGAGGAGCATGGGCCGTCCGGTCGCCGGCGCGAAGATGCCGACGAGCATCACCTGGATCGCCCAGAAGAGGGCGCAGACGATCGTCAGCAGGTCTCCGCCGGTCAGTCGCGACAGGGTGCCGCCGCTCAATAGAAAGATGCCGAGCGTCGCAAGCAGCGCCCCGGGCCAGATGACCCAATGCGGCCTGCGGCGCAGGAAGGCGACCGTCAGCACCGGCACGAAGACGACGTAGAGCCCGGTCAGGAAGCCGGAATTGGTTACGGTGGTGGTGAGCAGCCCGAACTGCTGCGTCACGGCGCCGCCGAAGAGCGCCAGGCCGATGAAGACGAAATTGCGAACGGCGTTGCGCGGCAGCGGTGCCGTCGCCTGCCTGGCCTCGATGACGGCGAGCGGGAGCGCCACCAGGGTGGCGATCGCAAAGCGCAAGCCGATGAACCAGAGGGGGCCGATCGCATCCATTGCCGTCGACTGCGCAACGAATCCCGCTCCCCAGATCGCGCCGGATAACAACAGGAACAGATTGGCCTGGATGCGAGTCACGGACGGCTCCCCGAGGTCGAGACGGCTTTTGGACGGAAATAACCCGGAGCCGCTTCGCTCCGTGATGGCACAGCCGCTCTACCAGTTGCGTTTTTCGCGGGCAAGCCTCATCCTCGCCGCCCGCGAGCCGGCGCTGCGGGGCGGCGGCGATCGCGGGTCATGAAAGGGGGAGATGCGTTTGGCGGGCTATTCGGGCACACCGCTGGCGAAGAAGATCGGCTTGCGCGAGGGCCAGGCCGCGCTGCTCCTCGG
This sequence comes from Sinorhizobium saheli, assembly GCF_001651875.1. GTDB lineage: Bacteria > Pseudomonadota > Alphaproteobacteria > Rhizobiales > Rhizobiaceae > Sinorhizobium > Sinorhizobium saheli. The sequence continues at coordinate 129,444 of NZ_LNQB01000068.1, forward strand.
CGTTCCGGCCGATCTTCCGGAGATTTCCGCCTTTCCCGGTTTCGCGCAGATCGCGACCGCGATCGAAGGCGTGGCTTCGCGGCGGTACGATTACATTCACTGTTTCGAGAGGGAGCGGGTAGTGCTCGAATCGCTTGCGCCGGCACTGGCAGCCCGGTTGCAGCCCGACGGAATGCTTTGGGTCTCCTGGCCAAAGCGGGCCTCCGGCCGCGCGACGACGCTCACCGAGGACGTGCTGCGCGAGGTCCTGCTGCCGTTCGGCCTTGTCGACGTGAAAGTCTGCGCCGTCGACGCCGTCTGGTCGGGGCTGAAATTCATGTTCCGCAAGGAGGTCCGCGCCTCGCTCTGATCTGGTGCCCGGCGATCAGAGCGCAGGATGCGGCGAGGGCCGCGCGCATATCTCGTCCCGCTGACGGGCCTTATTGCGTGGGTGCCTTGGAGACCCGGAGCACGGCGCCGTCCTCTTCGTCGGTCACCATGAGAAGCGCGCCGTCGGGGGCGACGATCACGTCGCGGATACGGCCGAACTCGCCGTCGAACAAGCGCTCCTCGGCGGTGATCGCACCGGTTTCGTCGCGCTCGAGACGCGCGAGCAACTGGTATTTCAAGGCGGCGACCATCAGGTTGCCGTTCCACTCGGGAAACATGCTGCCGCGATAGGCGGCGATCGCGCCGGGGGCGATCGACGGATCCCAATAATAGAGCGGCTGCTCCATGCCCTCCCGGGCGGTGCCTTCGCCGATCTCGGCGCCGGAATAGTCCTTGCCGTAGGTTATCACCGGCCAGCCGTAGTTCCTGCCGGGCTGCGGGTTGTTCACCTCGTCGCCACCCCGCGCCCCGTGTTCGACGGTCAAGAGCGTGCCGTCCTGCGGGTCGAAGGTGATTCCCTGGGGATTGCGATGTCCCTTCGACCAGATCTCCGCGCGGCCTTCCGTGCCGCCGCGATAGGGATTGGAAGCGGGGATGCTGCCGTCGGCGTTGACGTGGAGGATCGAGCCCGCATGGTCGCGCGCGTCCTGCGCGCGGTCGCCGTCGCCACGGTCGCCGATGCCGAAGAACAGGCTGCCGTCCTTGTCGATGGCGATGCGCGAGCCGAAATGGTGGGTCGTGCGCGTGAACCTGTCCATCCGGAAGATCTCGGTCACGTCGGCCAGGCTTCGTCCGTCCTCGGAGAGGGCCGCCCGGACGAGCACGGTGCCGTAACCGCCGTCGCCGCTCGCCGACAGGGTGAGATAGAGGGTGCGGTTGGTGGCGAACTGCGGATCGAGGGCGACGTCGAGAAGGCCGCCCTGGCCGTCGTCGGCAACCTTCGGCACGCCCTCGATGGGCGCCGAAAGCTTGCCGTCGCGCAGCAAGCGCAGCCGACCCGGGCGCTCGGTGACGATGAGGGCGCCGTCCGGCATGACCTCGACTGCCCAGGGATGCACGAGCCCGGTCGCGAGCGTCTCGACAAGCACGGTGCCCGCTTGCGTTGGGAATTCGCGCGTCTCGGCGGCCGCCGGCGCCGCGGCAAAGCCGAAAAGCAAAGCGGCGAACGGCACAGCCGACGCGAGGACCGCCCCGGTTCTCCCGGCTTCTCTCCTGCGCCCTTGCCGCATTTGCACTCCTCCGGCTGCGATTTCCCTTGTCCGACGTAAACTGGGACGGGGTGCGCCGGCGATCAAGTCAAAACGGATCAAAACGGCTTTATCGCGAGACCGAGCCCGTGGTGAGCGTTGCCGGCTTCTCGATCTCCGTCGCGACAATGGGATCGCCGAGGACGCGGGATCCGGCCTCGAGGTTGCCGCGCGTCTGAGGGCCAGCGAGACCGCTCTGCACGTAGAAGCCCTTGCCGACCAGCATCAGGCCGCCGAGAACGACGAGGGCGATGAAGGCCATGGCAATCGTCTCGATCGCCGACAGCCGGGCGAAGAAGTCCGCGCGCCGCTCGCTGCGATCGTCGTCACCGAGCATGATCTTTGGCCTCCCGATCGAGGAGAAGAGCGTTCCGGTTTTGGAAGACGGCTGAAGGAGCGGTGCCGATAGGGTCCGGGTGGGCATATGCCACCGGTTCCGTGCTTTCGCCGGCTTCCGCGGCCGACTGCGTCATCAGCCCAAGGATCATCACGATGCAGGCGGCCAGCGCGGCGAGGGCCAGATAGAAGCCCCAGCGCGCCTCGCTGCGCCGGGTGCGCGCCGCGGCGATTTCGTCGTCGAGAAACATAGCATACCCCCAAGATGCCAGTGCGTCCGCAGCTCAAAGATGGCGCCTGGAAATCGGCTCTTGCGCGACGGAATTGCGGCGCGCTCCGGCAGTTGTTGTGACGAAATTATGGCGCTCCGGATGCTCGTAGAGGCGCCGTCTCGCGGTGGGATGTCGGGCGCCGAAGTCCTTCGCCGGGAGCAGGCGGCCGGCGGTTTCGATCGCCGCTTTGATGCCATCGATGAAACTTTGTCATGGTTACGCATTTTGCGCGGCTTCGCGGCCGTTTTTCACGGCGAAGCGCTTGCAAGACCCGGCATCTTTCGACATAGACCTAACCGCTATGGAGCCCGGCTTTGCGTTCCGTAGCGTCTCACGCCCCGTCTCGAAACGATCAGGACACAACATCATGGCCTTCCTTGCCGATGCCCTTTCCCGCGTAAAGCCTTCCGCCACCATCGCCGTTTCGCAGAAAGCCCGCGAGCTGAAAGCGAAGGGTCGTGACGTCATCGGTCTCGGTGCAGGGGAGCCGGATTTCGACACGCCCGACAACATCAAGAAGGCCGCGATCGACGCAATCAACCGCGGCGAGACGAAGTACACCCCGGTTTCCGGCATTCCGGAACTGCGCGAAGCGATCGCAAAGAAGTTCAAGCGCGAGAACAACCTCGACTACACCGCGGCGCAGACGATCGTCGGCACCGGCGGAAAGCAGATTCTTTTCAACGCCTTCATGGCGACGCTCAATCCGGGCGATGAAGTCGTGATCCCCGCGCCCTATTGGGTCTCCTATCCGGAGATGGTGGCGCTGTGCGGCGGCACGCCGGTCATCGTTTCGACCAAGCAGGAAAACAACTTCAAGCTCAAGGCCGAGGACCTCGAGAAGGCGATCACCCCGAAGACCAAGTGGTTCGTCTTCAACTCGCCGTCGAACCCGTCGGGTGCTGCCTATTCGCACGAGGAGCTCAAGGCGCTGACGGATGTGTTGGTGAGGCACAGCCATGTCTGGGTGCTGACGGATGACATGTACGAGCACCTGACCTATGGCGACTTCAAGTTCGCAACCCCGGTCGAGGTCGAGCCGGGCCTCTACGATCGCACCCTGACGATGAACGGCGTCTCCAAGGCCTATGCGATGACTGGCTGGCGCATCGGCTATGCCGCCGGCCCGCTCCAGCTCATCAAGGCGATGGACATGATCCAGGGCCAGCAGACCTCGGGCGCCACCTCGATCGCACAATGGGCCGCTGTCGAGGCGCTGAACGGTCCGCAGGACTTCATCCCGCGCAACAAGGAGATCTTCCAGGGCCGGCGCGATCTCGTCGTCTCGATGCTGAACCAGGCCAAGGGCATCTCCTGCCCGACGCCGGAAGGCGCCTTCTACGTCTATCCGTCCTGCGCCGGCCTCATCGGCAAGACCGCGCCGTCGGGCAAGGTCATCGAGACCGACGAGGACTTCGTCTCCGAGCTGCTGGAAGCGGAAGGCGTCGCGGTGGTGCACGGTTCGGCCTTCGGCCTCGGCCCGAACTTCCGCATCTCCTACGCAACCTCCGAGGCGTTGCTCGAGGAAGCCTGCCGCCGCATCCAGCGCTTCTGCGCCGCCTGCAGGTAAGCGCAGCGATCAGCACTGATGCAGAAGCCCGCCCTTTGAGGCGGGCTTTTTCATGCGCGGGTTTCGAGTCTGCAAATTCGATTCAGAAGGCGGGCCTATCGTCTTGATACCGGGCTCGTTTTGTCTGCGGATCGGTTAGGGAAGGGCTAAGCGGATGCAGCCGATCCAAACATAGGAACGCGCAGCACCGCAAACGGAGGGCCCGTGCGCCGGAAAATACGCTGGGCGCTGTCGTTGGTCAGGCGAGGGATTGCCGCTTGCCGATCTCCCCCTTGTGGCCCCTTGTGGGGTCTTTTGGGGGAGATGCCCCGGCGGGGCAGAAGGGGGGGGCGCCCCCTCTCAGCGCTCGGCGAGCGCCGCTTCGCCCTTCTTCTCGCGGATGAGGTTCAGGAAGCGGCGGAAGAGATAGTGGCTGTCCTGCGGGCCCGGGGAGGCTTCCGGATGGTGCTGGACGGAGAAGACCGGCTTGCCGTTCAAGCGCAGGCCGCAATTGGTGCCGTCGAAGAGGGAAATGTGAGTCTCTTCCACGCCCTGCGGCAGCGACTTCGAATCCACCGCGAAGCCGTGGTTCATCGAGACGATCTCGACCTTGCCGGTGGTGTGGTCCTTGACCGGATGGTTGGCGCCGTGGTGCCCCTGGTGCATCTTCTCGGTCCTGGCGCCGAGCGCCAGCGCCAGCATCTGGTGGCCGAGGCAGATGCCGAAGACGGGAATGTCGGTCTTCAAGAGATCGCGGATGACCGGCACCGCGTATTCTCCCGTCGCCGCCGGATCGCCCGGGCCGTTCGAGAGGAAGATGCCGTCCGGCTTCAGCGCAAGCACCTCCTCGGCGCTCGTCTCAGCGGGAACGACGGTGACCCGGCAGTTGAGGCCGGCGAAGAGGCGGAGGATGTTGCGCTTGACGCCGTAGTCGAGGGCGACGACGTGATAGGCGGCGTCGGTCTCGCCGAGCGTCGAATAGCCCTCGCTCCACACCCAGGGCTTCTCGGTCCAGCGGTAGGACTGGCCGGATGTCGCGACCTTGGCGAGGTCGAGGCCCTCGAGGCCGCTCCAGGCCTTGGCCTCGGCCTTCAGCGTCTCGACGTCGAAGACGCCGGCCGGGTCGTGGGCGATGACGGCATTCGGCATGCCGTTCTCGCGGATCCAGGCGGTCAGCGCCCGTGTGTCGATGCCGCAGAGGCCGATGATGCCGCGCGCCTTCAGCCAGGCGTCGAGGTGCCTGGCAGCGCGGTAATTGGAAGGCTCGGTGATGTCGGCCTTGAAGATCACCCCGACGGCGCCATGGCGGGCGGCCGGCGTCAGGTCCTCGATGTCCTCGTCATTGGCGCCGATATTGCCGATGTGCGGAAAGGTGAAGGTGACGATCTGCCCGAGATAGGAGGGGTCGGTGAGGATTTCCTGATAGCCGGTCAGCGCCGTGTTGAAGCAGACCTCGGCCTGAACCTTGCCGGTTGCGCCGATGCCCTTGCCTTCGATCACCGTGCCGTCCGCCAGAACGAGCAGGGCAGTGGGTTTCTGGGTTGTCCATGCGGGTGTCGCGGTCATCGTTCCTATCCCGTTGCGGCCGGAAGCGAGGCTTGAAAGCCGGTCGGTTCAGCGCCATTTCAAATCGCATGCGGCATGGCGCGCGGAAACCCCGCGAGAATAGGTTCATGCCGATGTTCGTGCAGGTGCCGGAAAATAGCGAAAGGCCTTAGCCGGGTCAACCGGCAGCCATGAATTGCAAGGAAATAAAGTTCCTTATTATTCAAATGGTTGCGCAATCCGTTTGATTGCACCTGCCGCACTGGTTTAAGACGACGACAACAACGACGTAATCGAACCGGTCGCGGGCATGAGCTCCGCCGGCCCGTTTCGACATGGAGTGAGGACATGCGCGACCAACTCGCGAACGCATTGAAAGAGGCACTCAAAGCCAAGGACACGCGGCGCACATCGACCGTCCGGCTGATCCAGGCGGCGATCAAGGACCGCGACATTGCCAATCGCGGCCAGGGCAAGGATCCGGTCGGCGACGACGAGATCATGCAGATCCTCGCCAAGATGATCAAGCAACGCGAAGAATCCGCCCGCATTTACGACGAAGGCGGCCGTCCCGAGCTTGCCGAGCAGGAACGCCAGGAAATTGCCGTCATCAACCAGTTCCTGCCCGAACAGCTTTCCGAGGAAAAGGTGAAGCAGGCCTGTGCCGCTATCATCCAGGAGACCGGCGCCCACGGCCTTCGCGACATGGGCAAGTGCATGAATGCGCTGAAGGAGCGCTATCCGGGCCAGATGGACTTCGCCAAGGCCTCCGGCCTCGTCAAGGAACTCCTGAAGTAAGTATATGCCTGCTTTGCGGCGGGCGTATTTCCTCCACGCCGGCGCCGGTTGGCTTCGTCTTCCCACGTCGGCGCGGCATCTAGCCTGTGAATTGCGGGCACCGCGGATCGCGGCTACGACTTCGCCCTCCCATGCGGCTTGTATGGGAGGGCGGGTAGGGGTATCGGCTATCCATGCGCTTTTCACCCTCCTTCCTTGACGAGATTCGCGACCGCGTTCCGATTTCGGACGTGATCGGCAAGCGCGTGACCTGGGACCGGCGCAAGACCAATGTTTCGCGCGGCGACTATTGGGCCTGCTGCCCGTTTCATGGCGAGAAATCGCCGAGCTTCCACTGCGAGGACCGCAAGGGTCGCTACCATTGCTTCGGCTGCGGCGTTTCCGGCGACCATTTCCGCTTCCTGACCGAACTCGAAGGGCTGAGCTTCCCCGAGGCGGTGCAGCAGATCGCCGACATGGCCGGCGTTCCGATGCCACAGCCGGACCCGCAGGCGGAACGACGGGAGAAGGAGCGGACGAGCCTTCTCGACGTCATGGAACTGGCGACCCAGTTCTTCGAGGATCAGCTCCAGACCGCGAACGGTGCCAAGGCGCGCGCCTATCTGCGCGAGCGCGGGTTGACCGGCCGCACGATCGAGACGTTTCGGCTCGGCTATGCGCCCGACAGCCGCAATGCGATGAAGGAGTTCCTCGCCGGCAAGGGCGTTGGCAAGGAGCAGATCGAAGCCTGCGGGCTCGTCGTCTACGGTCCAGACGTCCCGGTCTCCTACGATCGCTTTCGCGACCGCATCATGTTCCCCATCCTCTCGGCGCGCGAGAGGGTGATCGCCTTCGGCGGCCGCGCCATGTCGCCCGATGCGCCGGCCAAGTATCTGAACTCCAACGAGACGGAGCTCTTCCACAAGGGCAACGTGCTCTTCAATTTCGCCCGCGCCCGGCGCGCGTCGCAAGGCGGCGACGGCGCGGGAACGATCGTCGCCGTCGAAGGCTATATGGACGTGATCGCGCTGCACCAGGCGGGCATCGAGAATGCCGTGGCACCGCTCGGCACGGCGCTCACCGAGAACCAGCTCGACCTGCTCTGGAAAATGACGTCGCAGCCGGTGCTCTGCTTCGACGGCGACGGCGCGGGCATTCGGGCCGCCAACCGCGCGGTCGACCTGGCGCTGCCGCATCTCAAGCCCGGCCGTTCGGTGCGCTTCGCCATGCTGCCGGACGGCAAGGACCCGGACGACCTCGTCCGCCACGAGGGGCGCGAGCCGTTCGACAAGGTGCTTGCCAATGCGCGCTCGCTCGCCGACATGGTCTGGCTGCGCGAGGTCCAGGGCGGCGAATTCGACACGCCGGAAAAGCGCGCCGAGCTCGAAGCGCGGCTGAGACAGGTGACCTCCGTCATCGGCGACGAGAGCGTGCGCCGCCATTACGGACAGGACATGCGCGACCGCTTGAATGCCTTCCTGCAGGGCAGTGCCCCCTTCAGGGGCGAGCGGCGGCCCTTCGAGCGGGGCGGGCGGCAAGGCGGCGGACGACAAGGCGGCGGACGACAGGGCGGCTTTCGCAATGGCGCCGACCGGAACGCCGGCCCGACCGCGATCTCAGACCGGCTGGCGCGCTCCTCGCTCGTCAGCGGCCAGCAGGCGGTGCCGCTGCTGCGCGAAAGCGTGCTGGCGCTGACCATCGTCAATCATCCGCAATTGCTGTTCGACGAGTATGACGAGATCGCAACGATCGAGTTCGACCATCGCGACCTGCAGCGCTGCTGGGCCACGGTCCTCAACGCGGCGGCAGCGAGCGGGGCGCGCCTGACGCGGGAGGTGCTCATGGAGCAACTCGAGGCGGAAGGTTTCGGCGCGCTGATCGGTGCGCTCGACCAGCAGGTCCGTTATGCGCGCCTCTGGACCGCGACCGCCGCGGCAGCGCCGGAAGATGCGCGGGAGGGCTATCTGCAGGCACTGACGCTGCACCGGCGGACGAAGGCGCTGCTCTGGCAGAAGCGGGAGCTCGAACGCGAGATCGCCGAGGCGACGCTCGCCGAGGACGTCGAGCAGGGCCAGCGGCTCGTGCGCGCCATGGAGGAGGTGCAGCTCGAGCTCCACCGGATGGACAAGCTCGAGGCGATCATCGAGGGGTTCGGCGTGCTTTCAGGCAGGGTGAAGGGGCCGGCGGCGCGGTAGGTGACCTCTCCGGGTTGCCTCTCACCAGGCGGATTCGCCCCTCATCCGCCTGCCGGCACCTTCGCCCCGTTTTGACGGGGAGAAGGGACTTGCCGCGAGCGCCGGCGCAAAGTCCCCTCGCCCCGCTTGCGGGGAGAGGGCTAGGGTGAGGGGCAATTTACATCCGACATGTCGAAATCCAATACTCAATGCCCGACGAAAGCGATTCCATGCCCGACAGCAACGACACCGCCGCGCGCCTCTTCGAAACGGACGGCGTCGCCAACCCTCTCGATGTGCTCAAACGCGTCTACGGCTATTCCGCCTTCCGAGGCCAGCAGCAGGCGGTCGTCGACCATGTGGTGGCGGGCGGCGATGCGGTCGTGCTGTTCCCGACCGGTGCCGGCAAGTCGCTCTGCTTCCAGATTCCCGCACTTTGCCGCAAGGGCGTCGGCATCGTCGTTTCGCCGCTGATCGCGCTGATGCGCGATCAGGTGGAGGCGTTGAAACAGCTCGGCGTTCGGGCGGCGGCGCTCAATTCGTCACTGACGCGCGAGGAGGCGATTGCAGTCCGTCGTGCGCTTTCGCGGGACGAACTCGATCTTCTCTATGTCACGCCGGAGCGGGCCGTCACCGATGGCTTTGCGGAAATGGTCGCCGACACCGACATCGCCCTCTTTGCGATCGACGAGGCGCATTGCGTCTCACAATGGGGACATGATTTCCGCCCCGAATATCGCGACCTCGACCGTCTGGCGTCGCGGTTTCCCGGGGTGCCGCGCATCGCGCTCACCGCCACCGCCGATCCGCATACGCGCGACGACATCGTCGAGCGGCTGGCGCTCATGGGCGCACGCGTCTTCACCTCGAGCTTCGACCGGCCGAACATTGCCTACGAGATCGTTGAACGAGACCAGCCGCGCCAGCAGCTCCTGCGTTTCCTCTCGCGCTTCAAGGATGCGAGCGGCATCGTCTACTGCCTCTCCCGCGCCAAGGTCGAGGACACGGCCGAATGGCTGAATTCACAGGGAATTCGGGCGCTTCCCTACCATGCCGGCATGGACAGGGCCTTGCGCGATGCCCATCAGGACGCCTTCCTCAAGGAGGAGAACCTGTGCCTCGTCGCGACGGTCGCCTTCGGCATGGGGATCGACAAACCGGACGTGCGCTACGTCGCCCATCTCGACCTGCCGGGATCGGTCGAAGCCTATTATCAGGAGACCGGGAGGGCCGGGCGCGACGGCCTGCCGTCCGATGTATGGATGGCCTACGGCATGGCCGACGTCATCCAGCGCCGGCGGATGATCGACGAGGGTTCGGCACCCGAGGAGGTGAAGCGCATCGAGCGGGCCAAGCTCAACACGCTCCTGGCGATCTGCGAGACGGCCGGCTGCCGGCGGCAGGCGATCCTCGCGCATTTCGGCGAAGCCCATCCGGGCGGCTGCGGCAATTGCGACACCTGCCTGAAACCGGTCGAGACCTGGGACGGAACGGAAGCCGCGATCAAGGCGCTTGCCGCCGTCTACCGCACGGGCGAACGCTTCGGCGCCGGCCACGTGATCGACGTGCTGATGGGCACCGTCAACGAGAAGACGGAGCGCTTCGGCCATGTCGACATGCCGGTCTTCGGGGCCGGCAAGGATCTGCCGGCGCGAACCTGGCAATCGGTCTTCCGGCAATTGCTCGCCGCCGGTCTGATCACCGTGGATCACACCGCCTTCGGAGCGCTGAGGCTCGAGCCGGAGGCGCGCAGCGTCTTTCGGCGGGAGCGGCAGATGCTCTTCCGCAAGGATCGGCCCAGTTCCGGCAAGGCGGCGCGCGGCCAGAAATCGACATCGGCCCGCGAGCGCTCGGAATTGGCCGGCTCCGATCTCGAGCTTTTCGAGAAGCTGCGGGCGGAGCGGTTTTCGATCGCGAAGGAATTGAACGTCCCGCCCTATGTGGTCTTTCCGGACACGACCTTGATCGCGCTCGCCAAGCAGCGGCCCCGCGATTTCGACGACCTCCTCGACATACCGGGCATCGGCGAAAGCAAGCGGGAGAGGTACGGCGAGGCCTTTCTGGCGGTGATCGATTCATTCGAGGATGGCGGCTGACGCGTCATGTCATTCACGGCGCGGACGCGCCGTGGCTGGATCCCTGTGACAAGCACAGGGATGAGGGAGCAGGTGAGGCCTAACAGGCTGCTGAAAATCGTGTTGCGTTACCGCAAGCCATCGCGGTGGGTGCGATTTTTTGACGGATTTCGGCAGGA
>NZ_LNQB01000069.1 GCF_001651875.1 Sinorhizobium saheli
AAACTGCTAGAAACTACCTCGCCGTCGTCACTATCGCAGCCATCGTCTTGTGGATCAGATAATTGTCCACACGACCTAGAGGACTTCGTCAAACGCCAGCGTAAGCGCCTACAGAAAGGTTCTGTCATCTGAGGGAGCGTTTGCTGGCGCCACATCACTCCTCGCCCATCTTCAGCGCGGCGATGAACGCTTCCTGCGGGATTTCCACCTTGCCGAACTGGCGCATGCGCTTCTTGCCTTCCTTCTGCTTTTCCAGAAGCTTGCGCTTGCGGGTGGCGTCGCCGCCGTAGCACTTTGCCGTCACGTCCTTACGCAGCGCCCGGACCGTCTCGCGGGCGATGATGCGGCCGCCGATCGCGGCCTGGATGGGGATCTGGAACATGTGCTGCGGGATCAGGTCCTTCAGCTTCTCGCACATGGCGCGGCCGCGCTTTTCCGCCGCCGAGCGGTGGACGAGCATCGACAGCGCGTCGACGGGCTCGGCATTGACGAGGATCGACATCTTGACGAGGTCGCTCTCGCGGTAGTCCGCGAGGTGATAGTCGAAGGAAGCGTAGCCCTTGGAGATCGATTTCAGCCGGTCGTAGAAATCGAACACCACTTCGTTGAGCGGCAGGTCGTAGGTCAGCATCGCCCGGTTGCCCACATAGGTGAGCTCGGTCTGGATGCCGCGCCGGTCCTGGCAGAGCTTCAGGATGCCGCCGAGATATTCGTCGGGCGTCATGATCGTTGCCTTGATCCAGGGCTCGCGGAACTCGGCGATCTTGACGACATCGGGCATGTCGGCCGGGTTGTGCAGTTCCTTCTCGGTGCCGTCGGTCATGGTGAGCTGATAGACGACCGAGGGAGCGGTGGCGATCAGGTCGAGGTCGAATTCGCGCGACAGCCGTTCCTGGATGATTTCCAGATGCAGGAGCCCGAGGAAGCCGCAGCGGAAGCCGAAGCCGAGCGCGGCGGAGGATTCCATCTCGAAGGAGAACGACGCGTCGTTGAGGCGGAGCTTGCCCATGGCGCTGCGCAGTTCCTCGAAGTCGGCGGCATCGACCGGGAAGAGGCCGCAGAACACCACCGGCTGCGCCGGCTTGAAGCCGGGCAGCGCCTCCGCCGTCGGCCGCTTGTCGTCGGTGATCGTGTCGCCGACGCGGGTGTCGGCCACTTCCTTGATCGAGGCGGTGATGAAGCCGATCTCGCCGGGACCGAGCGAATCCATCGCCACCATCTTCGGGGTGAGCACGCCGACGCGCTCGATCGTGTATTTGGCGCCGGTTCCCATCATGCGGATGGTCTGGCCCTTGGTCAGCACCCCGTCGATGATGCGCACCAGCACCATGACGCCGAGATAGGTGTCGTACCAGCTGTCGACGAGCAGCGCCTTCAGGGGCGCCTTGTCGCCGCCCGGACTCTTCGGCGCCGGCAGCTTGTGGACGATCGCCTCGAGCACATCCGGAATGCCGAGGCCGGTCTTCGCCGAGATCAGCACCGCATCCGACGCGTCGATGCCGATCACCTCCTCGATCTGCTCCTTGATGCGGTCGGGCTCGGCCGCCGGCAGGTCGATCTTGTTGAGGACGGTGACGAGCTCGTGATTGTTGTCGATCGCCTGGTAGACATTGGCGAGCGTCTGGGCCTCGACGCCCTGGCTGGCGTCGACGACGAGCAGCGAGCCCTCGCAGGCCGACAGCGAGCGCGAGACCTCGTAGGCGAAGTCGACGTGGCCGGGCGTGTCGATGAGGTTCAAGACATAGGTGTCGCCGTCATTGGCCTTGTAGTGCAGGCGCACCGTCTGGGCCTTGATGGTGATGCCGCGCTCGCGCTCGATATCCATGCTGTCCAGCACCTGCTCGGACATCTCGCGCTCGGCAAGGCCGCCGGTTAGCTGGATCAGCCGGTCGGCCAGCGTCGACTTGCCGTGGTCGATATGGGCCACGATCGAGAAATTGCGGATATGCGACAGGGGCGTCTTGGAAGATGGTGTGCTCATGGGGCGCATATAGCAGCGTGATCAGGCGGCGCAAAGCGGGAAATGAAGGCTTCGTTCACTATAAATCCGGGCGCGGCGCGGCTATTCGGCGCGCGCTTCGGTCTCGGCAAGTGCGGCCGCATTCGGCACCTGCGCGCTCCTGAATTCGAAATTCTCGCAAAGCTCCGGCGGCACCCGTTCGCGCGAGCGCAGGCGCATCGCCACGAAGAGCGCGTAGAGGAGCGCCACCGCCATCGTCGCATGGATGAAGGTTCGCTGCCCGAGGGCCGGCGTCAGGACGGTCACCAGCATCGGCACCAGCGTGGCCGCCGCCGACCAGGCGATCAGCATCGTGCTCGCGAGCGGCACGAAATCGGCCGGGTCGGTGCGGTCGTTGGCATGCGCGTTGGCGATCGAATAGACCGTCTCGACCGCCCCGGCGAAGATCGCGAAGACCAGCATCAGCAGGAACAGGTTGTCGAAGGAAACGACCAGCGCCGCGAGCCCGGCGCCGAGGGTGAGGAGACAGGTGACGATGAGCACGATCCGCCGGTCGGTGCGGTCGGAGAGGGCGCCCATCGGATATTGGATGAAGAGCAGGCCGAACTGCATGAAGAACATCAGCGCCGCCACGTCCTCCTGGCTAACCTCATTGGCCGCGGCATAGATGGGGGTGAAGCCCTGAACCAGCATCGAAAGGCCGCCGGATGCGAGCACGCCGACGAAGGCGACCGGGGAAGCCCGCCAGACCATCGGAATGTCGATGCTGACCTTGGCGGGAGCGGGCGGCGTCGGCAGCCGCGTCAGCCCGATCGGCAGGATGGCGATCGTCGTGAAGAAGACGGTGATGATCGGCGCAAGATTGCCCTCGGCCGGGATCCGGCCGAAGAGCCAGGCGCCGGCGCCAAGCCCGATGACATAGGCCATGTAGAAGAGGGACATCGCCCGGCCGCGCCAGTGGTTGTCGCTGGCATGGTTCAGCCAGCTCTGGGTGATGATGAAATTCATGTTGGCGGCGACGCCGTAGAGACCACGCGCGAGAACCCAGATGAGCGGATGGACGCCGAGGCTGATCGCCAGCGCCGCCAGGATGACGAGCGCCATCGAGCAGGAAAAGGCCCGGGCGTGCCCGACACGACGGATGAGCGTGCCGCCGATCAGGCAGCCGATGAGCCCGCCAAAGGCGATCGCGGTGACGGCGGCACCCGGAACCCAGTCGGGCGCGGCCGAGCGCGTCAGCACGAAAGGCACATAGGCGAGCATCATGCCGTTGCCGATCGCAACGGCCGTCATCGAAAGAACGATGCTTGCGATCGACATGAGCGACGACGGCGATCTGTCCATGGGCCTGTCCTTCCGCAACGATTTTCGATAAGTCAGAACTAAAGTATTGAAGGAGAAGAACTTTCTGAAGCAGGCTGGCTTGCGACGATAGCGCAACGCGGCTCGTCGCGTTGTCGCCAAAGCGGCATCGGCAAAATTTATCTGTCGCGCGCAGATCGGCTTGACTCCACTATATGAGAAATGCAATCTCAAATAATGGAACAATCGATCGCCTCCCTCGAACATACGATCGGCAACCGCGTGCGCGAACTGCGGACGGGGCAGGCCCTGACGCTTGACGACCTGGCGACGCGCTCCGGCGTCAGCCGCGCCATGATCTCGCGGATCGAGCGTGGCGAGGCGAGCCCGACGGCGCAGCTTCTGGCACGGCTCTGCAGTGCGCTCGGCACGACGCTGTCGGCGCTCTTCGCTTCCGGGACGGAGGATGCTTCGCCTCTTTCGCGCCGGGCGGAGCAGCGGCTCTGGCGCGATCCGGAAAGCGGCTATCTGCGCCGCTCGGTGTCGCCCGAGGGCGTCGGCTCGCCGGTCGATATCGTCGAGGTCGAGTTTCCGCCGGGCGCCCGCGTCGTCTTCGAGCGCCAGGCGATGGACCGCGGCATCACGCAGCATCTCTGGCTCTTCTCCGGCCGGCTGGAACTGACGATGGAAGGCGGTCGCCACGTGCTGGAAGCCGGCGACTGCCTCTTCATGGGGCTGGAACAGGCCCACATCTTTCACAATCCCTATGACGAAGCGGCGCATTACGCCGTCATCCTCTGCCGTAGCAAGGTGTAACATGCCCGACGTGACCATCCGCGCGCTCACCGAAGAAGAAACCCGCGCTTGTCTGCCGGCGCTCGCCGAGATTCTCTCCGATTGCGTCGAGGGCGGCGCGTCGGTGGGGTTCATGCAGCCTTTTCCGCCGCCGGCCGCCCTGCCATTCTGGGAAGCGGTCGCCGCCGCGGTTGGCCGCGACGAAACCGTCCTGATCGTCGCCGAGGCCGACGGTCGGCTCGTCGGCACGGTGCAGCTCGGCATCGGCACGATGCCCAACCAGCCGCACCGCGCCGACCTCAAGAAGCTGCTCGTGCACCGCGAGGCCCGCGGTCTCGGTCTGTCGCGCCGGCTGATGGAGCGGGCAGAGGCCGAAGCGATGAAACGCGGCCGAAGGGTGCTGGTGCTCGACACGGCAACCGGCGAGCCGGCGGAGGCAATCTACGAACGTTTCGGCTGGCTGCGCGCCGGCGTGGTCCCCGATTACGCGCTGATGCCGGACGGCCGCTATTGCGCGACGACGTTCTTCTACAAGCATCTTGCGGGTTGAGATATTTGCCCCTCTCCCCGGTTTTAACCAAGGGTTTGATCCGAAAACCAACCCTCTCTCTGACGGAAAGAGGGGACTGAGGCGCCGCCGCGAGTGCCCTTCGCCCCGCCTGCGGACCGCCTGCGGGGAGAAGGTGGCCGGCAGGCCGGATGAGGGGGAATTGCCGGATTCCGTTTCGCCGAATAGCTCAGTAAGGTGGTTCGCGAAGGCCCCCGATGGGCTCCATGATTCAACAGGACAACAATGATGCGTGTTTTCTATTCCGAGGACCACAGGCTCAGGGACGCCAGGACCGAGCTGCATGGCGGCGAACTGGTTCCGCCCTTCGAGGCGCCGTTCCGGGCCGAGTGGATCCTCGCCGCCGTCGAGGACGCCGGTTTCTCCGACGTGGTCGCGCCCGAGCGGCACGGCATGGAGACGGCGCTGAAGCTGCATTCGGCGGACTACCTCGAGTTCCTCGAGACCGCCTGGGCGCGCTGGGTGGCCGATGGCTACCGCGGCGAGGCGATTCCCGCCTGCTTCCCGGCGCGGCGCATGCGCCAGCATCCGCCGAAGGACATCGACGGCGCGCTCGGCTACTATGCCTTTGCCGCCGAAACGGCGATCACCGAGGGCACATACGCGGCCGCCCGCGCGGCGATGGATTGCGCGATTTCCGCCGCCGACCATGTCGCCCGCGGCCATTCCGCCGCCTTCGCGCTCTGCCGCCCGCCCGGCCATCACGCCGCGATCGACCTCTTCGGCGGCTACTCCTTCATCAACAATGCCGCCTGCGCGGCGCAACGCCTGCGCGACCTCGGTGCGGCGAAGGTCGCCGTGCTCGACGTCGATTTCCACCACGGCAACGGCACCCAGGACATTTTCTACGAGCGCGGCGACGTCTTTTTCGCCTCGCTGCACGGCGATCCCGTCGACGCCTTTCCGCATTTCCTCGGCTTCGCCGACGAGGAGGGGGCGGGCGAGGGGCTCGGCGCCACCAAAAACTATCCGCTGCCGCGCGGCACGACCTTCGAGACCTGGAGCGCGGCCATGGACGACGCGCTTCGGCGCATCGCCGCTTTCGGCGCCGAGGCGCTCGTCCTTTCGCTCGGCGTCGATACCTTCGAGCGCGATCCGATCAGCTTCTTCAAGCTCAAATCGGAAGACTACCTGCGCATGGGCGACCGCCTGAACAAGACGGGCCTGCCGGTCGTCGTCTGCATGGAGGGCGGCTACGGCGTCCCGGAAATAGGCCTGAACGTCGCCAACGTGCTGAGGGGCATTGCCGGGTGATTTTGTCGTCTTGGCGGGAAGGCGGGCCCCCCGGCATGGATAGACTCTACGACACGAAGAAATGCGAGAGCCCCTGGCCGGCGGCGAAGGCCGCATAGGCGAGCACGGCGAAATAGATGGTGGTGGCGATGAGGAAGAGATAGCCGCCGGCCACCATCAGCCCGTCACGCTGGATAATGCCGAGCGACAAAAGCAGGATGGCGATGCCGGGAAGCGTGTTCGACAGCGGGATCAGCCCGAGCGGAAACATCAGCAGCACGCCGCCGGCCATGATCATCAGCCCGTTGAAGCGGTTCATGACGATGCCATGCGTCAGGAAATGCAGCCGCGGCCGCACGTAGCGGTCGAGCTTGGAGACGAGGGCCGCCCCTTTCTCGAGCGTCGGCACGAGTTTTTCCGTCTCGATCTGCCGGTCGAGGATGCGCCGCGGCAGCCAGGGCAGCCGGTTGAGGGTGATCGCGAGCGAGATGAGGATGATGGCTGCGCCGAAAACCGTGCTGACGCCCGGAATTGAAACGGGGATCAGGAAGGGCAGCGTCAAGAGCGCGCAGAGGAGCAGGAAGCCGTGCTCGCCGATCTCCGTCATCAGCTCGCGCAGCGTGATCGTATTGCCCCGGATCGAAGCGATCATGCCGGTCAGCGTGTCGCTGAGGCTGCGTTCCGTATCGCCGAACTCGACCGCCATATGTTCCCTCTCATTTCAATTCGACCAGCAGCGACGCGCGATCGCAGAGCCCACCATAGCGTGCGCCTATGAAGCTTCGGTTAGCGGGCGCTCTGGTCAGCAATGTGGCGGCGCCGGCGCAAAGGCTGGGCTTGCGAAGCGCCCACCTGCCGCGGTCGCTTGTGGAAAGCGCCGCACCCCTTCATCTTCCTGCCGCAATCGATAGTATGTAGCGACTTTGAGCACCAATGGGGACCATTGATTCGATGATCAAGAAATGCGCCATCCTGGCTGTTGCCGCCGTCTACCTTTCCGGATGCACGACCACCGATCCCTATACGGGAGAACAGAAGATGTCGAACACGGCCGGCGGCGCGCTGATCGGCGCGGGTCTCGGCGCCGCGACCGGCCTTCTGGTCGGCGGCAGTTCCGCGGGACGGCGTGACGCCGCACTCGTCGGTGCGGCCATCGGCGGCCTCGGCGGCGGCCTGATCGGCAACTACATGGACCAGCAGGAGGCGGAACTGCGCGCCCAGCTGCAGGGCACCGGCGTCTCGGTGACGCGTGCGGGCGACCGCATCATCCTCAACATGCCGTCGAACATCACCTTCGCGACCGATCGCGACCAGGTGATCCCGGACTTCTATCCGACGCTCGATTCGGTCGCGATCGTGCTGCGCAAGTTCAACAAGACGCTGATCGACGTCGACGGCCACACCGACTCGACCGGCAGCGCCTCCTACAACCAGGGCCTCTCCGAGCGCCGCGCCGCTTCGGTCGCCAACTATCTCGGCAGCCGCGGCATCGACCAGCGGCGCATCTCGACCATGGGCTACGGCATGGAGCGCCCGGTCGCGTCGAACGCCACCGAGGCCGGCCGCTCCCAGAACCGCCGCGTCGAAATCTCGATCGCGCCGATCAGGCAGGGCTGAGAGCTTTCCTAGATTTCGCAAAGGGCCGCGCGGTTTTCCGGCGCGGCCTTTTTTTGAGGCGGCCCCTCATCCGCCTGCCGGCACCTTCTCCCCATCTTGATGGGGAGAAGGGACAAGTGGCGCGTTCCCGCGAGTCTCTTTCGCCCCGCTTTGCGGGGAGAAGGTGGCCGGCAGGCCGGATGAGGGGCATGCGACATCAGCTCTTCGGCGGATAGGCGTGCTCGTTTCCGCGAAAGTCGCTGACCGTGTAGCAACCGCCCCCTTCCGCCTCGATGGCGCTCGCGCTGATGACGGCCTTGCCGTGACCGCCGGGGATGTCGAGGACGTAGGTCGGCTGGCAGAGGCCGGAGACGCGGCCGCGCAGGGAGGCGACGAGCGCCTGGCCTTCCTCGATCGTCAGGCGGAAATGACCCGTGCCGGGGGCGAGATCCGGATGGTGCAGGTAATAGGGCTTGATGCGGGTTTCGACGAAGGCGCGCATCAGTTCGGCGAGCACCTCGGCATCGTCGTTGACGCCCCTGAGCAGCACCGATTGGCTGACCATGACGATGCCCGCGTCGATCAGCCGGGCGCAGGCGGCGCGCGCCTCGGCAGAGAGTTCGCGGGGATGGTTGGCGTGGAGCGCCACATAGGTTGCCTTGCCGCTCGCCTTCAACGCCGCGATGAGCGCCGCATCGATCCGCTCCGGCTCGACGACCGGCACGCGCGTGTGGAAGCGGACGACCTTGACGTGGCCGATGGCGCTCAGGCGTTCCATGATCTCGGTGAGCCGCCGGGGCGAGAGCACGAGCGGATCGCCGCCGGTGAGGATCACCTCCCAGATTTCGGGCTGCCCTTCGATATAGGCGATCGCCGCATCGAGTTCCGCCGCCGTCAGCGTGCCGAGGCCCTCGGGCCCCACCATTTCGCGGCGGAAGCAGAAGCGGCAATAGACCGGGCAGACATGCACGGCCTTCAGCAGAACGCGGTCCGGATAGCGGTGGACAATGCCCGTGACGGGGCTGTGGGCGCCGTCGCCGATCGGGTCGGCGCGCTCCTCCGGCGTCAGGGTCAGCTCCGCCGCGTCGGGCAGGAACTGCCTGGCGATCGGGTCGTTCAGATCGCTGCGGTCGATCACCTTGGCGATCGCCGGGCTCACGGCGACCGCATAGCGCGACGCCACGCGGGAGACCGCCTCCGCCGCGGCGGCATCGACGAGGCCGGCCTCGACGAGCTCGTGCGCCGTCCTGAGGGTGCGGTTCACGGTCATCCCCTCGGCTCCGCCACCGGCGCCCAGAGGACTTGCTCGATGCGCGAGGCGCCGGTCGCGAGCATCGCCAGCCGGTCGAAGCCGAGCGCTATGCCGCTGGCCTCGGGCATGACGGCGAGGGCGGCGAGGAAATCCTCGTCGAGCGGGTAGGTCTCGCCATAGACCCGCGCCTTTTCTGCCATCTCGAGCTCGAAACGGCGGCGCTGCTCGCCCGCGTCCGTCAGCTCGCCGAAGGCATTGGCGAGTTCGACGCCGCAGGCATAGAGCTCGAAACGCTCCGCGACGCGGCGATCGCCTTGCGCCGGTCGCGCAAGCGCGGCCTCGGCGACCGGATATTCGTCGAGGATCGTGGCGCGCCCGAGGCCGAGATTGGGCTCGACCTTTTCGACGAGCACGCGGCTGAAGAGGTCCGCCCAGGTGTCGTCGCCGGCGACCCGCAAGCCCGCTTGGTGCATCGCCGCCGCGAGGGTGTCGCGGTCGGTAGAGCCATCCTTGGCGATCGAGGCGAGCAGGTCGATGCCGGCGAAGCGGTCAAAGGCGTCGGCCACGGAGAGCCGTTCCGGCGCGAGGAAAGGATCGACCTCCCGGCCCTGGTGGGAAAAACGCCGCGTGCCCGTCGTCTCGGCCGCGAGCGCGAGGATTTCGGCTGAGTCGCACATCAGCGTCTCGTAGCGCTCCCCGGCGCGATACCATTCCAGCATGGTGAACTCCGGATGATGCAGCGGCCCGCGCTCGCGGTTGCGATAGACGTGGGCGAAGCAGGCGATGCGCCGTTCCCCGGCGGCCAGCAGTTTCTTGCAGGCGAATTCGGGCGAGGTGTGCAGATAGAGCGGCTGGACGGCGCCGTCGGGCCCGAGCGCCTGCGTTGCGAAGGCATGAAGATGCGCCTCGTTGCCGGGCGACACCTGCAGCGTCGCGGTGTCGACCTCGATGAAATCGCGCTCGCCGAAGAACCGGCGCAGGGCCTGCTGGATGCGGTTGCGCCCGATCAGGAAAGCGCGACGGTCGGCATGGACGTCGGGGGTCCACCAGGGAGATGCATGCGGCATGGTCGGTTCGATCCAAGCTTTCTTGACGCGAATGCCGGCGCAGGCTGGCTATTTGCGTGAAATTAGGGTAGTGGCGGCGCGAAAATCCGTTTTCTCGCGTCCTCGAGGGCCGATCTCCGGCCCGTTCGTGTCGCTGATACCTCTGTTACAAGGAAGACTAATGGTCAAGGTCATCGCTTCTTCGGTCCGCAAGGGCAACGTTCTCGACGTCGACGGCAGGCTCTATGTCGTGCTCACCGCCCAGAACTTCCACCCGGGCAAGGGCACGCCGGTCACGCAGATCGACATGCGCCGCATCTCCGACGGCGTGAAGGTCTCGGAGCGCTACCGCACGACCGAGCAGGTCGAGCGCGCCCATGTCGAGGACGTGAAGTTCAACTTCCTCTATGACGACGCCGAAGGCTTCCACTTCATGAATCCGGAAAGCTACGACCAGCTCGTCATGACCGGCGAGGACGTCGGCGACCAGAAGGTCTACCTGCAGGAAGGCATGGAGGTGATGCTGTCGATCCACGAAGGCGTGGCGATCGCCATCGACCTGCCGCGCCACGTCGTCCTCGAGGTCACCGAGACCGAGCCGGTGGTGAAGGGCCAGACGGCCTCCTCCTCCTACAAGCCCGCCGTCCTTTCCAACGGCGTGCGCACCGCGGTGCCGCCGCATATCCAGGCCGGCACCCGCGTCGTCATCGCGACCGAAGACGGCTCCTACGTCGAGCGCGCCAAGGACTGATGGTGCCATCAGGCGCCCGCTCAAGGCATCCGCTGATTTGCCCCTCTCCACGGGTTTAACCCGGGGACTAACCCTCTCCCCGTTTCGACGGGGAGAGGGGACTGAGGCGGCGCCGCGAGTCCCCTTCGCCCCCGCCTGCGGGGAGAAGGTCGCGGCAGCGGGATGAGGGGCAGCACTCGCTCCTCGCCCACATCTTTCTCGATAAAACGACAGGGCGGCAGGTGGGTACCTGCCGCCCTGTAATCGTTTCAGCCACTGCATCAACTGGGCGATGCAAACCTCGCGACCACGCGAAGATCTGGGATGCAATTCGCCAAGGCGATGCTGGAGCGGCATGCGCTCCCATGCATTCGCGGCACCGCCCTATCTGTTTGTTTCTGCCGCATTTGTGCAACGCCAGGTGATTCCACCTGGCTGCAAAATGCTTTACGGTGCGGCCGACCGCGCCGCGAGGGCGCTGGATGAAAGGCGAGGCACCCCACATGTTTCCATTGTCGCATATGATGAAGGCCTTCATCCGCAAGGGCACCCTGACGGTGATCGACGCCGACGGCAAGCGGCACGTCTTTTCGGGCGCACCGGGACCGAGCGTGACGATGCGGCTGACCGACAGGAAGCTCTACCGCAGCCTCGTCTTCAACGCCGAGCTCGCGGCCGGCGAGGCCTATATGGACGGCACCATGCGCTTCGAGGAGGGCTCGACGCTTCGGGATTTCCTTACCCTCTTCTCGATCAACCGGCTGTCGCTCGGCTCCTACCCGATCCAGAAGCTCATCCGCGCCGTGAAGATGCGCTTCCGCAAGCGCCAGCAGGCAAACCCGAAGGGCAAGGCGCAGCAGAACGTCGCGCACCACTACGACGTCGGCAACGATTTCTACAAGCTCTTCCTCGACGAGAACATGCTCTATTCCTGCGCCTATTTCCGCGAGCCGGACGAGACGCTGGAGGCGGCTCAGCGCAACAAGCTCAGGCTGCTCGCCGCCAAGCTCTGCCTGAAGCCCGGGATGAAAGTGCTCGACATCGGCTGCGGCTGGGGCGATCTCGCCCTCTATCTCGCCGCCCTCGAAGATGTCGAGGTCCTCGGCGTCACCCTGTCGAAGGAGCAGCAGGCGCTCGCCTCCGAGCGGGCGCGCGCCGCAGGGCTTTCCGATCGCGTGCGCTTCGAACTCAAGGACTATCGCGACGTCGAGGGGCCGTTCGACCGGATCGTCTCGGTCGGCATGTTCGAGCATGTCGGCGTCCATCACTACGACGAATTCTTCAAGAAACTGAACGCGCTGATGCCGGATGACGGGATCGCCGTGCTCCATTCGATCGGCCATATGAGCCCGCCCGGCATGGCAAGCCCGTGGCTCCGCAAATACATCTTCCCCGGCGCCTACTCGCCGGCGCTGTCGGAAGTCTTCGAGGTCGTCGAACGCAACAGCCTGTGGGTCACCGACCTCGAATTCCTGCGCGTGCATTACGCGACGACGCTGGCGCATTGGGGGGCGCGCTTCGAACAGAACCGCGACAAGGTGGTGGCGATGTATGACGAGCGCTTCGCCCGCATGTGGGAATTCTACCTGATCAGCGCCGAGATGATGTTCCGCACCGGAAGCCAGCTCGTCTTCCACATGCAGCTCTCGCGCTCGCGCGACGCGGCACCGATC
This sequence comes from Sinorhizobium saheli, assembly GCF_001651875.1. Classification (GTDB taxonomy): domain Bacteria; phylum Pseudomonadota; class Alphaproteobacteria; order Rhizobiales; family Rhizobiaceae; genus Sinorhizobium; species Sinorhizobium saheli. The sequence continues at coordinate 12,156 of NZ_LNQB01000069.1, forward strand.
GTGCGCGACTACATCACCGACCAGCAGCGCGCCTATATGGACAAGGAGAGGGCGCTCAGCCTGGTGATTTGACGCCGGCCGACTCGTAGGCTCCCCAATCACTCCCCGCAAATATCCCTCACCCTAGCCCTCTCTCCGTGAGAACGGGGCGAGGGGGCCGGGACCGTGCGGCAATTCGCTTCCCCGTCAAAACGACGTCGAAACGGGAGAAGGTCGCGGCAGCGGATGAGGGCGTTGCGGACTTGACGCCCGCCGACGAGACTTCTATTTCTTAGAATTATTCTAAAGAAGGTTCTCGCCGATGTTTTCCAGCCTTTTCTCCCGTTCAAAGCGCCCGTTCCTGTCCTTGAGCGAGCAGGAGATCCTCGCGCTCGCCATCTCCTCGGAGGAGGACGACGGGCGCATCTATCTCGCCTATGCGGATGCGCTCAGGGAAAAATATCCGCATTCGGCGCGGGTTTTCGAGGAGATGGCCGAGGAGGAGAGCCACCATCGGCAGGCGCTGATCGATCTGCATGTCGCCCGCTTCGGCGACCGTATTCCGCTGATCCGGCGCGAGCATGTGCGCGACTTTCCCGACCGCAAGCCCGACTGGCTCATCGCCGAGATGCCGATAGAAAAGGCGCGCGCGGAGGCGGAAGCGATGGAAGAGGCGGCCCATCGCTTCTATGTCGAGGCGGCGGCGCGCACGCGCGACGCGGCCACGCGGAAGCTCCTGGGCGACCTGGCGATCGCCGAGAAGGCGCATGAATCGCTTGCCCGCCGGCTCGGCGACAAGCATACGCCCGAGGACGTGCGCGATGAGGAGGACGAGACCTCGCGGCGCCAGTTCATCCTCACCTATGTGCAGCCGGGTCTCGCGGGCCTGATGGACGGCTCGGTATCGACGCTGGCGCCGATCTTCGCCGCCGCCTTCGCGACGCAGGATACCTGGCAGACCTTCCTCGTCGGCCTCTCGGCCTCCGTCGGCGCCGGCATTTCGATGGGCTTCACCGAGGCCGCCCACGACGACGGCAAGCTTTCCGGCCGCGGCTCGCCGGTCAAGCGCGGGCTTGCCTCCGGCATCATGACCGCGCTCGGCGGCCTCGGCCATGCGCTCCCCTATCTGATCCCGCATTTCTGGACGGCGACGGTGACGGCGGCGGTGATCGTCTTCTTCGAGCTCTGGGCGATCGCCTTCATCCAGAACCGCTACATGGAAACGCCCTTCCTGCGGGCTGCCTTCCAGGTCGTGCTCGGCGGCGGCCTCGTGCTTGCCGCCGGCATCGTCATCGGCAATGCGTGACGACATGAAAAAGGGCCGTCACCGGCCCTCTTTCATAAATTGCGAGAAGTTTGCGTCGATCAATTGCCGACCGAGCCGACCAGCACTTCGGCGCTGTTGTCGATGGTGACCCAGCGGCCGCTGTTGCTCGCCGATTGGCGCTTGAGGAAGCGATAGGACGTCTGCGTCCAGAGCTTCACGCCGTTGTCGAGATTGTCGAGGATGAAGTCGCCCTGGGCGGTGCGGACCGTCAGCACGGCATGGCCCTCGCCGTCAGGCTTGCGCACGACCGTCATCAGCAGGTTGCTGGCGGCGAAACCCTTCCGCATCAGGCGCTTGCGCTTTTCCAGCGCGAAATCCTCGCAATCGCCCTGCGCGTTCGGATAGGACCAGACCTCGTCCCGGCCATGGAGCACGATGTCGGTCACCGGTGCGATCTCGCGGTTGACGGCGGCGTTGACCTGACGGATCGCGGCCCAGCCGCTCGCGGTGACGCGCGGTGCCACGGTCCTCTTCGACCGGACGCCGCATTCGCCCCTGTGCTTCTGACAGAACTCGTAATGCCCGATCGGCTGCGATGTCGCCGCCCCTGTCTGCATCCAGGGAGAAGCTCCCGCCTGTGCGGGAATGGCTGCATTCGTTGAGATGAAAAACGCGCAAAGTACCGCGAAACTTGCCTTAACCCCGGTCCAAGATGCCATACAGATCCCCTGTAACGCGACCGCATCCGAATCCCGTAACGGAACGGTCAGCGCAATCCAAAGTTGCCGTCAGCTTTTGTAGGATTTTTCCCCTGCGCTGCTCTAATCGTTAATAAAAAGTTAATATAGTCGGCTCGCAGGAGTCAATCGCCTGATTCGGACTAGTCCGTCTTATGGTTAAGGAGTGCGGCGGAAGGACGCAGAAATCCCGGCAGCGCAACGGCTTGGCCTATGCCCTGTGGATTAGTTTCGTCGATTTTGCTTAGTCCACCTGGGCTAGGCGCGGGCTCAGGCCTTCGTGAGCATGGCGTCGATGGCCCGTTTCAATTTGGTGATGTCCTCCTCGCGGGACAACCGGTGGTCGCCATCGCGGATGAGGGTCATGACGACGTCGTCCGCCGGCATGTGTTCCATCAGCCTGAGCGCGTGGGTGTAGGGGACGTCCGGATCCAGCATCCCCTGGAGGATATGGACCGGGCAGCCGGTTTCGATCGGCCCCGTCATCACGAGGTTGTCGCGTCCGTCCTCGATCAGCGCGCGGGTGAAGATGTTGGGTTCAGGGCTGTATTCCGACGGCTCCTCGAAATAGCCGCGCTCGGCAAGCGAGGTCTTCTCGGCATCGGTGAGATTGGGCTCGATCAGCTCGGCGGTGAAATCCGGAGCCGGCGCGATCAGCACGAGGCCGGCGACGCGCTCGCCGTCGCCGCGGCGCCTGAGTTCCTGGATGAGGCGCAGCGCGATCCAGGCGCCCATTGAGGAGCCGATCAGGATCATGCGCCCCCGCGCGGCATGGTCGAGGACGGCGAGGCTTTCCTCGAGCCATCGCGAGATCGTGCCGTCCCTGTAGTCGCCGGCGGACGAGCCGTGGCCGGAATAGTCGAAGCGGATGCAATCCGCGCCGACGAGGCGCGCATGCGCCTCGACCTCGATCGCCTTGGTGCCGGTCATGTCGGAGCGGTATCCGCCGAGCCAGACGAGCGCGGGATGGCTCGGGACGACGCCCGCGCGGAAGATCCGCATGGCGATGCTGCGCGCCAAGGCACCCGTGCCGACTGTGATCGGCGTGATGTCGGTTTCGACCGGCGTTGCTGGCATTGGCTATCCCCTTTCGAGACCTCTCTCGGACTTCCTTCTAAAACAGATTCGTTCCGGCATCGACAGAGGGTGATTTTCCCTGCGCGCCATGCTATTGACTCTGGAGCCGCAATTCACACATTGCCGTCAGTGATTGTTTCAAGCGCTTCGTTTGAGATCGCGCTGATCGTTTGACAGAACAGCTAGTACGCAACAGCTCGAGGAGAGTACGACCATTCGCAGACCGTTCAAAGCGGACGCCCCAGTCAAGGAAGGACCGCGCGCAAACAAGGAAATCCGGGTCCCCCGGATTCAGCTCATCGATGCCGAAGGCCAGAACCTGGGCGTCGTTCCGATCGATCAGGCGCTCCGCATGGCGGACGAGGCAGGGCTCGATCTGGTGGAGATCGCACCGAACTCCGAACCGCCAGTGTGCAAGATCCTCGATCTTGGCAAGTTGAAATACGCCAACCAGAAGAAGGCGGCCGAGGCGCGCAAGAAGCAGAAGATCGTCGAGATCAAGGAAATCAAGATGCGCCCCAACATCGACACCCATGATTACGAGGTGAAGATGAAGGCCATGAACCGCTTCTTCGAAGAAGGCGACAAGGTCAAGGTGACGCTGAAGTTCCGCGGCCGTGAAATGGCCCACCAGGAACTCGGCATGAAGCTTCTGATGCAGGTGAAGGACGACACCCAGGCGATCGCCAAGGTGGAAGCCGAACCGAAGCTCGAAGGCCGCCAGATGATGATGGTGCTGGCGCCGAAGTAAGGCCGGCCTCTTGTCCTGTCGTTTTCTGCATCCATGCCATCCGGCATGGATCATGTCTTTCTGAAGCCGCCCTCGGGCGGCTTTTTTTCGTTGTGCTGCATCGTCTGCGGGCGCCTGACAGAACGCTGACAGCCGCGCTCAGCCGCTTGTCAGTTGCCCGATGCCAGTCTCTGCCCCGTTCCGAAACAAGGAAAAGGATCAAGACATGCACAGCGCATTCAAGAAAGTGCTGCTCGTTTCCACAATGGGCTTGTTCGGCGTCGTGGGAGGACCGGTAACATCCTCGTTGCTGGCGCTCGCACCGAGCCATCCCCTGGCCGCGACGGCCCTTGCGGACACCGGCACCGTCAGCAGCTTCGAAGCCGGCGCGAACGGTGGCTTCGACACGAGCAGCAGCAGCACGGCCGGCGAATCCGGCGCGAGCGGTGAATCCGGGGCTGCCAGCAGCTTCGAAGCAGGTGCGAACGGCGGCTTCGACACGGGCAGCAGCACGGGCGGCGAAGGCACCGGTAGCCTGACCGGCGGCGATGGGGGAAGTGGAACCGGCGGCCAGGATACCGGTCGCGTCGGAACCCAGGACACGGGCCGGATTGGAACGCAGGACACCGGCAAGAGCAGCGTCAGCGGCGAAGGCGGCACCGGAGGCGGTGAAGGCGGCAGCGGTGGCACCGGGGACGGTGGCTCCAGCGGCGGCACGGGCGGCGACGGCGGCGCCGGCGGCGGCGATGGCGGCAGCGGCGGTACCGGTGGTGACGGTGGTTCCAGCGGTGGCACCGGCGGCGGCGGCGGCGATGGCGGCAGCGGTGGTGCCGGTGGTGACGGTGGTTCCGGCGGTGACGGCGGTTCCGGCGGTGGCACCGGCGGTGATGGCGGCGCCGGCGGCGGCGAAGGTGGCGGCGCTGGCGCCGGTGGCGGCGACACTGGCGCGGGCGGTGGACTGGAAGGGGGAACTTCGACCGGAAACTAACCCGATCCGAAGTTCGCACTGACCGCGGCGATGGCGATGCCGTCGCCGCGGTCCTCCTGCAGCGCCTGGCGTCCTCTCAGACGCATAAAGGGCGCTGCAGCCTTTGAATTGCTGCAGGTTCCTGTCCTCAACGGGGGTCGATGACGCGGCCTGCAGCAGTCAAGATCCGTCCCTCTCGCATCGTTTCTGCTGCGAGAGGGACGTCCGTTTCAGAAAAAATCGACACTCCACCCGTGTTTCCGTCACTTTTCTGGCGGATGCTGCGACCACTGAAATTTGAGGGGGTAATGAGACACCGTAGCTGTCCGGAGCGCGCCGCAGGTCATCGTTCCGCGTCGCCCATGCGGCGGAGATTGGCCGCATTCCTTTGCTGGTCGTTCGCGTCCTGTTTCGTGCCGCTGTCCGCAAGCGGTGCCTTGGCCGACAGCGGCAAGGGCGGCAAGAACGGGTCGGATCCCGCCGGCAATAGCGGCAATACCGGCACCGGCGGCGACGTTCGCAGCCCGCCGGGCCGCGACGGCGGCAGCAACCGGGAAACGCACGAAGATGCGCGAGAAGCCGTCGCCCAGGGAAAGATCCTGCCGCTCAGCAAGCTGCTCGCCCTCATCGATCGTGATCTCTACGGCATGGTCATCGCGGTCGATCTGGTGCGGCTCGGGGGGAGCGACGTCTATCGGCTGAAGACGCGCGACGGCGCAGGCGTCATCCGCGACTTGAGGGTCGATGCGCGCACCGGCAGGTTCGTGAAATTCTGAGGGAGAAATGCGCATACTTCTTGCAGAGGACGACCTCAACATCGCCGGTCACGTCCGGGGGAAGCTCGAGGCCGAAGGCTACGCGGTCGACACGCTTGCGCACGGCCCGGACATCTGGGAGCGCGGCGAGGACGGCGGCTATGCGGCGATCATCCTCGACCTCGGTCTTCCCGGCCTCGACGGATTGTCGATCCTGAAGCGCTGGCGCCAGGACGGCGTGGAGACGCCCGTCATGGTGCTCACCGCCCGCGGCTCATGGATGGAACGGGTCGACGGCTTCGAAGCCGGCGCCGACGACTACATTCCGAAGCCGTTTCGCGCCGAGGAACTGCTGGCGCGGCTGAAGGCGCTCTTGCGGCGCGCCGGCCCGCGTTTTCAGATCATCAAGTCGGCAGGCCGCTTCACGCTTGACGAGGCGACCCGCCGGGTCACCTTCGACGGCGAGGCGCTCGACCTCAGCCCGCTCGAATTCCGGATGGTCGCCTATTTCATCGAACGCAAGGGGGAGGTGCTGACCCCGCTCGAGCTGGCAAGCCATGTCCAGGGACGCGATGACGATTCGGCCAAGAACGCGGTGGAGGCGATGATCGCCCGGTTGCGCCGCAAGACCGAGAGCGGCGCCATCGAGACGCGACGCGGCTTCGGCTACCTGCTGCCGGACGACCCTTCATGATGCGGTCGCTGCGGCTGCGGCTGGCGGTCGGAGCGGTGATCGCCATCGGCCTCGTGCTGCTTGTGGCGTGGCTTTCCCTGACGCGGCTCTTCACCGACTATGTGGTCGAGCGGTACCGCAGCGAGATGACGACGATCGTCGACACGCTCGCCGCCGAACTGACGCTGAAAGACGGCAAGCTGTCGCTTGCGCGCGAGCCGGCCGATCCGCGTTTCGACCTGCCGAACGGCGGCCGCTACTGGCAGGTCTCACCGCTCACCGGCGACAGCCTGCGGTCGCGGTCGCTCTGGGACGTGGCGATCGACCCCGATGCCCCGGTCGGTTCGCGCTATGAGGGCTTTTCCGTCAGCGCGGGCCCGGATGGACGCCCGATGCTGGTGCACAGCCAGACCCTGTCGCTCGGCGAAAGCGCCCCGGCCGTTCGCTTCGTCGCTTCAGCGGCCTTTCCGCAACGGGAACTCGACGAAGCGCTGCGCGATTTCCAGGCGCCGCTGCGGCTGATGTTGCTTGCGACGGCCGGGGTGCTCGCTGCCGCCGCCTTTCTCCAGAACGCCATCGGGCTTGCGCCGCTCCGCCGCCTCCGGGAGCGGGCCGCGTCGGTGCGCGCCGGCCGCGACCGGGATTTCGGAACCTACGGCCCGAGCGAGGTGCAGCCGCTGGTGAGCGAGATCAATCTCCTGCTGAAGGAGCGCGAAATGGCGGTCGAGCGCGCCCGCGCCCGCGCCAGCGATCTTGCCCACGGCCTCAAGACGCCGCTGACGGTGCTGGCGCAGCTTGCCGAGCGGCTTCCGGCGGAGGATCGCGGCCTGGCGCTCAGGCAGGTCGAGCTTGTCCGCCAGCGGGCGGACCGGCAGCTGCAGGCGGCCCGCATGGGCGTCGAGCGGATGGCGACGACCTCGGTCATGGGCCTTGGCGGCAAGCTCGTCAGCGTCCTTCGCCCCGTCACCGCCGAGCGCGATGTCGCCTGGAAGATAGCGATCGACAACGCGCTTTCGCTCGATGTCGACCCGGCCGACCTTGCCGAGTGCCTCGGCAACCTGCTCGACAACGCCGCGAAATGGGCGCGTTCGTTCATCCGCTTCTCGGCCCGCCGGGACCAGGGCGCCATCACCATCCTGATCGAGGACGACGGGCCGGGCATTGCCGAACAGGACCGCGGGCCGATCCTCAAGCGCGGCGCGCGGCTCGACACGACCGACGACCGGGAGCCAGAAGGCACGGGGCTGGGCCTCGCGATCAGCGCCGACATCGCCGACGCCTACGGCGCCACGTTGACCCTCGAACGGTCGGATCTCGGCGGGCTGAGGGTGCGGCTGACTTTTCCGGTAAGGGTCGAGCGGCGTCCGCTGCGCGATCCAGCCTGACGCCGCGGCCCGGCCGTTTCGCCACGAGCGGCTTGCGCTTTTGCGGGACATCGGCTACAAGCCCCCGTCCGAACGGTCCGGCAGGGCATGCCGTGGCCGTTCTTAACGCTGGAAAACGGCCTTCGTCAGCCGGTTTCGCATATCAAGAACAATGGAGTAGCAAAATGCCCAAGATGAAGACGAAGTCGTCTGCCAAGAAGCGGTTCAAAGTAACCGCGACCGGCAAGGTGCGGGCTGCCGCTGCCGGCAAGCGCCACGGCATGATCAAGCGTACCAACAAGTTCATTCGCGACGCGCGCGGAACCATGGTTCTCGCCGAGCCTGATGGCAAGAAGGTCGTCAAGAACTACCTGCCGAACGGTCTCTGAGACTTCAGGCATATTGGACACGTTAAGGAGATCATGACATGGCACGTGTAAAACGCGGCGTAACCGCCCACGCCAAGCACAAGAAGACGCTGAAGGCCGCCAAGGGTTTCTACGGCCGCCGCAAGAACACCATCCGCGCCGCCAAGGCAGCGGTGGACCGTTCCAAGCAGTACGCATACCGCGACCGCAAGGTCAACAAGCGCAACTTCCGCGCCCTCTGGATCCAGCGCATCAACGCTGCCGTCCGCGAGCACGGCCTGACCTACGGCCGCTTCATCGACGGTCTGAACAAGGCCGGCATCGAGATCGACCGCAAGGTCCTGTCCGACATGGCGATCCATGAGACGGCTGCATTCACGGCGCTCGTCGAAGCCGCCAAGAAGGCGCTCGCCTATCTCAAGGAAGCCGGCACGGCAAACGAGTTTGAAAGCGCTGTCCGTTAAGCCAGCGTTTTCCCAAGACCGTTTCTGAAATTGTTGGGAAACCCGCGCTGGCAGGGCTGGCGCGGGTTTTTCTTATTCGGCCGATCGCCGGCGATCCCATCGCTGAAGTGTCGAGCCGCTACACCGAACCATTCCCGCATCGAGGCAGGACAGAATGAGCGAACTGGAAACATTGGAACGGAGCTTGCTGGCGGAAATCGATGCCGCCGCCGACGAGGGGGCGATCGAGGCGGTCCGCGTCGGGGCGCTCGGCAAGAAGGGCTCGATCTCGGAACTCCTGAAGACGCTCGGCACGATGACGCCGGAGGAGCGTCAGACCCGCGGCGCCCGCATCAACGCGCTGAAGAACACGGTGACCGAGGCGATCGCCGCCCGCAAGCTCGCGCTCAAGGATGCGGCGATCGCCGAGCGGCTGGCGCGCGAGACGGTGGATATCAGCCTTCCCGTCCGCTCGTCGCCCGCCGAGCGCGGCCGCATCCATCCGATCAGCCAGATCGTCGACGAGATCACCGCGATCTTCGGCGACATGGGCTTCTCGATCGCCGAAGGGCCGGACATCGAGACGGACTACTACAATTTCACGGCGCTGAACTTCCCGGAGGGCCATCCGGCCCGCGAGATGCACGACACCTTCTTCTTCGAGCCCGACGAAAACGGCGAGCGCAAGGTGCTGCGCACCCACACCTCGCCGGTGCAGATCCGCACGATGGAGGCTGAGAAGCCGCCGATCCGCATCATCATTCCGGGCAAGACCTATCGCCAGGATTCGGACGCCACCCATTCGCCGATGTTCCACCAGGTCGAGGGCCTGGTGATCGACAGGACGGCCAACATCGCCAACATGCGCTGGGTGCTCGAGGAATTCTGCAAGGCCTTCTTCGAGGTGGATCAGGTGACGATGCGCTTTCGCCCGTCCTTCTTCCCCTTCACCGAGCCCTCCTTCGAGGTCGATATCCAGTGCGACCGCTCCGGCCCGATCGTCAAGTTCGGCGAGGGCAGGGACTGGATGGAGATCCTCGGCTGCGGCATGGTCCATCCGAACGTGCTGCGCGCCGGCGGCCTCGATCCGGACGAGTACCAGGGCTTCGCCTGGGGCATGGGCCTCGACCGCATCGCCATGCTGAAATACGGCATGCCGGACCTGCGCGACTTCTTCAATGCCGATGTCCGCTGGATGACCCATTACGGCTTCCGCCCGCTCGACATGCCGACGCTGTTCGGCGGTCTTTCGGCCTGATCTTGGCGCAGACACATTAGGACACAGGTGACATCATGAAGTTCACGCTTTCCTGGCTGAAGGACCATCTGGATACCGAGGCCTCGCTCGAGGAAATCTGCGCCCGCCTGACGATGATCGGGCTCGAGGTCGAGGAGGTCGACGACAAGGCGGCCTTCAAGCCCTTCGTCATCGCCCGGGTGATTTCCGCCGAGCAGCACCCGAATGCCGACAAGCTCAAGGTGCTCAAGGTCGATACCGGCTCCGGCGAGCCGGTGCAGGTCGTCTGCGGCGCGCCGAACGCGCGCAAGGGGCTCGTCGGCGCCTTTGCCGCCCCCGGCACCTATGTGCCCGGCATCGACGTGACCCTTTCCGTCGGCAACATTCGCGGCGTCGAGAGCCGCGGCATGATGTGCTCGGAAAAGGAGCTCGAGATCTCCGACGACCACACCGGCATCATCGACTTGCCCGAGGATGCGCCCGTCGGCACGAGCTATGCCGCCTATGCCGGCCTCGACGATCCGGTCATCGAGATCAACCTGACGCCGAACCGGCCGGACTGCACCAGCGTCCACGGCATTGCCCGCGACCTCGCCGCTTCCGGCCTCGGTACCTTGAAGACGCGGCCGGCGCCGTCGTTCCCGGTCGAAGGCGAGACGCCGGTCAAGGTCCGCCTCGACCTCGGCGAGGACAGGCACCTCTGCCCCGGCTTCGCGCTCCGTCTCGTGCGCGGCGTCCGGAACGGCCGGAGCCCGGCCTGGATGCGCCAGCGGCTGACGGCGATCGGGCTTCGCCCGATCAACGCGCTGGTCGACATCACCAATTATCTCACCTTCGACCAGGGCCGCCCGCTGCACGTCTTCGACGCGGCCAAGGTCACCGGCAACCTCACGGTGCGCCGCGCGAAGGAAGGCGAGAAGGTGCTGGCGCTCGATACGCGCGAATACACGCTTTCGCCGGCCAACGTGGTCATCGCCGACGAGGACGGCGTCGAATCGATCGGCGGCATCATGGGCGGCGAGCATTCCGGCTGCGACGAGGCGACGACCGACGTGCTGATCGAATCGGCGCTCTGGGACCCGATGAACATCGCCAAGACCGGCCGCAGCCTCGGGATCATCACCGATGCGCGCTATCGCTTCGAGCGCGGCGTCGATCCGGAATACATGGTTGCGGGCATCGAACGGGCAACGGAACTGGTGCTCGAGCTCTGCGGCGGCACCGCGGCGAAGCTCGATGTCGTCGGCTATGAGGGCCACGCGCCGAAGGTCGTCGATTTCCCGGTCTCGGAGGTCAAGCGCCTGACCGGCCTCGAGGTCTCCTCCGAGGAGAGCGTCTCGATCCTCGAAAAACTCGGCTTCGCCGTCGAGGGCTCCGGCGAACGCGTGAAGGTGACCGTGCCCTCCTGGCGGCCGGATGTCGACGGCAAGGCCGACCTCGTCGAGGAGGTCATGCGCATCCACGGCGTCGACAACATCGTCGCCGCGCCGCTTGCGAGCCACAATGCCGTCAACGGCAAGATCCTGACGACGCTGCAGATCCGCACCCGCCAGGCCAGGCGCGCGCTCGCCAGCCGCGGCATGCTCGAGGCCGTCACCTGGTCCTTCATCTCGGCGGAGCAGGCGAAGCTCTTCGGCGGCGGCCAGCCGTCGCTGAAGCTTGCCAACCCGATCGCCGCCGACATGTCCGACATGCGCCCCTCGCTGCTGCCGGGGCTCTTGAGCGCCGCCCAGCGCAATGCCGACAAGGGTTATGGCGACGTGGCGATCTTCGAGGTTTCCGGCACCTATGAGGGCGATACGCCCGAGGCGCAGCGCCGTGTCGCCGGCGGTATCCGCCGCGGCACCGCATCGCTCAACGGCGCCGGCCGTCTCTGGTCGAATGCCGCCAAGGGCGGCGGCAAGCCGGTCGACGTCTTCGACGCCAAGGCTGACGCGATCGCCGTGCTTGAGGCCTGCGGCCTGCCGATGGGGAACGTCCAGTTCGAGGCCGGCGGCCCCGCCTGGTATCACCCGGGCCGCTCCGGCACGATCAAGCTTGGCCCGAAGATCGTGCTCGGCACCTTCGGCGAGTTCCATCCGAAGACGCTCGACGCCCTCGATGTCTCCGGTCCGCTTTGCGGCTTCGAGATCTATCTCGACGCCATGCCGGAGCCAAAGAAGAAGACGACGCGCACCAAGCCGGCGCTGGAGCTTTCGCCCTTCCAGGCGGTCAAGCGCGACTTTGCCTTCGTCGTCGAAAAGACGGTGGAAGCGGCCGCCATCGTCCGCGCCGCCTCGGGCGCCGACCGCAAGCTGGTGACGGCTGTCAACGTCTTCGATGTCTTCGAGGGCGCGTCGCTCGGCGAGGGCAAGAAGTCGGTTGCGATCGAGGTGACGATCCAGCCGGTCGAGCGTACGCTGACCGACGAGGATTTCGAGGCGCTGACCTCGCGCATCGTCGCCAACGTGGCGAAGAGCACCGGCGGCACGCTTCGCGCCTGATCGCAGATCGCCGCTGAGGAAAACCCCTCCCCATCCCCCCCTTGCGGGCCTTGTGGGGACGGGTTGGAGGGTGATCTCGGCCGCTGCCGACGCCGGCTCTCGATCGGCTGGCTGCATCAGTTCGATCCGGTTTGCCGAACGGATCGTTGACATGCCTTCGGATGAATCCCGTGAGCGGCTCCGCTGGACCGACCGGCCTTCCGCGGCGTCTGCCGCTCATCCGGCCTGCCGGCCACCCTTCTCCCCACAGGCGGGGCGAAGGGGCAAGCGGCGGCGCCTCAGTCCCCTCTCCCCGTCAGAACGGGGAGAGGGTTAGGGTGAAGGGCAAGCTGCTGTTCGTCCAAGTGGCTGCATCAGTTCGATCCGGCCTATCCATGCCGATGCCAGACCTTGTTGATGATCAGCCAGCGTCCGTCGATCTTCAGAAGCGAAAGATAGTCCGAGTAGCGTGCGCCGGCGAATTCATCGACCACCTTGACGCTCGCCGTGTCGTCGGTGACGTGAATCATCTCCACCTCCATCAGCGGCTGCGTTCCGGGCGGCGCCGGTCCTTCGGCGACGACGGCGGCGATGAAGGCGTCGCGGGTCAGCCACTCGACGGCGCCTTCCGAATTGCCGACGATCGATGCGCTCGGGTGAAAGGCCTTGCGCAGCGCCCCCTCGTTGGCAAAGGCCATGCCGTCGACATAGAGATGGACAACGGATCTGATCGCCTGCTCTTCGGACATTTCCGATCCTCCGTTTTCTGCCCCCTCACGCCTAGGTCTTCGCGGCGGCCACGCATCATAGGTAGGGCATTGCAACGGAATTGCGATGCCCGACGCCGCCGGCAGCACGGCGTCAAGGCGACGCGTAGCTCACCTGTTGGTCAGTGCCAGCGACGCATCGCTGTAGCGTCGGCCGGCAACGAGCGTCGGGGACAGCGCTGCGCCGAGCGCCGCCAGGTCGCCGTCGGAGAGAACGATATCGGCGGCGGCGACGTTCTGCTCCAGGTGCTCGATCTTGCGTGCGCCGGGGATCGGAACGATATCGTCGCCCTGGTTCAGGACCCAGGCGAGCGCAAGCTGGGCGGCCGTCACGCCTTTTTTCCCGGCGAGTTGCTGAAGTTCGGTCACCAGCGCCGCATTGGCGTCGAAGTTCTCCTCCTGGAAGCGCGGCAGTGACCGGCGGAAATCATCCGCGGCGAGGTCGTCCACCTTGCGGATGGTGCCCGTCAGCATGCCGCGTCCAAGGGGGCTGTAGGGAACGAAGCCGATGCCGAGCTCGCGGCAGGTGGAAAGCACCTCGACCTCCGGATCGCGCGTCCAAAGCGAATATTCACTCTGCACCGCCGCGATCGGATGGACCGCATGGGCGCGGCGAATGGTGGCAGCGCTCGCCTCGGACAGGCCGAGCGCGCGCACCTTGCCCTCCCTTACGAGTTCAGCCATGGCGCCCACGGTTTCCTCGATCGGCACGCCCGGATCGATGCGGTGCTGATAGTAGAGGTCGATGACGTCGGTGCCGAGCCGCTTGAGCGACGCCTCCGCCACGGCCTTGGCCTGTTCCGGGCGGCCGTCGACGCCCCTGATCGCCTCCGCGGCGGGCTTGCCCGGGTCGATGCGGAAACCGAATTTGGTGGCGATGACCACCCGGTCGCGCCTGTCCTTCAGCGCCTTGCCGATGAGCTTCTCGTTCTCATAGGGACCATAGACCTCCGCCGTGTCGAAGAAGGTGACGCCGAGCTCGACGGCACGGTGGAGCGTTCGTGTGGATTCGCGTTCGTCGGCCGCGCCATAGGCGAAGCTCATGCCCATGCAGCCGAGGCCAATGGCGGAAACGGTAAGTTCGTTGCCGAGCTTGCGGGTCTTCATCGGATCTTCCTTTCAGGCAGGAACGAGCGGACCGACGTCCTCGCGGACAGGCGGCGCTCGCATCGAGACGGGGGATGCTTCGGGAGCAGCGTGGCGATCTGGAGCGTTGCCATCGCTGGCGCCGGCTCCCGACGAGAAGGTAGGAGCGGCAGGATCGATTGAAAATCGCTGTCAATTCTCACGACTTGTTCTATTATTTCGATCAATGAAGCGCACCCAGCTTTCCCAGCTCGCCGTCCTCTCCGCCGTTGCCGCCCATGGCGGCTTCCGCGGCGCGGCGAGGGAACTCGGCATCGCGCCGTCGGCCGTTAGCCACGCCGTGGCCAGCCTGGAGGCAAGCCTCGGCGTCCGCCTGCTCGCGCGCACGACGCGCAGCGTCGCGGCAACGGAGGAGGGGAGGCAGCTTCTGGAGCGGCTGCGGCCGGCGCTCGATGACATTGCCCATGCGCTTGAGCGGGCGGCGGAGGCGCGGGAGCGGCCGGCCGGCAACCTGCGCATCACGGCGCCGCGCTTCGTCGCAGACCTCATTCTCGCGCCGCGCCTCGGCGACTTCCTCGGGCGCTATCCGGACATCGTCCTCGAAATCGCCGATGAGGATGGCTTCACCGACATCGTCCAGGGCGGCTATGACGCCGGAATCCGCCTCGGGGAAAGCCTGGAGGCCGACATGATCGCGGTTAAGGTCGGTCCGGACCTGACGAGCGCGGTTGTCGCCGCCCCTTCCTATTTCGAGCGCTTCCCGGCGCCGTGCCACCCGCGCGATCTGGCGGCGCATCGCTGCATTCGCCGGCGCTTCTCCAATGGCACCATCTATCGCTGGGAATTCGAGAAGGACGGGGAGGAGATAACCGTCTCCGTGAACGGACCGCTCATCCTTGGCGAGGACCGGCCGATCATCAAGGCGGCGCTCGGCGGGGCGGGATTGGCCTATGTTTTCGAGTCGCGCGTCAGCGAATACGTGGCATCGGGCAGATTGGTGGGCGTGCTCGAGGACTGGTGCGCGCCCTATGCCGGTCCCTATCTCTACTATCCGAGCCGCAGGCTGATGCGTCCGGCGCTAAGAGCCTTCATCGATTTCTTCCGGCACGGCCGCTGACGGCGCCGGGCGCAGCGACGGCGAGCGAGGCGGAATCGGGTGGATGGCAGGCGCGCCGTCCGAAATGTTCGCTCAGTTGGGACGCACCGAGGAAAACGGAACGCCGAAAAGGCAAGAAGCAAAAGCGCGGAGATGATGGATGCGGAAGCCTGGTTCGATGAAATCGCTGGAGGAGCTTGGCCGCGTGCGGCTGTCGAAGAACTTCTTCCTGCGCGACTTCCTCCATTCGGAGATCGCCGATTTCTATCGAATTCCGAACATTCCAGACGATCCCGATCTCGCCATCGAGGCCGGGCGGAGGCTCTGCGAGGAGTTGCTGGAGCCGCTCGAGGCGACGTTCGGCAGGCTGCATATCCGCTCCGCTTATCGCAACCGCGCCGTCAACGCCTTCGGCAATGCGAACAAGCTCAACTGCTCGACCAATGCGGCGACGGCCGCCGACCATATCTGGGACATGCGCGACGCGGACGGCTCCATCGGCGCGACCGCCTGCATCGTCATTCCCTGGGTCTGGGACCGGGAGCGCCACGAGGGCGGCTGGCAGAGTCTCGCCTGGTGGATCCACGACCATCTCCCCTACGCCTCGCTCTGCTTCTTCCCCAAGCTCTGGGCCTTCAACATCCAGTGGCACGAGCGGCCGCGCCGGACGATCAGGAGCTACGCCGAACCGCGCGGGCTCCTGACGAAGCCCGGCATGGCCAATCACGACGGCAGCCACGCCCATCTCTACCCGGGGTTCCCGCCGTTGGCGAAGTGACGCGATCGCGAGAGTCGTCTTACGCCCCGATTCACCCCTCTCCAAAGGGCCACAAGGGGGACGATCTCCCCTCAAATCGCCCCTCACCCCAGCCCTCTCCCCGCAGGCGGGGGAGAGGGGACGTGCCTTCCAGACGCCCCTCGCGAGGGCCGTGAGGCGGTCCCTCGTGCCCCTTCTCCCCGCTTGCGGTCCGCCTGAGGGGAGAAGGTAGCGGCAGCGGGTTGAGGGGACTTCGGTGGCTCCGCCAATGCTCAACGGCGCGGTCGACACAGCAGTTTGCCTTGTGGGGTGGGGAGGGGCGAATTGTGTGTGGGGTGAATTCTTCCGCGGGACAGCTTGGGATCGCGGGCGGCAGGGGTTGCTGGGTACGTACCTCGGCGATAATCTCCCGGGCTGATCGCGATTCCTGCAAGGCGATCGATCACCCAATGAGGATGCGGGAGGAGCCGCTGTCGCTCCTCGTCCCGCGTCGGAAGGAGACGGCCCCATGCTGCGTTTCGGAATTCTGTCGACGGCCAGGATTGGCCGTGAGCTTGTCGTGCCCGCCATTCAGGACGCCGAGAACTGCGTCGTCACGGCGATCGCCAGCCGCGACCTGGCCAAGGCAAGGGAAATGGCGGACCGTTTCTCGGTGCCGCATGCCTTCGGCTCCTACGAGGAGATGCTCGCTTCCGACACGATCGATGCCGTCTATATTCCGCTGCCGACCTCGCAGCACGCGGAATGGGCGATCAAGGCGGCCGATGCCGGCAAGCACGTGCTTTGCGAAAAGCCGCTGGCGCTGAAGGCCGAGGAGATCGACGCCGTGATCGCCGCGCGCGACCGCAACAAGGTGCTCGTCTCGGAAGCGTATATGGTGACCTACAGCCCCGTCTGGCGGAAGGTGCGCTCGCTGCTTCAGGAGGGCGCCATCGGCAGGCTCAGGCATGTGCAGGGCGCCTTCACCTACTTCAACCGCGACCCCGGCAACATGCGCAACATCCCCGCACTCGGCGGCGGCGGCCTGCCAGATATCGGCGTCTACCCGGCGATCACCACCCGCTTCGCCACCGGCAAGGAGCCGCTGCGCGTCCAGGCCAGCACCGATCGCGATCCGCAATTCGGAACCGACATCTATTCGAGCGTTCGGGCCGATTTCGGCGATTTCGAGCTGAGCTTCTACATCTCCACCCAGCTCGCCGCCCGCCAGGTGATGGTGTTCCACGGCGACAAGGGCTATATCGAGGTGAAGTCGCCCTTCAACGCCGACCGGTACGGCCGCGAGGAGGTCGAACTCACCAACCAGAACCACGGCCAGTCGCAGCTCTTCCGCTTCCAGGATGCCCGCCAGTACAGGCTCGAGGCCGAGGCCTTCGCGCGGGCGGCGAAAGGCGAGCCCGAGGAAGTGGTGACGCTCGAAAGCTCGCGCCTCAACCAGAAGCTCATCGACGCGATCTATCGCGCCAGCGACAAGGACGGCTGGGAGCCGGTCTGAGGCGGCTTGGGGTCGTCCGGTCGCGGCGAGGCGGCCCGCCTCGCCATCAGGAATTGATGACGATCATTCCGCCGATGATCAGCGCGGCGCCGATGGCGTAGCGGGCCGTCACGGTTTCGCCGAGAAAGAAGGCGGCGAACAGCGGCACGAGGCAGAAGGTCAGCGCCATGAAGGAGTAGGCGAGCGTCAGCGGCACCGACTTCAGCGTGAAGATCCAGATGATCGTGCCGAGCCCGTACAGCATCAGCGCCGAAAGCAGCGTCGGGCTCGAAAAAAGCGACATCAGCTCGCGGGCGCTGAAGCCCGCGGCCCTGGCGCTGGTCATCTTGAAAAGGATCTGCCCGGTGGCGATCAGGACCGGCGTGAAGACCAGGCCGAACCAGGCCGTGGGTGCGAAGGACATCATCGACGTTCCGGCCCTTACAGCTTGTCTTCCCGATAGAAAATGTCGCGACCGATGTCGATGCATTCATGGCGCTCGGGCACCGGATGCATCGCCCTGAGGAAGGAGTGGGTGTAGGGGAAGAAATTGAAGTGGGGATTGAACGTATAGCGGTATTCCCGCTCGCGCGGCACGACGATGATGACGCGTCGACGGGCGACGCGGCGAAGTTCCGCAATTGCGCGGCGATAGTCGAGGATATGTTCGATCACATGCGTACAGACGACCGTGTCGAATTCCCCGTCCGCGAACGGCAGCTCCTCGATCTTGGCGGCGACATATTCGATGCCGTCGATGCGGGCGGCGTCGTCGATGGCGAAGTCGACGCCGGCCAATCGTTCGACGCCGGGATTGGCGCTCCTGATCCGCTTGAGCAGGGCACCCGTGCCGCAGCCGACGTCGCAGACGCTTGCACCCCGGATCTCGGCTGCGATCCTGCGGATACAGGCCTCTGAATTGTCCGTGCCCTCATGGACGCGCGGATGCTGCCGGTAAAGCGCCTCGTACTCGGCCTCGGAGAGGAACGGCGCACGCTCGCGGAAGCGGGCGAGGTGAGAGATGTGGTTACCCCAGGCAAGCTTCGCCACGCCCTTGAAGAGGCGCGAATCCCTGAGGATCGGCGGAATCATGTCCTCGATGACGAAGCGTATGCGGTTGGTCGTTTCCCGGTTCATCGATGGGGTCCCAAGATTCAGGCCGCGCTTTTGCCGCTCGGCCGTTCCGCCAGCGCATTGGACAATGCCGGCGACGTTTGCCCGTCGCGAGGCGCCATGCGGGCAAGGGTCATATAGTGCATGCGCAATTGCTCCGTTCTGGCGCGCGAAACCGAGTCGAGGATGAGGCCGACCGTGAAGAGCATGATCGAGATCAGCAAAAGCACCAGCGAGAAAAGCCAGGTCGGCATCCGCGGAACGAGACCGGTTTCGAAATACTCGATCAGCACCGGCGCCATGAAGGTGAGGCTCGCAACGAGGAAGGTCGTGCCGATCAGGCCGAAGAAGGCGAAGGGGCGCGTCTCCTTCATCAGGAGCACGAACATCCAGAGAATCTTTGCTCCGTCCCTGAAGGTCGAAAGTTTCGAATGCGAACCTTCGGGACGGCGGCCGTAGTCGAGTTCGAGCTCGCTGACCGGCAGCTTCAGCCGGGTTGCGTGGACCGACATTTCCGTCTCGATCTCGAAGCCGTTGGACAGCGCCGGAAAGCTCTTTACGAAGCGGCGCGAAAAGGCCCGGTAGCCGGAGAAGATATCGCTGAAATCCGCGCCGAAGATCGATCCGTAGAGAAGGTTGAAGATGCGGTTGCCGAAGGCGTGCCCCTGCCGCCCGGCCTCGATCCGGATGTGCCGGCGCGTTCCGACGACCATGTCGGCCCGCTCGGTGACCAGCGTGCGGACCAGGTCCTCGGCATCCTGCGGCGAATAGGTGCCGTCGCCGTCGGCCATCACATAGATGTCGGCGTCGATATCGGCGAACATGCGCCGGACGACATGGCCCTTGCCCTGTCGCCGCTCGCGCACCACGATCGCGCCGGCCAGCATCGCCTGCAGCGCCGTGCCGTCGATCGAATTGTTGTCGTAGACGTAAATGCGCGCGGACGGCAGCGCCATCCTGAAGTCTTGCACGACCTGGCCGATCGTCGAGGCTTCGTTGTAGCAGGGTATAAGGACGGCGACGTCGAGTTGATCGGGCATGGATCGCTGCTCGTTTGCGGGACTTTCGTCATCCTACAGGCGGCGCGTTAACAAGACGCTATGGAGGTGAAAGGCGCGCCGTCTGCCCTCAGGGCCAGCCGTTTTACGCTTTCTTGATTCGTGCCGGCTAAGGTCGCGGCCACTAGAGCGGGATGCGCTCACATGCGTTCGCGCCACCGCTCTATCTTTTTGTTCTTGCCGCATTTGTGCATGCGTCAGGTGATTCCGCCTGACTGCAAAATGCTTTAGCGGATGGAGAGGGTGCGTGGCAGAGACGACGGGGGCAGCGTTTCAATCGAAGGAGCACGGCCGCGACGTCGCCGTCTGGTCGCGGCTATCCTGGATGGTGCTCGGCTACGCCCTTCCGATCATCGTTTTCCTCATCGTCAAGATGATGCGCGCCGCGGATTACGTGGGGCGCGACAATGACGATGCGATGCGGCTCGTCCAGGTGCGCGACCTGCTGGCCGGACAAGGCTGGTTCGATCTTACCCAGACGAGGCTCGGCCTCGACGGCGGTACGCTGATGCATTGGTCTCGTCTTGTCGATCTGCCGATCGCCGCCCTGATCGCGCTGTTCAGGCCGGTCGCGGGACCGGAGCAGGCCGAGGTGATCGCGCTTGCAGTCTGGCCGATCCTCCTGGTGGTGCCGCTGCTTGCGGCCATGGGCCTCGCCGGGCGGCGCATCGGCGGGCCGCAATGCATGCATTTCTGCCTCGGCCTGACGGCGATCTCCATCGTGACCGGCAATCGCTTCCAGGCAGGCGCGATCGACCATCACAACGTTCAACTCGTTCTGGTCGCGGCGATGGCCGCCATGCTGGTCGACCGGCGATACAGGGCGACAAGTTTTGCCATTGCCGGCGCCGCGGCCGCGCTGGCGATAGCCATCGGCGTCGAGACCACGCCCTTCGTCGCCTCGGTGTGCCTCGTGGTTGCACTCCTCTGGGCGTTTGAGGGCGCGGCCTTCGCCGCTCCCGCCGCAGCCTTCGGGGTGACGCTCGCCGCCACGGTCAGCGCCGCCTTCTTCTTGACGGTGCCGCCGCATCTCTATCAGGTCGTCACCTGCGACAATCTTTCGATCGCGTTCTTCTCGCTTTCGGCTGCGGGCGGAGCCTTGCTCGCGCTTTCGGCAGCCGCAGCAAGCGGCCTTGGCCGGCCGGGGCGCCTTGCCGTTCTCGGCGCGTGCGGCCTCGTGCTCGCAGGCATCCTCCTGAGCGTTGCGCCGCAATGTCTGCGCAACCCGCTTGCCAGCCTCGATCCGCTGCTTTTGGAACTTTGGCTGAACAACGTGACGGAGGCCCAGTCTTTTTCCGCCTTGGCGCGACACGATCCGGGCAGCCTCGCCGCCTTTTATTTCGCGGGTCTTTTCGCCGTTCTGATCTGCCTCTGGCGAATTTTCCGTGGCGAGCGCGTCGTGCCTCACCTGATCCTGCTGGCACTCGTCTTCGTCAACTGGGCAATCGCCCTGTTCCAGGTGCGCGGCGCCGTCTTTTCAAACCTGCTCGCCATCCTGCCGATCTCGCTCCTGCTCGTCTCGCTGAGGTCGCGGATGATGCGGGAGCGTTCCAATCCGCGCGCCTCGCTCCTCTACGTCGCGACCGTTCTCGTCTCCGTGCCCGCCGTCTGGGCGCTGTCGGGCGAACTGGCGTTCAACGGCGTGGCGGCGTTGGCGGGCAATGCCGACGCGCAAGGGGGCTCCGGTCGCTGCAATTCGGCGGAAGCCATGGCGGACCTTCGGACGGTCGCGCCGACCCTGGTCGTCGATCCTTCGAACATGGGTGCGTCGATCCTCCGCTTCACCGAGCATCGCGCCTTGAGCGCGCCCTATCACCGAAACCCAGGCGGCATGCTGGCGGAACTCAGGATCGGACTGGCGGATCCGGATGCGGCTGCGGTCATGCTGAAGCGGCTGGGCGACCCGGTCCTGGCCTTTTGCGCCAAGGATCCGCAGACACGGATGATCATCGACAGGGCCACCGGCGGGCTCTACGGCCGCCTCAGCGCCGGCGATGTCCCTTCCTTCCTGACGCCGCTGCCGGTGACCGGCGGATCCGAGCTGCGGCTCTTCCGGCTCCGGTCCGGGCGCGATTGACCGGAAAAACCGTAGATAGAAGCGCCTAGCTGCTGCTATTCGCGGCGCGGTCGGTTACAACAGGCGCATGAATTCGTTCTTCGATTCCGATTCCGCCTCCAATGTCGCCGAATATTCGGTGTCGGAGCTTTCCGGTTCGATCAAGCGCACGATCGAGCAGACCTTCGAGCATGTCCGGGTACGGGGCGAGATTTCCGGCTATCGCGGCCCGCATTCCTCGGGCCATGCCTATTTCGCGCTCAAGGACGACCGCGCCCGCATCGATGCGGTCGTCTGGAAGACCACCTTCCAGCGGCTGAAGTTCCGCCCGGAGGAGGGCATGGAGGTGATCGCGACCGGCCGGGTCACGACCTTTCCCGGCTCGTCGAAATACCAGATCGTCATCGAATCGCTGGAGCCGGCGGGCGCCGGCGCGCTGATGGCGCTTCTGGAGGAGCGCAAGCGCAAGCTCCAGGCCGAAGGCCTCTTCGACGCCGCCCGCAAGCGGCCGCTGCCCTTCATGCCGAAGGTCATCGGCGTCGTCACCTCGCCGACGGGCGCGGTCATCCGCGACATCCTGCACCGGATCGCCGACCGCTTTCCGGTCCATGTCGTCGTCTGGCCCGTCCGCGTCCAGGGCGACGGGGCCTGCGACGAGATCGTCGCGGCGATCGAAGGCTTCAACGCGCTCGATGGAAGCGGTCCCATTCCGCGGCCGGACGTGCTGATCGTCGCCCGCGGCGGCGGCAGCCTCGAGGACCTCTGGTGCTTCAACGACGAGCCGATGGTGCGGGCGGCGGCGGCCTCCGCCATTCCGCTGATCTCGGCCGTGGGACATGAGACGGACTGGACGCTGATCGATTATGCCGCCGACCAGCGGGCGCCGACACCGACGGGCGCCGCCGAAATGGCGGTGCCGGTGAAGGCCGACCTCGAGGCTCAGGTCGCGAGTCTGGCGGCTCGGCTCAAGGGCGCCGCCACGCGGCAGATGGACAACCGGCGCCATGCGCTGCGCTCGCTGGCGCGAGCGCTTCCCTCGCTCGACCAGTTGCTGGCGCTGCCGCGGCGGCGCTTCGACGAGGCAGCCGCGGGCCTCGGCCGCGGCCTCACGATGAACACGGCCAACAAGTGCCGGAGTTTCGAGCGCATCGCCGCCCATCTTCGGCCGGACGTGCTGACGGCAAGGATCGTCGATCGCCGCCAGCGCGTGCTTACCGCGATGAACCGGGCCGAGCGGATCGTCGAACGGCAGGTGCATCGCGGCGAGGCCCGCGTCGCGGCCGCCGATGCATCGCTGCGTGTCCTTCCGTCGCGGCTGATCGGCCAGCTCCACCGGGCGTCGGACCGAATTTCGGGACTGAGCCGGCGGGCCGATGCGGCAATAGCCGCCGACATACGCCGGCTGAAGGGCGCGCTGGCGGCGCAGGACCGCGTGCTTCAATCGCTCTCCTACCGCAACGTCCTGCAGCGCGGCTTCGCGCTGGTGCGTGACGCGGCGGGTGAGCCGGTGAAGCAGGCCGCGGCGGTGGCACCAGGCATGGCGCTTTCGCTGGAATTCGCGGACGGCCGCGTCTCGGCGGTTGCGGGTGAGGACGGCGCGCCGCCGGCGCCGAAGAAACGGACCGCACGGCCGGCTGAGCCGACGAAGCAGGGCAGCCTGTTCTGATGCGCATCCTGCTGGTGCTCGCCCATCCGCTCGAGGATAGCTTTGCGGCGAGCGTCGCCGGGCTCGCCAGGGAAACGCTGGAGGCGAGCGGCCATACCGTCGACCTGCTCGACCTCTATCGCGAGGGCTTCGACCCGCGGCTGACCATTGCCGAACGCGGCAGCTATTTCGACGAAAACTATGATGCCGCCGCGGTTTCCGGCTGGATCGCGCGGCTCGAGGCAGCGGACGGGCTCATGCTCGTGTTTCCGCAATGGTGGTTCAATTTTCCGGCGATCCTCAAGGGCTTCTTCGACCGCGTCTTCGCGCCGGGCACCGCCTTCGACCATGATCCGGCGGGCGGGCGCATCATCCCGCGGCTCGGCAATATCAGGCTGTTCTGGGCACTGACCACGACCGGTTCGCCCTGGTGGGTGGTGCATCTCTACATGGGCAATCCGGTGCGCCGGCTGTTGAAACGCGGCATAGCCGGCTTCTGCGCCAAGGGGCTCGATTTCCGCATGATCAGCCTGCACGACATGGACCGGGCGTCCGCGGCGAAGCGCAAGCGGCATCTTGAACGGGTGCGCGCCCTGGTGAGCCGGATCTGACCGGCCTATTCGAATGTGGCGAGGAATTTTTTGAGCAGCGCGTCAATCGCGTCCCGCTCCTCGGGGGTGAGGCCGGCGATCATGCGCTGCTGGTTGGCGACGTGTGCCGCGACCGCGGCGTCGATGCGCTTCAAGCCCTCGGGCGTGAGCGCGATGATCACGCCCCGCCGGTCTTCGGGATTGTCGAGGCGCTTGACGAGACCGGCCTTTTCGAGCTGGTCGAGACGATTCGTCATGGTTCCGGAGGTGACCATGGTGGCGGCAAGCAGCTCGCCGGGGGAGAGCTGGAAGGGCGGGCCGGATCGGCGCAGCGTGGCCAGCACGTCGAAGCTTGCCGAGGTCAGCCCGTGATCGGCAAAGACCGCTTCCTGCTCCCGGGAGATATGGGCCCTCAGCCGCGCCAGGCGCCCGAGAGGTCCCATGGCCGAAACGTCGAGATCCGGCCGTTCCCGGCGCCATTGCGCCAGGATCCTGTCCACGTGGTCCTTGTCGTCCGGTTCCATCTCTCTCCTTGATCCGGCGGCGAAGGCGCCCCCGATCGGCTTTATGACACGGGTATCTTGACGTCAAGATAGATTGCTTTACGATGAATTATCTTGAAATCAAGAATATTGAGATAAAGAATGCAGGCAAAAACATTCGACCTGGCCCTCACCGCAATTGCGCCGGCCATCTGGGGCAGCACCTATCTCGTCACCACGGAATTCCTCCCGGCCGGCTATCCCTTGACGGTCGCGATGCTGAGGGCGCTTCCGGCCGGCCTCATTCTCCTGCTGATGGTGCGCCGGCTGCCGACGGGCATCTGGTGGCCGCGCAGCTTTCTCCTCGGCGCGCTCAATTTCTCGTTCTTCTGGGCGATGCTCTTCATCTCCGCCTACCGTCTTCCGGGCGGCGTCGCCGCGACGGTCGGCGCCATTCAGCCGTTGATCGTCATCGTCCTGTCGCGCCTCGTACTCGGCTCGCCGATTAGGGCGCTGAGCGTCGTCGCAGGCTTCGCCGGCATGGCGGGCGTGGCGCTCCTGGTTCTGACGCCGAAGGCATCGCTCGACCCGGTGGGCGTTGCCGCCGGTCTGGCGGGCGCCGTTTCCATGGCCTGCGGCACGGTGCTGAGCCGCCACTGGACGCCGCCCGTCTCCGCGCTCACCTTCACCGCCTGGCAACTTTCGGCCGGCGGCCTGCTGCTGGTGCCGGTTGCCCTTCTTCTGGAGCCGTCCCTGCCGCAGCTCACCGGCGCCAACATCCTCGGCTTCGCCTATCTCGGGCTGATCGGCGCCGCCTTCACCTATGCTCTCTGGTTGCGCGGGCTTTCACGCCTGGAGCCGTCGCAGGTCTCGCCGCTCGGCTTCCTCAGCCCCGTCACGGCGATCCTGCTCGGCTGGGGCGTGCTCGATCAGCAGCTCACCGCGGCGCAACTCGCCGGAATCGCGGTGGTCTTCGCCAGCGTCTGGATGAGCCAGCAGGCACAGGTGGCGCGGCGCACGGCGCCTGCTCGGGCGTAGCGCAAGGATGAGACTTGTAAGGGCCCCCTCACACTAACCCTCTCCCCGTTATGACGGGGAGAGGGGACTGAGGCGGTGCCCAGCGACCCCTTCGCCCCGCTTGCGGGGAGAAGGTGCCGGCAGGCGGATGAGGGGCTTTCCCCGATGGAAATCAATCAGGCCCATTCGCCCTTGCGCATCACCGGCACGCGGCCGCCGTCGGCACGCACGCCGTCGATGTCGACCTCGCCGGAGCCGAT
Organism: Sinorhizobium saheli; assembly: GCF_001651875.1. Classification (GTDB taxonomy): domain Bacteria; phylum Pseudomonadota; class Alphaproteobacteria; order Rhizobiales; family Rhizobiaceae; genus Sinorhizobium; species Sinorhizobium saheli. Next base: position 37,616 of record NZ_LNQB01000069.1, read on the forward strand.
CATCCAGTCGATGTGGATGAGGCTGGAATTGCCGCCCTGCGCCCGGATCTGCTCCTGGCTGAGGCTGGCGCCGTCGAGGAAGCACTTCGAATAGCACTGGCCGAGCGCGATGTGGCACGAGGCGTTCTCGTCGAAGAGGGTGTTGTAGAAGAGGATGCCGCTTGCGGAGATCGGCGAGGAATGCGGGACCAGCGCCACTTCGCCGAGGCGGCGGGCGCCCTCGTCGGTGTCGAGCACCTTATTCAGCACCTCTTCGCCGCGCGAGGCCCTGGCCTCGACGATGCGGCCGCCTTCGAAGCGCACCTGAATATTGTCGATCAGCGTCCCCTGGTGCGAGAGCGGCTTGGTGCTCGAGACATGCCCTTCGACGCGCAGCGCATGCGGCGTGGTGAAGACCTCCTCGGTCGGGATGTTCGGATTGCAGGTGATGCCGTTCTTGGCGACCGAGGCGCCGCCGTGCCATTCATGGCCGTCGGCAAGCCCGACGGTCAGGTCGGTGCCCGGTCCGGTGAAGTGCAGCGCGGCGAAGCGCTCCTCGTTGAGCCAGGCGGAGCGGCGGTGCAGATTGGCATTGTGCTCCTTCCAGGCGGCGATCGGATCGTCGACGTCGACGCGGGAAGCGGCAAAGATGGCGTTTGCCAGCTTCTCGACGGCGACCGCTTCCGGATCGTCCGGGAACATCTGCTTCGCCCAGGACGGGTTCGGATAGGAGACGATGTTCCAGTTGATGTCGAAGTTCGAGATCTTCTCGAGCGCCGGCTTGTAGGCGATGGAATTGGCCTTGTTGGCGCGCGCGACCTTTGCCGGATCCTCTGCGGAAAGCAGCATCGGATTGTCGCCGGCGATCGCCAGGCGCGCGGCCCCGCCGGCATAGGCCCTGGCCATGCCCTCGTAGAGCCAGTCGCTCGCCCGGTCGAAGCTCTCGTCCGGTGCATGGGCATAGCGGGCGAGCGTCGCCTCCTCATCGGCATAGAAGGTCGTCACCAGCCCGGCGCCTGCCATGTAGGCATGCTTGGTGATGAGCCGCGCCAGCGGCAGCGCGGCGATCGGCGCGGTCATCACCAGGTCCTGGCCCTTCTGCAATTGCAGTCCGACCTTGACGGCGACCTCGGCGAGCTTTTCGAGCTTCACCGGGTCGACGGGATTCCTTGCGGATTGGAGGGGGGCGTTCATGGCGGCTCCTGCTCTTCTTCTTGCGGGGGTATCGTTCAGGGTCAGACCCTAGACCGGTTCCGCGGAAAACAGAAGGCTCTTCAGGCCGCCACCCGTGCCGTCTTCAGCAGCGCCGCGTCGTGCCTGTCGAGGAACGCCATCAGCCGCTCGTGGTAGTCATCGGTGACCGCGGCCTTCACGCTCGGCCTTTCGGCAAGCGCCCGGCGCCAGGCGGCAACGCGCGGGCTGCCGTCGAATATGCCGCTGTCTGAGATCGTGTCGAACACGTCGAAGTAGCGGAAGATCGGCGCGAAGACGGCATCGACGAGGCTGAACTGCGCGCCGGCGAAATAGGGACCGTCGCCAAGCTCCGCCTCGACGGTTGAGAACTTCGCCTCGAGCACGCTGCGCTTGGCTTCCAGCGCCTGCGGATCCTGGGTGGTCTCGTAGACCCAGAGGTCGGAGAGGATGGACGAGCCGAACTCCATCCAGCCGCGATGGCGCGCACGCGCCAGCGGATCGGCCGGGTGCAGCTTCGGTCCCGCTTGCGTTTCCTCGAGGTATTCGCAGATGACGGTGCTTTCGAAGAGGATCGTCTCGCCCTTGTCTTCGCGGATCCTGAGGAGCGGCACCTTGCCGAGCGGCGAGATTTTGAGGAACCAGTCGGGCTTGTTGGCAAGGTCGATATAGGCGCGTTCGAAGGCGACGCCCTTTTCGTCGAGCGCGATCGCGGCACGCTGGACGTAGGGGCAGAGGTGGTGGCTTATCAGGGTCAAGGCTGCGGTCATCGGTCATCTCCATGGATCGGTATAATGTAGATGCAATTGCATATATATCGGCTTGCAAAAGCCGTCAAGGTAGATGTAATTGCATCTATGAGCGGAGAAATGACGAAAAGCGACGAACCGACCGCGGCAACGACGCGGGCATGGGTCGGCCTGATGCGGGCGCAACGCAGCGTCCTTTCGGCCATCGAGAAGGATTTCAAGGCGGCGGGCCTGCCGCCATTTGGCTGGTACGACGTGCTCTGGGAACTGGTGAAGGCCGAGGACGGCCGATTGCGCCCCTTCGAGATCGAGGCACGGACGCTGCTTGCGCAATACAACCTTTCCCGCCTGATCGACCGGCTGGAGAAGGAGGGCCTCGTGCGGCGCGAAGCGTTCGAGGAGGACGCGCGCGGCTGTTGGGTCGTCGTCACCGAGGCGGGCCGCGCCATGCGGGCACGCATGTGGGAGACCTACGGGCCGTCGATCACCCGCCATGTCGGCAGAAGGTTGAGCGAAGCGGAGGCAAGCGCGCTTGCGGCGCTGCTTTCGCGGCTCGGCTGAAAGGCGGGCCGTGCGGTTGGATGATCAGGCGATCAGGGCTGCAGCTATCGCCTTCAGCACCGCTTGCGCGTCGTTCGGGTGAAGCCGCACCTGCAGCCCCCTTTGTCCGCCGTTGATGTAGACCAGCGCTTCGGCGAGCGCCGCCTCCTCGATCGCCGTCGGGACGAGCTTCCTCTGGCCGAAGGGGCTGATGCCGCCGACATGATAGCCGGTGAGCCGCTCGGCGTCGGCCGGCTTCATCATATTCGCGGCCTTGCCGCCGAAGGCGGCGGCGAGCTTCTTCATGCTCACTTCCCGGTCGGAGGGCACGATGCAGCAGACCGGCTTGCCGTCCACCTCCGCCATCAGCGTCTTCAGGACACGCGACGGCGCCTCACCGAGCGCCTCGGCCGCCTGCAACCCGACGCGCTCCGCGCCGGGATCGTAGTCGTAGCTGTGGACGGTGAAGGAAACGCCGGCCTTTGCGAGCGTCTGCGTTGCCCGGGTCGTTTTGGACATGGCTTTTCGGTTCCTGTTCCTCGAACGCTCGACATCGGCTTGAAGGTGATCGCCCCTCTCCTCGGGTTAAACCCGAGAACTGACCCTCTCCCCGTTCCGACTCCGTCTGACGGGCGAGGGGACTGAGGCGCCGCGACATATCCCTTCTCCCCGTCAAAACGGGGAGAAGGTGCCGGCAGGCGGATGAGGGGCCATCGAGCCGAATCCACCCCGCTTGATCCGTTATGCCCCGAACGCGGTCTCGTAGAGCTCCGGCTTGAAGCCGACGAGCAGCCTGCCGTCCGACTCGAGCACCGGGCGCTTGATCATCGAGGGCTGCCTGAGCATCAACGTGATCGCCTTCTCGGCGTCGAGATCCTGCTTCTCGGCCTCCGGCAGATTGCGAAAGGTCATGCCCGATCGGTTGAGCAGCGTCTCCCAGCCGAGCGCCGCACACCAGTTTTCGAGCCGGGCACGATCGATGCCCTCGGCCTTGTAATCGTGGAACCTGTATTGCGTGCCGCGGCCGTCGAGCCAGCCGCGCGCCTTCTTCATCGTGTCGCAGTTCTTGATGCCGTAGATCGTGACAGTCATGCCGAATCGTCTTTCTGGAGCCAAACCCAAAGACACATAGCCCGCGCGGTCCCCGGGAGAAAAGACCGAGGTCTCAGGTGACCCCGACGTAGCGGCCGGGCTTGTGGTTGATCGCAAGCGTCATGTTGACGACGACAGCGCCGGCGACCGAGAGCATGAGGTTCGTCGGCGGCAGCAGGAAGGCGGCGGCCGCGAGAATCGCGAGATCGACGGCAAGCTGGAAATAGCCGGCGCGGATGCCCCATTCCTCCTGCAGGTAGATCGCCAGGATGTTGATGCCGCCAAGCCCGGTGCGGTGGCGGAAGAGGATGAGCAGCCCCATGCCCATCAACGCGCCGCCGGCGATTGCGGCGTAGAGCGGATCGAGCCGTGCGAACTCCACCCATTCCGCCGTCAGGCGTGAGAAGAGCGAGACGAGGCTGACGGCAAGAAAGGTGCGCAACGCGAACCGCCAGCCGAGCCGCTTCACCGCGAGCAGGTAGAAGGGCAGGTTGACGAGCGAGAATACCAGCCAGAAGCCGGCGCCGGTCGCATATTGCAGAAGCAGGGCAAGGCCGGCCGTGCTGCCGGTGATGAGCACGGCCTTGCCGTAGATCACGACGCCGAGCGCGACGATCAGCGTTCCGGTGAGGATGGCGAGAATATCCTCGTAGAGCCTGTGCCGTTCCGGCGCCTCGGCGCCGGAAGCGGTGTCCTTGTCGGTTTTCATCTCAGAGGCTCGTGAACTTGGCGATGACGTCGGCGACTTCCGCCGTCTTCAGCCCGGCAATGTTGATGCGGCCCGAAGCCGGCATGTAGATGGCATGCTCGGTCCTGAGCCGCATCACCTCCGCCTCGGTGAGCGGCAGTATCGAGAACATCCCCTCCTGTTCGGCGACCGCCCCGAGGCTCTGCCAGCGGCCGCGCAGTCCCTCGGCGAGCGCCTGGCGGATGCCGGTCATGCGCAGCCGCATCGCTTCCAGTTCCTCCGCCCAGTCGCGCTGAAGCTCGGGATCGGCGAGGATCGTGCGCACCACGGCGGCGCCGTGGTCCGGCGGCATCGAATAGCTGGTGCGCGCGATCCCCGCGAGGTTGGACCGGACGGTGTCGGCGGAAGCGGGCGAGGCGGTGACGCCGAAGATCGCGCCGGTGCGCTCGCGATAGAGCCCGAAGGATTTCGAGCAGGAGACGGCGACGAGCGCTTCCGGCACGACGCCAAGGAGATGCCGGAGCCCGGCGACGTCCTGCTCGAGACCGCGTCCGAAGCCCTGATAGGCGAGGTCGACGAGCGGCAACAGGCCGCGCTGGTTGACGAGCGTCGCGATCTCCAGCCATTGCGCAACGCTCAGCACGCCGCCGGTCGGGTTGTGGCAGCTCGCATGCAGGAGCACCGCGTCGCCGGGGGCGGCCCCCTCGAGGGCGCTGACGACATTGTCGAAGATCACCGACTGCGACGGAATGTCGAAGAAGTCATAGGTGGCGATCGTGAGCCCGGCCGCCTTGAAGATCGGCGGGTGGTTCGGCCAGCTCGGCAGCCCGAGCCAGATGCCGCGGCCGCCGATGCGGGCGAGGAGGTCGGCCGCGAGCCTCAGCGCGCCGGAGCCGCCGGGCGTCTGCACACCGGCAACGCGGCTCCGCTCGACCGTATCGCCGGCGACGAGCTTCCACAGATGATCGAGGAAGGCGAGGTCGCCTTCGGGGCCGACATAGGCCTTGGTCTCCTGCGTTTCGAGCAGCCGCTTTTCCGCTGCCTTGACGGCACGGAAGATCGGCGTGCGCCCGGTCTCGTCGCGATAGACGCCGACGCCGAGGTCCACCTTGCCGGGGCGCTCGTCCGCACGGAACAGGCCGATCAGGGCGAGCAACGGGTCGTCGGGTTGGCGGGCGAGAGCGTCGAACATGCCGGAATTCCCTTTGGAGATGAGGATAAGCAGATAGTCGGTTCATGGACCGGGAAAGGCAAGCCGCAACGCGGCCTGCTCCATTCGTCTGTAAGCTGATCTTGGCGCAAATTCGACTAGGGAATTGCTCGAATCGTCACCGCTTCTTAGATGTTTTTGCGCTATTCTCGGCGCGAGATACAGAAATTTGCGGCGGCGAAGGATATCAGCATGGAGCGCAGGCAAACGGAGCTGGATGCGATCGACCGCCGGATCATCCGGCTGCTGATCGAGGACGCGTCGAGGAGCAATAACGAGCTGGCGGAGAAGGTCGGCCTCTCGCCCGCACCGCTGTCGCGACGGCTGGCGCGCCTCTATTCGGCCGGCATCGTCCGCCAGACCGTCGTCGTCGATCCGAGAGCCCTGGGTATCGGCTTCCAGGCCTTTGTCGAGGTGACGCTGGAGCGCACCGCCAGCAAAGTGGGGCAACGCTTCATCGAGCTGGTCTCGCGCATGCCGGAGGTGGTCGAATGCCACACGGTCGCAGGCGACTTCGACTTCCTGCTGAAGATCGCGGTGCGCGACGTCGCGGATTACAAGCGCCTGCTTTGGAGCGAATTCGAGCAGATCGCCGAGATCAAGACGCTCCGCTCGACCATCCTGCTCGACAGCCCGAAGATGCAGGCCGGCGCCACGCCGTGATGTTTGGTCGCTCATCCCGCTGCCGCGACCTTCTCCCCGTTTTGACGGGGAGAAGGGGACGCCGCCTACGATCCTGGCCCTGTCGGACAGGCTTTGAAGGGCAGGGCAATTGCCGCGAGTCCCCTTCGCCCCGCTTGCGGGGAGAAGGTGGCCGGCAGGCCGGATGAGGGGGCGCTTCCAGGGCCTTACCCCAGAAGCTTCATGAAATTGCGCTTGCGCTTGTGCCGCAGTTTCAGTTCGGCGACATAGGCCGCATGCCCGGCCGCGTCGCGCAAGCCGCCAATGCGCGCGATCAAGCGAGCCGCTTCCTCATAGCTGTAGTTGCCGCCCCTATTGACGAGCTGCTCGACATATTCGGCATAGACGCCGATCGCCCGCTCCGGGTGCGTCGTCTCGGAGGCTCTGGCAAGCGTTCGTCTGATATGCATCGAAGCGCTATGCTTTTTTGCGGCGGCCCAGGCGGCATCGAGCCGTTCTTCATGAATGAGGATTTCGACGAGAAGGTCGGCTCTCGGCGACTGCCAGTCGCTTTTCGGGGCAATGCCCGTGCCGCCCTCCAGCGACCTGACCGCAGCGTCGGCTGCGGCCTCGCCCTCAATCTGGCGCAGCCTCTTATAGAGTTCGAGGGTCGGCGACTTGCCGAAGGTACGCCACAGGTGCTGCAAGGCATCCGAATTGCGGCCGGCCTTTGACAAGAGTTCCGCCGCGAAAAGGATGAGCCGATGGTCCGGCGCTTCGTCCTCGAACACCCAGAGCCCCTCTTCGACCCAGCGGAGAGCCTCCTCCTCGCGACCATGCATCCGGCAGAACTCGGCGAGCTGCAAATATCTCCACTGCGAAGACAGATCCTTGGTGCGAAGCGCGATCCGGGCGTCGAGATCGCCGTCACGGGCCGCGAAGCTGTCGAGGATGCCGAGCAGCAGGTCCGCCGCGAAATCGTGATATTGCCGAACGCCTCTGCCGCCGCTTCGCGGCGGTATCTCTTCCCACGCGGCCGTGGCAAGGCGGCGATACTCGGCGAGCCCTTCTTCGCCCAGGACGTCGGAATAGATATTTGCGGCGCTATGGAAAGTGTCATAGTCGCCCGCCGTCTCACGCTCGAAAAGGACGCGAGCAAACGATACGGGCTCCGGCCGAGCGACGCGGGCGGCAGCGAGATGGATATCGCGTGTCCGCTCAAGCAGCGCGTCGCAATGGCCATCGGAATCGTCGATGCTGGCGATCGCGCGCTCGATCCGGTCAATCGCCCGGTCGGCAAGCTGGAGCGCAAGCTCGCCATGTCCGTTGGCCGGAAGTCCGGCGAGGGCGTCGAGCACCGCGTCCACATCGGCGGCCCAGCCGCCGGCCTCTCCGTATTCCACGTATTCTGCGGCATGCGTGACGTCGTCGATCGCCCGGCTGAGGCGCGTCTCGACTGCCTTGCCGTCGCCGTTCGTGCTCACGGCGGCCATGTCCAGCCGGCGAAACAGCGCCAGATCGCGCTCGGCGAGGTTCATGATCATGTCGACCAGCGCTTCGACCCCCTTTCCCAGGAGGTGCTTGCGAATATTTGCGAGCTTGCCGCCGCCCTCCTCCAGCTCCCTGGCGCCCTTCCCGGCATTCGCCGCCAGTGCCGCTGCAACGAGATGTTTGCAGAATCCGTGATCTTCGAAGGCGCGGCAGGTGCATTCGCCGTCAAACGAGCGGCCGCCGCCGGTAAGCTCGGCGCGATAGCCCTCGGTGCCGCTCACATGCGCCAGCACGCGATCGGGCGTGATGGCGAGAAGCTCGACGCGATCCTCGCGGAAATAGGTCTCTCCCCGTGCGAAGACGGTTCTGCCGGCGTGTTCCCGCAAGGCGTCAACGTTGAAACGTGATGTACTTTCAGAATTCATAGGGGGTGCAGCAACTCGTCGGTTTCGATGAGGTGGAGCGCCTCTTCGAGTGTGACGCCGGAATGGAGGCGCCACCACCGCCCGGTGTGCCTGAACCACATGAGGTCGAAGCGGGTGCCGTCGATGCATTCCTCCAGATGGTCGAGGCGCGCGAACCCCACGTCGAATTCTTCGCCGGCATTGTCGGCAAAGCCGGAGCGGTAGCGCGTGATGAAGCTGCACTTGCCGCTTCGCCACTTGCCGAAGATATCGACCGGATAATTGAACTGGGTCGGGCGGATATTCGGCAGGAAGCGGGGCTTCAGCTTCTCCGCTATGAATTGCTCGCAGACCGCGGCGATGGCCGCTTTTTCCTTGGGGTCAAGTGCCTTGACCCACCTCCACTCTCCCCGTGCCATGGACCCTCCTCGCTGGTGGCTTGGGCGGGGAACAGCCTATACGGAAGCTGCGACGGCGCAACAGGTCGGCCGGGTTATCCTCAGCGAACTCGGGCGCACCTGGCGGCGCCCGCCCGACATCTCCGGTGATCGCTCATTCCCACTCGATCGTGCCCGGCGGCTTCGAGGTGACGTCGTAGACGACGCGGTTGATGCCGCGCACCTCGTTGATGATGCGGGTGGCCGCGCGGCCCAGGAATTCCATGTCGTAGTGGTAGAAGTCGGCGGTCATGCCGTCGACCGAGGTGACGGCGCGCAGCGCGCAGACATATTCGTAGGTGCGGCCGTCGCCCATGACGCCGACCGTCTGCACCGGGAGCAGCACGGCGAAGGCCTGCCAGATCGCGTCGTAGAGACCTGCCTTGCGGATCTCGTCGAGATAGATCGCGTCCGCCTCGCGCAGGATCTCGAGCTTTTCGCGGGTGATGCCGCCAGGGCAGCGGATCGCAAGGCCGGGGCCGGGGAAGGGATGGCGGCCGATGAAGCTGTCGGGCAGCCCGAGTTCGCGGCCGAGCACGCGCACCTCGTCCTTGAAGAGTTCGCGCAGCGGCTCGACGAGCTGCATGTTCATGCGCTCCGGCAGGCCGCCGACATTGTGGTGCGACTTGATCGTCACCGACGGGCCGCCGGTGAAGGAGACGCTTTCGATGACGTCCGGATAGAGCGTGCCCTGCGCGAGGAAATCCGCGCCGCCGAGCTTCTTCGCCTCCTCCTCGAAGACCTCGATGAAGAGGCGGCCGATGATCTTGCGTTTGGTTTCCGGATCGCTGACCCCTTCGAGCTCGCCGATGAAGCGGTCGGAGGCGTCGATGTGGAGGAGGTGGAGGTTATAGTGCTCCTGGAACATGGCGACGACATTCGCCGCCTCGTCCTTGCGCATCAGGCCGTGGTCGACGAGGATGCAGGTAAGCTGGTCGCCGACGGCCTCGTGGATGAGGAGCGCGGCAACGGAGGAATCGACGCCGCCCGAAAGCGCGCAGATCACCTTCTTGTCGCCGACCTGCTGGCGGATCGCCTCGACGGCCTTGGCGCGATAGGCCGACATCGTCCAGTCGCCCTTGATGCCGGCGATCTTGTGCACGAAATTGGCGATCAGCTTGGCGCCGTCCGGCGTGTGGACCACTTCCGGATGGAACTGCACCGCGTAATATCTGCGCTTCTCGTCGGCGATGAAGGCGAAGGGAGCGTTGGGCGAGGTCGCCACCACCTCGAAGCCCTCCGGCAGCGCGGTCACGCGATCGCCATGCGACATCCAGACCTGGTGGCGCGAGCCGAGCGGCCAGAGCCCCTCGAAGAGATCGCATTCCTTCTCGACCTCGAGGAAGGCGCGGCCGAACTCGCGGTGATGACCGCCCTCGACCTTGCCGCCGAGCTGGGCGCACATGGTCTGCTGGCCGTAGCAGATGCCGAAGACCGGCAGGCCGCTCTCGAAGATCACCGACGGCGCCCGCGGCGAGCCGATATCGAGCGTCGAGGCGGGGCTTCCCGACAGGATCACCGCCTTCGGCTTCAGCCGCTTGAAGCCGTCTTCGGCCGACTGGAACGGCACGATCTCGCAATAGACGCCGGATTCGCGCACGCGCCGGGCGATGAGCTGCGTCACCTGGCTGCCGAAATCGACGATGAGGACGGTATCGGGATGGGCTGTCTCGGTCATGGCGGGCCTTCAAGCTTGGACATGGCGAGCCTTTAATGAAAGCCCGGCCTTGGCGCAACGATAACATTGCACCCCGACAATATACCGCCGGAAGCCGGGCGGTCAGAGCCGGATCGCGCCGCTCTCGATCGCGGCTTCGAGCCGGTCGATGGTGCCTGCGAGCTTTTCGTCGATGACGTGCAGATAGGCGGTCCAGTCGTCGACGTGCTTCAGCTCCGCCGTGCCGTCGGAAATGCCCCTGAGCCCGATCAGCGGCACGCCGAAACTCTGGCAGGCCCGCAACAGGGCGAAGGTTTCCATCTCGACCATGTCGGCGTCGATCTCCTCATAGGCCTTGCCGGAGACGATATTGGCGCCGGTCGAAAGCCGTGCCTCCTTGACGCCCGGAACGCGCAGCGGCAGCTCGACGACGGCGGGCAGGTCGAGGAAGGGCGTCGCGCCCTTCCTGAAGCCGAGCGGCGAGGCATCCATGTCGCGATAGCCGACCGAGACGGCCTGGTAGACTTCCGTCTGCTCGAGTATGGCGGAACCGGCCGAGCCGAGCGAAACGACGAGATCGGGCAGGCTCGCTTTCGCCTCGAGGCCGGCAAGCGCCTTCGTCAGGGTGACGGCCGCCTCGACCGGCCCGACGCCCGTCATCAGCGGCCTGATGCGGGCGCTGAGGCAGGGGCCGTATTCCGGGTCGACGGCCATGACGTAGAGGATCTTTTTGCCGGCGACCGGCTTCAGCTCGAACGTCATCCCTCGATACCCTCGCGCCCGCGCACCACCATCATCGTTGCAGTCATCGAGGCGATCAGCTTCGCCGGCCCGTCGTGCCGGATGGCATAGGCGCGCCCGTCCGAGACGATGATCGTCGTTCCGGGCTTCGTCACCTCGCCGCGGAAGAGGAAGCGTTCGCCGCGCCCGGGCGACAGAAGATTCACCTTGAACTCGATCGTCAGCAGCGATGCGTCGGGGTCGATCACCGAATAGGCGGCATAGGTGCCGGCCGCATCGAGCGCGGCGGAGATGATGCCGGCATGGAGCAGCCCGTGCTGCTGCGTCAGCTTGGCGTCGAAAGGCAGTTCGATCTCGACCGTTCCCTGTTCGACGCGCGTCAGTTCGGCGCCGATCGTACGCATCGCCGCCTGCCGGGCGAAGCTGTCCCGGGCACGGGCGCGGAAATCATGTGGCTCGGTGTCGTCCCTCAATTGGAAAGCCCCTGCGAAAGCGGGTCCGACATGCCCGCGTCGCGCCGACAGTTGCACGCGTCGCAACGCAGGACAAGCGCAATCGCGCGGCGGCGTCGGCGGCCCCGCGGAATCGCTGCCCTCCGGGCTTTCGCCGGGCGCGAGCCGACCATATATCATCTGCGATGAAGAGCATCAGGCGCATCGAAATCCGGCCAGCCGTGCCGGACGACCTCATGATGATCGCTTCGGTCCTGGTCCGGACCTGGCGGGCGACCTTTCGCGGCATCATTTCCGATGGTTATCTCGACGCGATGACCGTCGAAGACCAGGCGATCCGCCATGCGCGGCGCATGCGGCTTCCCGGCAGCTGCCTGATGGTCGCCGTCGACATGACGGAAATACGGGTGATCGGCTTTGCCAATTACGGCAAGGCGAGGGGAATGCCGCCCGCCTTCGACCGCGAACTCTACGAGCTCTACCTGCTGCCGGAGTTCCACGGCGCCGGCATCGGTTCGGCGCTGGTGCGCGCCGTCGCGACCCATTGCCGGGAAACGGGAGCGTCGTCGCTCTTTGCCTGGGTGCTCAAGGACAATCCGAACAGGGTCTTCTACGAGCGGATCGGCGCGAGGCCCGTCGGGCGCGGGCGCGTCGGCGTCGGCGTCGGCCGGGAAGTCCTGGACCAGGTCGCCTATCGCTGGGACGATCTCGTGGTGCTCTCCGGCTTTGGAAATATCTCGACCTGATCGCCCCTTCAGTCCGTGGACAAGACCCCTCCCCAACCCCTCCCCACAGGTGGGAGGGGCTTGGTGCTCGTTGCGATCCCCTGCCATCTCCCAACGTTGCTTCTCGCGGAGAGGCTTGACAACGGAGGTGGCGGTGCGGCGCGTTAAGCCCCTTTCACCTGTGGGGAGGGAGTTGGGGAGGGGTGAACTCCTCCGCCATGTAGTCTCATTCCGCCCCTGCGATCCTGATTATATGCTGATCCCAGGCGACGGCGCTCCGGCGCTCCTTGAAACGGCCGTCATAGGCGGAGACGGCGAAACCATGCTCCGCTGCCGCAACGCCGGCCGCTTCTGCCACGGCTTCCTCCTTCAAGACCTCGCCTGTCGCAGCATCGAGGGTGACGGCGACGTTGCCCTTGGGCGAGGTGAGGCCGACGAGCCCCTCGCGGCGGTTGACGGCGATGGCGCCGACATAATTGGCGAGCGCCGCCGTCGTGCGCTCGGGCAGGGCGACGAAGCTCAGCGCCTCGCCCCTGGCGAAATGGCCGACGAGCGGCGGCAGGTCGTTGCGTGCGCCCTCATATTGGCAGGCGAACCAGATCCTGCCGTCGGCGCCGATGTCGACGTGACGGGTGGAGAGGCGCCTGAGTTCGGACGGCAGCGTGTGTTTCTCGATGAGCGTTCCCGTCGCGGTGTCGACGAGGGTCAGGCTCGGCTCCATGTGGTCGAGATTGAGCTTGGTGCGGCCGAAATCCGGATGGGTCTCGATGCCGCCATTGGCGATCGCGAGCGTGCGCCCGTCCGCGGCAAGGGTCATGTCGTGCGGGCCGATGCCGTAGGTCGGGAATTCGCCGATGCGGGCAAAGCCTCGGCTGCCGTCATAGACGCCGATCATGCCGCGATTGCCGGCAAAATCGTTTTCGGTGGCGTAGAGCAGCCGGCCGTCGGCGGAGAAGCAGCCATGGCCGAAGAAGTGGCGGCCCTCGACGGCGGTGATGACGACGGGCTCGGCCGCGCCGTCGGTCGAAAGGATCATCGCATAGGTGCCCGGCCGGCGGGCAAAGGCGACCGTCCGCCGGCTCTGCGGCGAAAACGCCATGCCGTGCGCCCGCGCCGGGAGCTGCGTGCGCGCGACGATCTCGCCCTCCTCGGTAACCGTCGCGACTCCGTAGCTGCCGTCCGGCGCCATAAAGGCCGATGCGAAGACGGCATCGGTCCGCGCGAGCGCCGAGGCCCCGCGGGGCTGAAGCGTTGCCACCCAGGCGGCACCGGCCATTCTGACGAAGCTGCGCCGGTCGATGAGTGTCCTGGTGCTCATGCGGTTTCCCATGATCGGTGTGGGCAGAAAGGCACCTCCCATGAAGACCCCTCCCCAACCCCTCCCCACAAGGGGGAGGGGCCAGGTGCCCGCGGCACGCCCAGCGTCATCTGCAACATCCAAGCTCGTGGAGCCGTTGAAAACATCCGAGCTGACGGAACCGGTGAGATTGAGCGGGCCCGGCGCGGCATCGTAAGCCCCTCCCCCTTGTGGGGAGGGATTGGGGAGGGGTCATCGTGGGGAGGCACTTCTCTCAACGCTCTGCATCCTGCAATCGCCGATCGCCTCAATCGCCGTCGGAGAAGGAAAAGCCGGCGCCGAGCCCGATCGCGCCGCCGAAGTCGCGGTTGAGGCGATCGGTGAGGTCGGCGGTGTTGAGCGCGATGAAGTCAAGCGTCTTTCGCTGCCCTTCGTCGGCTAGCGCCGCGTCGATCGGCCCGTCGATCCTCTCTGCTGCGCCGATCAGCACCTTGAAGAGAAAATTGATCGACCCGGCGATCGAGCCGCTGCCGGCCGGGAGCAGGCTTTCCATGCCGGCGGCGTTGAAAAGCTTCTGCAGGGCGCGGAAATTCGCGGAGATGGACGGCATCGTATCGACGGAGCGCCAGTAGATGGCGAGCCGCGGATGGCCCTTGTCCCGCCTGCCGTCGATCGCTCCGGCGTAAAAGGGGCGGAGCCGCTGGTCCTTCACCATTTCGACCCCGTGGACGAGAACCCCGAGCAGTTCGGTCGCGGCTTCCTTGCTGTCGCGGAAGAGCGGATTGCCCGGGCCCGGCTTCTTCCAGGCGGCCTGGATGCCGTCCGGCTTTTCCCATTCGGAAAGGAGCTCGCCGGCGATCGCCTTCAGGTTCTCGGATATGGCACGGCCGTAGCGGCAGCGGAAATCGCCGTCCTTGCCGGAAAGCGTTTCCGCGCCGGTGCCGTAGAGCACGTATTCGAGCGCGCCGAGCCCCTGGACCGCGACGCTTTTCGCCTTGAGGCGCCCGGCGCTGGTCGCGCTCTCCTCGCGCCTGGCGAGAATGGCCTGCACCTGCTTGAGGCCGGTGCCCTTGCGATCGGGATAGAAGAGGAACCGCTCGAAGCGGTTCTGTTCGAGAGCGGGTCCGAGACGGATGATCTCGATCGCCGACCAGCTCTCGACGGTGCCGGAAAAGGCGGAGCGAGCGGCTTCGAGGTTCGCGGCCGACGGTGCCTCGCAAAAGGCCGCCGTCGCTTCGGCAAGAACGGTCGTCGCCTCTGCGAGACCGCGATAGCCGGGGATGATGAAGGCGTCCACGGCCTTGGCCATCACGCCCGGCACGGCGGCCTCGTCGACGATGCGCGGCGAGAGGGCATTGCCCTCCTGCGCCGCCGCCGGCGCGGCGACGGCCGCGAGCGACAAGAGGGCGAGGGCGAGGGCAAGGCTCGGGCGCATCAAAGAGACTCCAGAAATGTGATCAGGGCTTTGCGGTCATCCTGCGGCATGGCGGCAAAGGCGTTGCGGGCGCTTTCCGCCTCGCCGCCGTGCCAGAGGATCGCCTCGGCAGGGTTGCGGGCGCGCCCATCATGGAGCAGGAAGCCGTGTCCGCTGACGGTCCTGGTCAAGCCGATACCCCAAAGCGGCGGCGTGCGCCACTCGCGGCCGTTGGCGACACCGACCTGCTGGCCGTCGGCGAGGCCTTCGCCCATGTCGTGCAGCAGGAAATCGGAATAGGGCCAGATGAGTTGGAAGGCCAGCGCCTTGTGCTCGACATCGCGGCGGGTGACGAACTTCGGCGTATGGCAGGCCGCACAGCCGGCCGCGTAGAAGAGCCGCTTGCCCTTAAGCGTTTCCGGCAAGCTCGCCTTGCGGCGGGCCGGCACGGCGAGATTGGAGGAGTAGAAGGTCACGAGATCGAGCACCGGATCGGGCGCTTCGGCGGTGCCGAGCCGCGGCTGCACGCCGGTCGGGAGCTCAAGGCAGGCGGCTTGCGCGGCGGTGCAATCGCCGTGGCTAAGATCAAGGTCAGGCGTGGAGAGGCCCATGTCGATCGCAAACGCATCGGCCGCCTGCTGGCGCACCGTCGGGTTCTGCGCCTTCCAGCCGAAGCGGCCAAGCGCGACACGGCCGGTCCTGCGGTCGCGCACGAGCGCCGGGCGGCCGCTGACGCCATCGCCGTCACGGTCGTCCGGGTCGGCCCCGGCGAGGATATCGGCCTCGTGGATCGCCTCGATCAGGCCCATGCCGATCATCGGGGGAGCGACGCGGGGAGAGAGCGTCGTCGTCGGGTCCATCGCCCCATAGCCAAGGTCGCCAACCGCGTAGTGCGGCCTCCTGAGCGATACCCGCCCGCCCCCCGCGAGCGTCACCGGCTCCTCGCTGTAGGTGATCGCGACACGCCCCTCGGCGGCAAGGCCGGGGACGGCGCTGTCCTGAAGCTGGGCGCCATAGACCGGATCGGGGAAATTGAGCGCCTCATGCGCTGCGAGCATTTTACGCTCGGCGTCGTCGCGGGCGGCGCGCGCCAGCCGATAGAGCATCGACGTCGCGTCCGCCGCGCCCTCCGGCGGACGGCCGCGTCCGTCGCGCAGATGGCAGGTCTCGCAGGCCCGCGCATTGTAGAGCGGCCCGAGCCCGTCGGAGGCCTGGGTCGAGGAGGGGGAGGAGACCCAGAGCTTCTCGAACAGCGCCTTGCCGAGCTTGAAGTCCTGCTCGTCCTCGAAGGGGAGGTTGGCCGAGACCTGGGAAAACACCTTGCGGTCGGGTGTCGCGATCGTCGTCGTGGCGCCGCCGGAGAGCGCCTCGAAGGGTTCGGCCCTGGAAAAATCCGTCGCCGGCCGGGTGACCGTCAGGACGCGCTGGTAGTCGTGTTCGGAAAGGTCGTCGCGGAGGGGGGTATCCCCCGCCGCGTTCGCGCCGGAATCGCCCACCGATGCTGCAGCGGCGAGGCTGATGAGCGCGGCGAGCGGCAGTGCGAGGAAACGGGCGGTCATGGGCATCGGACCGGGCCGGGCCGCCGCCTGCCGGCAGCGGCCCGCCTTTTCGCTTATTGGAAGACGGCGCCAGGATTATCCAGGCTGTCGGAACCTTCAAGCTCGATCGTGCCGAGATCGAGCGCGGCGATGACGCGCTCGACAGTTTTGGCCTGGGTGATCAGACCGTCGACAGCGGCCTGGACGGGGGCATTGCCCTCCGCATTGCCCTCGCCGATCATCTGGTCGTAGGCCTCGACGGTTTCGGCACGCTTGGCCATCGCCTGCATCTTCTCGACGGTGGCCGCGAGATTGTCCTTCATCTCCTTGTCGAGGGCGGCGTCCTTTGCCGCGACGAGTTCGGAGAGCGAGGGACCGCTGAGCTTCGTGCCGTCGACGCGGGTATATTCGCCGGTATAGGCCGACTGGATGCCGATCGCGTCATGCAGATGCGAGTTGTGGGTGTTGTCCGAGAAGCAGTCATGCTCCTCTTCCGGATCGTGGAGCAGCAGGCCTAGCTTCATGCGCTCGCCGGCAAGCTCGCCGTAGGAGAGCGAACCCATGCCGGTGAGGATCGCGACAAGCCCCGCCTTGGGGTCGGCTTCCACCGCCTTGGCAGCGGCACCCTCCGGCGCCCAGTTGGCGACCATCTCCTTGAGATCGGAGACGAGCAGGCTCGTCGCGGCCTTCAGATAGGCGGCGCGGCGGTCGCAATTGCCGTTGGTGCAGGCCTTGGTGTCGAAGTTCGTATGGGAGCGGTTGCCGGCGCCGGCGCCGGTGCCGTTCAGGTCCTGCCCCCAGAGCAGGAATTCGATCGCGTGGTAGCCGGTCGCGACATTCGCCTCGATGCCGCCCGCTTCCTGCAGCGTGCCGGCGAGGAACTCGGGCGTGATGTTCGTCGCGTCGACGTCCTTGCCGTCGATCTTGATCGTCCTGTTGGCGATCACATTGGCCGTGAACAGCGCGTTCTCGTCGCTCTCGCTGCCGTAGCTCGCGTCGACATAGTCGATCAGCCCCTCGTCGAGCGGCCAGGCATTCACCTTGCCTTCCCATTCGTCGACGATCGGATTGCCGAAGCGATAGACCTCGGTCTCCTGGTAGGGGTTGCGCGCCTTGAGCCAGGCGTCGCGGGCGGCCTTCAGCGTCTCTTCGCTCGGGGTCGCGATCAGCGCGTCGACGGCCTTGTCGAGCGCTTCGGCGGTCGTCAGCGCGTCTTCATATTTGGCATGGGCAATCGCCGCATAGTGTTTGACGACGGCGGCCGCATCGCTTGCCGCATGCGCCGGCTGCAAGGCCAGCGCCGACGTTGCCGTCATGAGCGCCAGCGCGGCGGCACGGATGAAATTCTTGGTCATGACCCTCTCCTTCGCTTGTCGCAAGGCCGGCGAGCACGTGGCTCGAGGCCCGGTAAAGCGCGAGTCTCATGGACCAAAAGTAAACTGGTGTCAAAGTGTATAGTTTAGAATATTTTCAAACTGCTACTTTGGCGGTGGGCTGCACAGGCTTGGCCGGCATGCATCAAGACTTCCGGCCCATCAGGCAGAAGAAGAAACCGTCGGTGCCGGTCGAGGCCGGCGTCAGCGTGACGGTCTTCATGTCGGCGGACCAGGGCTGCGGCTTGTCGGTGCCGAAAAGCGTCGCCCAGCTATCGGCGGCCGAGAGAATCTCGAACTCGGGATTGTCGTCGCAGAAACCGTAGACCTGCGATTCGTTCTCCTCCGGGAGCACGGAACAGGTGACGTAGATCAGGTATCCGCCGGGGCGGACGAACTGGGCGGCGCCGGCAAGCGCCTCCTCCTGCTGCGCCAGCCGCTCCTCGAGGTTCTTCTGCGTCAGCCGCCATTTCGTGTCCGGGCGGCGGCGCCACGTCCCGGTGCCGGTGCAGGGCGCATCGACGAGCACGCGGTCGCAGCGGCCGACGAGGGAGGCGAGCGAGTCGGCGGATTCGTGCACCTGGACATTGCGGGTGCCGGCGCGCTTTAGCCGCTCGATGATCGGCGCCAGCCGCTTGCGGTCGGCGTCATAGGCGTGCACCTGGCCCTTGTTGTTCATCGCCGCGGAGATGGCGAGCGTCTTGCCGCCGCCGCCGGCGCAATAGTCGAGCACCTGCTCGCCCTCCTGCGGATGGACGAGATCCGCGACGATCTGCGAGCCTTCGTCCTGGACCTCGAACCAGCCCTTCTGGAAGGAGATCTCGGCCGTCACGTTCGGCAGCCGCGAGGCGCCTTCGCCGGCCGGGATGCGCACGCCGTTGCGGGCGATGACCGCGGGCTCGGCGCCGCTGCGCTCGAGCGCCTTCAGCACCTTCTCGCGCGTTGCTTTCAGGGTGTTGACGCGCAGGTCGAGGGTCGGCCGGCCGGCAAGCGCCTTCGCTTCGGCAAGCCAGTCGTCCGAGAAGTTTTCCTCGAAGGAGGCCTGCGTCCATTCCGGAATATCGGCCTGGACATTGAGCGGCGCATCCTCGAGCCGGCGCTCGTGGAAAGCCTTCATCATGGTCTCGGAAGGCGCCTCAGGGGCGAACTTGTCGTCGGCGAGTTCCGCCGCGAGCGTGTCGACGGTGAAGCCCCATTGCCGGTACATGACCGCGTGGCCGAGCGCCGTGGCGCTGTCGCTGTCCATGAGATAGGAGTGGGAGAGTTTCATCCGCAGGGCATCGTAGACGATGTTGCCGATGGCGGCGCGGTCGCCGGAGCCGGCGAAGCGGTGGGAGAGACCCCAATCCTTGAGCGCGTCGGCGACCGGACGCCTTCGCTTCTCGATATCGTCAAGAACCTCGATGGCCCCCGAGAGCCTTCCGCCCAATCGCATCTTCGATGATCTCCTTTTTCGCCGTGGTAACGGCGATGGCGGCGAAGAGCAAGACGGCGGCCGGATTATGTGGCGAAGCGGGCGGACCCGAGGCAGCGTGCTGCATGTGTCCTCAGATCGGGCAGTATTTTCAGGACGCAGGCTTCAGGACGCAGACTTCAGAACAAAGGCGGCAGAGCGATCAGGAATTGATGACCTTGTAGCAGATGCTGGCGGTGCCGGAGCGGATCATGCCGATCTGGGAGGCGGCGGCCTTGGAAAGGTCGAGCACCCGGCCGCGGATGAAGGGGCCGCGATCGTTGATGCGCACGACGACGGACTTGCCGTTGCGCTTGTTGATGACCTGGACCTTGGTGCCGAACTTCAGGCTGCGGTGTGCGGCCGTCAGATGCCGGGCATTCATCCGCTCGCCGGAGGCGGTTTTGGACGACAGCGCGTACCAGGATGCCCCGCCGCAACCAGCGCCTGCTGCCTGACTATCGGATGCCGAGACCAAGCCCATCCCGACGGCAAATAGCGCTGCCGCGGCAGCAGTCTTGAGTGTCGCTGGCTTCAAGCGATGCCCCCTTCGGTTCGAAGATTTCGTCAGTTCCCTTGGTGATCGAGCTAATTGGGGCGAAAAATGGCAAAAACGTGCTTCAACCGTTTACGTTCGATTAGGAATTATTGAAAAACGGTTTCAATTTAAAATGAAAGATTGTTTGAATTAGTTTAGAAAACGAAATGAAGTTCTTTGGAATCAGTGACTAAACGTTTTTCGCAGGCCCTTGCGGCGGGCAGCGCCGCTTGCGAGGAAAAAAATCATTAAAAATTTCGACCGGAATGAAAATCCGCCGGTTTCAATCGTCAAATTTACGCGACTATCGCAATGGTTGCATAAGATGGCGGAGTATAGACGGGAACTTGGCAGAATATGGCTGTCAAGCGCAGCGAGTCGGGATCATTACTGTCGGAAGAACTCGCCCATGCTTGGCGGACTACTGCATGTCTTCTTGCGCACCCTCGATTCGAGGGCAAAGACAGGCGGCAAGCCGAAGTGCGACAGCGACCTTAGCGCGTCCGACAGGGCGTGCGACGGGGAGGACGAAGTCACAATGGCGCGGAAAGCTACTCCTGCTTCCAGGTGCCGCTCGCCCAGAGCTGCGCAAGTGAAACGCGATAATTCGGGAAGGCGAATTCGAAGCCGGCATGGCGGAGCCGCGCATTGGAGACGCGCTTGTTCTCGCCATAGAACGAGCGCGCCATCGGCGACATGTCGGCGGTTTCGAAGGGAATTTCCGGCGGCGGCTCGACGCCCATCAGGCGCGCCGCTTCGGCGACCACGTCCTGCGGCGGCCCCGGCTCGTCGTCCGTGACGTTGAATATCCCGCCGATGCCCCGGCCTGCGAGGAAGGCGGCGGCGGCGCCGATGTCCTCGACGCGGATGCGATTGAAGACCTGGTTCTGCTTTATGACGCGCCGTGCCGTGCCCTCGGCGAGGTTGCGAAGCGCGTTGCGGCCCGGTCCGTAAATACCGGCAAGCCGCAGCACCGCGACCGGAATGCCCCGCCGCGCACCGTAGTCGAGCCAGGCGTTTTCCGCCTCGACCCGCTCGCGGGAGCGCTCGGAGACCGGCTTGATCGGCGTGTCTTCCGTCACCCAGCCGCCGCCATGGTCGCCATAGACGCCGACCGTCGAAAGATAGCCGACCCATTGAAGCTTCGGCATGACCTCTTCAAGCGGCGGCGTTGCGGGGCGGAACATCGGATCGCCCTGGCGCCCGGGAGCGATCGACTGGACGAGGTGCGTCGCCCTCGCCATGGCATCGGCAAGCTCGGGGGAAATCGCGTCGCCGTCGAAGAGCAGGGGGTCGATGCCGGCGGCCTTGAGCCGCGCCAGCTTTTCCGGCGCCCGGGTCGTTCCGCTCACCGACTGGGCGGCGGGCGCGAGCGCCTTGGCGATCGCCGTGCCCGAATAGCCGGCACCAAGAATCAGGACATGCATCGGCTCACTCCTGCCATTTCCCATTCCCCAAGGACCTCGTCGTCGCTTTCCGGCCCGCGCGCCCCGGCATAGGCGGTGAACTCGGCCGGCGACATCAGCCTCGAAAGCGCCCAGACGGCCATGCCCCTGACCGTCGGCGAGGGGTCGCTCGCCAGCGCCTTGCAGGCCGGTATCAATGTCTTCTCGCCGGAATTGCCGGCCGCGATCAAGGCATTTCTGATGAAGCGAACGCGTCCGACGCGTTTCACCGGCGAGCCGGAAAAGAACGCGCGGAAGGCGGCGTCGTCGAGCGTCAGCAGTTCGGAGAGTTTCGGCTCCTTCAGCTCGTCGCGCGCCTTGAGCTTCATCTCTGAGGCCGAGTGGGCGAACTTGTTCCACGGACAGACGGCGAGACAGTCGTCGCAGCCATAGATGCGGTTGCCGATCAGCGGCCGAAGCTCGGGCGCGATCGGCCCCTTGTGCTCGATCGTCAGGTAGGAAATGCACCGCCGCGCATCGATCTGGTAGGGCGCCGGGAAGGCGTTCGTCGGGCAGATGTCGAGGCAGGCCCTGCAGGAGCCGCAATGGTCGCGCTCGGGCGCGTCGAGCTCGAGATCGGCGGTCGTGAACAGGCTGCCGAGGAAGAGCCAGGAACCGAATTCGCGGCTGACGAGATTGGTGTGCTTGCCCTGCCAGCCGATCCCGGCCTTTTCCGCGAGCGGCTTTTCCATGACCGGAGCGGTGTCGACGAAGACCTTCACGTCCTCGCCGGCGCGGGCGGCAAAGCGGGTCGCGATCTCCTTCAGCCGTCCCTTGACGACGTCGTGGTAGTCGCGGTTTTGGGCGTAGACGGAGATGGCGCCGCGGTCGCGTTTGGCGAGGATGGCAAGCGGGTCGGCCTCCGGGCCGTAGTTCATGCCGAAGAGCGCGATCGAGCGGACCTCGCTCCACAGCACGCGCGGGCCGGAGCGCCGTTCGGCGGTCTCGGCAAGCCAGTCCATGGTGCCGTGGGCGCCGGCGGCAAGGAACTGCTTGAGCCGCTCCGGCGCTTGCGGAATCGCGTCCGGATGGGTGATCCGACAGACGTCGAAGCCCTTCGACGCGGCCTCCTCCTTCAGGAAGGCGGTGAGGGTCCGTCGCTTCCTGCCCTGGGTCTCCGCGCTCACGGCGTTGCCGGGCATGGCGATGTCCTTAGAAGTCGAGATCCGCATAGTGCGAGACGGGGGTGACGCCGCGCACCCGCTCGGCGAGCAG
Source organism: Sinorhizobium saheli (assembly GCF_001651875.1). Classification (GTDB taxonomy): domain Bacteria; phylum Pseudomonadota; class Alphaproteobacteria; order Rhizobiales; family Rhizobiaceae; genus Sinorhizobium; species Sinorhizobium saheli. The sequence continues at coordinate 59,866 of NZ_LNQB01000069.1, forward strand.
CGGCCGGAAGGAGGGGCGGGACTTCAGCCGCTGGTACCATTCCTTGGCGGTCGGCGCATCCGACCAGTCGATCTCGCCGAGATAGTCGAGCACGGAGACCGTGGCCGCCGCTGCGAGGTCGGCATAGGAGATACGGTCGCCGGCAAGCCAGGGGCGCGATCCGGCGAGCCAGGAGAGATACTTCATGTGCTGGCGGATATTGTTGCGCGAGGTCCTGAGGACCTTCGAATCCGGCGCGCCGCCGCCCTGGTCCGGGGTCATCTGCAGCTTGAAGATGCGTTCGCGCACCAGCGGCCGCGTCACGTCGGCTTCCATCTTCTGCAGGAACCATTCGGTGAGCCGGCGGATCTCCGCCCGTTGGAACGGATCCTCGGCCAGGAGCCGCCGGTCGCGCTTCATGATGCCGCTGGTTTCGTCGAGATATTCCGAGATGATCGTCGCGCCGCAGAGCGCACGCATGCTGTCGTCGACATAGACCGGTAGCGTGCCGGCCGGGTTCAGCGCCAGAAAGTCCCGCCGGTTCTCCCAGGGCTGTTCCTCGCTCAGTTCCGTCTGATAGCCATATTCCGAGAGGATAAGGCGCACGAACCGCGAGGCTGAGGACATGGGGTGATGATACAGTGTCGGCATCGATGATCAGGTCGGAGCTGTTTTCGGGAATGTCAGCTTCGCGGCATATGCAACTGGCCACGGCTTGGTTCAACGAGCTATAGGTAGTTGCGGTGGCAAACACAAGAGAATCGACCCTTTCCTCCCAAATCGCAACATATCAGGAATATCGCATATATGGCGGATCAATCGATCATTAGCGCGCTCGTCCTCGGGCTCATCGAAGGACTGACGGAGTTCATTCCGGTGTCGTCGACGGCGCATGTGCTGCTTGCCGGACACTTCCTCGGCTTCAGGTCGCCGGGAAACACCTTCGCCGTCCTTATCCAGCTCGGCGCCATCCTGGCGATCCTGCTCGTCTATTTCCAGAAGCTCCTGTCGATCGCGCTGGCGCTCCCGACGAGCGCCACGGCACGCCGCTTCGTCGTCTCGGTGCTCGTCGCCTTCCTGCCCGCAGCGCTCATCGGCGCGGCCGCGCATGGCTTCATCAAGTCGGTGCTCTTCGAGACACCGATGCTCATCTGCATCGTGCTGATCGTCGGCGGCATCATCCTCTACGCGATCGACCGCCTGCCGCTGAAGCCGCGCTATACCGACGTCTTCGATTACCCGCCGTCGCTGGCGCTGAAGATCGGCCTGTTCCAGTGCCTGGCGATGATCCCGGGCACCTCGCGCTCCGGCGCGACGATCGCCGGCGCCCTTTTGATGGGGACGGACAAGCGTTCGGCGGCGGAGTTCTCCTTCTTCCTCGCCATGCCGACGATGCTCGGTGCCTTCACCCTCGATCTCTACAAGAACCGCGACGCGCTCTCCTTCGACGATATCGGCCTGATCGCCGTCGGCTTCCTTGCCGCATTCGTCGCCGGCATTTTCGTCGTGCGCTCGCTGCTCGACTTCGTCTCGCACCGCGGCTTCACGCCCTTTGCGATCTGGCGCATCGTCGTCGGCACCGCCGGCCTCGTCGGCCTGTGGCTCGTTGGATAGCTCCGCTCGGAGCGTGCCGCGAGTCCCCTTCGCCCCGCCTGCGGACCGCCTGCGGGGAGAAGGTGGCCGGCAGGCCGGATGAGGGGCGGCCAGAAGTCGCAGAGAAACAAAAAGCCGCATGCGTTTCTCGCGAAACGCATGCGGCCCCTGGCCCCCGCCAATAAACTTGAAATCTCCGCCCTTATCGCCGCCGCAACCCCTTCGGGGCGGCGAGGCGGTGCCGGCTCACTCGCCGGGGAATGCGATCGACGCCGTCGTGCACGGGTCGACGCCGTAGGCCGGCGTGCAGCCCTTGTTGCTGTTTGCCACGGTGGTCGGTGCCATGAATGAGCCAGCCAGAATGATCAGTGCCGCAGACGCAAAAAAGATTGCGATCGACTTGCCCATGGGAGTTTATGCCTTTCGAATGTGACGTTGGCACCGGCTGCTCCTCAGGAGCGATGGGTGCGAGCGGTGTTTATTCGGCGGATGTGTCATGATCAATATCAGGACATGCTGAATCTGCAGTAAACGACATTCGACTTTTCAACTGCGGCAGAACTGCAACGGTGTTGCATTTCCGCAACGGATGGCGCGACGGAAAAAACCACGAAAAAGCCGCCGGTCGAACCGGCGGCTTCGCGTGGAAGTGAGAAATCAGGACGCGCTTCCCCGCGCCGGGTGTCAGGCTGCGCGGCCGCTGCCCGTATATTGGCCCTGCGGGCGATAGCGCACCAGATAGGTCGGCAGGATCGATTCGAGCATCGTCGGCTTGATGCCGATGGCCGTGAGCGTACGCCCTTCGGCTTCGGCCTTTGCCGAGACGACATTGTCGGATTTCAGCAACACCACCTGGTCGGCCGTCAGCGGCGGCGTGATGAACGGCACGAGCGAGGCGACGCTGCCCATCAGCGATGCGATGCCGAAGGGAATCGACACGAAGGAGCGCTTGCGTTCGATCGTCTTCAGCATGATCTCCAGACAGTCGCGGAAGGAAAGGACCTGCGGGCCGCCGAGTTCGTAGATCGTGCCGGCTTTGAGCGCACCGTCGACCGCGCGGCCGACCGCTTCGGCGACATCCGCCACGTAGACCGGCTGGAACCTGGTATGGCCGCCGCCGATAAGCGGCAGGAACGGTGAGAAGCGGGCCATCTCGGCGAACTTGTTGAAGAAGCCGTCCTCCGGCCCGAAGATGATCGACGGCCGCAGGATGATGGCCCCGGGCAGCGTGTCGAGGATCGCCGCCTCGGCACGACCCTTGGTCCGGGCGTAGCTCGATGCCGACCGCGCATCGGCGCCGATCGCCGAAATATGGGTGAGGGTGGCGCCCGCCGCACGCGCCGCCTCGGCCACCGCGCGGGCGCCGAAATCCTGGACCGCATCGAAGGTGTTGCGGCCGCTCTCGAACAGGACGCCGACGCAATTGATCACATGATCGGCGCCCTCAACGGCGCGATCCACCGACTTGCGGTAGCGCACATTGGCCTGGACGAAGGAAATCTGGCCGACCTTGCCGAGCGGCTGCAGGTGGCCTGCGAGGTCGGGCCGGCGGACCGCGACGCGAATGCGATAGCCGCGCTTGGCGAGCACGCGCACCACATGACGGCCGACAAATCCGGACCCGCCGAAAATCGTCACCAGCGGCGGAAGGTTGGACAAGGTCATGGGAAACGCACTCCTGATGTCAATGGGAAGATTTGCTTGCTACATAGCCCAAGCGGCGGGCGAGGTGAAGGCCATTCCTCGTGGGCTCGCCGGCCGTTCGCCACCGCCGCGCCAAGGCCCCTCCCCAACCCCTGCCCACAAGGGGGAGGGGCTTCATCGCGGCGGGCGCCCCACCCAAATCGGTCGCCCCCACAAGCGGCAACGTCCCGATGCATTTCGCCCAAAATGTGCAGCAGTTTTGGAAACGACATACATGAGAACAGGAAACAGAATTTAGGTCATCTCCCGACGGGAGCCGTCCTCAGCCATGTCCCGGCGGCGCGGCATTGGAAGCCCCTCCCTCTTGTGGCAATGGGTCGGGGAGGGGTCTTGCACGCATCCCGCTCGAAGCTGGGTCGCTGTCTAAACGCCCTCGACGACGACCATCTCGGCGTCCGCGACTTCCTGGCGGATAGCCGCGGCAATCTGGTATTCCGGCGAATTGTAGCAGTCGATCGCCGCCTGCATCGACGCGAACTCGATCACGACGTTGCGGGCGCGTACGGCACCCTCCAGCCGATGGAACGCCCCGCCGCGCGCGAGGAACTTCGCGCCGTATTTCTCGAAAGCCGGCTTTGCGGCCGCCACATAGTCCTTGTAGCGTTCCGGGTCTCTTATATCGACCCGAGCGATCCAGTATCCCTTGGCCATCATGAGCTCCTCGTCCTTGCCAAAAACCTGCAGACGGGATCGTTACTTCCGGCAATTCTTGGTCGAGGTCAAGCGTGCCTGCGCGCAAGCGGGGTAAGGCGGCGCGGCGACGGGCAAGGACGGGTGCTTTTCGGAAGCGCGCTCAGCCGGCGAGCGCATCCGCCATTTCGGCGAGAATGGCGCGGCTTGCGGCGAGCGGGTCGGCGGCCTTGACGATCGGCCGGCCGACGACCAGGTGGCTCGATCCGGCGCGGATCGCCTCGGCCGGGGTCATCACCCGCTTCTGGTCGCCCTTGTCCGCACCGGCCGGCCGGATGCCGGGGGTCACCAGCGCCATGTCGGGGCCGATGATCTTGCTGACGGCGGCCGCCTCTTCCGCCGAACAGACGATGCCGCCCATGCCGGCGGCGCGCGCCTGCTCGGCCCGGCGCAGGACCAGCGTATGGGGGTCGTATTCATAGCCCGCATCGATCACGTCCTGCTCGTCCATCGAGGTCAGAACGGTAACGCCGAGCAGGCAGAGGCCGGAGCCTTTCGCCGCCTCGACGGCGGCCTTCATCGCCTTCGGATAGGCGTGCAGCGTCAGCATCGACATGCCCATCCTGGCGATGTTCTCGACGCCCTTCGCCACCGTGTTGTCGATGTCGAGCAGCTTCATGTCGAGGAAGACCTTCTTGCCGGCCCGGGCGAGGTCGCGCGCGAATTCGAGCCCGCCGGCAAAGGCGAGCTGGTAGCCGATCTTGTAGAAGACGACCTCGTCGCCGAGCGCCGAGACGATCTTTTCCGCCTCGGCGATCGTCGGAAGATCAAGGCCGACGATCAGCCGGTCGCGCGCGCTTGTGGTCATGTCGAGACGATCCCTGCCATAGTTCCGCTGTGCTGGCGTCCAGTCGCATGTGACGGCGCGATCCGCAAGCGGGAAAAGACCTCGCCTGCGGCTGCGTGAGATAGACGCCGAACAAGCGTCGCCTCAATGCGTCTTGCGGTAGACCCAGAGCTGAGCCGGCGGGATGTTGCGCACGACGAAGTCGAAATGCTCGATGCGGTAGCGGTCCGGCATGGCGACCACCGGCGACAAAGGCCCGTAGGAGATCTGCACGACGGGGCGGCCGAAGGGGATGCGCGAAAGCAGGTCCTCGATCAGTTCGACGCGGCGGTGCATCGGGAAATTGAGAAGCGGCACTGCGGAGACGACGCAGTCGAACTGCTGGTCCTTGAACGCGCCGAGGGTGCGGGAAAGATCGAAGGCATCGCCGTTGATGAAGTTCACGCCGGCGAAATGCGCCTTGAGATGGTTGAAGAACTCGGTCGAGTACTCGACGGAGACGAGCTTTTCCGGTGCGATGCCCTGTTCCAGGATCGCCTTGGTGATCACCCCGGTTCCGGGCCCGAGTTCGAGCACTGGCAGCCCTGAATGGCGGTCGACGATACTTGCCATCCGCCGCGCGGTGATCGAGGAGGTCGGCAGGATGGCGCCGACGGCGCGCGTGTTGCTCATCCAGCCCTTGAAGAAGCGGATCTCCTCGTCGAACTTCCGGCCGAACTTTTCCTTCACCTTCAAGCGCAAACTCATCGACTCCCCTCACGGTTACCTTGCAGCATGCGCTCCTAACCTGATTCGGCAGGCTGCGTTAACGTTTCTTTATAATGTGCTCCCATCTGCGGCGAAAACAAGTCTATCTGCGTCTACCGCATGCTTCCGGATTCAAGGATGAGAACATGCAGCAAATTCAAAGTGCTACAGTGACCTTGCGCGTCTGGCAGGACGCGCGGCGCTGTAGAAGCGACAGCTTATGAAGAAGGCGCGACAGCAAAGAAAAAGCCCGCCAGATGGCGGGCTGTCTGTCGGCGGCTCAGACGCGCATCGGCATCAGCACATAGAGCGCATCCTCGGCGGCGAGGTCGCGCACGAGCGTCGGCGAGCCCGGGTCCGCCAGCAGGAAGACCGCTTCGCCGCCGGTAAGCTGCGCGGTGATGTCGAGGAGATATTTGGCGTTGAAGCCGATCTCGAGCGGATCGCTCTCGTAGCCGACCGGCAGCTCTTCCGTGGCGCTGCCGGAGTCCGGGTTGTTGACGGTCAGCGTCATCTGGCCGTCGTTCAGCGCCAGCTTGACGGCGCGCCCGCGTTCGGAGGAAATCGTCGAGACGCGGTCGACGGCTTGCGCGAAGGACTGGCAATCGACGCGCAGCTCCTTGTCGTTGTTGGCCGGAATGACGCGCTGGTAGTCGGGGAAAGTGCCGTCGATCAGCTTCGACGTCATGACGATCGAGCCGATCGTCAGGCGGATCTTGGCGTCCGAGGCTTCGACGGTCACCACGAGATCGGGATTGTCGAGCAGCTTCTGCAGCTCGCTGACGGTCTTGCGCGGGATGATGATGCCGGGCATGCCCTCGGAGCCGGCCGGCGCCTCGACGTCGGCGCGCGCAAGGCGGTGGCCGTCGGTGGCGACCGCGCGCAGTTTCAATTCGCCCTTGCTCTCGACCGTGTGCATGAAGATGCCGTTCAGGTAATAGCGCGTCTCCTCCGTGGAGATCGCGAACTGCGTCCGGTCGATCAGCATCTTGAGGTCGGTCGCCTTCAGGCGGAACGAATGCGAGAAGCTGCCGGCGGTCAGGTCCGGGAAATCCGCTTGCGGCAGGCACTGCAGCGAGAACTTGGAGCGGCCGGAGGCGACCGTCATCGCGGTGCCTTCGGCATTGGTGGAGAGCAGCACCTCCGACCCGTCCGGCAGCTTGCGCACGATATCGTAGAGCAGGTGCGCCGGAACGGTCGTCGCGCCGGCCTGCTCCACCTGCGCCGGCGTTGCCTCGGTGATCTCCAGGTCGAGGTCGGTCGCCTTCATTTCCAGGCTGACGCCATCGGAGCGCAGGAGCACGTTCGAGAGGATCGGGATCGTGTTGCGCCGTTCGACCACGCGGTGGACATGGTTCAGCGATTTCAGAAGATTGGACCGCTCGAGAGTAATGCGCATGGGATGCTACCGCTTTCAACCATCGCCGGAAGGACGAGGCGCCCCCCGCGGCGTCAACTGCGTGTCCCCGACCGATCGGCCGGAAAGATGTGGACGGGCAAAATGGCAGAAAAGGAGCGGCGAAAGCAAGGCCTTTCGCGGGCGTTTCCCCAGCGCAGGCACTCGCCGCCGCCGCCTCGCCCTTGCCCTCTCCCCGCCGCTCACTCATAAAGGGCGCGAACCGGCAGGCCGGGCATGATCGGGAACTGGACCTTGGACAAGCATCAGTCGAGCGAAGCGGCGGAGAAGCACAGGCAGCGCGGCTTTCGCCTGCACGATGCGACGATCCCTGCGCGCCCGCTCGAACCCGCCCTCTATCTTGTCGCAACCCCGATCGGCAATCTCGCCGACATCACCTTGCGGGCGCTGGAGACGATCGCCGGCGCCGATGTGCTCGCCTGCGAGGACACGCGGGTGACGCGCGTGCTGCTCGACCGCTACGGCATCGTCAACCGGCCCGTCGCCTATCACGAGCACAATGCCGCCGAAGCCGGGCCGCGGCTGATCGCGGCGCTCGGCGACGGCAGGTCGGTGGCGCTCGTCTCCGATGCCGGCACGCCGCTCGTCTCCGATCCGGGCTATCGCCTGGCGCAGCACGCGATCGAGGCGGGGCACCGAGTCGTCCCGATTCCGGGGCCGTCGGCGCCGCTTGCCGCCCTCGTCGGTTCCGGCCTGCCGAGCGATGCCTTCCTCTTTGCCGGCTTCCTGCCGGTGAAGGACAAGGCGAGACGCGAGCGGCTCGCGGAATTTTCCGCCGCGCCGGCGACGCTCCTCTTCTTCGAGTCGCCGCACCGCATCGCCGCCACCATCGCCGCGGCCGCCGAGATCTTCGGCGAGGAGCGGAAGGCGGTCGTCTGCCGCGAGCTGACCAAGGCCTTCGAGGAGTTCCGCCGCGGCACGCTCGGCGAGCTCAAGGCCTTTTATGGCGACGCGGCCAATGTAAAGGGCGAGATCGTCCTGGTGATTGGCCCGCCCGAGGCGAAACCCGCCCCGCAGGCGGCGGATGTGGACGCGCTTCTGCAGGCGCTTGCCCGCGACATGCCGATGGGCAAGGCCGCGACGGAGGCCGCGCGGCGGACCGGCCTTCCGCGCAAGGAGCTCTACGACCGGCTGCTTCACCTCAAGGGTCGCGATGAAGGCTGAGCGACCGGATGCGCGGAAGCTGAAGGCCCTGAAGCGCGGGCTGCTGGCCGAATATCGCGCCGCCCTCTGCCTGGTCTTGAAAGGCTACCGCATCGTCGCGATGCGCTACCGCACGAAGCTCGGCGAGATCGACATCATCGCCCGGCGCGGCGACCTGATCGCCTGCGTCGAGGTCAAGGCCCGTTCGAGCTTCGACGGAGCGGTCTTCGCCGTCTCCGATACGGCCCAGAGGCGGATCAGGGCGGCAAGCGACCTGTGGCTTGCGCGCCAGCCCGATTTTTCCCGCCTCTCCGTCCGCTACGACATCGTCGCCGTCACGCCCTGGCGCTGGCCGCGCCACCTGCCGGATGCCTTTTGAACAAGGGGGTCGAGGAAAATACGTGCGGGTTTCCCGCCCGCCCACCCCGCGTCCACGGTCGCTTCGTACCGCAACCGTTCCCCATGCTTCTTGCGCAAGCGCGTGGCGCGTTCTACATCTTGCGGGCCTTTCCGCGCCCGCATGTGCCGGACGGGTGCAGGGCGCCGCGGCGCTCTTGAATTGGCTGTATGATCCGAACTTGAACCGAGGCCGGTCCGGGGCGATATGCGGTCGAGGATCCAATCGGGAACGGGAAGATGGCAAGAATCATGAATGTCGGGGTCCAGATGGACCATGTGGCGGGCATCACCATTGCGGGTGACTCGACCTTTGCCATGAGTCTGGAGGCGCAGGCCCGCGGCTACCGGCTGTTCCACTACACGCCCGACGAGCTGTCGCTGTGCGACGGCAAGGTCTACGCCACCGTGCAGCAGATGACGCTGCGCGACGTCAAGGGCGATCACTTCACCCTCGGCGAGCCGGAGCGGGTCGATCTTTCGACCATGGACGTCATCCTGCTTCGCCAGGACCCGCCCTTCGACATGGCCTATATCACCTCGACGCATCTGCTCGAGAGGCTGCATCCGAAGACGCTCGTCGTCAACGATCCGGCCTGGGTCCGCAACTCGCCGGAAAAGATCTTCGTCACCGAATTCCCGGACCTGATGCCGAAGACGCTGATCAGCCGCGACGTCGACGAGATCGCCCGCTTCCGCCAGGAAATGGGCGACATCATTCTGAAGCCGCTCTACGGCAACGGCGGCGCCGGCGTGTTCCACTCGACGCGCGACGACCGCAATTTCTCCTCGCTCCTGGAAATGTTCGGCCAGATGTTCCGCGAGCCCTTCATCGCCCAGCAATACCTTCCGGCGGTGAGGAAGGGCGACAAGCGCATCCTGCTCGTCGACGGCGAGGCGGTCGGCGCGATCAACCGCGTTCCGGCCGAGCACGACGCCCGCTCCAACATGCATGTCGGCGGGCGCGCCGAGGCGACGGAGCTTACCGCCCGCGAGAAGGAAATCTGCGCCCGCATCGGCCCGGCGCTGAAGGAGCGCGGCTTCCTCTTCGTCGGCATCGACGTGATCGGCGACTATCTGACCGAGATCAACGTCACCTCGCCGACCGGCATCCGCGAGGTGAAGAAATTCGGCGGCGCCGATGTCGCAAGCCTCCTCTGGGACGCGATCGAGCGGAAGCGCCGCTGACGCCCTGCCGAAATAGACGAAGCGAAAGGACGTGACCGCGTGCCGACGCGGGCCACGCTTTCCGCTCGTTTGTTCTATTATTGTTCTTGTTTTCAACCGCATTCCGTGCAAGATTTGGCGTCGCAACCGGCGGCGGTTGCGGCGGCGTTTATGGGGCCGCCTTGCTGGAGCGGACGAGTCCGGAGGCAGCGGTGGTCTCGGCGCGTTGTCGCTCCAATTTTCAGGGGGCATCATGGTCGCGCGCGTCAGCACGGTTGCGTTTCAGGGTATCGAGGGCGTGCCGGTCGAGGTCCAGGTGATGGTGGCGCCCGGCAAGATCGGCATGCAGATCGTCGGCCTGCCGGACAAGGCGGTCGCCGAAAGCCGTGAGCGCGTCCAGGCGGCGCTGCACGCCTCGGGCCTGGCGCTGCCGGCGAAGCGCGTGACCGTCAACCTGGCGCCGGCCGACCTGCCGAAGGAGGGCAGCCATTTCGATCTCGCCATCGCGCTTGGCCTGATGGCGGCGCTCGGCGCCATACCGGCGGACGCGCTTTCCGGCTATGTCGTCATCGGCGAGCTCAATCTCGACGGCACGATCGCGCCCGTTGCCGGTGCGCTGCCGGCCGCCATCGGCGCCAACGCGCTCGGCAAGGGGCTGATCTGCCCGGCGGAAAGCGGGGCGGAGGCGGCCTGGGCCGGCGCCGAGATCGATATCCTGGCGCCGCGCAGCCTGATCGCCATCGCCAACCACTTCCGCGGCACGCAGGTGCTTTCCCGTCCCGAGCCGGCGATCCGCGCCGCCGGCGCCAACCTGCCTGATCTCGCCGAGATCAAGGGCCAGGAAAGCGCCAAGCGGGCGCTGGAGGTGGCGGCCGCCGGCGGCCACAATTTGTTGATGGTCGGCCCGCCCGGTTCCGGCAAGTCGATGCTGGCGTCTCGGCTGCCGTCGATCCTGCCGCCGCTCTTGCCGGCCGAGCTGCTCGAAGTGTCGATGATCCATTCGATCGCCGGCCAATTGCCCGGCGGCAAGCTGTCCGACCGCCGGCCGTTCCGCGCGCCGCATCATTCCGCCACCATGGCGGCCTTGATCGGCGGCGGCTTGCGCGCGAAGCCCGGCGAGGCCTCGCTCGCCCATCACGGCGTGCTGTTCCTCGACGAGTTTCCGGAATTCGCGCCGCAGGTGCTCGATGCGCTGCGCCAGCCGCTCGAAACCGCGGAATGCATCATCGCCCGCGCCAATCACCGCGTCAGCTATCCCGCGGCGATCCAGCTCGTCGCGGCGATGAACCCCTGCCGCTGCGGCATGGCCGGTGAGCCGGGCCGCAGCTGCGCCCGCGGCCCGCGCTGCATGGCCGATTACCAGGCGCGCATTTCCGGGCCGCTGATGGACCGTATCGACATCCGCATCGACGTGCCCGCCGTCAGCGCCGCCGACCTCATCCGCCCCGGCACGGCCGAAACGAGCGCCGCCGTCGCCGCCCGGGTCGCCCGCGCCCGCGCGCTCCAGGCGGAACGCTTCGCCGCACTCGGCCATCCGGAATTGAGGAGCAACGCCCGCTCGTCGACGACGATGATCGAGAAGATCGCCGAACCCGACGCCGCCGGCCTCCAGCTCCTGCGGGACGCCGCGGAAAAGATGAAATTCTCGGCACGCGGCTACCATCGCGTCCTGAAGGTCGCCCGCACGCTCGCCGATCTCGACGAGGCACCGACGGTCGGCCGCATCCATCTGGCCGAGGCGATCTCCTACCGCGTCGCCGGCGAGCGGCTGCCGGTGGCGGCGTAGGTCGTCAGACTGCAGGGAAATAAGCAGCACGCAAATCTGTTACGGGGCGTCGTGGTCGGGTGAACGGCCGTCGTTCTGGCTCCTCGCTGGAACGAGCAGGTTGCGCATGAAGCGGTCCTCGCCAAGATGATCGCCGAATGACATGTTCGGGGCCGACACCAGACGGTCCCGTTTCAGCGTAAATCTGCGGTGAGCAGTCGCCCGCAGTCGACCACATCCAAAGTGAACAACGTGTTGGTCCAAGTCGCTGCGGCGTACGGCCAATGATGGCTACGGGCGTAAGAATGGTCATTCCTCCGTTTCTGCAGCCTCCTCTGGTGGTATGATCATGTCGTCAGGTTGTTTTCCTTGCTCGTAGTGGCGGATCAATCCTGTCATCGATTTTAATGCCATCGCGCGATGGGGTTCGTCCCACTCATCAAGTTTCTTCACGACGGCGGCGTAAACGCTGCGAGCCCAAGGTATCTCCTGCAACAGCGGGTCTCCGTTTCTTGCGCGGTGATAGCGGTAAGCTAGCATCTTTGAACCAGCGTTCAGAGCAGGAACGTCCCTAGCCATCAGCTCAGCCACCCGGTTCACTGGGACGTCTTTCAGGACGGGGTTCATGGACAGCTCATATTCATCATTACGCACCAGCTTGAACAATGCGTCCAAGTCACCTGCTTCGGCTTCATCCAGCACGATCTCGGCCCGAGCACGAAGCTCTGCAGCCGCGATCTCCTTTGATCTTGTGCGGATGTACTGGAGAATCTGTTGAAACTCGTCGGTGTCATGTGAGCTAAAGCCAAGACCACCGTAACCGTCGAGGATAGATGGGAAGTGATCCGGCTCGCTCCTTTCTAAGAGACGTTGGTCGGCGACTTCGTCGATGTATCTCTTGAAGAAAGCCACAACGTCCTCATTGTCGGTCAGCCTACGGTCATTCACGGCCCAATGCCTGAGCGCCAAGCCAGCAGCATGGAGGATCGGTCCTAGATGGGTATGGACACGTCGAGCGAGTTCGTCCTTGAGGTCGGCCAGAGCTTGTTCAGTCTCTGCTATCGGCCTCTCGTGACTGTACCAAAGCCTGCGCCAAGAAGGCTCGAAGTACTTCCGCCCAAACCCAAACTGCGATTTGATCCAAGTGGTGACTTCGGAATGCTCAAGCACTCCGCTCTTCTCGAATCCGGTGATGAAAGCATAATCAACCGGGGGAGCATCGACGTTAAGGAAACCGAAGGTATCCGAAAAGGCCTTAGCCTTCGTCAGTTGCGGATCCAGTGGAACATCCTGCTTGCTACGCGAGACGGATCGGAAGGCTAAAGTGGTAGCTAGGCCCGGAATCTGCCTCAGCGTTTCGGCGTCAAGGAGACCCGAACGCAACCACAGCGTCGTTGCTAGCACGACCTTCATCGTCCACACGACGTGAGATGCTGGAATTTCGTCGTCCCTGATGAGGCAATTCACGAAGGCTGTGGCATTGTGCATTGCCCAACTCAGGTTCCGAAGGTTCTCGACTTTCGAAGCACGGGCCACTTCCAAAAGGTCGTCGGCCACCTCGGTGATGTGTGTTTTTGCCGGACCGTCCGGCAATTCCTTCACCGAAGCCCGCATTACACTTTCCAGATCCGCCTCAATTCGCGCTCGCCTCCCAACGATTTTTTCGTTCTGGTCTTTCCAGATCGGATCGCCGACGAGCTCCTTGAGCTTGTCCTCGTCTGTCACCAGCAACACGCGGCGGCCGTGCTCTGCAACAAGAGCGTTTACGAGACCCATTACTTCCCCGAAAGCCGCCTTCTCCAGCCGCTCGAGGTCATCGAACACGAAGACATATTCATTCAGCCGTTTGATCGCTTTCTTTCCAAGGCGATCGACAACGCCTTTGGTCGCATCCTTCATGCGAAGGAACTCGCCGATACCGAGCGCGAAGGTCCCAGCAAGGCTACCGGCTATGGCTTCACCAGGATTGGCAGTCTTATAGATGCGCATCTCGACGTCACTGGCCGATGTGGCTCCAAAAAGGCTAACGAAGAGGAAGGGGACATGGCGGCGGCGCTCTGCCTGCATCCTTTGGATGCGGCTTGGCTCGTATACTTTCTCCAAGAAGTGCGTCTTGCCACTTCCCCATCGCCCCTCGATCAGGATGGCATGGGGAACGGCTAGTTTGTTTGCGTCGAGGTACGCATCGAGTACTTGGGTCGCATGTTCGTTCAATGGCGCGTTCGCATTCATTGTGGGATCGTCAAGTGGCGGTGCAGCCCGTCTAGCGCGTCCCGGACTGTCGTGGGAAGCAGACCTCAGACTACTTTAGTTGTGACTTCCGCTTCAAGGTGGAGGCGAACTTTGGTTCAGCGGCCGACTTGAAGGCGCACAGCGGTCGTTCGTAAAGCATCGCGGCAACGAATGGATCGGACCGTAAGCAGCCTTTGCCCTATCGATATCAGACGGGCTGCACAGGGATCGAAAACGGTCCACCCGCGAAAAAGGGGCGCCTTCGAGCGCCCCCTGAACCGCCCGGCGCAGCCTACGCCCCCAGCCCATCGAACAGCACCGTCGAGAGATACCGTTCCGCAAACGAGGGAATGATCACGACGATCGTCTTGCCGGCGTTCTCCTCGCGCTGGCCGACCTCGATCGCCGCCTGCAGCGCCGCCCCGGCGGAGATGCCGACGGGCACGCCTTCCAGTCTTGCGACGAGCCGCGCCACGTCGATCGCCTCGGCCGCGTTCACGGTGACGACCTCGTCATAGACGCCGGTGTCGAGGATCGGTGGCGCGAAGCCGGCGCCGATGCCCTGGATCTTGTGCGGGCCGGGGGCGCCGCCGGAGAGGACCGGGGATTCCTCCGGCTCGACGGCGATGACCTTGACCGAGGATTTGCGCGCCTTCAGCACCTGGCCGGCGCCGGTGATGGTGCCGCCGGTGCCGATGCCGGATACGAGGATGTCGACGGCGCCTTCGGTGTCGTTCCAGATCTCCTCGGCCGTCGTCCGGCGGTGGATCTCCGGATTGGCCGGATTTTCGAACTGCTGCGGGATGATCGCGTCCGGCAGCGTTTCGGTGAGTTCCTGCGCCTTGGCGATCGCGCCCTTCATGCCCTTGGCGCCTTCCGTCAGCACCAGTTCGGCGCCGAGCAGCGTCAGCATCTTCCGCCGTTCGACGGACATGGTCTCGGGCATCGTCAGGATCAGCCGGTATCCCTTCGCCGCCGCGACGAAGGCAAGCGCGATGCCGGTGTTGCCGGAGGTGGGTTCGACGAGCGTCGTGCGGCCGGGCGTGATCCTGCCTTGAGCCTCGAGCGCCTCGATCATCGCGACGCCGATGCGGTCCTTGACCGAGCCGATCGGGTTGAAGAATTCGAGCTTGGCGAGGAGGTTCGCCTTGACGCCCTTTTCCCTGGCGAGCTTGTCGAGCCGCACGATGGGCGTGTCGCCGATCGTTTCGGTGATCGAGGAAAAGACGCGGCCGCGGCCGGGCTTGCGCGCTTCAGGCATGTGGTTCTCCCGTCATTCTGAGTTGGTTGGCTGGAGCATAGGAAGAATAGGCGTGCCATGCCAGAGCGGAACGGGAGCGAATGGGGGACAGCCGAAGCAAAATGCCGCTCCAAAACCGCCGGCCGGGAAATCTTTTTCCAGACTTCGCCCGGAGAAAATTGCACCGGTGACAAGAACGGCGTTGAGCCGGAGCCCCAGGAGCGGGCACCTTCCGGCAAACGCCCCGAAAGGACCGCTGATGCCCGAAATCAAAAACCTCCTCGGCTTCGCCCTGATCGCGCTCGGCATGGTGCTGACACCGGGGCCGAACATGATCTATCTCATTTCCCGCTCGATCTGCCAGGGGCCGGTGGCGGGACTGATCTCGCTCGGCGGCGTGGCGCTCGGCTTCGTCTTCTACATGGTCTTCGCCGCGCTCGGCATCACCGCACTGCTTCTGGCGGTTCCCTTCGCCTATGACGCGCTGCGTTTCGCCGGCGCCCTTTATCTCCTCTACCTTGCCTGGCAGGCCGTCAGGCCCGGCGGCCGCTCGCCCTTCCAGGTGCGCGACCTGCCGAAGGACGGACCGCGCAAGCTCTTCGTGATGGGCCTCGTCACCAATCTGCTCAATCCGAAGGTTGCGGTCCTCTATCTGTCGCTGCTGCCGCAGTTCCTCCGCCCGGAAGAGGGTGACGTCCTGCTGCAGTCGCTCGCCTTCGGCAGCCTGCAGATCGCCATCAGCGTCACCGTCAACGCGTTGATCGCGGTGACGGCCGGGTCGATCGCCGCCTTCCTCGCCGGCCGCCCCTTGTTCATGCTGATGCAGCGCTGGCTGATGAGCACCGTGCTCGCGGGCCTCGCCGTCAGCATGGCGGCGGAGGCGCGCAGGTAGGGTGAAGTGCCACGGCTTGCTTCCGAGCAGCCGCTGCGCGATCCTTCCCGGCATGGCGGAGACCTGACCCATGCGCGAAAGATCGAAATCGCTGAGCTTGACCGCGGCCCATGTCGCGCGGGTCCACAGGCAGATTGCCGATGGCGGTCCGGGGCCGGGCGCGGTGCTCCACAGCGACGCGGACTACGACGGCTGGGTGGAGCGGATGCTCAGGAGCCATCCGGCTCCCGGATCGCCGACGCTGCTTTTCGCCTACGGGTCGTTGATCTGGAAGCCGGAGATCGAGCACGTCGGCGAGGAGCCCGGTCTTGCCCGCGGCTGGCACCGCTCCTTCTGCTTTCGAATGACGCGCTTCCGGGGGACGCCGGAACGGCCGGGTCTGATGATGGCGCTCGATCGCGGAGGCCAGTGCCGGGGCATCCTCTACGAGCTGCCAGACGACCACCTCGAGCGGCAGCTCGGAAGGCTTTTCCGGCGCGAGTTCACCTACAAGCCGCCGAACAGCATGCCGCGCTGGATCAAGGTCGAGGCGGCGCAGGGTCCCGTTACGGCCTTGTCCTTCGTGATCAATCGCGCTTCGCCGTTCTATGCGGGAAGCCTTTCCCTCGAGGCCGTCGCCGAAACGCTGGCGCAGGCATGCGGCCATGTCGGCTCGGGTGCGGAGTATCTGCTCAACACGGTCGCCCATCTCGAGGCCAGGGGCATTCGCGACCGCAATCTCTGGCGCCTGCAGGCGCTCGTCGCAGAGTGCATCGAGCGCAACAATGGGACGGCGCCCTCAGGCGAGGCTCATTCAAAAGAGGCTCATTCAAACACCGGGCGCATGAAGCTGCGCTCGTAGCTCAGAATGCAGCGCGTCTCCTCGGCATAGGCGAAGGCAGCGCGGCAGTCGGGATCCGCGGCCATCTTCTCGCGATAGGCCTCGTAGGCCGCAAGCGAGGGAAAGCTGAAGAGCGCGAGCGCGATGTTGTTCGCCCCTTCATGCGGCATGAAATAGCCGTGATGGGTGCCGCCGAGGCGATCGACGAGCGGAATCCAGAGCCTGGCGTAATGCTCGAATTCCTTGAGCTTGTAGGGATCGATGACGTATTTCAGATAGCAGGTGATCATGAAGCGCTCCTTTGATCCCTGATAAGGGAGACCGGACGCAGCGTCCAGCCGAGATTGGTGCCCGCGGCGGCAACGAGGATCGCGGCCGATCCGGCGATCTGCACCGGCTGCAGGGCATGGCCGAAGGCGACGCGATCGACGAGGATCGCGGCAATCGGGTAGATGAAGGAGAGCGCACCCGTCATGTGGGTCGGCAGCCTCTGGATCGCGCCATAGAGCAGGATGTACATGATGCCGGTATGGACGACGCCGACGGTGACGAGCAGCGTCCACTGGATGCCGCTCTGAGGCAGCGGCGCGGCAAGCGCGAAAGGCGCGAGCATCGCCGCCCCGGTGATCACCTGGACGAGCGCGATCAGATGCGGCGGCGTGCCCTTGAGCAGCTTGGTGACGATCGCCGCGATCGCATAGAAGAAGGCGGCTGCAAGCGCGAGCGCGATGCCGGCGAGATAGTGGCCGGGCTCGAAGGCGCCGGCCGGCTTCGCCGAGACGATCGCGATCATGCCGGCAAAGGACACGAGCAGCCAGAAGAGCTTGCTCGCGGTGATCTTCTCGCCGAGAAAGAGCGCGCCGAGGCCGAGCAGCATGAAGGGCTGGGTATTGTAGACCATCGTCGCGATCGAGATCGAGGCGCGCGAATAGGCCGCGAAGAGCAGGAGCCAGTTGACGACGATCGCGACACCGCCGAGGGCTGCGAGCGCGACGACCTTCATTCTGAGATGGCGCAGATCGATGAGCCCGAACAGCGCCGCGAGCACGGCAAGCGTGAGCGCCCCGAAAACGCAGCGCCAGAAGACGACGCCGGCTACCGGCTGGCCCGACATCAGCACGAACCAGCCGATCGTCCCCGAAATCAGCATCGCCGCCGTCATTTCCGCGCTGCCGCGCCTGATATCATTCCCCATCGTTCGGCTCCTTCTCGAAACTGAGCCGAGGATAATGAGCCGGATGACGGAAAGATACGGTATGGGATAGGTAGATGTGGCAACATACCTAACAACGGAAGGCGTTCTTGCCAAATCTCCTAATGAGGATTCCCATGCTGGACGAGCTCGACCGACGCATTCTCGAAATTCTTGCGGCCAATGCCCGCGTGTCGCTGAAGGAGCTGGCGCAGGAGGCGGGCCTCTCCTCGCCGAGCGCGGCGGAACGGTTGCGCAAGCTCGAGGAGCGCGGCGTCCTCGACGGTTTCACCATCTCCGTCAATCCGGCGCGGCTCGGCTATCCGCTGCAGGCGATCGTCCGCGTCCGCCCCATGCCCGGCATGCTCCACATCGTCGAAAGGCTGATCCAGGAAACGCCCGAGATCGTCGAATGCGACAAGGTGACGGGCGACGACTGCTTCATCGCCAAGATGCTGGTGCGCGACATGGGCGAGCTCGACACGATCCTCGACCGCATCGCCGAAAAGGCGCAGACCAACACCTCGATCGTCAAGTCCTCGCCGGTCAAGCGCCGGCTGCCGCCGCTCACTTAGAACCGGTAGAGCCGAATCCCCCGGCGCCGCGCGCGGTCGTGCTCGTGCCGTTCGCCTCGCGGATCGTGACCCGGGTGACCGGCGCGATCACCATCTGGGCGATGCGCATGCCGCGCTCGACGACAAAATCCGCTTCGCCGAGATTGATGAGCAGCACCTTCACCTCGCCGCGATAGTCGCTGTCGATGGTGCCGGGCGTGTTGAGGCAGGTGATGCCGTGCTTGAAGGCGAGGCCGGAGCGCGGCCGTACCTGGCCCTCGTAGCCCGCCGGGATCTCGAAGGTGAAGCCCGTCGGCACCAGGGCCCGGGCGCCCGGCCGGATCGTCATCGGCTGATCGGCCGGCACGGCTGCGCGCAGATCCATGCCGGCCGCCCCCGCGGTCTCGTAGGCCGGCAGGTCGAGGCCCTCCCCATGCGGCAGGCGGACGAGGGTGAGGGCAGGGTGGTTGTCGCGGGCGTTCAGGGTCATTCCGTCATAAGCAGGGCCGCGGCCGCCGCAGTCAATTGCATATTCGGCCCCGAGCCTGTAAAGGACCGGCAACTCACAGGATACTCACACCATGGCTGAAAGCATTGCCGAGGCGGTTTCCCGCCGCCGCACATTTGCGATCATTTCGCACCCGGACGCCGGTAAGACGACGCTCACCGAAAAGCTGCTGCTCTTCGGCGGCGCGATCCAGCTCGCCGGCGAGGTCAAGGCCAAGAAGGACCGCATCCAGACCCGGTCCGACTGGATGAAGATCGAGCGCGAGCGCGGCATCTCGGTCGTCACCTCGGTGATGACCTTCGAATATGACGACACGGTCTTCAACCTGCTCGACACGCCCGGCCACGAGGACTTCGCCGACGACACCTATCGCACGCTGACGGCGGTCGACGCCGCGGTCATGGTCATCGACGCCGCCAAGGGCATCGAGCCGCGGACGCTGAAACTCTTCGAGGTCTGCCGGCTGCGCGACATCCCGATCATCACCTTCGTCAACAAGATGGACCGCGAGAGCCGCGACCCGTTCGAGATCCTCGACGAGGTCGAGCACAAGCTGGCGCTCGACTGCGCGCCGGTGACCTGGCCGATCGGCCGCTCGAAAACCTTCTGCGGCACCTATCATCTCGCCACCAACGAGGTGCGCGGCGCCGACACGCAGGAGCGGCTGACCAAGGTCAACGATCCGGAAATGGCGTCCCATCGCCTGCCGGAGAACGAGCGCGACGCCTTCATCGAGGAGACGACGCTGGCGATCGAAGCCTGCAAGCCCTTCGACCGCAAGGCCTTCCTCGAGGGCCATCTGACGCCGGTATTCTTCGGCTCGGCGCTCCGCAATTTCGGCGTGCGCGACCTCATCAATGCGCTCAGCGACTTCGCGCCGCCGCCGCGCGCCCAGGTCGCCGACATCCGCACCGTCGAGGCGACGGACGACAAGATGACCGCCTTCGTCTTCAAGATCCAGGCGAACATGGACCCCAACCACCGCGACCGCATCGCCTTCGTCCGCGTCTGCTCGGGCAAGCTCGAGCGCGGCATGAAGGCGCGGCTGTCGCGCACCGGCAAGCAGATGGGGCTGACCGCGCCGCAATTCTTCTTCGCCTCGCAGCGCCAGCTCGCCGACACGGCCTTTGCCGGCGACGTCGTCGGCATCCCGAACCACGGCACGCTCCGGATCGGCGACACGCTGACCGAGGGCGAGCCGCTCGTCTTCCAGGGCGTGCCCAACTTCGCGCCGGAAATCCTCCGCCGTGTCCGGCTCGAGGACGCGATGAAGGCGAAGAAGCTGAAGGAGGCGCTGCAGCAGATGGCGGAAGAGGGCGTCGTGCAGCTCTTCTCGCCGGATGACGGCGCGCCGGCGATCGTCGGCGTCGTCGGCGCGCTGCAGCTCGACGTCCTGAAGGAGCGCCTGCAGGCGGAATACGGCCTGCCCGTCTCCTTCGAAATGTCGCGATTCTCGGTCTGCCGCTGGATCTCCGCCGACAGCCCCGCCGAGCTCGAGAAGTTCATCTCGGCACACCGCGGCGACATCGCCCGCGACCTCGACGGCGACCCGGTCTTCATGGCGCAGGACGGCTTCTCGCTGCGCTACGAGTCGGAACGCTATCCGGCGATCAAGATGGTGGCGATCAAGGAGTACCACGTCGCCAAGGCGGCTTGAGGCGATCTGTCGAACCCCGGCTTCGCGGCCGCGCGAGTTCGATCGGGTTTGCCCCTCTCCTCGGTTTAACCCGAGGAATAGCCCTCTCCCCGCAGGCGGGGACTTAGGCAGCGCGGCATACCCCTTCTCCCCGTCAGAACGGGGAGAAGGTGGCGGCAGCCGGATGAGGGGCGATCGTGACCGCCTGTGAACGCGCGAAATTCAAAAATCAAAGCGCGGCGCCGCCCGCTCCAAAATCGCACTTTTCGGATCGACGGACCAGGTCGTGCGGATCGCCTCCCCAAGCGCATCGACCAGCCTCCCGACATCAGCCCGGGCATCGGCATGCAGCGCTTCCGCGACGATGAGCACCGCCGCCGTGTCGTCGCGGACGGCCGAATAGCCGCTCTGGCGGTTGGTCCAGCGCCGCGCATGTGCCCGCCCGCCCGCATCGGCGAAGATGATTTCCTGCAGCTCGGGAAATTCCACCTCGCCGGAAAAGGCCGTGTAGATTTCATCGCCGACGGCGGGCCGGACTTCGAGGTCGCCGTCGATTTTTGCGAGGTCGAAGACGGCGATCGGAATGGCAAAGGCGAGCGAGGCGGCGTTGCAGAGGTCGATCAGCGGATGGATTTTCGGCAGCGTCCCTTCCTTGCGGAAGCGCCGGAGAAGCGCCTCGGAGGCCGAGCGATATTGCGTCGCCTTGAGTGCCATGCGCGCGAAGGCGCGGCGCCAGGCCTGGATCTCCGGCAACTCAGCCTCCGTTCTTTCGGCCAGCCGTGCCCTCGCGATTGCCTCGAAATGCGCGAGATGCGCGTTGACCGTGGCGTCGCTGCGGATGCCCGCGACGTAAAGAGCGCCGGCGGCAAGTTCCGGAAAATCGTGCCAGATATCGTCGGCGTGGCGAAAATGCATGGGGCACCTTTGTTGAAGTGGAGAAAGCGAACGGATAGAGCGGTGGCGCGTGAGCGTCTTCCCTCTAGCGGCGGGTTGGCGGCTCGGCCGCGTCGGCACTTGCCCCTTCGCCGCCTGGAAGATTGGCCGCCCGAAGGCTGAGGCTCAAGACCGCGCTCAGCACGCAGGCGATGCCGATCGTCTGATTGGCGACAATCGGTTCGCCGAGGACGGCAGGGGCGAGGAGAACGGCGGAGACCGGCGCCAGAGCGGTGTAGACCGAGGCCTCCGTGCCGCTCACCTTGGCGAGCCCGGCATACCAGAGCAGGAACCCCGCAACCGTCGGCACCAGCGCATAATAGGCGACGGCGACAAGCGCCGGCGCAGTTGCCGCGCCCGCCAAGGGCAGCTCTGCGACGGCGAAGGGGATGGCGATCGCGCCGCCGAGGCCCGCCATCAGCGTCGACAGCACGAGCGGCGGGACCTCGGCCTCGAGGCGCTTGCCGAGAAGGATGAACAGGCCTTCGCAGACGACGGCGCCGAAAATCAGCGCACTGCCGACGAGCGAGCGTGCGCCGCCGGCATCCGAGGGTACGACGATCGCGAGAACGCCCGCGGCGGCAAGCGCGATCGCCAGAAGGACGAGGCGGTCGGGCCTTTCGCCGAGCACCAGCACGGCGATGGCGGCCGACACGGCGGGAAGCGTGCCGATGATCACGCCGGCATCGGCAGCGGGCGTGAGCTTCAGTCCGGAAATGAGCAGCGTCGTATAGCCTACGCTGCCGGCGCCCGCCTGGAGGAGGAGGATGCGCCAATCGCCTTTCGCAAGCTGCGGCCAGGGTGTTGCGGTTATCCGCACCAGGAGCAGGAAGAGCGGCAAGGCGATGGCGAAGCGCAGCGCCGTTGCCGTGAACGGCGGCAGCCCGGAGGCTATGACCTTGCTTGCGACCACGGTGCTGCCGACGAGCACCATTGCGAGCGATAGTTGGAAATACCCTTGAAGCTGCTTCGTCATCGCGCCGCCGTTCCCGTGATCGATGGCGGCAGAAAACCCGATCGACGGGCGGCGATCTTGTACGGAATTGCGGGATCAGTTCACCGCGCGCGCATAGACACCGGGCGAAAAGCCGTATTTGCGCACGAAGACGCGCGTCATGTGGCTCTGGTCGACAAAACCGCCGGCAACGGCGGCTTCCGCGAGCGGCATGCCGGCGGCGATCGACCGCCGGACGATGTCGATCCGCCGCTGGAGGAGATAGGCATGAGGCGTCAGCCCGGTCGCCTTCGCGAAGCCGCGCACCACCTGGAACCGGCTCAGGCCGCTCGCGCGCGCAAGGTCGGCGAGGGTGACGGCGGCCAGCGGGTCGTCGTCGATGAAATTGACGGCCACGGCGATCGCCTTCGGCACCCTGGCCGGAGCGTCCGGCCGCGGCGCAAGCGCCATCGTCTCGGCGATGAGCGTCACGGCAAGCTCCTCCCAGCGAAGCACCGCGCCGCTACCCTCCATCGTCGCGGCGGCCGCGAAGATCGCGCGGAATCGCGCGGCGAGCTCCGCATCCTTCAACACCGGATTTGTGAATTCCGAGGTTCTTCTTCGCCCTTCGCTGATATCGTCGACCGCGGCTGCAACCAGCAAAGGCTCGAGATAGAGCATCCGCCAGGACCGGCCGCTGCCGCCGATCGGCGCCCCGTCATGGACCTCGCCGGGATTGACGGTGATCACATCGCCCGCTTCCGCTTCGACCGTGCCGCGGCCGCTCAACGAGCTCTGCGCGCCCTGATGGATCAGGCCGATCCCGAACTGTTCGTGCGTGTGGCGCGCGAACCGATGGTCGGTGGCGGCCTCCACCACGTCGACGCCGGCGATGCGGCGCGGCAGCACCCTGAAATGGCCGTTTCTCACGTTCGGTTCGTCGCTGTCCTTGGTTGAGCCGTGCTGCTGGTATAGCCTTTCCGTCGTTCCGCCGCAAAGCGCACTTGGGCGCGGCATCACGCGTGCGGATCCTGAAGGAGGAAGCGATGCTTTATACGGGGCGGGCGCTGAAGCGGTTGCGGCTTGTGAACGGCATGAAGCAGAGCCATGTGGCGGAGCTCCTGCAGGTCACGCAGGCGACCGTGTCGCGCTGGGAAACCGACGTGCTGACGCCCTCCGAAGATCAGCAGCGGGCGCTGCAGCGCCTCTTTGCACGACAGACGGCGGTCGATGCCGCGCTCAAGCGGCTGGTCGAAACATCGACGGCCCGGGTCCACCTGATCTGCGACCATTCGCACCGGCTGCTGGCGGCCTCGCCCTCACGGCGGGCGGAGTGGCGGCGGGAGATGCTCGGCATGCCGATGTTCCGCTACGCCTCGGAGGAAATCCGGAAGGCGGAAAGCGAGCTCGCAGGCATCGGCTGGCACGAGGGCCGCGTGGCTTCGCTGGTGGTCGAGACCGGCCCCAACGGGCGCGACGACGTTCCGATCGGCGCCGGCCGCGTGCTATGGGAGAAGATTCCGTTCGCCGACGGGGCGATGGGACGCCTGGTGACGACGCTGGCCTGACGCATATTTTATGCGTTGTTCCAGGCCTGTCCACCCGGCTAGCCTCGAACAAAACGAGGAGTGACGCATGACTATACTGGTGACGGGAAGCGCCGGCCATCTGGGCGAGGCGCTGATGCGGGTGCTGCACGCGGCGGGTCGCGACGTGCGCGGCATCGATGTCAAGCGCTCCGATCTCACCGACCTTGTCGGATCGATCGGCGATCGCGCCTTCGTCCGCCACGCCCTCAAGGGTGTGCGCGCCGTCATCCATGCGGCGACGCTGCACAAGCCGCATGTCGCGACGCATGGCTATTCCGATTTCGTCGAGACCAACATCGCCGGCACCCTCAACCTGCTCGAAGAGGCCGCGGAGGCGGGCGCCGGCGCCTTCGTCTTCACCAGCACCACGAGCGCCTTCGGCTCGGCGCTGACCCCGGCGCCCGGCCAGCCGGCAGCCTGGATCACCGAGGACGTGACGCCGGTCCCGCGCAACATCTACGGCGTCAGCAAGGTTGCGGCGGAAGGGTTGTGCGAGCTCTTCGCCCGCCGGCACGGGCTTGCCGCCGTCATCCTCCGCACCTCGCGCTTCTTTCCCGAACCGGACGACGATGCGGAGATCCGCAGCCGCTATGATACGGCGAATGCCCAGGCGAACGAGCTTCTCTACCGCCGCGCGGATATCGAGGATGTGGTGAGCGCGCATCTCGCGGCGCTCGACCGGGCGCAGGACATCCGCTTCGGGCGCTATATCGTTTCCGCGCCGACGCCATTTGCGCCCGACGATCTCGCCGCGTTTCGGACGGACGCGGCATCCGTGGTGTTGCGCCGCTTCCCCGAATGCGAGGCGCTCTACGCCGCGCGCGGATGGCGGCTCTTCCCGGCAATCGACCGCGTCTATGTCAGCACCCGCGCGATGGCCTCTCTCGGCTGGCGGCCGAGATATGATTTCAGTCATGTGTTGAAGTGCCTTGCACGCGGGGAGGATTTCCGAAGCCCGCTTGCGAAAGAAATCGGCTCCAAGGGCTATCACGAAACGGTGTTTGCCGATGGACCTTATCCGGTCGCGTGACCGGGGGCTCAATCCCGCGGCCGCCCCGGCAGCGCGCCGATGTCGCCGATCCAGGGGAGCGCGGAGGAGCACCAGATCTGCGATCGTGGCTTAAGTTCACGCCGCTGGTTGATGGTCCCGACGCGGATGCCGATCTTCTCGGCGTCCTCGTCCGTTCCGGTCGTATAGACCGGCGAGCCGCAATGGGGGCAGAAGAATTGCAGGCGCTTGCGGCCATTGTCGGCGATTTTGACGTAGAGCTTCGGTTCGCCGCCGGTGAGGCGGAATGCGCTTCGCGGCGCGCCCGCCGTCACCCGGTAGGCCGAGCCTGTCAGCCGCTGGCAATCGGTGCAATGACAGATCGACACGCCCTCGGGATCGATCTCCGCCTCATAGGTCACGAAGCCGCAATGGCATTGGCCGTCAATATGCATCGGGCGCTCCTCCTGTCTGCCTTCCACCAGCATACGATAGAGCGTCCGCGCCGTTCGTCGAGAGTGTTGCGCACCGGGCTCAGATGCCGGTGAACAGCCACTCGTGTTCCTTGGCGTTGTGGAACTTCCAGATCCGCTTCGGACCGGCCATGACGTTGAGATAATAGGAGTCGTAGCCGTGGACGGCCGCGACCGGGTGGTAACCCTTCGGCACCAGAGTCACGTCGCCGTCCTCCGCCGCCATCGTCTCGTCGAGCGAACGGTCGTCCGTATAGACGCGCTGCATGGCAAAGCCCTGCGGCGGGTTCAGCCGGTGGTAATAGGTTTCTTCCAGATAGCTCTCGGCCGGCAGATTGTCCTGGTCGTGCTTGTGCGGCGGATAGGACGAGGTGTGGCCGCCGGGCGTGATCACCTCGACGACCAGCAGCGACTGCGCCGAGCCGTCGTCCTCCGGCATGATATTGGTGACGTAGCGCGTGTTTGTGCCCTTGCCGCGGGTCATCTGCGGGTGCGTGCCGGGGCGGATGACCTTGGCCTTGAAACCTTCGCCGCCGGGGGCGGAGCAGATCGCAAGATCGAGATCGGTCTTCGCCTCCGCCTGCCATCTGCTGCCCTTCGGCACATAGACCGCATAGGGCTGGCCCTCGAAAGGCGTCATGCGTTCGCCGAGTTCGCCGAAACTCTCCCCATCGACCGAGACCTTCGCCTTGCCGCTGACGAGCACCAGGCAAAGTTCCTTCTCGCCCGCATCACCGCCGGTGGCTTCACCCGGCTTCAGCCGATGAAGCGCGAAACCGACATAGGTCCAGCCGGCGCTCTCCGGCGTGATCTCCTGCATCAGGCCGGATTGCGCTTTCGGTTTGACGAGCAGTTTCGACATTGTGACGGTCTCCTGACTTCTCTTCAAAGGGGTCTGCATTCGCAGCCTGCCCCTCACTCTAACCCTCTCCCCGCGCGCGGGGAGAGGGGATTCGAGGCTTGCCATCATCTCTTCCCGCTTCCCAAGGGAGAGGGGACGCGGAGGCGGCGCGGCATATCCCTTCTCCCCGCAGGCGGGGAGAAGGTGGCGGCAGCCGGATGAGGGGCCGATAGCCGATTTGGCTGCCTATTTGTCCAGCCCCGCTTCCTTCGCGAACGACTTCAGCGACTTCAGCCCGAGCGACTGGTATTCGAACGGATTGCGCACGGCCGAATCCTGCTCGGCCTCGATCACCAGCCAGCCATCATAGCCGTGTTCGGCGGCGATTTTCAGCACCGGCAGGAAGTCGACGCCGCCCTCGGAGTCGCCCGGTACCGTGAAGACGCCGCGGCGCACGCCCTCGAGGAAGGAGAGGCCTTCGCCTTCCACCACTTCGCGGACCGCCGGGCGGACGTTCTTGCAGTGGATATGGCGGACGCGATCCATGTATTTCTTCGCCACGTCCGCCGGATCCGAGCCGCCGAACCAGGCATGGCCGGTATCGAGCAGCAGCTTGGTCGCCGGGCCGGTGTTCTGCATCAACAGGTCGATCTCCTCGCCGGTCTGGACGATCGTGCCCATGTGGTGGTGATAGACGAGGTCGATGCCCTGGTCGGCGCAATACTGAGCGATGGCCTCGAGATCGGCGCCGAACTTCTTCCATTGGTCGGCCAGCAGCACCGGCTTGTCCTTGACGAGGGACTTGGAATCGTCGCCGTGGATGGCGTTCGAGGTCTCGCAGACGATCGCCACCTTGCAGCCATTGTGCTTCAGGAGATCGAGATGCGGCTGGATCGCCTTCTTCTCCGCCTCGACGCCATGGGTGAGCAGGTTAGTCGAGTGCCAGCCGGAAACGAAGACGAGGTCGTAGGAGGCGAGCTTCTGCTTCAGCGCCTCCGGATCGGACGGCATCTTGTGGCCCTTCTCGATGCCGTCGAAGCCGATCTTCTGGCAATCGGACAGGCAGTCCTCCAGCGTCAGGTGCGCGCCGATCGAGTGGTCGTCGTCATTGCTCCAGGCAATCGGGTTGGTTCCGTAGCGGATCATGTCTTTCACTTTCTGTTCGTCATTTGCTTGAAGCGGGTGATTCGTCATGTGTCAGGGCAACGCCCCTCATCCGGCTGCCGCCACCCTTCTCCCCGTGAGGGACGGGGAGAAGGGACTCGCGGCGCCTACTTCGTCCCATCCCCCGGGGCCAATGGATATGGAAAAGCGCCCGCGCGAATGCGGGCGCCCGATCGTCGACTCACCCAAACCGCTGCGTCTTGAGCGCCTTCTCATAACCTTCGCGAGCCGCCTTCACCTGCTCCCGGTCAGACACTTCCGGAACCGCGACGTCCCACCAATGGCCGCCGGCCTCCGTCGTGATCAGCGGGTCGGTATCGATGACGATGACCGTCGTGCGCTGTTCGTTGGCGGTCTCCTGGAGCGCGGCTTCGAGCTCCGGGATCGAGCCGACCTTGCGGGTGACGGCGCCCATGGCGGCGGCATGCGCGGCGAAGTCGATCTGCGGCAGCTCGACGTGATGCGTGTCCTGCAAGAGGTTGTTGAAGTTGGCGCCGCCGGTTTCCATCTGCAGACGGTTGATGCAGCCATAGCCGGCATTGTCCAAGAGAACGATGGTGAACTTGGCGCCGAGCATGATCGAGGAGGCGATCTCCGAGTTCAGCATCATGTAGCTGCCGTCGCCGACCATCACGATCACGTCGCTGTCGGGTTTGGCGAGCTTGACGCCGAGGCCGCCGGCGACCTCGTAGCCCATGGTCGAGAAGCCGTATTCCATGTGGTAGCCGCCGGGCTCTTCCGCCTGCCAGAGCTTGTGCAACTCGCCGGGCAGACCGCCGGCGGCGCAGACGAGCGTCGTCCTCTTGGCCCCCCGCGCGCGCTGGACGGCGCCGATCACCTGGGCATCGGAGGGCAGCGCCGCATTGGTCGTGGCGGTCGCCTTGTCGGCGGCCGCAAGCCACTCGGCCTTGCCGGCCTTCGCCTTCTCGGTCCAGTCCGGGTCGGCCCTGTAGCCGCCGAGACCGCCGGACAGGCGGTTGAGGCCGACGCGCGCGTCGGAAATCAGCGGCAGGCCGTTGTGCTTGCCGGCGTCGAAGGGCTGGACGTTGAGGCCGATGATCTTCAGTTCATCGTTCTTGAAGAGCGCCCAGGAGCCGGTGGTGAAATCCTGGAGCCGCGAGCCGACGGCGAGCACGAGGTCGGTCTCCTCCGCGAGCCGGTTCGAGGCGGAGGTGCCGGTGACGCCGACCGAGCCCATGTTGAGCGGATGTGAATGCGGCAGCGCCGACTTGCCGGCCTGCGTCTCGACCACCGGGATGCCGTGCTTCTCGGCGAAGTCCGCGAGCTCCGCGGTCGCCTCCGAATAGAGCACGCCGCCGCCGGCGACGATGATCGGCTTCTTCGCGGCTTTCAGCATTGCGATCGCCGCCGCGAGCTCGTCGAGATCGGGCTCGATGCGGCGCGGCACCCATACCTTCTCTTCGAAGAAGGATTCCGGATAGTCATAGGCTTCCGCCTGGACGTCCTGGCAGAGCGAAAGCGTGACCGGACCGCAATCGGCCGGATCGGTCAGCACCTGCATGGCGCGGCGAAGCGCCGGAATGATCTGCTCCGGCCGGGTGATGCGGTCGAAATAGCGCGACACCGGGCGGAAGCAGTCATTGGCCGAGACTGTGCCGTCGCCGAAGCTTTCCACCTGCTGCAGCACCGGATCGGGCCTGCGGTTGGCGAAGACGTCGCCGGGGAGCAGCAGCACCGGCAGGCGGTTGACGTGGGCGAGTGCGGCCGACGTCACCATGTTGAGCGCGCCCGGGCCGATCGAGCTCGTGCAGGCCATGAAGCGGCGGCGGAAGCTCGCCTTGGCGAAGGCGATCGCCGCATTCGCCATGCCCTGCTCGTTCTGGGCGCGGTAGGTCGGCAGGGTCTCGCGCACGGCATAGAGCGCCTCGCCGACGCCGGCGACGTTGCCATGGCCGAAGATCGCGAAGACGCCGCCGAAGATCGGCACGCGCTTGCCGTCGATGATCGTCATCTGCCGCGTCAGGAACCGCGCCACGGCTTGCGCCATGGTCAGGCGCACGGTTTTCTGGCTCATCTTACGTTTCCTCCTGGTGGCGAAGTCTGGGCTCCGCCCTTCGTTTCCAAAGCCGCGCCGGGTTTCCCTAAGCGGCTCTCGTCTCTCCGAGCTGCAGCCAGAGATCGACCAGCGCCTTGAACCTCGCCGCCATGTCGGCGACGGCCGCATCGTCGGTCATCGTGCCGCTGAGCCAGCTCTTGGCGGCATCGGCAAAGATCGTCCGGCCGACGGCGAAGCCCTTGACCGTCTTCGACGTCCTCGCCGCGGCAAACCCGTCCTTCAGCACCTCGTAGGGCGCCTCGAGGCCGAGGAGGACGACGCCCCGGCAGAGCGGGTCGCGCTTCTCGATTACCGCGTCGATGGCGGCCCAGGCGCCGCGGCTCGCCTGCGGCTCCAGCTTCCACCAATCCGGCTTCAGGCCGGCATCATAAAGCTCGTTGAGCGCGCGCGGAATGGTGTCGTCTTCGAGCGGCCCATGCTTGCCGGCGATGATCTCGATCAGGATCTCGCGGCCGACCTTGCGCGCCGCCTCGAAGGCGGAGCGAAGCTTGGCGATCTGCGCGGCCTTGAGCTCGGCCGGATCGTCCGGGTGATAGAAGGAGAGCACCTTGATGCAATGGTCGACCGGCCAGTCGATGAGGCGGCTGCCGAGGTCCTGGCTGAACTCGAACTGGAGCGGCCGCGAGCCCGGAAGCTCGATCGGCTTGGCGATCCAGAAGTCGCGATAGGCGCCCGCCGCATAGAGCGCGTCGCGACCGTATTTGTCGTCGATCAGCATGCCGAAGCCGGAGCGGCCCGCGGCGACTTCGGCCGCCGCCTTGACGGCCAGCGCCTTGAAGGCCGGAATGCGCGCCAGCAGTTCCGGATTGCCTTCGGCAATGTCTTCGAGCTGGCTGCGATGGTCGATCGCGAGCGCCATCAGAAGCGGGATGTCGCGGCGGCGGGTCGTCGCCCAATGGACGTGGTTGATCGCCTCGTCCTTGCGCAGCGCCTTCTCCTTGCTGCCGTTTCCGAGGAAGAACTGCAGCTCGGTCCAGGTCGGGATTTCCGGTGCGCAGAGCAGGCGCGAGACGGCAAAGGCGCCGCAGGCGTTCGCCCAGGTCGCCGATGTCGCATGCGGCTCGCCCGTGAGCCAGCCGCGCAGGAAGCCGGACATGAAGGCGTCGCCCGCGCCGAGCACGTTGTAGACCTCGATCGGGAAGCCCTTGCCGACGATGCCGTCTTCGAGATCGTCCGAGATCGGCCCGTCATAGACGATGCAGCCCATCGGCCCGCGCTTGAGCACGATCGTCGCATCGGAGAGCGCGCGGATGGTCTTCAGCGCCTGGAGCAGGTCGCTCTCGCCGGAGGCGATCAGCACCTCTTCCTCGGTGCCGACGATCAGGTCGCAGTCGCCTAGCACGGTCTTCAGATGCCCCGAGACGCGGTCGGAGGCGATATAGCGGCTCTCGCCCGCGTCATGGCCGGCAAGGCCCCAGAGGTTCGGGCGATAGTCGATGTCGAAGACGACCTTTGCGCCGCTTTCCTTGGCGATCCGGATCGCCTTGCGCTGGGCGGCGTCCGTGTTCGGCTTGGAGAAATGCGTGCCGGTGACGAGGACGGCGCGGGACGAGCGGATAAAGTTCTCCGCGATATCGTCCTCGCAGAGCGCGTTGTCGGCGCAATTGTCGCGGTAGAAGAGCAGCGGGAAGGATTTCTCGTTCTCGACCGCGAGGATCGCGAGTGCGGTCAGCCGCTCCGGATCGGTGACTATGCCGCGGGTCTCGACCCCTTCGCGCTGAAGCTGCTCGCGGATGAAACGGCCCATCTGCTCGTTGCCGACGCGCGTCAGCAGGGCCGATTTGAGCCCGAGGCGCGCCGTGCCGACCGAAATGTTGCAAGGGCAGCCGCCGACCGACTTGGCGAAGCTCGCCACGTCTTCGAGCCGGGTGCCGATCTGCTGGCCGTAGAGGTCGACCGAGGCTCTGCCGATCGTGATGATGTCGAGGGGTTTGGCTCCCTTTGGCGTTTCAGCCGATGGAATCTGGTTCACTGCTTCCTCCCCGCGGACGCCGGGCCGGCGTCGACAATTATGTACCTGCATGCCTTCGTAAATCGACCTCGATTTACGGACGAAGACATGCAGTGATTCAAAGCGCTGCAGCGACCCTTGCGCGCTAGGTGAGACGCGCGGCGCTGCAGGTCATGGGCGATGCCGGTATGAAACATAAATTCCGCGACTTCGTCAATATGGAATTTTCGTTCTATATGGAATGCCCGTCCTCCGTGCGCCGCCGTTTCTCAGCGATGGCGACGGTCAGCGCCATGGCGAAGGCCATGCTGGCGGAAAGCGAGCGGAAGCCGGCGTGATCGGCCTCGACGAGCTCGAACCAGACCTTGGAGGACTCGGCAAGCGGCGAGAAGGCGGAATCGGTGAGCGACACCACCGGCACCTTGCGGTTCGCGAGGAGGCGCGCCTGGGCCGCGCTTTCGGAGGCATAGGGCGAAAAGCTCACAGCGAAGGCGGCGTCACGGCTGGTCGCCATCGCCAGCATGTCGTCGTCGATGCCGGCGGCCGTGCCGACATGCTGGTACTTCACCTTGAGCTTGCCGAAGGCATAGGCCATGTAGCTGGAGATGGGATAGGACCGCCGCTTGGCGATGAGGTAGATCGTGTCGGCCTTGGCCAGGATGTTGACGGCGCGCTCGAACGCTTCCGGATCGACGGATGTCGCGATGTTGTCGAGCGAGCGATGGGCGGCGGCGACGAAGCCGTTGAAGATCGAGCCGCTTTCGAGCTTGCTGTGGTCGTTGCCGCGCAGCGCCTTCAACCGTTCCTCGTAGCCGGGGGTGCGCTCCCGGAGCCGGGCGCGAAAAATCTGCTGCAGGCTCGAAAAGCCCTCGAAGCCGAAGTGCTGGGCGAAGCGCACGAGCGTCGAGGGCTGGACGTCGGCGGAGGTGGCGATGCTCGCGGCGGTGCCGAAGGCGATCTCGTCGGGATTGTCGAGCGAATAGGCGGCCACCTGCTTCAGCCGCTTCGGCAATTGCGCCTTGCGTTCAAGGATGACGGCCTTCAGCGTCTCGAAATCCTGCGGGACATCCGTGGTCGTCTCCGGCGCTGGCATCGTTCGGCATCTCCCAGACTGCTCGCATGATTTCCTGTCGATGATTTGAGGAAAACCATGCGGCCCTTCAAAGTCCTACGGCAACCTTTGCGCGCCTGATCGGGCGCGCGGCGCAGTAGTGCGTTCCAATTGCCCTACTTTAATCGATTGATAACGTCGAGGATAGAACGGGCGTTCCATTTTCCCGTTCTTTGCGTCGGGCGTCTTTCCGGAGGGTACGCCCCTCGTCCGGCTGCCCGCCACCGTCTCCCCGCACTGCGGGGTGACTGCCGGAGAGGGTTAGGGTGAGGGGCAGATTTCGAGGTTTCCCAAGCCTCCACCCCCTCAACCGATCTCCACCCATTCGTTCGTCCGGGCGGAGTGATAGGTGGCCGAAAGCACCTTCTGCACCTCGTAGCCCTCGCGGAAATCGGTCGAAGGCCTGCCGCCCGAGGCGATCGCCTCCAGGAATTCGTTGACCTCGATCGCCTTCAGGTCGTTGAAGCCGATCTGGTGGCCCGGCGCCACGCAGAAGGCGCCGTAGGGCGGGTGCTCCGGTCCCGCCCAGATGGTGCGGAAGCCGCGGCTCCTGACGTCGTCGCCGGCGTAGTAGACCCTGATCTCGTTCAGTCGTTCCTGGGTGAAGACGATGCTGCCCTTCGAGCCGTAGATCTCGAAATCGTGCTGCATCTTGCGGCCGGTGGCGATCCAGTTGGCCTCGAAGCTGCCGCTCGCGCCGCTCTCGAAACGGACGAACGCGCGCGCGATATCGTCGACTTCGACCGGCCGCATCTCCGCCGCGCCGCGGGAAACCGGGCGCTCGGCGATGTGGACGACGGTCTCGGCGAGCACGGACCTGATCGGGCCGACGAGGTGGCGCATGCAGGCGATGATGTGGCTGCCGATATCGGCGAGCGCGCCGCCGCCGCTCCTCGGATCGAGCCGCCAGGCCCACGGAATGCCGGCGTCGGCCATGAAGTCTTCCGCATGGATGCCGCGGAACGACCGGATCTCGCCGATCTCGCCGCTTTCGATGATGTCCCTGGCAAGGAAGATCAACGGGTTCTTGAGATAGTTGAAGCCGACCTGGGTGACGACGCCCGCCTTTTCCGCCGCGGCCACCATCTCGGCACAATCGGCAACGGTCGGCGCCAGCGGCTTTTCGCAATAGACGTGCTTGCCATGGGCGATGGCCGCGAGCGCCATCTCCTTGTGCAGGAGGTTGGGCGTGGTGATGTCGATGATGTCGATGTCGGGATCGGTCAGGAGATCGCGCCAGTCCGCGGTCGCCTTGCGGAAGCCGAGCCGGGCGCGGGCAGCCTCGGCACTCTCCTCGGTCACGTCTGCGACCGATACCAGGTCCAGTTCGAAGGGCAGGTCGAAGACCCGTGCTGCAATGGTGAAGCCGAGGGCATGGGCCTTGCCCATGAACCCCGTGCCGATCAGGCCGACCCCCAGTCTGCGCTTGCCGCTCATGTCGTTCCTCCCGGCCGAAGCTGCCAAATATTGGACGAAATGAAATGAAGCGAGCGAAATTTGTCAATATGGAATATTTATTTCGAAATGCGTGCCCGTCACGAACCCGTCGCGCACCATGTCACGCGCTGATGTCACAAGGGAAACAGCGCCGGAAAGGGTGCCCCGCTACCGTACCGGAACAAGCAGTGCGAAAAGTGTTAACGCATTTTTACCATGTTCCGTTGAAACATCGGCGTGACGACGGTGAACGAATCGCCTTTTATCAACGCGCAGGACCGGAGTGATTGACGCATGTGCCGTTGGGCAGCCTATCGTGGAGAGCCGCTCTATCTCGAGGAACTCGTCTCGTCGCCGGCCCATTCGCTGATCGAGCAATCCCATTGCGCGACGCGTGCCAAGACCGCGACCAATGGCGACGGCTTCGGCATCGCCTGGTACGGCGATCGGCCGGAGCCCGGCCGCTATCGCGACATTCTGCCCGCCTGGTCCGATTGCAACCTGAAAAGCATCGCGCGCCAGATCCGCTCGCGGCTCTTCCTCGCCCATGTGCGCGCCGCGACCGGCGGCGGCACGCGGCGTGACAATTGCCATCCATTCGTCCATGGCCGCTGGGCCTTCATGCACAACGGCCAGATCGGCGACTTCGAGCACCTGCGCCGGCCGATGGAGAACATGCTCGACGACGAACTCTATGCCGCGCGCACCGGCACCACGGATTCCGAGCTGCTTTTCCTGCTGGCTCTGCAGTTCGGCCTCGAAAGCAATCCGCTCGGAGCGGTCGCGGAGGCGCTCGGCTTCGTCGAGCGGCTGGCCGGGCAACTCGGTCGCCGCGTTCTCGTTCGCTTCACGGCCGCCTTCTCCAATGGTCACGACCTCTTCGCCGTGCGCTACGCCTCCGACCGCAAGGCGCCGACGCTCTACGCCGCGCCGATGGGGGCGGACGGCGGCTATTGCCTGGTTTCCGAACCCCTGAACGACGACAATGCCTGGGCCGAAATCCCGGACGGTTCCGCGGTGATCGTCGGTGAAAACGGCGTCGACGTGCGCCTGTTCGGCGCGGCCGACGTAGCGATCCCGGAGCGTGCCGCCGCCTCCGTGCTTCCTTTGGCGGCAAGCGACCTCGCCTGACCCGACTGTATTTGCTGCATCCGTGCGACGTCGGGTGATTCCACCCGACTGCCGAATGCTCTGGGCCTATGCGGAAAGCTTTGCGGCGATCAGTGCCGCGAGTTTCGCGGCGACTTCGTCCTTGTCCATTTCCGGCCAGTCCTCGCTGCCCTCGCGGCCGATCAGCTTCACCCGGTTGCGGTCGCCGCCCATGATGCCGGTCGCCGGCGAGACGTCGTTTGCCAGAATGTAATCGGCGCCTTTCCTTTCGAGCTTCGCCCGGCCGTTGTCGGCGACGTTTTCCGTCTCGGCGGCAAAGCCGATCACCAGCTTCGGGCGGGCCCCATGGTGACCGACCGTCTTCAGGATGTCCGGGTTCTCGGCAAGCTGCAGGGGCGGCGGGGCCTCGCCCGGCCGCTTCTTGATCTTGTTGCCGGCGGCGGACGCGACGCGCCAGTCCGCGACCGCCGCCACCATCACCGCCACGTCGGCGGGGAGGGCGGCGAGCACCGCGTCGCGCATCTCCTCGGCGCGCTCCACCCGGACGACGCTGACGCCGGCGGGATCGGGGATCGTCACCGGCCCGGAGACGAGGGTGACCTCGGCGCCGAGGCGGGCGAGCGCCGCGGCAATCGCGTGGCCCTGCTTGCCGGACGAGCGGTTGGCGATGTAGCGCACCGGATCGATCGGCTCGTGTGTCGGTCCGGAGGTGACGATGGCCTTTTTCCCGGCGAGCGGCCGCGGCTCGCCCAGCAATCCCTCGATCGCGGAGACGATCTCCAGCGGCTCGGCCATCCGGCCTTCGCCCGCTTCGCCGCTCTCGGCCATCTCGCCGGCCGCCGGGCCGACGAAGCGGACGCCGTCACCGGAAAGCGTCGCGCGATTGCGGCGCGTCGCCGGATGCATCCACATCTTCGGGTTCATCGCCGGCGCGACGAGCACCGGGCGGTCCGTCGCGATGAGCACCGTCGAGGCGAGGTCGTCGGCGTGGCCGTTCGCCATCTTCGCCATCAGATC
Source organism: Sinorhizobium saheli (assembly GCF_001651875.1). Taxonomy (GTDB): domain Bacteria; phylum Pseudomonadota; class Alphaproteobacteria; order Rhizobiales; family Rhizobiaceae; genus Sinorhizobium; species Sinorhizobium saheli. Next base: position 95,953 of record NZ_LNQB01000069.1, read on the forward strand.
GGCCGTCGCCGGCGCCACCACGACGAGGTCGCAGTGGCGCGCGAGCCGGATATGGCCGACATCCTGCTCGTCCTCGCGCGAAAAGAGATCGGTGAACACATGCGAGGCCGAAAGCGCGCCGACGGCAAGCGGCGTCACGAATTCTTGCGCCGCCGCCGTCATCACCGGCCGCACCTCCGCGCCGCGCTCACGCAGCCGGCGAATGAGGTCGAGGCTCTTATAGGCGGCGATGCCGCCGGAGATGATGAGAAGAATGCGCTTGCCCGACAATACCATCCGGTTTCGGCCTTCCTTGTCCACGATGTTTTTTGGTCGGACCGACCGAAACATCATGAACGCGATCGATTCTGAAGCGTTAGAGCGGGATGCGACTGCAAGACCGCGCTCCTCTTTCGATCGGAACCCTACTCGACCGCAGGCAATTGCCGCAAGAGAGGTGATCGCGACGACGCGAGATGAAGGATTACTCATGGCCATTGATGTAGCGATCGTGGGCGGCAGCTATGCCGGGCTTTCGGCGGGACTGCTATTGGCGAGAGCGAGGCGCTCGGTCGTTGTGATCGATGCCCGGCTCCCGCGGAACCGTTTTGCGGAAGCCTCTCACGGATTTCTCACCCGTGACGGAGAGGCGGCCGCGGCTATCGCCGACAGCGGTCGGCTGCAATTGCTCGCCTATACCAATGTGCGATTTGTCGAAGGAACGGCCGAGGCCGCGGCGCGGGAGGGAGCCCATTTCGTGGTCTCGCTGGGGAACGAAAAGATCACGGCGCGCCGTCTGATTCTGGCCACGGGAGTGGTGGACGAATTGCCCGCGATACCCGGCCTTCAGGAAGGCTGGGGCCGCACCGTCTTCCATTGCCCCTATTGCCACGGCTATGAGCTCGGGCTGGGGCGCATAGGCCTTCTGGCGACGGGCGAGGACAGCTTGCACCAGGCCATGATGCTGCCGGATTGGGGACCGACCACATTTTTCTTGAATGACGCCTTCGAACCCGACGCCGCACAGGAGGCGATGCTCAGAGCGCGTGGCGTGGAAATCGAAAGAGAATGGGTCCTGGCCGTGGAGGGCGAAAGGCCGACCGTCATTCTGGACGGTGGCCGGGCGATACCCCTCGAGGGCCTGTTCGTCGCTCCGCGCACGCGCATGGCCTCTGACCTGCCCGCCGCACTTGGCTGCGCCTTCGCGGAAGGACCGCTCGGCCCCCATATCCGGACGAATGAGGCAAAGGAGACGAGCGTCCCGGGCGTCTATGCCTGCGGCGACGCCGCGCGGGAAGCGGGCTCCGTCTCGCACGCGGTCGGCGACGGTGTCACGGCAGCCATTGCTGCGCACCGATCGCTGATCTTCGATGTGCATTGAGGGCATTATGCGGGAAAACGGGGGGCTTCTTGTGAGGGCGGCGGCCGACACGCCGGCCGCCTGTTCAGCCAAGCTGCCACGCAATGTAAAGAAGCGTTGCGGCGATCACCCAGAGCGCGATGCGGCCGGAGCGGTTGTGCCGTGCCTCGGCCCTGCCGATCGCCTCCGCGGTTTCCGCGTCGAAGCGCAGGCCGTTCTCGCTCATTGCCACGATTTCCGCCGAAAAACGCTCCGTCCGGGCGGCGATTTCCGGCGCCGCCTCGGCGATCCGGAGCGCCGCATGCAGGCCGTCGCGCAGGTCCGCGACGATGCGCTTCGGGCCGAGATTGTCGCGGATCCATTTGCCGACCACCGGTTCGGACGCCTTCCACATGTTGAAGCGCGGGTTGAGCGTGCGCGCCACGCCCTCGACGACGACCATCGTCTTCTGCAGCATGACGAGCTCGGGGCGCGTCTGCATGTCGAAGAGTTCGGTCACCTCGAAGAGCAGCGTCAGCAGTTTCGCCATCGAGATCGTCTCCGCCGGCTGGCCGTGGATCGGCTCGCCGATGGCGCGGATCGCCTGGGCGAAGCTCGCGGCATCGTGGTGGGAGGGGACGTAGCCCGCCTCGAAATGCACGTCGGCGACGCGCTGGTAGTCGCGCATGATGAAGCCGTAGAGGATCTCCGCGAGAAAGCGGCGTTCCTTCCGGCCGAGCCGGCCGACGATGCCCATGTCGACGGCGACGATATGGCCGGCCTCGTCGACGAAGAGGTTGCCCTGGTGCATGTCCGCATGGAAGAAGCCGTCGCGAAGCGTGTGGCGCAGGAACGACTGGATCAGCGTTTCGGCAAGCCTGTTGAGGTCGTGTCCGGCCCGCTTCAGGCCTTCGATGTCCGACATCTTCACGCCGTCGATCCATTCCATGGTCACGACGTCGCGCCCCGTGCGTTCCCAGTCGACCCTGGGGACGCGAAAACCGGAATCTTCCTTGATGTTTGCCGCGAGCTCGGAAAGTGCCGCCGCCTCGAGCCTCAGATCCATCTCGATCTTGGTCGTCTGCTCGAGCGTCTTCGTGACCTCCACCGGCTTCAGCCGGCGCGTATAGGGCAGGAAGCGCTCCTGCATGCGCGAAACCAGGTACATAGCCTCAATGTCGGCGGCGAAGCGCTGGCGCACGCCAGGGCGGATGACCTTGACTGCAACCTTCTCGCGGCGGCCGTCGCGCATGACCACGGCGGGATGCACCTGCGCGATCGATGCCGCCGCCATCGGCTCGGAGAATTCGGCGAAGAGCGCCTCGACCGAGCGGCCGAGCGAGCCTTCGATGGCGGCCTTGGCCTCATGCTGCGGAAAGGTCGCCATGCGGTCCTGCAGGAGCGACAGGTCGGCGGCAAGCTCGGCGCCGACGACATCGGGCCGTGTCGCCAGGAACTGGCCGATCTTGACATAGGAGGGGCCGAGCCGCTCGACGGCGCGGGCGAGTCGGCCGCTCCTCGCCTCGAGCCGCGCCTTGCGGCGGGCAAGCAGCTTGGCGAGCCTCTGCACGAAGCGTGCGAGCGGCGGAAGGTGTTCGGAAGGCACCGCCGAAAAGGCGTCCTCGCGCGCAAGCACCCAGCCGATCCGCACCAGACGGAAATATGCTCCGGGCGTACTCATGCGGTCAGATTTTCCAGCCGGAATGGAGGGCCGCGATGCCGCCGGTATAGTTGGTGAAGGAAACGCGGGCGAAGCCGGCATTGCGGATCATGGCGGCGAAATCGCGCTGGTTGGGGAACTTCCGGATCGACTCGACGAGATACTGATAGGGCGCGTCGTCGCCGGTGATGAGCTTGCCGAACTTCGGGATCGCGTTGAAGGACCAGGCGTCGTAGAAGCGATCGAGAAGCGGCATCTCGACTTCGGAGAATTCGAGCACCAGCAGCCGGCCGCCGCGCTTAAGCACGCGGTAGGCCTCCTTGAGCGCCACCTCGATGCGCGGCACGTTCCGAATGCCGAAGGCGATCGTATAGGCGTCGAAGGAATTCGCCGCGAAGGGCAGGTCCTCGGCATTCGCTTCGACGAAATCGAGATTGTCGACGAGCCCCCTCTTGCGGGCGCGTTCCGCGCCGACGGCGAGCATCGAGCCGTTGATGTCGAGGACGGTCGCGTGCGCCTTGCGGCCCGAGGCCTCGATGATGCGGAAGGCGATGTCGCCGGTGCCGCCGGCGACGTCGAGCACCCGGAAATCGTCTCGCCGCGGCGGGTTGAGCGCCGCGACCATCGCGTCCTTCCAGACGCGGTGAAGGCCCGCAGACATCACGTCGTTCATGATGTCGTAGCGCTTGGCGACCTTGTGGAAGACGTCGTTGACGAGCGGTTGCTTCTCGCCCGCGCCGACTTCCCGGAAACCGAAGGAGGTCTCCATTCCGCCATCCGCCGATACGCGCTCATCCGCCATCCCGAGACTCCACTTCAACGAAATTTGCCGGCACCATAGCGAAATCCTCCCCCACGCGCTATCTCAGCGGCGGTGAACGGCCCCGGCCTTCGCGGCTATGCGTCTTTCGGACGCACGAAGGTCGCGGTAACACTTTGAATTGCGACACCCTATAGGGCATCAATCCCGCGATGGGAATGCGTCTCATGGGGACGGAATGAAGAAAGAACAAGGGAAAGACGGCCGATGCCGGAATTGCCTGAGGTAGAGACGGTCAAGCGCGGATTGGCGCCGACGATGGAAGGGGCGCTTCTGGTCAGGGCCGAATTGCGCCGGCCGGACCTGCGCTTTCCGTTCCCCGAGAATTTCGCCGCCGCGGTTTCCGGCCGCCGCATCGTCGCGCTGTCGCGGCGCGCCAAATATCTGATGATCGATCTCGAGGGCGGCGACGTGATCATCGCGCATCTCGGCATGTCCGGCTCGTTCCGCATCGAGGCCGGCGCCGAACCGGCCACGCCCGGCGCCTTCCACCACCCGCGCCGCAAGGACGAGAAGCACGACCACGTGATCTTCCATCTGGACGCGCCGGCCGGCCCGGCGCGGGTGATCTACAACGATCCGCGCCGCTTCGGCTTCATGGATCTGGCGCGGCGCGACAGGATTGCCGAGCATGTCTTCTTCCGCGATCTGGGCGAGGAGCCGACCGGCAACGCCCTCGATGCCGCCTATCTCGCCGCCCGCTTCGCCGGCAAGGCGCAGCCGCTGAAGGCCGCCCTTCTCGACCAGAAGACGATCGCCGGGCTCGGCAACATCTATGTCTGCGAGGCGCTTTGGCGCTCCGGCCTGTCGCCCCAAAGGCCGGCCGGCTCTGTCGTAGACGGCAAGGGGCGTCCGAAACGGGCACTTTCCGCGCTGACGGAGGCCATTCGCGCGGTCATTGCCGATGCGATCGCTGCCGGCGGGTCGTCCTTGAAGGACCACATCCAGGCGGATGGCAGCCTCGGCTATTTCCAGCACAGCTTCTCCGTCTACGACCGGGAAGGCGAGGCTTGCCGCACGCCCGGCTGTCGCGGTACGGTCGCCCGCATCGTCCAGGCCGGGCGCTCGACCTTCCATTGCCCGCGCTGCCAGAAATAGCCCTGCTGCATGTTTCCTTAAATCGATGCGGATCTAAGAATAGGAACATGCAGCAGTTCAAAGTGCTGCAGCGACCCTTGCCCGTCTGACAGGGACGCGCGGCGCCGCAGAAGTATCAATCGAAGTGGAGGAGAAGAGGATGAGTTACGAGACGCTGTTGGTCGAAACGCGCGGGCGCGTGGGGCTGATCACGCTCAACCGGCCGCAGGCGCTGAACGCGCTGAATTCGGTCGTGATGCGCGAGCTCGACGCGGCGCTCAAGGCCTTCGATGCCGACAAGGCGGTCGGCGCGATCGTCATCACCGGCTCCGAGAAGGCCTTTGCCGCGGGCGCCGACATCAAGGAGATGCAATCGCTCGATTTCGTCGGCAGCTATCTTGGCGATTTCCTCGGCGGCTGGGAGCATGTCGCCGGTGCCCGCAAGCCGATGATCGCAGCCGTTTCGGGCTTTGCGCTCGGCGGCGGCTGCGAGCTCGCCATGATGTGCGACTTCATCATCGCGTCGGAGACGGCGAAGTTCGGCCAGCCGGAGATCACCCTCGCCGTCATTCCCGGCATGGGCGGCTCGCAGCGACTGACCCGCGCCGTCGGCAAGGCGAAGGCGATGGACCTTATTCTCACCGGCCGTATGATGGACGCGGCCGAGGCCGAGCGTTCGGGGCTAGTCGCGCGGGTGGTGGCGCCGGAGAAGCTTCTCGACGAGGCGCTCGGCGCGGCCGAGAAGATTGCCTCCTTCTCGCTGCCGGCGGTGATGATGGCCAAGGAGGCGGTCAACCGCTCGCTGGAGGTCACCCTCGCCGAGGGCCTGCGCTTCGAGCGGCGGCTGTTCCAGTCGCTTTTCGCGACCGCCGACCAGAAGGAGGGGATGGCCGCCTTCGTCGAAAAGCGCAAGGCGGACTTCAAGCACCGGTGAGCGGCCACGAGGGATATTTGCCGGCGGGTTTTCGCAAAATGCGCGTTGACGCCAGCACGGTTTCCCGCTATACGCCGCCCTCAGTCAGGAACGCCCCCAAGCGAGGCTTTCCGATAATGCTCCCGAATTGCTTTGATGACAGGTCGCAGTGACCCGGCACGGCGAAGGCGGAGTTCATGTCAGTTTTCGTAGAGAGGCATCGATGGCCAATACAACTTCGGCGAAAAAGGCGACCCGCAAGATCGCTCGCCGCACTGCAGTGAACAAGGCTCGCCGTTCGCGCGTCCGCAGCTTCGTCCGCAAGGTTGAAGAGGCGCTCGCCTCCGGCGATCAGGCAGCCGCCGCCGCCGCCCTTAAGGCGGCACAGCCGGAACTGATGCGCGCCGCCACCAAGGGCGTGCTGCATGCCAACACGGCATCGCGCAAAGTTTCGCGTCTGGCCCAGCGCGTGAAGGCACTTTCGGCCTAATCCGGCTAAATAAAAAATGGTTGAAGAAAAGCCCGGCGCTCGCGCCGGGCTTTTCGGATTCATCCCGTTGTCGCCGCCGCGGTGAATTTCCCGACCGGTAATTGTGTCATGGTGATGACAAGTTTTATGCAATGATTTCAATCGGTTGCGGGAGGTGGTTGCGGTGCGCGCCGTCTCTCTGCGCGCCAGACTCGCGTCCGAAGTGAGTCAAGCGAATTTTTATTTTTTTTCTTTTTTGCCAGCTAAGCAAGAAGCCAAAAAACAAAACCCTTGATTCGACAGCGATTCTCGATGGACTCGGGAGGGGCATGCAAAACGCGCCGCGAGAGTCAACTGTCGGCGTCCAGCGACGGGCAAAAAACCCGATTGATCTTGCCGGGCGATCCTGCCTAAATGGCTCCCACAGGGGACGCGGATCATATCTGTACGAGGAAGTTTGAAGGTCATCTCAACGGGATGGCTTCGGGCTTTCCGTTCTCTGTGGCGGGGACACTCCACGTCGTCAATCAGACAAGTTCGAGATGATAAAGCCGGGCGAGGCTTCGTTCCGGAACGAGGAATTTCGTCTTGTGGTTGCGGTGCGCGAGTCTCCGTCGACCGTGTCGCGTTGGAGGAGGAAGGAGCGCCTGGCCGTCCGCTTCGTACGAGGGTGCGGGTCGGCCGATCACGAGGAAAATGGTTCCGTGCGGGGCTTGAAAGCAGCCGGACGGAATCGGTAAGGCGAGGCGCGAGGGGACATCTGCCTGGAGACCAGGCGGGTGCGCGCAGCACGCACCGCGGCGGAGTATGAGGAGTCCGGCTCGGTGCGAATGGGCGTTCGTTGGGCGCGGCATGGCTTCGAGGCGGCCGTGGCAGGCGGGCATAAGAGATGAGGCCGGCAGCGATGACGGCATCGGAGAATGATATTGGAAGGCGGCAACATGCAGATGAATTTGGCGACGGCACCTGAAGGTTTTCAGGCCGGAAGCAATCAGTCTCAGGCGGCGGGGGAAAAACACGACATGCGGCATGACGCACTTTTTGAGCGGGTAAGTGCGCGTTTGAAAGCCCAGGTCGGTCCGGATGTCTTCGCAAGCTGGTTTGGACGCCTCAAGCTCCATTCTGTGTCGAAGAGCGTCGTGCGCCTCTCGGTGCCGACGACGTTTCTGAAGTCCTGGATCAACAACCGCTATCTCGATCTGATCACCACGCTGTTCCAGCAGGAGGACGGCGAGATCCTGAAGGTGGAGATCCTCGTGCGCACCGCGACGCGCGGCCACCGTCCGGCAGTCCACGAAGAGGCGGTTCCCGCGGCAGCCGAGCCGGCGCCCGCCGCAGCGCCCCGCCGCCCGCAATCGCCCCAGCCGGTGGCGAGCGCCGTCGCCGCAACGGTCGCGGCCGCGGCGGCAAAGCCCGCGCAGGCGCCGCTTTTCGGCTCGCCGCTCGACCAGCGCTACACCTTCGACAGTTTCGTCGAGGGCTCGTCGAACCGGGTGGCGCTCGCCGCCGCCCGCACGATCGCCGAGGCCGGTGCCGGCGCCGTGCGCTTCAATCCGCTGTTCATCCATTCGAGCGTCGGCCTCGGCAAGACGCATCTTTTGCAGGCGATCGCCCTTGCCGCGCTCCAGTCCGCCCGGGCGCCGCGCGTCGTCTATTTGACGGCCGAATATTTCATGTGGCGCTTCGCAACGGCGATCCGCGACAATGACGCGCTGTCGCTCAAGGAGTCGCTGCGCAACATCGACCTGCTCATCATCGACGACATGCAGTTCCTGCAGGGCAAGTCGATCCAGCACGAGTTCTGCCATCTCCTGAACATGCTGCTCGACTCCGCGAGGCAGGTCGTCGTCGCGGCCGACCGGGCCCCGTGGGAGCTCGAGTCGCTCGACAGCCGCGTCCGCTCGCGGCTTCAGGGCGGTGTGGCGATCGAGATGGAAGGGCCCGACTACGACATGCGCCTCGAGATGCTGAAGCGCCGGCTCGAGGCCGCCCGCCAGGACGACGGATCGCTGGAGATTCCGCAGGAGATCCTGTGCCACGTCGCCCGCAACGTGACGGCAAGCGGCCGAGAGCTGGAGGGGGCATTCAACCAGCTTCTCTTCCGCCGTTCCTTCGAGCCGCAGCTTTCGATCGAGCGGGTCGACGAACTGCTCGGCCATCTGGTCAATGCCGGCGAGCCGCGCCGCGTGCGCATCGAGGACATCCAGCGCGTCGTCGCCAAGCACTACAACGTCTCGCGCCAGGAACTGGTCTCGAACCGCCGCACGCGCGTCATCGTCAAGCCGCGCCAGATCGCCATGTATCTGTCGAAGACGCTGACGCCGCGCTCCTTCCCGGAGATCGGCCGCCGCTTCGGCGGGCGCGACCACACCACCGTGCTGCACGCCGTGCGCAAGATCGAGGAATTGATCGCCGCCGACACCAAGCTCAGCCACGAGATCGAGCTGCTGAAGCGGCTGATCAACGAATAAGGCAACAACAGGTAAGCAGTGACTTACAAGAGGCCCGGCTCCGCCGGGCCTCTTCGTTGCGCCATGCGTGTGCGTGCCGTGCGCGACGGCGGCGCATCACATTGCCGCCGCTTCGGCGAATTTCACACGCGATGCACCCGAGCGTTTTTTTCGCCGCGCTTGTCGGCTATCACTTGCTTCAATCGTCTTCAGATCAGAGCGGGAGAAGTCTCAATGCTTTACGCGGTGCTTTGCTACAATGATGAAAGCGTCACCAGTGCCTGGAGCAAGGAGGAGGACGAGCGCGTCATGCGTGACCTTACCGCCGTCCAGCGCAAGTATGTGGAGGCCGGCAAGCTGGGGCCGGTCGCGCGGCTGTTGCCGACGACCGCCGCCACGACGCTGCGCCACAGGGTCGGCGAGACGATCGTCATCGACGGGCCCTTCGCCGAAACCAAGGAGCAACTGCTCGGCTTCTACCTGATCGATTGCGGATCGCTCGACGAGGCCCTCGACTTCGCCCGCGACTTGAGCACCGCCAATCCGAGCGCCGGCTCCTACGAGGTTCGCCCGCTTGCTCTCTATAAACCCGGTGAGCTTGCCCCATGACCGACACGGCCTGGATCGACCTCGCCCTGGTTTCGGCGCGCCCGCAGGCGATGGGGGCGCTGCTGCGCTACTTCCGCAATCTCGATCTGGCGGAGGAAGCCTTCCAGGAGGCTTGCATCCGGGCACTGAAGACCTGGCCGAAGAACGGTCCGCCGCGCGACCCGGCCGCCTGGCTGATTTTCGTCGGCCGCAACAGCGGCATCGACAGGGTCCGGCGGCAAGCGCGCGAGACGGCGCTGCCGCCGGAAGAGCTGCTTTCCGATCTCGAAGACCGCGAAAGCGAACTCGCCGACCGGCTCGACGGCTCCCATTACCGCGACGACATCCTGCGGCTGCTCTTCGTGTGCAGCAACCCGGTGCTGCCGGCGACCCAGCAGATCGCGCTGGCGCTGCGGATCGTCTCCGGCCTGTCGGTCAGCCAGATCGCCCGCGCCTTCCTGGTGAGCGAAGCGGCGATGGAGCAGCGCATCACCCGCGCCAAGGCGCGCGTGGCGGCGGCCGGCATTCCCTTCGAGACGCCGGACGCCGGCGACCGCGCCGAACGCCTCGCGGCCGTCGCGACGATGATCTATCTCGTCTTCAACGAAGGCTATTCGGCGATGAACGGCCCGGACGGCGTATCCGCCGATCTTTGCGACGAGGCGATCCGGCTCGCCCGGCTGCTCCTCAGGCTGTTTCCGGCCGAACCGGAAATCATGGGGCTGACGGCGCTCCTGCTCCTGCAGCATTCGCGCGCCCGCGCCCGCTTCGACGCGAGGGGCGCCATCGTCCTGCTCGAGGATCAGGACCGGCGATTGTGGAACCGGCCGATGATCAACGAGGCGCTGGCGATGATCGACAAGGCGATGCGCCATCGCCGCCCGGGCCCCTACCAGATCCAGGCAGCGATCGCCGCGCTCCATGCGCGCGCCGGACGCCCGGAAGAGACGGACTGGACGGAGATCGACCTCCTCTACCAGGCGCTCGAGCGCCTGCAGCCGTCACCGGTCATCACGCTCAACCGCGCTGTCGCCGTCTCGAAGCGCGAAGGGCCGGAAGCTGCGCTGGCGATGGTCGAGCCGCTCGGCGACAGGCTCTCGGGCTATTTCTACTACCACGGCCTGCGCGGCGGGCTGCTCAAGCAGATGGGCCGGGCACGCGAGGCGCGGATCGCCTTCGACCGGGCGATCGCCCTGGCGACCAATGCGGCGGAGGCGGCCTATATCCGCTTGCAGCTCGATCACCTCGAAGCCGAGGCGGCGGCGCCCGCGCAGGAAGAAAAGCGATAGAAAATTCGCGGGGCTGTCGGGCGCCGGCCTCCTCCTTCGTCCTTGGATCGACACCAACATGGAGGAATTGAAAATGACTGCAGCGACCGAGACCAGGCCCGCCGGCGAACGCGAACTGGTTCTGACCCGCCTGATCGATGCCCCGCGCGAAAAGGTCTATCGCGCCTTCACCGACCCGGAGCTCCTGAAGCAATGGTTCGCGCCCCTGCCGTGGACGATCACGGAAGCCGAGCTCGATGTCAGGCCGGGCGGCACCAATCGCTTCGTCATGCGCTCGCCGGAAGGCGAGCTCTATCCCAATCAGGGCGTCTATCTGGAGGTCGTACCGAACGAGAAGATCGTCGTCACCGATGCCTATAGCGAGGCCTGGAAGCCGTCGGAGAAACCGTTCATGACCGCGATCATGACCTTCGAGGACGAGGGCGGCAGGACCCGCTACACGGCCCGCGCCCTGCACTGGAGCGTCGAGGACCGACAAGCGCATGAGAAGATGGGATTCCATGAGGGCTGGGGCCAATGCGCCGATCAGCTTGCGGCACTCGTCGCAAAACTCTGAGAGGAGGATCATCATGTCCACCACCGAAAGCGCAAACGCCGCGGAGATCCGGGCGGCGATCGACGGCTGGGCGGAGGCGATGCGGCAGAAGGATGCGAGCCGCGTCCTCTCATACGGCACGCAGGATTGCCTCGTCTATTCGCTGGCGCCACCGCTCAAGGCTTCGGACGCCGATGCCGAGGGCCTGAGGCAATGGTTTTCGACCTGGAAAGGTCCGCTCGGCTACCGACTTCAGGACCTCGAAATAACGTCGAGCGGTGATGTCGGCTTCGCGACGGCGCTGGCGCATCTCTCCGGCGAAAAGCAGGACGGTGCGAAAGTCGCCTTGTGGTACCGCCAGACACTGGGCCTGAAGCGTACGGACGGCGGATGGAAGATCGCCCACCAGCACGAGTCCGTGCCCTTCTACATGGACGGCAGCTTCAAGGCGGCGATCGATCTCGATCCGGCGTCGAAGGCCGACTGGAACGCGCCCTCGCATCCGCCGATGGCCGGCGTCATCGCCTATCTCAACGTCGAGGATGCGAATGCCACGGCCGAGTTCTACGGTCGCGCCTTCGGCGCCAGCGAGGTGACCCGCAAATACGCCGAGGACGGCCAGCGCCTCATGCACTGCCACCTGACGATCAACGGCGGCGCGCTGATGCTCAGCGATCCCTTCCCGGAATTCGGCTATCCCTGGAAGCCGCCGGAAGGCTTCGTCCTGCATCTCGTCGTCGACGACGCCGATTTCTGGTGGAAGCGGGCGGTCGAGGCGGGTGCCGAGGTGACGATGCCGCTCGAGATCGCCTTCTGGGGCGACTATTACGGCCAGCTGCGCGACCCCTTCGGCATCACCTGGGCGATCGTCGCGCCGGTGAAGAAGGAAGCGTGAGCCGTCCCTTCCGCCTGCCGGCACCTTCTCCCCGCATCCTCTGCCGCCGCGCGTGAAACAAACTTGCGCGGCGGCCGGCGAAACAGAGCGCACTTCTCGCGGCTGATTGCCTATCTTCGCGGCGTGTCGATTGCGGCTCCGCGAGGTTGATATGATCCTCTACTATCAGACCCACTCACCCTTTGCCCGAAAGGCGCTCGTCTTTGCCCACGAGGCCGGGATAGCGGACCGGCTGGAGGTCATCCACCAGGAGACGAGTCCGACCTTGCGCAACGACCGGGTTTACGCCGAGAATCCGCTCGGCAAGGTGCCCGTGCTGCTCCGTTCGGGACGGCCGCCGATCTTCGATTCCGATGTGATCTGCGCCTATCTCGACACGATCCACGACGGCAGGAAGCTCATTCCGGAAGGCGGAGAGGCGCGCTGGCAGGCATTGACGTTGCAAGCTGCCGCGCAAGGCCTCGCCGAGATAGGGATTGCGCTGCGCTGGGAAACGGTGCGGCGCCCGGAAGCGCTGCGCAATGAAGCGCTTCGCGACGGCTATGCCGACAAGATCGCGGCCACCTATGACTGGCTGGATGCCGGACAGGACTTCGAAGCACCGCTCCATGTCGGCCATATTGCCCTGGCGACGGCGCTTTCCTGGATGGCGTTCCGGGGCCTGCCGTCCTTTCGCGACCGGCCGAAGCTGACCCGGTGGTTCGATGCATTCGAAGAGCGCCCTTCGATGCGCGCAACGCCGCTCTCCGGCGAGACGCACGATTGAGCGGCCCGGCAAGCGACGGTGTCAGCAGGCGAGGTCGGCGACCACGGCGTCGAGGATCAGCATGCCGGCCGGCGTGCAGCGCAGCCGCGAATTGCCGATCCGCTCGATGAAGCCGTGCTCGATCAGGAATTCTTCCCGCTCCGGGTCCGGGTCGCGGCCCGAGAGGCTCTGCCAGCGGGCAAGGTCCACCCCTTCGCGCAGCCTGAGCCCCATCAGCAGCAGTTCGTCCGCCTGTGCCTCGAGGTCGAGCGCTTCCCGTTCGGCAATGCCGTCGCCACGCTCCTCGACGAGGCGGAGCCACGCTTCCGGGTTGCGCTCGGTCGCGGTCGCGATCTTGCCGGCACCGACGGTCAGCCGTCCGTGCGCGCCGGGGCCGATGCCCGCATAGTCGCCATAGCGCCAATAGGTGAGGTTGTGCCGGCTTTCCGCCCCCGGCCGGGCATGGTTGGAGACCTCGTAGGCCGGCATGCCGATCGCGGCGGTGATCTCCTGCGTCGCCTCATAGAGCACTGCCGACTGTTCGCCGTCCGGCACGATGAGCTTGCCCGCCTTGTGCAGCCCGTAGAACGGCGTGCCCTCCTCGATGGTGAGCTGGTAGAGCGACAGATGGTCGACCGCATAGGAGACGGCCTCCTTCAATTCGCGTTCCCACTCCCCGACCGTCTGGTTCGGCCGGGCATAGATCAGGTCGAAGGACATGCGCGGAAAGATCTCGCGCGCGAGCCTGACCGCCTTCAGGGCATCCTCGACATTGTGCAGGCGGCCGAGGAATTTGAGGTCGCGATCGTTCAGCGCCTGGACGCCGAGCGAGACGCGGTTGACGCCGGCCGCTCGATAGCCGCGGAAGCGCGTCGCCTCGACGCTCGACGGGTTCGCCTCCATGGTGATCTCGATGCCGTCCGGCACATGCCAATGCCTGGCGATGCCGTCGAGGATCGCCGCCACGGTCTCCGGATCCATCAGCGAGGGGGTGCCGCCGCCCATGAAGATGCTGGTTACGGTTCTTGGGCCGGAGAGTGCGCGCACCGCGGTCATCTCTTCGAGAAACGCGGCGACGAAGCGCGGCTGGTCCACCGGCTGGTGGCGGACATGGCTGTTGAAGTCGCAATAGGGGCACTTGGCCGCGCAGAACGGCCAGTGCACATAGACCCCGAAGCCGGGGTCCATGCCGTCACCGATCGCCGAAAGCGGGGCCGTTTGCATCGTCATGAGTCTCAGGCGCCGAGGCAGGTCTCGGCGAACAGCTTGAAGGCGCGGGCGCGGTGCGAAAGCGCCTTTGCCTCGCCCGGCTTCCAGCCGTGCTTCTCTTCCGCGCTCATTTCGCCGAATGTGATGTCGTAGCCCTCGGGCTGGAACACGGGATCATAGCCGAAGCCGCTTGTTCCGCGCGGCGGCCACACGACCTTGCCCTCGACCTCGCCGCGAAAGAGCTCCACATGCCCGTCCGGCCAGGCGAGGCAGAGCACGGAAACGAAGCGCGCGGTGCGGCTGTCCGGCGTTGTCGCGCCTTTTTCCTTGAGGGCCTTCTCGACCTTCTCCATCGCCATGGCGAAGTCGCGGCTGCCGTCTTCGCGCTCGGCCCAGTTGGCGGTGTAGACGCCGGGGGCGCCGCCCAGCGCGTCGACCACGAGGCCGGAATCGTCCGAAAGCGCCGGCAGGCCGGCGGCTTTCGCCGAGGCGAGCGCCTTGATCGTCGCGTTTTCCTCGAAGGTCGTGCCGGTCTCCTCGGGCTCGACGAAATTGAGATCGGCGGCCGATTTCGCCGCGAAGCCGAGCGGTCCGATCAAATCGCGGATCTCGCGGATCTTGCCGGCATTGTGGCTTGCCACCACCAGCGTCTTGTCGAGCAGTTTGCGCATCCAGTCTTGTTCCGTTCAAGTTTCAAGCCGTGGCTTCAGTCTTTGGTCCAGAGCCCCGGCTCCGCGCATTCCAGGCTGTTTCCGGCCGGGTCGCGGAAATAGAAGGAGCGGGCGCCGTTCGGCCAGCGGATGTCCGCCTCGATCGCCACTCCGGCTGCCTCCAGCTTCGCCTTGCAGGCATCGAGCGCTTCAGCCGCGAGCCGGAAGCACATGTGCCCGCTGCCCTTCGTCCCATGCGCCGGTACGGGAAGCGCGCCCGCCGGCGGCGGCTTCACCGTTTCCGCCGGGTTGAAGACCAGGAGCACGCCGTCGCCGCAGCGGAAGAAGACATGGCGGTTGCCGGCGCGCGTGATCCGCTCGAGACCGAGGACCGTGCCGTAGAAGGCTTCGGCACGGTCGAGATCGTCCGCGTAGAGGGCGGTTTCCAGAATGCCTTCAAACGACGGGGCCACGTCCGTCCTCCGTTGGGGTCGAGCGGCCTGCCGCTACCCGGCGACCGCCTGCTTCTGCAGTTCGACGAGTTCGGCGATGCCGTTCTTGGCAAGCTGCATCAGCGCCGCGAATTCTTCCTCGGTGAAGGGCTTGCCTTCCGCCGTTCCCTGGATCTCCACCAGCCCGCCGCTGCCCGTCATGACGAAGTTGGCGTCGGTTTCGGCGGCCGAGTCTTCGAGATAATCGAGATCGATCACCGCCTGGTTGGCGAAGATGCCGCAGGAGATGGCGGCGACATGGTCCTTCAGCACCTTCTCGACCTTGACCATGTTGCGCGCCTCCATCCACTTCAGACAGTCGTGGAGCGCGATCCAGGCGCCGGTGATCGAGGCGGTGCGGGTGCCGCCGTCCGCCTGGATGACGTCGCAATCGATCGAGATCTGGCGTTCGCCGAGGGCGGGCAGGTCGACGACGGCCCTGAGCGACCGACCGATCAGCCGCTGGATCTCCTGCGTGCGGCCGCTCTGCTTGCCGGCGGACGCCTCGCGCCGCATGCGCTCGCCGGTCGCCCGCGGCAGCATGCCGTATTCGGCGGTGATCCAGCCCTTGCCGCCGTTGCGCAGCCATGCGGGAACCTTCTCTTCGAGGCTCGCCGTGCAGAGCACATGCGTGTCGCCGAAGCGCACCAGGCAGGATCCCTCCGCATGCTTGGAGAAATTGCGCTCGAAGGACACCTTGCGCATTTGGTCGGTTTTTCTGCCGGACGGCCGCATTCTCAACTCCTATCCTATCTGCTGAGAGCTTCTAAATCATGGCGCGGACAAAGGGAACCGGTTGATACCGGAGGAGGGCGGCGATTTTTCCCTTTTGCCATTGCCCGCGCTGATCACTATATTTCCGCAGGATACGAATGACTGTTCGCATGGAGTGACATGGTACTGCGCAACCCTGCGATGATGGGAATTGCAGCGACGCTGGACGAGCGCTCCCGCGAGATCTTCCGCCGCATCGTGGAGACCTATCTGGAAAGCGGCGAGCCGCTCGGCTCGCGCAATCTCTCGCGGCTGCTGCCGATGTCGCTGTCGCCCGCCTCGGTGCGCAATGTGATGAGCGATCTCGAGGATCTCGGCCTCATCTATTCGCCCCATGTCAGTGCCGGACGGCTGCCGACGCAGACGGGCCTGCGCTTCTTCGTCGACGCCTTCATGCAGGTGGGCAATCTCTCCGCCGACGAGCGCGCCTCGATCGAAAGGCAGGTACGCCGCGGAGATCGGGATCAGCCGGTCGAAAGCGTGCTTGCCGAGGCGAGCCAGATGCTCTCCGGCATGTCCCGCGGCGCCGGGCTCGTCATCACCACGAAGAGCGATCCGGTCCTCAAGCATGTCGAGTTCATCCGCCTGGCGCCGACCAAGGCGCTGGCGGTCCTCGTCGGCGAGCATGACCAGGTGGAGAACCGCATCATCGAGCTGCCGGCCGGCACCACCAGCGCGCAACTGACCGAAGCGGCCAATTTCGTCAATGCCCATCTCGCCGGGCAGACGATCGCCGAGGGGCGCGCGCAACTGACGAAAGTCAAGGATACCGTGCGCGGCGAGCTCGATGCGCTGTCGCAGGATCTCGTCGAGCGCGGGCTTGCGATCTGGTCGGGCAGCGAAGGCGACGGCAAGCCGGCGCGGCTGATCGTCCGCGGCCGCGCCAACCTGCTGGAAGGACTCGAGGGAACCGAGGACATCGAACGCCTGCGGATGCTGTTCGACGATCTCGAGAAGAAGGACAGCCTGATCGAACTCCTCGATCTCGCCGAGAGCGGCCCGGGCGTGCGCATCTTCATCGGGTCGGAAAACAAGCTGTTCTCGCTTTCCGGCTCGTCGCTGATCGTCGCGCCCTACCGCGACGGCGACGATCGCATCGTCGGCGCGGTCGGCGTCATCGGCCCGACGCGGCTCAACTATTCCCGCATCGTGCCGATGGTCGATTACACCGCCCAGCTGATGTCACGGCTGTCGCGCTGAAGCATTTTGCAGTCAGGTGGCATCACCTGACGTCGCACAAATGCGGCAAACAAACTGAAGCATTTTGCAGTCGGGTGGCATCATTTGGCGTCGTACAAATGCGGCAAACAAACAGATCGAGCGGGACGCGAAAGCATCGTCGCCCGGTAGCGTGCAGCGGTTTGGCATAATGATGAACCGATGGACCCTTGATTTTTCGGGCTCAAACCTCGATATCGGCTTCAAATCCTGGCAACAGAACGTTCAAGCAGAGCGACTTCCGCTGGTTTGATGATGCCGAACACACCAAAGAGAAAACATTCGGAGAACGTCATGACCGACGAAACGAACAAGAACGGACCTGAGGCCGCGGCGCCGGAAGAGAACGCCAAGGCTGCTGCGCCGGAAGCGACGGAAAAGCCGGAAGCGGATGCTTCCGCCGTGCCGGATCCGCTTGAGCTCGCCAAGGCGGAGAACGCCGAGCTGCGCGACAAATATCTTCGCCTTGCCGCAGAGATGGACAACCTGCGCCGGCGCACCGAGCGCGACGTCAAGGATGCCAAGGCCTATTCCGTCGCGGGTTTTGCGCGCGACATGCTGGCGGTTTCCGATAACCTGCGCCGCGCGCTCGAGGCCATTCCGGCCGGTGCGAGGGAGTCGGGCGACGCCGGCCTGAAGGCGCTGATCGAGGGCGTCGAAATGACCGAACGCTCGATGCTTGCGGCGCTCGAGCGCCATGGCGTGAAGAAGCTGGAGCCGACCGGCCAGAAGTTCGACCCGAACTTCCACCAGGCGATGTTCGAGGTGCCGAATAGCGAGGTTCCGAACAACACCGTCGTGCAGGTCGTCCAGGCCGGCTACACGATCGGAGAGCGGGTGCTGCGCCCGGCCATGGTCGGCGTCGCCAAGGGCGGCCCGAAGGTTGCTGCTGCGGAAAACGAGTCGCCGGCCGCCTGACGCCGGCATCGATGCGTGCTCGAGGCGCCGCGCATTTTTTTGAATGCGCGGCGCTTGCTGTTTGTAATTGAGGTGGAATCCGGTCGGACTGCCGCGGCCGAGATCGGACTGCCGCATTTGTGCGACGTCAGACGTTTCCGCCCGACTGCAAAATGCTCTCAGGCGCTTTCGAAGCGCGTCGTGTGATTGGTTGGAGGCAGCGGGCTTCAGGCGGCGTGCGAGGTCGTGTCGTCGCTGAGAAGCGTGTAGATCGCGCTTGCCGAATCGCTCGCCCTGATGCGTGTCACCATGTCATGGTCGCGCAGCACGCGCGCGATGCGCGACAGCGCCTTCAGATGGTCGGCGCCGGCGCCTTCCGGTGCGAGCAGCAGGAAAACGAGATCGACCGGCTGATCGTCGAGGGCTTCGAAGTCGACCGGCGTTTCGAGCCGGGCGAAGATGCCGACGATCGAGGGAAGTCGGCTGAGCTTGCCGTGCGGGATGGCGATGCCGTTGCCCACACCGGTCGAGCCGAGGCGCTCCCGTTGCAGGATGACGTCGAAAATCTCCCGCTCCGGAAGATCGGTGAGTTTCGCTGCCTTGGCTGCCAGTTCCTGAAGGAGTTGCTTTTTCGAGTTGGCCCTCATGGCCGGGATGATCGCATTTTGATGCAGCAAGCCTGCCAATGCCATTCTCTTATCCTCGTTCGCCGGTCAGAGCCCGACAATCTCACCACAAAACCGCCTTGATGGCTCTACCCATCTTTGTCCCGGCGGGTCGAATGCACAGAAAAGTCATCCTTTTCCATCTGCCCGCCGGTCGGAACAGCGGGGAAGGCCGGGCGTTTTCGGCCTTCCCCCGTCCGACTCATGCCTTGATATTGGCGGCGTCGATCCAGCCAATATTTCCGTCGTTCCGTCGATATACGATATTCAGGTCGTCCTTGCCGGGGCTGCGGAACATCAGCACCGGCTCGTCCGTCATGTCCAAGGCCATGACGGCATTGGCGACGGACATCGTCCTCAATTGTTTCGTGGTTTCGGCGACGATCGTCGGTGCGTAATCCTCGGGGACTTCCTCGTCCTCGTAGGGCACCGAGTCCATCACCCGGTAGGCCACCTCTGTCGAATTCTGGCCATTGCCGTTGTGATGGTCCTTGAGCTTGCGCTTGTAACGCCGGAGCCGCTTGTCGATTCGGTCCGCGGCCCCATCGAAAGCCGCCTGTGGATCGTTCGCCTGCCCATTTGCCTGCAAGACTACGCCCGTATCGAGATGAAGCTTGCAGTCGGCGCTGAAGCGCGACCCCGACTTTTCCACAGTGACCTGGCTCGAATATCCTCCGTCGAAATATTTGGCTACGGTCTGGCGCATTTGCTCGTCGATGCGCGAGCGGAACGCTTCGCCGATTTCCATATGCTTTCCGGATACACGCACACTCATGGAGTTTCCTCTCTCGTTCGTGACTTGCGTATCCAGTCTATTCCAAGCGCTGCCGTCATCCAAGCTTTTCAGCAAAGTCGCAGGCGCCGCCCTCGTAAATTGCGGCGGCCTCATATCTGCTGCATCGCGAAGAGTCAATCAGAGGCCGTGAAAATAAACGTTTGCCGCGGCCGCCGGTTCCACGGGAGCCCGCAATTCGGGCCCGTTCTCGACCCGAGAGGCGGCCGGTGAGGACGGCGATCGGAGCGCCGATCTCGGCAGGATTGCGGCCGATCAGACGCCCGCGGCCTTGGCGAGCGCGCGCTTCTCGCGCCGGCGCTGGACGGAGGAGGGGATGTTCATCGCCTCGCGATACTTGGCGACGGTCCGCCGGGCGATGTCGACGCCGGCCTGCTTGAGGATGTCGACGATGTCGTCGTCCGAGAGCACGGCGTCGGCGCTTTCCTGGTTGATCATCGTGCGGATGCGATGACGGACGGACTCGGCCGAATGGGCGTCGCCGTTTTCCGCCGAGCCGATCGAGACGGTGAAGAAGTATTTCAGCTCGAAGAGGCCGCGCGGGGTCAGCATGTACTTGTTGGAGGTGACGCGGCTCACCGTCGATTCATGCATCTTTATCGCGTCGGCGATGATCCTGAGGTTCAGCGGGCGCAGATGGTCGACGCCGTGAAGGAGGAAGGCGTCCTGCTGCCGGACGATCTCGCTCGCCACCTTGAGGATCGTGCGGGCGCGCTGGTCGAGGCTGCGCGTCAGCCAGTTGGCATTCTGCAGGCACTCGTTGAGGAAGGCCTGGTCGCCGCTGTTCTTCTGGCTGCCGCGCGATATCTCGGCGAAATAGTCGTGATTGACGAGAACCCGGGGCAGCGCGTCGGGATTGAGCTCGACGAGCCAGCCGCCATCGGGTCCGGCGCGCACGACGACATCGGGAATGATCGACTCGGAGACGCCGGTTTCGAAACTGGTGCCCGGCTTCGGATCAAGCTTGCGGATCTCGGCAAGCATGTCGACGAGATCCTCCTCGTCGACGCCGCAGATCTTCTTGAGGCTGGCGAAGTCGCGCCGTGCGAGCAGTTCGAGATTGGCGACGAGCGCCTCCATCGCCGGATCGAGGCGATCGCGGGCGCGCAGCTGGATGGCGAGGCATTCCCCGAGCGTGCGCGCGAAGACGCCCGGCGGATCGAACTGCTGGAGGACGAGGAGCACGCGCGCCACGTCCTCGTTCGCCGCGCCGAGCCGCTCCGCCGTCTCGGCGAGATTGGCATGCAGATAGCCGGCATCGTCGAGCTGGTCGATCAGATGCTGGGCGATCAGCCGGTCGGAGGGGGCGCCGAGCGCGAAGGGAAGCTGCTCGATCAGCGCCTCCCGGAGGGTCTTGCGGCAGGCGACGAAATCGTCGAGATCGTAGCCGTCGCCGCTGTCGCCGTCGCCGCCCCCCGGCATCGACTTCCACTGGCCGAGGAGTTCCGGAGCATCGGCTCGCTGAGGCGCGGTGTCGTCCTGGAAAACATTGGCGAAGTCGGCGTCGAGCTCTTCGCTGAGCCGCTCGCCGGGGTGCGATGTGGCGCTGTCATAGAGGTCGCCCCGCCCGGCCGGCTCATCGGCGTCTGCGCCAGTGTCCGCCGGGGCTGCCGCCGCCTCGTCGCGGCCGATGCGCTCGATCTCGTCGCCGGCCTGGAATTCCAGGAGCGGGTTCTTCTCGACTTCCTGCGCGATGAATTGCGTCAGCTCGAGATGCGTCATCTGAAGCAGCTGGATCGACTGCATCAGTTGCGGCGTCATGACCAGCGACTGCGACTGTCGCAAATGAAGGCTGGCGGACAAGGCCATGCTGACGCGAAACTCCCGTCTCCAGGGCCGCGCCTGCATGGACGGGCCCTTTTTTAGAGCGGGATGCGCTCACATGCGTTCGCGCCACCGCCCTAGCTTTTTGTTCTTGCCGCATTTGTGCGACGTCAGGTGGCTCCACCTGACTGCAAAATGCTCCAGTTGGCCCAAAAATTGCTTATTAGTTGGATTTGGTCAAGCGCAGACGCGGCCGGAGACGGCGGATTCGCCGCGCCGGGCGCGATCACAAGCTGAAGTTATCGCCGAGATAGAGCCTGCGCACGTCCGGATTGGTGACGATGTCGTTGGCGCGCCCATGCGTCAGCACTTCGCCCGCATGGATGATGTAGGCGCGGTCGATCAGCCCCAGCGTCTCGCGGACATTATGGTCGGTGATGAGCACGCCGATGCCCCGCGAGGTCAGATGGCGCACCAGCGCCTGGATGTCGGCGACCGAGATCGGGTCGACGCCGGCGAAGGGTTCGTCGAGCAGCATGAAGGTTGGATCGGTCGCAAGCGCCCGGGCGATCTCGAGGCGGCGCCGTTCGCCACCGGAAAGGGCGATCGCCGGCGATTTGCGCAGGTGCGTGATCGAAAATTCGCCAAGCAGGTCGTCGAGCTTCGCCTCGCGCCGGTCGATGTCCTTGTCGTGCACCTCGAGCACGGCGCGGATATTCTCCTCGACCGTCAGGCCGCGAAAGATCGAGGCCTCCTGCGGCAGGTAGCCGACGCCGAGGCGCGCCCGGCGATACATCGGCATCGTGGTGACGTCGTTGCCGTTGATCTCGATCGACCCCTCGTCGACCGGCACCAGGCCGGTGATCATGTAGAAGCAGGTCGTCTTGCCGGCGCCGTTGGGGCCGAGCAGGCCGACGGCCTCGCCGCGACGCACGACGAGCGACACGCCGTTGACGACGCGGCGCGAACGGTAGGACTTCGTCAGCCCGCGGGCGATCAGCGTGCCGTCGTAGCGCGCCTTGTCGACGGCGCGGGCAGCCACGACCGTCGCCGACGGCTTCCTCACCCGTTTGCGCTTGTGAAAAAACGGAATCTGCACGAGCGGATCTTGTGTCAATTCTGCTGCTGCTTGCGCGACTTCGGATCGAGCTGGATCTGCACGCGGCCGCCGCAGGCCTCGAGCTGGGCTGCGCCCGTGTCCATCTGCACGTTCAACTGGCAGCCGACGAAGACGTTCTTGCCTTCCGACAGGACCACCTTCTCGCCCTTGAGCACGATCGTCTGCTCGGTCAGGTTGACGAGCCCGCTGTCGCCCGTCGCCTGCTGCGTGCCGGAGCTCAGGAAGACCTTGCCGTCGACCTCGATCCGGTCGATGTCGGCGTCGCCGCTGGTGACGGTCGCGCCCTCGGTCGCCTTGTAGAAGACGGTCATCGTGCCGGCCTGCAGCGTCGTCGTGCCCTGGACGACCTTCACATTGCCGGTGAAGATCGCCTTGCTTTCGGGATCCTTGATCTCGAGCTTGTCGCTCTCGATCTGGATCGGCTTGTCGTTGGAGAGCTGGATGCCCTTCATACGGCTGGAGGTCGCCTGCGCCGCGGCGCCGGAAACAATCAGCAAGGTGCCGAATCCGGCAGCGGCCAGAGCGGCTGAAATCTTCAAAAAGGCGGCGGGTTTGACCGACATGGTTGCACCGGAGCTCTGTTATTTTGCGTTCTTGCGGATGGCGGTGGGTTCGACGTTGACCCGTACCATGCCTTCGAATGTTACAATACGTCCCTTATCTGTCATTCGCAGCTTCTGCGCAATGATCGATCCGCCCTTCATGCTGATCGCAATCGGTTGTTTCGTTTCCATTTCGCCGGCATTGATGTTCAGATAGGCCGACTGGAAATCGGCGTTGACGCCATTATTCATGGAAATAGTGAACGGCGCGTTCATGTCGAGCGTGTTCGCGCCACGGTCGTAAATTCCGCTCTCCGCATCGACGGTCGCGATCAGCGTGTCGTTGACCGGCATCTCGGCGTGAATCGTCTCCAGCGTGATGATGTTCGGATTGGCGATGTCCTGAAGCGCGCGCAGAGCCTTCATCGAATAGCTGATATCCTGCTTGTTGCGGCCGGAAATCGCCGGGTTCTGCATGACGATCTTGCCGTTCTCGATCGTCGCCGTGTCGAGGTGCAGTTCTTCCGGCAGGAAGGCGCGGACGAAGGAAACCGCCATGAAGATCAATGCGATCGCACCCGCGGCCAGCGGCAGAATGACCTTGAGCCGGCGCACGCGCGCCGAATGCCGCGCGGCCGAAGCGTAAGCCTCGGCGGAGCTCGTGCCCGAATCGATAAAGAGTTCGGGAGATCGCGCTTCGTTCAGCATGGAGGGCCTGTCAGTTCGTTGGATCGCGGAATTCCGGGAAACCCGCATATACATACACTGGCGTAAGTCACGGCGAATATGGTTATTTTGCTACCGTCCGACAATGGAGCGGCAAAAACTTTGCACGGCGGCGAGTGCAGGCGCCTTGGTGTCGAGCCGCCGTCCTCTTGGCCTGGCTGGTACATGCTCCCTCATATTGGTATCGATTTGAGGAAGCATGCGGCAAGGCATGATACCTTCGGCGGCCTTGCGCCACCGCAAGACCTAGCTTGCCGCGGCTCGCGCAGATAGCATGTTCCGCGGGAAACTGACAGGACCCGGGGCAAAGAAATCGGGAGATACTCATGGACGAACTCGCCATTGCCGACCGCCGCCATCTGCGAAGGAAGTTGAGCTTCTGGCGATGGGCGACGGCTGCCATCCTCGCCATTGCCGGTTTCGCGCTGTTTGCCTATTCCGGATGGGGTGAAGTCCGGGAACGCGCGCGCGATCACGTGGCGCGCGTGAGCGTTTCGGGGCTCATCCGCGATGACCGGGAACTGGTCGAGCGGCTCGAGCGGATCGCCGACAACCCGTCCGTCAAGGCGTTGATCGTGACGATATCGTCGCCGGGCGGCACCACCTATGGCGGCGAGGTCATCTACAAGGCGATCCGCAAGGTCGCGGCGAAGAAGCCGGTCGTCTCGGACGTCCGCACGCTTGCCGCCTCCGCCGGCTACCTGATCGCGCTCGCCGGCGACCGGATCGTCGCCGGCGAGACGTCGATCACCGGCTCGATCGGCGTCATTTTCCAGTATCCGCAGGTCAAGAACCTGATGGACAAGGTCGGCGTGTCGCTGGAATCGATCAAGTCGAGGCCGCTCAAGGCCGAGCCGTCGCCGTTCCATCCGCCGAGCGACGAGGCGCGGGCGATGATCCAGACGATGATCGACGACAGCTATGCCTGGTTCGTCGATCTGGTGGCCGAGCGGCGTAAACTGCCGCGAGCGGATGCGCTTGCCCTGGCCGACGGCCGGATATTCACCGGGCGGCAGGCGCTCGAGGGCAAGCTCGTCGACACACTCGGCGGCGACGACGAGATCCGGGCCTTCCTGGCCGAGCGCAAGGTCTCGAAGGACCTTCCGGTCGTCGATTGGGAGGCGCCGAGCGGCGCGCTGTCCTTCGGGCTCGCGACGCAGGCCGCCGAATGGCTCAAGCTGTTGGGATATGACGCTTTTCCCGCGACGAAGGGCGCCGAAAAACTGGGCCTGGACAAGTTGTTTCTTGACGGTCTTGTCTCGGTTTGGCAGGTTGATGGGCAATGAGGAAGCCACCTTCCGCCGCTCTGCGCCCTGCAGCACCGCACGTCTCGTTCAGACATGCAAAGGTCGCTGCGGCAGCTGGATGGGGGCCTTAAATCCGCTTGGATTTAGGGAAACGTTCCGGTGGCCCGGTGGCCGCAGGCAGGATTCGAGGCCTTCCGAATTTCGCGAGACGCAGAGAAGAAGCAAAAAAACCAAGGGGGCGAAAGTGATCAAGTCAGAACTGGTGCAGATTGTCGCCGCGCGCAATCCGCATCTCTATCACCGCGATGTCGAGAATATCGTCAATGCGGTACTCGATGAGATCACGGATGCGCTCGCCGCCGGAAACCGCGTCGAACTGCGCGGCTTCGGTGCCTTCTCGGTGAAGAACCGCCCGTCGCGTTCCGGCCGTAACCCGCGCACCGGCGATTCCGTCTTCGTCGAGGAAAAATGGGTGCCCTTCTTCAAGACGGGCAAGGAGCTGCGCGAGCGGCTCAATCCCGGCATGAACGGCAAGGACGACAGCGAAAAGGACTGACGACAAGGGCCGCAGCATCGCAAGGAGGGGCCGAGGCGTCCTCCGGCGAGCGGCTGCGTCTCCTTTGAATGCGCGCGGCGCGCCGGCCGAAGCTGGCAGGCGAGCCGACGCGACAGCGGGACGAGACGCGCGCGGCTTTCCGCCGAGGTCTCGTTTCAATCCATGGTCGGAGCGGGTGCATGCTCAAGAAGCTGGTCAATATCGTGATATTCGTGCCGCTCGGCATTCTTCTCATCGTGCTGAGCGTCGCCAATCGCCAGACGGTGACGCTTGCAATCAATCCGTTCGACACGGCCGACCGCATGCTTTCGGTTTCGGCACCCTTTTTCGTCTTCCTCTTTCTCGCCGCCATCCTCGGTCTCGTTCTTGGAGCCGCGGTGACCTGGTTCGCCCAGGGAAAATACCGCCGCCGCGCCCGCAACGAGGCGAGCGAGGCCATGAAATGGCACCGCGAAGCGGAGAAGCACCGCAGCCAGGCGGAGAAGCTGGCGGCGCAGACAACCCTGCCGTCGCCTCAGAATTGAGGCGCCTTACTATTACTTGGCCGCTTACTTGGCCGCTTGGGAAGCGCCGCTGACCGCGAGGTTGAAGTCCGAAAAGAACTGCTGCGCGAGCTTGCGCGCCGTCGAATCGATCAGGCGCGAGCCGAGCTGCGCGAGCTTGCCGCCAACCTCCGCCTTGACGGCATAGCGCAGCAAGGTCTCCGCGTCCTCCTCGGCGAGCGTGACGTCGGCGCCGCCCCTGGCGAAGCCGGCTATGCCGCCCTTGCCTTCGCCCGATATCGTGTAGCTCTCGGGCGGGCTCAGGTTGGAGAGGATGACGTGGCCGTTGAAGGTCGCCGAAACCGGGCCGATCTTGATCTTGACCACGGCGGCGAGCTCCGTCGGCGATTTCATTTCCAGCGACTGGCATCCCGGAATGCAGCGCCTCAGGGTCTCGGGGTCGTTCAGGCCTTGCCAGACGGCATCGCGTCGGGCCGCGATGCGTTCCTCTCCCGTCATCTCCATGAACGTCTCCTCCCGTTTGCTCCTCGCTTCGATCTTCGCAACCGGAAACGGCTTTGCCAAGAGCATTCGCGGTGCTATTGCACCCCTTGAGCAATGGCGGCTACGGCGCCGCGCGTCTCCTCGACGCGCAAGCACCATCCGGGAGGCCGGTCGGCCGCCAAGATTTGAACAGGTCCAAGGGTCAGCCTCGTGAAGGAAAAGGATCGGCGATCGAAGAATGCCTCCGTCACCGCGGCCAAGGGCCGTGGCGCGGAGGCGCGCGGCGGCCGCCAGGAACTGAGGCACCAGCCACCGAAGGGGAGCGGGCCGAAGGGAAGGACCGGCGGTCCGCCTCAACCGAAACCCCTGCCGCAGAAGACGAAGCCGCATGAGCCGGGACGCGCCGTGGCGCCGGAGAATGCGCCCGCACGCCGCATCGAGATCAGGCCCGGCGAGAAGCCGGCCGAGACGGTGCCGCTCATCCTCGTGACGGCGGCGACCGCCGGCTATCACCTGATCGACAGCGGCAACGGCGAGAAACTGGAGCAGTACGGCCCCTATCGCATCGTCCGCCCGGAGGCACAGGCGCTGTGGCCGAAGGCCCTGCCGCCGGCGATCTGGGAGAAGGCCGATGCCGTCTTCACCGGCGATACCGACGAGGACGGCATGGGGCGCTGGCGTTTTCCGCGCGAGGTGCTCGGCGAGACCTGGCCGATGCAGCTTCTCGACACGGACTTCCTCGGCCGCTTCACCTCCTTCCGCCATGTCGGCGTCTTTCCGGAACAGCTTGCCCACTGGTCATGGATGAAGGACCAGGTGGAGGCCGCCGGCCGGCCCCTCAAGGTGCTGAACCTCTTCGGCTATACCGGCGTCGCCTCGCTGATCGCGGCCAGGGCGGGCGCGGAGGTGACCCATGTCGACGCCTCCAGGAAGGCGATCGGCTGGGCGCGCGAGAACCAGGCGTTGGCGCGCGCCGAAAAGCTGCCGATCCGCTGGATCTGCGACGACGCGATGAAATTCATCCAGCGCGAGGAGCGGCGCGGCAGCCGCTACGACATCATCCTGACCGACCCGCCCAAATTCGGCCGCGGCCCGAACGGCGAAATCTGGCAGCTCTTCGACCACCTTGCGGCAATGCTCGACATCTGCCGCGAGATCCTGTCGCCGGAGGCGCGCGGCCTCGTGCTCACCGCCTATTCCATCCGCGCCAGCTTCTATTCGATCCATGAGCTGATGCGCGAGACGATGCGCGGGCGCGGCGGCCGGGTCGAATCGGGCGAGCTCATCATCCGCGAGGGCGGTCTCGACGGCTCGACGCCCGGCCGGGCGCTCTCCACCTCCCTCTTCAGCCGCTGGGTACCGAAATGAACCACGACAGAAGCGATCACGCCACGCCGCGCGTCGGCCAGGTGAAGGAGGTCACCAGCCTCGCCAATCCGATCATCAAGGACATTCGCGGGCTCGCCCAGAAGAAGCACCGCGACGAGACGCATTCCTTCATGGCCGAGGGGCTGAAGCTCGTCATCGACGCGCTCGACCTCGGCTGGAAGATCAAGACGCTCGTCTATGCCAAGGCCGCGAAGGGCAAGCCGCAGGTGGAGCAGGTGGCGGCGAAGACCGTCGCCAAGGGCGGGCTGGTGCTCGAGGTCAGCGAGAAGGTGATCTCGACCATCACCCGGCGCGACAATCCGCAGATGGTGGTCGGCATCTTCGAGCAGCGCTACCGGGCGCTGAAGGACATCCATCCCCAGGAGGGCGAGACCTATGTGGCGCTCGACCGCGTGCGTGATCCCGGCAATCTCGGCACGATCATCCGCACGGCGGACGCTGCCGGCGCCTCCGGTGTCATCCTCGTCGGCGAGACCACCGATCCCTTCTCGCTCGAAACCGTGCGCGCGACGATGGGCTCCGTCTTCGCCATGCCGATCGCGCGGGCGGGTGCCGAGGATTTCATCAGTTGGCAGAAATCGGCGGGCGTCCAGGTGGTGGCGACGCATCTGGCGGGTTCGGTCGACTATCGCACGATCGACTACCGCTCGAAGCCGGTCGTGCTCTTGATGGGCAACGAACAGGTGGGCCTGCCGGTTGAACTCGCGCGCGAAGCCGGCGCGCTCGCCCGCATCCCGCAGGCAGGGCGCGCCGATTCGCTCAATCTCGCGATCGCCACCGGCATCATGCTGTTCGAGGCCCGCCGTCATCTCCTGTCCCTGGATGCCTTATGATGAATGAAGCAAGGACCCTGTTCTCGCGGCCGCTGCCGATCGCGCTCTTCATCCTCGTCGCGATCGCGGCCGATCAGCTTATCAAGTATCTGGTCGAAGCCTTTCTGCCGTTCCAGGAGGCGGTGCCCGTCGTTCCGATGCTCGCGCTCTACCGGACCTATAATTACGGCGTCGCCTTCTCCATGCTCTCCGGCATGGAAGGCTGGTTCATCGTCGGCATCCGGCTGGCGGTCGTCGCCTTCGTCGTCTGGCTGTGGCGCCGCACGCCGAGCGACCGCTTCTTCGCCCATCTCGGCTATGCGATGATCATCGCCGGCGCGCTCGGCAATCTCGTCGACCGGCTGCTCTTCGGCTATGTCATCGACTATATCCTGTTCCACACGGCCACTTGGTCCTTTGCGGTCTTCAATCTGGCCGACAGCTTCATCACGCTCGGCGCCGGCGCGATCATTGTCGACGAACTGCTGCAGGCAAAAAGAACGCGTTCGCTAAAACTTTAGAGAGGCGCTGAAGGCATTCGGAAGGCTCGCCATGCTACGCCCGGGGCATGAGCGAGCCGTCACCCACTCAGCGAGCGACAGGGGCCGGCGCGGGCTTGGGCCCGCGCCAGGGCAAGACCGTGCCGGTTCAGGCCATGCGGGGCGCGGCTGTGCTTCCGTCGCCGGCAGCCCTAAGTGGCCCCGTCGCCCGCATCGCCTTTGCCCTCGTCGGCATCGCGGCGGCGGCGCTGCTCCTTGCCGTCGCCGTGCGTGCGGGGCTCCATTTGCTGCCGGTAGTCATCGCGGTCGGGGGCCTTGCCGGCGCCTTCCTGCTTCTTGCCGACGAGCGCGAGGCTCCGGTGCCGCGGACGGTTGCCGACGAAGATGCGCAGGACGCGGTGTGGCAATCGTCCGAAACCGCGGCGCTCCTTTCGACGATCCACGATGCGCTGGGCGACCTCGCCGTCATGCGCGGCATGGATGGCAGGATCGTTGCGGCCAATCGCCTCTTCCATCAGGTCTGCGGCCGCGCGGATGCGAGAGGGGCGACATGCGCGGAGCTGGGCCTGCGCTTTGAGCCGGCCTCGGGTCCCGACCATTACCTCGCGCAGATCGCGACGCCGGCCGGCACGCGCCTTTACGATTGGCATGACGTCGTCCTTCGCGAGCCGGCGCAGGGACGGCTGATCCGCCACAGCATCGCGCGCGACGTGACCGAGGAAGCGCTGGCCGCGAGCGAGAGGGAGGAGGCGCGCCGCCGTGCCGAGGAGGCGAGCCGGGCGAAGTCTCGCCTGCTCGCCACCGTCAGTCACGAGATCCGCACGCCGCTTTCCGGCATTCTCGGCATGAGCCGGCTGCTCGCCGAGACGCGCCTGTCCGGCGAACAGAAGAATTATCTGGCAGGCATGCAGCAATCCGGCCATGCGCTCGTCCAGCTGGTCGAGGACCTGATCGATTTCTCGTCGCTTTCGGCCGGACGGTTCCTGTTGCATCCGGCCGAACAGGATCTGCGCCAGGTGATCGAGAACGTGGTGGAAATGCTGTCCCCGCGCGCGCATGAAAAGGGCATCGAAATCGGTGCGACGATTGCCGCGGACGTGCCTCGACTGATGACCTTCGATGCGGCGCGCCTTCGCCAGGTGCTGTTCAACGTCATCGGCAACGCGGTGAAGTTTACCGGGAAGGGCGGCGTCCTCGTTGCCGCCGATGTCTTCGATGGCGCGCTGCGCATCCGGATCGACGACAGCGGACCCGGCATGTCCGCCGACGAACTTGCGCGCGTCTTCGACGAATTCGAGCAGGCCGGTGACGATGCGCAGCGCGCCAAGGGGACGGGTTTGGGCCTGGCGATATCGCGCCGGATCATGGAGGCCTTCGGCGGAAGCCTGACGGCGTCGAGCGTTGCCGGAAGGGGCAGCCGCTTCGAGGTCCGCTTCCCGGTGGCGGGCGCCGACCTCTCGGTGGATAAGCGGCGCCGCGTGCTGGCGGGCGCGCATGTGCTGGTGCTGGCGCCGGACGGTCCGGTTGCGGCCGCCCTTGCGGCGACCGTCGAGACGCTCGGCGGCGAATGCCGCCGGGCGGCGACCGTTGCCGATGCGCGGGCCGCGATCGCCCGCGCCGCGGCCGATCGCCTGCCGCTGACGGATATCATCGTCGACTATCGCCGTGCGGCCGAGTTCCGCGAGCTTCTTGCCTCCGATGAGGCGAGGGGAGGGCCGGTAGCGGGCCAACTGACCTTGCGCCGGACCTGCCTGATCAGCCCCGAGGAGCGGGCGAGCCATCCGGTCAGCCGCATGGACGGCTATGAGGCTTGGCTGATCCGCCCCTTGCGCGAGAAGTCGCTCGTCGACGTCCTGCTCGGCCGCCTCAAGGGCATCGAAAAGCGGGATGCGATCAACGACAACCGGCCGGTGCTGCGGGAGGAGCCGGCGCGTGCCGCCGCCGTGGCGAATGCTCGCCGGGTCCTGCTTGCCGAGGACGATCCGGTCAATGCGCTCATGCTGCGGACGGTGCTGGCGCGCGCCGGCCACGCCGTCGATCACGTCAGCGATTTTGCAGCGCTCGAGGCGGCGCTCCACGGAGCCGGCGTGCGCCAGGTCGCGCCGGCCCTCGTCGTCACGGACCTCAACATGCCGGGCGGCGACGGTCTCGCCATGCTGAGCCGCCTTCGCGAGCGGGAGGCGGCCGGCGGCGGCCGGCGCCTGCCGGTTATCGTCCTGACCTCGGACAATCGCGACGGCCTGCACCAGAGCCTCATCGCGGCCGGCGCCGACGCGGTCATCGCCAAGCCCGCCGACCCGACGCGGCTTCTCGCCGAGGTCGGCCGCTTTCTCGCGGGCGGGGCAGCCTGATTCTCCCTCCGCTTCCGCCGGCAACGGGATTGTTTGCTGCGCCCGTGTCACTATCTTGTTGCAGAAACGTGGTCTAACCCCGGCAGGAACGGCGATTCGGGATGGCACCGTATGATGATCGAAATTCTGGATTCCGCGCGCGTGGTTGACGCTTCCAACGCTTGTGTCCGCCAGACTGTTGCGGCTGCGGCGGCCGATGTTCTCGGCCGGATCGCCAATCTCGAGACGCGACTCGCCCGTTCCGCCGCCGAGATCGATGCCGCCCAGGCGGTGCGCTATAGGGTCTTCGTCGAGGAGATGAACGCGCAGGCGACGCCCGAGGCCGCGCGGCGCAGGCGCGACGTCGATGACTGGGACGCGATCTGCGATCATCTGCTCGTACTCGACACCTCCATCGAGGGCGATCCGGAAGAGCAGATCGTCGGCACCTACCGCCTGTTGCGCCAGGAGATCGCCGAGCGGGCCGGCGGCTTCTACTCGGGCTCCGAGTTCGCGATCGGCGACCTGCTGGCGCGCCATCGCGGCAAGCGCTTCATGGAGCTCGGCCGCTCCTGCGTCCTGCCCGAATACCGCACGAAACGCACGGTCGAACTGCTCTGGCAGGGCAACTGGGCCTATGCGCTGAAGCATGGCATCGACGCGATGTTCGGTTGCGCCTCGTTTCCGGGCGTCATTCCGGAAGAGCATGCGCTGGCGCTCTCCTTCCTGCACCACAACATTCGGGCAAAGGACGAGTGGGCGGTTGCCGCACGGCCGGAACGGCATCGGACGATGGACCTGATGCCGCCGGAAGCGGTCAATCCGAAGAAGGCGCTCTCGGCCCTGCCGCCGCTGATCAAGGGCTACATGCGGCTCGGCGCCATGGTCGGCGACGGTGCGGTCGTCGATCACGCCTTCAATACCACGGATGTTCTGATCGTCCTGCCGATCAGCAATATCTCCGGCCGCTACCTCAACTATTACGGCGCCGACGCAAGCCGCTTTTCCTCCGTCTCATGATCCCTCTTCGGTAGAGCATTCGAACGCCTGTGCCCGTCGCATGCAGCCGCCGTGGTGCGTCCAGGCTCCGCCTAGTATTAACCAGTTATTAATGATGAATTTGACTTTTGATCTTGAAGGGTCGAAGTGTAGCTCGTGGTTGATCTGGATTTCATGACGAAGCAGTGCAAGAACACAAGGGGAAGGGCTTCGCAGCCGGCTAGGAGGGAAGCCGACGCGCGCGCCAAAATCCTCTCATTTCATGACGTACGAAGTAGATCGGCCACAATATATTGAGCCCGCCTCCGTTATCGGGAAGCGGGCTCTTGTTTTGTCGAACTTGTATGTATCGTTACTGCACGACCTCAAGCGAAATGTTTAGCCGCGGTACGATCCCGTTCCGAAACGATACACCCCCGATCAGGTACCGGCATTATAGGCCGCGATCGCGGCGAGGTTGACGAGGTCGGAGTCCTTGGCGGCCATCGAGGCGATCTGCACCGATTTGTCGAGGCCGACGAGCAGCGGGCCGATGACCGTCGAGCCGCCCAGTTCCTGGAGCATCTTCGTGGAGATCGACGCCGAGTGGAATGCAGGCATCACCAGCACGTTGGCCGTGCCGGAGAGCCGGCAGAACGGATACTGCTCCATCACGCGCTGATTGAGCGCGACGTCTGCGGCCATTTCGCCGTCATATTCGAAATCGACGCGGCGCTTGTCGAGGATCTTCACTGCCTCGCGCACGCGTTCCGAACGCTCGCCGGACGGGTGGCCGAAGGTCGAATAGGCGAGCATCGCGACGCGCGGCATATAGCCGAGCCGCTTGGCGAGCCCGGCGGCCTCCTCGGCGATGTCGGCCAGTTCCTCGGCCGTCGGCATGTCGTGCACAGCGGTGTCGGCGACGAGCACCGTGCGGCCGCGGCAGAGCGCAAGCGAAACGCCGATGACCCGGTGGCCGGGCTTGGCGTCGATGCAGCGGCGCACGTCCTCGAGTGCGGTCGAATAGTTGCGGGTGAGGCCGGTGACCATGCCGTCCGCGTCGCCGAGCGCTACCATGCAGGCGGCAAAATGGTTCCGGTCGGTATTGATCAGGCGCTGCACGTCGCGGAAGAGATAGCCCTTGCGCTGCAGCCGGGCATAGAGGAAATCGGTGTAGGCGCCGACGCGTTTCGATACGCGCGCATTGACGATCTGGATGCCCGCGCGGTTGAGGTCGATGCCTTCGCGTTCGGCGGTCTCGCGCATCACTTCCTCGCGCCCGAGCAGGATGGCGGTGCCGAGCGCCTGGTTGGCATAGGCGATGGCCGAGCGCATCATCTGCACTTCCTCGCCCTCGGCAAAGACGATCCGCTTCGGCTGGCGGCGCACTCTTTCGAAGATGCGCTGCAGGGTCGAGGCGATCGGGTCGCGCCGCGCGGAAAGCTGCTGCCCGTAGGCGGCGAGGTCCTCGATCGGCTTGCGCGCGACACCCGTCTCCATGGCGGCCTTCGCCACGGCCATCGGGATCGCCGAGATGAGGCGGGGGTCGAAGGGGACGGGAATGATGTATTGCGGTCCGAAGCGCGGCCGGTTGCCCTGGTAGGCGGCGGCGACGTCGTCCGGCACGTCCTCCTTCGCCAGGTTCGCGAGCGCCTCAGCCGCGGCGATCTTCATCGTGTCGTTGATCGTCGAGGCGCGCACGTCGAGGGCGCCGCGGAAGATATAGGGGAAGCCGAGGACGTTGTTGACCTGGTTCGGATAATCGGATCGCCCGGTCGCGACGATCGCGTCGTCGCGGATGCGCGCAACCTCCTCCGGCGTGATCTCCGGATCCGGGTTGGCCATGGCGAAGATGATCGGCCGCTCCGCCATGGACAGCACCATCTCCGTCGACAGCGCGCCCTTGGCCGAGAGGCCGAAGAACACGTCGGCGCCGTCGAGCGCCTCGGCGAGCGTCCGGCGGTCCGTATCGACCGCATGCGCCGACTTCCACTGGTTCATGCCGTCCGTGCGGCCCTTGTAGATGACGCCCTTGGTGTCGCAGAGGATGACATTCGCCGGGTTGAAGCCCATCGCCTTGATGAGCTCGATACAGGCGATCGCCGCAGCCCCGGCGCCGTTGCAGACGAGCCTGGTCGTCTTGAAGTCGCGGCCGGTCAGCGCCAGCGCGTTGATGAGACCGGCGGCGGCGATGATGGCGGTGCCGTGCTGGTCGTCATGGAAGACGGGAATGTCCATCACCTCGCGCAGCCGCTGCTCGATGATGAAGCAGTCCGGCGCCTTGATGTCCTCGAGGTTGATGCCGCCGAAGGACGGGCCGAGGAAGCGCACGCAGTTGACGAACTCGTCGACATTCTCGGTATCGACCTCGAGGTCGATCGAATCGACGTCGGCGAAGCGCTTGAAGAGGACCGACTTGCCCTCCATCACCGGCTTCGAGGCGAGCGCGCCGAGATTGCCGAGGCCGAGGATGGCGGTGCCGTTGGAAATCACCGCCACCATGTTGCCGCGCGCCGTGTAGTCGTAGGCCGTCGCCGGGTCCTCGGCGATGGCTTTGACCGGCACGGCGACGCCGGGCGAATAGGCGAGCGACAGGTCGCGCTGCGTCGCCATCGGTTTCGTCGGCGCGATCTCCAGCTTTCCGGGGCGACCCTGGGCATGAAAATCGAGCGCCTCCTGCGCGGTCACGCTCGTCATCGTGCGGTCTGACTTGTCGGTAGCCGGCATCTTTCCTCAACCTCCTGTGGGCGATCCTTTCGATCCGCCTCTTTGTTGTTGTCGTCTATAAATGCTTGCGGATAGTGTGACATCTCTTTTTTTGGAACAATCATGAATTTCCTGATGGATGCATCGAGCCCAGCGGGCGACGTCCTTTCCGTGTCCGATCTCGCCAGCCAAGAGAGCCGCTCCGCCGCCACGCCGATGATGGAGCAGTTCATCGAGATCAAGGCGAACAACCCGGATTCGCTTCTGTTCTACCGCATGGGCGACTTCTACGAGCTGTTCTTCCAGGACGCCGTGGAGGCTTCCCGCGCCCTCGGCATCACGCTGACGAAACGCGGCCAGCACCTCGGACAGGAAATCCCGATGTGCGGGGTGCCGGTGCATGCGGCCGATGACTACCTGCAGAAGCTGATCGCGCTCGGCTACCGCGTCGCCGTCTGCGAGCAGGTGGAGGACCCGGCCGAGGCCAAGAAGCGCGGCAGCAAGTCGGTGGTGCGCCGCGACGTCGTGCGCCTGGTGACGCCGGGGACGATCACCGAGGACAAGCTGCTTTCGCCATCGGAATCGAACTACCTTATGGCGCTCGCCCGTATCCGCAGCGGTTCGGAACCGGCCTATGCGCTTGCCTGGATCGATATTTCGACCGGCATCTTCCGCCTGGCCGAGACGGGCGACAGCCGTCTGCTCGCCGATATCCTGCGCATCGAGCCGCGCGAACTGATCCTGCCCGACACGGTCTTTCACGATCCGGAGCTGCGCCCGGTCTTCGACGTGCTCGGCCGCGTCGCCGTGCCGCAGCCCGCCGTCCTCTTCGACAGCGCGACGGCGGAGGGCCGGATTGCCCGCTACTACGGCGTCAAGACCCTCGACGGCTTCGGCAGCTTTTCCCGCGCGGAGCTTGCGGCGGCCTCGGCGGCGATCTCCTATGTGGAGAAGACGCAGCTTCAGGAGCGCCCCGCCCTCGGCATCCCCGAACGGGAAAGCGTCGCCTCGACCCTCTTCATCGACCCGGCGACCCGCGCCAATCTGGAACTCGCCAAGACGCTGTCGGGCTCGCGCGAGGGAAGCCTGCTCAGGGCGCTCGACCGCACGGTGACCAGCGGCGGCGCCCGGCTCCTCGGCGAGCGGCTGATGTCGCCGCTGACCGACCCGGAGCGGATCAACCGACGGCTCGATTCGATCGAAATGCTTGCCGACCAGCCGCGCTTCGCGGCCGATGTGCGCGACGCGCTCCGGCGCGCGCCGGACATGCCGCGGGCGCTGTCCCGGATCGCGCTCGGCCGCGGCGGCCCGCGCGATCTCGGCGCCATCCAGGCGGGGCTGCGGGCGGCCGCGGCGATCTCGGCGCTGCTCCTGCGCGCCGAGCTTTCCGCCGAACTCACCGAGGCGCGGGACAAGATCGCCGCCCTGCCGGCGGAATTGCTGGCGCGGCTCGATGCGACGCTCGCCGAGGAGCTGCCGCTCCTGAAGCGCGACGGCGGCTTCGTCCGCGAGGGCGCGAGCGCCGAGCTCGACGAGATGCGGGCGCTGCGCGACCAGTCGCGCCGGGTGATCGCCGGCCTGCAGCTTCAATATTGCGAAGAGACCGGCATCAAGTCGCTGAAGATCAAGCACAACAACGTGCTCGGC
Source organism: Sinorhizobium saheli (assembly GCF_001651875.1). Classification (GTDB taxonomy): domain Bacteria; phylum Pseudomonadota; class Alphaproteobacteria; order Rhizobiales; family Rhizobiaceae; genus Sinorhizobium; species Sinorhizobium saheli. The sequence goes on from NZ_LNQB01000069.1 coordinate 132,712, forward strand.
TACTTCATCGAGGTGACCGCCGGCAATGCCGGCGCGATGACCGATACGGACGCCGGCCGCGCCCGCTTCATCCATCGCCAGACCATGGCGAATGCCATGCGCTTCACCACCACCGAACTCGCCGAGCTCGAAACCAAGATCGCCAACGCCGCCGACCGGGCGCTGGCGATCGAGCTGGAGACGTTCGAGGCGATGGCGCGCGAGGTCGTCGCCCATGCCGAGGCGATCAAGGCGGCAGCGCTGGCGCTCGCGACGATCGACGTCTCGGCAGGACTTGCCATCCTGGCCGAAGAGCAGAACTATGTGCGCCCCACGGTCGACCGGTCACGCAGGTTTTCCATCGACGGGGGGCGCCATCCCGTCGTCGAGCAGGCGCTGCGCCGCCAGGCGGCCAATCCCTTCGTCGCCAACGGCTGCGACCTCTCTCCGCCGGAGGGCGAGGAGGGGGGCGCGATCTGGCTCTTGACCGGCCCCAACATGGGCGGCAAGTCGACCTTCCTGCGCCAGAACGCGCTGATCGCGATCATGGCGCAGATGGGCTCCTTCGTGCCCGCCGCCGCGGCGCATATCGGCGTCGTCGACAGGCTGTTCTCCCGCGTCGGCGCCTCCGACGACCTCGCCCGCGGCCGCTCCACCTTCATGGTCGAGATGGTCGAGACGGCGGCGATCCTCAACCAGGCGACGGACCGGTCGCTCGTCATCCTCGACGAGATCGGCCGCGGCACGGCGACCTTCGACGGCCTGTCGATCGCCTGGGCGGCGGTCGAGCATCTGCACGAGGTCAACCGCTGCCGGGGCCTCTTCGCCACCCATTTCCATGAGCTGACGGTGCTTTCCGAAAAGCTCGGCCGGCTGTCCAACGCGACGATGCGCGTCAAGGAGTGGGACGGCGACGTGATCTTCCTGCACGAGGTCGGCCCGGGCGCCGCCGACCGTTCCTACGGCATCCAGGTCGCCCGCCTTGCCGGCCTGCCGGCCTCCGTGGTGGCAAGGGCGCGGGACGTGCTCGCCAAGCTCGAGGACGCCGACCGCAAGAACCCGGCGAGCCAGCTGATCGACGACCTGCCGCTCTTCCAGGTCGCGGTCCGGCGCGAGGAGGCGGCGAGAGCATCCGGGCCCTCGAAGGTGGAGGAGGCGCTGAAAGCGCTGAACCCGGACGACATGACGCCCCGCGAGGCGCTCGAAGCCCTTTATGCGCTGAAGAAGGAGGCCGCCAGCCGCTGATTTCGCCGCCCCCGTGCCTGTCTCGCATCCGTCCGCGGCGGCACCGATTTTTCCTGTCATTCCGGCGGCAAAAAGGCTATACAGCGGCGCATGCCTTTCTCGTAAGGTGCGTAGTAGTGCTTGAAATGCTGCATGATTCCGGCCCAGGCCAGGCCTCGATCCGAATGACATGCAGGAGCGCTTGCACATGCAGCGGACCACACAATCAGTCGGACAGGACGCCCCTCGGCACTTCATGGCCAGACACGAAACTTCCTTTCCCGAAATTCTCGACGTCGCGGGCCTCCGGGCGAAATGCGACTTCATCGCCTCCGCCCATGCCGAGCAGCGCGAGCCAATGCGTCGCGCCTTGCTCGCCGCCTTCAAGGCGGCGAACGTCGCCGGGCGCGCCAAGGCGCGCGAGCTGCTGACGGCGGATGGCGCGGGGCTGAAATGCGCCGAGCGCATCTCCTGGCTGCAGGACCAGCTCATTACGGTGCTGCATGACTTCGTGCTGAACCAGGTGTTCGACGCGGCGAACGCGCCGGCCGCCGCGCGCATCGCGGTAACCGCCGTCGGCGGCTACGGCCGCGGCACGCTCGCCCCCGGCTCGGACATCGACCTCCTCTTCCTGCTGCCTCAGAAAAAGGCGGTCTGGGCGGAGCCGGCGATCGAGTTCATGCTCTATATTCTCTGGGACCTGGGCTTCAAGGTCGGCCATGCGACGCGCACCATCGAGGAATGCATCCGCCTGTCGCGCGCCGACATGACGATCCGCACGGCGATCCTGGAATCCCGCTACATCTGCGGTTCCGAGGAGCTGGCGAGCGAGCTCGAGGGGCGCTTCGACCGCGAGATCGTCCGCAATACCGGCCCGGAATTCATCGCCGCCAAGCTCGCCGAGCGCGACGAGCGCCACCGCAAGGCGGGCGACACGCGCTACCTCGTCGAGCCGAACGTCAAGGAAGGCAAGGGGGGCTTGCGCGACCTGCATACGCTGTTCTGGATCGCCAAGTATTTCTACCGGGTCAAGGACTCCGCCGATCTCGTCAAGCTCGGCGTCCTCTCGAAGCAGGAATACAAGCTCTTCCGCAAGGCGGACGATTTCCTGTGGGCGGTGCGCTGCCACATGCACTTCCTGACCGGCAAGGCCGAGGAACGCCTCTCCTTCGACATCCAGCGCGAGATCGCCGAGGCCCTCGGCTACCACGACCATCCCGGCCTCTCGTCGGTCGAGCGCTTCATGAAGCATTACTTCTTGGTCGCCAAGGATGTCGGCGATCTGACCCGCATCTTCTGCGCGGCGCTGGAGGACCAGCAGGCCAAGGACACGCCGGGAATCTCCGGCGTCTTCAGCCGCTTCAGGCACCGCATCCGCAAGATCGCCGGCACGCTCGACTTCGTCGACGACGGCGGGCGCATCGCCCTCGCAAGCGTGGATGCCTTCAAGCGCGATCCGGTCAACCTTTTGCGCCTGTTCCATGTCGCCGATATCAACGGGCTGGAGTTTCATCCGGCCGCGCTCAAGCAGGTGACGCGCTCGTTGAGCCTGATCACGCCGCAACTGCGCGAAAACGAGGAGGCGAACCGGCTCTTCCTCTCGATCCTCACCTCGCGCCGCAATCCGGAACTCATTCTGAGGCGCATGAACGAGTCCGGCGTCCTCGGCCGCTTCATCCCGGAGTTCGGCAAGATCGTGTCGATGATGCAGTTCAACATGTATCACCACTATACGGTGGACGAGCATCTGCTGCGCTCGGTCGACATCCTGTCGCGCATCGATCGCGGGCTGGAGGAAGATGCGCATCCGTTGACGGCGATGCTGATGCCGGGCATCGAGGACCGCGAGGCGCTCTACGTTGCCGTCCTCTTGCACGATATCGCCAAGGGACGTCCGGAGGATCACTCGATCGCGGGGGCCAAGGTGGCGCGCAAGCTCTGCCCGCGTCTCGGTCTCTCGCCGAAACAGACCGAAATGGTGGTCTGGCTGGTCGAGGAACACTTGATCATGTCGATGGTCGCGCAGACCCGCGATCTCAACGACCGCAAGACGATCGTCGATTTCGCCGAGCGCGTGCAGTCGCTCGAGCGGCTGAAGATGCTGCTCATCCTGACCGTCTGCGACATCCGCGCCGTCGGACCCGGCGTCTGGAACGGCTGGAAGGGGCAATTGCTGCGCACGCTTTTCTACGAGACCGAGCTTCTGCTCTCGGGCGGCTTCTCGGAACTGTCGCGCAAGGAACGGGCGAAGCATGCCGCCCACGTGCTTGGCGAGGCGCTCAAGGATTGGCCGCGCAAGGAGCGGGACGCCTATGTCCGGCTGCACTACCAGCCCTACCTCCTGACGGTGGCGCTCGAGGACCAGGTGCGGCACGCCTTGTTCATTCGTGATGCGGACCGCGCCGGCAAGACGCTGGCGACCATGGTCCGCACCCATGATTTTCACGCCGTCACCGAAATCACCGTGCTTTCGCCGGACCATCCGCGCCTCCTGACCGTCATCGCCGGCGCCTGCGCCGCGGCGGGCGCCAACATCGTCGGTGCGCAGATTCACACCACCTCGGACGGCCGCGCGCTCGACACGATCCTCGTCAACCGCGAATTCTCGGTGGACGAGGATGAGACGCGCCGCGCCGCGAGCATCGGCAAGCTGATCGAGGACGTGCTTGCCGGCCGCAAGCGGCTGCCGGAGGTGATCGCCAGTCGCACCCGGACGAAGAAGCGCAGCAAGGCCTTCACGGTCACGCCCGAGGTGACGATCAGCAACACGCTGTCGAACAAGTTCACCGTCATCGAGGTCGAGGGCCTGGATCGGCCGGGCCTGCTTTCCGAGATCACCACGGTCCTTTCCGACCTCTCGCTCGACATCGCCTCCGCCCACATCACCACCTTCGGCGAGAAGGTGATCGACACCTTCTACGTGACCGACCTGGTCGGCGCGAAGATCACCAACGAGAACCGGCAGGGCAACATTGCCGCGCGCCTGAAGGCGGTGCTGGCGGGCGAGGTCGACGAGGCGCGCGAGCGCATGCCCTCCGGCATCATCGCACCGGCCCATCTTCCGCGGTCGTCGCACGCCGCCAAACCGACAAAAGCCGAAACATGAGCTTGGTCAAGAAATTCGCAACCGTCGGCGGCGCCACGCTCGGCAGCCGCATCTTCGGCTTCGTCCGCGAAACCTTCATGGCGGCCGCGCTCGGCACCGGGCCGGTTGCCGACGCGTTCAATACCGCCTTCCGCCTGCCGAACACCTTCCGCCGGCTCTTCGCCGAAGGGGCGTTCAACTCCGCCTTCGTGCCGCTCTTCGCCAAGGAGATCGAGGCGCGCGGCATGGACGGCGCCCGCCGTTTCTCCGAAGAGGTCTTCGGCGTGCTGTTCACGCTGCTCTTGATCCTGACGATAGCCATGGAACTGGCGATGCCCTTCATCGTCCGGGAACTGATCGCTCCGGGCTTTTCCGACGATCCGGCGAAACTCGCGAGCACCGTCTCCTTCGCCACGATCATGTTCCCCTATCTCGCCTGCATGTCGCTGGCGGCGATGATGGCGGGCATGCTGAATTCGCTGCACCGCTATTTCGCCGCGGCAATCGCGCCGGTGTTCCTGAACATCATCCTGATCGGCGTGCTCGCCTATGCCTGGCTGAGCGGCCAGGACGCGATCGCCGTCGGCTACGACCTCTCCTGGGGCGTACTCGCCGCCGGACTGGTGCAGCTCGCGATCGTCTGGGTCGCCGTGCGCAATGCCGGAATCAGGATCGGCTTTCGCCGGCCGAGGTTGACCGCGAACGTCAAGCGCCTGCTCGTGCTGGCGCTGCCGGCGGCGATCACCGGCGGCATCACCCAGATCAACCTGCTGATCAACACCAACATCGCCTCCGCCAAGGAGGGCGCGGTCTCCTCGCTCGTCTATGCCGACCGCATCTACCAGCTTCCGCTCGGCGTCGTCGGCATCGCGGTCGCGACCGTGCTGCTGCCGGAACTCGCCCGGGCGCTGCGCGCCGGCAATCTCAACGAGGCGGCGAATCTCCAGAACCGCTCCGTCGAGTTCACGCTCTTCCTGACGCTGCCCGCTGCCGCGGCACTCCTCGTCATGTCGGAGCCGATCGTCCGGCTCCTCTTCGAGCGCGGCAAGTTCTCGCCGGAATCGACCGTCGTGGTCGGCCATATCCTGGCGATCTACGGCCTCGGCCTGCCGGCCTTCGTGCTGATCAAGGCCTTCATCCCCGGCTTCTTCGCCCGCGAGGACACCCGCACGCCGATGATCTTCGCCGGCATTTCCGTCGTCGTGAACGTCTCGCTGGCGCTGACGCTCTTTCCGTCGCTTGCCGCGAGCGGCATCGCCACCGCCGAGATCGTCGCCGGCTGGGTGAATGCCCTGCTGCTCTTCGCGACGCTCGTCTGGCGCGGCCATTGGGGCCGCGACGTCCCATTGCTGACAAGGATTCCCCGTCTCGTGATCGCCGCCGCGATCATGGCCGTCGCCTTGCATTTCGCCATCGGCTGGCTCGCCTTTCCGCTCTCGTCGGCGGCGCCGCTCGCCACCCGCGCCGTCACGCTCGGCGCGCTGATCGCCGCGGCGATGGTGATCTATTTCGCTTTTGCCTTCGGCCTCGGCGGCGCCAGCCTCGCGATGATCCGCCGAAGCCTGAGACGGGGGAAGTCGGCGCCGGTCGGAGCTGCGCCCGGCGAGGACTCGCAGGCACCATGAAGCAGACGATCGCCCGCGTCGCCATCGTCGTGCCGGACTACGACGAGGCAATCGCCTTCTATTGCGGCAGGCTCGGTTTCGATCTGGTCGAGGATAGCAGGCTCGCCGAAGGCAAGCGCTGGGTCGTGGTTCGGCCGAAAGGTGCGACGGAAACCGCGCTCCTGCTCGCCAGGGCCGAAGGCGAGAGGCAGCACGCTGCGATCGGCAACCAGACCGGCGGCCGGGTCGGCTTCTTCCTCTTCACCGACGACTTTGCCCGCGACCACCGGGCGATGCTTGGGGCCAGCGTCGAATTTCTCGAAGAGCCGCGCCACGAAGCCTATGGGACGGTTGCAGTCTTCGCCGATCCCTTCGGCAACCGATGGGACCTCCTGCAGCCGGCCTGATTGATGCCTCTTGATTGCGCCCGGGTCGCCGTGCATAAGCGCGGCGGACATCAACCTCGGGGACGGGCCCTCCACAAGTCCGATGGGAAACGATATGAACGAATTCAAGCCGCTCGTATTTTCCGGCGTTCAGCCGACCGGCAACCTGCATCTCGGCAATTATCTCGGCGCTATCCGCAAGTTCGTCGCGCTGCAGGAGAACAACGACTGCATCTATTGCGTCGTCGACCTGCACTCGATCACGGCGCAGCTCGTGCATGAGGACCTGCCGGGCCAGATCCGCTCGATCGCTGCCGCCTTCATCGCCTCCGGCATCGATCCCGAGAAGCACATCGTCTTCAATCAGTCGGCCGTGCCGCAGCACGCCGAGCTCGCCTGGATCTTCAACTGCGTCGCCCGCATCGGCTGGATGAACCGGATGACCCAGTTCAAGGACAAGGCCGGCAAGGACCGCGAGAACGCCTCGCTCGGCCTGCTCGCCTATCCGAGCCTGATGGCGGCCGACATCCTCGTCTATCGCGCCACCCATGTTCCGGTCGGCGACGACCAGAAACAGCACCTGGAGCTCACCCGCGACATCGCCCAGAAGTTCAATATCGATTTCATGGAGCACATCCGGGCGCGCGGCTACGGCGTCGACATCGTCGTTGGCGAAGAGCCGATCCATGCCTATTTCCCGCCGGTGGAGCCGTTGATCGGCGGACCGGCGCCGCGCGTCATGTCGCTGCGGGACGGCACGAAGAAGATGTCGAAGTCCGATCCCTCGGACCTGTCGCGCATCAACCTCATGGACGACGCCGACACGATCCTGAAGAAGATCCGCAAGGCCAAGACCGATCCGGACGCGCTGCCGAGCGAAGTCGAGGGACTGAAGAGCCGCCCGGAAGCCGAGAACCTCGTCGGCATCTATGCCGCGCTCTCCGACAAGTCGAAGGAAGCCGTGCTCGCCGAGTTCGGCGGCCAGCAATTCTCGGTCTTCAAGCCGGCCCTCGCCGACCTTGCCGTCAGCGTGCTTGCGCCGATCACCGCCGAGATGCGCCGGTTGATGGACGATACCGCGCATATCGACGCGATCCTGCGCAAGGGCGGCGAACGCGCCCGTGAGCGGGCGGAGAAGACCATGCGCGAGGTGCGCGAGATCATCGGCTTTCTGCAGTGATACGAAGGGTGGGAGGTTCTCTCCCATCAGCCGGAATCCACCGCCGTTGGTATGCTCCACCGAAATGAGACCTTGCAGGCGCCGTGCGGCGTTGTAATGTTCATCCCATGGTTTCGACCCGACTCTCACGACTGGAAGGTCACCGCCGCAAGTTCATGGCGGTGATCGACGATACGCCGGAATGCACCCGGGCGGTGCATTACGCCGGCATGCGCGCGAAGAATTCCAACGGCGGCCTGGTGCTGCTCTACGTCATCGCCGATGGCGACTTCCAGCAATGGCTGGGGGTCGAGGAGATCATGCGCGCGGAAGCCCGCGAGGAGGCCGAGGCGACGCTTGCCAAGGTCGCCCAGACGGTGCGCGAACGGATCGGCATCGAGCCGGAAATCGTCATTCGCGAGGGCATCGCCACCGAGCAGATCCACGCGGCGATCGAAGAGGACCGCGACATCGCGATCCTGGTGCTTGCGGCCGGATCGGCGAAGGAGGGCCCGGGCCCACTGGTTTCCTCCATCGCCGGAAAGGCGGCCGCCTTCCCGATTCCCGTCACCGTCATTCCCGATCTCCTGACGGACGAGGAAATCGACGCGCTGACCTGAAGGAAACATGCAGGTGAGGCGATAACGCACTTGCGGCTTCCACGCGAGGCACCTATATTTTTGAACAATTCTAAAGAGCCGGTCGAGAGGCGCTCCCGGCCGCATGGAGAAAGACATGTTCATCCAGACCGAAGCCACGCCGAATCCGGCTACCCTCAAGTTCCTGCCCGGCAAGGTCGTGCTGGAAAACGGCACGGCCGAATTCCGCAGCGTGGAGGAGGCAGAGGCCGGATCGCCGCTCGCCGCCCGGCTTTTCTCCATCCCCGGCGTCAACGGCGTTTATTTCGGTTACGATTTCATCACCGTCAGCAAGCAGGGGCAGGAGTGGCAGCACCTGAAGCCCGCCATCCTCGGCTCGATCATGGAGCATTTCATGTCCGGCCAGCCGATCATGTCGGGCGCCGGCCGTGCCGAGGAACAGGACGAGGAAGGCGAATTCTTCGACGAGGGTGACGAGGCGATCGTCGCGACGATCAAGGAACTGCTCGAAACGCGGGTGCGTCCGGCCGTCGCCCAGGACGGCGGCGACATCACTTTCCGCGGCTTCAGGAACGGCACCGTGTTCCTCAACATGAAGGGGGCCTGCTCCGGCTGCCCGTCATCGACGGCGACGCTGAGGCACGGCGTGCAGAATCTCCTGCGCCACTTCGTTCCGGAGGTCGAGACGGTCGAATCCGTCTGATCCGGGGCTCGTGGGGCTTCAGAGCATTTTGCAGTCAGGTGGAATCACTTGACGTCGCCCAAATGCGACAAAAACAAGCAGATAGAGCGTGGCGCGAACGCTATGTGAGCGCATCCAGCTCTAGGTCGTGTGGACTCTTGGGGATTCCCAAGGCTGAGCAAATCAGATTCAAGACTGTCTTTTGGAGGCAGTCATGGG